>CAWJAE010000011.1:0-630227 GCA_963840765.1 uncultured Alphaproteobacteria bacterium | reverse complement strand
CCGTCGCCGCAAATGCTCACGCATATTTGCCTACCACAGTCTTTGCCGTACAGTGGTCAAGATGGCAGATTCGTACATTCCCCGAACACTCATTGATGGAGACAATTCGGTTTGCGCAAGCGACTGCTTCGTGCCCAGTGGTGTTTATGTTGTCCTCGCCGAGCCAGGGGCAGGGAAATCGGATTTATTGGCGAATATTGCTCGAAGGCACAATACCAAACGCTGGTCGGCAAGTGCTTTCCAGCATGCCGCGCTCAACACATCTAATGTATTGATTGTCGATGCTCTTGATGAAGTTGCACGAACAGGAGATTCAGCAACAAACCAAGTCATCGTGAAAGCAATCGAACAGAAAGCTGCTATCACCTTATTTTCCAGTCGCGCAGATGTTTGGAGCGAGGAGCGCAAAAGATTTCTAGAGGAGTTCTCCGGCAGCCCCGCCAAAGTACTTAGGCTGGAGCCCTTCTCAAGGTTTGAGCAAAAATCGATCTTTGAAAATCGATTTCCGAATGAAGACTTTGAGAAATTCCAAAATGCGTCATCGGCTTTTGGGCTTGAGCCTCTTTTGGGAAACCCGGTATTTTTGCGCTTGTTTGCCGAAGGGTTCATTCAAGCGGGCCATAAATTTACGACCAAGTCAGCAGCTTTCCAAAGTGCTGTTGAGCGACTTGGAAGCAGCGATGGTAAGTCTCTTTCAAGTAGTCCTACACCTCCGGTTAAGGAAATTTTAAAAACGGGATCAGAACTCTTCGCAAAGATGTTGTTATCGGGATCAACTGGGGTTTCGTCGGTTGATCAAACCTCAGAGCCAAAATTTCCGTACGTTCATGCCTTAAGTCAGAGTCAAAGCAATACCCAAGCGATTTTGAATACGCGCTTGTTCAAACCAAGCGACGCTCCAAATTTCCATGAGCCTTTTCACCGTATTGTTGCCGAATATTGCGCAGCTTCTTTTCTTGTAAAAAAGACTGATGACGCTTCTGATCGGCTCTCACTTTCTCGCTGTTTAGCATTGATCGCACCGAACGGAGCTATTCGAGACGATCTTCGAGGCATGCTCGGTTGGATGGCCGCTCTCGGCTCTCAAAAAATACAATCCGCAGCGATTGCACTTGATCCTTATGCCGTTATCGCAAATGGTGATGCTTCGCAGTTGACCCAGAAATCGAAAGTCGAACTCCTGAACGGCCTCCGCAAGCAAGCAGCACAAGACCCCTATTTCCGAAGGAGTGACAGTTGGCGCAGTTTTAGCTTGGCAGGCTTTTTCACAGATGCAGTAGCTCCAGCCGTCGAAGCGATACTGCGAGATAGAGCAGACCAATCGCACTTGAGGCGCCTTGTCTTGCAAATGATGCAAGACAATTCCACCCCTCAACAACTGAACAGCACCTTGCAAGACGTCGCTCTGGATAGGTCAGAGGACTACATATTGCGCATGCTTGCAGCTCGCAGCTTTACTTTAGGCGGTGGTCTTTCAAAAGACGCACTAGTTAGAGACCTGCTTGGTGCACCTCAGCCGGATTGCCTTAAAGTCACCGCTGATTTGGTTTTGCGGGATTTACCTGCGCAAACTGATCGCGCTTTGGTTCTGCAATTGCTGCTACATGCTGGGCGGGCTGACATTCGAAAGGTGGAAAAGAGTGGGAACTATAGTGACCAACTTTATGTGATCAATGATGTCATCCGAACTCGCACAATTGGTGATGTCACGTGGTTGCTAGATCTACTCTCGGCCCAACTCAAATGCACTTGTAACGCAACCAAGCCCCTTGAATGCCATTGCCGCAACGATGCAAGCAAAGTGATTGGCAGATTGTTGGATCGATTCTTTGAGCTTCAGTCAGAACCCTATGACAAAAATCAGATTTGGTCTTGGATCAAAAATTTGCGATTTAGTCATGATGTGAGCGAGGACAAGAGTACCGCAGTTAAAAAGTTGAAAGAATGCAATCCCTTGCGGCACGACCTGCAAAAGACTGCTTTTATAAACGTAACTGACCGCGAAAGAATTTGGGACATTCAAAGTGTCGTACAATGGGGCCATCTACACGGCGGCGTAAGCTTTTCACAGGAAGATCAAGTAGTGCTTGTCGAATGGGCTTTTAGCGAAAACAATGTCGCTCTTTGGTCTGCACTGATGCATCGACATAGTATCTACACAAAAAACAGGTCTTCGGTTCCAATACGCGCGCTTATGCGAAAGCATGCAAATGAGAAATTGGCCTTCATGAGAATTTGGGCAAAACACAATGTCAGTTGGCGGAAATATGATCGGGAACAGCGCGCAAATTTCCCTCGTAACAGAAAGTGGAAGGTGCGAGACGAAAAAGTCAGATTGTCCAACTTCCAAGCCCTGCAAGAGAAAAGAAGTTTAACTGAAGCTGGAACATGGTGGTGGTGGACTCACCAATTCGCATTCTATTTTATGTATCTTCCTGAGAAACTTCATGAACGCACCGATAGCGATGAGACCGTGCAAAAAACCCTTTTCAATTGCATCGATGCGTTAAAGCCAAGCTGGCCATCGTTGCAGGATTTGGCGAAGGGAGATAAGCGACCCGTTGCAGAAGTTTTACACGCGGCTTGCCTCGTGCATTTTCGAGCGAAAGGAAGTCTTCAACACATTGATCCAGCCGTTCTGAGAGCTGTAAAAACTGAAGTTGGTTCAGCAAAAGCTTATTCAGAAGGAGAAGCAGAAAAACTGGAAGCTGAAATCGATCGGCTATTGTTTTCAGACAACGCCGACCGAAAAGCATTTGCGACTGAATATTTTGAACCGCAATTGGAACGCGCCCACTGCCAACTGTGGCGTTTCAAAAACAATAAAGCATTTGAGGCAGTTAAAACGGATTTGGCATGGGGCTGGCTTGAAAAATATCCGAATGCATCTTTAGATGCACTGGAAACACTATTTTCAATTTGCGCACAGGCTGGCAAGTCAAAGGACTTGGCAAATTCGACCAGCAATCGATGCGGTGAAATTCAAGCTACAGATATAGATGCTGCCGATGAATTAACAAACCAAAGGCTGGAGTTTTGGAGGTTACGGCACTTTTTCTTTTGCGATGAAGATGAGCATGGCCTGTGGAATGATCTCTTATCCGATCCAAAAGCTATATTTGCTTTAGAGAATAAGGCGGGACGCTGGGAACGTGATGGGTCAGCAGGTTGGCCTAAACTGACAGCGGAAAAGATTTTTAAGATACTCGATGCTTATGTGGGCGTGTGGCCCAAGGTCTATTTGCCTAACTCCTATGGCACGGGCTCACCCGAAAGTGAAACCGCTTATCGCTTTTTACGGGATGTAACTTGGCAAATTGAAAAAGACGAACCCGATGCTCGTTTGACTGTTATCAAACGATTGATGGGTGATCCTCGATTTTCGGATTTTCGAAATGACTTGTTGAGCATGAGAGCGGCGGCCACAAGGCAGAAATCGTTGCAAGACTTTATTGTCCCTACTGTTTCAAACGTTGTTGACCTATTGGATGCTGGTCAAGTTGCCAGTGTCGAAGATTTACGTGCATTGCTTCTAGAGGAACTTTGTGCACTTCAAACTTGGATCAATGGTGCTGAGACCAATCCACTTTCGTTGTTTTGGCCACACGGTAAACGCGTCGATGAAAACACGGCGCGTGACCGCATTGTTGAGAGACTACAGATTAGGTTTCAAAGCTTGGATACATCTGTGGTTATTGAACACCAAATGGCTAATAAAAACCGCTGTGATTTTACACTGACCAAAATGTTTGGAGGTCAGCGCAAGCTTTTGGTATGCGAAGTGAAAGGCCAATGGCACGCCGAACTCTATACTGCCGCGCAAACTCAACTGCACGAACGCTATGCAATTCACCCGGATGCTTCACTGCAAGGTGTCTACTTGGTCCTTTGGTTTGGCAAAGACGAAAAAGTTGCAGGAATGGCAAACAAAAAGTTTCAAAGTGCGGTTGAACTTGAAAAATATATTATAGGTTCCCTGCCACAAAACATTGCGCAGCTTACAAGTGTTTATGTGCTGGATGTGTCTAAGAGGCCATCTTCAACATAGGCCGGTTTTGCATCTGGGCGACCCAAACGCTTTGTCGAACTCTACGCCGAATTAGACATAGCATCCGCCCGCCACCCCACGTCGTTTTCCTGATGTGCTCAAAACTGTTGTGGGGGCTGGTCGGTATGCGGAGACGCAATTCCGGAGTGTGGCAAGATATAGCGAAACCACCGCGCGGTGTCAAGCTCTATTTTCCTATTGTAGGTCGTTTGTTGAAAATTTTACGGAATTTGCGCATCATTCAAAAAGGAAAGCCCGCTATCTCATTGAGATAACGGGCTTTTTATTGGTTGCGGGAGCCAGATTTGAACTGACGACCTTCAGGTTATGAGCCTGACGAGCTACCGGGCTGCTCCATCCCGCGTCAAAGAGTTTGAACGAACTGTCCAGACGCGAGGCGGGGTGTAGCAGTGCTTTGCGAGAATGTGAACCCCTAACGAATATATATTTTTGCAACGCAAAAAAATTGGAATATTTCGTGAACCTTGTGCCGCGCTGGCACAGATGCTCCGCCATCGCACAGCATCGTAAGGCCTTGTTAAGTTGAATTATTCCACATCGAAACGCTTTCGAAACCATATCCACGTATTCTGCCTTCATGACAGCGTAACCCTCTGAGCGGGGAAGTGTCTTGGGCCTTTCGGGATTAGGTACTGCGTACCCGGATGCCAGTTTGTAAAAAGTGGGGAGCCTCCTTATGGGATGCTCCCCATTTGTATTTTATCCAAATTCTTGCCTCGCGGCGACCAATCATGCTTATTCCTCTCCAGCTTTTGAATTGCTGGGATTGAAACATGAAGATGG
This sequence comes from uncultured Alphaproteobacteria bacterium, assembly GCA_963840765.1. Classification (GTDB taxonomy): domain Bacteria; phylum Pseudomonadota; class Alphaproteobacteria; order Rhizobiales; family Aestuariivirgaceae; genus Aestuariivirga. The sequence goes on along the minus strand of CAWJAE010000011.1, from coordinate 625,375 downwards.
TTGATCGTAGAGGAGTTGTGGCTGCGGCAGGGTTCGTTGCCTTTGCCCCATTATTACCCTCGTATGTAATGGCAGCGCAGAAAAAGCCGCAAGCCGTGGACGTTCTGTACGCTTGGTATGACCTCACTCTCGAACTGGTGCGCCATACGGCAACCTATTCGCCACCCGTCGCAGCCCGCGCCTTTGCTTACATGGGCATCACGGCGTTTGAGGCCGTGGCATCTGCTTCAACGAAATTTACAAGTCTGGCCGGACAACTGCCGCAGCTTTCGCCATTGCCTGTGCGCAATTCAAAACTAAAATATGATGATGCAGCTGTGATGCATTCTTCGCTTTCAAGTGTTGTGAATGTGTTGTTTCAAAACACGGGGCCGACAGGCAAACGGGCCATATCGGCCGTCACCGCAAAACTAAACGCTGCCCTGGCGCCGCATGTAAAAGCATCAACACTAAAGCGCAGCACGGAGTATGGTGCGGCCATCGCGTCTCATATCTTGAATTGGTCAGTGCAGGACGGTGGTCACGAGATCAAGTTGATGGGCTTTGACAGTGACTACAAGGTTGATGCTGCCCCCGCACATTGGAAACCGACAGGGCCTATTCGCTTGCAACAACTTCCACTGTTGCCGAAGTGGGGAAATAATCGCACCTTTGCCACTGCCAATGGCGCAACTTGTTCGTTGCCGCCACCGCCCGCTTATAGCGAGGACAGGGCGTCCCCATTTTATAAAGAGGCGATGGAAGTTTACGACGTAGTGAAGGCGTTGACGCCGGAACAAAAACTCATCGCGCGGTTTTGGTCGGATGATCCAATGTTGTCGCCAACGCCACCGGGGCATTGGTTGTTTATTGCACTTGATATTTTGAAAGCGAAAAATTCCAACATTGAAGACAGCGTTGATGTGATGGCGCGGCTTGGTATAGCGGTGTCGGATGCCTTCGTGGCATGTTGGAAAAGCAAATTTGAATATGACCTGCTTCGCCCCGTCACATACATCAAAAAAGTCATCGACAAGAATTGGGAACCAATGTTGATCACACCGCCATTTCCTGAATACCCTTCGGGGCACAGCACGCAGTCAGGGGCAGCGGCAACAGTGTTGACGCAGTTTTTCGGTGATAATTTTGCCTTTGAAGACAAAACTCATGTGCGGGAAAAATTCAAAGGCCGACCATTCAAGAGTTTCTGGGAAGCCGCAAACGAAGCGGGTATCTCCAGGCTTTATGGTGGCATTCATTTCCGCGCCGCGATTGACCGTGGGTTAGACCAGGGCCGTTGTGTGGGTGACGCGGTCAACGCATTGAAGACACGGGTTTCGGCATGAAGCGTTTTTCAGTTTTAATTTTGGCAGCCGTTGCGCTGACATCTGCATCAGTTGCACAAGAAACAAGCCCCGTCATTCCCACATTCGAAGAGGTCACCAAATCCTCGGGTCTGTCATCAACCTATTCCGGTGATTATTTTTTCATGGTCGGTGGCGGTGCCGCGACCTTTGACTGCAACAAGGATGGCGCGCCGGATTTGTTCACAGCAGGCGGCGAGGGTAAAGCGTCCTTCTTCCGCAACACAGCAAAACGCGGAGGCGCAATTACCTTCAAGAAGCAAAAAAGCGGATTGGAATTTGACAAGGCGACCGGTGCTTATCCGCTCGATATTGATGCCGATGGCAATGTCGATCTTGTCGTGTTGCGCGTGGGTGAAAACAAGGTGATGCGCGGGCTAGGGCATTGCAAATTTGAAGTGGCTAACAAACGCTGGAATTTTGATGGGGGCAACGCATGGTCCGTGTCCTATGCCGCGACATTTGAAAAGGGCGCTGCGTGGCCTTCAATAGCAATTGGCAACTACATCAACCCGAAGGAAGAGCTTTCGCCGTGGGGTTCGTGCACTGACAATTGGTTGCACCGCGCCCGTATTGACCAGAAAAAGCCTCCCTTTGCGTTCACCAAACCCATTGCACTGACACCCAGTCACTGTGCACTTTCCATGCTGTTCACGGATTGGGACCGTTCGGGCACACCTTCACTGCGCGTGTCGAATGACCGCGAATATTACGAGGGTGGCGAAGAGCAAATGTGGAAGCTGGCACCAGATCAAGCGCCCACACTCTATACCGACAAGGACGGCTGGCAGCGTTTGCGCATCTGGGGCATGGGCATTGCAGCAAGTGATGTGAATGGCGATGGTTATCCGGATTTTTATTTGACATCGATGGGTGATAACAAATTGCAGTTCCTGAAAGAGCTGCCAGTGCAAGGCAAACCCAAGCCCGTTTATAAAGACACGGCCTATGTCAATGGAGTGACAGCGCATCGGCCCTTTATGGGTGATGACCTGCGCAATTCCACCGCCTGGCATGCGCAGTTTGAAGATGTGAACAATGATGCCATGGTGGATTTGTTTGTGGCCAAGGGCAATGTTGCGGAGATGCCGGATTTTGCAGCGAAAGATCCCAACAACCTTTTGCTCGGGAAAGCCGATGGCAAATTTGTTGAAGTCGCCGACAAGGCGGGCGTGGCCAGCACCGAGACGGCACGTGGCGGCATGGTGGTGGATTTCAATCGAGATGGCTTGCTGGACCTTGTCGTCGTCAACCGCAATTCCAATGCGCAAGTGTGGCGTAACACGTCAAAACAAGCGGGCCATTGGTTGCAGGTACAATTGCAGCAAGACGGAGCCAACCGCAATGGTATTGGCGCTTGGATTGAGGTGAAGCGTGGCGACAGGATTACGCGGCGCGAAATCACCTCCGGCGGTGGCCATGCCTCAGGCCATTTGGGGTGGTGGCATTTTGGCTTGGGCGAGGCTTCGAATGCCGAAGTGCGGGTACTATGGCCTGATGGCGCTACCGGACCATGGCAACAAATTGCGGCGGACGGATTTTATATTTTGTCTCCGAATGAAACACCTAAACAGCAGATGACTTCGAAATGAACACCGACAAGCCCATCGTCTTGCATGTTGAGGATTGTCCTGTCAGCGGTGGCAGCGATTATGGCTCGAACTTGAACTGGCGCACTATTTTGGACAGAGCCCTGACTCCCAGCAGTGGGATGACGGCTGGGGTTATTGAAATGTTGCCGGGTGCTTTGGGAAAATTGCACTGGCATGCGCAGTCTGAAATCTATTTTGTATTGTCAGGCGAAGGAGAAGTTGAAATTCAAAATTCCAAACATCTCCTGAAGCAAGAAACAGTCGTCTTCATTCCCGGCAATTCGCCACATGCGCTCACGAATACGGGCACGGAAAGTTTGAGAATCTTTTACGTGTTTGCAGCCGATGGCATGGCAGATATTACTTATGTCTTTAGTGATGGCTCGCAGAAGGTCCTGCGTTAGTCTTCTTCAGCCCCTCATGGGTTCCACATGCACCAGCTTGTCTGATTTTGAGTCAAACGTATCTTCATAGAATTTGACCTGCGCCTTCAAAGCTGTTGCTGTGTTGCGCATCAGAATTGAAACCGTTACCGGCCCCACACCGCCCGGCACTGGCGTTATCCATCCTGCAAGTTCCGAGCACGAGGCGTAGTCAACATCACCCACGGTAATCATCTTGCCGTTTTCTTCAATCTGGTTGATGCCGATGTCGATGATGGCGGAGCCCGGTTTGATCATATTAGCGGTGATAAAGCGTGGTTTACCCACGGCCACGAATACCGCATCAGCGGCACGCGAGTGCACCGCGAGATTGCGCGTCATGTGGTGGCACACGGTGACGGTGGCACCTTCGGCCATCAACAAAAACGCGATGGGTTTGCCAACGATTTCTGAATGGCCGATGACCACCACTTCCAGGCCTTCCAAATTCAATCCGGTTTGCTTCAACAACTCCACCGAAGCTGCAGCCGTGCAGGGCGCAAGCCCCACATCCTTATAGACGATGTTGCCGATAGAGGCAGGGTGCATACCCTCCACGTCCTTTAGCGGATGAATGGCAGTTTGGATTTCACGGATATTCAAATGCTTCGGCACCGGGCGCTGGATGATGATGCCGGTTACCCGCGGGTCGGTATTCAGCGCTTCAATGATACCCAGCATTTCCACGCGCGAAATGGTGTCGGGCAAAATGCGTTCTTCAAACTGAATACCGGCTTTTTCCGCCCCCTTGGCCTGGTTGCGCACATAGAGGTTGACCGAAGGATTATGGCCAATGGAAATCGACACCAGCTTGGCGGGCCAGCCCTTTTCCCGCATCGCATCAAGCTCGGTACGGGTTGTCGCCAAAATTCCATCTGCCACAGGACGACCCATCAGCGCGCGATTTGAAGGTAACTGGTTCATGGAAACTCCGACAATTTTTTCTCTAAAACGGGCTTGTAGCTGTTGCCAGTGTAAAAACTCAATACAAAGTAAAGTGTTGATTGATCTGAAAAGATTAGGCTTGCTGAATTTTGGCGTGGTGGCTACACCGGAAAGCCACGTTGGTGGCCAATGGATGAGCTGATAAAAACATGACCAAACTCAATCTTGTTACCGTTCGTGGCCTGCGCGCCGAGGTTTCCACCCCTCGCTATTCGCGCGATTCACTCACACCGGGTATTGTGCATATTGGGGTCGGTAATTTTCATCGCGCCCACCTTGCGGTTTATCTCGATGATCTATTCAACATGGGGCTAAACCACGACTGGGCCATCATTGGCGCTGGCGTTATGCCCACTGATGAGCTGATGCGCGAGAAACTGGTGTCACAGGATTATTTGACGACAGTGGTTGAGCAAGACGCCCACCGGAGTTCGGCGCGCGTCACTGGCCCGATGATTGATTTCATTCCACCATCAGAGCGTAAGCGCCTGCTGGCTACCTTGGCTGATCCAGCCATCCGGATTGTCTCGCTCACCGTCACCGAAGGCGGTTACATGATCAATCCTGCGACTGGAAAGTTTGACCCCAACCATCCGGCATTGCAACGCGATGCAAAAAATCCGGATGATCCGACAACGGCGTTCGGTTTGATCTTGCATGGTCTCAAGGCCCGCAAGGCCAAAGGCCTCACACCCTTCACTGTTATGTCTTGCGATAATCTTCCGCACAATGGTGTCGTGACCCGCAATGCCGTTTCAGGTTTAGCACGTTTGATGGATGCTAGTTTGGCGGATTGGATTGAAAAGAACGTGACTTTCCCCAACGCCATGGTGGACCGCATAACGCCCGCAACATCAGACCGTGAACGCAAAATTGCGTTGGAAAAGTTTGGCATTGAAGATAATTGGCCCGTGTTCTGCGAAGAGTTCAGGCAGTGGGTAATTGAGGACCAGTTCACAGCGGGCCGGCCTGACTTTGAAAAAGTTGGCGCGCAATTTGTGCCAGACGTCACACCGTTTGAATATATGAAAATCCGAATTCTCAACGGTGGCCATGCCGTCATTGCCTATGCAGGCTGTTTGCTCGATGTACATTTTGTGCATGAAGCCATGGAACATCCACTGGTCGGAGAATTCTTCAACAAAATCGAGCGGGAGGAAATTGTGCCAACGGTGCCGCCCGTGCCCAATACCGATATTGGCGATTATTTGAAACTCATTCATAGCCGGTTCTCCAATCCAAAAATTGGTGACACCGAACGGCGCTTGGCGTTCGACGGTTCTAACCGCCAGCCTAAATTTATCGTGCCGGTGATTGCTGATAATCTGAAAGCGGGCCGCAGCATTTCAGGTCTCGCTTTAGAATCCGCGCTGTGGTGTCGTTATTGTGCCGGCACCACGGATTCCGGAAAAGTTGTGGAACCCAACGATCCGATCTGGCCTCGTTTGAATGCTTTGGCATTGCAAGCCAAATCCGATCCGTTGCAATGGCTTTCAATGGATGACATTTATGGCGAGGTGGCTAAGGACGAATCCTTCCGCGCCAGCTTCACTGATTGGCTGAGCAAGTTGTGGCGCGATGGCGTTGCTGCGACGATGAAAAGCTATATTGCGGGCTAACCTCGCTTCAACCACGTCATCACATGGGTTGCCACGGCGCACAGTTCGCCGTGTTGATTGGTAATCGTAATATCAGCAATGGTGCGCGACTTCCCTGCATCGGCGGAAGATATTTTGTAAGTGAGCTCGATGGTGTCGCCAATTAGCACGCCTTTCAAAAAGCGAACGCGATCATAGCCCAGCGACACGGGTTGGCAATCGGAGAGCGAAACACATTTCGAAACAATATCCGTGGAGCAGCCTGACATATAGCCCACCAGCAAGGCACCATGGGCAATGCGCCCGCCATATGGCGTGGTTTTCATGAAAGCTTCATCCACATGGTTGGGCGACAAGTCTCCCGTGATGCCGGCAAACAAATATACATCGCTTTCTGAAACGGTTTTGCGAAAGCTCGTAGAAAGACCAACGGCATGCGTGACTGACATGGCAAATCCCTTTGATTGTTGAGGGCAGTTTGGCTTATCTCCTCGCAGAAATAAATGGAGGGTCATCATGAAAATTGCATTGGGTGCAGACAGCGCCGGAAAACCTTTGTTGGACGTCATTGAAGCGCATTTGAAGACCAAAGGCGAACATGCCATTACCAACATGAGTGAAGCTGGTTTTTACGCCGATCTCTCCGGCAAAGTGGCCAAGGCTGTGAAAAGCGGCGCGTACGATCGTGCCGTTCTCATTTGCGGCACAGGCATTGGCGTGTGCATTTCAGCTAATAAGGTGCCGGGCATCCGTGCGGCTTTGACCCATGACACTTACTCCGCAGGCAAGGCAGCGACGTCGAACAATGCGCAAATTATCACCATGGGCGCCCGCGTCATCGGGCCGGAATTGGCCAAGGCGATTGTTGATACATGGCTCGCTTCAGCGTTTGATCCCAAGGGCGCATCTGCCACCAATGTCGAAGCCATCAATAAACTTGATGGATCAATGACATGAAGACACGTGCTGCTGTTGCCTTTGAAGCTGGCAAACCACTTGAAGTGGTTGAAGTAGATCTGGAAGGACCTCGCGCAGGCGAGGTTCTGGTTGAGATCAAGGCCACAGGTATTTGCCACACCGATGAATTTACAATCTCTGGCGCTGACCCTGAGGGCCTGTTTCCCGCTATCATGGGCCATGAAGGTGCTGGCATCGTGCGCGACATTGGACGCCGGTGTGACCAGCTTGAAAGTTGGTGATCATGTCATTCCGCTCTACACGCCTGAATGCCGCGAATGCGAATATTGCCTCAATCCTAAAACCAACCTGTGCCAGAAAATCCGCACCACGCAGGGCAAGGGCTTGATGCCAGACGGCACTTCGCGCTTTTCTTACAAGGGCCAGATGATCCATCACTACATGGGCTGCTCCACATTCGCGAACCACACAGTCATGCCGGAAATAGCCTTGGCGAAAGTGCGGCAGGACGCACCTTTCGACAAAATCTGCTACATCGGTTGCGGTGTCACCACCGGCGTGGGTGCCGTCATTAACACGGCGAAGGTGGAAGTGGGTTCAACGGCCATCGTTTTTGGCTTGGGCGGTATTGGCCTCAACGTCATTCAAGGTTTGCGATTGGCAGGTGCCCGCATGATCGTGGGTGTTGATCTTAACGACGATCGCGAAGCCTGGGGTCGCCGTTTTGGCATGACGCATTTCATTAACCCCTCAAAAGTTCAGGGCGACATCGTGGCCCATCTCGTGGACTTTACGGGTGGCGGGGCGGATTACACTTTCGAATGCATCGGCAATGTGAAAGTCATGCGCGTAGCGCTGGAAGCTGCACACAAGGGCTGGGGCCAGTCCATCATCATCGGAGTTGCGGGTGCGGGCCAAGAAATTTCGACACGCCCTTTCCAGTTGGTTACGGGTCGTTCATGGCGCGGAACAGCTTTCGGAGGTGCACGCGGTCGCACCGATGTGCCGAAGATCGTGGATTGGTACATGGACGGTAAAATCGAAATCGATCCGATGATTACGCACACACTGCCGCTTGAACGCATCAACGAGGCGTTTGACTTGATGCACCGTGGCGAGAGCATTCGCAGCGTTGTGGTGTTTTAAGTAGACGACAATCCAATTTCCCCTCCCTAAAAGGGAGGGGGGGGAGAATTACCTGATCAATCACGTTCCACAAAACGTCTGCGTCACTTCTTCATCTTCTAATGGCTGTGCTTCGAAGCCTGCCATGTTTTCAACTTCGGTGAACGGTGTTTTTAACAACCCTACCAGCGTGTCGAAGCGCGTCATGTTCCCCGCTTCTGCTTCGCGCAATGCCGCTTCCACTTGATGGTTGCGGGCAATGTAGATGGGGTTGGCTTGTCGCATTATCTCCATGTTGGGTGGAGCACCACCCAAGCGCTTTTTCCAAATATCTTGTGCCAGCGCCGAAAGTGAATTACCCCGTGTCAATTCACGAAAGTAAACTGTGAAGTCCTGCTTTTCGTCCATCAGAACGCGCAAAATATCGGCGATGAAAGCACCATCTTCTCCACGACGTTCGGTAATCCCCAATTTTTGTAGCATGCCAATTTCAAAGGCCGCTTCAAATTGCGGATAGAATTTTTCTAATTCAACCTTCGCCAGAACAACAGCCTTGTCCGTGTCGTCATCCAGTAAAGCCAACAGGCATTCTGCAAATCGCGTGAGGTTCCACAAGCCAATGGCGGGTTGTTGGTCCCAGGCGTAACGGCCCATTTCATCAATCGAGGAAAATACTTTTTTCGGGTGGAAAATATCCATGAAAGCGCAGGGGCCAAAGTCGATGGTTTCTCCTGATATGGCCATGTTGTCGGTGTTCATCACGCCGTGGATGAAGCCCACGCACATCCACTGCGCAATCAATTGGGCTTGCCGCGAAATTACACTGGCCAGAAAATCCGATACATTCTCCGTATGGGGATGACTGCGTTGGCGTTCGTGCTCAAAAAGCGTCTGGACGCCTCCCTTTCCCAAATGTGCGGCAGCATATTGGAATGTACCCACCCGCACATGGCTTTTGGCGATGCGGGCTACAATGCCGCCCGGTTCTTTTTGGCGGCGATAGACTTCTTCACCTGTTGCGACGACAGCCAAGCTGCGCGTGGTGGCAATGCCAAGGCCTGCGAAAGCCTCGCTCACAATATACTCCCGCAGCATGGGGCCCAGTGCGGCGCGCCCGTCGCCATTCCTCGAAAAGGGTGTAGCACCGGAACCTTTAAGGTGAAGCTCCCAGCCGCCTTCCAACGTGGCAATCAAATGGGCACGGCCATCGCCCATCAAGGGGTTCCAATGGCCAAATTGGTGCCCGCTATAGGCTAGGGCCACGGATTCAATTTTTGCCCAGCGGTCGTTGCCTGCAAGGGCCTGCAAGGTTTCTGGCTGTTCAAACACATCGGCAGGCAAGTTAAGATGTTTTGCCAGATCAATATTCTTTGCCAGAAACTTCGGCGCGGCAACGGGAACTGGTGTGGCGCGCCGCCAGAATTGTTCCGGCAGAGTTGAGGCCAGCGTCATCGTTTCAACCATTTGAGGTTAGGGTAGGGAATGGGTTCTTTGGCGGCAAAAAAGTAGCGCCGGAACATTTCAGCATAGCTCATCAGATAACCGTTGTTCTGGGCAATCAAGCTGGCGCGTTCGCTGCGGTAATAGGCTGGCAATTTATACCATGCCATGGCGGGGCGCTCATGGTGTGGTAGATGCAAGTTGTTGTTGAGAAATAGAAATGACCAAAACAATGAGCACTCCACGATGATGGTGCGATGCTCCACTTTTTCAACCGCCTGATGTTCACAATAGGAACGCACCAGTGCCAGTGAAATTCCAGGATAGGCAATCAATAAAATATATTGCCACACCGGCATGCCGCACCACATCACGTAGCTTAACACGCAGGCGCACGATGTCGCAAAAATGCCCCAAGCTTTGGCCTTTCGCCCGTCGCCTTTTAACACATCCAATAGTTCCGCTGACCAGAACCGCGCAATGCCCACAGCAGGGCCAATCAACATGCGGCCACACAGGGTATGGTTGATCTTAAATAGCAAGCGCTTGATACCTGCAACCGCCGCCCAACCATCCGGCAGCAAGTAATAAGATTCAGGGTCAATTTCGGGATCGGTCAAATGCGCATTGTTGTGATGGGTCAAATGGGTTTCTTTGTAGCGCTGAAACGGCAGCCACATGGTCGGCGTCAGGAATATCAGCGCCTCATTCAATAGGCCGCTGCGTGTGGGGTGGCCATGTAATACTTCATGTTGCAGAGAGGTGTGCAAGGCCGCAAAATAGGCGCCAATTGGCAAAATTACCCACCAAGAGAGACTGGCGTGAAACCAGACCAGACTACCCAACACGGAATAAACCACCACAATAATGATAAGGGTTGGCCACTCAAATAGGCGTGTGAGGGTGTTAGGGATCAATTTTTCTGCCATAGGGGGACTGCCATTTTTCTCCACTATAGCTTACAACTTAGAAGCGTCGCATGCCACAGCCGTGTCGTTGAATTCTTTGGACCATCCATGATTGCCAGCTTGCCCATGTACGACTTGCCTGAAATTCGTGCCGAAACTGATGGATTTTGGGCAGCTTTAGCAAGCGTCTACGGCACGAAGAGCGGATTGACCCGTGGCGGCGATTTTCAAGCGCCTTGGCGCAGTCCCGATCTGCTGTTCAGCCAAACCTGCGGCTTTCCGTTCACGCATGAATTTGCGGGACAGCTCAATTACGTGGCAACGCCTTGCTATGATGCGGATGGCTGTGATGGTCCGCGTTATTGCTCTCTGGTTCTTGCCCGCGAAGTGCAACCACTTGAAGTGTTCAGAAATTCAGTTGTGGCCTTCAACAGCAGCAATTCCATGTCGGGCTGGTTGGCGCTGAAGCTGGTCTTTGCAGAAAAAAACAATCTGCGGCAGCCCCTGTTCAGGGCAGCCGTTGAAACCGGAAGCCATGCCGCATCGCTATTTGCGGTGCAACAAGGGAAAGCAGATGTTTGCGCCATTGACTGTGTCACTGTCGCATTGTTGCGGAAGCATCGGCCATCCGCATTACGAGGTCTTAACGAAATTGCGCGCTCGCCCGCCGTGCCGGGTCTGCCTTATGTAACGCGCGTGGCTGATATGCGGCGTATGCGCGGTGCATTGTCAAAGGTCATGCAAGACGCCTCGCTGCAATCAATGCGTGATGCCTTGCTTTTGAAGGGCTTCGAAACATTGCCACTTGGAAGCTATGATATTATTTCGCAGTTTTCCAAGAAGCTTCATGACGTTGAACTGTAGTCACAATTCAACAGGCGCAACTGGTTTTTGTCGCGCCTGTCAATTTGTCAGTCTACGGATGTTTAGTTGCTTGAACGTGCATTGCTTTCACTTGGTGTTTCATCAATGTAGTCGCCAACAGGTCCAACTTTCCTAACATCTTCCGCCGCAACAGCAGCCCCAAAAAGTGCTGTTTGTTCTGTTGAAGCGCGGAATTCAGGATTGCAATCAATATAGTCTGAGCGGTTACTTTGTTCTTGTGAGCAAAACCCGTTGTCTGCTGCGAATGCGCTGATTGGGCTCACAAGTCCAAGGGCCAGAATTGATGCTGCGAGTGTGCGATAAGTCATAGTGATTTCTCCTGTGTATTTCTCTGTACTCATGATTGTCACGATTGCCGTGACACAGATGTAGTAACGAAGACGCGGAAGAAAAGGTTTCGCTTCAATAAAAAATCAGTTGTGAACGCATGTGTGATCTGTGTTCACAGATGCGTGAAGTGCAGCGACAGCAAGTCAAAATTTAGTCGCAATTTTGTTGGTTTTTTCAGCAGTGCTGCCTCAAGGGCAAGCAGATGTGGAGACTTGATATAGTCTGAATTCGCGATGCTCGCCTTGCGCTTTGATTGTTACGCTGTTTTCACTGTTGCCGAAGCGCATGAAGTTTTTATTTGTAATACGCACACTATCTTCGCTGCGTTCCGTCACGACAAAACTTCCGCCGTCACTTTCAATATTGCAAACCAATTCATCGCCTGACGGTTTGCACTCGACGAGGTTGCCATCATAAATTGCGCGTTGGCGAAACCCCGCGTCCACACGGTCCAGCAATTCAAAGGCACCGTCGCTGCCTTGGGCCACACCCAGTTGCAAGCGGATTTTAGCCACGTCTTGCTTGCGGTGCTTTTTCAAATAAGTCTTGTCATAGACCCGCTCGTAACAACCTTTAATTTCTGCTTGCACGTTTAGCGGCAGCAACACGGCAAATACCAACACTGTTGCAATCGTCATTCGCATTATTTTGGACCTAATTCCTGCACGTATTGATGGAAGTTGTGAATAACAGAAACACGCGGTGTTCTGCTTCGCGCCCAATGCTGATGCCACCTTCGTCATCACCAAAGCGCATTGAAGAAGTGTTGACCAGCCGTATGCCCTTGTCTGTTTTGGTAAAATCAAATCTGCCCCCACCGTCCAGAATTTCACAAGTAGTGGTGTTTCCTTTCACCACACAGTCGACACTGCTGGCATGAAACGCATTGCCTTCGCGGAAAGCGGCTTCTATTTTGCCCGACAATTCATTGTCATCATCAAGCAACAAGCGAATTTTTGTGACTTCCTGCAAGATATGCTTTTTCATGTGTAGGGTATCGTAAATGCGTTCATAGCAAACTGCATCGGCGCGTGATGGTGCTGCGAACAATGCCATCGCCGCCGAAAATAAACTCAAGAGTTTCAAGTTCATCGCGCGCTGTCCATTACTTGCTCCATGCGGCGCAAAATGTCGGAGTTCTGCTTGATTTGCAAGAAGGGCGTTGCCGCGCGGCTGCAACGGCTTTAAACGAGAGGATATGAGCCACACTCCAAATTTCCATCGCCTTGCCTTGCTTTCCCCCACCGCCCGCAAGGCATTATTGGCCCGCACTGAAACTGACCTTTCGGACTTTATTGAAAAAGTCCGCCCCATAATGGCTGCTGTGCGTGCGGAAGGCGATGAAGCGCTGGCCCGCTTTGCCCGCCAGTTCGACAAGGCGGCCGTTACAGCTGCCAGTATTGCCGCGACGGATGCGGATTTTGCGCGTGCGGGAAAAACCTTGGCCCCCACAATGTTGCAGTCTATGCGCTTTGCTGCGGATGCCATCACGCGCTTTCACCAAGCTCAAATGCCGGAAAAGCAATGGATGCAGGAAATAAACCCCGGTGTGTTTGCGGGCGACCGCACCACCCCCATTCCATCAGTGGCGTGTTATGTGCCGCGCGGCAAGGGCGCATTTCCGTCATCGGTATTGATGACCGCTATTCCGGCGATTGTTGCTGGCGTCAAAGACATCTGCATCATCACGCCACCGGGACCTGATGGGCACATTGACGACGCCACATTGGTCGCTGCCAAACTTGCAGGTGTTTCCAAGGTTTATAAGGCTGGTGGTGCCCAAGGCATCGCAGCGGTGGCTTATGGCACTGAGACTATTTCACCTGTCAGAAAAATTGTAGGGCCGGGTTCACCTTGGGTGGGCGCCGCAAAGCGTCTTGTTGCCGATAAGGTTGACGTGGGCACACCGGCAGGATCATCAGAATCCATCGTCATGGCGGATGGCACAACATCGGGCGCACTCGCAGCCCTTGACCTGTTGATTGAAACCGAACACGGACCAGATTCATCGGGCTATCTTGTAACATGGGATGAAGCCATTGCACGCGAAGCGCTGGCAGCCCTTGATGGCTATTACAAGCACATGTCAGCGCTGCGCGTTGATTATGCGTCACGGTGTTGTCGGGCGCTTTTGGGGGCATCGTGCTTGCTGAGAATGAAGATGACGCCATTGCCTTCATCAACGACTATGCGCCCGAACATTTGCAAATCTTGTCGAAGCATCCGGAACGCTATCTTGATAAGATCATCCACGCCGGTGAAATTTTGCTGGGCGAATATGCGCCATCAACACTGGCGAATTTTGTTGTCGGCCCATCGCATGTGCTGCCTACGGGCGGCTGGGCGCAAACGGGATCGGCATTTCAGTGCATGATTTTTTAAAGCGCACCTCAATCGTTAACATCACCAAACAAGGCTACGACACACTCGCCCCCCACGCAAAAACCTTTGCGGAGTACGAAGGTTTCGATGCCCACGGCAATGCGGTGGGGCCATTGCGCGAACCGTTGCTGGGGAATTGAAAGGCGATGTTGCTGAAGGTTCTCAGCGTTAATTTGGGAAAACCACAAACGATCGCAGCCAAAAGTAGGTTCACTGGGTTTTTCAAAACGCCCCACACCAGTGCCGTCAAAGTCACTGCTCTCGGCCTCGCAGGCGACGCAATTATCGACACACAAAATCACGGCGGTATTGATCAAGCTGTCTATGTCTATTGCCAAAGCGATTATGATTGGTGGCACGCAGAAAATGGTCTCGCCGTTTCACCTGGCCTCTTTGGTGAAAATCTCACCATCGGCGGCATGTCGACCGCTGACGCCCACATTGGTGCGCGGTTGGTTGGCGAAAGCACAACTCTCGAAATAACATCCCCACGCACACCCTGCGAAACTTTTGCAGTGCGCATGAAAGACAAAACATTTCCGAAACGATTTTGGAAAACCCATCGTACTGGTTTTTATTGTCGTGTTATCAGGGAAGGCACCATCTGCACCGGTGAAGTGATGCAACTCCACCCCTTTGAAGGCACAAAAATCTCAATTGGTGAATGGATTGCAAGTGAGCCGTTGCAGGCCTTGAATGAGGCGCGCCGCGCGCACTTCTTGTCAGTTCCGTTGCACTATAAGGCTCGAAAAGAGTTGTTGAAGTAACTTTCTCCCCCCGCTTCGCTGAGGTAGAAAATATCTGAAGGTCTTCCATTGCTGACCTCCGTCCTCTAAGCCCCGCGCATCATGATCCGCATTGACTCAGTCTCCAAACAAAACGGCCACCAAATTCTTTATGTCGAAGCCTCGGCAGCCTTGAACCGTGGCGAAAAGATTGGCCTCGTTGGCCCCAATGGTTCTGGCAAAACCACGCTGTTCCGCATGATTACGGCGCAGGAAGAACCTGATGAAGGCCAAGTGTCGGTGGAGCGCGGCACCACAATTGGGTACTTCAGCCAAGACGTTGGTGAAATGGCAGGCCGCAGTGCCGTGGCGGAAGTCATGGATGGAGCAGGGCCAGTTAGTGCTGTTGCGGCCGAAATGGCCGAACTTGAAGCCGCCATGGCAGACCCTGATCGCATGGACGAGATGGACGCGATCATCGCCCGCTATGGCGAGGTGCAGGCGCATTTTGAAAAACTTGATGGCTACGCCCAGGACGCGCGTGCGCGCGAAGTCTTGGCGGGCTTGAGTTTTAGCCAAGAAATGATGGATGGCGACGTCGGCAAGCTTTCGGGAGGCTGGAAAATGCGAGTGGCGCTGGCTCGGATTCTACTTATGCGGCCTGACGCCATGTTGCTCGACGAACCTTCAAACCATCTCGATCTTGAAAGTCTGATTTGGCTTGAAAATTTCCTGCGAAATTATGACGGCATGTTGTTGATGACATCGCATGATCGCGAATTCATGAACCGCATCGTTACCAAGATTGTTGAAATTGATGGTGGTGAACTGACGACGTTTTCGGGCGACTATGAATTTTATGAACAACAGCGCGCCATCAACGAAAAGCAGCAGCAGGCTTCCTTCGAGCGCCAACAAGCCATGTTGGCCAAGGAACTGAATTTCATTGCCCGCTTCAAAGCCCGTGCCTCTCACGCCGCGCAGGTGCAATCACGCGTCAAGAAGCTGGAAAAAATTGACCGCGTCGAACCGCCCAAGCGCCGCACTTCCGTGGCGTTTGAATTTGCCGCCGCACCGCGCTCTGGCGAAGATGTTGTAAGTCTTTCAAAGGTTCACAAAGCCTATGGGGCACGCAGCATTTACGCCGATCTGGATTTTCAAATCCGCCGTCGTGAACGCTGGTGCATCATGGGTGTGAACGGGGCTGGAAAGTCCACTCTGCTCAAACTCATTGCCCGCACAGCCGAGCCTGATACAGGAAGCGTGACTATTGGGGCATCCGTGAAAATGGGCTATTTTGCCCAACACGCCATGGAATTGATCGACGGCGAAGACACAATTTTTGAATCATTGGAAAGCGCCTTTCCGCAAGCCACCCAAGGCAGCTTGCGCAACCTCGCAGGCGCATTTGGTTTTTCAGGTGACGACATTGAAAAGAAATGCCGTGTGCTTTCAGGTGGTGAAAAGGCCCGCCTTGTCATGGCCCGCATGCTGTTCGATCCACCCAATTTTTTGGTACTCGACGAACCTACAAACCATCTCGATCTCTTCACCAAGGAAATGCTGATCAATGCCTTGGGCGAGTATGAGGGAACCATGCTTTTCGTCAGCCACGACCGCCACTTCCTCGCCGCTTTGTCTAACCGCGTGTTAGAACTCACGCCCGATGGCATCCACCAATATGGTGGCGGATATACGGAATATGTGGAGCGCGTCGGCTACGAAGCGCCGGGGTTGCACCTGTGATCACTGGCACGCCACCCAAATCCGGCTTCGCTGCCATGGCGATTGAACTCATCGTCAGCAACTATGACCGCACACTCGCGTTTTGGACAGGCCCCATGGGCTTCACCGTTTGCTACACCCGACCCGCCGTAAAATTTGCCTACCTCGAACATCCAGACGGTGCGCAGATGATGTTTTATGAACGCGACGGCGATTGGGAAACGGGACCGCTTGAACTGCCGTTGGGTCGGGGTGCTATTTTACAAATAGGCGTGTCAAACATCGAAACTGCATATGCTGCCGTGGTCGCAGCCAATATTCCGCTTTACGTCGATTTGCGCGAGACGATGGCGCCACTGGGGCGACCGTGAGGGGTTACAGCGGGAATTCCTTGTGCAAGACCCCGATGGCTATTTGGTGATGGTAAATCAGAAAATTGGAGAGCGTCCTTTGCCCTAATGCGGCTCTGGCCCGCTTTATGCCTTATATTCAAGTAATTGATTTAATTAATTAAATTCTACGTTCACGTATTATGTCAGTTGTCCATTCCTTTCCTCCAGCACACTTCGGACATGCTCGGAATGCAATTCTCCTTTTTTGGATATGAGCGCATACCGCTCGACCTTGCTGCACCGCAGCATAAAAGGAAAAAAGCATGACAAACACAAATCAACCATCGGAGGCACCAGAAGATCCGGGCCTTCACGGACACGGTGCCGCCACCAAAGTTGCACCGTCCTCGTTCTGGATTCTCGCCCTCGGCGCCATTGGCGTTGTTTACGGCGATATCGGCACCAGCCCGCTTTACGCGTTGCGCGAAGCTGTCAATGCCGCACTCACTCTTGATGGAAAAATTACTGAACCTCTGATCCTCGGCATATTGTCGCTCATCATTTGGGCGTTGTTGCTGGTGGTCACATTGAAATATGTCGTGGTGCTGTTGCGCGCCGACAACAAAGGTGAAGGTGGCACGCTGTCCCTCATGGCGCTTGCCCAACGCGGACGCGGAAAATACTCAATGCTCATTCCGGCCCTTGGCATGATTGGCGCGGCCTTGTTTTATGGTGATGCTATCATAACCCCCGCGATTTCAGTGCTTTCGGCTATTGAAGGCTTGAAGCTGGTCACGCCGTCATTTGAACCCTACGTGATTTCGATTTCGTTGGCGATCATCATCGCGCTTTTCGCCGTGCAATCACGCGGCACCGCATCTGTTGCGAATTTTTTTGGCCCCATCACATTGCTGTGGTTTGCGGCTTTGGCCGTTTCAGGTGTGGTCAATATCCAATCCAACATGCAGGTGCTTTACGCCTTCAATCCGGTCTATGCGATTTCGTTTCTGTCAAACCATGGCGTTGTCGGTCTTGTGACTTTGGGTGCTGTATTTTTGGCCGTGACGGGTGCCGAAGCGCTGTATGCTGACCTTGGCCACTTTGGCATAAAGCCTATACGCGCAGCGTGGGCCTATGTTGTGTTGCCCAGCCTGCTCTTGAACTATCTCGGCCAAGGTTCCCTATTGTTGGTGCGCCCTGAGGCAATCGAAAATCCGTTCTTCCTGATGATGCCTACTTGGGCGTTGTTGCCAATGGTTTTGCTTGCAGGTGCAGCCACAATTATTGCCAGCCAAGCCGTCATCACTGGCGCTTTCTCAATGACACGCCAAGCCGTGCAGCTTGGTCTGTTGCCACGCATGCGCATTGCCTTCACGTCAGAGTCTAACGCAGGCCAAATCTACATGCCGCAAATCAATTGGCTGTTGTTGATCGGCGTGGTCGTGCTGGTTCTGGCTTTCAAAAACTCGTCAAACCTTGCCACCGCCTATGGCATTGCCGTCACGGGTACGATGGTGGTCACAGCGCTGCTTGCGATCTTTGTCATCAAGAACCGCTGGAAATGGTCGTTAATTGCAACCCTCGCATTGATGCTGCCGTTACTTGCCGTTGACCTCATCTTTTTCGGTGCCAACGCTTTGAAAATTTTACAAGGCGGTTGGATGCCATTGGCACTTGGTGGCTTCATCATGTTGCTGATGTATATCTGGCGTAAAGGCGCGCGCCAAATAAACCTCACAACACAAAAGATGGATGCTCCGCTTAGTACTGTTGTGAAAAGCCTTGCGAAAAGTGGCGTGCACCGCATTGACGGCACGGCGATTTTCTTCACGCAAACCCCTGATCAAGCGCCAACGGCCCTGATGCACAGTTTGAAGCATTTCAAAGGACTGCATCGCCACAACGTTATTCTCTCTGTAAAATCCGATGATCAACCTTTTGTTGATGGAGCAGCGCGGATGAAGGTGAGGGAATTGTCGAAAGACTTCACAGCTATTGAAATGCACTTTGGGTTCCTGGAAACACCTGACGTGCCGAAGGCATTGTCACAATCAGAATGGCCCGGCAGTGACGCTGCATCTGCTAACACCAGCTTCTTCCTGTCGCGGCGCAGTTTGCAAGCTTCAAAGAAAATCGGCATGCCGTTGTGGCAAGATGCAATTTTCATCTTCCTCGCCCGCAACGCTGATGACGCCAGCCGCTATTTCCAATTACCGCCAGACCGGGTGGTGGAATTAGGAAGCCGCATTTCAATATAACATGTCAGGGGGCCGGACTGGCCCCCTGAAACTTTCTGACACAATCTCCCATGTCGTGAATCATCTGTGGTGTGGCGAAAATTCTCCTGTGCTAAGCCAGCGTCATGTTATCACAGCGACACAACGCACAAAAACGACAGGGAACGCCATGACCGTCAAATCTGACATTGAAATTGCCCGCGAAGCCAAAATGAAGCCGATCATGGAAATCGGCGCGAAGCTCGGTATTCCCGCAGAAGACCTGATCCCCTATGGCCACACCAAGGCGAAAATCCAACTCAGCTATATTGAGAAGCAAGCCTCGAAGAAAAACGGCAAGCTCATCCTCGTCACAGCCATCAATCCAACACCCGCAGGCGAAGGCAAAACCACAACGACAGTCGGCTTGGGCGATGGTCTGAACCGCATCGGCAAAAAAGCCATGGTGGCTTTGCGCGAACCATCGCTTGGCCCTTGCTTTGGCATGAAGGGCGGTGCCGCAGGCGGCGGTTATGCGCAGATCGTGCCGATGGAAGACATCAACCTGCATTTCACAGGTGACTTCCACGCCATCACCTCTGCCCACAACTTGCTGTCGGCGATGATCGACAATCATATTTATTGGGGCAATGAACTGGGCATCGATACCCGCCGCGTGGTGTGGCGTCGCGTCATGGACATGAACGACCGCGCATTGCGCGAAGTTGTCTGCTCGCTCGGCGGCGTGGCCAATGGCTATCCGCGCGAAGCGGGTTTTGACATTACGGTTGCCTCAGAAATCATGGCGATCTTGTGCCTCGCCACTTCGATTGAAGATCTTGAACGCCGCATCGGCCAAATCGTTGTGGCCTACAAAAAAGACAAATCCCCCGTGCACGCACGTGACATCAAGGCACCCGGTGCCATGGTGGTGTTGCTGAAAGACGCGTTGATGCCAAACCTGGTGCAGACGCTTGAAAATAATCCAGCCTTCGTGCATGGCGGCCCCTTCGCCAACATCGCCCATGGTTGCAATTCCGTGATGGCGACAAAGACGGCGCTGAAACTTACTGACTATGTGGTCACCGAAGCAGGCTTTGGCGCTGACTTGGGCGCTGAAAAATTCTTCGACATCAAATGCCGCAAAGCTGAACTCACACCTTCCGCAACGGTTATCGTGGCGACGGTAAGAGCACTGAAGATGCATGGTGGCGTGGCCAAAGAAAACCTCAAGACCGAAAATGTTGAAGCCCTCAAGAAAGGCCTCGCCAACTTGGGTCGCCACATCGAAAACATCAAGAAATTCGGTGTGCCGATTGCCGTTGCCGTCAATCACTTCATTGCCGACACGGATGCTGAAATTGACGCCGTCAAAGCCTATTGCAAGGAACAAGGTGTTGAAGCCTTCAAGTGCACCCATTGGGCCCATGGCGGTGCAGGCATCGAAGATCTTGCAACACATGTTGCCATGTTGGCCGATAAGGACTCGGCTCAATTCAAGCCGCTCTATGATGAAGCCATGCCACTGTTTGAAAAAGTACGCACCATTGCCCGCGAAATTTACCGCGCCGATGACATTGCTGCTGACAAGAGCGTGCGCGACCAGTTCAAGGCCTACGAAGCTGCTGGCTATGGCAAATTCCCCATCTGCATGGCCAAGACGCAATACTCATTCTCTACCGATCCAAACCTCAAAGGCGCACCGACCAACCACATGGTGCCGATCCGCGAAGTGCGCTTGTCTGCAGGTGCCGAATTCATCGTCGTCGTCTGCGGCGACGTGATGACCATGCCGGGCTTGCCGAAGGTGCCGAGTGCGGAAGTGATCGGACTCGATAGCACGGGCCGGATTGAAGGACTGTTCTAAGAAACTGCATCAAACACCCCCTCCCGGCTTCGCCGTACTCCCCCACGCGTTCCGCGCGAGGGAGAAATTTTCTCCCTTGGCCGAAGGCCGGGGGAGTACCCCGAAGGGGGGAGGGGGTACATCAACAGGCGAGATATTCATGGCCAAACTCATTGACGGAAAAGCCACTGCTGAAGCTTTGCGCAAACGCATCGCGGCGGCGGTAACCACCCTCAAAACCAATCACGGCTTAACACCGGGATTAGCCGTGGTGCTGGTGGGTGAAGATCCGGCGTCGAAAGTCTATGTGGCCAACAAAGCCAAGCAAACGGTTGAAGTGGGCATGAACTCGTGGGAACACAAGCTGCCTGCCGATACGAGCGAGGCTGATCTTCTGGCGCTGGTGCAAAAGCTCAATGATGATCCGTCCGTACACGGAATATTGGTGCAGATGCCGGTGCCAAAACACATCGACTCGGCCAAAGTTCTCAACACCATTTCACCCGACAAGGACGTTGATGGTTTTCACGTCGTCAACGTGGGCCGCTTGAGCACGGGGCAAGACGCCCTCGTGGCCTGCACGCCCACGGGCTGCGTGATGTTGGCGAAAGCGGCAATGGGCAAGCTTGATGGCGTCAACGCCGTTGTCATTGGTCGCTCCAATATTGTTGGAAAACCCGTGGCGCAATTGCTGCTGGCCGAAAACTGCACCGTGACGATTGCTCATTCTAAGTCGAGGGATTTGCCTGCAATCGTGCGCCAAGCCGACCTCGTCATCGCCGCCGTAGGCCGCCCCGAAATGGTGAAGGGCGACTGGCTGAAACCCGGAGCAACCGTCATCGACGTGGGCATCAACCGCATTGAACGCGACGGCAAGGGCAAGCTGGTGGGAGATTGTGATTTTGCTTCGTGTGAAAAGGTGGCAGGCGCGATCACACCGGTCCCCGGTGGTGTGGGCCCAATGACGATAGCGTGCTTGCTTTATAATACAGTGCGCGCAGCCTGTGCGATCAAGGGTGTTGTGACGCCGGAGATGTGAAAATCGCCACAACCACATACACCAAAGATTGTATTTGTTGAAATATACACTCAATTAACTATAGATTGTTACGGTTCCCGTCGTAACTAATTTTGGTTTTTTGAATCACATGCACCTCAGAAGCATTACAGATCGACATCCGTTTCATCGTCGTGTCGCAATGGTCTTAAAGTACTGCTTCACAGCATTGGTGTCGGTTATTCTTGCATCGCTTTTGCGCGTTGACTCTGCTTTTGCAGCGCCGTTCACCTGCACGGGACAAGTCTATCAGGTGCAGTCGGGTCAATTGCGTATTTTTGACACGCTGACGTCAACCTACGTAGATATTGGCTCTCCACAGACGCTTTATAATGGCACCGGCTACAATATCCTCGATAATTACGTCTACGGCATTCAAAGCAACAACCTTATCCGGGTTGAGAGTGACGGCACCGTCACTACATTGTCAGCCGTGGGCAACACGCCTGCCGCCGGTGATCTGGACAATGCCGGCAACCTATATATCAACAGCACGAGTACCAGCTTTAAACGGATTAACGTGACATCGGGTGTCGTCACCACGGTGACTTACACAGGCACCACGATCGGTGTGTCTGACTGGGTGTGGGCACAGTCAGCGGGTGTTCCATATTTGCTCGGCTTCGAGTCAAATGGACGAATTTCGCGGATTAATCTTACAACCAACACGTCGGCCAATGTGGTTGTTTCGGGCCTGCCAACCGGCTCCAGCTATGGTGCCACCTGGCGCGATAGTGCCGGTCGCGTTTTCACGTTTAACAACCAAACCGGTGCCATCTATGAAGTTTTCAACTACTTCACCGCCACGCCAACGGCCACCTTGGTTGCAACCGGAACCCCCAGTATTCTCAACGATGGTTTCAGTTGCACCAGCGCCCCATTTCCCAACCTTCCACCACTGGCCTTCAACGATGCATTCTCCACACCCATCAACACACCCGTATCCGGCAATGTGTTGAGCAACAATGGCAGTGGCGTTGATCGTGATCCCGAAGCGACCGCATTAACCGTCACCACAACGCCCGTATCTGGCCCCAGCAACGGCAGTGTGACGTTGAGCAGCACCGGGGCCTTCACATATACGGCAAATACAAATTATTTTGGAACCGACACATTTGTCTACCGCATAACCGACGCCAGTGGTTTGAGCGATACCGCCACAGTTACCATCACCATCGTTGCCCCAACTGCCAATTTGGTCACCGTCAAAACCCTCAGTTCCGCCACTGCAACGCCATCAGTCGGCAATACGGTGCAATTCCAAATCGCCGTGACAAATAATGGCCCAGACTCAGTTCCAAACCCAACCTTGACTGATTTATTACCGTCAGGCCTCACCTACACCACAAGCAACCCTTCACAAGGAAGTTACGTGCCGGGTACTGGGCTTTGGACAATTGGTTTGCTTGCCAATGGTTCCACAGCAACACTCACCATTTCAGCGACGGTGAATAGTGGACAACAAGGTGCCACTATCATCAACAACACGACCGCCGCGAACGGCGGTAATATAGACAGTACATCGACTGGTGATGACCTGACGGAAACTGTCGTCGTCACCAACCCCGCACATACAATTTCTAAAACGCAAAGCAGCGGTCCAAACCCTGTTACAGCAGCGGGCCAGACCGTAGGTTATACGATCACTGTGGTAAATAGCGGCGACGTGGCTTTGACTTCTGTCGTAGTGTCGGATGCTTTGACATTGGATGGCTCCCCGCGCAGTTTGGCTACAGGCCCCACGCGCACTTCAGGCGATTCAAACGGCAACAACATTCTGGATCTGGGTGAAACCTGGGTTTACCAAGCCACCTACACCAGCACCCAATCTGACATAGATGGCTCCGGCATATATTCAGATGTCGCCACCGTTTCCTCGACCCAAACCAGTGTGGCCACGTCAAACGCTGTCACGACAAACATCACACGCAATGCCACTATCATCGTCGACAAGTCTGCAACCCCGCCAGGTCCCGTCGCTGCCAACGACACGATCACCTACTACTATTTGGTCACCAACACTGGAAATGTGACCATGAGCGGCATTACCATCTCAGACTCCCATAATGGCCATGGCACGCTCCCAACACCTACTGCCGAAACTTTGATCACAGATTCAGCCCCCATCGGAGATTCGATTGATGTCACAGGTAACAACATGCTTTGGTCAAACCTCGCCCCCGGCGACAGTGTTCGCTTCAGCGCAACATACATCGTAACTCAAGATGATGTTGACTTGCTCCAATAGGATGAATGTGCCTCCGCACCCATTTTTACGTCCGTGTGCGGATTAATCAACCAACGAAGGCGCGTTCCACCACGAATCTGCCCGGTTCGTTGTTGGAACCTTCGACAAAGCCCATGGGTTCTATGAGGGCGCGGAGGTCTTTCATGAAGGCCATGGAGCCGCAGATCATGATGCGGTCGGTTTCGGCGTTCAGCGGCTTGATGTTCAGTGCACGGAACAATTCGCCATTCTCGATCAGCGTGGTGATGCGGCCCATGTGGGCTGTGGTTTCGCGCGTGGTCGAGGGGAAATATTTCAGGCGGCCGGTTGCAAATTCGCCAACCAATTCGTCGGCCAAAGTGGCGGCCACGGTTTCGGCGGAATATTTCAGTTCATTGGCTTCGCGGCAGGTGTGGGTGGCAATGACAGTTTCAAACTTTTCATATGTTTCAGGATCGCGGATCAGGCTGGCAAAGGGCGCAAAGCCTGTGCCGGTTGAAAAACAGAACAGGCGCTTGCCGTGAATCAGCGCGTCATTCACCAATGTGCCTGTGGGCTTAGGGCGCATGATGATGGTGTCGCCCACTTTGATTTTTTGCAGGTGCTCGGTCAGCGGGCCTTCAGGCACCTTGATCGAGAAGAATTCCAGTTCCTCATCCCACGATGGAGACGCAACCGAATAGGCCCGCATCACAGGTTTTGGCGCATTGGGCAAGCCAATCATCAGAAATTCGCCAGAACGGAAGCGCAAGCTCTGCGGCCGCGTGATGCGGAAGCGGAAAAGTCGATCAGTATAGTGCTGAACCGCCGTCACCTTTTCGGCAAACATGCCGGCGGGAATGGTTTCTGGATGTGCGATGTTGTCAGACATAAGCCTACCGTTCGTTATAACGAACGCCATCTAGGGCAAAAAGGCCGGTGCCGCAAGTGCGAAAACCGGCCCTTCCCATACCACGTCAAACGGTTCGCAGGTACCAGTCAAAGTCCCGCTTGAAGGGCTCATGGTAGAAGCGGTCGGCCTCCACTTCCTTCAAGGTGCAGAAGGTATCGACAAAGGCCTTGCCGAAATATTCCTTCAGGATCGAGGCGCGCGTAGAAGGCGTCAATCGCCTCATACCAGTTGCCGGGAATATATTTGGCGCGGCGTCTCATAGCCATTGCCGACGACGGGGTTGCCGGGGTCGGATTTCTCGGTGATGCCGTAATGCATGCCCGCCAAAATGGCCGCCATCACCAGATAGGGGTTGGCGTCGGCACCACTGGGGCGGTGTTCGATGTGGCAGGCCTTGGGCGAGCCTGCAGGAACGCGCAAGCTGACAGTGCGGTTGTTGATGCCCCAGTTGGCAGCAACCGGCGCATAGGAGTTGCGGCGGAAGCGGCGATAGGAATTGGCGTTGGGTGCGAAAATCAACATGGATTCCGCCATGGCCGCTTTCAATCCGCCGATGGCATGCAGCAGCAATTCATTCTGTGCGGGGTCTTCGGCGGCGAACAGGTTGTTGCCGTCTTCATCGCCCAGGCTCACATGCACATGCATGCCCGAGCCCGTCCATTCGGCATAGGGTTTGGCCATGAAGGTGGCCACGAGGCCATGCTTTTCAGCCGCAGCCTTGATGACGCGCTTCAGCATGATGCCTTCATCGCAGGCTTTCAAAACATCATCGCGATGGCGCAACACGATTTCCATTTGGCCCGGCGCATATTCGGCAATCAAGGTCTTGGCTGGCAAGTCCTGGATCTCGCACCATGGCATAGAGATCCTTGAAGAAGGGCGCGAAGTCATCGGTGTCCTGCAAATAGATAGGCTTGGTAATGTTGCGGGCGCGCTTCGTTGATCAGGGCCTGTGGCGGGCGTGGATTGCCTTCAAGTGCGGACTTGCGGTCCATCAGGAAGAATTCAAGTTCAATGGCGCCCACGGGCGTCATTTTCAATTCCTGCTGAAAGCGAGCCGACAATGCCTTCCAGCGCATTGCGCGGATCGGCATAGTGGGGAATGCCATCAAGGTCGTGCACCTTCGCCACATATTGCGCCGATGGCACTTCCATCCAGGGAATGCGCTTGAGCGAACTCTTGACGGGCCAGAACAACACGTCGCGGTCACCTTCATCGAATACCAAGCCGGTTTCGGGAACGTCTTGTCCCGTTACGTCCAGCACCATGGCAGAAATTGGAATGAAGCGGCCATCCTTATAAGCGGGCACCAATTCGTCGCGGCGCAGCACCTTGCCGCGCACCACGCCGCACAAGTCTGTCCACACAATGTGGATGCTTTCAATATCGGGATTGGCATCCAGGAAAGCTTGCGCCTCGGGGCCTTGTTTGGGGGTAACATAATTGGCTCATTTTGGTTCTCCAGCCTTGCGGTGTTGCAAGGCGTTTCAAGCAGTCAGTTCAGCAATGCAGGCGTCGAGCGTATTGCAACAGCTGTTCGACATGTGCTTCAGTTGTTGCCGGGCAGATCAGCATCATGTTGTGGAACGGTGTGATCACCACGCCGCGGTTCAAAAGGTAGTGATGCACTGCCACATCGATGGGCTGGTGTATCACTTGTGACGCCTCGTAGCCATTGCGCGGGGGCGTCGGGCAGCACATGAATTCCACGCGGGCACCCACGCGGGTCACGTGCCAGTCCACGCCATATTTGATGATGACATCCGCAATCCCGCGTTCAAGTCGCGTGGCAAGCGCGATCAGCGGGGCGAAATGCCTCCTGTGTGAAAAATTCTGTGAGTACGGTCTTGATCAGTGCCAGTTGAATGCGCGAGCCTGAAAGTGTTGTGCCAATGCCAGAACGGCCTTCGCCATTGCTTGCGAGGAAATACGCGGATGCGATGTGGCGACGTCTGTCGGAAAAACCATAGGCCGCAGCCGGAATGCCACCTGCAATGGGTTTGCCGAAGACCAAGTCCATCGGGAACAATATTGTGCAGCGCGGGCATAGCCGCCGGGACCGGAAGACAACGTGTGGGTTTCATCAAGGATCAGCAGTGTGCCGGTCTTGGTCGTCAATTCGCGCAAGGCTTCCAGAAAACCAGGTTGCGGCAACACCATGCCAATGTTGGTCATCACAGGTTCAGCCAGAACGCAAGCCACGTCACCTGGGGCCAAAGCCGCTTCAAGGGCGGGCACATCGTTGAACTCAACAACCTTGGTGAAGGCCGTCAGATCCCGCGGTTCGCCCACAAGGCCATCGACCATTTTCACCTTGCCATGATCAGCAGTTATGAAAGTGTCATCAACGCAGCCATGGTAGCAATGATTGAATACCAGAATTTTCTTGCGACCTGTAATAGCGCGGCACCAGCGCAACACGGCACGGTTTGCATCCGATGCTGTGGCGGTAATTTGCCAGAAGGGAAGGCCAAATCGGTCAGCCAGCAGCGCACCAACATCAGCGGCTTGCGCCCGACGGCAACATGGTGGTCAGGCCTTGTGCGCCTTCGCGGGCCAAAGTTTCAGCAATGGCATGCGGGGAATGGCCAAACATGGCACCGGTATCGCCCAGGCAAAAATCCACGTAAGCGTGGCCATCAGCGCTGGTAAGTGTCACACCTTGTGCTTTGCGATGAAAAGGGGAAAGGGTGTTCCCCAATCCACCATCCAGTGCATGGGAACGCCGCGGAGCCAGTGTCGTGCTGACTTTTCGGAAAGTTGTGTCGACTTGCTGTTGCGTTGAACAAAATGGGATTTTTCCCTTTCAAGCAGTGCCGATATGGATTTTTCCGAAACTTTTACACGCAAGATTTCCTCTGGTGGCTGTTGACGATGCCCCTAACCTAGCCATTCGCCACGGTGCAAGGCAACCCCCAGACAAATAAGCGAAACGGCGCAGTGTCAGCTCACGCCCTCACGCAGCAGGTCATGAATGTGGATCACGCCTTCCGGACGATGCGTCCTTGTCGACCACAAATACAGCCGTGATGCGTTTTGCGTTGATAAGTTCAATCACTTCCGCCGCCAGCATGTGGCCGGATACCGTCGTGGGATTGGGCGACATGATTGCTTCGATTTTTCGCACCGAGAGATCAGTTTGCAAATTTCGCCGAAGATCGCCGTCCGTTACAATGCCAATCAAAACTTGTGAATCGTCAATCACACCGACACAGCCAAATCGCTTGTCCGTCAGAATGGCAATCGCTTCGATCACAGCTGTGCCTGCGCGCACCAAAGGCAATTCATCTTTGCCATGCATGATGTCTCGCGCATGTTTGATTTGCGCACCCAATCTTCCGCCGGGATGAAAATTGCGGAAGTCATCGGCAGAAAACCCCTTGGCCTCCAGCAAGGCCATGGCGATGGCATCGCCCAGTGCCAGCTGCAGCAATGCCGATGTTGTTGGGGCCAAACCATTGGGGCAGGCCTCCTTGCACGCGTGGCAATTGCAACACAATGTCAGCAGCACGGGCCATGGTGCTGTCGCCGTTGGTTGTCATCGCAATCATGGGAACGGCAAAGCGGGCACAATAATTGAGGATGTCATTCAACTCTAGCGGATTCGCCTGAATTGGACAATAACATCACCACGTCATGGGCTGGTGATCATGCCAAAGTCACCGTGGCTGGCTTCTGCCGGGTGCACGAAAGATGCTGGTGTGCCAGTGGACGCAAGCGTGGCTGCAATTTTGCGCCCCACGTGCCCGCTCTTGCCCATGCCCGATACGATGACGCGGCCCTTGGACTTGGCAATGGTGTCCACACTCGCAACCACTGCATGGCCCAATGGTCCGGACAATTCCGCCAAAAGGGCCTGCATGCCTACGGTTTCTATTTCAATGGTGCGACGGGCGGCAGAAATGATCATTCTCAACCTGTAAATCGAGGGTTTGGTACAGGGCTTCAATAAACGGTTAACCATAATCCCGCTAGGGTTTCGCTGAAATGATGTGCGTTGCGAAATCTTTGTTCCGAATGACCATGGTTGCCCTGCTGTGCGGGACGTCCAACCTTGCCTATGGTCAAGAAGCAGACGGATGATTTGCGCATGGAAACGGAAACTGAGGTTACCGTTGAGGAAGAAGTCGAGGAGCCCCCCGTGCGGCGTGCCTCGCCACGTATTACGATAGGTGATGACGCGCCGGATATGCCGCGCCGACGTCGCAGAAGTGAAGACGCTTTTGCGGCCCAAGGCATGTCCGCCGGAGCTTTCCGCTTATACCCTTCGTTGGAAATTGGTTCGGTCGTGTCATCGAACGCGCGCCGCGCTTCTACAAATGCCAAATCCGACGTGGGGCTCCGTGTTAAGCCAAGCTTACGTCTGGAAAGCAATTGGAGCCGCCACAGTTTAAGTGGTGCCGCTTCATTCGAAGGGCAGAAATTTCTCGAAAACGAAGACCTAAAATCTGTGTCAGGTTCGGTTCAGGGGGCATTGCGCTTGGATGTGCGCCGCACCACACGCAGCGATATTGAGTGGAACTACAGCGCCACATCAACCGGCATCGAGAACAGCCAAGTTCCAGCTACGGCCACAGGTGCCAGGCTTGACCATACGTTTGGCGCAGCTTCAAGCCTGACCCATGATTTCGGCGGTGTTGATGGCCGATTGCGATTGGGTGTCACCCGCAATTTGTATGGCGATTTGGACTTGGTGGGCGGGGGCACGGAAGACAATGCTGATCGCGGTTACACGCAGCTTTCTGTTTCAGCACGCGCCGGTTTAAGAACGGGTGGCATTGTTCAGCCCTTTGGCGAGGTTGCCTATGAACCCCGCTTTTACGACAAGAAGCGAGATCGCAATGGTGTGGAACGCAGTTCGCAAGGTCTGCGCCTGAGTGCTGGTGTAACCTTGGCTGACGATCCACTCTGGACAGGTGATGTTGCTGCAACATTAGAGCTTCGCGACTATTCGGATGAAAGTTTGAAAACAGCCTTGGCGCCCGGTGTTGTTGCAAATGTAACGTGGCGCCCCACTGACTTGACCCGCTTTGAATTCAATGCTGGCGCGAGCCTGAGTGAAACCGTCGCCGCCGGAGTTTCTGCCACGAAGAATTGGACGTGGGGTGCAAGTGTTGCCCACGCCCTTCGTGAGAATGTTGAAGTTATGGCGGGTGTTCGGGGCGAACTTGAACGCGTTGAAGGCGAGTCCAGCATTACCACCACGGGCACATTTGGCATAAACTGGACAGTCAATCCCTCACTGGTATTGGGTGCAAGCTATGAAGGCACGTTCTTGAACAGCCCCGTGCCAAACGGTGACTATAGTGACCACCGCTTGCTCACGAGTATCATTTTGCGCCGTTGATCTCAGGCAGTCTGCGTTAACTGCTCGTCCTGATTGTCTGCTTCCAGAATTTCTGGTGCTTCAGCGTGTTTCAATTTTTCCAGAATGTCAGCAAGGCTCGATGATGCACCCCAGCGCAGGAAGCCGCCATGGGTGGCAATGGTTTGTTCCAATGCCAAGCGGAAGGCTGGACCGAGAACTTCATGTTCGAGAGCAAAAGCCACATTGGCGGAGAGAAAGCCGATCTTGTCGCCGCAATCATAGGTGACGCCGTTGTATTTCAGGCCGTGGAAGGGCTGGGTTGCCATCAGGCGGATCATGGCGTCGGTGATCTGGATTTCACCACCGGAACCCGGCTCCTGCTTTTCGATCTCGGCGAAGATTTCGGGTTGCAGGATGTAGCGACCGGAGATGATGAGGTTGGAGGGCGCGGCTTCGCGCTTTGGCTTTTCCACCATGCCGTCAATCATGAAGTGGTTGTCCTGCCAGTCCTTTGGCGAAACGATGCCGTAGCGGTGCACGTGTTCCCAAGCGGTTTCCTCAACCGCCAGCACATTGCCGCCACCGCGTTCATGGTAGACATCGACCATCTGCTTCAGGCAGCCGGGTTCCGCTTTCATGATCATGTCAGGCAGCAGCACGGCAAAGGGTTCATCGCCCACCAGGTTTCTGGCGCACCAAATGGCGTGGCCCAAGCCCCAAGGGTTCCTGCTGGCGGGTGAAGCTGGTTTGGCCCGCACCCGGCAAATCCATTTCCAGCAGTTCCAGTTCAATCGACTTGCCGCGCTTGCGCAGCGTTGATTCCAGTTCATATTGCTTGTCGAAATGGTCTTCGATGACCGACTTGTTGCGGCCCGTGACAAAAATCAAATGTTCAATGCCAGCCTCGCGGGCTTCATCCACCACGATCTGGATCAGGGGGCGGTCCACCACCGTCAGCATTTCCTTGGGCATCGCCTTGGTGGCGGGCAAGAACCGTGTGCCAAGACCGGCAACTGGAAATACGGCTTTACGAATGGGACGCTGCATGTTTACTAAACCTTAACTGACAAACTAAACGCTTAACGGGCCTTAACCAGGCTTTCTGTCTAATTGTACTAAACCTACGGTATTGATTTCAGGTTAAGGAAAACGGCGATGGCAGTTCTGGTTTCGGGTGGTGCAGGCTACATTGGGAGCCACATGGTTTTGGCTTTGACAGATGCCGGAATTGACACCGTTGTGTTGGACAATCTTTCAACGGGTTTTCAGTGGGCTATATCGCCCAAGGCGAAGCTGGTTCAGGGTGACATTGGCAATGAAGAGCTCGTGTTGAATGTGATGAAAGATCACAAGGTGGATGCTGTTGTGCATTTTGCCGGATCAATTGTGGTGCCGGACTCCGTTTCTGACCCGCTTGGCTATTACCTCAACAACACAGTGAATTCGCGCAATCTCATGCATTGTGCTGTGAAGAGCGACGTCAAGAATTTCATCTTCTCATCCACTGCTGCGGTTTATGGCAATCCGCGCACACTGCCGGTAACGGAAGTTGAAACACCTGCACCGATTTCGCCCTATGGCACTTCAAAATGGATGACCGAGCAAATGCTGCGGGACTCCTATGCCGCCTATGGCTTGAACTATGTGGCGCTGCGTTATTTCAACGTTGCGGGTGCCGATCCGCTAGGTCGCTCGGGTCAATCCACGCCGCGTGCCACACATTTGATCAAAGTCGCTGCGCAAACAGCACTGGGCCAACGCGGCCAAATGGAAGTGTTTGGAACAGACTATGAAACGCCAGATGGCACCTGTGTGCGTGACTACATTCACGTCAGTGATTTGATATCAGCCCACATGGATGCGCTTTCGCATTTAAAGCGCGGTGGAGAATCTGGTATATTCAATTGTGGTTATGGCAAGGGCTTCTCGGTACTTGAAGTGATCAAGGCCGTGGAACGCGTGCATGGTTCAACCCTGAATGTGAAATACGGTCCACGTCGTGCAGGTGATCCTGCTGGTATCGTGGCTGGTGCCGACAAGGCGCGCGACGTGTTGGGTTGGAAACCCAAGCATGAAGACCTCGATTTTATCGTCGATTCTGCATTGCGTTGGGAACAGCATTTGATGCGGCGAAACGCTGCCTGATTTGGGGCGCATTTTGCGACAATTCTGATCTCCTGTAGGACATGCAAACGGCAGAGGGCGAATCGCTTCTGCCGTTACAGGAGATTGAGATGCGGAAATTTATGTTTGCTGCGCTGTGCGGATTTTTTCTGGTGTCCAGCCCGGCATTCGCCGATGCGAAGTTTGAGGCCTTTATTCAAGAATTCGATATGGCCCCAAGTGAAATCTTCGGGGGTTTCGCGTGCATTGTTTGACCAGGCTTTCGCAGGCATTACGGAACCAGACAAAGCCGTGCTGAAACTGGCGCAAACGCAACCAGAATTCACTTCGACCACTGAAGCCTATTTGGTCAAGGCCGTTACATCCATTCGCATTGAAATCAGGCCAAGCCATGAAGGCTGAGAATTCAAAACTGCTTGCCGCCATTGAAAGCAAATATGGTGTTGATCAACACATCCTGCTTGGCATTTGGGGGATGGAATCGAATTTCGGCAAAGACAAAGGTTCCATGAGTGTCATGCGCTCGCTGGCAACCCTGATTTATGCGGGGCGCAAACGGGAGTTTGCGAAAAAGGAAATTATCGCCGCTTTCAAAATCCTGAAGTCTGGCATTCGTTCGCCTGATAATTTTACGGGCTCATGGGCTGCTGCCATGGGGCACACGCAGTTTATTCCAAACAGTTATTTGTCATTCGCCGTAGATTGGACAGGTGATGGCAAGCGCGATATTTGGGGATCCAAGGAAGATGCTTTAGCCTCTACCGCAAACTACCTGGCTAAGGCTGGGTGGAAAGCAGACAGACCATGGGGCTGGGAAATTACACTACCTCCCAAGTTCGACCGAGCATTAATAGGCAGGGCACATTGGCGCCCGGTCGCTGACTGGGTGAAGCTTGGTATTGTTCCGGCGAGTGGTGGAAAATTTGCTTCACAACATGCCGATGCTTTTGTCATGATTCCGCAAGGCATTGATGGTCCGGCGTTTCTGGTTACCAAGAATTTTCTCGCCATCATGGATTATAATTTATCGCATTCCTACGCGATTGCTGTTGGTCATTTAGGAGATCGCATTCGTGGCGGCGGCGGCATTCAAGGTGCTTGGCCGGAAGTGAATTTTGATTTGTCATTCGCTGAGCGTGTGGAAATGCAAAAGCGCTTGTCGGCACAAGGTTTTGAAACCGGCGGTGCTGATGGCCGCTTTGGCGCACGCACCTATGAGGCCGTCATCGGCTTTCAACGCAAAGTTGGTTTACCATTGGACGGAAAACCTTCTCGCAAGGTGCTTGAGCGTTTGCGCAAGGCCTCGTAGGATCGACCGATGAAACGATTGATCGTCGGCGTTGTGTTGTGGGTTTTGCTTTCGCTGCAAGCAATTGGTGTTCATGGCCAGACTGTCGCACCAACAACCGATGCACCTCTGATGGGGTCTGAAGCCTCTACACTTTCTGACGCGGCCAAAGTTGGCGAAACTGCTATTGGCGAAGAGACCCGTAAACGCATTTTGGTGATTGGTGATGGCCTTGCCGGTGGCTTAGGCGCTGGTATGTCCCGCATGTTGGAGGAACAATCCGGTTTTGAAATTCTGAACCGATTTAATGAATCGTCAGGCTTGGCGCGTCGCGAAGTCTATGATTGGTCAGCGGCCATTAAAAAAATTGTCGCAACCAAACCCGTTGATGCCGTTGTGGTTCTGGTAGGTGTGAACGACCGTCAGGAAATCCGCCAAGGAAACTTTCGCTTTGTGTTTAAATCGCCGGATTGGGTGCAGGGTTATCAAGCCAATGTTGACGGCGTAATCGAAGCTGTTGCAGCGGCGCAGGCCAAACTTTATTGGGTGAGCATACCGCCTATGGCAGACACCGCGTTTGATGCGGACATGCAGTATATCAGTAGCCTTCACCGAGAACGCGTGGCCAAAAGCAAGGGCCAGTACATCGATGTGCGACAGTTCTTTGTTACCCCTGACGGTGCTTATGTTGATCGTGGCCCTGATGAAGCGGGAGTTGAACGCAAATTGCGCGAAGGTGACGGCGTAAGTTTCATGCGCAAAGGCAACAATCGATTTGGTCAATTGGTACTGGCGGCCATCAACACATTGGGTAGCGACACAGTGCCAGCATCTCCAGATGCTATCGATGAACCGACGAAAAAGCCCGAGGGTGCGGCACCCATTGCTGCTGATGCACAAGGCGTTACCGTGGTAACCGAACCCCCAAGCTTCGGGCAGACAGGCCTCGATGGTGAAACGATCACGTTTCGGGCAGACACTTTAAGTGCACCAACGCCACAGCAACGTTCCGTCGCACAACGTACTGAAGGACAACTGCCTGTCACGGAATCAGCGAATCAAGTGCAAGCCAAAGCCGGCTCAAACGCTGAAAAATTACTCGTGCAAGGCGTCGCCAGCCCGGCCCCCGCAGGGCGTTTTGACGATTATACTGTTGCTGCCCCAGCTGTCGCCAATTGACTATTTGACGATAACTTTTGTGCCGATAGGCACGCGCTCAAACAAGTCCGCAACATCTACATTCAACATGCGCAGGCAACCCGACGATACGCGCTTGCCAATCGTAAAAGGTTCCGTGGTGCCGTGGATGCGATATTGCGTGTCATGATCACCATCAAATAAATAGAGTGCGCGGGCACCCAGCGGATTATAGGGGCCGCCCGGATAGCCATTGGCCCATTGCTTGTAGTTGGGCACACGTTCGATTTGTTCTTTCGTGGGTGTCCACTTCGGCCATTTCGCCTTGCGCTTGATGGTGGCCGTGCCGGACCAGCGGAAACCGTCCTTCCCTACGCCCACACCATAGCGGCGGGCTTTGCCACCTTCGAGGATGAGGTAAAGGAATTTCTTGTTGGAATCGATGATGATAGTGCCGGGCGTTTCGGATGTCTCGAATTTAACTGTTCTGGGGCGATATTGCGCGCCCACTTTTTCCCGATCAGTATAGTTGATCGGAAATTCCTCGGCTTGCGCCGGTGAAACCAACGCAAGCCCCATTAGACCTACAACAAACGCACGACGTTTCATCATCATGCCTTGCACCTTAGCGTGGAAGTGTCGTTGATCCCATCAAAAATTCGTCAACGGCACGGGCGGCTTGGCGGCCTTCACGGATGGCCCAAACCACCAGCGACTGTCCACGGCGCGTGTCACCCGCCGCGAAGACTTTTTCGACGGATGTTTTGTAGTTCAGCATATTGGCTTCCACGTTTCCACGCGCATCGAGCTTCACGCCGAGGTTCTTGATCATGCCATCGTGCACGGGGTGCACAAAGCCCATGGCCAGAAGAACAAGGTCGGCCTTCAGTTCAAATTCCGTTCCTGCGACAGGCTTGAAATCTGAACCCGCACGCGCGCACTTCAAAGTTTTGACAACGCCGTTTTCACCTTCAAGCGAAACGGTTGCGACAGCGAAATCACGAATGGCCCCTTCGGCTTGCGACGACGACGTGCGCATTTTCATGGGCCAGTTGGGCCAAGTCAGTTGCTTGTTTTCCTTTTCGGGAGGCGCAGGCATAATTTCAATTTGCGTGACTGAAAGCGCACCTTGGCGGATGGACGTGCCAATGCAGTCCGAGCCTGTGTCTCCGCCGCCTACGACAACCACATGCTTGCCTTCAGCGAGAATGGGGTGGTTGTCTTGTGGCGCTTCTTTCGACACGCGGCGGTTTTGCTGTGGCAGGAACTCCATTGCAAAATGGACGCCTGCAAGATCACGGCCCGGAATGGGCAAGTCGCGGCCTTTTTCGGAACCTGCACACATTAATACGGCATCGAAGGAATCCGTTAGTTGCTTGGCATCCTGCGTCACGCCAATGTGGGCACCGTAATGGAACGTCACGCCCTCGGCTTCCATTTGCGACACGCGGCGATCAATCAAATGCTTTTCCATTTTGAAATCAGGAATGCCATAGCGCATCAAGCCGCCCACCTTGGCGTTCTTCTCAAAAAGATGCACATTGTGACCCGCACGCGCCAGTTGTTGCGCCGCGGCCAAGCCGGATGGTCCGCCACCAATGACGGCAACTTTCTTGCCGGTCTTTTCAGATGCAATGATCGGTTTTATCCAACCGTTTTCCCAAGCCTTGTCGACAATGGCGCATTCGATCGACTTAATGGCGACGGGCGCATCTTCAAGATTAAGGGTGCAGGATGCCTCGCAAGGTGCAGGGCACACGCGACCCGTAAATTCCGGGAAGTTGTTGGTGGAATGCAGGTTGCGCGAAGCTTCTTCCCAATTGTCGTTGTAAACCAGATCATTCCAGTCTGGGATCTGGTTGTTCACGGGGCAGCCGTTGTGGCAATAGGGAATGCCGCAATCCATGCAGCGCGCCGCCTGCTTTTTTGTGCCTTCGTCGCCCAGCGGGATAACGAATTCATTATAATGGCGAACGCGATCCGCAGCCGGCGCATATTTCCGGTCCTGACGGTCGATTTCGAGAAAACCTGTGATCTTGCCCATGTTTACACCTGTGCTGTTTTATGATATACATTGTGGTTAAATGTATATCCAAGGAGGATATGATGAAAATTTCGAAGTGGGGAAATAGTTTGGCGATCCGCATTCCTGCTGATGTGGCCGCGCAACTCGGCTTTGCTGAAGGGGATCAAGTCAAAATTGAAACCGTTGACGGCAAGTTGGTTGCTGAACGGGAAAAGACGCTTGAAGAAATGTGGGCACGATTTGAGGAAATCCGCAAGACGATAAAGGTTCCTGCTGACTACAAATTTGATCGGGAAGAAGCGAACAGTCGTGGCAGGTAAGTTTTTTCTCGACTCCAACATTCTTTTGTATTCGATCCGACTTGAAAGTGAGAAAGCGCCACAGTCACTTGCACTTATACTGACGGGTAATGCGGTGATCAGCGCGCAAGTATTGAATGAGTTTTTTAACGTTGCGTCCAAGAAATACCGAATGACACCAGTAGAAATCATGGGTGTACTACAGCCCATTAAAAGCGTCTGCAAAGTTGTTCCATTGACTATTGAATCACACGAACTTGCAGCAGAGATATTTGGCCAAACGAATTTTGGAATATACGATTGCAATATCATCGCAGCGGCCGAACTAGCAGGCTGTGATGTTCTGTACACGGAAGACATGAACCACGGCCAACGTATTGGCCGGGTCAACATCATCAATCCATTTTTGACAGTTTGAAATGGCACGGGATTAAGCGCTCCGTTTAACACCGACCGTAAGGCCGTTGCTCGTTTCTTGTGCCTTTTCCAGCTCTGCCAGAACCTTGGCATATTCAACGGGCATGACCTTGACGAATTTGGGCAAGTATGTCGCCCAGTTTTCCAAGATCAACTCGGCTTTTGAGGAACCAGTGTACTTCACATGGCGCACCAGCAATTCGTGAATACGTTGGGCATCATGCTTGTTCATGCCGGAGGTAATGTCCACCAAACCATGGTTTTCCAAATCGCCGCCGTGGTGCTGGTGCTTTTCGAGGAGTTCTTCTTCTTCCGGCACAGGTTGCAAATCGACCATGGACAGGTTGCAGCGCTTTTCGAATGTGTTGTCTTCGTCGAGCACGTAAGCAACACCACCGGACATACCGGCTGCGAAGTTGCGTCCCGTGTTACCGATGACGAGCACACATCCCCCCGTCATATATTCACAACCATGGTCACCCACACCTTCAACAACGGCGATGGCACCGGAGTTGCGCACGGCGAAACGTTCACCTGCAACACCGCGGAAATAAGCTTCGCCAGTGATGGCACCATAAAGCACCGTGTTACCGATGATGATGGACTCTTCCGGCTTGAAGCCAATCTTGGCTTTTGGCTTGATAATGATCTTGCCGCCGGACAAGCCCTTGCCGACAT
The DNA here is from genome assembly GCA_963840765.1 of uncultured Alphaproteobacteria bacterium. Lineage (GTDB taxonomy): Bacteria > Pseudomonadota > Alphaproteobacteria > Rhizobiales > Aestuariivirgaceae > Aestuariivirga. The sequence continues at coordinate 587,189 of CAWJAE010000011.1, read as the reverse complement.
AGTCGTTGCCTTCGCCCGTCAATTCCAAGGTCACACCGTGGGCCGCCCAAGCGCCGAAGCTTTGGCCGGATGAGCCGTTGAGCTTCACGTGGATAGTGTCTTCCGGCAGCCCTTTGTGGCCGTAACGCATGGCTACGGCTCCTGAGAGCATGGCACCCGCCGTGCGGTCAGAGTTGCGGATGGCGGTTTCGATAACGACTGCCTTGCCGCTTTCAAGGGCGGGCAAGGCTTCAGCGATCAACTTGCGATCCAAAATCTTTTCAAGGCCGTGGTCTTGTGTGGTCACGTGCTTGGTGGCCACACCTTCAACAACGTCTGGCTTTGCAAATAACTTTGAGAAGTCGAGGCCCTTGGCTTTCCAATGTGAAATTGCCTTCTTGGTATCGAGCCATTCGGTTGCACCTGTAAGTTCCACAAAGGATTTCACACCCATCGAAGCCATCAGTCCACGAAGCTCTTCTGCAACAAAGAAGAAGAAGTTGATGACGTGTTCCGGTTGGCCTTTGAAGCGCTTGCGCAATTCAGGGTCTTGCGTGGCAACACCAACAGGGCAGGTGTTCAAATGGCATTTGCGCATCATGATGCAGCCCGCTGCAATGAGTGGTGCGGTTGCAAATCCAATTTCGTCAGCACCCAACAGGGCCGCAATCAACACGTCGCGTCCGGTGCGAATGCCGCCGTCGGCCTGTACAGCAATGCGCCCGCGCAGATCGTTGGTGACGAGTGTTTGCTGAGTCTCAGCGAGGCCGATTTCCCAAGGCGAACCTGCGTGCTTGATTGACGTCAAAGGCGATGCACCTGTGCCGCCTTCGTAGCCTGAAATGGTAACGTGATCGGCGTGGGCTTTGGACACACCCGCAGCAACGGTGCCAACGCCAACTTCCGACACCAGCTTCACCGAAACTTGAGCGACGGGGTTGACGTTCTTCAAGTCGTAGATGAGTTGTGCCAAATCTTCGATGGAATAAATGTCATGGTGGGGTGGAGGCGAAATCAAACCCACACCCGGCGTTGAATGGCGCACCTTGGCGATGGTTGCGTCAACCTTATGGCCGGGCAATTGTCCGCCTTCGCCGGGCTTTGCACCCTGCGCCATCTTGATCTGCATCATGTCGGAGTTGACGAGATATTCCGCCGTGACACCAAAGCGTCCTGACGCCACCTGCTTGATGGCAGAGCGCATGGAGTCGCCATTGGGCATGCGCACATAACGGTCAGCTTCTTCGCCGCCTTCCCCAGTGTTGGATTTGCCGCCAATGCGGTTCATGGCAATGGCAAGTGTCGTATGGGCTTCGCGTGAAATCGAACCATAGGACATGGCACCAGTAGCAAAACGCTTGACGATGTCCTTTGCCGTTTCCACTTCCGAAATATCAATGGGAGTCTTGCCCATTTCCTCAGCCGACTTGATGCGGAACAGGCCGCGCAAGGTCTTCAGCTTTTCGTTCTGGTCGTTGATGAGGCGGGCATATTCCTTGTACTTGTCTTGGGAATTACCACGCACCGCATGTTGCAGGGTGGAAACCGTTTCCGAATTCCACACATGGGCTTCACCGCGAATACGTTGGGCGTAATCACCGCCCACATCCAATTGCGTTGTAAGAACGGGGTTCAAACCGAATGCATCGGCATGGCGCTGGAAGGCTTCTTCCGCGACTTCAGCCAAGCCTACACCTTCGACGGTTGTTGCTGTGCCCGTGAAATACTTCTTCACGAACTCCGACGACAAACCAATGGCGTCAAAAATCTGGGCGCCACAATAGGATTGATAGGTCGAGATGCCCATCTTTGACATGACCTTGAGCAGGCCCTTGTCCACTGCCTTGATAAAACGCTTTACGGCTTCATAGGCCGATACTTTTTCATCCAGCGTTGGCAGCATTGCTTCCAAGGTTTCGAAAGCAAGATAGGGGTTGATCGCTTCAGCACCATAGCCTGCCAGCATGGCAAACTGATGCACTTCGCGGGGTTCCCCTGATTCAACCACGAGGCCTACTGACGTGCGCAAGCCTTTGCGGATCAAATGGTGATGGGTTGCTGATGTGGCGAGTAATGATGGAATGGCAACGCGTTCCGCTGATACCGCACGGTCTGAAAGGATGATGATGTTGTAACCATCCTTCACTGCGCGTTCGGCTTGGCCCCCAACTGAATCCAGTGCGGCTTCCATGTAGTCTGAGCCATTGGCCACGTCATATGTGATGTCAATGGTGACGGTGCGGAAGGGGTTTTCACGCACTTCACCAATGTTGCGGATGCGCTCCAATTCTTCATTGGTCAGAATGGGTTGCGACACTTCCAGGCGCATGTGCTTCGAGGTGCCCTTGAGGTCCAGCAAGTTTGGCCGTGGGCCGATGAACGATACCAGCGACATGACCAGTTCTTCGCGGATCGGGTCAATCGGTGGGTTGGTCACCTGCGCGAAGTTTTGTTTGAAATAAGTATCGAGCAGTTTGGCGCGATCCGACAAGGCCGAAACAGGCGCGTCGTTGCCCATGGAGCCAATGGCTTCCTGACCGGTTGAAGCCATCGGCTCCATCAAGATCTTCAAGTCTTCCTGTGTGTAACCGAATGCCTGTTGGCGGTCGAGCAACACTGTCGTTGGCTTTGGCCGAACTGACTTCGCCTTTGGCATGTCACGCAACACAACTTGCGTTTTCTTAAGCCAGTCCTTGTATGGGTGCAGCGTGGAGAGATGCTTTTTCAATTCATCGTCGGAGATGATGCGCTTTTGCTCAAGGTCGATGAGCAGCATTTTGCCGGGTTGCAAACGCCACTTGTGGGTTACATTCGCATCATCAATCGGCAGACAGCCCATTTCAGAAGCGAGCAGCACGAAGCCATCATCAGTCGTGAGATAACGGGCTGGGCGCAAGCCGTTGCGGTCGAGTGTGGCACCAATGACCTTACCATCGGTGAACACCATAGCGGCAGGGCCGTCCCAAGGTTCCATCATGGCGGCGTGATGTTCATAGAAAGCGCGACGGTCTTCATCCATCAGCGGGTTTCCGGCCCAGGCTTCAGGAATCATCATCATCATGGCGTGGGGCAGGGAATAGCCGCCCATGGTCAAGAGTTCGAGTGCGTTGTCGAATACGGCGGTATCAGATTGGCCCTCGTATGAGATTGGCCAAAGTTTCGACAGGTCTTCACCCAATACGTCGGACTGCATGTTGGCTTGGCGTGCCGCCATCCAGTTGAAGTTGCCGCGCACGGTGTTGATTTCGCCGTTGTGGCACACGAAGCGATAAGGGTGCGCCAATGGCCAAGACGGGAAAGTGTTGGTGGAGAAGCGTTGATGCACGAGGGCAAGAGCCGAGGTGACGCGCTCATCCTTCAAGTCGAGATAATAATGATCGAGCTCAGCGCCCAGCACCAAGCCCTTGTACACAATGGTACGTGAAGACACCGATACAGGATAATAAGTGCGGGCCTTGGCTCCCAAAACTTCAACGATTCGATTCGACACCACCTTGCGGCACACGAAAAGCTTGCGTTCCAGATGCGCTTCGTTGCGAATGGTCGGGCCTTTGCCAATGAAAACTTGGCGATGCACGGGTTCCGTACCCTTCACCGAATATCCGAGAACGGACTTGTCGACAGGCACATCACGCCAGCCCAGAACCTTCAAGCCTTCTTCGCGGGCAGTTTCCCACCAGATACGTTCAATGTCCTGACGATAAACAGTTTCGCGCGGCATGAACAAATAGCCCACGCCATATTGGCCCGCTGCTGGCAAGTCGAAGCCTGAGCGCTTTGCCTCGTCTGCAAATAGCTCGTGTGGAATTTGAATCATGATGCCGGCACCATCGCCGGCCTTAGGGTCAGCACCCACTGCACCCCGGTGTTCGAGGTTCTTTAGAATGCCAAGCGCATCTTTGACCACGCGGTGGCTTTTAATGTTGTTGATGTTGGCGAGTAGACCAATGCCGCAGGCGTCATGTTCGTTGCGCGGATTATAAAGGCCGTGGGCTTCAGGCGTACCTTCAGCACGGAAAACGTGGGCTGGGACTGGCTTGTTCATACTACTTCCTCCGACACGAATAGCCGACTCTTGGAATCGGCATATAGGTCAACATCACTGTCCTTTCTAAAAGCAGGAAGTAACTGGTCGCGCAAGTTAAGAATCAAAAACAGTGAGAATTCGAAATAAAATTACGTGGTGTTGTCTGGTGCTCGGGTATTGCCGGGATCTAAGTCGAATATTTTGTGCTAGATTGTGCTACATTTTCTGTTAGTTGTTGAAATGGGGGCGCAAAGACAGAATTTCCGGGGTCTTAATGCGCGATTTTGATGAACTGGTGGGTGCGGTCTATGATTGCGCTGCAAACCCAGAGCTGTGGCCAGATACTCTTTGTCAACTGCGGGATGCTGTTGGCAGTGCTTACGCACTTGTTGGCCATATTGATCGGTCCGACCTCCAAGTTGGTCGCCTTCCTATTACCGTGCGGCGCAACAGCCCGTGGGATGAAGGTTGGCTCGATGCACTTGACGAGATGATTGCCAGAATTCCAGATGGTGAGAAACTTTTCTTCGGTCCAACCGATGTCGCTTGGACGCAAATGATGCACCAAGACGAAGCAGCTTTTCAAACCACACCATTCTATAACCATTGGGTAGCTCCGCAAAACCTGCGTGACACATTAAACGTGTCTTACTTGCAGCGGGATGGACTTTTAGGTGTGTTGGCTATGCCAAGTTTTCAATCTAGGGAATTATACGTCGAGAAAGATCGATTGTTTGCCCAGCGCATTTCGCCGCACATCCGGCGCGCGATGTTGATCAATGATCTTACCGACAAAGGCCGCATGGCCATGACGCTTTACCGTCAGGTACTGGATACCTTGTCAGTGTCGGTTTTTGTCGTTGGTTTGGGGCGGCGAATGGTTTTCACAAACAGCTATGGCGACGCATTGTTGCAGGAAGAAAGTTTATTGCAGCTAAACGGCGGTTCTTTGCAGGCAAGACGTGTTGCAGGCGATGAAGCCGCTTTTGACAACGCGATTGATCGCGCGTTGAAGGGCGATGTGGCAATTGGCATTGCCGGCATCGGCGTTCCATTGATTGGTAATGGCGGTGAAAGGGCTGCTGCCTATGTATTGCCAATAGCCGGGCGCGATGTACGCGGTGATTTAGGGCCGGGGCATTGTGTTGTCTTTATTGCGAGACGGGGCGAACAGCAGCCCATCGCAATTGAAATTTTACGCACCCTATATGATTTGACAGTGTCCGAAGCACGGGTGGCGTCGATGTTGGCGCAAGGTGAGGGGCCCTTGGCAATTGCAGATTTATTGCTCATTTCGGTGAATACGGTGCGCACGCATTTGAAACACGCCTATGCTAAAACCAATACCCATGACCAAACCTCTTTAAGCGGGTTGGTAAATCGTCTCCTGCCGCCAATTCGGGCATGACATAATATCACTGTCCAAAGGTTGATAGGTGATTGAGTAACGAGAGGAAGCCGTTTACAGTCTTCATTCAACAAGCAATTACAGGCTTCATGCACATTACTTCTAATCTCCGCGGTGTCATATACATGGTGTTGGCGGGCCTCACATTTGTCAGCTGCGACAGTTTTTTGAAAATGATGTTGCTTCAAGTGCCGCCTTTTCAATCGCTGGTGTTGCGCGGCATTTCTGCCATTTTCTGGTGTCTCGGACTTTTGGCCGTCATGGGACAATTAAAGGATTTGCCAAAGGCGCTGAACGGCTGGACCATGGCGCGTTCGTTTGCTGAAGTTGTGGCCGTTTCAGCGTTTATTCTAGCGCTTGCCAACGTGCCGCTCGCCGACATCACGGCAATCTATCAAACGGCTCCATTACTTGTTCTGGCAGGTGCCAGTTTCATTTGGGGCGAAAAAGTTGGTCTTTTGCGTTGGTTGTTGATTGCGCTTGGCTTGGCGGGGGCACTGGTTGTGGCGCAGCCCGGCCGCGATGGTGCATCGCCTTTGGCTCTGCTTGGCTTCATTACGGCCTTTGCTTCGGCGGCACGGGATTTATTGTCACGCAAAGCCCCAAAAGATGCACCGGGTCTGGTTGTTACATTCAATGTCATTGTTGCTGTGTTCTGTCGCATCGTTTATCGCCAACTTAATTTTTGAGGGCTGGACGCACAGTGACTCAGGAGGTCTGGCTCTACGCCATTGGGTCGGGCTTTTTCGTCATGCTTGGGCACTTGTTTGTATTCTTGTCATTTCGCCATGCCAGCGCACGCACAGTGGCACCTTTCTATTATTCATTCACACTTGCAGCTGTGGCAGTGGGGGCATTGTTGTTTCAGGAATATCCCAATGGATGGGGCTTGATTGGAATTGCCGATGATCATTACCTGTGGGCTCGGGGTGCTTGTATTTTGAAACGGGGAGAAGACGTCACGTGAATTTTGCATCGGACAATGTCTATGGCGTGGATCCACGCATCATGCAGGCCATGGTGGAGGCCAATGCACGGCTGACTGAGGTATCATATTGCCACGATGATGATGCAAAGCGCGTGGATGAGCGCCTGTCGCAGGTTTTTGAAAAAGAAGTAAAATCCTTTCTTGTTGTTAATGGCACAGGTGCCAATTCACTTGCACTTTCTGCCATGTGCCCGCCTTTTGGAGGGATTTTTTGCCATGAAGGCAGCCACATCAATACTGATGAATGCAATGCGCCGGAGCTGATTACGGGTGGTGCGAAACTCATCACCATGGGCGGGGAGGGCAACAAATTGCAGCCACGCGCCCTTGAATTTAAGATCGGCCAATTTTTACACGGTGAACATGGTGCCAAACCTTCGACATTGGCACTGACGCAGGCAACTGAACTTGGCACCATTTACAACGTGTCTGAAATTAAAGCCCTGACCGCCGTAGCGCAGACCCACAAATTGAACGTGCACATGGATGGCGCGCGCTTTGCCAATGCGCTTGTATCGCTCGGTTGTTCACCCGCTGAAATGACATGGAAAGCAGGCGTTGATGTGTTGTCGTTTGGCGGCACGAAAAATGGCGGCATGATTCTGGAATCCGTGGTGTTTTTTGATACCAGCTTGGCCGAGAACTTTCTCTATCGCCGCAAGCGCGCGGCACAGTTGGTATCGAAAGGTCGTTATCTCTCGGCGCAAATGCTGGCTTATTTGAAGGACGATGTGTGGCTGCCCAATGCCACCCGCGCCAATGGGCTGGCGCAAGTTTTGGCCAAAGGCCTGCAACAGTCAAACCGCGTGCGTTTAAGCAACCCTGTGGAAGCCAATGAAGTATTCGCCATCATGCCACGCACGACATTCAATGCCGTTATTGCAGCAGGTGCTCATTTTTACGAATGGCCGATGGATGGATTGGGCGAAGACGAAGTGCATTGTCGCTTCGTGCTGTCCTTCGCAACGCCCGACGAACATGTGCAGCAGTTCTTGGATTTATTGCGACTGCATGCCTAAACATTCGGCCACGTATCGCTGACCTTATAACCGTCAGGATATGGATCATCAGGATCAAGCATGAGAGTGGACTGCCCGCTGATCCAGGCACGTCCGGTAATTTGTGGAATGATGGCCTTGTGGTTTCCGACCGTAGTTTCACCCGCAATCCGCCCGATGAATTTTGAATCAATCACGCTGCGGCCAACATAGGTGTCGCCTACCGCATCAAACCCTTGGCATGCAGCACCGCCATAAGCGCCGAGCACCCTGTGCCCGTTGGTGACCGATCAAGTTTACCCGGATTGACCACGCAGGAATTGCGCGATGTCAAAACGCCATCAACCCGGTCCAACGGTTCACGCATGAAACAGAAAGAATAGTGTTTCCATTCGGTCAGCGCCGGGTGGTGAAAGGCAGTTGCTCATTTGCGGCCTTGACGATTTTGCGACCAAGTGCGGCGATCACATGGGCGTTGTCAGGCGTGATCTTCAAGCCGAAATCTGCAACATCAGCCATCACAAAACTGTCGCCGCCAAAAGCCGTGTCCACTTTAATGGTGCCATGACCATCCACGATCAGGCTAACATCCAAATGCTGTGCAAAAGCAGGCACATTGGTGAGGGTGATGCTTTCCGCCTTGCCGTTGTGACATTGTGCCGACACTTCGATGAGGCCTGCCGGCGCTTCTAAAACAAGGTGTGTGACTGGTTCCACCATCGGGATGATGCCGGCATCCAACAAAACCGTGGCCACGCAAATGCAATTCGATCCTGACATCGGCGGCGTGTCTTCCGGCTCCATGATGATGAAGCCCATCTGCGCCTTGGGGTTCTTGGGCGGCACCAGCAAATTAACATGGCGGAACACACCACCGCGCGGCTCATTCAACACAAATGCCCGAAGTTTACCGTCATTGGCGATGAAGCGAGATTGTTCCCACAGCGTGTCACCCGGTGGTGGGGCCACACCGCCCACGATTACATCGCCAACTTCGCCTTCTGCGTGGCAGTTGATGATGTGAATGGATTTTGTTGTGCGCATGAAGGCTTACGGCAAATTGTCCCGCATGAAGATGTCGATGCGGATGCGTTCTTGCGCTTCCACCAAGGGCGCATGGTCAGCTTTGGCAATTAACACGCGCACGGCTGAGCGCACTTCGTGGCCCGCATCCTGATTGATGATGGCGTCAATGGTGCCGCGGATCAAAGCGCGGCGCGACCCTTCAGTGATTTCGTGGGCAATGAAAACGATGGATTTTGCGCGTGTTGATGAATCCAAGCCCGCAACAATACCCTTGGTGCCGCCACCCACATTGTAAATGCCAATTAGGTCGGGGTGTTCCTTCAAAATTTGTGCTGTCAGCGATTCGGTTTTCTCCACTTCATCGCGAGACTCACGAACGGGCAAAATTTCAAACTGCGGAAACTCGTGCGCCATGACTTGTTCGAAGCCAAATTGGCGTTCGATGTGGTCACGTAGTGAAAGCGAACCTGCAAATAGGCCAACTTTACCTTTTTGCCCTTTCAGGAATCGGCCCATTAAACCCGCCGCTGTGCGGCCCGCTGATGAATTGTCGATGCCGGCAAAATGTGTTCGCTTTGAACCCGGAACGTCTGACACCAGCGTGACAACGGTAATGCCACGCGCCACCAGTGCATTGATGGACTCCCGCACTGCAGGGTGATCAAGTGCCACTACGGCCACACCATCCACGTCTTCACCCAGTGAGTCCAGTGTGTGGGCCAGCAACTCACCGTCGAACACGTCAACCCGCTTCATCATGATGGCCACGCGTTCGGCACTCATGCGGTGGGCTGAGTCTTCCACTTCCTGCATGATGGACTGCATGAACTCGCCCGCCGTGTTGGGCAGAATGAACCAAAACCGATATTCGCGCCCACGTGCAAGCCGCGCCGCTATGCGGTCTGGCTGGTAGTTCAGTTCGCGAATGGCGGTTTCAACTTTTTCAACTGTTTGAGACCGCACACCAGGTCGGCGGTTCAACACCCGGTCAATGGTGGCAACGCTGACGCCCGCGCGTTCAGCAACATCTTGGATCGTGATCTTTGTCATCTTGTACTTGTTGAAGCGCAGAGCAGCCAACTTGTCAAATCGAACCGCTCTTGTTCTATGGTCTTACTCAGGAAAAGTACGATCATGTAACGGCTTTGCGGGCTTTGAATTCCGGCTTGTCCCAAAGTTCTTGTTGCATAATACGGCCCAGAATTGTTGCTGCGTCAAAGGCTTCAACATAAGTGTTATAGAGCGGGGCGAAGCCAAAGCGGATCAGGTCGGGTGCGCGAAAATCACCTATTACATTGTGTGCGATCAAGGCTTGCATGACAGCATAGCCGTTGGGGCAGGAAAAGCTCACATGGGCACCGCGTGTTTTCATGTCGCGTGGGCCGACCAGTTCAAGCCCAAATCCGGCACACTGTTGTTCCACGCAAGCAATGAACATTTCGGCCAAACCATGGGCCTTGGCTTCAAGGACTTGCATGTCTACGTCATTCCACATGCTTATTGCTGCATCGAGCGCAACCAACGAGAGAATAGCCTGCGTGCCACATTGATAGCGAAGCATGCCGTCAGCGGGTTTCCATTGTGGATCAAAAGCAAATGGCTCGGCATGGCCCCACCACCCCACCAAAGCTGGCTCGGCTGTGGCTTGGTGCTTCGGGTTCGCCCACACGAAGGCCTGTGCACCCGGTCCACCGTTTAAATATTTATATGTGCAACCAACGGCAAAATCGGCATCTGCCGCCAACAGGTCCACGGCCAAAGCACCGGCACTGTGCGCGAGATCCCAAATTACGAGGCAGCCCTTCTCATGGGCCAGCTTTGTCATAACTTTCATATCGTGGCGGCGCGATGTGCGATAATCGACCTCGGTCAATATTACCACCGCAACATCGTCGGAGATGGCGTTTGCAACATTTTCAGGCGTCACCGTTTCCAGCTTGATATCACCAGCCATAAATTTCCCAAGTCCCTGGGCCACGTAAAGATCAGAAGGAAAATTTCCATGATCCGATAAAATAACCTTGCGCCCTTGCCGCATGGCAAGGGCTGCCGTCAGAACCTTGAACAGATTGACGCTAATGGTGTCGCCTACGATTGTGTTGCCCGCGCCACCGCCGATCAAGGCGCTGATTTTGTCACCAATGGTGTGTGGCAATTCAAACCATTTGTGCTTGTTCCAAGAGCTGATCAAATCCACGCCCCAGCCAATGTCCATGTGCATTTTGACGGCGGATTGTACGCCCGTCGGCATTGGTCCCAACGAGTTGCCATCCAGATAAATGACATTATTGGGAAGCACGAAACGTTGGCGGTAAGACTTTAAAGTATCGACTTCGTCCAACGTTGCACAGTCCGCACGTGTGATCATGATTTTCTCCCAATTGCTGTGCTATAAATCAATTCATGAAAAGATGTTTCGGTTTTTCTATTTTGCTTTTTCTCTCAACGGCCACGGCAACACTTGCCGAAACCACAATTCCTGTCGGTTTCACCACCAAGCTCATTCGCACGGCGGAAAAATCTGTTGTTGATGCACAAGGTTGGGCAATTGATTTGCATGATGTGCTGCAACAACACGGCATGTCGGAGAGCAAAGAAAACATTTGCGCCGCCATCGCCGTAATTGATCAGGAGTCAGGTTTTGTGGCGGACCCCGCTGTGCCGGGTTTGGGCAAGTTGTCGGAACAGGCTTTGCGTGACAAGTTCAATAAGGTTCCTATAGGCGGCGGTATTGCGCTGCGCTGGCTGGAAAACAACCCGTCCCCCCAGGCCAGCTTCATGGCACGCATTCGCAATGCCCGCACCGAACGGGATTTGGATTTGGCCTATCGTGCTCTGGTAGACTATGCCGGAAAAACCACGAGTTTGGATGTGGTTTTGAAATTGGGCTTGTTCAACAAGATCATTGAGGAGCGCAATGAAATCGACACGGCAGGTTCTATGCAAGTGTCGGTAAAATTTGCATTGACGGATGCTAAGAGGCGACGATGGTTGCCGATGACGCTGGATGATGTTTATGGCGTGCGCGACCATCTCTATACGCGTCAAGGCGGCATGTATTATGGCGTCAAGCAGTTGCTGGATTATGACACGGGCTACAATCAGAAAATCTATCGCTTTGCCGATTTTAATGCCGGACGTTATGCCGCGCGCAATGCGGGGTTCCAAGTTGTCGTGGCAAAACTATCGGGCGAAGCCCTTGCGACCGATGGAGACCTGTTGAGTTATGGCAAGGACGGCTCCGTCTTGAAAACTGTCACTTCAACCGAAAAAGCCGTGCGCCTTGCGAACTCCAAACACAAACTGGGGCTTGATGAAAAATCCATTCGCGCTGACCTGCTGAAGGAAAAACAAGTCGGCTTCACATCAACAAGAACTTTCATCAGCCTGCGTGACCGCTACGCAGTCACAACCAAGGCGGCAGCGGCCTTTGCGGTTATTCCGAACATCGTTTTGAATAGTCCAAAATTGTCGCGGGATTTTACCACACGTCGTTTCGCTGAAAGCGTGAACAAACGTTACCAAGCCTGCATGAAGCTGGAGTGAGAACGGCCATCCGCAGCTTTACATGCAAGCCTTCCCCCCGGGGGCTGGTGGGAAAGCTCTCGCACGAATTGCCAACAGATGGCCGCCGTATGTGCCCAGTCTCACTAAAACCATACACATGACTAAAGTTGCATAGATTGACAAATTCGTCAAATTCTTCTGTGGAAAATTGTGGTTTATTTGGTTTTGGTGTGGCAATATGTTGGTTTATAGCGCTTAGATATTTTACAAAGTCACATTCATTCATGAAATCCCTCAAATCTCAAGATCGCCAGGCCAAAATTGTACAAGCTTTAAGACAGCACGGCGATCTTTCGGTGGCGGAGCTTGCTGCCATCAATAAAGTTTCCGATGAAACCATCCGCCGGGATGCCCACCAACTGGAACATTCGGGACAAGTCGTGAAGCTACATGGCGCTTTGACATTGCCCCACAACATGGTTGAGGCCAGTTACGAGCGGCGCATGCGGGAAGGCGCGCCTGCTAAAATCGCAATTGCTAAATCCGCTGTGCAAATGGTGCGCGATGGTGAAAGCCTCATCATTGACACGGGTGCCACGACAACTTTTTTTGCCCGTGAATTGCGGCAGCGACGCAATTTGACAGTTGTCACCAACTCATCAGAAGTGGCTCGCACTTTGTCTGACGTTGCAGGCAACAAGGTGTTTTTGGCAGGTGGTGCTTTTGAGAGCGACAGTGGTGGCTCATATGGGCCAACGGCCGTGGAGTTCATTTCCCGCTTCCGTGTAAAACATGCGTTCATTTCCGTGACAGCCCTCAATTTGGAAGCAGGGCCGATGAACAGCTCGTTGGAGGAAGCTGAATTTGCGGCCAAAGCGTTATCGTGTGCAACACACCGGGTATTGCTGGCCGACTCAGTTAAATTCGGGACATCGTCATTTGCTAAAATCTGCGAATATTCGGCCCTCGAAGTGATTGTGACAGAAACAACACCACCGCCTGAGTATTTTGTTGCGCTTCGGGAACATGGCACCCGATTGCTGGTTGCAACGATTTAAGTGGCGTAATTCGCAAGCTAAGTGCCGCACCCCCGTTGACCGTTGGGGTGGGAATGTACCAAACTGTTACTTGATCAACAGCAGGTGATGCGATGCGCTATGAATCTCCTACAACGGTGAAAGATGCCGTTGCCCTTCTCGCAAAAGAAAAAGGCCAGGCCTTTGTCCTTGCGGGCGGAACCGACCTTCTCGTGAAACTGAAAGCGGGCATGCTCGAACCAGATCTGGTTGTCGACATCAAGCGCATCAAAGGCATGGGCGATATCAAGAAATCGGCATCGGGCTTTACCATTGGTGCCGGCACGCCATGCGCGGCATTGAATGAAAATGCAGCCCTGGTCAAAGCGTGGCCTGGTGTTGTTGAAGCCGCCAATTTGATTGGCTCCAAGCAAGTGCAGGGCCGTTGCACCATGTCTGGCAATTTATGCAATGCGTCGCCTGCGGCTGACTCTGTGCCGGCGCTTGTTGCCGCCAATGCCAAAGTCACCATTGCGGGGCCAAAGGGCAAGCGCAAGCTGGCCGTTGAAGATGTGCCTGCAGGTGTGGGCCGTACCAACTTGAAGAAGGGCGAATTCATCGAGTCGATTTCGCTGCCTGCCAAAAAACCAAAATCCGGCGATGCTTATTTGCGCTTTATTCCACGCACGGAAATGGACATTGCCGTTGTCTCATGCGGCATCAATCTCACGATTGACGGCAAAGGCGTGATTACCGCAGCCCGCGTGGCACTGGGGGCTGTTGCGCCCACCGTGTTGCTGGTCAAAGCTGCGGCAAAGGCCATCATCGGCAGTAAATTGGATGATGCCGCCAAGGCAAGACTTTCCGCCGCCGCATCTGCTGCTTGCAAGCCGATTGACGATAAGCGCGGCACCATTGAATTCAGAACTGAAGTTGCAGGTGTGCTGGCCAAGCGCGCTGCTGAAATTGCGTATAAGCGCGCAGGGGGCAAATAATCATGGCTCAACTTGTTAAAACCACCATCAACGGCGATGTGGTCGAATTTGCGTGCCAACCTGATGAATCACTGTTGGATGTATTGCGCAATCGCCTTGGCCTGACCGGTGCAAAAGAAGGCTGCGGCACGGGCGACTGTGGCGCGTGTTCGGTTATTCTGGATGGCCGCTTGACCTGCTCATGCCTCGTGCTGGGTGCGGAAATGGACGGCAAGAAACTTGAAACCATTGAAGGCATGGCAGATGGCGCGAAGCTGCACCCGTTGCAACAACACTTCATTGAAGGTGCGGCGTTGCAATGTGGCATCTGCACGCCGGGTTTTCTGATGGCAGCACAAGCGCTGCTGCGCAAAAACCCGGATCCATCTGAAGAAGAAATTCGTTTCGGCCTTGCGGGCAATCTTTGCCGTTGCACGGGCTATGATAAAATCGTGCGCGCTGTTCAGTCCGCCGCCAAAGAAATGAGAGGAGCATAACATGCCACTCGATACCGCATTGATCCAAAAGAAATTCAAAGTTATCGGCAGCCGCGTCACGCGCCCTGACGGCATCGACAAGGTTACGGGCCGCGCCAAGTATGGTGCGGATGCTTTTGCACCCGGCCAGCTTGTGGGCCTCGTGCTGCGCTCACCCCACGCCCACGCCAAGATCAAGAAAATTGACATCTCGAAAGCTGAAAAGCTGCCGGGTGTGAAAGCCATTATTACGTCGGCTGACCTGCCGGACCTGACGGGTGATGACCGTGGCATGCGCGATATTTTGCACAACTGCATGGCGCGTAACAAAGTGCTTTACGATGGTCATGCCGTTGCTGCCGTTGCCGCCGTTGACATGCACACCGCCAAGCAAGCCTTGAAACTGATCAAGGTTGATTATCAAATCTTGCCCCATGTCACGGATGTGGATGAGGCCTTGAAGCCAAACGCTCCCCTGCTGCATGATGATATTTTTACAGCGGGCCTTGAACCCAAGCCCAGCAAGCCTTCCAACTGGAACAAGCTGTCGGAATATGGCCACGGTGATTTGGACAAAGGCTTTGCCGAAGCCGATGTGATCATCGAAAAATCCTACAAGACCGAACAGACGCATCAAGGCTATATCGAGCCGCATTCCTGCCTTGCCAATGTTTCGCCTGATGGCACAGCGGAATTGTGGGTGTGTACGCAAGGTCACTTCGTCTATCGTAATCAATGCGCCCAGCTTCTCGGCATGGAAGCCAACAAACTGCGCGTCACGGCTTCTGAAATTGGCGGTGGCTTTGGTGGCAAAACCCATATCTGGGCTGAACCTGTGGCACTTGCCTTATCGCGCAAGGCCAACCGCCCTGTGAAGCTTACGATGAGCCGTGAAGAAGTGTTCCGCTGCACAGGCCCAACATCATCCACTTCCATCGACGTTAAAATTGGCGCGAAGAAAGACGGAACTATCACCGCTGCCCACGCTGAGCTGCGCTATCATGGCGGTGCATACCCTAACAGCTGGGCCGAATTTGGCGCTATGACGTGCTGGGCTTGTTATGATCTGAAGAACGTACGCTCCGTTGCCAAAGACGTGGTCGTCAATCGCCCCAAGTCCGCAGCCTATCGCGCCCCTTCAGCACCAATGGCCGCTTTTGCCGTTGAAAGCACCATGGACATGGTTGCAGAAGCCATTGGCATGAACGCCGTGGATTTGCGCATCAAGAACGCCGCCAAGGAAGGCACGCAATCATCCTATGGTCCTGTTTATGGACCCATCGGCATTGGGCCAACATTGGAAGCCGCTAAAAACCATGCGCACATGAAAGCGCCGTTAGGCCCCAACATGGGCCGCGGCATGGCATGTGCTTTCTGGTTTAACTTTGGCGGCCAAACCTGTGTTGACGTCAACATCACGCCAGATGGCAACGCCACCGTTGCGGTTGGCACGATTGATGTGGGCGGTTCGCGCGCATCACTTGCCATGGCTGTGGCCGAAGAACTTGGCGTTGGTTACGACAATGTACGCGTCATCGTGGCCGATACATCTTCGCTCGGCCACAACGACATGACCGACGGTTCGCGCGGCACTTTCTCCTCGTCAATGGCGGCGGTTGATGCCACACGCAAGGCCGTGACCATTCTCAAGGAACGTGCCGCAAAAACCTGGGATATTTCGGTTGATGATGTGTCATGGGAAGACGGCAAGGCAACGCCTGTGGGTTCCAAATATGGCAACCTGAAAGCCTTGACGCTGAAAGATTTGGCGGCAGGTGCTGGCAACACCGGCGGCCCGATTGCCGGCCATTCTGAAATCGTTGCCGATGGTGCCGGCGTTTCTTTCGCGACGCATATTTGCGACGTGGAATTGGACAAGGAAACCGGACGCAGCTTGATCAAGCGTTACACTGTTATTCAAGACGCAGGCAAAGCGATGCACCCATCTTATGTTGAGGGCCAATATCAAGGTGGTGCCGCACAAGGCATTGGCTGGGCACTCAACGAAGAATATGTTTACGGTGCCAACGGACGCCTGCAAAATGCAGCCTTCCTGGACTATCGTATTCCTGTGTGTTCCGACTTACCAATGATTGATACGCAGATTTTGGAAATCCCCAATCCGCATCACCCCTATGGTGTGCGCGGTGTGGGTGAAACCTCAATCGTTCCGCCACTGGGTGCCATTGGCAATGCTATCTCTCACGCTGCTGGTGTCCGTATGACCCATGTGCCCATGTCACCGCCACGTGTGTTGAAGGCGTTGAAGTCGGCTAAAACTTAAGGCCGACATTGGCCTTGACCATTCAACTCTGGGGGGCGCTGCGGCCATTTGCCGGCGGCGCCCCTTCTGTTTCAGTGGAAGCCACAACGATAAGAGATTTGTTCCGTGTGCTGATTGATCACTACCCCGGTATGGAACCCCACATTAAAAGCGGTGTGGCTGTTTCCATCAACGGCAGGATTTTTCGTGATCAATGGGACACTGAATTGCCGGAAGGTGCCGAGATTTATCTGCTGCCAAGAATTCCGGGCGGGTGAAGTTCTAAGTATATTTCTCCCCTCCCTAAAAGGGAGGGGTCGGGGGTGGGTAGAAGCTATGGTTGACAGTGGTTCTTTTAGCCGCCCCCCACCCCGTCTCGCTTCGCGATCCACCCCGCCCTGCAAGGGCGGGGAGAAGTTTTGATTGTTGTTTAAGGTGAAACTATGAAATCAAAAGCCCCCCAATTCCCCCGCCCTTCCGATGCTTTTCAACGGCTCTCTGTGAAGCCTGTAATTTGTTATCCGGTTGATGGATTGCCGCTTGCCGATATTTCTGGTTATCGCAATGCACGATTGGGTTGGCAGAAAACAAATGAGGTTCTCGTGGCGCCGCGTGAGGCCAAATGCTTTGAAGTTCCAGCAGGGCATTTCTTTCGCATTGTGAGTGTTGATGCGCCACAAGTGGGTGATTTGAATTTGTGGAATACCCATGATCATTCGGAACGTTTCTTCTCCGGAAAAACCCGCGCCTTGCACGGCACGCATCTTTCAACGGGAGACCGCATGTGGTCGAACCTGCCGCATTTAAGACCTATGGCAACGATCACTGAAGACACGTTGGACTGGTATGGCTTCGACGCATTCGGCGGTTCCGTGCATGATGTGATCGGCACGCGGTGCGACCCCTATACGCATCGGTTGTTGTCCGGCGGCGACTATCACTACTGTTGCCATTCCAATCTGACACGGGCCTTTGCAACGCACACAGGCCGCAGCCTGCAAGAGGCTGAGCCTTTTGTGCATGACGTGTTGAACGTTTTTATGTGCACTGGCTTCACGCGGGACACGGGTCAGTATTTCATGAAAGCAACGCCTGTGCGGCCGGGCGACCACATCGAATTTTTCGCCGAGATTGATCTTGTTGGCGCACTTTCCGCTTGTCCCGGTGGTGATTGTGGCGAAGTCCATTCCAGCGACGCAGCTAAATGTGCACCGCTCTTGGTTGAAGTATATGCACCCCAAGCCGCACCGATTGGTTGGCAATCACCCCCGCGCAATGGCTATGAAATGGTGGAGTGAGATCTCTCACTCCCCATCTATGCGGGCACCCATTTTTGCAATGGCCTGTTGGTAAACCTTGGCGGCGTTCCAGCCTTGAATAGCGCCATAATTGGCTTGGCCCGGTTGGTAGCCTTCTCCACGTTCCCAGCCGTGGCCCACCAGAAAACGTGCTGTCGCCATGAGCGCGGCTTCCTTGCCATTCAAGTTTCCACCGCCGCCATAGAGCACCACATTCTTAGGCATGAATTGCGTCTGGCCCAATTCGCCATGCATGGCACCCTTGGCGGAAGGTGCCACCTTGCCCGAGCCTACCAGCTTCAACATGGCATAAAGTTGCTCTTCAAAAAATTCAGTGCGGCGGCAATCATAGGCCAGCGTTGCTGTGGCTGAGAGTACGTTCTGCGATCCCGTGAAACGACCAAATGCGGTTTCCATGCCCCAGATGGCAATCAGCGGACCAGCGGGCACGCCGGTTTTCTTTTCAATGGCGTTGAACAATGCGGCGTTGGCTGCCTTCTGCCGTTTGCCTTGTGCAATGATGGTATCAGCGCCACGCACAGCCCAAAATTTGGCCAGTGTATATTTGAAGCTCTTCTGGTTGCGATCTGCCTTGATAGTTGCCGTTGCATAAGAAGTTCCCATCAACGCCTTCACGGCCTTGGCATTCACACCATTGGCTTTGGCTTCCGCTGCAAATTCAGACTTCCAATCTTCAAAGCCAGCGCCGGTGTTGCCGCATTGAGCGCCAAGAACCGGTGTAGCCAAAAGTGAAAGTGAGAATGCAAAACTAAACAGTGCCGTGCGCATCAAGTGCCTCCAAATCAATAATAAAACCCGCCGAACGGCTTTGTGCCACTCGGCGGGTGATTTGTCACGGGGAGGGCGTGACTATTACTTCATCGTCGGCATCACGAATTCGGCACCAGCGCGAATGCCTGTTGGCCAACGTGATGTTACGGTTTTCAGTTTGGTGTAGAAGCGAATGCCTTCCGGACCATGCATATGGTGATCGCCAAACAGCGAAGCTTTCCAGCCACCGAAGGAGTGGAATGCCATTGGCACCGGAATTGGCACGTTGATGCCAACCATTCCAACTTGAATACTCTGGGCAAATTCGCGGGCTGCGTCGCCATCGCGGGTGAAGATTGCGGTGCCGTTACCATATTCATGGTCGTTCACCATCTTGGCGGCTTCGTCATAAGTCTTGGCGCGCACGAAGGAGAGTACGGGTCCAAAGATTTCTTCCTTATAGATGGTCATGTCCGTGGTCACGTTGTCGAAAATCGAACCGCCTAGAAAATAGCCGCCTTCATAGCCTTGCATTTTGAATCCGCGGCCGTCGACCAGAAGCTTGGCACCTTCAGCGACCCCGGTGTCGATGTAACCCTTCACCTTGTCATAATGTTGCTTGGTCACGAGGGGGCCCATTTCAGCATCGGCATCCGTACCTGGTCCGATCTTCAACGCGCGTACCTTTGGCTCCAGCTTGGCCAACACTTTTTCAGCCGTACCTTCACCCACAGTTACTGCAACCGAAATTGCCATGCAGCGTTCGCCAGCCGAACCAAAGCCTGCACCCATCAGCGCATCAACCGTTTGGTCAATGTCTGCATCCGGCATGATGATCATGTGATTCTTGGCGCCGCCCAAGGCTTGGCAACGCTTGCCGTTGGCCGTCGCGGTGGAATAAATATAACGTGCAATCGGGGTCGAGCCTACGAACGACACAGCTGAAATGCCGGGGTGGTGTAGAATGGCATCCACGGCTTCCTTGTCGCCGTGCACCACTTGAAACACGCCATCAGGCACACCCGCTTCCTTAAGCCATTCTGCCATCAGAAGGGAGGCAGAAGGGTCGCGCTCGGAAGGCTTGAGAATGAAGCAGTTGCCCGTCGCCAGCGCTGTCGGGAACATCCACATCGGCACCATTGCGGGGAAGTTGAACGGTGTAATGCCCGCAACCACACCCAGTGGCTGGCGTGTGGACCAAGAGTCGACCTTGGTGCCCACGTTTTCTGTATATTCGCCTTTGAGTAGCGTTGGCGCTGCGGTGGCAAATTCCACAACTTCAGCACCGCGTTGCACTTCGCCCAAAGCGTCCGACAATACTTTGCCGTGTTCTGCCGTAATGCAGGCAGCCAGTTCTTTTGCGCGGCTATCAATAATGCCGAGGAATTTGTTGAGAATGCGCGAGCGGCGCAGTGGCGTGGTGTTGGCCCAGCCGGGGAAAGCGGCGCGTGCAATTTGTACGGCGGTATCCATTTCCGCCGTGGTGGCCAAAACGACTTCGCCTGTCTGTTCACCTGTGGCCGGGTTGAACACAGCCGATTTACGCGAACCTTTGCCAGCAACTTCCTTGCCGCCAATCCAATGATGAATGGTTTTGACCATGGTATTTTTCTCCTGAATGATGGGCTGTTTATGCGCTCACGCAAAACGCACAGCAAGATGAAGTATTGCGCTTTCGTTGTGCGAAAAGTATAGTGCAAAAATGATCGTTGATCCCGCCCGCGTGAAAGCATTCCAAACTGCTGAAGAACTTAATGGGTGGTTGAAGGCAGAACATGCGAACAGTACCGAAATCTGGGCCAAGATCTTCAAAAAGCAGTCTGGGCAGCAATCCATTACATGGGAAGAATGTGTGATAGAGGCCATTGCCTGGGGCTGGATTGACGGGATCAAAAAATCGATTGATGCAAACTCTTATGTGCAACGCCTGACGCCGCGCAAGGTCAATTCAAATTGGTCAGTCAAAAACCGCGAACATGCGGAAAAACTTATTGCGAGCAATCGCATGCAAACGCCTGGTCAGAAAATGGTAGATTTAGCTAAGGCCAATGGCAGCTGGGATCGCGCTTACGCTGGCCAGGCCAACATGCAATTTCCAGATGATTTTTTGCAAGCGCTCGAAACGCAGCATACGGCCAAAGCATTTTTCTCAACTTTGAACCGCTCAAATTTATTTGCCATTTATCATCGTCTTCAAACCGCAAAGCGACTTGAAACAAGAAAAGCGCGCATGTTGAAAATTCTATCCATGCTGGCGCGGCATGAGAAATTTCACGGATAAACCATGGACTGGGATAATCTTCGCATCTTTCTCGCCATCGCACGTGCCGGACAAATTCTATCGGCGGCAAAGGCCTTGCATTTGAACCATGCGACCGTAGCGCGGCGGCTTGATGCTTTGGAAGAAAGCATGGGCACAAAGCTGTTCGAACGTCGCACAACGGGTGCCGTTTTAACAGCTGCGGGAGAGAAATTGCTCATCCGCGTAGAGCGCATGGAGTCTGAACTGTTGCAGGCCGATACTGCTTCCAATGCCATTGACGGCATGGTGCGTGTGGGTGCGCCAGACGGATTTGGCACCTTTCATTTGGCGCCGCATTTGGCCCGTCTTGCGAACCAGCACCCGAAACTTACCATTCAGTTGGTGCCATTGCCCCGCACGTTTTCACTTTCGCGGCGTGAGGCTGATATTATCGTTACCATTGAGCGCCCAAAACTGGGCCGCGCTATCATCAAAAAGCTGACGGATTATTCGCTGTCAGTCTATGCCGCGAAAAGCTATCTCGACCGCACCGGATTAATCCGTGAACGGAGCGATTTGGAAAACCGCCTCTTCATTACTTATGTGGAAGATATCGCCTATTCGCGCGCGTTGGATTACACGGCCGACCTCGCCAAGCTGATGCCGCGGCATTATGAGTGCGGCTCCGTCATTGCGCAAATGGAAGCGGTGCGCGCGGGCGAAGGCGTTGGCATTCTGCATGACTATGCGGCAGCGGCTTATCCCGATCTGGTGCGGGTCATGCCAGAGATGCGTTTTTCCCGCACTTATTGGCTGATGAGCCATCCTGATACACATGACACGCGTCGAGTGGCCGAAGTCTATGGCGCTGTCGTCGACAGCGTTCAAAAACATCGCTCATCATTTGTTCAACTGACAGCCATCTGACAAATTTGCACAGGCATTTGCAAGGCAGAATACTGCAAGTTCTGCATCGTGTTGAGCTCATCAGCACGAAAAACAAATGGAGATTATCATGTCCAAAACACTATTTGCTGCTCTCGCACTGGTCATTGCCAGCACAGGCTTTGTGTCGGCATCAACGGGCCCACAATTTGACGATCCTAAATTCACATCAACACAAGACAACTATCAGCAAGAAGCCCGTCGCAAAAAACGGGTTCCAGGTGGCAGCGGCTGCGATGATGCAGGTGACTATGCCGAACACGCAGAGTGCCGCGGCTAATTGACGAAGATTTTGGTGTGGCTTACCTGCATAGGCCACACCTACCTTTGACTGGTCTGCCAGTTCGGATTGATCCACGGTTCTAAATTCGATGCAGGCAACGGGTCGCGTCCCAGAATGTGGTCAGACGCTTTTTCGCCGATCATCAGGGTGGGGCCGTTGAGGTTGCCGTTTGTTACTTGCGGCATGATGGATGAATCTGCCACACGCAAATTATCAATGCCGATGACACGGCATTCATGATCAACAACGGCTGACGGATCACTTGCAGCACCCATTTTGCACGTTCCCGTTGGGTGGTAGGCGCTTTCGCAATGTTCTCGGATGAAGGCGTCGATTTCATCGTCGGATTGGACTGTTGCGCCGGGCTGAATTTCTTCAGCGCGAAACGGCTCCAAGGCATTCTGCGCAATGATCTCGCGGGTGTGGCGCACGCACGCGCGGAATTCGTTCCAGTCGTCGGGATGGGACATGTAGTTAAACAAAATGCGTGGGCTGTCCTTGGCTACGCTTGATCGCACACGCACGAAGCCCCGGGATTTAGTGCGCATGGGCCCGACGTGAACCTGGAACCCATGGCCCGGAAATGCCGCCTTGCCATCATAACGCACGGCAGCGGGAATGAAGTGATACTGAATGTCGGGATATTCAATGCCTGCCGCTGAGCGGATGAAGCCGCAGCTTTCGAAATGATTTGTAGAGCCAAGTCCTGAATGGAACAAAAGCCATTCTGCGCCAATCATGCCCTTTGATATTAAATTGAGTTTGCCGTTGAGAGTAATGGGTTGGCGGCATTTAACTTGGAAGTAAACTTCCAAATGGTCGTGCAGGTTTTCGCCGACGCCAGCCAATTGATGCTGCACATCAATGCCAGCTGCTTTCAACACCTGCGATGGCCCAATGCCTGAAAGTTGCAAGAGCTTGGGTGAATTGATTGACGATGCTGCAACAATCACATCGCTGCGGGAACGCGCTGTAAATATTTTTTCGCCGCGCGAATACTCAACGCCAACAGCACGCTTGCCTTCCAGTATGATGCGCCTTGCATAGGCGTAGGTTACAAGTTTCACGGATTTGCGTTTCAAAGCAGGGCGCAAGTACGCATTGGCAGATGACCAGCGAAAACCGTTGTGAACGGTCATTTCCATGGCGCCAAAGCCTTCTTGCTGGTGGCCATTGTAATCGCTTGTTACGGGATAGCCAGCTTGGCGGCCCGCTTCAATGAAGGCTTGGTAGAGTGGGTTTAGTCGTTCACCCCGTTTTATGTGCATCGGGCCGTCAGTACCGCGCCAGCCGTCTTCGCCGCCGTGGGAATGTTCCATGCGTTTGAAATAGGGGAGGACATGTTTGAATGACCAACCCGTGGCACCCATGTGTTCCCATGTATCAAAATCATGGGCGTGGCCGCGCACATAGACCATGCCGTTGATGGAAGAAGAGCCACCCACGACTTTGCCACGGGGTGTTGCCAGTTTTCGGCCGTTCAAATGTGGTTCGGGTTCAGTTTCAAATCCCCAGTTGTAGCGCTTCATATTCATGGGAATTGAAAGTGCCGACGGCATTTGAATGAGGGGGCCCAAATCTGTGCCGCCATATTCCAAAACCAGCACGCTGCGGCCAGCTTCAGACAGGCGATGCGCCATGACCGAACCTGCAGAGCCAGAACCAATAATTATGTGATCAAATTCTTCCATCATGATTGTGTCGCTTAAAGCATAGCACATGTCGCGCCACCAAGGCGGCAACGTCATTCAATCGTCTGGCAGCGTCATGGTCTTGTGGGCAAGTTCCAGCTGGTTTTGACAAATCAACTCGAAACCTGAATAGTTGGTAAAAATTTGCAGGTGAACATGGACAAGCTTCTGGGCGCTGGCGAAGGCCACCCAGCCCATATTATCAATGAAAACGGATTGTCGCCGATTGTGCTGGTGTGTGAGCATGCCTCTAATGTGCTGCCAAGGACGCTTGGCAACTTGGGCCTGAGTGAACTGGATTTGCAGCGGCATATTGCATGGGACATTGGTGCGGAAGGCACATCACGCATCCTTTCTAAACTCTTGGACGCGCCTCTTATCTTGCAACGCTATTCGCGCCTTGCTTACGATTGCAACCGCCCGCCAGAAGCCGCAGGAGCAATGCCGGAAAAGAGTGAAGTGTTCGAAATACCTGGCAACAAGAAATTGTCCCCCGCAGCGCGATTGGCGCGAACGCAGGAAATATATCGCCCGTTTCATCGGGCCGTCGAAGATTTTCTAGACCATCGCGCGTCTGAAGGGCAGGCTACGATCATCGTGACCATGCATTCGTTCACGCCAGTTTATGACGGCAAAGTGCGGGACTTCGATGTTGGGTTTCTATTTGATCGCGATAACTGGCTTGCCAATTTCCTGATCAAGGCCTTTCCAAAAGACAGGGCGCGACTGAACGAGCCTTATGGCCCGAAAGATGGTGTTATGCACACTACGAATCTACATGCAGCGCCACGCGGCCTAAAGCATGTGATGATTGAAATTCGCAATGATCTCATTGCCAACCACGCCGGTCAAAACACCTGGGCGAACCATCTCACGGTTCCCTTGGCACAGGCCGCAACGATCCTTGGAGGACAACATGACCACAGGCATGCTCACGCTCGATGAATTGAAAACAGAAGTTGCTGCGGGGTCCATCGACACTGTTGTGGCCGCCATGGTGGACTTGCAAGGCCGCTTGATTGGCAAGCGCTTCCACGCCGAATTTTTTGTGAATGGCGGCTACGAGGAAACACACGGCTGCAATTATTTGCTCGGCGTCGATATCGAAATGGAACCTGTGCCCGGTTATAAAGCGACGTCATGGGAAAAGGGCTACGGCGATTTTGTATTAAAGCCCGACATGGCAACACTACGCCGCACGCCTTGGCTGGAGAAAACCGCACTGGTGTTGTGCGATGTGCTTGACCACCACACCCATGAAGACGTTCCGCATTCGCCCCGCGCCATTCTGAAAAAGCAATTGAAGCGTTTGGATGACATGAAGCTGAAAGCTTACTTTGCTTCCGAGCTTGAGTTTTTCCTGTTTGATGATGATTTCGAAACCTGCCATCGCAAGGGTTATCGCGAAATGAAGACGGCAGGCTATTACATCGAAGACTACCATATTCTGCAAACCACCAAGGAAGAAGTCTTTATGCGCGCCCTGCGCAATGGCTTGAATAATGCAGGCATACCTGTTGAAAATTCCAAGGGTGAATGGGGGCCGGGTCAGGAAGAAATCAACGTTCGATATTCGGATGCGCTGACGATGGCTGATAACCACGCCATCATCAAAAACGGTGCTAAAGAAATTGCCTATGGCATTGGCAAGGCCATCACCTTCATGGCGAAGTGGGACTATGGCATGGCAGGTAACTCCGCGCACATCCACCAGTCGCTGTGGTCCGCCGATGGCAAGACACCACATTTCTTTGATAAGGAAAACGGCGTGCATGGCATGTCGAAGATGATGCAACATTATCTCGCAGGCCAACTTACGCATGCCCGCGAACTCACATATTTTCTGGCTCCCTATATCAACTCCTACAAGCGTTTTATGGCCGGCACTTTTGCGCCGACCAAGGCCGTGTGGAGTTTTGACAACCGCACGGCGGGCTTCCGCTTGTGTGGCGCCGATACAAAGGCCATCCGTGTTGAATGCCGCATTGGTGGTGCTGATCTCAATCCTTATCTCGCTTTCGCAGCTTTGCTGGCAGCAGGACTTGACGGCATCGACAAAAAAATGGAATTGGAACAAGTGTTTACGGGAGATGCTTATTCTGCCGCTCAACAATTGCGTGAAATCCCCAAGACTTTGCGTGAAGGGCTTGAGCTTTTGGATAACTCCAAATTCCTGCGCCAGGCCTTGGGCGACGAGGTGGTTGACCACTATGTTCACACCGGTAAGTGGGAACAATTTGAATTTGACCGCCGAATTACAGACTTGGAATTAAAGCGCGGCTTTGAAAGGTACTAAGGAAAAATCATGATCCCCCATCGTAACATCAACTACCCCAACCCGATTAAATATGGTGCGGGGCGCATTAAGGAATTGCCAGACCATTGCAAAGCAGTGGGCATGAAGCGCCCGCTTTTTGTGACCGACAAGGGTTTGGCTAGTTCAGCCATGGTGCAGGATATTTTGGCGAATTTTAAAAAATCAGGATTGCCAGTTGCCATGTTCTCTGATGTGCGGCCCAACCCTTCGGAAGAAAATGTGTTGGAGGGATGCAAAGTATTTCGTGATGGTAAGCATGATGGTGTGATTTGTTTTGGTGGCGGCTCAGGTCTCGATACTGGAAAAATGATCGCTCTGATGCACGGTCAAAAAATATCAATTTTTGATCTCGAAGATGTCGATGATTGGTGGACGCGGGCCGACGCTTCAAAAATTGCCCCGACTATTTGTATACCAACGACTGCAGGTACGGGCTCAGAAGTTGGTCGCGCTGGGGTGATCACACATCCAGTGACGCATGAGAAAAAGATCATTTTTCACCCTGCCATCATGCCGAAGATTGCGATACTTGATCCTGAATTGACAGTTGGACTGCCTGCGAAATTGACGGCCGCAACGGGCTTTGATGCTTTGGCTCATTGCCTCGAAAGTTATTGCTGCCCGAATTATCATCCCTTGTCGGATGGTGTGGCACTTGAAGGCATGCGCTTGATCAAGGAAAATTTGGCCAAGGCTGTCAAGAAACCGAAAGACCTCGATGCGCGCGGCAACATGCTTGTGGCATCGGCCATGGGGGCCACCGCGTTTCAAAAAGGCATGGGTGCCATTCACGCGTTGTCTCATCCCTTTGGTGGATTATATGACGCCCATCACGGCATGTTGAACGGTATCATCATGCCTTATGTATTGAAGGCCAACCGCAAAAAAATTGAGACCAAGATTGAGCGGGCTGCGGCCTATCTTGGCATCAAAGGTGGCTTTGATGGCTTCCTGAAATTTGTTTTAGCACTTCGCAAAGAATGCGGCATTCCGCATTCCCTCAAGGACATTGGCATTGATACCAAACGCCTTGATGAAGTGGCAGAAACAGCAAAGCGTGACCCTAACGATGGCGGAAACCCTGTCGTGCTTTCCGTCAAACAGTACAAGGCGCTGGCCAAGCGCTGTGTGACAGGCGACCTATAGTTTTTTCAGTCCGGCTTCAATTTGAGCTCTTCTTGCCTCCAGAAATGGCGGTAAGGAGAGCGTTTCGCCGAGCTTGTCCAAGGGTTCATCAGCCGCAAATCCTGGTGCATCGGTGGCAAGTTCGAAGAGAATGCCGTTTGGCTCGCGGAAATAGAGACTCTTAAACCAGAAGCGATCAACCGGGCCTGAGTTTGGCACACGCAAATCTTTCAGGCGGCTTGCCCACGCCGCATAATCTGCAAATGGAATGTTGAACGCCACGTGATGCACACTGCCTGCCCCTTGCTGAGATGGTTTCAACAAGGGCTCGACCCGCACATGCAATTCTGACACGGGGCCAGACGCATTCATTTTATATGCATGAAGTCCGTCGTCGTTTTTAATGAGCTGCATGCCCATGACGGTGGTGAGGATGGCGTGGGTTGTGGAAATATCAGGCACGCTCAAGGTGATGGGACCCAGCCCTTGAATCTGGTGTTCGGCGGGAACCGTGCTTTTGTCCCATACGGCGAATCCTGTATCACTCTCATCATTGACGAGGCACAAGCGCTGGCCTTCGAAGTCTTCAAAATCCATTGTCATGCGGCCAAGTCGGTTTATGGGGTCTTTGAATTTTACATCGTTGTTTCGAAAATGGACCGCCCACCAGTCAAAGGCCTTCTCACCCTTGATGCGAAAACCAGTGCGCACAACAGAATTCGTGCCGCGTTTCTCAGGGCCGACTGGCCAATCAAAAAATGTGATGTCGGTGCCAGGGTTGCCTTTGCCGTCGGCGTAAAACAGGTGGTAGGCGCGCACGTCGTCCTGGTTGACAGTTTTCTTGACCAAGCGCAGGCCAAGAACTTGCGTATAGAATTGGTGATTGCGCGGTGCATCAGCCGTGACGGCGGTGAGGTGGTGAAAGCCTTTAAGCTGCATCTGAATGGTCCGTCATGTGGTTGAACCAACCAGATAAGCGTTCAATCAGATTTCTTCAACACCTTCGGGCTGGCCAATGACAAAACCTGTTCCGTCCAGATTGTAGATATCGGGACGGAAGTTTACGCGGCCATCTTCAGTGGCCCAGGCTGTGAGATACATGAATCGTACGTCAATTTTGGAGCGCACGGGAACCGGGTGGGTTTCTTCTGAAGCCGTAATCATTTCAAACTGAGCTTCGTCAAAACCATCTTGTCCTGCCAAAATCCAATCAATAAACATGCGAACATTGTCCACGCGCACGCAACCCGAACTTTCAAAGCGTGAATTGCTTTGGAAAATTTCACGGTGTGGTGTGTCATGCATATAGACCATGTGCTTGTTGGCAAAGTTCACCTTGACCGTGGCCAAGGAATTGTGAGCGCCTGGTTCTTGGCGGAAGTGATAGCGGTCTGCTGGTGTGTTTTCCCAATCGACGCTGGAAGGCTCAATTTCAGGGCCGCCAACACCATCAAACACACGCATGTGCATTTGGTCGAGGTAGTTCGGATCTTTCAGGTATTTTGGAATGATGTCCTTAGCCACGATGGAGGCAGGTGCATTCCAGTAGGGATTGAACGTAACGTCCGTAACTTTGCTGATCAATGTTGGTGTGGGGCGCGACACGCGACCGACAATGACATTGTGGCGCGCAAAGACAACGCCGTTTACGACAGTTTCAAGCTGCACACTCGGAATGTTCACAAGGATATTGCGACCTGCCAGATTTTCAGAATAGGTTGCAACGCGCACTTGATTTTCTTGCAATTGAAACAGGCGGTGACTCGCAGCGACATCCAATGCCTGTCTCGTGCGACTATCAATTTTCCCCGATGGTGCAATTCCGTGGTTGATTTGAAAACTGCGCACTGCACCGATCAACTGACCGTCATAAACGTCCGGCTTAGCAACGGATAGCGCGTCAATATCCATGTATCCTTCACGCACGAGGCGTTGACGTAAGGCAATGACCTGTGGACCTTTGGCGGCTTTTTCCAATTTGCCTTTGGCAGGCAATTTGCGCCACCCGCCACCCGCCACAATTTCTTCGTACATGGAAATGGCACCCTGCATGGCTTCTGGAGAGCCTGCGGTGATCATGGCTGCTTCGCTTTGATCTGCAATGATTGCGGTGCGGGTGGCTAGTTTTCCAGAGAGATTTACCTGCTTCGCCAAGGTTGCAACTGTGCCCGTCTGCTGTGCGTTAGCCATTTCTGGCATTGCACACGCTGAGGCTATGGTCGTGAGAATAAATGCACGGCGGGATAGAGTTGGGGACACGATGAAAGACTACTCACACGTTGAAATAAACGTCAGATTCGCTTGTTAGGGTAAAGGGAGGCTTAAGAGCATGGAGAATTCGACAATACAATTGCCAACAGCCCCAAAAATAGGGCAGAAAAGTGCACAGAATAAATAAATGGTTTCGGGGAGCAGCCTGAAACGAGCGGGGGCAACATAATGCGACATTATTTACTGGCGTCAGTATTTTCAGTCATGACTTTGGTTGAAGGGGCGTTGGCAGGTGGTTTTGCAATTCGCGAGCAATCCACAATTGGTCAAGGGTTGTCATTTGCCGGTGTGGCTGCTGGTAGCGGTGGGCTATCATCGCTATTCTGGAATCCTGCCATCTCGGCAGAGTATAATGAACTTGGATTTATTTCTGAGAGCAACGCCGCGCTGATTGCTCCTTACTCGAAATCCGATTTAGGGAGCGGCAACGTCGGAAAGCTGGCGGTGGTCCCTGCCGGTTATTTTTCATACGGCGTCACTGACCAATTGACGATTGCGACCTCCATGAATGCACCCGTGGGACTGACCACCGACGGACGCAACGGCTGGCTGGGAAATGATCGCGGCGACAAGTCTGAAGTCAAAACATATAACTTCAACCCCACAGCATCCTACAAACTCAGCGACATGTTGGCCGTTGGCGTGGGTGCCCAAATTGAATTCATGCAGGTTGACTTAACTAGTCGCGTACCAGGTTCGGGAGTGCAATTTCTGGGTGCCGAAGGAGACAGCCTTGGCTTTGGATTTACAGCAGGCGTTTTGTTTGAACCTACGGATACAACCGATATTGGTATTGGGTTCCGGTCATCAGTGAAACACACGTTGAAAGGCGATGGCTTCTTTTTACCAGCACGGTTTGCAGGGGATATCCGCGCGAAGTTCCAAAGTCCGGAAATTGTGACGGTTGGTATTCGGCAAGACGTTTCAGATGAGTTGAGTTTTATGGCAGGTATTGAATGGGCCAATTGGAGTCGGTTTAAGGAATTACGGATTGAAGGACCAACAAGGCCATTGGTTGAAAACTATGCTTGGAAAGACAGCTGGTATTTTTCACTAGGGGCAGAATTTGCTTATAGTGACGCACTAACACTACGTAGTGGTGTCGCCTATGAAAAATCACCAGTGCCGGCTGCTACGCGCTCGGTACGTGCACCTGACAATGACAGGTATTGGCTTTCCTTGGGGGCCAGCTACAAGTTCTCCGAAAAAATGACGGCGAACTTGGCTTATAGCCACGTATTCATCAAAGACGGTGAGGTCGCTGGCCTTAACACGACCTTCAAGCAACATCTGGATATCGTTTCGGTAGGTTTGACCCGCGACTGGTAATCACTGTTTAAGCTGCAGACTCTTGGCCTACTGATACTTCAGGCATGTCCTCAGCCTTGCGACGGATAATCACGATACGCGGGTTATCGGAGACTAGAGTTTCGGGCTTTGGTGTTTCGACGGCGGGAATTGACAGTGTCGTTGGCGCAGCGGGTTCAACTTCCGTTTCGGTTGGAGCTGTAGAATTTGCTGTTCCTGCCTTACGGATTACGAGCCTTGCACCCGTTGCCGCGGGTTCTTCCTTCTTGGCCACAGGCGCTAGCGGTTCAACGACTACGGCTTTTGGTGGTTCTGCTAGCTGGGGAGCGGGGGCTACAACCTCTACAAGCGTGGGCTTGATGATGGCGGGACGATCAAACAAATTCGAGTCTGCCGCAAAGAATTTTGCACCCTTGTCATCAGATTGAGTTGGTGAAATCGCCCGGTCAATTTCATCGACCAATTGAAGCGTGCGGACAATGCCTGCGTTTTGTTCAGCGGATTCTGGCATGGATTTCTTGGCCATTTCCGCCATTTTCGCGAAAAGCCGACCTTCCTTCGACATGGCTTCTTGGCCCATGCCAAGGGTAAGTAAGTCATTGCGGGCTTGCGCAATCGCGGAGCGCACTTTGGTCAGGTCATCTTGGCCAGCACCTTGCGGGCCAAACTGCTCCATGCGATTTTCTAGTTTAGAAATCGCACCGAGGATGGATTGGGTGTCGCGTTTTTGAATGCGGGCTTCATATTCGTTGAGAAACCAACGGCCACGCTTTGAGTCTTGGACAGCTTCCAATAGATCTTCAAAAGTCAGCCGACTGTCGGCCACTTCAAGGTTAGACATACGCAACTCCCACACACCATGGCACGCCAAAACACGCATGGCTTGCCTGCATGCATAATCATACAAAGTGGTGAATCTTTCGTTTAGACCCCGCAATATGACGGCACGCACATTCGGTATTCGCATTTCCATGGCCTACGCTCTGATGATGATGGGCTCAGGCGTTCAACTGCCGTTTTTGCCGCTTTGGTTGAAATCCAAGGGCATCGACAACGCAGGCATTGCCATGATCGTGGCAGGGATGATGGCCGTCAGAATTTTCGGCGCACCGTTATTTTCATGGATGGCGGATCATTTTGGCAACCGGAAACTGGTGCTTCAGCTTTGTGCTGGCTTTGCCTTTGCAGCCTATTTGCTGTTGGCCATCAGCAATGGATTTGGACCCATCACGACAGTGGCGTTAATTGCCGCCTTCATGTTTGCACCGGTATTTCCGTTGACTGAGGGCTTTAGTGTAGATGGTGCAGCGGCCCATGGCTTGGACTACGGGCGTTTGCGGCTATGGGCTTCAGTCAGCTTTTTGGTGGGAAGTCTTTCTTCCGGGGCAATGTTGACTGTGCTTGATCCACTTTCAACAGCGTGGCTCATTGCGGGTGCGCAGGGCCTTGCATTCCTGGCAACCTTGCTTCTGCCAGATGAACCGGAAAAAAATCCCGATTTCGAGCCCCCTGAGGAAATGTTGACGGGTGTGCGACAAACCTTCTTCGCATCAAGTTTTCCATTGTTGATGTTGGTGGCAGGGTTGGGGCAGGCCAGTCATGGCATGTTATATACTTCCAGTTCTTTGCACTGGACGAGCCTTGGGTTCAATTCGTTTGATATCGGACTGTTTTGGACGGTTGCTGTTTCTGCGGAGGTGGCACTGCTGGCCTATTCCAATGCCTTGTTGAATGCATTTGGTCCTTCGCGGTTGTTGCTCATCGGGCTTGCGGGCGGTGTTTTGCGCTGGGTGATCATGGCCAGCTTTTCGAGTTTCTTTATGATGGCGGCGGCACAGTCACTTCATATGATGTCGTTTGCAGCTGCACATTTAGGCACCATGCATTTCATCCGTCTGATGGTGCCGCCCCATGTGCGCAACAGGGCACAAGGTCTCTATTCGGCATTGTCTGGTGGAATACTGATGTCGTCAACCGCGTGGCTATCTGGCCGACTTTACGAAAGCTATGGTGGGCAGGCCTACTTGGCCATGGGAGCAGTTTCGCTTTTGGCGTTTGTGGCTGCACTTTGCCTCGTGCGGTTTAACCCCAGAGTGCGCGCGGTGGGGGCAGCATAGTGCTGTCGTGATATGTGATGGCGTTTGCGCCTGTCTTTGGCCAGCAACAGTGGTCCATCCAAATCCACATAGTCGGCTTTTTGCGCAACGATGAATGCCGGTGCCATGGCCAATGATGTGGCCAACATGCAACCCACCATGATTTTGAAACCTTCATTGTGGGCAGCATCAGCCATGGCAAGGGCGGGGGACAAGCCGCCGGTCTTGTCCAGCTTGATGTTCACCGCATCATACTTGCCCTTCAGGGACTTGAGACTGTCAATGCCGTGGGCTGACTTATCGGCGCAAATTACAGTGGAGCGCGCCATGCCGCGCAATGCTTCGTCGTCTGAAGCGGGCAGGGGTTGTTCCACAAGTTCCACGCCATAGCGGGCGCAAGCAGCAAGCATTTCTGGCAAGATGTCGGCACCCCAACCTTCGTTAGCATCGACGATTAAACGAGCAGTGGGCACGGCCTGGCGAATGGCGGCCAAACGTTGCTTCGTCACCTTCGCGGCCCAGCTTCAATTTCAGCAATGTTCGGTTTCCCGCAGCCTTGGCCGCTGCGGCCATTGCCGCTGGTGTGTCCAAGCTCAAGGTAAAAGCGGTTGTCAGACTGGTGAGTGCGTTAAGTCCGGCCTTTTCTGCTGCTGAAATGCCTTGTTCTTTGCATTCTAAATCCCACAATGCACAATCCAGCGCATTACGTGCGGCATAGGGAAGGGCCAGTTCGGCAATGGCCGCCCGCGATTGCAGTTGCTGAATTACCAAGTGGTTCTCGCGCAAGGCGCTCAACACCTGAGGCACCGATTCGGTGTAGCGGGCGTAGGGAACACATTCACCGTGGCCAGCAAAACCATTGCGGGTTAGTTTTACGACGACGACTTCGGCAGCCGTTTTGCTGCCGCGCGCAATCGTAAAGGTGCCCGCAATGGGCCAAGTTTCAGCGCTACATTCAAACTGCATCAACGTTCCGGCAAGCGGCCTGCAGCTTCAGCAAGCAACATATAAACTTCGCCTGACTGTGAAGTCAGTACGGAATCCAACGTGTTGCCGCCACCGGGCGCTTCGGACAAAGTGTCCAAAAGCTTTTCGAACAGTCGGATGTAGGCCGTAATGCGGCTCTTCAATAGACGCTCTTCACGATAACGTGTGGTCAAAGTGGCAAGCGCGCGCTTGCTCCGTCCGTCATGCAGGCGTTGTGTGTAAACGCCTTTTTCTCCGGCGACGTAGCGCTTTTCCAAATCACGTGGCAGGCCATCGTCCAGGGCTTCGACCACTTCACGCGATGCGGCGTGGAGTTTAGACGTATAGGCCGAAATTTCCTTAGCCACATGGGACGGAATTTCTTCGCGTACAGGTTCCTCGCGGCGGCGTTGAGCAGGTTTTGCACCTGCCACGGCAAGGGCTTTCACGCTGGCTGCAATTTGCGCCATGGTGCCTTCAACACCGTTGCTACGGTCTGCACTACGCTCGATTGCCCGCTCCGTGGACATTTTAGGGGCGCTTGTCGTTCCAACGGGAGCGGAGAACGAGGCGCCCTCAGATTTTCCCGGCCCAGACCCTCGTGGAGCAATGTAACCTGGTCCAGAAAAGTCCATGGTTCCTGATTGACGGCGCACGACATCGGACAATGCGTTGAGTGCGGCAATCTGATCGGCCACAACTTTACGCATAGCATCGGCATTGTTGCGGGTTTCTTCTGGCAAATCGATAACGGCACGCTTCAATTCGCCACGTGCGGAGTCGATGTCTTTCACAACTTGCTGTGCGGTGATGCGCATATCCTGCGCGGTCTGTTGGAAATCGCTGGCGGTCGATGACAGCATTTCATTCATGCTGGACAAGGCACGTTCATGCTGTTCACGCAGCACGCGGGCAGCCTGGTTGACCTGAGAGGCTGAAGAGCCTTCGAGCTTTTTCAACTCATCTTCCAAGCGCAACATGGATTGTGTCGTTTGATCTGCAACGATGCGGCTGATATCGCGTGAACGACTTTCTGCAGCGTTCAAGGATTCTTCGATCAAGTTCATGTAACTTGTCATGACCGAGTCAACTTCCTTGGCACGGTTGGTGGCATCGTTCACGAGGGCATCCAACGCGTCACGACGGCTTGTCAGCATGTTTTCCATTTCGCTGTTGAACTTATCAACGGAACGGTCAACCAGTGTGGTTACATCGTCCAAGCGTTCAGACATGCGGGTACTCGTCACTTCGAGTTTGCCTGCAAGTTGCAGTGAAATGCCTTCGAGCTTTTGATCCATTTCGCCGGCTGCTGTTGCCACTTGGTCAGCGAAGTAGGTGTTGGCATTTTCAATATGAGAGGAGAACTTCTTGGTCACAGCATCGAAGTTTTGGCTGGACGACGAAGTCACGTCGTTCAGCTGTTCGGCAAAACTCTCTGTTGTGGCTTGAACTTGTTCAACAAATTTATGTGTCGTGTCGTCCAGCGTGCGGCTCGATTTTGACGTCGTATTGTTCAATTGATCGGCAAACACAGCCGTGGTCGTCTGCAACGTGTCAGCATAGCGCGTCTGGACTTCGCCCAATGCGTTGGAAGAAGCCGCAGTGGCGTTGATGAGCTGATCGGCGAAGAAGGAGTTTGCACCCTCCACCGTCGATGAGAACAGTCGTTGAGCTTCTGCAAGATTGCGTGACGACATTGCCGAAGCGTCGTTGAATTCAAGCGAGGCTTTATCAATCCGATCAACCAGCAAGCCGGTTTCCTGTTCGAAGCGACCCGTGATTTGCATTGTCGTTTGGCCGAGACCTTCGGAGAAGGCGTCCTGAACGCGGTCGATACCGGATTCGAAATTGGACTGAGCACGACCCAAATTGGATTGGATTTCGCTTGAAACCGTATCCAAGGCTTTGACGAACATATTGCCTGTCGAATTCAAGCGTGAAGACACGTCGGTTGTGACGTTTTCCAGATGTGTTGTGGCAATGTCCAAACGCTCACCCAGATCGCGCGCAGTGCCCGCCAGCTGTTCGGTCATGCGGTCAGTGTTGTTGGTGAACAGTCCGGTCAAGTCCGTGGTGGCTTGTTCAAGTTGTGAGCCAATGCGGGTTTCGGTTTGATCCAAAAGATTTCCGAGCGTGGACGAGGACACGTCCAACTGGCGTGTCAATTTGTCGGTTACATCGACCACGCGGCCCGTGACGGAACCTGCCGTAAGGTCGATGGTTTCGTTGACGCGCAGGGCAATTGATTCCAACTGGTCGGAAATATGCGACGAAGCTTGTTCCAAGCGATTGAACAGTTGTGTGGAAGTTCCTTGCAAATCGCTGGTCACTGAACCTGCCGTAATTTGCAACGCATTCAACATTTGATCGCGGGCCGTACCCAGTTTCTGGTCGAAGTCACCCGAAATTGTAAGGATACGATCGGTAATCGAGCCCGTGGACAATTCGATATTTTGCGCAACGGCAAGGCCGGAGTTTTGCATCTGGCGGGTTACGATATCCGAAGTTTCACGGATGTGAGCGGCAATTGTGCCACCGGTTGACACCATCAAATCATTGACAGTTGAGCCTGATGATTGCAGCTGATTAACAACGAGGCTGGCACTCTCGGATACGCGCTGGCCAACTGTTTCGGCTGCGTTTTCCAAGGTGGAAGCGGCGAGGTGGAATTTCTCCATGGCGCGGCTGTATGCCGTATCATAGGTCGCTGTGATGGCGTCTGACGTGTTTCTAATCGTGTCAGCCACGGCACTTGAGTATTGACCAAGATCCGCTGACAGCGCGTTGGACGCTTGTGCAATGCGATCGGTGTATTCTGTGCCGCCGGTTTGCAGGTTCAACAACAGATTGCGCGACGTGACATCAAAATTCGCCATAATTTGCGCGGCGGATTCTTCCACCTTCGATGTGTAGGAAGAAGTTGTATTGTTGATGGTTGTAGCCACAACATCGGCATGTTTGCCAAGCTGGCTGGTCAAGGTATTGGTTGCTTGTTCGATGCGGCCAACGGCGCCAGAACTTGATGCATCCAGGTTGCCCAACAACGAACCTGTGGCCTGATCAATACGATTTACCATTTCGGCACCCTGTGTGCCAAGGCCTGTCAGAAGGTTTGATGCTGATTGATTAATACGGCTGGCTACTTCATTGCCGGAAGCATTGAGGCCGCCCAGCAAGCTGCTGCTGCTTTGGTCAATACGGGAAACAATTTCCGTGCCTGTTGATGACAAACCACCCAACAAACTGCTGCTGCTTTCATCGATGCGCGATATAATTTCCGATCCCGTCGACGACAGGCCGCCCAACATTCCACTGCTGATCTCATCCATACGCGAGACAATGTCAGATCCCGTCGAAGACAGGCCACCCAACAGTTCACTGCTGCTTTGGTCAATACGCGAAGCAATATTTGAGCCTGTCGTGGACAAGCCACCCAAAAGTCCGCTGCTGCTTTGTTCGATGCGGTTAAGGATATCGCCGCCTGTGGAACTGAGGCCGCTGAGCAAGCCGTTGGCAACATTTTCGACACGGCTGGTCAATTCACCACCTGTACTGGTCAGGCCACTCAAAAGGTTGAGCGATGACTTTTCAATGCCACTGAGGATTTTGTTACCGGACTCGTCAACGCGCTGAGTGTAGGCGTCGGTGTTCATGACCATAGCATTCGTGACGGTGGTCACCTGCTGGTTCATGTGGTTTGTCAGTTCCTGTGACGCTTGGCCAATACGGCCCGCAAAATCAGCACCTGATGCACTGAGTTGCGAGAAGAATTGATTGCCGGACTGGTCAAGGCCCGCCAGCATTTGTGTTCCGGCATGTTCAATGCGTTGCGACAAACCTTCTGAAGCGGCATTGAAGTTGTTGTTGATTTGGCTTGCGGCTTGATCGACGTATAACGTCAAATCCGTGCGGGCTTGGCCAACTTTGCCAACAAAATCCCCCACAATGCCTTCAAGTCCTTGGGTTACGAAGCCACGACTTTCTTCAATGCGCTGTGCGGTTTCAACACCTGACTTTTCGATCAGGCCGGCGATTTCGGATGAGGTGGCTTTCAAATGGTAGGTGATGTTGTCACCAATCGTGGTGACGGTGTGGGACAATTCACCAGCTGCATTGCGGATGTCTGATGCTGAAGCTGTGCTCAGGCGCGCAATGTTGCTGCCAACTTCGTGGTTGGCCGCGGTCAATTGGTCTGCACTTTGGCGCAGCAACGAAACCAGGTTGGTTTCCATGCCCTTTACTTCGCCGCCGAACTTGGATGATTCCATAGACAATGTGGACGCAGCACCATTCAAGGCCTGCACATAATCTTGCAATTGGCCGGAGAAGCCTTGGAAGTCATGCAATAAGCTCGATGACAAGCGTTCAAATTGCTGGCTGTGGCCGCCAATTTCGCTGCCAGCAATGGCGGCACGCGCTGATACGTCATCAATCGTACGGGCGAGTTCATCTGACGATTGCTTGAGGCCATTCTCTAATCGGTCAAACGTTGTCAGCGCCATGCTGATCACTTGGTTCAGATTGTTGGTGTTGCTTTCCAAACGTGTCAGTAAAGGTGCGGCCTCACCGCCAACTACTTGACTTGTTTGTTGAAGTGCAACGCGCTGGCTTTCGAGGCCTGATACAAGACTGCGGATACGGTCTTCATTGGTCCCAAACGCGCGCTCAACGGCTGACATTTCCTTGTGTACTATTTCTTCAAGGGCCGACGCGCGCTGATAGGCATGCTCCACGCCGCCTACCAACAAGTCCACTTCGTTGCGCACGGCTTGCGCAATTGAGGTTAAGTTTTCCGACGCAATGTCTTGAGGCCGAACGAGACGCAAAGCGGAGTGCATCAGCACTTCAGATACTTGCCGCAGCTGCTGCGCGCGCCAGAGGAAATAAGCCATTACCCAAATCAGGGCGATGGGAACAATGAGCAACGCAACTGCCCGCATGGCTTCCGCCATGGAAGGCGCTTGATTATCGGGTGGAAAGAAAATGGCGTTGGAGTTGACCAGCATCCAGCCGAACATCCAGACCAATGACAGCGCAAATGCTCCGTAATAGACGGAATAAGAAGGCGGCCTGCGCAACTTGGCCAGCATTGCTGCGGTGCCCGGATCATTTTCATTGGCAGGGCGGGTGCGCAAAGGTTGGCGAGATGCCGATGCTGGCTCGGCGGCAGCCTGAAGGGCTGAAGGCCTGTCCTGACGGTTTCGGTCTGTTGGTCGAATTGCCATTATATGTTTTCCCGCACTCTCAAATTGGCGGTTGCCCGCCCTATTCGCCCGCTCCACGCGTGTTCCCAAGCCGCTTTTAATCGGATTGGGGGCCACCACACCCATGAAGTCACTTCTGAACATAGTAAACCATTGGAGTCCGGACTTGAACCGTCAATGACCTTTCGGCTGTGGGTAATTGAAAGTTTGGTTAAAATTATGGATCAAATTGAATCGATTCAGGAAATTCAAACTTTTCCATGATTTTTGAGTGGATCGAAGGGTTTCTCAGGCAGGATGACTTTCGTGGGAGCAAAGGGATCAAGCATGTCATTATCGTATAAGTTGAATTATATTGACCATGCAACTACTTTTGATTGTGAGGTTTTGGATATAAAATTCCTGGATCGGAACACTTTTGGCGACAAAAGCTTGCGTCGCGAGATTATCGGGCTTTTTCTATCACAACTTGATGGGCTGCATCGAAGTTTAGCAAGTCCAATAAATCAAACTTCGTGGCGCTTTCTCACTCACACCATGAAGGGTGCGGCGGCCGCTGTTGGTGCAAATCAGATTGCGAGCCTGGCGGATGCTTGGGCACAACAGGCTGCTCCGGTCGCGCATGCTGATCGTCAATATTTGGCGCAGGAATTGGCCAAGCATATCGCCGCATTTAAAATAGCAACGTCGCCACTCTAAGATTGGTGTGCGGCTCTGGTTGCCAATTCCTGTAGCTTCACCTATGTAACGCCGACTTTTGAAATCGGATTACACATATGGCCAAGATTACATTCATTCAACACAACGGCACAGAAATTGAGACCAACGGCGTCTCTGGCATGACTGTGATGGAAACAGCCGTGAAAAACAATGTGTCGGGCATAGATGCTGATTGTGGTGGCGCTTGTGCCTGCGCCACATGCCATGTTTATATTGAACCCGAGTGGCAAGACAAAGTGGGTGCTAAAAACCCGATGGAAGCTGATATGCTGGATTTCGCTTTTGATGTGCGCGACAACAGCCGCCTATCGTGCCAGATCAAAGTCAGCGAAGCCATTGATGGGCTTCGCGTAAGAGTTCCTGCAAAACAGTTTTAATTTTCAGTTTTCGTCGCCATGCGATTGCGCAAACGGTTGCGTGCTTGGGCAACCTCGGCACGCCTATCGGGACGCCCCAAGAGCTTGCGCGACTGATCGCGACGTTCATGCACAGCTGCAATGGCAAGTCCCATGGGCACTCCCGTTTCAACCAACAGGGCTTCCGCCAACTGTAAGCTGGCTTCAATGGTTTCTGGCACGGCTTCTGTAACACCCGCTTCATAAAGCTTTTGCGCATGTCGTTCGTCGCGGGCGCGGGCAATGATCTTGATTGCCTTGTGGTGCACACGGATGTTGCGCAGGATCAACTCTACGCGTGACGGGCTATCCATGGTGATAGCAATGGCCTTTGCTTCCCTGAGGCCACAGGTTTCAAGGAATTGCAAATTGGAGGCGTCTCCAAAAAACACGCTGTATCCCGCTTTGCGGCCACGGGTAACGTTGTTGATGTCGAAATCAACCGCGATGTATTTGAGACCATGTTCGGTCAACATATCCGCCACCATGGTGCCAACGCGACCAAAACCTGCGACGATGATGTGAGCGTTTTGCGGCTCGGGCAATTGTACAAACTCAGCATCGGGTATTTGGGTTTTTGATTCCAACTTTTTGCGGGCCAGTTTTGCGAATTTTGATAATAATGGGATGCCCATCATGGAAATTGTAACCACCAAAAGGATGGGTGCTGTTTCAGTCTGTTTAAACAAGCCCAATGAAACAGCAGATGCCAACAAGACAAATGCAAACTCGCCGCCGGGGCCTAAGTGCATTGCTGCTTCCAAGGCGGACTGCCGGGGGAGTTTGAACAGGCGGCTTACCACCAACAAAACAAAAATCTTTAGGGCGATGAAACCGAGTGTGAGAGCCAAGATCAGCAAGGGCGACTGCATCAAAAGTTCAAGATTGAGGTTGAGGCCCACCAGCAGAAAAAAAAGTCCCAGCAGCAAACCTTTGAATGGCTCAATCGTGGTTTCAATGGCGCGGCGATATTCGGTTTCCGCCAGCACCAAGCCCGCGATGAAGGCGCCAAGCGCCATGGACAAACCGGCTAAAGTGGCAGCAGCACCGGTGCCAACCGCGATGAACAACACAGCTGCCATAAACAAGTCCGGGCTACGAGATGATGCCACAAGCCGCAAGAGTGGCGTGAGCGCATAGCGACCGATCACCACAATCATGAGTGCCGCCAAAACGGCCTGCCCAATAGCCCACATGATATTTCCAAACAGGCTTCCGCCCTCAGGCAAAGCAAGCGCTGAAACAATGAGCAACATGGGGATGACGGCAACATCTTGCATCAGCAAAACCGCAAAGCTGATGCGACCTGCTTGTGATCCCAAGCGTTTTTCATCTGAGAATAATTGAATGATGATTGCAGTAGAAGACAATGCCAGCGCCATACCAATGATGATTGACTGGTTGCCCGAATAACCCAACCATTTTGCTGTGAAACCTAGGACAAGCGTTGAAAGCAACACTTGTAGGCCACCCAGTCCGAACACCAGTTTCCGCATGGTCCGCAAACGCTCAAACGAAAGCTCCAGGCCAATGAGAAACAGTAAGAAGACGACACCCAATTCTG
Source organism: uncultured Alphaproteobacteria bacterium (assembly GCA_963840765.1). GTDB lineage: Bacteria > Pseudomonadota > Alphaproteobacteria > Rhizobiales > Aestuariivirgaceae > Aestuariivirga. Next base: position 545,331 of record CAWJAE010000011.1, on the reverse strand, counting down.
CAAGGCCAGCCACAGCTTCAGGATCAGTAATCGTAAGGGCGGATAGCGACGGAACACTGGCTGCAAGTCGCCCCAACAAGTGGGGCCCGAGCAAAATGCCTACGACGAGGAAACCCAAAATGCTACTGAAGCCCCAGCGCAAGAGCAGGGGGATTACGATGCCTGCTGCACCGAGAACAATTAGAACATCTTTGTAGTGGGTAAATGATTCAGCAGCCATGACTGTAGTGTGGACAAACTGACCATCACTGTACATAGAAACATGCAGGAGAATTATGCATGCCACATCAACACCAAGGCTCAGAGCACGCGGCGCACGACACACCAACGCGGCCGTTGATCTGGGTTTTAAAAGGTGTGCGGAAGGGCGACACTGCGCAGGCCATGGAATTGGCCCTGCAACTGGGTGGGCGCGTGGAAGGCAAGCAACTGGCTTTCAATGCTTCGCAGATGGTGCCGAATGTTTTGTTAGGTTCGCGGGTTTCGCACTTAACACCGGAAGCAAAACAACTTCTTTCTCCGCCATGGCCGGATGTTGTGGTGGCAACCGGACGGCGAACGGCACCTGTTGCATTGTGGATAAAAAGGCAATCGCTCGGGAAAACCAAATTGGTGCAGATTGGGCGCCCTCGTATGCCGCTCGCTGATTTTGACCTGGTCGTAACGACTGCTCAATACGGGCTTCCTTCGGCGACAAATGTGGTGCGCGTCCCGCTGCCATTCGCGAGCCCGAAACAGCCTGTTTTAGATGAGCTATTGCATTTTCAGGAAGTGTGGACTCCACTGCCTAAGCCTTGGATTTTAGGCGTTATTGGTGGTGGCAAATTTCCGCTTCGTTTGGATGATGCGATTCTCACCAATTTTGGTGAGGCCTTACAACGTCGGGCCAAGGCCGTTGGTGGAAGTGTCGTGCTGCTCGATTCACCGCGCAGTCCTATTGGTGCATTGGATCGAGTAGGCAAGGCACTCGAAGTTCCACATTGGCAATTTGTACGGGGCAAAGGGCCCAACCCCTACCAATCTGCATTGCAATTGTGCGACGAACTTGCCGTGACAGGTGACAGTGTTTCGATGGTGTCTGAGATGGTTTTGACAGGTAAACTAGCTTGGGTCTTTCCGTTGCCACGATCAGCCTTTGCTCCGCGCTGGTCAGTCCAGCGTGGGATTTTGGCCGAGCTTGCACGGTTGGGCATTTTCCACCCACCGCGTGACACGGATGGTTTCATGCAAAACCTGTTAGTTGGCGGTCATGTTGGGGATCTTATGGCAGGGGTAAAACGAGCGGCCCGTGGTAGACTTACCGCTGCTCATGACGTGGTATTGACGCGCATAAAATCTATGTTGATGGCTTGAAAATTTTTTTCAAATTCATCTTGCGCAACGTTGCGGCGTCAAGGCGGTAGTAAATATTGCGCAACATGGGGCGCAACAAGCGAATATAGGTATGTCCGATGATGGAACCCGTAAAAGAAAGCGGCAGGAAATAATCATTCGTTGCAACGATGCCCGATGACCATGACTCTTTGTGAGCGTCGTTGGGTATCATCAGATCATAAACCCCCATGCCGTCTTTGAGGCAAGAGCGCTGTGAATAGTCCATATGAAGGCGACCCGGAGAAATGTCGGTTAGCTTGTTCACGTGGGACGTAATATATCCAAAGTGAGTATTTTTATACCGGAAGCCCAATTCCCACGATATTGGTTTGCTTCCGGCTTTCATTTCAGTGACGACAACATCGACCGAACTGCCGGCGCGGCGAGACAAGTTTTTCAGGAATGATATGTGGTCCGGACAGCCCAATACACGATTGATGCGTCCGCGTTCGGCAAGCCAAGCATTTTTCTCAGCAATGGCGTTTTGCATCGCCGCATCAGCGAGAATGCCTGTTGGCAAACGTTCAAATGTTATGGCACCGAGTTCTTCGATACCTTTGCGAATTTTGCGGCGTCGCTTTCTTTGTGCTGACGTGTAGCGTGCATCATAGGCATCGTCATCGGCATATTGCGTAAGATCCAAGAATGGAGCGCCTTCTGGCAATCGCGCATCGATCAACAAAGAGGCGGCGTGGCTTGCGAGGTGACTATCTGCACGAACATGTCTGAGGCGCAGAATGTCGACATCCTTCAGGCGCTTGAGAAATGCGATAGAGCTTTCAACCCACTTTTTTGAACTATGTCCCGTGCGGCACAACACATCGCCGTATTGGCCGAAGGGTTCTGTAAGCCAAGTTAAAATCGAAATGCCAAGTTTGCGGTTGCGCATCAATGGCCATACGAACACCAGCTCATCGTTTTCATAACCTGCAAGGACATGGAGCGAATTTCCAGATTTTTGATCGATATAGGTTTCGGACCACGCCATCACCCAATCGAATGTCTGGAATACGCTGGTGTGGTTTTGCGTATGGGCCTCGAGAACTCGCCATTTGACTTCGAGTTCACGCAATGCGGCTGGCGTTGTTATAACTGTCAATGCAGGTGCGGGCATGTCAGCGATAACGCGATCGGCGTCAATCACCGACTTTTCCTCAACCGTCATTGCTTTCAACATCAATCCGGAACTCCATACCCAGTGACTGTGATGCCTGATGATGAAGAATATTTGACTAAAAGAGTCGACAAGCTGCCAGAATGGTAAACGCCATGTTAAGGCTTAATAGTAGATTCCTAAGCGGTGCCAGCGGATTTTGGGTTCTGAAATTTGTGGCACGAAGGAAGTTTGCAGCTTTGCTGTGTGGCCGGGCACGGTGATTTGTTCACTTTGCATGCCGCGCAAAGCCTTGAGCTTTGCGATGCGATCAGCCGTTTTCGGGTGCGTTCGCAGCAAGGATGGTTGGGGCATGCGCGAGCCGGGCAAAACCAGCCCTTCCCACTTGCCGCCTTGTTGCGCTTCCAGCACGGCGAGTGCGGACGCCAGCCCTTCCGGGTCGCCTGTCAATATTGCGCCGTCTAGGTCAGCGTCATACTCGCGGGCGCGTGATAGTCCCAATTGCAAAAGGCCACCCAAAGTGGGTGCCCCGATCATGAGGCCCAAACCTAATATTGGCACGTTAAGGCCTGTGCCGAGCACCAATGGGATGCCGATCAAACCAATGTTCGAAAGGATCGACGTTATGCGATTTAGCACGTCCGCTAGTCCCATGACTTTGAGATCGCCGCTTTTGATGTGGGCAATTTCATGGGCGAGTATGCCCGTGATTTGACGCATGTTCATGGCGCGCAACAAGCCATCCGTTACAGCAATCGCTGACTCCTCTGCGCGACCGACGGCGAAGGCATTCATCATTTTCGTTGGGACATAATGTAAAGTCGGAACAGCAGGTAGTTCGGCACGCCTGGCCAATTCATCAACAATAAGGTGAAGTTCGGCGGCTTCGTGCTGCAACAAAGCGCGTGCTTTATAAAGTCCCAAGACCATTTTAGGCGAAACCTGACCCAACCCCGCAATGCCAAAGGCACCTAAAAGTATTGCGGCCAGCAACCCAACCCATCCAAACATGGTGTAGGCCAGAACACCCATGATGAGGCCCGTGCCGGCAATCAGCAACACGGTGTGTAGGGTGTTGCGAAAATTGTGACTGCTCTGAACGGCGCGATCAATCTTTTGCATGGGGCTCTCCTTTATCGCCGAAGGTCATCACCTCCTTGAGCAAGCTCGTCAATGTGTCAGAGGTGGCGGTTTCACGGGGAATTGGTCGACATACGTTGGATGCAGCCAAGCCGATGCGGGCCGTCAAAATGCCATTCACGGCACCTTCGCCAAAGCGGGCTGAAAGTTTGCCCAGTAAGCCCTTCCCTACGAAATGTTGAATGAGATTATCAGACAAAGCCAAGCCGCCGGATACTGCAAGATGCGTGGCCACCATGCGAGCTAATTTTAAAGTGGCAAATGTCGAGGGTCTTCCGCCGTAAAGCGTGGCGATTTCGCGCAGCATGCCAAGATTTTGTGCTGCCACAAATAGAATGTCGAGAACCGCAGCGGGCGTAACGGTTGTGAGGAGTGTGACCCGTCGGGCGCGCCGCGCGATGATTTTGTGAACAGCGTCGTCCAACGGGGTTAGAATCAATGATTCGGCAAGTTTAACTCTGTCGCGCGGATCGAGAATGTCGTTACGGTGGCTGTTGAACTGATCGAGTGCCCACTTCACGTCGGAACGGTTTGCGTAGATTGATTGCAGTTGATTGCAAGTTTCTTCAGCCGATGTGCGCTCATCTAAATTAATAGCGCGGGCAGCCGCTTCTTGCAGGTGTTCAATTTTTCTGAGGCGCAACATTCCGAAAATCTCACGTATAATAATCGCCAGCGCTGCGAAGGCTGCAACCCCTGCCACCGCTGTTGCCAACCAGCCTAGCCACGGGCTTCGTGCAAAAAAACTTTCGATCAGTTGAAGCGTGGACAAGCTCGCCCACATGGTGAACAGGGTCGTCAAAGCTGCAATGAGCAGCCCCAGCCAACGAAAACCGCGTGGACTTTGCTGAAGGGTCGTTTGCGGCAAAGTCACAAGGTCGGTATGTTCGGGCACCGCGTCAAAAGTGATTTCAGGCGTTTTGGAACGGCTTTTGGTTTTTACGAGTTTGACACTTGGCGCATCTTCGTTGGGCAAAATATAAGCTTGTGGCTTGCGATGTTGATCGGTCACTGCAGGCGATCCCCCAGCAAGAATTCAACAGCCTTATCAAGCCGGATATGTGGGAAAGTTCCGTCTTTCAATATCGGCGGGCGGAAACGTACAAATTTCAATTTCCCCTCCATGCGACCATCCAAGGCGGCGGCGGGATCTTGGGGCAAGTCACCCGGAAACACCGCAGCTTCTTGTGCGCCGTCAAACGTCATATCGCCGATGATTTCATATTCTTCAGGCGAGCCGACGATGCAGGGCAAGTCTTCGCCTTTCTGCTTTACTGTAGCTTCGCGTGTTGTGCGAATTGCAGCAATAGCGGCAACTTCATAGGCGGCACCGGCTGCATCTGCACGATTTGCCGCTTCATCAATCAGGGTGCGCAGAACAGCTTCCAGTCGGTCATGGCCAGTATGATGCAGCATGTCAGCTTTGGTGGCGGCAAAAAGCACGCGATCCACTCTACGGCCAAACAGTTCAGTGACCACTGAGTTGCCGCCCGTGCGGAAGCAGGCCAGCACATCGCCCAAGGCTTTTCGTAAGTCGGTCACGGCTGCAGCACCCGCGTTCATGGCCGTTAATGTATCCACCAAAACAATTTGTCGATCCAGTCTGGCAAAGTGACCGAAGAAAAACGGGCGAACAACTTTGTTGACATAGGAGTCATAGCGGCGCTGCATCAAGGCACCTAAAGTTCCGGTTTCAAACACGGCATCTGGCGTCACATCCAAGGGTGCAAAAGACAGCAGGGGCGACCCCGACAAATCGCCGGGCAACAGGAAGCGACCCGGCGGCAATGTGGATTGCGCCACGTCGTTTTCTCGGCAACGCGCCAAATAGTTCGTGAATAATTGCGCGGCTTGCATGGCCACATTTTCGTTGGATGGGCTTTTGGCATTGTGATGGCGCAGGTGTTCCAGCCAAGGCAGGGCATGTGGTAGTCGCGGCAGTTTGCGCGCGGTGTCCAAAGTTGTTGAGGACCATTGTGCATAGCTTTGGGACATCAGCGGCAGGTCCAACAGCCACTCCCCTGGGTAATCAATGATATCAAGGTGCAGTTTGCCGCCGTGCAGATTTCGCGCAATCAGGCCTTGCGGCTCATATTCGATGGTCAAGCGCAACTGGCTAATGCGGCTTGTACCCTCAGGCCATTTGCGATTTTCACCTGTTAGTTTTTCGAGGTTCTGCTCATAGGGAAAACGCGGGATTTCATCATCAGGCTGGGGTTCTAAATAGCAGCGGGTGATACGGCCTTTGGCGTATGCATCAAACACCGGCAGGCGCGCGCCTTTTAACAGCGCATGCACGAGAGCCGTGATGAAAACCGTTTTGCCGGAGCGCGAAAGACCCGTGACGCCCAATCGCATCGTGGGGTGCACAAGGCCTGCGGCAAAGTCTTTCAACCCGCCTGCTGCGATACGTCCTTCATCCAAAAAGTCACGGAATTTCAACTTTGCCAATGCCCCTGTTCAAGCCCTGTAAGTTGGGGTGGGATTGAGGCATTGGCAAGAGGTGCTATTTTACTCTGCGGCCTCTGCCATTGGGGCCATGCCCAAAGCAGCCAGATAGACGTCAATCATGGATTTTTCTTCCTGACGTTCGTTGGCGTCTTTCTTGCGCAGCGAAATCACCTTGCGCAGAATTTTAATGTCAAAACCGTTGCCTTTGGCTTCGGCATAAACTTCCTTGATATCTCCTGCGATTGTCTTTTTTTCTTCTTCAAGTCGCTCGATGCGCTCAACAATGGTGCGCAATTGGCCGTGGGCGAAAGATGATTTGACTGCTGTGGACATGGTACGCACTCCCTTGGGCGATATCTGGATGAAAATTAATGTGATTTGGGTTTTGCCGTTTCAGCGGCAAATTTGATTTGTTGTTCCGGGGTGGACGCGCGCTGGTATTTCGACTTCCACTCTTCAAAAGGCATGCCGTAAACATGGGTGCGCGCTTCGTCCTTGCTGAGTTCAAGGCCTTTGGCTTTGGCTGCATCCTGCATCCAGTTTGACAAGCAATTGCGGCAAAAGCCTGCCAAATTCATCATGTCGATGTTCTGTACATCGTGGCGCTCCCGCAAATGTTCAAGCAGGCGGCGGAAAGCCATGGCTTCAAGTTCAATTTGGGTTTGCTGGTCCATGATTTGTTCCTTAAAGACTGCCGTGGGTTGGCTCTACTGCCAAAGTAAAGTCATCCACAACCACATGAAAAGTGTGGATGACGGGTTTGGATGGCAATAGTCCTTCCAAAACAGGAAAAAAGATGGGAAAAGCCCAAAACTGCTTTGGTGGCGACGATTGTCCACCCAAGTTGAAATCTAACGCCAATTCGTTGGCCAGCCTTGGAGGTAAGGGCATGTATCGTGAATTCGCTGGTGCACTGGGAGCATTGTTGCTTCTGGCCAACTTCGCGTCACCTGCCAGGGCCGACCTGAAATTATGTAATAATACCGACAGCCTCGTGAACGTGGCGATCGGTTACAAAGATAAAGAAGGTTGGGCAACGGAAGGCTGGTGGACGGCTGAACCGCAGAAATGCCTCAACTTGCTGAAAGGTACCCTGCCTGCGCGCTATTATTATGTGCTGGCCGTTGATCGCAGCAAGGGCGGCGCATGGGGTGGCAAATCCATGATGTGCGTGCGCAACAAGATATTCACCATCCGCGGTTTCGAGAAATGCGAAGACCGGGGTTACGAAAAGGCCGGCTTCTTTGAAGTTGATACTGGCGAAGAGTCAGACTGGACCATTTCATTATCCGGCGAAAAAACCACACAAGGTACCCCATAACGTGCATCGTAATCGTAAAGTAAAAATCCTGGCCACCCTTGGCCCGGCATCCAATACACCTGAAATGATCGAGAAACTTTTCGTGGCGGGTGCTGACGTGTTCCGCATCAACATGAGCCACACCAGTCATGAATTGCTGCGCACTTTGCATGGCCATATTCGGACGGTAGAAAAAAAGGTTGGTCGCCCGATTGGGATTTTGGCTGACTTGCAGGGACCGAAGATTCGCATTGGAACCTTTGCTGCCAAGTCTGTTAATATTGCAGCCGGAGACAGTTTCATTTTTGACACCGACAAGACACCGGGCACAAAACAACGTGTTTACCTTCCGCATCCTGAAATTTTTGCGGCTGCAAAGGTTGGCGATAATCTGCTCTTAAACGATGGTCGTTTGCGCGTGGAAATTACCCATGCCACGCCTGAACGTTTGACCACGCGCATCATCTACGGTGGTGATCTTTCAGATCGCAAAGGCGTGAACTTGCCCGATACGGTTATTCCTATCCCAGCCTTGACTGAAAAAGACCGCGCGGATTTGGAAGCTGCTGCCCAGCAGGGCGTTGACTGGATTGCGTTGTCATTTGTGCAACGTGCCGACGACGTGATTGAGGCGCGCAAACTGGTTGCAGGGCGTGCGGCCGTGATGGCTAAAATTGAAAAGCCTTCGGCTCTTACTGTGCTGGATGCTATTCTACAGAATTGTGATGCATTGATGGTGGCTCGTGGCGACCTTGGTGTGGAATTGCCGATTGAAGAAGTGCCAGCGCGGCAGAAACAAATTACACGTGCCGCACGCAAATATGGAAAGCCTGTTGTTGTTGCAACGCAAATGCTGGAATCGATGGTTACAGAACCTGTGCCAACGCGGGCTGAAGTTTCAGACGTTGCCACGGCCGTTTATGAAGGCGCGGATGCTGTTATGCTGTCGGCCGAAAGTGCTTCAGGACAATGGCCGATAAAGGCGGTTGAAATGATGGACAGTGTTGCAAAGGTAGTGGAACGCGACGGCCATTATCGCAGCATCATTCACGCACAGCGCAATGAGCCGGAACAAACGGTGGCAGATGCGATTTCCGCAGCAGCACGCACCGTTGCAGAAACTCTAAATGTGCCTGCAATTGTTTGTTACACGGGTACAGGCTCAACCGGTTTGCGCGTGGCGCGCGAACGGCCCCACATGCCGATCATTTCATTGACGCCGATTGCACACACCGCCCGCAAGCTTTGTTTGGTTTGGGGCACGCACACGGTGCTGACGGATGATGCCCAGTCGGTTGAAGAAATGGTGATGCGCGCTGGTGAAATTGCAGTGTCGCAAGGATTTGCTAATAAGGGTGACAAGATCCTGATTACGGCGGGTGTGCCCGTCGGCACTCCTGGCACCACCAACATGTTGCGTGTTGTCACCATTGGTGCTGACGGCAAGGGCTATTAAGTCTCAGATGTTTGGATAATCGTGCTCAAGTTGTTTGAGCACGGTTTTTGCTGTTTCTAAATGTGGATTGACGGCGATGGCCTCGCGCAGGCTGGCTGCTGCTTTTCCCACATTGCCTTGCGCCTGATAAATTGCAGCCTGACCTGTCAAAGCCCCGAAATGCCGCGGCTCTTTTTCAAGCACGGCGTTGATGTCTTCCATGGCTTCATCATAGCGCTTCATGTTGTAATAGAGCATTGCACGTTTATTCAAAGGCTCGATGAAGTCTGGATATGTGCCGACCAATTCATTCAACATCACTTCTGACGTTTCGAATGCGCCATCTTGCATGGCCTTGCTGGACTGAGTCAGTAAAACTTCGGCCATGGGGCTTTCGTTGGCCTCCCACAGGGTCCAGATTTTGGCGATGGTCGCCTCAGGCTTATTGCCCGCTTCTTTATGGAGTTCGCCAAACAGCCGATCAAAATCCTGAGCCCTTTTCTTGACAGGGTCGACGGGTGCTGCTGGCGCTACTTCAATTGTATTCTGGTCTTTTGCCACTTGTGCAAAAGCAGGTGACAACGAAATACAGAGGGCAATGAGGGCTGGGCGCATTTTCATTACCGCATTATGCCACAAAATGCCGCAACGCAAAACAAACACCGCGCTGAACATGTCCAGCGCGGCGCAAAAATTCGTGATCGACGCTTTTTTAGCCTTGACGGGCTTTAAAACGGGGGTTCGTCTTATTGATAATGTAAACGCGACCTTTGCGACGGATCAACTTGTTGTCGCGATGGCGCTTCATCAGACCCTTGAGGGAATTGCGGACTTTCATGCTCACACCTATATGATGGCTGAAAAGCCACCCAATTGAAATTGTGCGCTGTCCTTAGCGGTGCCACAGCGACCTGTCAACCACAGCCCGACGTCCGGACTTAAAATGCAAAATATATTGTATTCTCAACAGTTTATTATCACGTCTCTGGTGTTTTTAGCAGCCGTTGGCGGCTTTACAAGCCTCGTTCTTCAAGACCGCCGACCACGCGAGTCTCTCAATCCTTCGCTCATCCCCACCACGCCGTTAATGTTGATCAGTGCCATTGCGGCTTTGTTAGCCTTGGTCCATCTCGTCAATTTGTTAGGTGTCAAAACCGGAAGTTAGTCTTGCCTCAGTTGTAGAGCCGCGCCAGACCTTTACGTAGTTCGGCCTTTTGCACTTTGCCCATCGCATTTCGCGGCAAGTCCGTCACAAATATAATGCGTTTTGGAATTTTGAAGCCACCAAGCTGGGTTTTGAGTTCAGCCAATATTGCTGTTTCGTCCAATTGTGCTGTTGTCGCGATGACTGCTGTAACGGCCTCGCCAAAATCGCGATGGGGCAGGCCAATCACCGCACTTTCTATAACACCTTCCAAAGCATCGATTTGCTCTTCGATTTCCTTAGGGTAAACATTAAATCCGCCGGTTATGATGAGGTCTTTGGCGCGACCGGAAATGACAAGATAACCTTGCTCGTCAATGCGGCCGAGATCACCGGTGATGAAGAATCCATTGTCACGTTTGTCTTCGCGGGTTTTTTCGGGGTTGCGCCAATAGCCTTGGAACACATTGGGGCCGCGCACTTCGATCATGCCATCTTGGCCGTCTGAAAGTTCAGTACCTGACGCTGCGTCAGTGATTTTGATATCGACGTGGGGCAAGGCAAAACCAACGGTGCCCGCACGCCGCGCCCCTTCATAAGGGTTTGATGCGATCATGTTGGTTTCCGTCATGCCGTAGCGTTCAAGGATGGCATGGCCGGTTTGCGTCTCGAATTCCTTATGTGTCTCAGCCAGCAAGGGTGCTGAGCCCGAAATAAACAGGCGCATGTGCCGCGTGTTTTCCTTTGTGAGCAGCGGCAGCAGGCGCGTGTAGAAAGTGGGAACGCCCATGAAGCAATTGGCTTTCGGAAGATCACGCACTACCGCTTCAGCATTGAATTTGCGATGAAACAACAGCTTTCCACCGCTTAGCAACACCGTGTTCATGCCCACAAAAAGACCGTGGGTGTGATAAACCGGAAGCGCGTGCAGCAAGGTGTCATTTGGCGTGAACTGCCAAAGTTCGATCAACGCAAGTGCATTGGAAGCTAAGTTCGCTTGGGTCAGCATGGCACCCTTGGAGCGACCAGTAGTGCCTGATGTATAGAGAATGGCAGCCGTATCCTCCCAGTCGCTGGCTACATCGTGGAAGACGCTTGAAGTGTGGCTTAAGACGCTGCCCCCGCCAACATCATCGAGGGTCAAGATAATGTTGCAGGGGGCGATCTTGGATTCTGATAGTTTTGCTGGTGATACAACAAAGGCAAAGACTTCGGCATCAGTCAGAAAATAAGAAACTTCCGCCATGGTGTAGGCTGTGTTGAGTGGCAAAAAGACGAAGCCGCCCCGCACGCAGGCCCAAAACAACGCAAGAGCCTCAATGCTTTTGTCCACTTGAATGGCAATCCTGTCACCACGTTTTGCTCCCACCGCCTCAAGCTGATTGGCCATGCGGCCAGCGAGGTTCCAAAACTCGGCATAGGTGAAAGTGCGTCCATCATCACTGGTTGCCCAAAGGCTGTGCTTGTCGATCAAGGAATTGAGAAACAGGACTGCAAAGTTGGAAGCATGGTGTTGGCCAAGCCATGCAGGTTGGTGTGATGTCATCGTCATTTTGCTTTTTGGTTTTTTAGAAAAGTTGAAACACGGGCGAGGCCTTGCTGCAGGACGGGAGTTGCATTTGCATATCCGACGCGCACATGGCCCTCCATGTCCATGGCAGAGCCCGGCGTGAAAAGAACGCCGGTCTGATTGAGTAGGTCGATACAGAAATCCCGTGAAGGCATGTCTATTTCATATTTCAAAAGTGCTGTCGTTCCGGACTTTGGTTTCACCCAAGTTATCTGAGGTTCTCGATCCACCCAATCCGACAATATGGCAAGATTGGTGCGGGTGATGTTCCTGCTGCGCTCTAATATTCTGTCGGCATTTTCAAGGGCGATTGTAGCAAAATGCTCGTCGATCTGGCCGACTGAAATGGTGTTGTAGTCGCGGTGGATGAGAACGTTGTCGATCACCGTTCGGGGAGCGGCAATCCAACCCACGCGCAGGCCTGCCAAGGAAAACGCTTTTGACGTGCTGGCCGTGCTGATGCCTTTTTCGTAGAGGTCTGCCACGGAAACGGTGGTTCCATTGTCGTGTTGGTCGGTGCCGCGATAAACTTCATCACACAAGAGCCACGCGTTGCAGCCCCGCGCAACGGCGACAATTTGTTCTAGAAATTCCCGGCCCATCAATGCACCCGTCGGGTTATTCGGATTGTTGATGGCGATGAGTTTTGTGTCTGCTGTTGCCAAGCCTTGCAACGCTTCAAGATCAGGCAAGTAGTTGTGCTTTGCTTGCAGTTTCAACTGAACAACATTTGCACCCAATGCTTCGGGAATTGAATAGTGCTGTTGATAGGTTGGTACAACGGCAATGATCCTATCTCCACGCGAAACAAGGGCTTGGTGCACCAGAGCGTTGGCGCCAATCGTACCATGTGTGGTGACAATGTTTTCTGGCGACTGCTTTTGATAGAGTGCCGCTATGGCGCGGCGCAATCGTTCGGATCCTTCAATTGGGCCGTAGGTCATTTTCATCGGCAACAATTCAGCTAGGCTATTATGGTTGCGGCCAGAAATTGTGAGGAGCTCTGCAATGCTGATGCTTTCGACACAGGTTTCTGCGAGGTTGAGTTCACACTTGGTTTCGAACTCATTCATCCAGATTTCAACACCGAATGGTTGGATTTGCATTTTCGTTCCTGTTGTATGTGCAATCTATACACCAGAACAGCGGGCGCGCCATCGCAGCCGAAAAAATTCGAGACAGATCAATGATTTTGCTTGCGGCAATTGGATGGCTTGAATTGGGTGCTGCATTTTTGCCAAATGAATGTTTAGAGATTCCGTCGAGTGAGCGACTTGTATCGCCAGGATCGACGGCTTACTATTGCCAAGGTGCGCAAAGCGCTGAAGGCCACGGGGGTTCCTGTCATGGACAATGAAAGCCACATCGTGCGAGTTATGTTCTGGTGGGCAATGCCGCGAAGTACAAAATGATCCGCGATATTCTGATGGATCAATATGGTATCTATATTCAACCGATCAATTACCCAACTGTGCCCAAGGGTACAGAGGGCTTGCGCATCACACCTTCACCGTTTCATAGCGATGCCGATATTACGAAACTGGCACAAGCCTTGTCCGACCTTTGGAGTCAATGCGCGCTGAGCCGGGCTATTGCGTGAGGGCATGCTAGGCCAACAGCTTTGATATCATTTAAGTTTTAAGGAAAATGGTGCGCGGTACAGGGATCGAACCTGTGACCCCTACCATGTCAAGGTAGTGCTCTACCGCTGAGCTAACCGCGCACTGATTATTTTCAAGCGCTTACCGCAACGCCGAAAGACGGTCAAGCACGAACAAGGATAGATTAGACACTCAGTTTCCGCCACACTCCGCCACAACCAAAATTTGAAGAGCTGAACGATAAGCACACACTTAGCCTTCAAACTTCAGGAAGTATCTTGTGTGTCGGAATTCGCCCTTTTTGGTGAGCCCCTGTTTTTCCGCGAGTTCTTGGAGATCACGTGTCGCAGTGGCTTTGGATGTTCCAGTAATGGAAATATCGTTTTGAGCCGAAAGGCCGCCCTCGAATCCATCAATGCCTTCCTTGAATATGCGGGCGACAGCCTTGGTTTGTCGCGCATTTAATTGTCCACGCAAGCGTTCGTAGAACTTTGCTTTGGCAACATAGAAATCGACGCGCTTGATCGTTGTGGTTTGGGCATCGATTATGGCCTCGGCAAAATACTTCAGCCAGTCTTTCTATTCCCAATTCCAGCGCATGAGCTATAGAACTCCGCTCGATACCTCATATTGTGACAATAAAACGAGTTATAGAAAGACATTCTACGCGCCGCCCCAAACCCACTCAACGCGAAAACTCGTACAGACGAAGCTAACTTGCTAGCTCAAGTCAATTTTTTTGCCAGCTTTAACCCGTTGTCACGGGATGAGTTCAATTACGGGGAATTTATTTCCCATAGAACAAATTTTTGAATTGGCCGGATCGAAATGAACGCCCTCACAACCTAAACACTTTCTCGCTCATGGGGCTTGCCCATGTCTGATCGCCGATCCGCAGTGGCGTATCGCCCGTGGTCCGCACGACGAGCGGGCCTAGTCCCAAAGTTTGTAGATGGACGATGGCGTCTGCTCCCAACTTTTCGACATGGCGCACGGTGCCATGCCAAGTGCCGGATTCTGGTGAGAGTACGATGTGCTCAGGCCGAATGCCGTAGGTCTTGCAACCCAGTTTCTTGGCAATCTCACCTTCAAAAATATTCATGCGGGGGCTTCCAATGAAGGCTGCAACAAACGCTGAATCAGGCCTGTTGTAGAGGTCCATGGGGGAACCTGCCTGCTCAATGCGCCCCGCATTCAACACGACAATCTTGTCCGCCATGGTCATGGCTTCGACTTGGTCGTGGGTCACATAAATCATCGTTGTCTTGAGTTTGGCATGTAGGTCTGTGAGTTCCATGCGCATGTCTGAACGCAAAGCAGCGTCAAGATTGGACAGTGGTTCGTCGAACAGGAATACCTTGGGATTGCGCACGATGGCGCGGCCAATTGCAACGCGTTGTCGTTGTCCGCCCGACAGCGCTTTTGGCTTCCGATCAAGCAAGTGCTCCAGCTTGAGAGTTGCTGCTGCCTCATCGACACGCTGCTTAATTTCAGTCTTGGGGCGCTTGGCAAGGCTGAGTCCAAAGCCGATGTTTTCCCGCACTGTGAGATGAGGATAAAGCGCATAGTTTTGGAACACCATGGCAATGCCGCGTTCGGATGGTTCTGCTTCCGACACATCTTTGCCATCGATTTCGAGGACGCCAGATGTTGCATCTTCTAAACCGGCGATAATGCGGAGAAGTGTCGATTTTCCGCAGCCTGATGGACCGACGAAAACGCAGAAAGACCCATCGTTGATTGTGAGGTTGATGCCTTTCAACACATCCACACTGCCAAAGCTTTTGGTCACATCTTTGAGAACAACACTGGCCATGGCTTAACCCTTTACCCCACCGGCTGTCATGCCGGCCACGATTTGACGGTTGAAGAAAACAAACACCAGCAAAGGTGGAATGGTGATGAGCAGGATGTTCATGAAAAGTAAATTGAATTGCGATGAGAACTGACTAATGAAATTATAGAGATGTCAACTGCACCGTAACGTTCTGTTTGCCAGGCAGATAATACAATGGATTTGTGAAGTCGTTGAAAATGCCGACGGACTGCACCACCACATTGGTCAAAGTGACGGGTTTCAAGAGCGGCAGAATAACTTTGAAGAATATCTGCAATGGCTTTGCACCATCGATGATGGCCGCTTCGTCGAGTTCACGTGGAATTGACGCAATAAAGGCGCGATACAGCAGAACGGAAAATGCGAGGCCATAAGCCACTTGTATCAGCACCATGCCTGAGATGGTTTTGAACAGGCCAAGAGATTGCAGAACCCAGATTGTGGGAACAACGGCAGGAGGAATCATCAATCCGGCCAACGCGAAACTGTAGATGATGTTGCTGGTGCGCGACGGGCGTCTTTGCAACACGTAGCCGATCATGGCACCAAACAGCACCAGCAGAGTGACAGAGGCTACAGTGATAACAATCGAGTTCACATAAGCTGTGAGCAACATGTAATCCCGCGCCTTGATGACCTCGACCAAATTATCCCACAACAGAATTTTCGCGGGCAAAGTAAATTGCATCAACGCGGCTTCCTGTTTGGACTTTACCGCCATCAAGGCAATGAAAATGAAGGGCAGCACGAAGACGAAAAAGCAAACCACAAGCCCAATGCAGCCTTCAATGTATTTACGCGTTTTCATTGTTCCACCTGCCGCTTGTTGAAATAAGACGTGAGTGGAATCACGATGATTGCGATCAGCAGAAACAGAATGACATTGCCAGCCGTTGATAATCCATAGAAACCCGCTTGGTATTGTTTGTAGATAACACTCGCCAACACATCAGACGAGAATCCTGGGCCGCCTCGCGTCGTCGACCAGATCAGGTCGAAAGAGCGCAGACCACCAATAAGCGAGAGTGTCATTACCGTAATTGTGGCTGGTCGCACCAGTGGCACGGTGATGCGCCAAAACATTTGAGAACGCGTGCCGCCATCGATACGTGCTGCTTCATAATAATCGGGGCTGATGGTGGCAAGACCAGCGATATAAATCAAAGTCGCAAGACCAATGCCCTTCCACACGTCTATGAAGGCGACGGAATAAAGTGCCAAATCCTGATTGACCAACCAGCCGGGTCCAGCGAAGCCAAGCGCTGCAAGCGATAAGTTGAACATACCCCGTGTGGGATGCATCAATGCCGAAAATGTCAGGCCGACGCCAATTGTTGATACCAACACCGGAAAGAACATAAGATTTCTCTGCAAGCCTTGGCCGAAAACATTGCTGGTGAGATAGACTGCCAGTAGCAAACCAATTGTGGTTTTCAGTGCGCTGGTGAGAAATGCGTAGATCAGCGTGTTGCCAAGGCCCTGCAACAAAAACGGCTCGGAAAAAAACTGTCTGTAGTTCTCGAGGCCAATATAAGTTGTCGTGACCAAATCCCAGCGTGTGAGGCTGAACCAGAAGGACGCCACTGTAGGCAAAATATAAAGCACCGCATAAATCGCAGCAGCGGGTAATACGAACCAATAGGGATAGTGCGAGCGGCGCTTCATTTTCTCAACCTGTCAAATACCCCCGTCCGATTGAAGGACGGGGGTGGTCTGGCTAAGTGGCAAGGAGGTTACCAGTTTGGCAGACCCAATTGCTTGGCTTGCTTTTCAACGTCCTTGTCGTAAAGTGCCGCAGCTTCTGCAGCAGGACGAATGCCTGAACCCACTTCCACTGTCAGCTGCTCAAGGTTTGGTCCCTTGATTGGCGACAGGAATTCAAGTGCGGGTGCCGTCAAACCGGCTTCGAAGTACGGCATCATGTCTGATACTGCTGCTGGCACATCGGCTGGCAGGGCGCAATTCTTGACCAAGTAGGGGCCTGTTGCACCATTGGCATCCATCATAATTTTGCAACCTTCTGGAGACGCCACAAATTTTGCAAAGCCTTTTGCAGCTTCCACATTGGCTGATTTTGCTGCAACGTAAATGCCTGACGGCATCCACACTGTGAGACCGTTCTTGGCGGCGTCATCGCCCGGTTGCGCAAAAAACCCAACGTCGTTCAGCTTGTCTGGGAAGTTTTGTTTGACGTTGCCAAGTGCGAAAGTGAGCATTGGATAATGAGCAATGTCACCATTGGCCACCATGCGCACACCATCGTCAAAGCTTGCAGCACCAAAGTCGGCATTCAGATAGCCGCCTTTGAAAACCTCTTCCAAATGTTCAAAGCCCTTCATGGCTGCGGGAGTTGTCGCATATTTTGCTTTGTTGTCTGTATAGCTAGCGGCAAAAGTGGGATTTGCAGTTTGAACATTGAAATAGTCGGACAACACGAAGAGTTGGCTTGACCACGTATCTTTATAAGTTTGGCCAACAGCAACTTTGCCAGCAGCCTTGATCTTCGCATTGTTGGCCATGAAGTCAGCCCAGGTCTTCGGCACACTTAGGCCAAGCTCTGCATAGATCTTTTTGTTGTAGTAAATGCCTCCACCCATGGCCGCGCCAAATGGCACACCGCGCACAATACCGTCAGTTGACGTGACAACTGTTTTATAGCTGTCAATTACATCGGCTTGAACACTGCTAAGGTCCGCAAGATTCTGGACTGGGCTCAGTGCCTGAAACAGCGAGCCTGAGTTATATTGGAAAATATCCGTCATTTCGCCTGTGGCCAAACGGGTCTTCACAAGGTTGTCGCCTTCTGCACCGCCTGGGCGGGTTTCCAGTTCAAAAGTCACATCAGGGTGTGCAGCTGTATAGGCCTTGGTCAATGCTGCCATGGCCTTGGTCGTTTCTTCGTTGGCGTCTGACGAAATTGACAATTTGACGTCGGCAAGCGCTGGCACTGCAAGTGCCATGGCCATAGCCGCTGTCGTGGCGGCAGCCATAAACAGTCGGCGTGTAAAAGTTGAAGTCATTGTTATTTCCTCCCTTTGGTTTTTGATTTTTCCGTTGTCATGCGGAACATGATGTCGTGTGAACCCGCAGCCAGAGCAATTCCACTCTTGGACAGCTTCACGGCTTTGCCGTTGATGTGAGACACACGATATTGGTTTGAAGGCGCAATGATGGCGCTCATGCCCTCGGGCAACGTGAGGCTATAATGTGCCTCTTCGCCCTTGAGTTTCCATTTGGCAGCAACTTTACCGTGGCGCGACTGGTGCCACATGTTGACGGGCGATAAAGCCTTGATGAAATGCGGTTCAATCAGCACACGATCAAAGCCGGGCTTTGCAGCATCAGGCGAAACCCCCGCCACACTCTCAAACAGCCATTGGCACACCGAGCCATAGGCGTAGTGATTGTAGCTGTTCATATCGGGATCGTAGATCGAGCCATCAGGTGCCTGCGCGTCCCAGCGTTCCCAAATTGTGGTCGCACCGCGTTCAACCTGATACAGCCAACCCGGCACTTCGCGATTGAGGAATACTTTTTCAGCAAGATCATCCATGCCCAACTTGCTAAGTGCTGGCAGCAAGGCTGGCGTTCCAATGAAGCCTGTTCCGATCAGATATTGCGCATCAACAATAATGCGACGGAAATACTCTTTGGCTGCTGCGTGATGCTTTGCAGGCACAAGATCATAGAGAAATGCCAAGGCGTATGAGGTTTGATCGGCATGGGCCATGCGACCCGTGGCGCTGAAATATTCACGCGCAAAAGCTTTTTTGATTTCTGCGCTGCGCTTTTTGAGTAGTGCCGCCTGCTTTTTATCACCGATGATTTTGGCGATGTTGGCCGCGAGTTGCGTTGATATAGCGTGGTAGAGTGTTGCCGCGCAGTCGTCACTGATTGTTGGACGTGGTTTGCGATTATCGCCCACCGGCTGAATCCAATCGCCAAATGTAAATCCGGGTGCGCCCCAAATTGAGGGCGGGCGAATGATCGGACCACCGGAAATATTCCAGAGATAATCCAGCCATTTCAGCATGGCGGGAAAGCAATCTTTCAAAACATCAACGCTGCCATATTGCAAATAGAGCTGCCATGGAATGGTGACGATGGCGTCGCCCCAACCCGTTGCGCCTGACCAATCGCCCCGTCCTTTGATGGGGTGTAATCGCGTTGGGTCTGGTGAAAAATGAGATATGGCACCATTTTTTCGTTGGTCGGCCATCACGTCACGCAAGTATTTTTTGAGGAAAGTTTCGCAATCTGCAAGCCAACAAGCCGTACCGGCAAACACTTGTGCATCACCAGTCCAGCCAATGCGCTCGTCACGTTGTGGGCAGTCAGTTGGCACTTCAATGAAATTTGAACGCTGTGACCAAACCGTATTCATAACCAGTCGGTTCACTGCGGGCACGCCACAGGTAAATCCGCCAGCCAGTTCTGGCACAGATGTAATAGGCACAAAGTGGATCGCCGTGATTTTTGCGCGACCGGAAATAGCGACCCGGGCATAGCGGAAGCCCATGAACGTAAACATCGGTGCGTAGGTTTCAACGCCGTCACCTTTCAGTGTGTAAACTGATTGCGCACGCGCACTGCGATAGTTGCGATTATCAAAATGTTTGTTGGGCCCAAGAATTTCAGAGTGGTCAATGGTGACAACGGCACCGCTTTCACCCTCCACCGAAAAGCGAATGTAGCCCGCTGCGTTCTGGCCAAAATCATGAACAACCCGGCCATCGCTTTCAGTCCACGATTCAATTGGCGCTATAGCGGCCATCTCGCGTACAGGGGCAGTCTCGTGGGGCACCAGCAATTTGGTCTTGAACGGCAGGACTTCGACGCCATCACTATCGTTCAATGTTTCTAAACGTGCGTCGTAGTCTTCACCATAATAGATGCCAGACTTGGTGATGGGCAGTGTGCCGCTTTTCCAGCTATCGTCCGTTTGCGCCAGCACAGTTTTGCCCGACTGGACTTGCGCAATGGCACCAATGCGGTCGCCCCAGCAATTGTAAATGGGGTTCATCGCCCACAGCATTTGCGAACGCCACCAGCCATCAGCCAACCAGATGACAATACGGTTCTCGCCCACTTTCAAGAGTTGAGAAACGTCGTAGCTCTGATAGGCGATGCGATCATCATAACAGGTCCAGCCCGGTGTGAGCAGGTCTTCACCCACGCGCGTGCCATTGATGAAGCAACGATAGAGACCCTGCGCTGAAATATGAAGCGTGGTGCCGGGCTCAATCGCATCTAGCTTCAAGCTTTTCGCAACAAAAGTGGCTGCCGTGCCTTGGCCCTTGTCAGCACCGGGAGCAATCATTTTGGCCGTCCAACGAACGGACGAAACAGCGGATTTCAAGCGTGATGAATTTGCCAAAACGTCTCTCCCAATGTCGTGTTACGATTTTTTGTGTAACGTTATACGTAGAACAATATACAAAACAGGTTTCGTGGCAAGAGGAATCTGTTAAGGTGCGCAGGAAAGCGAAAAACCCATGGATATCAAGACGAACCCAACCCCTGTGCTGCGGGCAACGATCAAGACGGTAGCTTCTGATGCAGGTGTATCCGTTGCAGCTGTTTCAAAAGTGTTGCGCAATGCCTACGGCGTCAGCGAAGCGTTGCGCACCAAGGTCCAGGCTTCAATTGAGCGATTGGGATATCGCCCCAACGTCTCGGCACGTGGCATGCGCGGACAGACGTTCAAAGTTGGTGTTATCCTTTTGGAAATTGCCAACCCGTTTCTCAGCCAGATCATGGACGGCGTAAACGATGTGCTTTCGGCATCCAGTTACCAAGCCTTGATGGGCATGGGTGAATCGCAAATGCCGTTGGAGGCATCACTGATTGAATCGATGATCGACTTCAACATGGATGGTCTCATTCTGGTGGCACCGCAAATGGGCAGCGAGTTGCTCGTCAAATATGCCAAGCAAATCCCAATGGTGGTCATCGGCCATCACGAGGCAACGGCCACACATTTTGACACCGTGAACAGTGATGATCAGGAAGGGGCTGCGATTGCTGTTCGCGCATTTTTGGAACATGGATATCGCGACATCGGAATGCTGAGCCGCATTGTGGGCGGCCCCGTTGAAGCCAATGTCGTGCACCAGCGTGAAATCGGCTTCCGTAAGGCGCTCGCAAAAGCAGGCCTGCTAACCGAGAATCGGGTTTGCCAAATCAGCCGCTATGTGTTTCGCCAAACCAATGAGGTGGAAGACTACCTCATTTCGGGCCAAGCGCCACGTGCGGTTTTTTGCTGGTCAGACATAGACGGAGTAAATCTGATCAACTATGCGAAAATCAACAACATTCGTGTTCCGGAAGACATTGCGATTATTGGATATGACAATACCAATGTTGCAGCCCTCACATCCGATCAGTCTCGCGAGCATCGATCAATCAGGGCGTCGCATTGGCTCGCTCGCAACTGAAACTCTTTTGAGCCGCATTGCAGGCCGCACCAATGCCAGCCATTTGTTGATAGAACCCACACTCGTGAAGCGTTCAAGTTTGAATTCAAAGTATTAGGTTTGAAAAAATCGAAACCCTCAGAGGTAAAATTTTCTCTGAGAATTTACGCATCATTACTTCAGATCGCCGGTAAAGGAATTGCCGCTTGCGGTCGTTGCGGGTACGAGTTGCATGACGTCCCAGTGTTCGGCGATTTTGCCGTTCTCAACGCGGAAAATATCAATAATCGCCATGTCGCCTTGCCCGATGTTGCCAACTAAATATAGCCATACAAGATCGCCATCAGCAGCGGTCCGCAAATAGGTCAATTTAGATTTGGGAGCCTTGTCGAAACCAATATCAGTCAAGAACTTCCGCAATCCCTCGCGCCCTGTTGGTGCCGTCGGATTGTGCTGGATGTAATTTTCGGCGTAATACTTCTCAAGCGCCGTCAGGTCGTGGTCGCCGAACAGTGACTGATAAGCGGTGGTGACGAGTGTCATATTCGCTGCCTCTGTCGCTTCGTCAGCAAGGGCAGGCAAAGTCGAAAGCGTGGCAGCAACGACCGCCGCGCCAAAAGTCCGCAAGATTTTCGTATTTATCATTGGGTGTCTCCGCTTGGGGTTACCGGGACCGGCAAGCACTCTTTGATTAGGGCGCTTTGGATAGATCCATTATGTCAAAAAGACTTTGATTGTAAACGGTTTACAAAATAGACAATCTGTATGTTATAACCATACAATAAGGAACTAATCAGTGACTGAACCGATGAACCTCAACCGACTGGCCTATTTTGCAGCGGTCGTGGACGCTGGGTCGTTCACCCGTGCTGCAGAATTGTTGGGAATCACCAAAGCAGTGGTCAGCCATCAGGTGGCGCAGCTAGAACGTGATCTGAAAGCCACTCTTTTGGTTCGTACCACCCGTCGGGTACACCCAACCGAGGCGGGTCTGAAATTTCATGCCCGCTGTACCCAGATCTTGCGCGAGGCTGAGGACGCCTATGCTGAACTCGCCGCAGCCGAGGCGTCGCCCACTGGCACCTTGCGCATCACAGCCCCTAACGATTATGGAACTACCGAGGTCATTCCTGTAATCTTGGCCTTCAGCCAACGCTTTCCACAATGCCGAGTGGAATTATTGCTGGGCGACCAGAAAGTGGACCTTATGCTTGGTCAGATCGACATGGCAATCAGGGTGGGCTGGCTGGCCGATTCCAGCCTGCAGGCGCGCAAGATCAACAGCTTCAAACAGTATCTGGTGGGCGCGTCGTCGATGGCAGCGCAAATCAAAGCGGTTCAAAGGCCGCAAGACCTCGCAACCACGCCCTTCATCGCTAACTTGGCGCTAAGCAAACCGCTGCAGTGGCACTTTACCCATGGAGCTTTTGGCTTGACCGAGGTGAACCTGCAATCCACGATCGCCATTAACACAACGCTTGGGGTTCTCGATGCCGTCCGCGCTGGCGGCGGGTTGTCAATCCTACCGGAGTTTCTAGTGGCACCTGACTTGGCAGCCGGTAACCTCCACCAGGTTTTACCTGATTGGCGACTGCCTTCGGGTGGCATCTATGCGGTGTTTCCTCCCGCCCGCTTCCGGCCCAACAAAGTGGCAGTGTTCGTGGACATGTTAATCGCTGCTGCTCAAAGTAAGCTTTTGACAATGCCGGTTGATAAAATTGAGATTCCAGCCAACGCCCAGTCCGCCAGATAGGATGGGCATGGCAAGAAGGATGCAACTACTTGGCGCGAGTTGCACGACCCTAAATTACTGTAAATATTGAGAGGCAATAGTGCGCGGTACAGTGAGCGAACCTGTGACCCCTACCGTGACAAGGCAGTGCTCTAGCACTGAGTTAACCGCGCGGGGGCATTCCGTGGGTGGTGTATGGTGGGATTTTTGGCAAAGCAAGCAGTGTGGGCGGAATTATTTGCTGCGCCAATTCGTCCGCCTTGCGGGCAGGGAACAGCTTAGCTAAAGCTATAAGCAACAGACTTAGCTTATGAGAGGGACAAATTCTATGGCAGACCATTCGCCTTCACACACACCGCGTGGTTTTCAAGACCACAAAGAGACTTATCAGGGTTTCCTGACAGGTTCCGTGGCTTTGACCATGATATGTCTTTTTGTGTTGGTCGCACTGTGTGCCTTCCGCTTCATGGATAATTTGAATGTGTTGACGGGCTTTGGAGGGTTGATACTCGGTATCATTGCAACCTTAATCGATGTGCGGTCAGGCGGGGGCAAGTGGTATACCTCTGGTGTGCTGCTTGTGTTGTTTGGCTTAATCGTCACTATCAACCTCTGATCGCGAGCAAACATGAAAATCGCAATTCCCTCTGAAAGTTATCCGGGGGAGGCGCGTGTGGCCGCTTCACCCGATACGGTGAAAGCCTACCTCAAAAAAGGAACCCAAGTTGCAGTGCAGTCTGGCGCTGGCTTGGGTTCAAATTTTTCTGACGATGACTATAAGGCAGCTGGCGCACTGATCGTAAAAGGCGATGGCGTCGTGAAAGACGCTGACATCGTTCTCACCATTCGCCGACCTTCTGACAAGCTGGTGAAGACCCTGAAATCCGGCGCCATCATTGTCGGTGGCTTAGAGCCTCATGGCGACCGGAAATCACTTGATGTGTTTGCGAAATCCGGTGTTACAGCCTTCGCGTTAGAGCTGATGCCGCGTATTACGCGCGCTCAAAGCATGGATATCTTGTCCTCCCAGGCAAACCTTGCTGGCTACAAAGCTGTGCTTGAAGCAGCGGCAACATTTAGCCGTGCTTTCCCCATGATGATGACGGCGGCTGGCACTGTGCCTGCTGCCAAAGTATTTATCATGGGTGTTGGTGTGGCGGGGCTGCAGGCCATTGCCACGGCGCGGCGTTTAGGTGCGATTGTTTCCGCCACCGATGTGCGCAAGGCAACCGAAGAGCAGGTGAAGTCCTTGGGGGCGAAATTTGTTTATGTTGATCTGGCAGAAGCGGCAACCGCCGCTGGTTATGCGCGTGAACTGACGGCAGAAGAAAAAGCCAAGCAGGCTGCCCTCGTTGCGGGCCACGTGAAGTCTCAAGACATTGTTATCACCACTGCTCTCATTCCTGGGCGGCCCGCACCGACATTGATTACAAAAGAGATGGTCGAGAGTATGAAGCCAGGTTCCATCATTGTTGACCTCGCCGTGGAACGCGGTGGAAATTGTCCGTTGTCCAAGCCTGACCAGATTGTAGACCACAAGGGTGTGAAAATTATTGGTACACTGAATTTGGCTGGCAAACTTGCTGGCAATGCCGCACCATTATTTTCCAAAAACATCGCCAATTTTCTGGATTTGATAATTCAGAAAGATGGCACATTGAAAATAGATGAAGCGGATGAGTGTGTCAGCGGCACTATGATCACCAAGGGTGGTAAATTAGTGCACAAGATTTATGGAGTTGCAACATAATGGAACATATGGCCATTGATCCGTTCATTTCATTGCTTGGCATTTTTGTACTTGCAGTATTCGTTGGATATTACGTGGTGTGGAACGTGACGCCGGCGTTGCACACCCCCCTTATGTCTGTGACTAACGCAATTTCCTCCGTCATTGTAGTTGGTGCATTGCTGGCCGTTGGGGCAGGGGCCGTTGCGTCGGGCTCTACCATTGCGATGGTTTTTGGTTTCTTTGCGCTGATATTGGCGTCAATCAATATTTTCGGCGGCTTTATGGTGACGTCGCGAATGTTGGCCATGTACAAGAAGAAAGAAAAATAAAATGAACGCCAATTTCGCCGCTGTTCTTTATCTCGTCGCCGGATCACTTTTCATCATGGCGTTGCGCGGGCTGTCATCGCCTGCAACGTCGCGCACGGGAAATATGTACGGCATGGTGGGGATGGCGATTGCTGTTCTCACGACATTGGCCTTGGCCAAGCCCGTGGGGTTTTTGCCGTGGGTATTGATTATTTCAGGTCTGGGGATTGGCGCTGTGGTTGGCGGTATTACGGCCAAGCGTATTCCGATGACGGCGATGCCGCAACTTGTTGCCGCATTCCATTCGCTCGTGGGCTTGGCGGCAGTCTTCGTTGCAGCGGCCGCATTCTACGCACCGGATGCTTTTGGCATCACCAGCAATGGCGAAATTCATGGGTCTTCCCGTATTGAAATGGTGCTGGGTGCCGCCATTGGCGCCATTACGTTCACAGGCTCCATCATTGCTTTTTTGAAACTTGACGGCCGCATGTCCGGCGCGCCCATCATGTTGCCTTTCCGGCATATCATCAACATTGGTTTGGCGTTGGCGCTGGTGTTCTTCATGTTTGGATTTTGGCAAAGCCAAAGTTCCGTTGATTTTTGGCTTGTGGTATTTATCAGTTTTGCGTTGGGCTTCTTGCTGATTGTTCCCATCGGCGGTGCTGACATGCCGGTGGTCGTCTCTATGTTGAATTCTTATTCAGGTTGGGCGGCAGCGGGCATCGGTTTTACGCTTGCCAATACGGCACTCATCATCACGGGCGCGTTGGTTGGGTCATCAGGTGCCATCCTGTCCTACATCATGTGCAAGGGCATGAATCGCAGCTTCATCTCGGTCATACTCGGTGGCTTTGGTGGTGAAAGTGCTGGCCCTGCTGCGGCAAGTGGTGAAACCAAACCGGTGAAGCAAGGTTCCGCCGAAGATGCAGCATTCATGATGAAGAATGCCGAAACTGTAGTTATTGTTCCGGGATATGGAATGGCTGTGGCGCAGGCCCAACATGCGTTGCGGGAGATGGCAGACCACCTCAAGAAAAATGGTGTGACGGTCAAGTATGCCATCCACCCGGTTGCAGGCCGCATGCCCGGCCACATGAATGTGCTGCTGGCCGAAGCCAATGTGCCTTATGATGAAGTGTTTGAGTTGGAAGACATCAACAGCGAGTTCGCGCAGGCTGATATTGCCTTCGTGATCGGGGCTAACGATGTGACAAACCCCGCCGCCAAGGAAGATCCGACGTCACCAATTTATGGCATGCCAGTGCTGGAAGTGTGGAAAGCTAAAACCGTAATGTTCATCAAACGCGGCATGAGTTCCGGCTATGCTGGCATCGACAATGGCCTGTTCTGGCGCGACAACACTTTGATGCTGTTTGGCGATGCCAAAAAAATGACGGAAGCAATCAACAAGGATTTGGGTGAATAATCAGCTCATTGCAATTTGTTGCACTGGTCGACAATCGCACACCGCGCACATGCTTCTGGCAACAGCGATTTTATGATGTGCAGCGGAACGGGCAGCAAGGTTAGTCCAAAAAACGTCAGCTCTTGAGACAGCCGTTCTGCGGCTGTTTTCAATTCACGGTCATCTTCGTCCGGCGCGAGAAGTGACTGCAAGCAGAATTCCAGTATTTCCTTTTCACGATGCTGACAGGCCGACAGCAACGACAGCATGAGGCATTCGTCCGCACAGGCCCTTTTGCAGGTGACAGGAAAGTAATTGAGTTTTTGGCTGCGTGACGTGCGCATAGCCCGCACAAAAAAATGTAGGCACCCACTGATGCGACAAGCTAGCTCCGTGCCACCTTCGCTGACGAGCGTTGTCCATAAATCATCCCAGCATGAGGGGTCGCCCAGGTCGTAGCCAGCCATTGCACTGCGAAAGCATGTGAGTGACACGCGCTCTGCTGTTAGTTCAAATATGTCATTTTGATTTATACTAGATGCCACAATGTTGCTCACAGGGATTTCAAGAACGCAACCAAGGCGTCGCGTTGCTCGCTTGGGGCTGATCGAAATGCTTCTTTGGATTTTTCGGCCTCGCCGCCATGCCACAGGATAGCTTCATTAAATCCGCGCGCCCGGCCATCATGCAGCAAGGTGTTGTGGCCGTTAACTTTGGGCACGAGGCCCAAACCCCAAAGCGGGGGTGTGCGCCATTCTTTGCCTGATGCCGCAAAATCCGGCCGATTGTCAGACAACGCTTCACCCATGTCGTGCAGTAATAAATCCGTATACGGATGAAAACTTTGGTTAGCCACTTCTTCAATGTCATGGTTGCCGCTGGTTAATGTTGGCATATGGCAGGAAGCACAAGCCATTTCACGGAAGAGTTTGGCGCCCTGCATCACATCTGGATTGTCGGTGTTGCGTTGCGCAGGTACTGCCAAAGTTGCTGTATAAAGCTTTAGTTTTACCAAGAATTTTTCATCGATTTCAGGAGAACCACCTGAAATAGCTGCAAGGCATTTCGATTTTATTTCGGCACAATTCTCGTCAGGGAAAATGGTTGTTGTGAGCCCAATATCGCCGAGTGCTGCCGCCGCATTTTGATTTGCCAGATTGGGTTGGCTTGCTTTCCAACCAAACCTGCCTAAGGCAGTTTTTTTTGCAACTGCATCCCACACCTGATTGACGCGACCTGAGATGCCATCATTGTCGCTGTCTTCAGGGTCTGACAGTGCTTGCAATGTTGAGTCTGGCACGGCTTCCAACAATCCAAGCCCGATCATGTGTGGCGCGACGCGCGGAGAAATCATGACTTTAGGCGGCAATTCGCCATAGCCAAGTTCAGCTATCGTGTAGGTTGGTTTGCGCAAGGTGAAAGCTTTGCCATCGCCAAACCGTCCTTGAAATTCCTTATAGCTAATTTTTGCAACACCCTCGACATAAACGCCTTGGACTGCACGCTCATTGAGCTGATCGCCATATCTAGGTACAGGTTTTGGCCCGCCATGAGGGCCGGTGCCGGGAACACTGATGCGAAACAGCATTGATTCGAGCGGGCCTGCATCGTCTGAGGGTGGTTGGCCGCGCCCATCCTTGGTGTGACATGCCGAACATGACACACGATTGAAGAGTGGTCCCAAGCCATCAAAGCTTTTTACGGATGCTGGCGCCTCCACCCAATTGGTATTGAACAGTCTGTTGCCGAATGAAAAGGCACGCGCCTTTTCAGGTGGCAAATTCGCTGCTGGAAATGAAAATGCATTCTGCGCGTTGAGAGGGCGTGTGGTATCGCCGCCCAATTTGGATGATGTTGGAATGGACAACAAGTTTTGGCGCAGCGACTGGGTTGAAGCCCCGCTGCCAAATGCAGCGAAGCATAAACCTGTAAGTGCGATTGCTGCCGCTATGGCTCGTTTGTGTCTCAACCGGCTGGAATCAATACCAAAACGCCCAGCTTGTTCCCCACGTCCTTCAGGCCATTCGCAAGAGACTGAAGTGAAGTCACTACTGCCTCGGCGTCTTTACGTTGTGGCGAGTTTTTGGGAGAAGCCAACACTGTGTCCCAAATATTGGCGAGTTTGTTGATCTTGACTTCAGTATCCAGAAATAGCGCGGAAACCTGTTTGGCCAGAGTTTCATCGCGAGAAGAAACCAATTCGCCGATTTTCGCGTTGAACCACACCCGCTTGATGCCTTCGAGGTCATGTACAAAGTCTTGTTTTGTCGTGTCTGAAAAGCAGGAGTGTTCGTCTTCCTGATCTCCTGAATCCAAAGCCACGCCGAGGCGCTCGGACATGAATTCAAATCCAGCCAAAATTGCCATGCCATTGATGATGCGGCCAAGGGCTTCTCGTTGGTCAAGTTTTTCAAAGCCATCGCGGTAGTTGTCAGCGGTTGATGGTGCCCAAGCTTCTTTTAATGTACCAATATCTGCCACCAGTTTTGCCGTCACTATCTTGATGTAATCCCGACGGCGGTTGTTGTTGTCGTGGTCGGCAATATAATCCGTATGCGGACGGTTTCCCGGGCCTTCCAGCGACAAATCTTGCCCCCAGAGCAGAAATTCGATGGCATGCCAGCCCGTTGTAACATCTGCCTCGTCGGATTTTTGGTTGGCTCTTGTCAGGGCGGCAAGATCAATGGGGTCTTTTCCATTAATCACACCTGCGTCTGGTTTACCGTCAACATAATCGATGAATGCCTCGTTCATTGGCCACGCGTTAATTTCGCCTTCGATGGCTTCTATCGGGCCGTCGTAAAAACGGAACGTCTCAGACCTCAAATAGGCTGGACGCGCAGCGACCCAAGCCTTGCGCGCTGCGGCCAAACTTTCTGCTGATGGTGTTGCCAACAGGATGTCAATGGCAGCCGCAAGCTTCTTAGCTTCGACTTCGGCTTCTGCATATGTTTCATAGGCGAGGTTTGCGTAAGCGACCACTTGCGACTTCCCATCAAAGCTAAAAGCCACGCCATCGGTGGAGGCAATTGCGTAGTTTGTTGGCGCTTCATCGCCGCCACCTTCACCTCCTTCACCATCGACCAAGACCATATCTACATTGGTGATGGGCTGGAGGGATTTGAGTGCTCCTGCATTTGCAGCGGCACTTCCTGCCAAAATGGCAACGCCTAGAGTGGTCCAAATTTTTGTGGTCTTCGCCATTGCATTCTCCTAATCCGACTAATATTGTCAGATAAATACAAAATATGCCGACTAAATCAATCGGAAAATGGAGTGTGCGTTATGTTATTGCAAATGAACGGCATTTTGGCATCTGACGCGGTGGAAATGATCCTTGCCGAACTTAACGCCGAACAAGACAGCTTTCGCGATGGCAAAGAAACGGCGGGTTGGTTTGCGCGGGACATCAAGAATAATGACCAATCTAAAGGCCCGGCGGCGCTGGCGGCCATGGAGCAAGTGAAGGCTGCGTTGTTGGCGCATGGCCTTTTCGTTTCAGCCGCCCGCCCCAAAAGTTTTGTTAAAACACTTGTATCGCGCTACCGACCGGGGATGCAGTATGGCACTCATGTAGATGATGCCCTGATGGGTGGCGTGCGCACCGATATATCGTTCACATTGTTTTTGTCTGATCCATTAACCTATGACGGTGGGGAACTTGTTGTAGAGGGGCATGATGGAGATACAGACATAAAGCCCGCTGCAGGAGGCCTGGTGCTCTATCCAACCACCAGTTTGCACCGCGTCAACGAAGTCACGCGCGGCGAACGCTTGGCAATTGTGGGGTGGGTGCGCAGTTTCATTCGTAGTGCCGAACAACGCGAGACTTTATTCGATCTTGATCAAGTCGTTGCCGCCTTAAAAGCAAGCAATGCAGACCGGCAATTGTTGACTCCGGTCTTAAAGGTTCGCAACACCCTCACGCGCATGTGGGCGGAAGATTGACCCCTCGCCAAATCGCCATGACTTCGACTAAGTTCCCCGCCAAGGGACTAAACGACCATCCCGGCGGCGGGAATTTATTTGAGGTGAACAGGGGCCATGGCACAGGAAACAATTACGCTTGAAAAGCCAACCGTGCACATGGTGCACATGATGGTGTTCACTTTGGTTGTTGCCATTTTGGCGGCGGTCTTATTTCCTTCGATCAAAAACGCCTTCATGGCCAATCCGGGTTTGAACGGGTTGATTGTTGCAACCTTGTTGCTTGGGCGTGGTTTATGCCTTCCGCATGGTCTGGCGCTTGGGGCCAGAAGTGACGTGGGTCAACGAGTTCCGCATGGGGCACCCCAATGAAGCGCCTCCTCCTGTTTTGTTAGGTCCCATGGCCACGTTGTTGGGTGATGCCAACCGTCGCACCGTGCTTTCACCACAAACCATGCGTTCATTGCTCGACTCTCTGGCCTCACGGCTTGATGAGTCCCGCGATTTGGTGCGTTATCTTGTGGGGCTTTTGATTTTTCTTGGATTGCTCGGCACCTTCTGGGGTTTGTTGGAAACCGTGTCATCAGTCGGCGACGCCATCAAAAATCTGGACGTGACGTCAACCCAGTCGAGTTCGGTGTTTGAGGAGTTGAAGACGGGATTGCAGCGCCCGTTGGCGGGCATGGGCTTGTCGTTTGCCTCCTCACTGTTTGGTTTGGCCGGTTCCTTGATCCTTGGGTTTATGGATTTGAAAGCTTCGCAAGCACAGAATCGATTCTATCATAATTTTGAAGATTGGCTTTCAACCATTACCGACGTTGGCATGGGCGATAATTCGTCGTCGGGTGTTCCCGCCTTTGTGCGGTTGGACATGCAAAATTTACAACGCAGTGTGGAACGGTTGAATAGTAATGTTGAAAGCAATGTAGGTACGAATGGATCAGCGGCTAACAGCGAGACTATCGAGCAACTGGCAGATGCTGTGACCAATCTCGTGACGCAGATGCGCGAAGAGCAAAAAATGGTACGGCAGTGGATTCAAAACCAACAAGTGCAGCAAAATGAAATTCAACGCGTGTTGATGCGTCAACCTAAAGGGGCGTGATTAAACATGGCTGGTGCGCTGTCCCGCCGTCGCCGTAATGAAGAGCCACCCTATTGGCCGGGCTTTGTTGATGCGATGGCGCAGCTTTTGCTGGTTATCATTTTCCTGTTGTCGGTGTTTATGGTTGCACAATTTTTGCTGGCCCGGGAAATTTCAGGGCAAGATTCAGCACTCGGGCAATTGCGTTCGCAAATTGCAGAATTGACTGAACTTCTGGCGCTTGAAACATCTGCTAAGGAAGAAGTCGAAGGGCAGCTGTTGGCACTGACCGACGATCTCAATGCGGCTAAAGCCAAGAATGTGGATTTGATGGCAGGGCTTGAAGCTGAAAATGCCAAGGGTCTTTCAGCGGGTTCCGCTTTAACGGGCTTGCAGACGTCTTTGCTCTCAGAAAAGAAAATTTCAAGTGAAGCCATGGCCAAGGTTGAATTGCTAAACCAGCAAATCGCCGCCATGCGTCGGCAATTGGCGCAGCTGAATTCGCTGCTTGATTCCGCAGAGGAGCGCAACAAAGCTTCGGATACGCAGGTTGCAGATTTGGGTCGGCGGTTGAATTCAGCGCTCGCGCAAAAGGTGCAGGAGCTGAACAAGTATCGCTCAGAATTCTTCGGACGTCTGCGGCAAATCCTGTCGCAGCGATCAGACATATTGGTGGTGGGCGATCGATTTGTGTTTCAGGCCGAAGTGTTATTTCCAAAGGGCAAGGCTGAGTTGAACCCTGCGGGCGAAACTGAAATGTTGAAACTCGCCGATGCGTTGAAGCAATTGGAACGAGAAATTCCAGACGACATTGCATGGGTGTTGCGTGTCGATGGGCACACTGACACCGACCCGATGCAGAATTTGGAATTCAAGTCGAATTGGGAACTGTCTTCGGCGAGGGCGATTTCTGTGGTGAATTATCTGGAAGCGCAAGGCGTTCAGTCCAAGCATTTGGTGGCCGCCGGTTTTGGCCAACATCAACCCTTGGTAGCCGGAGATACCGAAGAGGCGAAATCTGAGAATAGGCGCATTGAATTGAAGCTCACGGAACGCTAACGCTGAAATTCTCACACCTGTCTCTAAATCTACTACCCTGTTAAGCTGGCCTTTACCGTTGGGTGGCAAAACATCACACATATTCCTTGTCCTGTTTGTTTGGAAATGTGATCACCGAATGGCCTCTCGCGTCCTGATTGTTGAAGATGAAGCTGCACAACGTCGTATTCTTGAAGAAACTGTAAAAAGACTGGGTTTTGACGTTTCAACAGCCGAAAGTGGCGTACGTGGACTCGAGGTTCTAAAGGGTCCCGGTGGGGCTTCAATTGAACTTGTCATTCTCGATCTGGTGATGCCGGAAATGGGTGGCCTCGAGTTTTTAGAAAGCCTGCAATCCATTCGCGGTGATTTGCCTGTAATTGTGCAAACCTCCCAAGGTTCAATTGAAACCGTTATCAAGGCCATGCGGGCCGGGGCCGATGATTTTGTTGTGAAGCCCGTTTCACCAGAACGGCTGAAAGCTTCAATTCAGAATTTGCTTAAAGTGACTGCACTCACTGAAGAAGTGAAACGCCTTAACAAGAAAATTGGTGGCGCACTTACATTCAATGATTTGATTGCCTCTGCCCCCACCATGACCAATGCGATTCGTCTTGGTAAGCGCGGTGCCCAATCCAATATTCCGGTATTAATTGAAGGCGAATCGGGTGTTGGCAAGGAAATGATTGCGCGTGCTATCCAAGGCGAAAGCGACCGCGCGGGAAAAGCCTTTGTCACCGTCAACTGTGGTGCCATTCCTGAAAATCTGGTTGAGTCTATTTTATTCGGTCATGAAAAAGGTGCCTTCACCGGTGCCAGCGCCAAGCACAATGGCAAATTCCTTGAAGCAGATGGCGGCACCTTGTTCTTGGACGAAGTTGCTGAACTACCCCTAGACATGCAGGTTAAACTATTGCGCGCCATTCAAGAAGGCGAAATTGATCCCGTGGGTTCGCGTCGTCCCCTAAAGGTGAATGTGAGGCTGGTATCCGCCACAAATCGCAACATGATTGAAATGGTGAAGGCCGGAAAATTCCGTGAGGACCTTTATTACCGCCTAAACGTTTTTCCAATCATGATTCCACCGTTGCGCGACCGAAAAGATGACATTCCAGCGCTGGTCAACCATTTCATAACCCGGATTTCTGCAGAAGAAGGTCGCAAGGTTCGCGGCATCCAACACAACGCTTTGAGCATGCTGCAGCTCTATGCTTGGCCGGGCAATGTGCGCCAACTCGAAAACACTGTGTTCCGTGCAATCGTTCTATGCGAAACCGATTTGCTCGACATTCAGGATTTCCCGCAAATTGCTTCTTTGGTGGAGGGCTACGATGTTGTGGTGCCGGCGGCGCCTGTTGCGGTAGTTGCACCACAGCCGGTTCGGAACAACAGCTCACAGGTAAGTGATGGTTCTGCACTTGGAATTCCAATTGTCACAGAAGGCGGCCATATTCGTAAACTGGAGGACGTGGAAGCTGACATGATAAAGTTGGCGCTGCATCGCTATCGCGGTCAAATGTCTGAGGTCGCTCGTAAACTGGGCATTGGTCGATCCACCCTCTATCGCAAGATGCGGGATTTCGGCCTCGAAGAAGATATCGCCTCGTGACATAACTGCATCACGGAGACTTTCGTGCCGTCTGCCGTTGCAAAGCCACAATGCATTGTTTAGGTTTCAGCCCTTCGTCCGGGGACATGATGAAAAAATTTGTAACAGTTTCGCTGAGTTTAGTTTTGGCCGCTTCCGTTAGTATGGATGCCATTGCAGCAGAAGACTCGCCTAAAAAACGCCGTGGTGGATTTTTTGAACGGTTGTTTGGAATAGACCGTCCGTCGCGCAGGCCTTTGCGCCAGCCCGCATGGTGGGAAGAAAGCAACGAAGATGGCGTTCGCATCATCCGTGGTGGACGCAACCAGCCTCAAAAAGCGAAAAAGAAACTTGCGGATCAGCCGAATAAGCAGAAAAAACGCGCGGTCATTCAAACTGCCGTTGCCATTGATCCAGAAGTTTCTGAAGGTTTGGGCATGGGCAATATTGTCTATATGCCCGTCAAATTGGTGGGGGTTTTTGACGCTGGTTTTACGAAATTTTCGGTTCCCGGCATCGAAGGATCAGCGATCAAAACCGTATTGACCGACAAGTCCTCCAATATCCGTGCTATGGCTGAAGTGCGCAAAGCCGTTCTTGAGCTCTATTCATCAAATGGTTTTAAGCCATTGTGGACGTCGGAAGGCAACATCCATGCGCGTGGTTTAGCTGTGCTTGATGTGTTGTCACGCGCGGATGCTGAAGGCTTGGATGCCGTGCGCTATAAGCCGGCCGCCCTGCAGTCCTTCGATGGTGCCGTAGCCCAGTTGGATGGAGACAATTTGGGTTTGGCGCAGTTTGATGTGGGCCTCACCGTTGCTGCTGTCACTTACGCCTTACACCAGTCGGGTGGTGCCTATGAACCTGAGCGACTGTCTGCCTACCACGACCTAAAGGCACAACGCGTATCACCAAACGTGGCCGTCCGTGTTTTGGCGCACTCGCCATTTCCTGCGGAATATCTGGCAGGGTTGGCCCCAGCGCATCCAGCTTACGGTGTTATGAAAGCGGAACTGGCAAAATTGCAGGGTGAGAAAATTTCGCAAAACTCTCTCATCGCTGAAGGCAAGCGCGTGCGAATCGGGCAAAAAGATCCTCGTATTGCGTTGCTGCGTGAGCGCATGGTGAGTGATGGTTTTATCAGTCTGACCGATGCAACAGTGACTGAAGACAAGTTGAGTGTGCTTGACAAGGTTTTGGCAAAAGCGCTGAAGCGGTATCAAGAAGCCAAAGGCATTGGCCAAACCTCCAATTTAGATGCAGCAACAATCAAGGCGTTGAATGGCCCTGACCATGCGGAACTTCGCGATAAACTTGTATCCAGCATGGAACGGTTGCGTTGGTTGCCCGATGATTTGGGCACGCGGCATGTGTTGGTCAACCAAGCGTCCTACCGTGTCAACGTCATGGAGCAGGGCCAGCTTTTGTGGGCCAGCAATGTGATTGTGGGCAAACCACTCACGCAAACAGCAGTGTTCAGCGATACATTCGAAACGGTTGTCTATAACCCTACATGGGGGGTTCCTCAGTCCATCATCTTGAACGAATACCTGCCAAAACTTCGCTCGAACCCTGGTTATCTGGATAAAATTGGCTTCAAAGTCATCAAAGCTGATGGAAAAGTTACTTCGTCGCGAGCTGTGAACTGGAACGCAATTGGGGCCAATTCCGGTATTGGCATCATGCAACCTGCCGGTGGCACGAATGCTTTGGGAGAAATCAAGTTCCTGTTCCCAAATAGCCACTCCATCTACATGCACGACACGCCGAACCGGAATCTGTTCGAAGAATCAAAGCGTAATTTCAGCCATGGCTGCGTGCGTGTGCAAAATCCACGTGAATTTGCCGAAGTTTTGCTGGGCATCGACCGTGCGACGGTGGACAGTGAAATTGACAGTGGCGAAACCCGCTCTGTGAAGGTCACAAAGAAGACCAATGTGCATTTGGCCTATTTTACGGCCTGGCCCGATGAAAATGGAATTATGCAATATCATTCAGATGCTTACGGTCGTGACGCGACGTTGAATGCGGCGCGAAATCTGATGCATAAACTTGCCGGTGGCGATACGGCGGCCAAACTTGTGCAGAACAATTGAGTTCATTTTCTCACTGATAACCCCCCGTTAAGCATGATGATGTTACTGTTCATCAGGGATGCGGTCGCCTCAAGGACGCCGCAATCTTGTTCGATGAGCGGACTGGGACTAGAGTGGGTGAGTATCCGTTCTGGACTGGTCGTTAACACTGGTCTAAGAAACGGGTTGTTACCCGGGGTGAGTAGCGTAATGGGTTTTGGTGATTTGAACGTCGGACAACAATTGCCCTTGCATAAGACATTGAAAAAGGCCGTGGCCACTGCTGCGATTGCCGGGACATTGGGCCTTGCGCTCTTCATGTCAACCGTTGGCACCGCCGTGTCTGGTGGCGAAACTCGCACCATTTCGCTTGTGCACCAGCACACGAAGGAAAAACTTACCGTCACTTACATGAAGAATGGCCGCTATGTGCCGTCCGGCATGAAGCAGCTCAATCGCTTTTTCCGCGATTGGCGCCGTAATGAGGTGACGACCATTGATCCGAAAACCATTGACCTTGTTTGGGAATTGCACGCCGACCTCGGCTCGAAGCGCCCCATCCATATCGTATCTGGTTATCGCTCGCCTAAAACAAACGCCTTCCTGAAGCGCATTGGCCGCAACGTGGCCAAAAAAAGCCAGCATATGAAGGGCAAGGCAATCGATTTCTTCTTCCCTGACGTCTCAACCCAAAAGATCCGCAATAGTGCCTTGGCGCGTCGTGTGGGTGGGGTGGGGTATTATCGTTCGTCAGGCGGCCCTACGGGCTTCCTGCATGCGGATTCCGGCAATGTGCGCCATTGGGGGCCAAAGATTGGCCGTTCGCAATTGGCGTCGATCATTAAGGAAGGCCGCAAGACCATCGGTAAGCGTACCGGTCGCAAAGGTGTGTTCTCAGGTGCGCCTGAAACTGACATTGCTGATGCTGAAACCGGCAACAAGAAGTCCGGCGGCATCATGGGCTGGATTCGTGGTGACAAGAACAAACCTGAAGTGCCAGCGCCAGTCGTTGCAGCTGCTGTTGAAAAAGAACCGCCGCTCGAAAGCATTTACGATGATGATGGTGATGAACTCGCTGACTTGAGCGAAGACGCCGCCGCCGCAACTGCCGCAGAAACCAAAGCTGCCGCAGCAAAAGCCAAGAAGCCAACACCGTTGGTTGAGCAGCCTGTAGTCATTGAAGAGCCCGCTTTTGTAGAAGCAAAGCCTGAGCCTTCACTGGCGAAAAAAGATCGCGGTGCATTGGCGGCCCTTGCTGGAACAGCGGCTGTTGAAGAACAGGCAGAACGCAAGCCTACACCTGTCGTTGCTTCACTTTTCTCGGTCCCAAAACCGAAACTGAAACCAAGGACTGTGCAGGTCATCGCGGCATCGGCGCAAACCGAAATTCCTGAAGATGTGCAAATTCAGCCCGTCTCTGCAACGGCTGAACAATCTTGGGCAAAAAAGACAAAGCGGCCTTCAGTTGTTGCTGATGCAATTGGCTCAGTTGAAGCAGCCGATAGCATGACCGACCTCGACCAAGCGGCGGTCGATGGCAAGACCAATCTGGATATCGACATCCGGAATGCAAGTGCACAAGATATCGTGGTGATTGAACCTGTACTGTCGACAAAGTCTGAACCGTCATGGTTGTCAGCTCTTTATGCCAGTGCTGAAGCCAGCTTGCGCCGTGACGGCGTAAAGCCAGCACCTGCAGCGATTACATCGATGCCTGTTCCCGCGATTCTTGGGCCGGATGGATCAGGTGAAATTGAAGTGTCAGCTCCAATAGCCGCTGAAGGCAAGGGCGACATGATCACCATCAACCGAGACGGCAAAACCAGCTTGCCGCCGATGAAGTTGCGCTTGTCCCAACGGCAGTAATTTTTTCGCGGGTTTAGCTTTTACCTATATCGTTGAGATCAAACGGGGTTGATTGATAGACCTCGTTGATCCAGTTTCCGAACAGCAAATGGGCGTGACTGCGCCAGCGGTTTTCAGGGGTGACTTTCGGATTGTCGCCTGGATAATAGTGGGCTGGTATCGCGATGGGTTTTAGCGCTGCCACATCGCGCTCATATTCCTCGGCCAAAGAGCGCGTGTCATATTCAATGTGGTTGAACATGTAGAGTGCGCGGTGCGCTGGATCATTGATCAGGCACAGGCCCATTTCATCGGACTCCATTAGCACTTCTAATCCTGCATCATGGGGCAGGTCGGATTTTCTCACTTCTGTCCAACGGGAAACCGGCATTGAAAAATCATCGCTGAAGCCGCGCAGATAAGGTGACGCCGGTTGTAGGTTGCGGTGGCGATAGACACCAAATGCTTTTTCGGAAAGCGCGTGTTTTTCGACACCGTGAAAATGATGCAACGCCGCCTGCGCAGCCCAGCAAATGTTCATGGTGGATTGAACATGCGTTTGCGTCCAATCAAATATGGCGCACAGCTCTTTCCAATAGGTCACCTCTTCGAACGGCATTTGTTCAATGGGGGCACCAGTTATGATGAAGCCATCGAATTTATGGTGGCGCACGTCTTCCCACGTATCGTAAAACGCCAACATATGATCTTGCGACGTGTTTTTGGGCGTGTGGTTGGTCATGCGGATCAACGACAAATCCACTTGCAAGGGCGAGGCACCCACCAATCTCGCAAACTGAGTTTCAGTTTTGATCTTGTTGGGCATGAGGTTGAGTAGGCCGATGCGCAGCGGGCGAATGTCTTGCCGATCTGCCGACTCCTCAGTCATGATGTTGACGCCTTCATGTTCAAGAATGCGGCGGGCTGGCAGTTCATTTGGAATACGAATGGGCATGGTTTTAAATCTTAATGCTGATCAATTGCGGCGCTGACGAAGGAGATAAAATCGCCCTCGGATTTCACAGTCGGAATATCTTGCATTCGTACGGTGTAGCCAAAATTCTCGGCTATTTTTGCATAGAGCGGAACACGATGGTGCAGCAGTTGTTCAAAGCCCCAAACAGCAAAACCATCGGGGTCCACATCATCATCATTCTTGATCTTGTTCAGGGATTTAAACTCAGCCCATTTTTCATCAAGAAAGTCTGGTTGATAGTACATGGGCTTGGGGTGTTTGCGGAAGCGTTCCACCAACATGGCCGTGTGTTCGGGCGTTCCTTCAATATAAAGCAACACAGTGTTTTCGTTGAGCGCCTTTAACACGGGGTCGTTCAGGTCATCCGGGTTCACGACTTCACACAGGCTGCCACCTGAATCGCAGATAACATGCTCATAACCATAAATCTCAAGAGCGCGGCGAATGAATTCCGGCACGTCTTGCAAGGCTCGAATTTCGGCTTCGCGGTGCTGTGCTTGGCGACGGCGATACTCTGCAAACGGAATTCCACCGCGTTCCGGATTTCCCGGTTTGCCCAAATAGGTTGAGAGCGGTGCCAGATTTTCGAATGTGATATTAGAACTGATATAGATTGAATCCGAGCGCAACAAATCGCGCAGGAAGGGATTTTTCATCGCTTCCCGCTTGTAGTTGTCAGTGATGTGCTCGTCCATGTAGCGGGTGCCGATGCGGTAATCGACGGAATATTGAAACCAGTGGGCTTGCAGCAGCAGGCGGGCAAGTGTGGTTTTACCCACGCCGGACATGCCCAACACGGTGACGGCTTTTCGCGGAAGATCGCGGAATTGTTGGCTCGATGAAAAACGCATGGCCGTTCGTTTAGCGGGCCAATTGGTTTCGGGCAATGGCCTCAGAAATCCTTGGTGAGGCGGAAATCAACGGCGTGGTTGTCGAAATCATAGAGGTTCAGGTTCGAAATGTTCTCGGTGTAGGTATAAGACAGTGCAGGAGCGAAACCCAAAATGTTCCAATCGCGCTTTGTCAATTCCACACTTCCGGTCAGGCGCTTATCTTCGCGGATTTTACCTGCCGCAAGGCTTTTGCCATCAAACAATGTATGTCCGAACTGGCCCGTGAGTTTGGCTGAAATGCCGTGTGATAATTCAGAGTAAAGCGAGAGCCCGCCATTGAGCCGAAGATAGGAAGTTGTTTTATAGTCCGTTTTTACGTCTTCAGAACCTGCAAAAATCGTTGCAGACAGTGTTGAGCTGAAACCGTGGGTCAGGCTGGCATTCACGGACAATGCCGTGGCATCGGCACTATTAACTTCGAAATTGTCACGCCATTCATAGAGCGCACTTACAAAAAGGTTGTCTTTACCAGTAAGTTGCAGCGATGTCGAAACGCGCGGTCCGTAAGAAACTGTAGCGACGCCATCGTAAAACGATTGGCTGGCAACTGCTCCTAAGCTGAAATAGCCCTTTTCGACCAGGCGGCGCATTTCGGCGGATTGACTGACGTTGTAGAAGTTAAAGTCAAAGTCGTCGTAAATGTTAGCGTTTACGCCACCTGCGGCCACAAAGGAAAAGTCGTTTCCGAACCTTTTGTTGAAGCCTACATTGGCACCGGCCGATGCGCCGACACCGCTTTTTTCCCGTGATGCAGCATCAATCGTGGAGTCCGATTTATAGACGGCATTGTAAACCGTTTGGCGCTTGGAACCATTATTAAGATTGGTGGAAGGTGCCAAGGAAAGATAGCCACTGACGGTATAGGGGCGGCGGCTGTCGACTTGTTCAAGAAAGGAATGCACGCCCTTGGCCGCTTCTTCGGAAGGCGCGTCAGCAGCCAGCTGTTTCAAATGATACTTGGCGCTGTCGTCCTGTTCGAGGATGATCAAGGTTTGTGCAAGTTCAGCACGTACCAGTGTGAGGCTAGGATCATCAGCCAAGGCGGTGCGAAATTTTTCCGCAGCCCCCGTGTAATCTCTTTCGGCTTTCAGAATTAACCCGTCGA
Organism: uncultured Alphaproteobacteria bacterium; assembly: GCA_963840765.1. Lineage (GTDB taxonomy): Bacteria > Pseudomonadota > Alphaproteobacteria > Rhizobiales > Aestuariivirgaceae > Aestuariivirga. The sequence continues at coordinate 504,241 of CAWJAE010000011.1, read as the reverse complement.
TGAAGAGTAGGCGGTTGGCCGCAAAAGCGCCCTGTAGTGGATAGGTCTTCATCAAGTAGCGCGCGTCTTCACTGGCACCTGACTTTGCGAGAAAGACAAGCAGCTGCACGCGCTCATTTTCGGGCGCAGCTGAATAGGCAGCAATTTGCTCTGCATTCGGCGCTGCGGCAGCATAAGACGACAGGCAAAACAATGTCAGCGCGCAAGCAAGTGCGCGCTGAACATTTTTTTTCTTTGAGCCGATCAAGGTGCCGGTGGTGGTGCGCATGTTACTCCAGGAACGCAATCGCCATTGAAGGCACCGTTGATGGTGAGATTCCCACGACGGCTATCAGTGATACCTTGCGAACCGCCCTGCGGGTTCGGGTAAACGCCCGCCGCATTGAACACGCCCGTTACTTCATTGCCATTGGTTCCGAAGAAGCCGCCGTACATCGGGTTGTCGCCTGTAATGTAAGCACCGCTCAGGTTTGCTTCGCCGGAGAAAGTGTTGCCGGGAACAAATGTACCCGGGGCACCTGGCACTGCAACTTGATCAATCTTGCCATCTAGCAACACTTTGGTTTCATAGATGATGGAGTAATCGGGTTCCGCCGTCGTGCCATTCTTTTTCTGACCAGACGCGGTTGTAAACCAAGTGTAGGCGCCAATGTCTTCTTGGTATGATGTCCAAGATTCTGGTGTCAACGTGCCGCGAATAGAGTCATCGGTAAAGTTTGCAGTGACGCTGGAATTGCCTTCTACACGCCAAAGCGCGTTTGGATCAATTGATGCGTCCTTGGGCTTCAGCCAATTTGTTGATTGCGCCGTGCCAACCCAGCGACCACGATAGGTTGCTGTGCCGCCCGTTGGCATTGCGGTGGCCTTGTTGCCGCCAAACGACCAGACCTGATGCTTTGGCACGCCGCCCTTGATGGCGTTTTGATATTGGGTGGCATAGCTATCGCCAAAGTCCCAAACCTGTAACAATTCATCGCGGTTGTCGCGTTCGCTGAGTACGCGGTATTCACGGTAATCTGTCGTGGTGCCGCCATTGGCACGGGCGTCCATACTGCCTTTGACCTGATCCCAGAAGTGATCTGCCGCATAGTCGATCGATTCGCCGTAAATCCAGTCTGGCATCGGTGTATCGACGTCATTGTCAGGATCTGGGTCAGTGTTTACAGTTGCGTACTTATATTTCTTGTCAACAGGATCGAACACCACGTTTTGATTGCCTGCCTCATCAAGCAAGATGGGGTACCCGTAATACGACACTGGTGTGCCTCCACCATCGCGGCCCATGAGGACACCCAGCGCTGTTGGGGCAAGAGTTCCGAGATCGAATGTGTGATGGCCAAGACCAATCCAGTCAAGGTCGCGCGTGCCATAGGCGTATTCACGTTGGGCAATCGGTGTGGCCAGTTGGGAATTGGTTGTTGAATTCGTGTCGGTGTAATGGATGAGTTGGGAAGGTTTTGTGTTCGAAAGAATCGAAGCGTCCGTGCCAGCCTGACCTGCAGACAAGGGGCGCAACACTGCTGTCATTGCGGTGCCTGAGGTTGGTTTGTCGTATGCAAACTCCATCAGCACAATGGCCTTATTGCCAGCTACGATGTTGCTGGTATTTCCGCCTGCACCAGAACCTGTGCTGCCATCTTGGTCGTCGGGCTGGCCATCGCCATCCGTATCGACATCTGGAATGCCGTCACCGTCTTCATCTTTGATTGTTGGCGTAGGCGTGCCGCCCGTCGAGCCGGTTACGCAGCTAGGGTCTGGCGTGTTATTGACTGGCGTAAGCGGGCAGTTCACACCCACACTTTGAGTGACACCAGTACCCAATACGGAGCCTCCAAAACCACCACCGCCTCCGCCGCATGCCGCAAGCGAAAGTGCTGATGTCATTAAGGCTAAAACAGGAACTAAACGCATTTTCACGACCCACATAAAAGACACACTGGATCAAATTGCATGAATCCCGCTAATTTTGCGTTAAGTGCGTTTCGAATTGGAGTGATTGATTTGGCACAGATACTTAAGCTTCCATTAAGTTGGTATGAGGCAACCGCCACGCGCGGTGCTATGAAAATAATGACGTCATCGCTACAGGCGGATGTTTGCGTCATCGGTGGTGGTTTTGCTGGATTGACCACGGCGTTGGAACTGGCGCGTGCCGGAAAGTCTGTTGTTTTGCTTGAAGCCTCTCGCGTTGCGTGTGGGGCCTCGGGGCGCAACGGCGGCTTTGTGTCCAATGGCTTTGCACTGGGTGTTGGACAGATTGCAGAGCATGTGGGCGTTGACGCGGCACAACATCTGTACCGGTTGTCATGTGTCGGAACGGAATACGTGCGAACTCAAATTGCGCAGCACGATGTTTCCATTTTTGGTGGAAATGGTTTGCGGGTTTGCGTTCGTTACAATGATGATGGCGGACTTCATCAGTATGCTGATGAATTACGTTCAAACTATTCAGAGGACGTTGGGCTGGACGGTGTTGAAGGCACGCGGCAGAAGTTGGTCACGTCTCGCTATTTCGACAGCATCGCCTTTCCAAAGGCGTTCCACATTCACCCCTTGCGCTATGCGCTGCTGTTAAAGAAATTGTGTGAGGCAGCAGGGGTGAAAATATTTGAGCAAAGCCCTGCGTTGTCTGTTGCAAAGAACGGCAGCATTTTTGTTATCAACACAAAGGCGGTGACGTGGAGGCACGGCACGTGGTGCATTGCGTGTCATCAACTGATCGCACAATTCATGGGCTTACGGGTCGCTCAGTTTTGCCTGTTTCAACCTATGTGGCTGTAACGGAGAAACAGCCTCAAGATGCCATTCGCACCACGGAGGCCATTGCCGATACGCGCCGTGCTGGAGATTATTATCGCGTCGTCGACGATAATCGTATTTTATGGGGTGGTCGAATTACGACAATGGTGCGCGAGCCTGCGGCTTTGGCAGAAGCCATGCGGGGCGACATGGTCAACATTTCCGCAACTGGCCCATCTTCGTATCAGTCACGCGTGGTCTGGCCTGATGGGATATGCTTTACACAAGATGCCACTCATTGGGCGTGATCTGGAAGGCCAGTGGTTTGCAACGGCATTTGGCGGACATGGATTGAACACGACGGCCATGGCCGGTGGTTTGATTGCGCGGGCAATTTCAAGTGGTGATGATGCTTACCGACGCTTCACCCCTTTCGCTCCACGTTGGGTTTTTGGCCAGTTGGGTCGGTTTGGTGTGCAGGGCAGTTATTGGTGGATGCAGGCAAAAGATAGATTGGACGAAGCCCGCAAAACCTCAATAAGGCGCTGATTCCGGTGTTCTTTCCGTGTGCTGAAACATTTGTTCTGGTGTTTTCAATGCATTAGCATGGCTTGCTCCACTCCTGGTGCGGGCTATAAGCCCGCCTAATCGACGGTGGAGAGAAGTTGTCTATGTCACTTGTGTTAGAAGAAGACTACAGGCCCAGCGATGATGAGCCGTTCATGAATGAGCGACAGGTGGAGTATTTCCGTCGCAAGCTTACGGCGTGGAAAGAAGACATTTTGCGCGAGAGCAAGGAAACACTTGGTCACCTGCAAGATGAAAATCACATTCTGCCTGATGTTGCCGATCGCGCATCTTCGGAAACAGATCGTTCACTTGAGCTCCGTACGCGGGACCGTCAACGCAAACTGATTTCGAAAATCGAATCTGCGTTGAAGCGCGTGGCCGATGGCACTTACGGATATTGTGAAGATACTGGCGAACCCATCAGCTTAAAGCGTTTGGACGCACGGCCGATTGCGACCTTGTCCATTGAAGCGCAAGAGCGTCACGAAAAACGCGAACGCGTCTATCGCGACGATTGATCATTGCTTGCGTGATCCTTTCCAGCAAAATCAGCGTACAGCTGAGAAAGGGGAATGAACATGCGGCAAGCATTGCTCCAGTATCTTATAGTGTTCAGTGTGTTCCTGGCGATTGACGCGGTGTGGCTTAGTAATGCAGGGCGCCTGTTTTATGTGCCCGAAATAGGCAGCCTGCTGCGCGAACGGCCGAACTTCCTTGTCGCTCTTATTTTTTATGCGATCTACGCTGCCGGATTGTTGATTTTTGTTGTGACACCGCAGCTGCGAGCAGAAGGTCTGGGCAAGGCACTACTTTATGGTGGTCTGTTCGGCTTCGTGGCTTACGCGACTTATGACATGACCAATTTGGCCACCCTCAAAGGCTTCACAGCGCGCATCGCGATTATTGATATGGTGTGGGGCACAGTTCTGTCAGCCAGTGTTTCGGCAATTGCCATTTGGGTCATCCGAATCTTAAAGTCTAGTATTCTGAAACTATCGAATCCAACATTTGTTGTTTTGCTGCTTCGAATAGTGCTTCGTTTGACGCCGCTAAAACGTGCCCGCCCAAACTCGGGTCTGTGCCTGTCCATGTGCCCACAACACCGCCAGCGCCTTCGATAATGGGAATGAGTGCGGCAATGTCGTAGGTTTGAAGCCCTGCATCGATGGCAATGTCCAGGTGACCCGCAGCAAGAAGTGCAAAAAAATAGGCGTCACCACCATAGCGCGCAACCTTGACCGACTGCCGCAGCCGCTCGAAACCTGTATGGTCTTGGCCCTTATAGAGGTGGGGTGAGGTCGTGCCCAAGGCCGCGTTGGCCAAGCCCACGGGTGGCCGAACTTTGATTTGTTCCGTTGCCCCGCGATGGTTAAGCCATGCACCTTCAGGGTTGCCGTAAAACGTATCGCCCACAAAAGGTTGCGCCATAACGCCGAGACGCGGTTTGCCGTCTTCATATAAACCAATCAGGGTCGCCCAAGTGGGCAGACCAATGACGAAGGACCGTGTGCCATCAACAGGATCAAGCACCCACGTCAAGTTCGAGCGACCTTCCTTGCGGCCATATTCTTCGCCTAGAATGCCATGATCGGGGAAATGCGCCTCAATAAGCTGCCTAATGGCGCGTTCGCCTGCGCGGTCGCCTTCTGTCACCGGATCCCAAGTCTCATGTTCCTTCACATCAATGGGCGTATTCCTGCGAAAATGCGGCAAAATTGCCTGTCCGGCTGCTTCAGCAAGGGTAAGGGCGAAGCGGGTGAGGTGTTGCCAATCGGGATTTTGTGCCATGAAAAGGGGCTTTATCGCCTTTGTGAGGTTGCGCCAAGGCCGGATTCCTGTTGATTTTGCTGCACTGCAACAATGTTGCTTGTTCATGCAAAATTTGCATAGCTTCAGAAATAACGAAATAAACACATTAAATTCATATAGTTAAACTGCTTATCGCAGTGCAAACTAGGTGGCAGCAGCCATAACTTGATCATTTGGTCAAAACGCAGACTTGAAACTACTTCATCGCAATGCCAAATGAAACTCGTGAGCATGAGAACCTTTGTTCTCCCTCACTGCCCTTTATGGGCGTTTCCTCCCTAGACTTGGGCCGGTCACGCAAGTGTATCGGCCCTTTTTTTTATTCTGCCGCTTCAGCAATACTCGCGTTTTCTTCAGCCCCTTGGTGTTTCATCCAATCAGCCAACTGGTGGCTGATACCCGTAAGAACCGATTTTAAAGTGTCAAAGCCTGCGTTTTTCTCATGGCTTGATTCATCCATATAGAGAGCGCGGTTGATTTCAATCTGCAGGGCGTGACGCTGGTAGCGGGGTCGACCATGATTTTCCGTAAAAAAGCCGCCGGAATAGGGTTTGTTGCGACTGATTTTCAGACCAGCCGCTACGAGCGCTGTTTCAACAATTTCGCTGATCGCGGCGTCACAGGCACTGCCGAAGCGATCCCCCAGCACAGCGTCGATGGATTGACTTTGTGGTCCACGCATGTGCGTCACTGCACTGGAAGGCATGGAGTGGCAATCCACCAGAAGAACGGTGCCAGTTGCGTTGTATGCTTCGTCGATCAAGGCACCTAGTGCGCGGTGATACGGTCGATAAACCGCTTCAATGCGGTTGAGCGCTTCCGCGAAAGGTAGCATGTCCCGATAAATCAGCACGCCTTCGCCCACGGTCCGCGGAATGGTTCCAAGACCCGAAGCAACGCGCGGCGAGGAAATATTCACATACCCCGGCAAACGGTCGGAGAACATGCGGCCGTCTAATTCAAAAGGCTCACGATTTAAATCAAGATAGGCGCGCGACACGAGGGAACGCATCAAAGGTGCGCCAGCTTCAATGCAGCCTGCAAACAGTTCGTCAACGTGGCTATCTTCAGAGGCGCGGAGTTGCTGTGGGCTGAGTGTTGATTGCTGCAAAAAATGCGGAGGCAGTTCGCTACCGCTGTGCGGAGAATTATACACCATTGGCGCTGTCCAACGGGCAGGCGCCACAATCTCAAAGCTGCTTGCAACGGTATCCATCACGGCACTTGCACTCCACAGTCAAAGTTTATGCCGAATGCCGGGCTGCAAGTCCAGCTGTGGGAAATTCATAACGTTTAGTCGCTGTTTACTCCTTGGCACGTAACTTGCTGTAGAGAACATAGATTGATTGACGGCAACCGCCGTCGCATAGTGAAACAGGTTTTACATTGACGAAGACAATGGCACGCATTTTACTCGCAGAAGATGACGATGACCTCCGCCGCTTTTTGGTCAAGGCGTTGGAAAATGCTGGCCACGCTGTAAAAGCCTTCGGTGAAGGTGCCAGTGCCTTTGAAGAAATCAAGCAAGAGAATTTTGACTTGCTGCTCACCGATATTGTCATGCCAGAAATGGATGGCATTGAATTGGCCCGTCGCGCTGCTGAACTAGACCCGGCGTTGAAAATCATGTTCATCACCGGCTTTGCCGCCGTGGCTCTGAACCCCGATTCGCGGGCACCCAAGGATGCGAAAGTGCTCTCGAAGCCATTTCATTTGCGCGACCTCGTAAATGAAGTGAACCGTATGATGGCGGCCTAAGCCACGCATTTGTTTCGCCACGGTTTCGTGCTAGTCCACGGTCATTCTTATGACTGGGGCACCAACGATGACAACTCCTGCTTCTCCGACGATTGACCTTCGCTATTCGCCTGCCTTGGCGCGCGAAATGGCCCCGCTTTATGAGCGTGTGAAACGTGTGATGCCTGAAGCTGAATGGGCCGGCCATGCGCCCTATGTGAAAGCCATCAACGAATTAAAGAAGCAAAAGAATGCTGTCATTCTGGCGCATAACTATCAGGCGCCCGAAATTTATCACGGCGTTTCAGATGTGGTGGGCGATAGCCTTTACCTTGCCAAACAAGCAGCCCTGACAGAAGCCGAAGTGATTGTGCAGGGTGGTGTGCACTTCATGGCCGAAACATCAAAATTGCTAAGCCCCCATAAAACAATTCTGATGCCGGATATGCGGGCGGGTTGTTCGCTGGCTGAATCCATTACAGGTGCAGATGTGAGAGCGTTGCGGGCCAAACACCCCGGCGTGCCCGTGGTGGCATATGTCAACACCTCGGCGGATGTGAAGGCAGAGGTCGACATTTGCTGCACGTCGTCGAACGCCGTGAAGGTGGTTGAGAGCTTGAACGCCCCAACGGTGATTTTTCTGCCGGACAAGTTTTTGGCGGCCAATGTGGCGAACCAGACCAATGTCAATATCATTTCCTGGGAAGGAGCGTGCGAGGTGCACGAGCGTTTCACCGCAGAAGAAATTCGCGACTATCGCGCCGCCCACCCCGGCATTGAAATCATTGGCCATCCGGAATGTCCACCTGAGGTGATTGCCGAATGCGATTTTTCAGGCTCAACGGCCGCCATGATCAAGTATGTGAAGGATCGCCGACCGCGCCAGGTTTTGATGGTCACTGAATGTTCAATGTCAGACAATGTTTCTGCCGAAACGCCAGATGTTGAGTTTATCAGACCGTGCAATTTCTGCCCGCATATGCGGCGCATTACCTTGCCAGCAATTTTGCATTCCTTGCAAACGATGACCACCAAAGTAGAAATTGAAGCAGGACTTGCAGCCCGTGCAAGGCTTTCTGTGCAGCGTATGGTCGATCTGAAATAATGCATGCACCCATCTTGATTATTGGTGGCGGTTTGGCGGGACTGTTTTGCGCGCTAAAACTTGCGCCGTTGCCCGTGACGATTTTGTCAACGGCACCACTCGGCACGGGCGCATCATCGGTGTGGGCGCAGGGCGGCATTGCTGCAGCTTTGGCTGATGGTGACACGCCGGATAAACACACGGATGATACGCTGATCGCGGGTGCAGGCATATGTGACGCCGCGATGGTGCTTGGCATGGCGAAAGAAGCGCGCGCACGGATTCATGATTTGTTGCACTACGGCGTGCCGTTTGACCGAGACTTGGAAGGCACGTTGCTGCAATCGCGTGAAGCCGCCCATTCGGAACGGCGCATCGTGCGCGTCAAAGGTGATACAGCGGGCAAGGCCATCATGCAGGCGCTTCACGTTGCCGCCAATGCTGCGCCCTCCATTCGGGTGATTTCGAACGTTACAGCACAACAGATTTTGACCGATGATGGCCGTGTCACCGGCGTCATGGTGCAGCACGCCGACGGTGGCTGTTGGCGGTTTGATGCATCGGCGATTGTGTTGGCTACGGGCGGGGTGGGGCACCTCTATGAAGTGACAACGAACCCGGTTGAAAGTTGCGGCATTGGGCTTGGCATGGCGGCGCGCGCAGGTGCCATGATTGCCGATGCGGAGTTTGTGCAATTCCACCCTACGGCCATCAACATCAACAAAGATCCGGCCCCCTTGGCGACTGAAGCCTTGCGTGGAGATGGTGCAACGCTTTTGAATGCGTCTGGCGAACGCTTCATGTTACCAATCCATAAGGATGCTGAGCTTGCACCCCGTGATATTGTGGCGCGCGGTGTGTTTGCGGAAGTTGTTTCGGGTCGCGGGGCGTTTCTGGATGCGCGAACAGCCGTTGGCGCAAGCTTCAAAGATCGTTTCCCAACCGTTTATGCAAGCTGCATGGCAGCTGGCATTGACCCTTCAACGCAACTTATTCCTGTCGTGGCTGCAGAACATTACCACATGGGTGGGGTGTGGACGGATGCCAAGGGGCGAACGAGCTTACCTGGCCTCTGGGCTGCAGGCGAAGTTGCTTCCACGGGTGTGCATGGTGCCAATCGCTTGGCGTCCAACTCCCTGTTGGAAGCCGTCGTGTTTGCCTCGCGTATCGCTGAAGACATCAGCACTCACGCGATCGCTGCGACCGCAGAATCTTCAAAAATCGATATTGCGAATGAAGACATCAGCGAACGGGATTTGCAAATGCAGTTGCGCAAAGCCATGGCAGCCCATGTGGGCGTTATGCGTGATGGTGAAGGCATATTGCAGGCGCTCGATGTGATTGTGGATGTGCAACAAAAAGCCAAAGGCTTGAGTCTGGGAAATATGGCGATTGCGGCTCAGATGATTGCCACTGCTGCATTGGTGCGCCATGAAAGCCGTGGCGGACATTTCCGCACGGACCATGCGGCGACTGATCCCGTATTGGCCAAGCGTTCCATGTTCACGCTGGATCAATCCAATGAAATTGCAAGCGAGGCATTGTCAACATGAGCCATTTTCTCAATCCGCTTTTAGTGCAGGACGCCGTGCGCGCGGCATTGCTGGAGGATTTGGGGCGGGCGGGTGATATTACCACTTTGGCCACCATTTCAGAGGGCGCGCAAAGCGTTGCACATTTCAATGGTCGCGAGGAAGGTGTGGTGGCTGGCCTCGCTTTCGCACAGGAAGCTTTTCGCGCTGTGGATGCAACGGTTCGTTTTGAAACCTTCGTCAAAGACGGTGATCGCATTACACCTCAACAACGCATCGCAACCGTCTCCGGCGCGTCGCGTTCCTTGCTGAGCGCTGAACGCATTGGTCTTAATTACATGGGGCGGCTTTCGGGTATTGCGTCATTGACAGCAAAATATGTTGAACAGGTCCGTCACACCAAAGCCCAAATTGTCGACACCCGCAAAACCACGCCTGGCTTGCGGGCTTTTGAAAAATATGCGGTGAAATGTGGTGGCGGCATGAACCATCGCTTTGGCCTTGATGACGCCGTGATGATCAAAGACAACCACATTGTGGCCGCGGGTGGCGTGTTGAACGCGTTGCGGGCTGCTAAAAAAGCAGTAGGTCATTTGGTCAGAATTGAAATTGAAGTTGATCGGCTGGAACAGCTTGAATTGGTTTTAAGCGAAGGCGCTGATGTGGTGCTGCTTGATAATATGACGTTGGATGATCTGCGTGCGGCTGTTCGCATTATTAGTGGGCGGATGAAGTGCGAAGCATCGGGCGGTGTAAATTTATCCACCGTAAAAGCAATTGCGGAGACGGGTGTTGATATCATCTCGGTGGGGGCACTGACGCATTCGGCAAAAGTGTTGGATATTGGTTTGGACTTTTCAAAATGACACTACAAAATAAAGTTGTTCTGATCACGGGTGCGGCCGGCGGCATTGGCCGGGCCATGGCCAAGCGCTTTGTTGCGGAAGGTTCGCGCGTCGCCATTGCAGATTTGAATGTACAGCAGGCCCACGCAACAGCATCGGAACTGGGCGGTCAAACGCTGGCCGTTGCCATGGATGTCACCGATGAAGTTTCGGTCAACGCAGGTGTTGCAGCAGTTGTGGCGCAGTGGGGCACTGTTGATGTTCTGATTTCGAATGCGGGCGTACAAATTGTTCACCGCACTGAAGATTTTCCATTTTCAGAATGGAAGAAGATGTTGGCCATTCATTTGGATGGTGCATTTCTGACAACGAAGGCCTGTCTGCCGCATATGTACAAACAGAAATCGGGCGCGGTTATTTTGATGGGCTCGGTGCATTCCAAATTGGCGTCGCCTTTGAAGTCGGCCTATGTGACGGCGAAGCATGGTTTGATGGGGTTGGCCCGCGTCATCGCCAAGGAAGGTGCGGAATTTGGCGTGCGGGCCAATGTGATCTGTCCGGGGTTCGTCAAAACTCCATTGGTTGAAAAGCAAATTCCAGAGCAGGCCGCGCGCCTGGGCATTTCGGAAGAAGATGTCGTCAAAAAAGTTATGCTGGGTGGCACCGTGGATGGTGAATTCACCACACTGGAAGATGTAGCGGAAGTGGCCGTCATGTTTGCAGGATTTCCAACAAATGCACTGACGGGTCAGTCACTCATCGTCAGCCATGGTTGGGCGATGGAGTGACTAATCTTCCTGTCGTAAATTTTGGCGGCCGTGCACAACGCGCAAAATATCGACGTTTTCGCTCGTACACCGATAAAGAATGATGTGCGACCCAAGTGGTAACGCGCGTGCATTCGCTTTCAGCAATGGGTGGGGACGCGCAAGTTCTGGAAATTGTTGCAAGTGTTCAATGCCTTGCTTCAGCCGCTTCATATACTTTTGCGAAGCGGTTTCTCCAAAGTTTGTCACGCCATAAACTTCGATTTCCTGCAGGTCATTTAACGCGTCATTTGAAAATCGTAATTTCAAGCGGCGTTCTTTGCTTTAAGTTTCGTCATTGCTTGAGCATGGGCTTCGGAAAAAGCTTCTTCTGTTGACATTTCACGGAAACCGCTAGCAACTCCTTTGTCGATTTCGTCATTCAGCCACTTAACATAGGTGGCCTGTTCCTTTTCTTTGCGAACCAAATCACGCATGAAATCGCTGCTGTTGGAGAAATTTCCGGTTTTGACCTGTTTCTCAACCCATTTCTTGAGTGTGTCTGGAAGTGAAATGTTCATTGTGGCCATGGCGGGGCTCCTTTTCCTGAGACTATAGCAGGTATGGCAAACTTTGCCAATCACGCCATGCTCTCCAACTCATCAATCATGCCGGAAATGACGCTCAGGCCTTTTTGCCAGAAGGCGGGGTCAGTGGCGTCGAGGCCGAAGGGCTTGAGTAATTCGGAATGGTGCTTGGTGCCGCCAGCTTTCAGCATCTCAAAATACTTATCCTGAAAACCGTCGCTGCTTTCTTGATAGCGCGCGTAGAGCGAGTTCACGAGGCAATCGCCAAAGGCATAGGCATAGACATAGAAGGGCGAGTGGATGAAGTGGGGAATGTAGGTCCAGAATACTTCATAGCCGGGCCCAAATTCAATCGCGTCACCAAGGCTTTCAGCTTGCACGCTCATCCAGATGGCATTGATCTGATCAGGTGTCAGTTCACCTTCTTTGCGGGCGGTGTGGAGGCGGCGCTCGAAAGTGTAGAACGCAATTTGGCGCACCACGGTGTTGATCATGTCCTCTACTTTTGAAGCCAGCATGATCTTGCGTTTGGCCGGATCATCAGCAGCCTTCAAAAGGCGCTGGAAGGTCAGCATTTCGCCGAACACGGATGCTGTTTCAGCTAGCGTGAGTGGGGTTGAAGCCATCAACGCACCTTGTGGGCCTGCCAAGACCTGATGTACGCCATGACCCAATTCATGGGCCAGCGTCATCACATCGCGCGGCTTGCCAAGGTAGTTGAGCAACACATAAGGGTGGGCAGAAGGTACGGTGGGGTGAGCAAACGCACCAGGTGATTTGCCAGGGCGCGATGGTGCGTCAATCCAGTTCTTGTCGAAAAACCCTTGCGCAATGGTCGCCATCTCCGGTGAAAATTCTCCGTAGGCTGATAATACAGTGTCCTTTGCCTCGGCCCAGCCAATAGTGCGATTGTCTTCGCGGGGAAGTGGTGCATTCCGGTCCCAGTGCATGAGCTTATCTTTGCCCATCCACTTGGCTTTCAGGCGATAGTATCGATGAGACAGGGACGGATAAGCGGCATGTACGGCAGCGGTCAGCGCGTCTACCACTTCAGGTTCCACTCGGTTAGACAAGTGCCGCGCTGCGGCAATGTCCTTGAAGCCGCGCCATTGGTCTGAAATGGATTTGTCCTTGGCCAGTGTATTAGTGATCAGCGTGAAGAGTTTGACATTGGCCCCAAAAGTTTTGGCCAAAGCATCGGAACCCGCCTTGCGCACAGTCTCATCCGGCGACTGCATGAGGTTCAATGTGGGTTCAAGCGTGAGGATCTCGCCATTCACCTCAAATTTCAAGCCTGCCATGGTTTCATCGAACAAGCGGTTAAAAGCGCCTGCACCAGTTTGGGATTTTTCGAGGAAAAGCTGTTCCACCTTTGCGTCAAGTTGATAGGGCTTCTCCATGCGCAGGTTGTCAATCCACGGCTTGAAGTGGGCAAGCGCAGGTACTTTCAACGCTTCTGCCAATTTGGCATCATCAAGCAAATTAAATTCGAGTTCGTAGAACAACAACAGCGTTGAAAGTTCTGTGAGCTTGGCGTTGATATCGCCATAGAATTTGGCGCGGTCAGAATCCGTCGTGTCGCCCACATAGTAAAGTTGCGCGTAAGAACCGATGCGCCCGACGAGATCAGACAAGCTTTCATAGTCTTGCAACGATTTGGCAAGCACATGGCCGTCGGCTTTTGCCAGCTGGTTTTGGTAGGTTTCTGCAAAAGCAGTGGCCGCTTTTTCGGCTTTTGCGATGTCAGATTGTAGCGCAGCAGAACTGGGGCCTTCATAGAGATCGTTCAAGTTCCATTCGGGCAAGTTGGCAAGATTTGGCATGTAAATTGTCCTTCGAAAGATCACTGATGGCTGAATTGCAGTTTTGCAAGTTTGGCGTAGAGCGCCGATTTTTTGAGAAGCTGGGCGTGGGTGCCCTGCGCTGTCACTTCCCCTTGGTCCATGACGACTATTTTATCGGCATTGCGAACAGTAGCTAAGCGATGGGCGATAACGAGTGTGGTGCGGCCTTCAGTGAGTTTTGCCAAAGCTTGCTGCACCAAGGCTTCACTTTCAGCGTCTAGGGCGCTTGTGGCTTCATCAAGCAGCAGGATCGGGGCGTTGCGTAATATGGCACGGGCGATTGCAACACGCTGACGCTGGCCACCGGAAAGTGTCACACCGCGTTCGCCCAATTCCGTATTTAGGCCTTTGGGTAAATGCTGGGCAAATTCGTCGACACGGGCGGCTTTGGCCGCAGCTTCAACCTCTTCAATAGTCGCTTCGGGTTTGCCAAAGCGAATGTTTTCAGCAACCGTGCCAGAAAAAATCACCGGGTCTTGCGGAACAGTTGCGATGTGGTCGCGCAAGGTTTTCAAGTCCAAGGCTTCGATTGGCATGTCATCAACTGTGATGTTGCCGGACTGCGGTGCGTGAAAGCGCTGAAGCACTGAAAACAAAGTTGTCTTGCCCGCACCAGAAGGCCCGACAATGGCGGTAACCGTGCCGGATTTTGCGGTGAAGGAAACGGCCTTTAAAATCTCGCGCTCACTGCGGCTAGGGTAGTGAAAATTGACTGATTTAAAGGCGACATCACCTTTTACGGGCGCAGCAAAACCAACGGCATCCTTCGCGGAGGTGATTACGGGTTTTTCATCAAGCAGTTCTGAAATGCGCTCAGCAGCACCGGCTGCGGATTGGACTTCGCCCCACACTTCTGAAAGTTGGCCCAAAGAGCTTGCGGCGAAAACGGCGTAGAGCACAAATTGCCCCAAGGTGCCGCCCGTCATGGTGCCCGCCATCACTTCACGCGCACCATTCCACAACAGCAGCACGATGGCTCCGGATGATACAAAAATAATGGCTGCCGTCAGCAGGGCGCGTGCCGTGGTGCGTTTCGTGGTGGCTGCAAAAGCCGTGACAGTGGATTTTTCAAAACCAGCGATGGTGTGGCTTTCCTGCGTGTTGGATTGCACCGTGGTGATGGCGCTCAAGCGTTCTTGCGCGAAGGCTGCCGACTGCGCCAGTGCGTCCTGGGCTTGGCGCGACAAGTTACGGACGCGTCGGCCATAGATGATCAACGGAATGACAATCAACGGAATGGCAAGAGCTGCAAGGCCAGACATGCGCGGACTGGAATAGACCATCATTGTTAGTGCACCCAAAAACATGACAATGTTGCGCAGGGCGATGGATGCCGTCGATGAAAAAGCAGATTTGATTTGGTTGGCGTCGGCGGTGAGGCGCGAGACAACTTCGCCTGTGCGTTGCTGCTCATAAAATGCGGGTGTGAGCGTTGTGAGATGGCGGAACAGCTGGTCGCGTACGTCTGCTACCACACGCTCGCCAATCCAACTCACGAAATAGAAGCGCGTTGACGATGCGATTGCCAAAATAGAGACAACCCCCAACATGACGGCGAAATATTGATTGATCAGGGCTGGGTCTTGGCCCGTAAATCCGTGGTCAAGTACGCGACGCACCGCAATTGGCACCAAAAGTGTGGCCGCGGAGGCCACAATAAGTGCGACGATGGCGGCCACTGCCTGCCACTTATAACGCGACAGAAATGGCAATAGTCTGGCTAAAGGGCGTAAATCCCTTGGATTTTCGCGTTCTGGCAAATCTCGGCGTGGTTGGCGGGCCATGTTTTTCCTGTTTTTCAGCAGGGCCTTGCCCCGTTCGACGTCCTCCTATATAGGACCGCCAATCCGAAAGTCATCCATCCGGTTTCCTGAATTGGAAACCTTAGTTTATTGAAGAGTAGTTCCATGAAATCCGGCATCCATCCAGAATATCACCCGATCACCATTGTCATGACCGATGGCACCAAATTCGTGACCCGTTCGACTTATGGCAAGTCTGGCGACACAATGAACCTCGACATCGATCCAAAGTCACATCCTGCATGGACCGGTGCACAAGGCACCATTATTGACCGTGGCGGACGTGTGTCGCGCTTCAAGCAAAAGTACAGCTTCCTCGGCAAATAATTGCCTTAAAGCGAGAAATAAAAAACCCGGCTTCGAAGGCCGGGTTTTTTATTGCGTTCATGCGAAACGTTTACCGGCTGCCGAAAGCGCGCGCCAATTGGTCCATCTGCAGGGCGACGGGGTTCTCATTTGCTGCCGCCACTTGGGCTTTGCCGCTGATCATTTTGTCTATTACCAGAATGCGCTCGTGCAATCGCAATGAACGTTCAACCAGTTCAATAAGACCTTCGGGCAGTTTTTCAGCACCTGGAATTTCATTGCCTGCGCCAATGTCGCCCAAGCTCAAGCGATTTTTTTCACGTGACAGGTCTTGATCCGACACTTCTCCTGCACTGATGGCACGTTGTAGCAGCAGCCATGAAGCAAGCTGCATCAGGCGCGTGGTCAAGCGCATGCTTTCCGTGGCATAGGCAATAGTGGCCGGGCGGTCGAGGGCGCGGCTATCGACACGGCCTTGGCCGTCAAGATAGTTTGCGGTTTCTTCAACAAGGCCCATGCCCTCCTTGAAGATTTTTTCGAACTGTTCCGTACCTTGGAATTTCGAAAAGAAATTGATGGTGCTGTTGTTGGCTGTGCTGCGTTGATCACGCATGTTTAATTTTTCCCTACTCAATTTACTCGAACTTTAAGCACCGCCGCTGATCATATGCAGCTACGCGCCAAGGTCAAGTCGATACATTTGCAGACTTCAAGTAGGGATGGAGCAAGTATCGGGCCAGAAAAAAAGCCGCGAAGACCGCGGCTTTGAGTTTCTAACAGGGAGGCGTCAAACAGAGTGGACAGAAACCACTCAAAGACATCCAGATCGCTCCGGACACTCAACAAGGTAAACGTTAACGATTACCAAAGTCTTAATAACGATGGCGACCCGCGTGAAAAATTACCCCATAATCATTGAAGTTCTTAACGACTGTTAACTTTTGAAGAAGGCATCTGCTGCACTTCTGGACGCTTTTTTGCGGGTCATTTCAACCTCAATACGTTCAATTTCCTGCGACAATACTTTTACGCGTAGGTGCAATTCATCGAGACTGATGGCATCCAAATTCTCTCCCAACACATGTTCATGTCTAGGTTTTGGTAAATCATCTTGGTTCATTTTGGTGCACCCCTGTTCTAAAGCTATGCTGCCGCATGTTAAGCGTTGCGGCAAGTAGAGGGGAAGCAGCATGAACCAGATGATGGCCATTGCCATTGGCGCGCCCGGCGGACCAGAGGTGTTGGTCGCTGAGCAAATTGAAAAACCAAATCCCGATGTGGGACAAGTTTTGATCAAAGTTGCTGCGGCAGGTGTAAATCGGCCTGATATTTTGCAACGCTTAGGCGGTTACCCACCACCACCGGGGGCACCTTTGACGCCGGGATTGGAAGTGTCTGGCGAAATAGTGGGCCTTGGTGAAGGTACCGGTCGCTACAAAATCGGAGATGCAGTTTGTGCCTTGGTGCCGGGCGGTGGTTATGCTGAATTTTGCGTGGCCGCTGAAGACAATACACTGCCTGTGCCAGAAGGCATGGATTTCGTTGAAGCGGCAGGTTTGCCCGAAACCTATTTCACGGTTTGGACAAACGTGTTTCAGCGGGGGCGCTTGCGGGCTGGAGAAACATTTTTTGTGCATGGCGGCACCAGCGGCATTGGTTCCACGGCCATCATGCTGGCCAAACAGTTTGGTGCCAAGGTCATTGCAACGGCAGGCAGCGACGAAAAATGTGCGGCATGTCTTGCATTGGGGGCTGATGTGGCAATTAACTATCGCACCCAAGATTTTGTAGCTGAAATGAAAAGGCTGGATTTGCAAGCCGACCTTTTGCTCGACATGGTGGGTGGAGATTATGTGCAGCGCAATTTCAAGGTCATGGCGGTGGAAGGCCGCATCGTGCAAATTGCATTTCAGCAGGGTTCCAAACTCGACATAGACCTGATGCCCATCATGTTAAAACGGCTTACGTTGACGGGTTCCACGTTGCGGCCCCGCACGGTTGCACAAAAGGCTGAAATAGCCCGCGAACTCGAATCGAAAGTTTGGCCACTGCTTGCTGCTGGTTTGTGCAGGCCGGTGGTGCATGCAACATTTCCACTTTCGCAAGCGGCTGATGCCCACCGGATGATGGAAACAAGCGCCCACACGGGGAAAATCATCCTTATTGTGTGATTGTTGCAATGCCGTGCAAACTCGCCTATAGCGGACACAATCCCTGACACTTTGAGCGTCTAAAGAATTGGAACCCCTAGGAAGGTTCTGAAGGAGCGAAAACATATGTCCCGTGTCCCTTTGATGGCAAAAGCCACAGCTGTTTGGCTGGTTGAAAACACCACTGTCACGTTCAAGCAAATTGCAGAATTCTGCCACTTGCATGAGTTGGAAGTGAAGGGCATCGCAGACGGCGACGTGGCCACGGGTGTGCGCGGGCTGGACCCCATCACTGGCGGGCAGTTGACGCGTGAAGAAATCGCCAAGGCTGAAGCCAATGCTGATTACAAACTGCAAATTCTGGAATCGAAAGTTCTGGATGTGAAGGTGAAGACCTCCACGTCCGGCCCGCGCTATACACCTGTGTCGCGTCGTGGTGATCGTCCAGACGCCATTGCGTGGTTGCTGCGCTTCCACCCCGAATTGCCTGACGCTGCCGTCATGAAACTGGTGGGCACCACCAAGCATACAATTAATGCTGTGCGTGACCGTACGCATTGGAACATTCAAACCATCAAGCCGGTGGACCCTGTTTCACTCGGCATCTGCACGCAGATTGCCTTGGACATGGCCGTGCAAAAGGCCGCATCGCGTTCGGGCAAAAAAGCCGTGGGTGATGGTGAAGCATTGCGCACATTGATCCCAGCTTCTGAAGTTGTAGGCACTGAGGCCTATGCGCGCGCGCAGGAAGATGCAGCAGCGCAAGCTTCCGCCAATGAAACTTTGAGCGAAGCAGCAGATCGCCGTCAAAACGAAGACATCGATGCTGATTCCGTATTTGCCAAGTTGAAGGGTATCAAGCTCGACGAGGATCAAGAGTGATGCGAATTCTTGTTGTTGGTGGCGAAGGCACGGTTGGTCGCGCAGCCATCAGCGACTTGAAGAAGCGCCACGAGATCATCACGGCAGGGCGTTCATCCGGCGACATCAAAGTGGATGTGATGGATGAAGTCTCGGTAGCGGCAATGTTCAAGGCCGCAGGCGCAATTGATGCGGTGATCACCACAACAGGCCATACGCATTTTGGCCCGGTCTCCACCATGACACCGACACTTTATCGCAAAGGCATCGATGACAAGCTGATGGGCCAGGTCAATGTGGCGCTGATTGCCCAGCACCACGTAAAAGACGGTGGCTCAATCACCATGACCAGTGGTGTCACCAATCGGGATTTCATTCGCCAAGGGGCGAACACGGCCTCGGTCAATGGCGCATTGGATGATTTTGCCCGCAGTGCTGCATTGGAACTGCCGCGCGGCTTGCGCATCAACGTGGTAAGCCCCGGATTGCTTGAAGAATCCGCGGAAAAATATGACGGCTACTTCCCCGGCCATATTCCCGTTTCAGCTATGCGCGTTGGCATGGCCTATACCAAGAGCGTTGAAAGCGCGCTGACGGGTCAAGTGTTCGCTGTTGATTAATGCCGTTGATTAATGACCATGGAAATTGCTGGTCGCTGTTTCCATCAACACGGACATGAAGGCCACGTGGCGTGCGCGTGACAATGCTCCTAGTGTGGTGCCAACCACATCCTTGTTGGTCAGCCAGCTTGTCGCTTCACGCTCTCCGTCCCAAGCGGTTTTATTGAGCGGTGAAATATCCTCGATGTTGGGCGGGTAAATTGCGGTGATGCGAACGCCTGTGCCGCGCAATTCCTGGCGCAATGCATCGGTCATTCCGGTCTGCCCGTGTTTTGACGCGATGTAGGCAACGGATGCGCCCTGCAGGGGCACATTTTCCATGCCGCTGATGGACACCATGTTGACGATGTCTGCTGCATTAGATTTCTTCAATAATGGAAGAAGCCCGCGTGTAAGCAGCAACGTGCCTATGACATTGGCCGTAATGGTTTGAGAAATGGAAAGCGCGTCGTGGCTATCCATGGGGCCGGACAACCAGGTGGCGGCATTGTTGATCAAGATGTCCAATGGACGATTTTCATCGCGCCATGTCTTCGCAAATGTCGTCACTTCTGAAACGTCAGACATATCCAGCACAACGGTTTGCGGTTTGGTGCCACAGCGCAGGCGAATGGATTCTGCAAGTGAATAAAGGTTTTCAGGGTTGCGACCCGCAAGGGTGACGTGTGCACCCATATCAGCAAGAATGACTGCGAAGGCAGAGCCAAGGCCGCGGCCTGCACCCGTGATAAAAACGTGTTTGCCTTTCAGATTTTCCATGTCGGCAACTTTCTAATAGGTGTCAGCAGATTGCACCATGCGCGAGAACATGGCGATGATCAATGCCGCAAGCACTGTAAGCGCCAAGCCCCATTGCAGATTGGTCACTTCGGCAGCGAGACCAATCAAGGGCGGACCAGCGAGAAAACCGGAATAGCCCAATGACGTTACAGCAGCGATGCCACGGCCCGGTGCATCGGGTTCAAGGCGGCCGCCACCTGCAAACAATACGGGGGCCACATTGCCAATGCCAATTCCGCCAATGGCAAAGGCGACCAGCGCCAAAGGCACGCTAGGAACCACCAGTGCGGCAGCAGTGCCTGCGGCGGTGAGCAGCGCGCTCCAAAACACCATGGGCACGGCCCCGAATTTCTGGCGCAGCATGTCGCCGCTGAAGCGTGAAATTGCCATGCCGGTTTGGTAAAAGCCAAAGGCCATCGCAGCGATGGATACATCAGTCGTGAAACGATCTTGCAGCATGATTGCGCCCCAATCCGCAACCGACCCTTCAATCATCAAGGCCAGAAAGCATAGGGCTCCCAAGCCAATCGTCGCCTTGGTGGGCCATGCGAAATGCGAACCCGAAAGTCCCTTGTCAACACTCGCAGGCAGGAAGAAGCGCGAGCACACAATAAAGCCGATGGCGCAAAACAGGCTGATGCTGATCAATTGTGCAGTGGGACCAACGAGGCCTAGTAACCAAGCCCCCCCAATCGTGCCGATGGCAGCACCAACACTGAACCCGCCGTGAAAGCCCGAGAGCACAGGTTTTCGCAATGCTTTCTCAACAGCAAGACCATGGGCGTTCATGGCCACATCCATTGAGCCCACGGAAGCGCCAAGCAAGGTGCCACCAATCATGAACATCAATATGTTTGGTGCAAAGGCGGGCAGGAAAATCAGCGCGGCGAAGGCCAATCCGGTGACCAGTGTGACGAAAGCGCTACCTTTGCGGTTGATGATAGCGCCCGCAATTGGCATGGCGATGACGGCCCCCACGGCAAATGACAAAAGCGC
The DNA here is from genome assembly GCA_963840765.1 of uncultured Alphaproteobacteria bacterium. GTDB lineage: Bacteria > Pseudomonadota > Alphaproteobacteria > Rhizobiales > Aestuariivirgaceae > Aestuariivirga. The sequence continues at coordinate 483,233 of CAWJAE010000011.1, read as the reverse complement.
AATGCCGAACATGCCGAGGCCGGCGTCAATGCGGATTTTGGCTAAAGGAATATGGGTAACCCAGCCCCCGATCAGAATTCCATGCAACATGAAAATGGCCATGATAGCGTAGCGGGCAGCAGCAGGGGCGGACGGCATGAAAACTCCAGATTGATTTGGAACCATCATAGGGGAGGCATGCCCATCTCACCATAGGTTTAGGCGCATGGACGTTAGCAAGGAAATGCAGGCGCTTTTTACGCGCCAATGCCTTTTGCCTTCATGGCAACCGCAATCTCCGTCAAAATGGCAGGATCATCAATGGTCGCCGGCATTTTGAAATCTTCCTTGTCAGCCATTTTTCGAATGGTGCTGCGCAGAATTTTGCCGGACCGCGTCTTTGGCAAGCGCGCAATCGTGATGACGGTTTTCAAGGCGGCAACGGCACCTATTTTTTCACGCACCAATGCAACGCATTCCTTTTCTATAACACCTGCCTCGCGGGTGACACCGGATTTTAGAACGACAAATCCCAATGGAACTTGGCCCTTCAATTCATCGGCAATGCCCAATACTGCGCACTCCGCCACGTTGGGGTGAGAGGCCAGAATTTCTTCCATGCCACCCGTGGAAAGGCGGTGGCCTGCCACGTTGATGATGTCGTCGGTACGCGCCATGATGTAGAGGTAGCCATCGTCATCCATGTAACCCGCGTCTGCGGTTTCATAATAACCGGGGAAGGATTTGAGATAGGCCTTGCGGAAGCGCTCATCAGCATTCCACAACGTGGGCAGGCAGGAAGGCGGCAGCGGCAGCTTGATGCAGATGGCTCCCAGTTGACCGCGTTTCACTTCATGTCCGGCGTCATCCAGCACGCGCACATCAAAGCCGGGCATGGGCACAGTTGGGGAGCCGTGTTTAACGGGTAAAGTTCCAAGTCCAACCGGATTTGCAGCAATGGCCCAACCGGTCTCAGTTTGCCACCAATGGTCAATTACCGGCACGCCAAGTTTTACTTCGGCCCATTTCACGGTGTCGGGGTCCGCACGTTCGCCTGCAAGAAACAGCGTGCGGAAGTGCGAGAGATCATATTTGCCTATGAGAAGCCCCTCAGGGTCTTCCTTCTTGATTGCGCGAAATGCGGTGGGTGCCGTGAACAGGGCCGCCACTTTGTATTCACTGATAATGCGCCAGAACGCACCGGCGTCCGGTGTGCCAATGGGCTTTCCTTCGTACATCAACGTGGTCGCACCAAAAAGCAACGGTGCATAAACGATGTAAGAATGGCCAACCACCCAGCCCACATCCGACGCGGCCCAGAACACTTCGCCGGGTTTAATGCCGTAGATGTTTTCCATGCTCCAATGCATGGCCACCATGTGGCCACCGTTGTCGCGCACCACACCTTTGGGCTGACCCGTGGTGCCAGAGGTGTAGAGAATGTAAAGCGGGTCCGTGGCCTTCACGTCCACGCAAGCTGCACCGGTTTCCTGAGCTGCAATCAGGGCAGCCCAATCCACATCGCGCGATGCCATATCAGCGACGACTTGCGGACGTTGCAACACTACCACATGGTCGGGCTTATGAGCCGACAGAACAATGGCTTCATCGATCAGCGGTTTATAGGCAATCACGCGCCCCGGTTCCAAACCACAGGACGCGGTAAGAATAGCCCTGGGTTTTGCATCGTTGATACGCGTTGCAAGTTCGGCAGGTGCAAAGCCGCCAAACACTACTGAATGAATAACGCCGATTCGCGCACATGCCAACATGCCGATCAAGGCTTCGGGAATATTCGGCATGTAAACGATGACGCGGTCACCTTTCACAAGGCCAAGGCTTTGCAAGCCCGCGCTGAGTTTTGCCGTGGTGTCCTGAAGTTGGGAGTAGGTGAAGCTGCGCTTGTCGCCCGTCATGGCGCTGTCAAAAATCAGGGCAAGCTGGTCGCCGCGTCCTGAATTCACATGGCGATCAAGGGCATTCCAACAAGTGTTGCATTCAGCACCTTCAAACCAACGATCAAGGCCACTTGAAGAGTCTTGCACGCTGTCCCACGGTTTGGACCAATCCAAAGCGGCTGCCGCGTTGGCCCAGAAGGCCTCAGGGTTTTGCAGCCACGATTTATAGACCTGTTCATAGCGGCTCATGACCGGATTCCTGAATTTGCTTTTGGCATTTGTTAACTATCAATTTGGCTTTTGTCATCGCACGCACGGGCGCTGAAAGGAAATGCAGCTTTGGTCTGATGGTATTAACGGGATTTAAGCCTGCAATCCCACATAGTGTGCGCTGAGTTTCTTGAAGGTGGATGAGGCGATGCGGGCGGCGGGTGATGCAATTGCAGCTGAAAGCGGCAAACCAACGCTATTGTTGCGGCTTCGGCAAAGCTTTTCTGCGCAAGCCATTCATTTTGCAACACCCTTTGCCATGTTGTTCGCACTGCAACTTTCGCAATTTTGGTTGCCATCGCAAGTCAAAGGCAACCCGCTTGAATTTCTGATCGGTGTAATGCTGTTTTCCTTGCCGCTGGGATTTCTGGGTTTACTCATTGTCCAATTCTATCACGTGGCTTTCACGGACAAGTCGCAACGCCCAACTAAAGATTTATTCCGGCGCATGAAAGCCGTGTTGGGAAATCCTCGACATATGGTTGCCGGTGTACCGCTCTACATAATTCTTGTAGTATTCATGTATGCCTTCACCATGTCGAAGGCTGAAGTGGGGCATGCGCTACCATACGCCTGGGACGCGACATTTGACGCATGGGATGCCGCGCTGCATTTTGGCTATCGGCCTTGGGAATTATTGCAGCCCGTGTTTGGCAACCTACCCGCGACATTGCTGTTGAACGTGAACTACAACATCTGGTTCATGATCATGCAGGTGTTCCTTGTGTCTTTTGCTTTCCTGCAAGCACCGAACCTGCAGCGGACGCATTTTTATTTGTCATTCATGGCCGTGTGGGCCTTGGTTGGTGGTGCTATGGCCGTGATCTTTTCCTCAGCCGGACCGTGTTACTTTGGCAATCTGGGCTTTAGTGAAAACCCCTATGCGCCGTTGATGGCACAGCTTCGTGGCTTCAATGACATCATTCCAATTTGGGCCGTCGATACGCAAGACTGGCTCTGGAAAACGCATGCCGAAAAATTATCGATGGGTGGTGTTTCTGCAATGCCGTCGGTGCACAATGCCACGGCTACATTGTTTGTGTTGGCTGCATGGAATGGCCGTAAGCTGTGGCGCAATGTTTTGTTGGCGCATGCGGTTCTGATTTTTCTGGGCTCGGTTCACTTGGGTTGGCACTATGCGGTTGATGCTTATGTGGCGGTGCCCGTTGCCTTGTTTGTTTGGTGGGTCATGAAACCTATTGCAATCTGGTGGGAAAACCTGCCCCATGTGCAAGCCTTTAACCGGGAGTATGCCGATGTCTGATGTCGCACTTACGAGGCCATCCACAGCTTTCCGGATGCTGTCGCTTTTAGGGTTGAGCCTCAAAGTCCATTGGCCCTTTATTGTGATGGGCTTGGTTTATGTCGTCACGACCTATGCCTTGTTGGTTGATGTGCCAGGGTATAAGCAAGCGCCGTTGGATGGATTGGTTTTGGGCTTTCTCAGCTTCAGCTTGCCTGCCGGGCTTGTGGCCGTGTTTTTGTTTCGGTTGTTCATTCAATATCCTTTCGTCGTCAAGCCAGATAGCATCGTGAAACAAATGGGTCGTGATGTACGCGACTTGTGCACAAAGCCGCTATGGCTGGTCACGGGCCTGCCGCTTGTGACGGCGATGATCTTGTTCAACAAGGGTATGCTTGAATTGAAGCCCTTGATCCCCGCCATCAAGCCCTTCCAATGGGATGAAACTTTCATGGCGTTGGACCGAACCTTGCATTTTGGTTTTGACCCTTGGGTGTTGTTGCAACCCATTTTGGGTTATGATGCGGTCACATTCGGCATCAATATTCTTTATAATTTCTGGTTCCTTGCCCTGTTTGGCACCTTCGTTTGGTTTGGCCTTTCGCGTCGTGCGGGCGTTGTCAGGTCGCAGTTTTTTCTGGCTTACATGTTGACGTGGTGGATGGGCGGTGGGCTGATGGCGGTCTATTTTTCATCTGCTGGTCCGGTTTATTATTCCAATATCGGTTTGTCGCCGGATCCCTTTGTGCCACTGATGGATTACTTGAAAGACGTGCACACCCGCTTGCCAATATGGTCGCTGAACACACAACAAATCTTGTGGGATGGTTATACAGGCAAATCCCAGGCAATCGGCATTTCCGCGTTTCCGTCCATGCACAATGCCACGTCATTGTTGTTTGCATTGGCGGCGTTTCGCTTCTCGCGCGTTGCTGGTTATTTATTTGCAATTTATTGTGCCGTGATCCTTGTGGGTTCGGTGCATTTGGGTTGGCACTACGCCGTTGATGGTTATGCGGGGTTGTTGTTGGCTGCGGTTTGCTGGTGGATTGCGGGCGTTTTTGCACGCTGGCACGCCGCACAGCCTTCCACTCAGAAGTTGAATGCGGCGTTGGCAGCTGTTTGACAATCAAGCGACTTCCTCTAGCATTTGATCAGTGGAGCAGGTTTACAAGCTGCTCAAATTAAAAGCGGAAGCATTTTAAAAATGATCAGGCATACGGTCGTATTCAACTTGAGACATGCGGAAGGTTCGCCTGCGGAAATCACATTTCTGGAGGCGGCTGATGTATTGGCCGACATTCCGGGTGTTGAAAAATTTGAAAAGCTGAAACAAGTCAGTGCCAAAAATGATTATGCCTTCGGCTTCTCCATGGAGTTTGCTGATCAAGCGGCCTACAGCACTTACAACGATCATCCTTGGCATGTCGCATTCGTACGCGACAGGTGGATTCCCGAAGTGTCCCACTTCATGGAAATTGACTACGTGGCGCTGTGAAGCTCGCCCATGTCACATATCTGGTGCGCGACTATGATGAAGCCATTGCGTGGTTTGTTGATGTGCTGGGATTTGAGCTGCGCGAAGATGCAAAACTAAGCGACACGAAACGCTGGGTACGCGTTGCGGCACCTGAGAGCGAAACTTCGCTGCTATTGGCCAAGGCAGATGGCGCGAATCAGGTCGACGGAATTTCACGGGCCGCTGCCGGTCGCGTCGGGTTTTTTCTTCAAACCCATGATTTTGAACAGGATTACAAGCGGCTTCTCGCACAAGGTGTAGTGTTTCGAGAAGGTCCTCGCCATGAAGCCTATGGAGTGGTGGTGGTGTTCGAAGATCTCTACGGAAATCTATGGGATTTGATCGGTTTGCCTGCCAAAGCCGATTAAAATTAATCAGCTGGTAACCATAAAACCAATACCCTTGCATGTAACGAGGGTGATATGGCGGCACGAGCATTTTCTGAAATTCAAAGCGGATTACCAGCGCGGACGTTTACGACGATGCTGCAGGATTCCAATCAGCTTGCTGAGCGTCCGAACCTTTTGGCCGCGGCTTTTCGAAACAGCGTTGCCCGGCGGCACGGTGGGCCAATCCTTGCGGCTGAGCTTGCACCAATGTTCGCTGCGGCGGCTCCGTTGCCGAAGTTTAAGCTGCCTGACGACATGTTTCCTGTTGCCAAGCCTCATCAAACTGCAGTGCAACCGTTTATTCCACCTGCACCGCCACCGTATGTTCCGCCGGTTTATACCGCACCACCGCCTCGACCGATCAGTATTCCTAGTCCAGTGGAAGTGAAGCCATTTTCTGCAGCAGTTGTGGTTGCCCCAGCCAATGTTGCAACAGCGTTTCCGGTTTTTAAGTCAGCTGTGGTTCCTGCTGCAAAACCCACCACTGTAGCAGCCCCAGCGGTGATCAAGCCTGTACCTGTTCAGTCTCTTGAAATGATGGACTTGCCGCTGGCAACGCGCGTGCGCGCCGTGGAATTGCAGCGCAAACAACAGCTTTTGGTGTCAGTGGCCAACAACCGATTGCCCGCCGGTTGCCACGTTCTGGCATGGCATATTATCCCCATCAGCCTGTTCCAAGGTGAACTTGGCCGCTTCATGATGATAGCAGGTGGGTTCCATGCCTACGGCCCGCAAAACACTATTCTTCTGCCAACAATGCCTGCAGGTGCCAGTCATCTCGACTTGCCGCGCCACCCTTTGGTGGTATCGGAAGCACACCTTGATCGCGCGAAGTTACAACTGACGGTGCTGCGTGACCGTGTGGCCGCAGAACACCGTCGTGCTGATACGGCGTTGCAGAACGGCGATGCAAGTCAGGTTTTCAACCGGACGCACAGCAAAGCCAAATATTGCAACGACCTCGACGACTTGATTTATGACATCGCAAAGTCGCAAATCGGCAGCGCCGCCATAAAGACCCATTGGGACCACTTCGGCGATTTGATTGCAACAATGTAAAGCGATTAAGCCGCAGCTTGCGTTTCGCTTTGATGCCGGGTGATTTGGTCTTTTATTCGAAGCTTTTCACGCTTGATTGCGGCAATTTCCGCATCTGTTGAGGCGGGATGGGCCACAGCCTCCGCCAATTCTGTTTCCAATGCACGATGTTGTGCAAGAAGGTCTGCCAGTGTTGGTGACATCGATTTCCTCCAGTTAAAAACGAGGGCCGATACTCAATCTACAGCGCGACGCGCTGTGTCGTCAGCATGACATAAAAATGGGGGCTTGTCGAATGCTGTTCAAGGTCATAGTTGGATATTCCGAGTTTCCGAGGGTCAATCATGGATGCAGTGCAACAGGTGCAATTACGCGTAAAGCTGCGCCAATTAGAGCAAGAACACGCCGACATGGATGCCGCGATTACGGCACTGGAATTGTCTGGAACGGGTGATCAGTTGCAATTGCGGCGGCTCAAGAAAGTCAAGCTCGGCCTGAAAGATCAAATCATTTCAATCGAGAACTTGCTCATTCCTGACATTATCGCATAAGGGAACAGCATGACCTCACCTGTCGCCATCATCATGGGAAGCCAATCGGACTGGGCCACCATGAAACACGCCGCCGATGTTTTGGTGCAGCTCGGCGTGGCGCATGATACAAAAATCATTTCCGCCCATCGCACGCCTGATCAACTCTTCGATTTTGCCAAAGGTGCGAAGGCTGCGGGCTATAAAATCATTATCGCGGGGGCAGGCGGGGCCGCCCATTTGCCAGGCATGGCCGCAGCGATGACGCCGCTTCCGGTGTTTGGCGTTCCGGTTGAATCGAAGGCCTTGTCGGGGCAGGATTCCTTGTTGTCGATTGTGCAAATGCCAGGTGGTGTGCCTGTGGGCACCTTGGCCATCGGCAAGGCAGGTGCCATGAACGCCGGGCTTTTGGCGGCCAGTGTATTGGCACTTTCCGATTCGGAATTGGCTGACCGTTTAGACGCATGGCGGGCCAAGCAAACCGATAGCGTGGCGCTCGTTCCAAAGGACGAGGCATGAAGGCGCTGCCGCCCGGTTCAACGATTGGCATTTTAGGTGGTGGGCAATTGGCGCGCATGTTGGCATTGGCAGCCGCACCTATGGGGCTGAAGTGCCATATCTTTGCACCGGAAAAAGACAGTCCGGCATTTCAGGTTTCGGCAGCCCATACCCTAGCGGCTTATGACGATGAAAAAGCGCTGGCAACCTTTGCATCCGCTGTAGACGCTGTGACCTATGAATTTGAAAATGTGCCTGTGGAAACGGTAGCCTTTCTGGAGACGCTGGTGCCGGTACGTCCCGGTTCAAAGGCACTTGCCGTGGCGCAAAACCGCATCAAGGAAAAGCAATTGGCCCGCAGCATGGGGGCCATGACGGCAGATTTTGCCACTGTCACCTCGCTCCAAGAATTGCGCGTATGCGTTGACCAAATTGGCATGCCCGGTATTTTGAAAACCACCCGCATGGGATATGACGGCAAGGGCCAAGCCAAAATCTTGGCAGCTGCCGATATTGAAGCGGCTTGGGCTGCAATGAAAAACCAGCCCGCCATTTATGAGTCATTTGTCAATTTTGCCTGCGAAGTTTCGGTGCTGGTGGCGCGCGGGCTCGATGGCAAAATGGCTTGCTTCGACGTGACGGAGAACGTGCATCGCAATCATATTCTCCACACTTCAACCGTGCCCACCCAAATTTCTCATGAACTTGCTGCAGAGGCCGTGTTTGTTGCTCAGCGCATGGCGGAAGCCTTGGACTATGTTGGCGTGATGGGCGTTGAATTTTTTGTAGGCACAGACATTCTCTATGTGAATGAAATTGCACCGCGTGTTCACAACTCTGGCCATTGGACGCAAAATGCCTGTGTGACCTCGCAATTTGAGCAGCATATGCGGGCAGTTGCGGGCTGGCCCTTGGGGGCAACGCAGCGCCATTCCGATGTTGTCATGACAAATTTGCTGGGTGATGAAGCCCATGATTGGGCAAGCTTGGCCGCAGCACCCGGCACGGCGTTGCATCTTTATGGCAAGGCCGAAGCCCGCATGGGTCGCAAAATGGGGCATACCAACAGGATTTTCCCTCGACAGGTTTAATTTGGTGTGTTATCGACGCCGCCAAATTTTGGGCTAGACGGAAACTTTCTGGCCCGTCAGTTGAACCTGTTTTGTTTTGAGGTAGCCACTTTGCAAGTCGTCGTGCGTGACAACAATGTCGATCAAGCCTTGAAGGTTTTGAAAAAGAAAATGCAACGCGAAGGCATTTTCCGTGAATTGAAAATGAAAGACGCTTTTGAAAAGCCGTCGATCAAGAAGGCCCGCGAAAAGGCTGAAGCTGTCAGCCGCGCCCGCAAATTGATGCGTAAGAAAATGCAGCGCGAAGGCCTGTTGCCAATGCCGAAAAAAGTAGAACGCCCAACCCGCGGCGGTGCTTCTGGCGGCTCGCGCGCCTGATATTTGATGTTCTGAATTTTAAGCCGCGCCGATTAAGCGCGGCTTTTTTTATAGCTTTTTTGCGTCCGCCAATGCGGTGCGCATCAAAGGCAGTAAGTCGGCATTTGCAGCCAGATAACCGCCCGAATGCAAGGGATCACCTTCGCCCGTTAGCTTCGAAACGAAGCCACCTGATTCACGCACGAACAGCAAACCTGCAGCCATATCCCAAGCGTGGAGATCATGGCACCAGGCTGCGTCTAGACGGCCCCCCGCAACATAAGCCAGTTCCAGGGCTGTGGAACCCAAGGCACGGAGGCCCGTGGTGCGGGCTTGCAGCACGGCAATTTCGTTGCGATGCGTCACATGGTTTTTTTGGCCCATGTGAGGAATGTTGGTTGCTACAACAGCCTCATGCAATTGCCTGCGGCCTGCAACGCGCATGCGTTTGTTGTTCATGAAAGCACCACCACCCTTTTCAGAATGGAACAGCTCATCGGCAATCGGGTTGTAGGTCACGCCTGCTACAATTTCGCCCTTGCGCTCAAGCGCAATTGTCAGTGCGAAAAAGGGCAAGCCGTGCATGAAGTTCGAAGTGCCATCGATCGGATCAATGATGAAGCGATTATCTTTGTCGGCGCCAACGCTTTCGCCTTCTTCCTCGCCCAGAAAACCATAGGTTGGGCGGGCTTTTTTCAACTCGGCACGCAACACTTTTTCGGCGCGCTTGTCCGCTGCGGTCACAAAGTCTCCCGGACCTTTCATCGACACTTGCAAATTGGCGATTTCGCCATAATCGCGTTGCACGCCACGGGCGGCTTTGCGGATCGCGTCGATCATAACAGTCATAATGGGAGAAGAGCTCACGGGGCATTATCCTTGAATTGTTGCGTGCCGCATAGCAAGCCCAGCCCCCATTGACCAGTGCCGGAAATGCAGCGTGGTTATTGCGGAACCGCCGGGGCTTCTGCTGGCTGGAATTCAGCGGCTTTTTGTTCGGCCTGCTTTTTTTGTTGTGGCGTGAGTTTGGACATCAATTCGTCCAGGGTGGCGTCAGGTCGGCCGCCCTTGCTGGCCAGCAAATTCCAAGTAGCGGCTTCAACCACGTCCACGGGGCTGCCGATGCCCGAGGCATAAATGCGGGCCAAACGGTTTTGCGCAACAGGGTTGCCGCGGTTTGCCGCATAGAGCAGCCATTTGACGCCGATTTTTTCGTCGCGCTGCACGCCATCACCCCGCATGACCAGCACGCCATATTCAAGTGCGGCTTCTGGCAAACCTTTGACAGCAGCACGGGAAAGCCAATCAGCGGCAGCCACCAGATCCTTCTCCTGGCCTTTGCCATCGAGATAAAGCAGGCCCAAGTTATATTGGGCTTCCGGCATGTTCTGGTCCGCTGCTTTTTTGAACCATTCAGCCGCCTTGGTCCAATCAGGTGCCGTGCCGTAGCGGCCAACGTAAACAAGACCCAAATTATACTGTGCCTGGGCATTACCGCCCATGGCAGCTTTTTCTAACCATTGTGCTGCCGCTTCGGGGTCCGGCAGGCCATTGGTTTCATCAAGCAACAGCATGGCCAAAGAGAGTTGTGCACCGGGGTGGCTTTTTTCAGCTGCTTTCTGGAACCACAGTTTGGCACCGGCAATGTCCACCGGCGTTCCCAAGCCTTTTTGCAGCATGGCGCCGATCATGGCCATGGCGCGCGGGTCATCGGCATTGGCCATGGGTTCGGCAATGGCGCGGGCCTCGGTATAATTCTGGTCTTCAAACAGTGAAATGGCTTCTTCAAAGGTGGCTTGGGCGTGAGCCGTTGTTGCCCAAACCAAGAGTGCCGCACTCAATATAAGCCGCTTCATGCAGTCCACTGGCCGGACAATGCTTTGATGGTGGATGTTGCAGCCCCTGGGCTGTCCCACATCGTTTCTGCAGGACGAATGAAGTCTGGTTTCTGGTCAGCTAGCGCAGTGTCAGTAACTGCGTCATAGGCCACGGATGGCACATCGGTTACAGCTTGCCACCACCCAATGATGGGTTCGCCAACATATTGCTTGGTTTGCGTAAAGCACATGAAGTCTGCGCCCAATTCTGCTGCCTCCATGGCCGCATGGCGAGATACGCCTGCCAGCAAGCCCAGGCTTTCGCTGTTCAACGCAGCACGCGCATCCTTGAAGTTTTCGATTTGTGACAACAGCAAACCATCTGCTTTCAATTCTTGAACCTTGCTGGGGCTACAGTCTTTCAAAATGACGGCGAGATTGAGGGCTTGTAGTGCCTCAATCGTTTCAATGGAGGTTGTTTCAGAAATCACGATGGTGGCGCAATCACCTGCCGCACAGGCGGCGGTGGCGCAGTCAAGCAGTGATGTTTCAGCAATGCCCTCAGGGGCCACGAGAAAAAGACGGGTTTTCATGTCTGTTCCGTTTATCAAAAACGGCAGTGATTTGTCGAATGACAAATCAGTGGGGTTTCAGCTTGTCACGATTGGGCAGCAGAAAGGCCAGCAATCCCAATGCGGGCAAATAAGACGCGATGTGGAAAACCGTGTTGATGGACGTGGCATCAGCCAAAGCGCCCATTACGGCGGCTCCGATGCCGCCCAAGCCAAAGGCAAGGCCAAAGAACAAGCCCGACACCAGCCCCACGCGTCCCGGCAACAATTCCTGCGCATAAACCACAATGGCCGGAAAGGCTGAGGACAGGATGAGTCCAATCGGAATGGTAAGGGCGACCGTCCAGAATTCATTGGCATAGGGTAGGGCCAGTGAAAATGGCAGTGTGCCCAGAATGGAAAACCAGATGACGGTTTTGCGGCCAATACGATCACCAATCGGGCCACCCGCAAAAGTTCCTACAGCGACAGCTCCCAACAAAATGAACAGATCAATTTGCGCGCGCTGGGCCGTGATGTTGAATTTATCCATCAGGTAGAATGCGTAAAATGAATGCATGCTGGACATGTAGACAAACTTGGACAGCATAAGGCTTGCAAGAATGCCGATACTCAAATTTATGGTGCGCGGTGAGAGCGCACTTACTTTTGGCGGTGCCGCATGGTTGACGGATGTGGAGAGGTGCTCGGCAAACCATTTTGCCACGACTGACAATATCGCCATTGACGCCATGGCAAGGGCTGCGAAATATAAAATGGCGTTCTGGCCATTTGGCAGGATCAACCATGCTGCCAACAAGGGGCCCAAGGACGTGCCAATGTTTCCACCAACCTGAAATACGGATTGCGCCATGCCAAAGCGCCCACCTGAAGCCAGCCGCGACACGCGCGAAGCATCAGGGTGGAACATGGCGGAACCAATGCCAATGGAAACAGCAGCCACCAGCAGCAAAGCAAAATTAGGAGCAAGTCCCAACAGAATAAAGCCAAGCATCGTAAAGGCAGGTGCCAGTGGCAAAATCAACGGCCACGGGTGCTTGTCCGTTCGAAAACCGATGAAGGGTTGCAGCACTGAACCCGTGATTTGGAAGGCAAACGTCAGCAGCCCACCTGGGTGAATGTCAGCGCGTAGCTTTCGCGCAACAGGGGTAGCTGCCAACATAATGGCCTGCATGGTGTCATTGATCAAATGACAGCCAGCGGCTGCAAACAGAATTGCGTAAACTGTTGAAGTGTTTTGGAGGTAGAAGTCGCGGTACTGCCGTCATGGCAAGGGTTTAGTGTTGGAAGACGGTGGCAGCAATACAAGAATTAGCAAAGCTGCCATCCGTTCGTTGATCAAACTTCCAGCGCCTTCACGCCCGGCAATTCCTTGCCTTCGAGCCATTCCAGAAATGCGCCACCTGCTGTCGAAATATAAGTGAAATCGTCAGCAGCGCCGGCATGGTTCAAGGCTGAAACCGTGTCGCCGCCACCAGCCACGGTTACAAGATTTCCGGCTTTCGTCAGGGCCGCCGCATGTTGGGCAACTGCGTTGGTTGCCGTGTCAAAGGGTGCAATTTCAAAGGCTCCCATTGGGCCGTTCCACACCACGGTTTTGGCGAGCGTCAAAACAACTTTTCACATTGGCGATGGATTTTGCACCCACATCCAGCATCATGCCATCGGCGGGCACGGCATCAATGGCAACGGTTTCAGATGCAGCACCGGCTTTGAATTCCTTGGCCACGACGCCATCTACCGGCAACAGCAGCGTACAATTATTGGCTTTTGCCGTGGCGAGAATCTCTTTTGCCGTCGGGATCAAGTCATGTTCACACAACGATTTACCGACATTGTAGCCTTGCGCTGCAAGGAACGTGTTGGCCATGCCGCCGCCAATGACGATGGTGTTGGCGACTTTCGACAGATTGCCCAACAGTTCGAGTTTCGACGACACTTTTGCACCGCCTACAACAGCCACCAAGGGCCGCGTTGGCTTTTCGAGTGCAGCTTGCAGCGCCTTCAATTCGGCTTCCATGGCACGGCCTGCGAAGGCGGGAATAACATGCGCAATGCCTTCGGTGGAGGAGTGGGCGCGGTGTGCGGCGGAGAAGGCATCATTTACAAAAATATCGCCAAGTCCGCCCAACATATTTGCAAAGCCAGATCGTTCTTTTCTTCGCCTGCGTGGTAACGCGTGTTTTCCATCAAGGTAACGGAGCCGGGCTTGGCGTTGACAACAGGTGCTGACTGCCAATCGGTGAATACAAAATGTGACAGGGTGACCCAACGCCTTTTCAAGTGCAGGAGCCACAGGCTTCAAAGACATTTCAGGCACGACTTTGCCCTTAGGCCGATCAAAATGCGCGAGGATGATGACCGCAGCACCCTTGCTGAGCAGTTCCTTCAGGGTTGGGCATAACGCGGTCAATGCGGGTTGTGTCGGTCACCACGCCGTCCTGGATCGGCACGTTGAGGTCCAGGCGGATCACCACCTTTTTGTTGGAGACATCGACGTCATCAAGGGTGCGGAAAGCAGGCATGGGTCTCCATTAAAGATTTCTTGAGGGGCGTACCTCAAGCAGGCGCCCGGAGGGAAGAAGAAAGTATCAAATTTGGATGAGGCCCTTGGCCACCGAAATCATTTCGTCGCCAGCGTGAATTTTGTGCGCGCCAAATCGATTGGCAAAAAGTTGGCGCACTGCGGGCACCAGCGATGTGCCACCGGTCAAGAACACATCGTCAATGGCGCTGTCAGGGCATCTGATGGCGTTCGAGTGTTGTAGAAAATGAGGTGACGATGCGCGTGAGATCGTCGACTATCCAATGCTCAAATGCGTCGCGCGAAATGGCGATGCGTCAAATCTTCAAAGTTTAAGTTCCGCTTCTGTCTTGCTGGAAAGTTCGACGTTTCACCAGGGAAACCGCATCATACAAATCCAGTCCCTTGCTGTTATCGACAATGCGGAAAAAGCGTTTCAGTTTTTCGGGCGCTGACGCAGTTTCTGCCAAGTCTTGCAAATCGGCATAGTCTTTCGTGGTGCGCAGGAACGACAATTCGTTCCAGCGGGCCAGTGAGTTGAAGACGTGTTTGGGCAGCTCCAATTCCTTGCCGCCCATGCTCTTGTAATGCGTGCCCAACCCTAAATGCGGGAGGATGGCATTGGTGACAATTCGATAGTCAAACTGGTCCCCGGCAATGCCAACGCCACCCACGCCCAACACTTCATGGGGTGAGTTGCTGGTGGGCGGGGACAATTTCAAAATGGAATAATCCGTGGTGCCGCCACCAAAATCCGCGATCAAAACTGTCGATGATTTTTGTAAGCGAGCTGCGAATGCATGGGCGGCTGCCACGGGTTCATAGACGAATTCAACTTCAGGAATGCCAATGCCGGTAAATACCTCGCGGTATCGTGCAAGCGCCAATGCTTCATCGGGGTTATAGCCTGCAAACTTCACCGGGCGGCCAACAGTGATTTTTTGCACGTCGTTTAATTTGACAGCGCTGAGGCTGAATAATTCTTCCAGAAATTCGCGCATTAGACGGGTGAACGTGTAAGGCTGGTTGAGGATCATAGCCTGCCGAAACAGCGGGTTTGCCGCATAGGATTTCAACGATTGAATGAGGCGCGTGTCCTCCGGAAAATCCGAAAACTCCGCCAGCGCATCGCGCCCCACGGCAATACTGGAATGGGGATTTGATGGGTCCTGCCACAATGCCAAAACCGTGCGTACGGTATCAAGCGCTCCGCGTTTTGTGTCAAACATAAGGGTTGAAACCTCATCACCATCACGGCGTGAGACAACAGTATTCGTGGTGCCAAAATCAAGGCCAAGTGAGGTGGTGCGCATTTAATGGAAACAATCAGGGAATAGCGGAGATGAGCAGGAACATTGCGAATATGGATAAGTGAACCACGCCAAACAAAATATTGGTGCGGCCGTTCCCTAAGGAAATGCTCGTGGTGAAAAGGGCCAAAACCAGCAACACGGTTTGACCGGGAGAAACGCCAAGGGCGATATTAAAATCGCCAATCAAATTAGCCATGGCGACAACGGGAATGGTAAGGCCGATGGTGGCAAGACCAGACCCCAATGCCAGGTTGATGCTGACCTGCAAACGATCAGCCACGGCAGCGCGGGTTGCGGCAATGCCTTCCGGCAGCAACACCATGGCCGCAATGACTACACCCGTGAAGCTGAGCGGAAGACCCACGGTGGTGACGAGATTGGTGAGAACCGACGACAATGATTTCGCCAACAGGATGACGGCGAACAGGGCCGCACACAAAAATACTGTGCTGATCCAGAACGTGCGACTTGCGGGGCTGATGTGCCCATCATCACCTTCAACAGAATCTGCCAAAAAATAATCGCGGTGCCGCACCGTTTGCACAAACAGGAAGGCGCAATAAAGCACCAGCGATGTGATCGCCACCATAAGAAGCTGCAGGCTGCTATAGGTTGGGCCAACTGTGGTCTTGGTATAGTTCGGCAAGATGAGTGTTATCACCGCCAATACAACAAGCACAGACAATGCCGATGACGTGCCGCGAATACGGATGGACTGTTCGAAATGGTGGCGGCTTCCCAGCAACAAGCTCAAGCCCACGATGCCCGTGGTGATGATCATGATTGCGGAATAAACCGTATCTCGCGCAATGGTGTTGCCGCTGTCACCTGCACCCACCATCAATGATAAAATCAATCCGGCTTCCAGCACAGTCACGGCCAAAGCCAAAATGATCGAGCCATAAGGTTCGCCCAGTTTGGCGGCAATAACTTCAGCATGGTGCACGGCTGCAAACACGCAAGCGCCGAGCAGAAGTGCAACGCCCAGTGCGACCAGAATGTGTTCATGCGGCAACGCACCTGACAGCGACGCCGCAACAGCAGCCACACCCACAATCGGCACCACGAGGGTCCAAAGTGAGTTCTGAATTGCATGTGATGCCATAGGGAAGATGAACTTTCGACGCGGTGATTTGCTCAGCACAAGCTTAAGGGCCAAGGGCGGGTGCGTCTAGTGCGGAGACTTGCCTGCTCTGGCGAACTGCGCTTAGGTTGCGAATGACCAAATGGATTTTGCAAGTAATTTTGATTGTCGCTTGGGGCTGCAGCACCACAGCCATTGCGCAAGACAAAATCGTGTCACGCGTCGAGAAAAAATCCATCCATTTTTTCTATCGAAGTTGCGAAGAGGAATGCCAGGTTGCCACGCTGATTTGCGATGACGGGGGCACTGTTTCCGTGCAGCTTGCAGACATTAACGCGCAAAATGCAGCCAAAGCGATCACCGAACCTAAAAAGCAAATGGTGCTGAAGGTTGGCAAGAAATCGTTTGAATTCGTCATCACGGAAATGGATTTCATGGAAATGACCGTCAGTTGGTGGCTCACGGCGATTCCTGATGGTGTGAATATGCGGGAACTGGCCCCTGCGATTGCCACTGCGAAAGTAATTGAAGCGCAAGCCGGCGGGCAGAAGGTGACGCTGCCGATTGATGCAGGCGTGAAGGCTTGGGCGGTGGGGTGTAAGTGAGGGAACCTATCCCCCATATTCGTCATCCCCGCGCAGGCGGGGACCCAACTTTCACTACGCGCTCCAACTTCTCCCTTCGCGGAAATGCAAAAATGCGAGACCTAGTGTGATGGCCAAGGCGCGAACAGCGCAGGTGGCGAGGATCAGGGTTGGGCGTGAGAGTTTGTCAAGTTCAAAGCCGTGCAAGCCGAGGTATGAAACGGTTGGCGCGGATGATGCGGGCGTTGAATGTGAAGATTGAGGTGGGGGTGAGGTGAGGAGTGAGGAGTATTACCATAAATGTACTCTTTGCTGGTATTAGAATTTGCACGAAAGCTTTTTGGGAATTTGAAATATGCAATTTGACCAAAGATCCGAGGCGTTCCTCGAATGTGCCTTTGCACTTTCTTTGGCGATTGCATTTGTGCCACAAACGTACAAGTGCAGCGTCTCGATAAATGAAACAGTCTGATCAAGAATGAATGTCTCGTCACCAAATTTCAACTTTGGCACACGAGTCTTCTGGTTCATTTTTCTTCGTTCCAAGTCAGTCGTAGTAAGATTGTGAGCCAAATGTTTATTGCGAGCATTTTGCAGGGCCCTAAGCCTTCTATTTTGCCGGAATGCTTTGATTTCTGGTATCGTCTTCTTAATTGTCGCTGACAATTTTGATTTCCGTTCGTTTGCAAATTCTTTCTGCCTCTTTTTGGATAGAGCCTCAGCCCAATCTTCCATCGGGGCCCCACTGGCGCGACTAAAAGCATGTCGGGCATACTCGTCGTTTTTTAGTTTTTCCAAGACATTTGGATCATCAATGAGAGCAACAACATTCGGTATGTTTATACCAAATTGATCCTCATTGTCCCAAAGTGAAGCTATGCGAACGAGTTCATATCGGCCCATCGAAGTTCTCAAACTTAAAAATGCCTTGGCAGCGTGAGACTTTGGAATTTTTCGTGAGAGTTCTAGTGAATACCCTAAATGTTGATTGTTGGCATGAAGCGCTAAAAGCTCCCAAGCAAGGTCATCAAGAATGCGCAATAATTTGGGAGCTTTTCTGATGCGCACGGTCCTCGAACAACCTTCTATTGTTTTTTCGAATTTATTCTTACGATCTCATTATTTATCTGCAATCTGAGATCAAGCCACTTCTTGCTCGTAGTGAAGTACAAGAACCGACGAAGGCATCTAGTGGCGCAATCGAATACGCTTTTCCTTCATCATCAGAAAATTCGACAAGCAATTTGGTTGGTGAGAGCAATTCAACGACTGTTCCAACTTGCCCACGCGCCAGTTTTGAATCTTGTACATCCTGTCAATGCCAACACGGCGTTGCTTTGGCCGTTTTATGGCGCGGTCCTGGAGTTCCCAACAGGTGACGTGGCACGGAAATTTTCGCCGGTTTTTCTGTGGATCAAATTGTCTTATCATGGCGCGATGGTTTTGTTTTGCCACTCTTCTTCCCGCCAACGTTGGGCGATTATTTTTGCGGGATGGCTCTTTCACTGGCCTTGGCATTTTTTCGGCTCTTCGCATTATTATGCAGTGATCAGGCTAGAAGCAAATTGCCGAGCTTTGTGGCGCCCGCGTGGATGGTCAATGCTCAGGCAATAATCGCGGAGTTTGGCGATGTCGATTTGGGCGATGGCGTGATGGGGAAGTTGTGCATTTGTTGTTTGCGCAAGTTGTCGTGTTGTGGCCTCCACCCGCCCCGTCTCGCAGCGCATTTGCGCTGCGATCCACCCCGCCCTGCTAGGGCGGGGAGAGATTTTTGAATTATTTACTTGCCGCCTTCACCACAGCCTTCGCCGTAATCCCGAACTTCTCATACAGCACTTCCGCTGGAGCACTTGCGCCAAAGCCTGTCATGCCGATGAAGTGTTCCTTCTGCGCCGATGAAGCGGTCCCAGCCTTGTCTTAGGCCGGCTTCGACGGCGATGCGGATTTTTTCGGTGCCCATGACTTTTGCTTTGTAGGCTTTGGATTGCTTTTCGAAGAGTTCCATTGAGGGCACGGACACCACGCGGGTGTTGATGCCTTTTTTGTCGAGCATTTCCTTGGCCTGGATGGCGATTTCAACTTCGGAGCCGACTGGCGAAAATCACGGCTTTGGTTTTCTTGGCATGGCCGGCGATTTCATAGGCACCCTGCGCGCACAGGTTTTTTGCAGAGTATGTCAGGCGCGCAGGCTTCAGCTTTTGGCGCGTCAGCACCAGTGTGGATGGTGTTGTTTTGCTTTCCAATGCAATCTGCCAGCACTCAACTGCTTCACTGGCGTCGCAAGGGCGCAGCACAACATGATTGGGGATGACGCGGCACGCGGCCAAATGTTCGACGGGTTGGTGGGTTGGGCCGTCTTCGCCCAAGCCAATCGAGTCATGCGTCATCACGAAAATCGAGCGGATGCCCATGAGCGATGCAAGCCGCATGGATGGGCGGCAATAGTCGGTGAAGCAGAAGAATGCGCCACCATAGGGGATGACGCCGCCATGCAGCGCCATGCCGTTCATGGCAGCGGCCATGCCGTGTTCACGAATGCCCCAATGCACGTAACGTCCGGCATAATCAGCGGCGGAGAACACTTTCAAATCTTTCGATTTGGTGTTGTTGGAGCCTGTCAAATCCGCTGAGCCGCCGATGGTTTCAGGCACTGCGGGGTTGATGATGTCGAGGGCGTTCTGCGAGGAGTTGCGGGTGGCAATGTGGGGTGGGTTTTTGGCCAGCGCCTTTTTGTAGTCGGCAATTACGGTGCCAAAATTCGCTGGCAAATCGCCGGCGAACAGGCGGGTGATTTCAGCCTTGTGAGCCGATGCCGCAAGGCGCTTTTCCCAGCCCTTGCGCAGGTCAGCGCCACGTGCACCCACAGCGCGCCAAGCGGCCATAATGTCTGATGGGACTTCAAACGCAGCATGGGGCCAGTCGAGTTCAGCACGCGCCAGTTTTATTTCATCGGGGCCAAGCGGTGAGCCATGGGCTTGGTAAGAGTCCTTCTTGTTGGGCGAACCAAAGCCGATGATGGTTTTAGCGGCGATCATCACGGGGCGGTCAGAATTTTGTGCTGCTGTCAAAGCAGCTTCGATGGAGGCAAAGTCATGGCCGTCGCAGCGCAACACTTTCCAGCCTGACGCTTCAAAGCGTTTCACCTGATCGGTCGAGTCCGCCATCGACACGCGGCCGTCGATGGTGATGTTGTTGTCGTCCCAGATGACGATGAGGTTGGAGAGTTTCAAATGACCGGCCAAGCCAATGGCTTCCTGTGAAATACCTTCCATCAAGCAGCCGTCGCCCGAAATGACGTAGGTTTTATGGTTCATCAGATCATCGCCGAATTGGGCGTTGAGGTGACGTTCCGCCATGGCAAAGCCCACGGCATTGGAAATGCCTTGGCCCAAGGGACCTGTGGTGGTTTCAATGCCCGTCGCATGGCCATATTCAGGGTGGCCCGCAGTAATGGAGCCGAATTGGCGGAAATTCTTCAATCTGCTCAATCGTCATGTCCTTATAGCCGGTGAGGTGCAGCAGGCTGTAAAGCAGCATGGAGGCATGGCCAGCCGAGAGAATGAACCGATCACGATCCGGCCAATTTGGCGCTGTGGGATCAAACTTTAGAAATTTGGTGAACAGAACCGTTGCCACATCCGCCAGCCCCATGGGGGCACCCGGATGGCCGGAATTGGCTTTTTGCACGGCATCCATTGCAAGTGCGCGGATGGCATTGGCCATATTTTTTTGGGAAACGGCGGTCATTGGATGGGGCCCTTTTATGATGCTGGTCTATCGGCTTGATAACAGCGGTGGCGGGCGAGTCAATCTTTTGAGGCCTGCGTCCCGTGCGGGTTTGCTTATCTCAGAAATTAGCACTAACATGCAACGGGTTGGGATGGCTGGCAAATTTGCTATCGCCGTGCATTGGTCGTATAGGGGCAGTCATGACTGAGGCTCGAAAATTTGATGAGGCATTGGTGCGTTTTGAACGTGCGATTGCAAAGGTAGAACAATCTGCAGCGCAGCGCCGAGAGACGGTTTTGCGGCTGGAAACGCTTGAAAAACAAGCGGTTACACTACAGGTTGAGCGGCAGCAAATGGATACAGATTTAGGTAGAGTGCGGGCCAAGGCAGCCGAACTTGTCGACACGTCAAAGAAGGCGGCAGGCAAGATTGATTCTGCTGTTTCGCGCATTCGTTCGGTACTTTACTCCAACAGCGGGGGTGCATGATGTCGAATGTTGTCGTTAACATCGCCGGTCGCCCCTACACCATGCAATGCCCGGATGGGGAAGAAGACCACCTGAAAGAGCTGGCCAAGTTGCTGGACACGGAAGTGGGTCGTATTCGCCAGAGCGTGGGTGCCATTGGCGATATTCGCCAATTGGTCATGGCAGGTTTGATGGTGGCAGACCGTTTGTCGGAAGCCACGCGCAAAATGGAAGTGCTGGAATCGGACAATCAGACGCTTCGCGAATCCCGCAATGCCGCACTGGGACAGATCAAGACGCTGGAAGACAATTTTTCCCGCGCGCTCGATATTGCCGCCGAAAAACTGGAAGAATTGGCACGCTAAAATTCTGACGTTTTACTGACCGTTCTTGGTGGTTTTCCGTCAAGCGTGATCTGGCAGTTTCATCCTCAGGCAGATTACTTGAGGAGAATGGCCATGAAAAAAGTTTTGTTAACGTCCGTTGTATTGTTGTTGGTTGGTGCTTCAGCATCGTTTGCAACCATGCCCGCAGTGGAATTGGACACCACAATTGCAACACTTACACACGACGAATTTTTGCAATTGGCAAGTAGCGACGACAATGACAGTGGTCGCGATGATGACGGTGATGACAATCACGATAGCGATGGCGATGACCATGGTGGTGGGCATCACTCTGATAGTGATGACGATCACGGTTCCAAAGCAAGTCGCGGCGGCAATTCCATTGATGACTCCACTAAGAGCAGATCAAATCGCCGCAAGCCGCGTATTCCCGGGGGCTCAGGCTGCGATGATGCAGGTGATGTGGCTGAGCACCCTGAGTGCCGTCCATAATCATCTTTAAGAGGCCGCCCCATGCAGAATTCTGCTTGGGGCGGTTTTGCTTTGAATTTTATAGCTCTGCCCCTATATGTTGTCGTGGCGATGCTGCGGCTCCTTCGTGTGGAACACTAATTTCCCAGGGCCTATAAACGATTATCTTGGGAGCTGTCCCTGTGCTGAACCGTGGTTCGGCGCACACGGCCCCCACCTACGCAAGTAGGGACCAGGGATCGTTGGTTCCCACGGCTCTCGCGGGTCGCCACCTTTGAACTTGCGCGGGCAACATGACGAATTTGAAAGATGTGAAGGCAGAACTTCGCAAGGCAGCCGCCAAAACGCGAAGAGCGGCGCATGATCAATTGAAGGACAATGCGCCATTGTTGCTGGCAGGACATTCCCTGCCATTCCCGCCAAGCCGCGGACGACAAATAATTTCCGCCTTTTTTCCTTACAAAAGCGAAATTGATACGCGACCCTTTCTAGGCAACCTTGCTGGCGAAGGCTGGACCACCTGTTTGCCGATTGTAATTGCTTTGGGCGAGCCTTTGATTTTCAGGCGCTGGGCACCGGGCCAACCCACGATGCCCGGCATGTGGGATATTCCCCAGCCTACGGATGATGCTGATCTGGTGGAACCTGATGTGCTGCTGGTTCCCATGATGGCGTTTGATCGCGCTGGTTTCCGGTTGGGCTATGGTGGTGGTTTTTATGATCGTACGCTTGAAGTGCTGCGCGCCAAAAAATCCATAACAGCCATTGGTGTTGCTTATGCTGCGCAGGAGGTTGAAGCCGTGCCACGTGGTGCCCATGACCAAGCGCTGGACTATATACTGACAGAAAAATCATTGTTCAAAGTGTCGCCGTAATCACCGTTTCTAATACGTGTTCAATTTGAGTGGGGCTTATGCAAGAGCGCGACTATGTGCGGGGATTCCGCTTCGGATTTGGAGGTGAAGCTGGTTTTGATCCTGCCGCTGAGTTGCACGCAACATATTCACACGAACTGGGTGCTACCGAAATGCGTAAGCGCTTTGCCATGTTTTCCGAGGTGCGCCTGAAGATCAAACAAAGCCAGCGCGACCCTATGGTGGTGGAAGAAGAAAAAGCCCTATCAGCGCTGGTGCAGTATCAAGATGTGCATGGTGCTGTGGTGCAAGCCATGCAATCCAAGCGGATGTTTGAAGAGCGCTTGGCATTGTTCTGGAGTAATTATTTTTGCTTAGGCACAGGCAATTCAACGGTCGCAAGACTAGCAGGTCCGCATGTTCATGTGCTGCGGGACCACATGTTCGGGCGTTTTCGTGATTTGCTAAAAGCCGCCGTGTTGAGCCCGGCCATGATGCATTACCTCAACTTGCAACAGGCTATTGGGCCCAATTCTCCAGCTGGTCAGAGAAGCAAAAAGGGTCTTAATGAGAATTCTGGACGCGAGATTTTAGAACTGCATAGCCTCGGGGTGACCGGTGGATATACGCAAAAGGATGTGGGAGCATTGTCCCAGCTTTTAACGGGCTGGCGCTTTGCGCCCGACACGGGTGTTGTGAGTTTTGCTCCACATCGCGCAGAGCCCGGAGCCAAGACTTTGCTGGGCCGTGTTATTGGTGGATCGAAAGCGCGTGCTGAAGATTTGGAGCAAGCGTTTGATGTGTTGGCTACGCACCCTTCGACGGCAGGATTTATTGCGCGTAAACTTGTTCTGCATTTTTTGGGTCCGGGCCAAGACGATGTCGAGGCACGAGTTTCCCAGATATTTTTGAACACAAGTGGTGATTTGCGCCAGTGTTATGCAGCGTTAGTCGAGATAGCCGAAACACTTCCGCTTCAACTCACACAATTCCGAAACGACGCCGTATTTTTAATTTCTGCTTTGCGTGCGCTTCCCTTGCGCGAAGGCGTTTTAAATTTTGAAATGCGCGAGAATGGAAGGCCCAAATCCAACGTGGCAACCACGGGTGCATTTTCATTGTTGCGACAAAAAATGTGGCTCGCGCATACGCCTGCAGGCTGGCCGGACATGCCCAGCTATTGGATGGCGCCGTCTGTGATGGCGGCGCGATTGCGGGTGATCCCCAGGCTCGTGCGATTGGCAACAGTTGAAGAACCGGTGGCATGGGCAGATCGCGTGTTGGGGCCCTTGCTGCGCCCCGCCACCCGCAGCGTGTTGCAACTAGCACCCAACCGCTTGCAAGGCATGGGATTGGTGTTGGCCAGCCCAGAATTCAACAGGAGATAGGCCATGTTGACACGCCGACATTTTCTGCATGCTGCCGGGGCCTATGGTTTTTTGTCACAGCAAGCAGGTTTTTCATTTGGCCGTGTACCCGGCAACAAGCGTCTCGTTGTCATCATGCTACGAGGCGGCATGGACGGACTGGCGGTGGTACAGCCCGTGGGTGACACTGCTTTCAAATCTTTGCGGCCACCTGTTCCAGTGAAGGGTGTTGAGCCTGCGTTTGCGCTTGATGATTTTTTTGCCATGCATGGCGCTTTGAAAACTTTGCAGCCCATGTTTGCTGCAAAAGAAATATTAGCTGTGCATGCGGTGTCAACACCATTCCGATCACGCAGCCATTTTCAGGCGCAAGACATTTTAGAATGGGGCGCACAAACGGACGCGCGCCAGGAATCAGGCTGGGTTAATCGCTTGATGGGGATTTTGGGTGGCCAGAAACTTGGGTTTGCCAGTGAAGTGGGGGCTTCGGTTTCTCAATTGATGAGCGGTCCTGAACAGGTGCTCAATGTCTATCCGGAAACTGAACTCGGCTTCTGGTCAAACAGCAAACAGTTTCTGGATATGCTCTATGCCGACGAACCGGGGTTTGCACCATTGCGTGCGCAATTGGTCGACATGGCCGAAATCAATGCCGGATCAGAAAACCTGGACCCCGGTGTTTCTGTCCGCGAAATTGCGGCCTTTGTAGCGCGATTGCTTAAGCGGGATTGCAGGCTAGCCACCTTTTCGCTCTATGGTTGGGATACGCATGTGGGGCAGGGGCCGCAGCTTGCAAAGAATTTGTTGTCGCTTGCTTCGGCCATGACCACGCTGAAAGAAAACTTGCGCAGCGACTGGCAAGACACGCTCGTTATGGCCGTCAGTGAATTTGGCCGCACCGCCCGCTACAATGGCACGCAAGGCACTGACCACGGCACGGGCGGCACAGCCTTGTTTGCAGGCGGGGCCTTGACCCAAGGTGCTGGCGGCCAAGTGTTGCACAGTGGATGGCCCGGGCTTGGTGAAAGCGACTTGTTTGAAGGTCGTGACCTAATGCCGACGGATGATATACGCCGCTATATTGGCTGGGCAATTGCACGGCATTTTGATTTGGTGCCCGCTAAAATCACCAGCACGTTATTTCCGGGCGTGGACATGGGACAAGTGCTGCGGATCATCTGAGCTATTCCGCCTCTGGTGTTTCATGCTATCGCCATTTGAAACACGGCAAGGAAACTGAATGTGCGTTTGATGTTTTTAGGTGATGTGGTGGGCAGAACGGGCAGGGACGCCGTGTGTGCGCATCTGCCAATTTTGAAGGAACAACTGCGGCCAGACTTCGTTGTGGTGAATGGTGAAAATGCGGCCCACGGCTTTGGCATTACCGAAGATATTTTTCTGAAACTGCGCGAAGTTGGTGCTGATGTTGTGACACTTGGCAATCACGCCTTCGACCAGCGCGAAGCCTTGGTGTTCATTGCACGAGAAGACCGTTTGATCCGCCCTATCAATTGGCCGGAGGGTTGCCCCGGTGCGGGCTCAACTCTGGTTGAAACTGAAAAAGGCCGCCGTGTATTGGTCATCAACGCCATGGGCCGTGTCATGGTGGAACCGCAATTGAATGATCCCTTTCCAGCGGTGGAGCGCGCATTGGAATCCTGCAAGCTGGGCCGGGACTGTGATGCCATCATGTTGGATTTTCATGCTGAGGCAACTTCCGAAAAAATGGCCATGGGGCATTTTTGCGATGGCCGTGCCAGCCTTGTTGTTGGCACGCACACGCATTCACCCACGGCGGATATGCACGTCATGAAAGGTGGCACAGCCTATCAAACAGATGCTGGGATGTGTGGCGATTATGATTTCGTCATCGGCATGGACAAGGCCGAGCCGCTTCAGCGGTTTTTGCGGAAATTGCCCATCGAACGCATGCGACCGTCCGAAGGCGAAGCCACGGTGTGTGGCATCATTGTCGAAACCGATGATATTTCGGGACTGGCAAAGCGCGTTGCCCCCATACGCGTGGGCGGAGTGCTTGGGCAAACGCAGTTTGATGGCTGGTAAAGATTAGCCGCGACGGCGCATGAAATCAGGAAGTGGGGTTGCCACTTCATCAGCTGCTGTTTTTAACCGTTGTAAAATGCGCGAACCACGGGACAAACGGGCTTCGGCTTCGGCGGTTTCGTTTCTTAAAGTGGCCAAACTTGCCGCTTCAAATTCTGCGGCTGCCATGCCTGCATTGTCGGATAGCGTAGAAATGGCCGCGAAAAGACGGCCCTGTGGTGCGGCTTCTGCCAATGACTTGACCTTTCTTAAGGCTGCAGCCCCCGCTGCGCCGACGATTTCACCGTCGAATGAAAAATGTTCTACACTCGGTTTCAACGCCGTTGACATAATACGCAAACTCCACACACAAACTCGAACTGCCTGCTATGGTGAATGAATAGCGTTAATGTGGGGTTAAACAGGGACTTGTTTCGTGGGGCTGCCGTTGGCTATATGCCGCCAACACATTTTTAAGGATCTGCAATGGCTGGCCATTCACAATATAAAAACATCATGTTCCGCAAAGGCAAGCAGGACAAGATGCGCTCCAAGATTTTTTCCAAACTGGCGCGCGAAATTACAGTGGCGGCCAAGGCAGGTGTGCCTGATCCTGATTCAAATGCGCGGTTGCGCCTTGCCATCCAAAACGCGCGCGCCGAAAATTTGCCGAAAGACAATATCGAACGCGCCATCAAGAAGGCTGCGGGCAGTGATGCTGATAACTATGACAATGTGCGTTATGAAGGTTATGGTCCGGGAGGCACCGCCGTCATTGTCGAAGCCTTGACCGACAACCGCAACCGCACTGCACCTGTGGTTCGCGCAGCCTTTGCAAAATACGGCGGCAACATGGGGGAATCTGGTTCAGTGTCGTTCATGTTTGCACGCGTGGGCGAAATTGTTTACCCGCTCGGAAAGATTTCTGCTGATGCCATGATGGAAGCGGCGATTGATGCAGGCGCTGACGACGTTACCAGTGACGAAATCCATGTTGTGACCTGTGCCTTTGAAAGCATTGGCGAAGTATCCTCCGCACTGGCGGCAAAATTTGGTGAAGCACAGTCGGTCAAGATTGTGTGGAAACCGAATGTCATGTCGCCGCTGGACTTTGAGAGGGCTGAAGGCCTGATGAAATTGGTGGATGCGCTCGAAGAAGACGACGACGTGCAGAACGTGTTCACCAACGCCGATATTCCAGACGATGTGATGGAAAAGTTGAGCGGTTGATGGTCAGAATCATCGGCCTTGATCCCGGCCTTCGCAACACCGGCTGGGGCGTGATCGAGGTTGAAGGTTCACGGCTGATTTATGTGGCTGATGGTGCCGTGCATTCCGATGCGGATGCACCACTGGCGACACGGCTTTTGCAAATTCACCAACAAGTGTTGGCCGTCTTGCAGGAGTTTGCGCCCGAGGAAGCAGCCATTGAAGAGACCTTCGTCAACACCGACGCCCGCGCCACACTGAAGCTGGGGCAAGCCCGTGGTGTTGTTATGCTGGCGCCTGCGATTTGCGATTTGCCAGTTTCTGAATATGCCCCAAACACCGTTAAAAAATCCGTTGTTGGTGCGGGCCACGCGGAAAAAGCCCAGGTCAAACACATGGTCAAAATGCTGTTGCCAAAAGCCGTGTTGAAGACTGCGGATTCGACCGACGCCCTAGCCATTGCCATCTGCCACGCCCACCACAGAGGCTCCCAGCGTTTGAAACACATCTTGGCGCGTTCTTGACTTGTTCACGTATTTGTGGAAGTAATACCTGTGAGGTATTACCATGCGCATCACATCCAAAGGGCAAGTGACAGTGCCGAAGCATATTAGGGATAAGTTGGGCATTGGCCCCGGTGATGACATTGGATTTCGTGAGGAGGGCCAAGCTGTGATTTTGGAAGTTTTGCCAGTGCATAAGGATGGGGAGAGCAATGGTGCGAAATTGGTGCGTGCTCTGATTGAGATGGGGCAACGAGCCCGCCGGGAAGGCTGGGTTGAAGAGATAACCGCCGACGAACTTATGATGATGACTCGAGGTCCGTTTGATGACGTCAAGCCTCGTTGATTCAAATGTTTTGATCGACTTCTTTCAGCAGATCCTGTCCACTCAATTTGGAGCTTTCGACAGCTTGATCGATTGTCGCAGGAAGGAAGCTTGATTGTAAATCAAATCGTTTTCGCGGAAGTCGCCATCTATTTTCCGCGGTTTGAAGAATTTGAGCGCGGGTTGGCTAATTTTGGCGTTGTAAGAGATGATTTGCCTTGGAAGGCAGCCGCCAAGGCAGGAATGGCGCATCGGATTTATCGCAAAAATGGTGGAGCGCGCGAACGCGTTTTGTCCGATTTCTTGATTGGTGCTCACGCGGACGAAAAGGGAATGAGAGTGTTAACGAGGGATGGCCCGCGCTATCGCACTTACTTTCCGAATGTTGAAGTGATCGCACCGGACACACATCCATGAGACTTGCCACATGATTGGAAAACTTAAAGGACGCATCGATTCCACCGGACCTGATTGGGTGATGGTGGATGTGGGAGGCGTTTGTTATTTTGTATCCTGCTCGTCGAAAACTCTTGGCGTATTGCCGGGTGTTGGCGAGGCTGCCGAAATCCATACCGACATGTTGGTGTCGCAAGACAACATACGCCTTGTGGGATTTGCCACGCTGTTGGAAAAAGAATGGTTCAAGCTGCTGCAATCTGTGCAGGGTGTGGGTGCGCGCGTGGCACTGGCAATTCTTTCAGTATTGTCGGCTAGTGAATTGGCTTCTGCTATTGCGTTGCAAGATAAGGCCATGATTGGGCGGGCCAATGGTGTGGGCAAAAAATTGGCGGAACGCATTGTGCTGGAATTGAAAGACAAGGCACCTGCTTACACTGCGGCTGATATTGGGTTGGGAGCCCATTGCCGCTGAATTGTCGGCTCCAAAGACCACAGCTGTAACGGATGCGGTGTCGGCGCTGGTCAATCTGGGTTACGGTCAATCGCAAGCAGCAATGGCTGTATCTGCCGCACTGCGCAAAGCTGGGGATGATCAGCCTACGGAGAAATTGATCAGATCGGCACTGAAAGAGTTGGCGCTGGGATGAATGAAGCGTGCTGCTTTCACATGCTAGCCTATGGAAGTTTTGGGTCCCATCATTGGTGCTATTGTTATGCTTTGCATTGCTGCCGCTTTTGCAACTTTTGACAAAGATGGTGTGGCGACAGATTTTTCATTTGCGGCGATCCCTATCATGTTTTTATTCGCACTTCCATTTGGCTATTTCTTGGGCGGCTTGCAGGCCCTTTTTGTTGGTGTTCGTTACAGGGTTGGTTATGGCTTGGAAGGGAACGAACAGCATTTTCATTCCGCTTGCGGCATCTGTCTTCGCGTGGGCGCTTTTTATGTTCTATTTTAACGCGGATGATTCAGCACACTGTCGGAGTCCGGCATTCTTTCAGACTATACGCTTTTGTGGCTGTCACTGCATTTGGTGTCGGCTGGTGGGGTTTGGCTTTTGCAGTTTGGTGGAGCGGCAGACGCACAACATGACCCGCACAATCCTTGATCAAGCTCCCAAACCCGAAGACGCGCTCGACACGCATTTGCGGCCGCAGCGGCTTGATGAGTTTGTGGGGCAGACCAAACAGAAGGCCAATCTAAAGGTTTTTATTGAGGCGGCAAAGTCGCGTCAGGAACCGCTTGACCATGTGCTTTTTGCCGGACCGCCGGGCTTGGGCAAAACCACGCTGGCGCAAATTATGGCGCGGGAAATGGGAGTGAATTTTCGCTCCACGTCAGGCCCCGTAATTGCCAAGGCAGGGGACCTTGCAGCACTGCTGACCAACCTGGAAGATCGCGATGTATTGTTCATCGACGAAATCCACCGCCTCAACCCTGCCGTTGAAGAAATGCTTTATCCGGCGATGGAAGATTTTCAGTTGGATCTCATTATTGGTGAAGGGCCAGCCGCGCGCAGTGTGAAAATTGACCTTGCCAAATTCACGCTGGTGGGGGCCACCACGCGCACCGGACTTTTGACCACGCCGTTGCGGGACCGTTTTGGCATTCCTGTGCGTTTGGATTTTTACAGCCATGATGAGTTGCTCGACATTGTGCGACGTGGTGCGCGGATTATGAATTTGTCGGTCACCGAAGATGGTGCGATGGAAATTGCCAAGCGTTCGCGCGGCACGCCTCGCATTGCGGGACGCTTGTTGCGCCGCGTGCGGGACTTTGCTTCGGTTGATGGTCGATCGCGTGTGATGCAAAATCAGCCGACAAGGCACTTGCGTATGTTGGATGTGGATGATGCGGGACTGGATGCGTTGGATCATCGTTATCTCAAAACCATCGCGCTGAATTTTGGTGGCGGGCCGGTGGGCATTGATACCATTGCGGCATCGCTTTCCGAAGGGCGGGATGCGCTGGAAGATGTGGTGGAGCCATATTTATTGCAACTCGGATTTTTCAATCGCACGCCACGCGGGCGGCTGTTGACACATCATGCCTTCAAGCATCTTGGATTAGCCGTCCCAACCGTGCGGAGATTACACAAGGCGTTTTGCCGTTGAATGAAAATGATGCTTGAAGGCACCATCTCTTCAACGGCATCCACCGCTTGCCCGTTCGCGTCTATTACGAGGACACGGATTTTTCTGGTTATGTCTATCACGCCAACTATCTGAAATTCTGCGAACGGGCGCGGTCGGATTTTTTGCGGGTTTTGGGCGTTGACCAGAACGCGATGTTCGGCGACGGGCGGCGCTTTTGTTGTGCGGCGCATGAATTGTGAATTTCTGCGGCCCGCCAAGTTTGATGATGTTCTTGCCGTTGAAACCACGCCGGGGGCAGCTTCGGGAGCGCGGTTTGACTTAAAACAACGCGTTTTGCGGGGCGACGAGTTCTATTCAGCGCTGACGTGACAGCGGTTCTCATTGACGGCAAAGGCCGCCCGAAACGGTTGACGGCAGATTTGCTTGAAGCCTTGATGAAAGCCACGTCCTAACCACTTGTTAACCATAACCGATTCATCTGCGGGCGCTAAGGTCAGCGGGTCCCTGTCTGGCCCTGCGGCGATTCGTGGATAAGCCTGAATTGCCGTAGATTCGGCGTATTTTCAGTGTTTGAGGCCGTTCACTGATGGCGACACCTCAGGCAGACGAGCAAAACAGGGGGACAGTTTTGCCGTATTCGGGGACGATAGCGAGACGATGGAACAAATTGTAGAAACACCAGGCGCAGCGGCACAAGCTGGTAGCATGTCACTTTGGCACTTGGTGATGCAGGCCTCTTGGCCCGTTTTCATTGTGATGATCGGGTTGGCGCTGGCCTCCATCTGGTGCTGGGCCATCATATTTGAAAAGTGGTTCGCCTTCCGCAAAGAGAACGCGGCCAATGACCGTTTCGAGGGCATGTTCTGGTCTGGTCAATCGCTGGATGATTTATATCACGGTGCGCGTCAACGCGATCCTGTTGGCATGGCATCAGTATTTGTTTCCGCCATGGAAGAGTGGAAGCGCAGCCAGGGTTCCGCCATGCGCGCAGGCTTTACGGGCGTGTTGAAGCGTATTGAAAAAGTCATGGATGTACAAATCCAAAAAGAAATGGGCGACCTTGAAGCGCGCTTGCTGTTTCTTGCCACCATCGGATCGGCTGCACCCTTCATTGGTTTGTTCGGCACGGTTTACGGCATCATGACGTCGTTCCAAGGCATTGCGACTTCAGGCAACACCAGCTTGGCGGTTGTGGCACCCGGCATTGCGGAAGCCTTGTTCGCCACCGCCATTGGTCTGGTGGCCGCAATTCCGGCGACTATTTTTTATAATATCTATGCAAACGATGCGTCGAAAGTTGCGATGCGGCTTGAAAACTTTGCCGATGAATTTTCTGCCATCATTTCACGTCAGCTTGACGAAAGGGCCTGATCAACATGGGCGCTTCAATGGGTTCAGCAAGTGGCGGTGGCGGCAGGCGGGGTCGCCGCGGCAATCGCAAAGGTTTGAATGCTGAAATCAACGTTACTCCTTTGGTGGACGTGATGTTGGTGTTGTTGATCGTGTTCATGGTTGCAGCGCCCTTGATGACCGTTTCTGTGCCTGTGGATTTGCCAAAGGCCAGTGCCACGCCAACGCCTTCGCCGGTGGAGCCTACCTATATTACGGTACAGGCCGACAAGACCGTTTATCTGGGCGAAGAGAAAATGCCTTTTGACAAGTTGCTCGAACAATTGGCGGCCACTTCCAAGGAAGGCAAGGAAGAGCGCCTGATGGTGCGGGCCGATACAGCCTTGACCTATGGCAATGTCATGGAGGTCTTAGGTCTGTTGAATGGCGCTGGCTACACCAAGGTTGGGCTTGCCACATTGCCGCTCGATAAACCTGTCAATTAGTCCCTCGATGAAAAAAAGCTTCTTCGGTTCGATCTCCTTTCACGCCGCCATTATCTTGGCGGCGTTGCTGGGCATTCCAGCAACGAAGCCTTTCGAAGTGCAGCCTGTTGAAGCTATTCAGGTTGATATTTCCAAAATCTCAGACGCCACCAAAGTGAAGGCGCAAACCAAGTCCGACGATAAGCCTGCGGAAAAGCCAAAGCCCAAAGCCGTCAAAGTCGGTTGAAAAAACCAAGCCTCAGGAAAAAGTGGCGGAAGAAAAAAAGGTCGCGGCAAAGGAGCCTGCCAAGCAAGAGCCGCCTCCACCAAAGCCCGAGCCGGAAAAGCCGAAAGAGCCCGAAAAAAAGGTTGAGGACACGCCCGTCAATCCTGATCCGCTGAAGCAAATGCTTGAGGCGGAAGAGGCCGAATTGAAATTGGCTGAAGAGCAAAAGAAAAAAGACGAAGCCAAGAAGAAAAAGGAAGAGGCCAAGAAAAAGAAGGCCGAGGAAGAAAAGAAGAAAAAAGAAGAAGCTGATGCAAAAGCCAAGGCTGATGCGAAGGAAAAATTGGAAGCTGAGAAAAAAGCCAAGAAATTTGACGTAGCCCAGCTTGAGAAATTGCTGAACAAGGAAAACGACGAAGCCGCGTCGACGCTCGAAAAGAAAGACGAAGCGGGCACGCCGGAGAAAGCTGAAAAAGATACCCAAGGTACTGATGATGCTGCATCCGCTACCATCATTGATGGCTTGCGCCAACGCTTTGCCGAATGCTGGACCATTCCGCCTTCGGTGCGGGAAGCCCAGGAAACGGTTGATCTGTCGTGGAAGATGGCAAAAAATGGCCGCGTCATTGGTCAGCCCGTTGTGGTTGGTGGGTCAGGTGGTGCAACTGCACAGCAAGCTGCCGTGTCGGCGGTTATGGCATGTGCGCCCTATGATTGGTTGCCACAGGAGAATTATAACCTGTGGAAAGAAATTGAGTGGACCTTTGCGCCACAGTAAGACGAATTTAAAGGGACTGACGTGATGACGATTTTGAACCGCCTGTTGACTGCCGTGTTTGCCGTGCTCGTTGTGGTTGGCATGACTGCCACTGCGCAGGCGCAAATCAAAGGCATCAACAAGGAAGGGCGGATCGACCCCATTCCCTTGGCCATTGCACCATTCCTTTCGGGCGGTGCGGATGAAGCTGCAGCAACGGTGTCTGGCGTTATTGCGAATAATCTCGGGCGTACTGGATATTTTGAACCGCTTTCTCCCGACACTTACCCTGAACAAATTTCTAACCTTGAAACTGAGCCTGCTTTTGATGCGTGGCGCGGCATCAAGGCACGTGCCTTGGTCATGGGTGCCGTCAATAATGAAGGCGGAAAAATCCGCGTAACGTTCAAGCTTTACGATATTAACTCGGGACAATTGTTGGCCAGTCAAAGCTTGGCGGCATCGCCAAAATTGGCGCGCCGTTTGGCCCACCGCGTGTCGGACCAGATCTATAAAGCGCTCACCGGTTTTGAAGGCTACTTCGACACGCGAGTGGTATTTGTGGATGAAACTGGCGACAAGCGCAAACGCGTGAAGAAACTTGCGATCATGGATCAAGACGGTTTCAACCCGCGTACGCTGCCTGTGGGTGGCGATCTGTTGTTGACGCCGCGTTTTTCGCCAACGTCGAACGAAGTCACATTCATGTCGTTTGGCACAGGTGTGCCGCGCGTGTTTCTTTACAACATCGACACCAACCAAAAAGAGATCGTCGGGGATTTTCCGACGATGAGTTTTGCTCCGCGTTATTCGCCCGATGGCAATCGGATTGTCATGTCGCTGCAGAGTGAAGATGGGAACTATTCGAACATCTATGAGATGAATTTGCAGTCCCGGCAGTTGCGCCAGGTCACCGATGTGGCAGCTATTAACACGGCCCCTTCTTATTCACCTGATGGTGGGCAGATTGTGTTTGAGTCTGATCGTGGCGGCACGCAACAAATTTACCTGATGGATTCAAGTGGTGGTGGGCAAAACCGCATCAGCTTTGGCAAGGGGCGTTATTCTACGCCCGTTTGGTCACCTGATGGCAAGTGGATTGCCTTCACAAAATCTGCCGGCGGAAAATTCTCGATTGGTGTGATGAAGCCGGATGGTTCAGGCGAGCGCATCCTCACGGAAGGCTATCACAATGAAGGTCCAACATGGGCACCTAACAGCCGTGTCATCATGTTCTTCCGCGAAAGTGCCGGCGAGAATGGCGGTGCCACACTGCACTCCGTTGACGTGACGGGCTACAACGAACAACCCGTGCCAACACCCGGCTTTGCAAGTGATCCGGCATGGTCACCCCGGTTGAATTAACCTTTTATTTACCACCTTCGCCAACTCGCCTTTAACGTCATTAAGGCAAAGGAAGTCTGAATGGCGGAGTACAAATTCTTCGCAATTGCGTAGGCGGGGCCGGGGGGCTTTCGCTCCTTTTAAGGTGGATTTGATCATGATGAATACTCAAACGTCCGGTTTCAAACTGGTGCTGGCACTTGGTCTGGCACTTTCGCTTGCAGCCTGTTCAAAGAAAAACGCCACCGCCGGCCTCGGCGCTGATGGCTTAGGTGATGGTTCAGGTGACCGTTCGTCTGGCCTTGCGGGCTCGGCCGCTCAGGTTCCGGGTTCTGAAGAAGATTTTGCAGCGAACGTGGGTGACCGTGTGTTTTTCGGCAATGACGAGACAAATTTGAACGAGGAAAGCAAGGCTGCCTTGATGAAGCAGGCGGCCTGGTTGCAGGAATATCCCGGCGTTGACATCCAAATCGAGGGTCATGCCGACGAACGGGGCACGCGTGAGTATAATATTTCGCTATCTGCAAAGCGCGCCACGAATGTGCGCAACTTCCTGATTTCACAAGGCGTTTCCGCAAAGCGCGTGTCTTCCATTGCCTACGGCAAGGAAAAACCCGCACAATTATGTGATGCGGAAGAATGTTGGTCACAAAATCGCCGTGCTGTCACGGTTATCACCTCAGGCGCACAAACAAGCTAAGCTTTGGCTTTGGCCCAGTGCCCGAAAAACTGTTGAACACAGGCCCCCACGCTTGCGCATGGGGGCGTTTTGTGCAACGCGGAATACGACAATGCGAATCGCACTTCAGGCCTGAGAGGGGCGAGGTGCATGGCTGAAAAAGAGTAGGCCATTTGAAGGAGTGGGATTTATGATGATGCGTTCAGCAGGTTTCAGGACGGCGGCCCTGATGAGCTGTTTTTTGGTCCTTGCGGCCTGTTCTAAGAAGAAGCCCGATCTTGATGCAGGCCTTGGTGCTGACGGTGGCGGCAGCGCCCTTGAAGGTGGAGCGGGCCGTGCGGCCCCAGGCAGCCAAGCAGACTTCCAAACCAATGTAGGCGACCGGGTTTACTTCCTTGTTGACCAGACCGATTTGACATCAGAAGGCCGTGAGATCCTCACACGCCAAGCTGAGTGGCTGCAACAATATCCGGAAGTGACTATTCAAGTTGAAGGCCATGCCGACGAGCGCGGCACGCGTGAGTACAATATTTCGCTGTCGGCAAAGCGCGCCACCAACTCGCGCAACTTCCTGATCAGCCAAGGTGTTAAAGGCAGCCGCGTGGCGTCCATCGCCTATGGTAAGGAAAAGCCAGCGCAGTTGTGTGATGCAGAAGAATGCTGGTCACAAAACCGCCGAGCTGTCACGGTTATCACCGGCGGCACCAACAACTAATCTTGTTGCAAAGCCTGTGGTGAAATTGCCACAGGCTTTGCCGTTTTTTAGTGGCGTCTCGATTGGGCCGCAATTTCTCCGTCTTTGGCGGCCAGAGTGATTTTCAAGACGACCTCCTTTTCGGAATTTTTGACATGTTCAAATCCAGTGTATTTGCCGTCATGCTTTTGGGTTTCGCTGCGTTGCCAGTGTCTGCCCAGGACATTGCAACCCGCATTCTCAATATTGAAAACCGCCTGCGTGAATTAACGGGCCAAATGGAAGAATTGAATTATTCCATGCAGCAACTGCAAAAGCAGTTGGGCGGTAATCAACAACAGGGCGTGGTTGAACAGCCAGCGCCCAAGCTGAAAAAGACCGACACCGCTGAAGGCGTAGAGACCATAGAAGATACGCCAGCGCCCGTGGTGGTTGCGGCCAAGCCAAAAAAGCAGGCAATTATTTTGGGTGATGAGCCCATTGAAACACAGGAGCTGGCACCTGGCCCAGCCAATTTGGCCAGTGGACAAGACAATTCGGCGGGTGGTGACGGCCAAGTAATTGTGCCGGATCAGGCACAAGATGTTGCCATCGCTACCACCGAACCTGCCCAGAATGCCGTAGTTGACGGCACACAAGCTGACGGAGTTGAAAACGTCTCGCTTTCGCCTGCTGTTGATACGCCGGAAGCGCTTTATGAAAAGCATTATGAGACCTTGCTGCGCCGGCAATTTGGCGATGCAGAAGCGGGCTTCCGCCAATTCCTCGAAAAATATCCTGACCACAGCTTAGCAGGCAGTGCGCAATATCAATTGGGTGAAACATTCTATGCCCAGGCAAATTATCAGGAAGCCGCGCGGAATTTTTTGCAGGGCTACAAGAATTATCCCAAAAGCCGCCGCGCACCCGACAGTTTGTTGAAACTCGGCCTGAGTCTCCGCAAATTGGAACAGCGTGAGCAAGCCTGTGCTGCCTTGGCGTCGGTTTCCACTGAATTCCCGCGTGCCGTCGAAGCCAAAAAGCGGGCGCAAGCTGAATTGAAGCGTGCTGGCTGCTAAGGCACCGCACGCCCTGACCGGCATTTTTAATGGCCTCGCGGGTTTTTCTCGCGTGGCCATTGCTGTTTCTGGGGGGGCTGATTCAACGGCTCTGTTGCGACTAGCTGCGCATTGGCAAGAACTACCTCACGGGCCGCAATCTGTTTTTGCTTTAACTGTTGATCATGGCTTGCGTACTGAAAGTGCTGATGAGGCCCTGAAAGTTGCCAAGTGGTGTGAAGCACTAAAAATCGAACATCATGTGTTGAAGTGGCAGGGTGAAAAACCCAGCACGGGCATCCAAGCAAAAGCGCGGACGGCGCGTTATGATGCAATGAGCCAGTGGTGCCGCGACCATAATGTGCAGGTGTTGATGACGGCCCACACGGCTGACGATCAGGCGGAAACCGTTGCCATGCGGCAAAAGCGAACTGACAGTGATCGCAGTCTTGCTGCGATCTGGCCGGAAAATGAATGGCGTGGTGTGAAACTGTTTCGCCCGCTGTTGCGTGAACGCCGTGACACGTTGCGTGCTTATTTGAAGGAGCTGCAACAAGACTGGCTCGAAGACCCCAGCAACGTGAACGCAAATTTCGAACGCGTTCGCGTGCGTGCTGATTTAGCGGGGCAAGACATCGCAGAATTGCAGCAGGTTGCACACGTCGCGCAAGACCGGGTGCGCGAAGCGGATAGTGTGTTGCAGCGGTGGCGGCAGCTTTTTTGCGTGGTTGATGACTATGCCGTGCTGCGCTTTTCGCGGCAGGAATTTGCGGCGGCTTCTGTTACATTGAAAACCGACATTATGGCTTGGGCACTTTGCAGTGTGGGCGACGGGCAAATGCCGGAACGTGCCGTAGCGCAATCACTTTGCCAATGGGTAACGGGCGGCAATGAAAATCGGCGTAGCGCCAATGGTGCAATTGTGAGTGCAAGGCGACACGTGGTGGAAGTGATGCGCGAACCCGCCCGGATGAGCACTCGCTATTTGCCCGTTGAAGGTACGGGAATAGTCGTATTTGACGGTCGGTTCTTAGTGAAGGCACCAGCAGGTTCATTTGTGGGCGTTATTGGTGTGCCACCCCAGCTTAAGCGCCCGAAAGATGTGCCTGCACTGGCGTTTTCAGCGGCTCCTCTGGTCAAACTGCCTGACGGAACACTGGTTTCAGCTGTTAAAAGCGGGCTAACAACAATTTCGGCCACGCTTTGTGAACAATTCCTGTTGTAGTTTCGTATTAAGGATCGGAAGTTTCTTGGAATTGCCGTTTGTCATACTTATGTTATCGAATAACTTGGACTTAAAGAATCTGGACTGAATGCCGACAGGCTGCTTTGCAGGCTGCAATTGAAGAGGTTAGACGTGAATCAATTCCGTAGTTTTGCTGTTTGGATCGTCATTGGTCTGTTGTTGTTCGCTTTGTTCAGCCTGTTTCAGGGCCAGAGCATGATGCGTACGGCGAGCAATGAGATTTCCTATTCCGATTTCCTCAAGGAAGTGAACAACGGAAGTATCAAGAGTTTTACCCACACCATTGGAACGGGGCAAATTGAAGCCCAGACCACGAGCGGCAAAACCGTGTCGTCAATCGGCATTCCTTCGGAAGAGGACCAGAAGCTATTTCGCGACAAAGGCGTGAACTTTGAATTCGAGGCTGCACAGTCCGAATTCATTCCTGCAAACCATGCTGATTTACTGGTTGCCGATGTTGTTGATCGTGGGTGTTTGGTTCTTCGTCATGCGGCAAATGCAGGGCGGGGCGGGCAAGGCCATGGGCTTTGGCAAATCGCGCGCAAAACTGCTGACGGAAAAGCAAGGCAAAGTCACTTTTGCTGATGTGGCTGGTGTTGACGAAGCCAAGGACGACGTGGTTGAAATTGTCGACTTCCTCAAGGATCCGCACAAGTTCCAACGCCTCGGTGGCAAAATTCCGCGCGGCGCATTGTTGGTTGGCCCTCCCGGTACCGGTAAAACATTGCTGGCCCGCGCCATTGCCGGTGAAGCCAATGTTCCATTCTTTACCATTTCAGGGTCGGACTTCGTGGAAATGTTCGTGGGTGTTGGCGCATCTCGTGTGCGCGACATGTTCGAGCAAGCCAAGAAAAGTGCGCCTTGCATCGTGTTCATCGACGAAATCGACGCCGTTGGTCGCCATCGTGGTGCTGGCCTTGGCGGCGGTAACGACGAACGCGAACAGACCTTGAACCAGCTGTTGGTTGAAATGGATGGTTTTGAAGCGAATGAAGGCGTC
The DNA here is from genome assembly GCA_963840765.1 of uncultured Alphaproteobacteria bacterium. Lineage (GTDB taxonomy): Bacteria > Pseudomonadota > Alphaproteobacteria > Rhizobiales > Aestuariivirgaceae > Aestuariivirga. Next base: position 443,940 of record CAWJAE010000011.1, on the reverse strand, counting down.
ATCATCATTGCCGCCACCAACCGCCCTGACGTGCTGGACCCAGCTTTGCTGCGTCCAGGTCGTTTTGACCGCCAGATCACCGTGGGCAACCCTGACGTTAAGGGCCGCGAACAAATTTTGAAAGTCCACATGAAGGACAAACCATTGGCTCCTGATATTGAGCCAAAAATTCTGGCCCGTGGCACGCCCGGTTTCTCTGGTGCAGATCTTGCGAACCTCTGCAACGAAGCAGCTCTTTTGGCTGCCCGTCGCAATAAGCGCATCATCACACAGGCCGAATTTGAGGATGCAAAGGACAAGGTCATGATGGGGGCTGAACGCCGCTCCATGGTGATGTCTGAGGAAGAACGCCGCAATACCGCTTACCATGAAGCGGGCCACGCTGTTGTTGGTCTCAATGTGAAGTATGATCCCCTGCACAAGGTGACAATTATTCCCCGCGGCCGCGCCTTGGGTGTGACCATGAACCTGCCTGATGGCGACCGTCATTCGCGCACGCGTGAATGGTGTGAAGCCCGCATGGCCGTGCTGTTTGGAGGTCGTGAAGCTGAACTCATTTTGGGTGGCGAAAAGAACGTGACCAATGGTGCCATGGGCGACATTCAAATGGCTACGCAATTGGGCCGTGCCATGGTCACGGAATGGGGCATGTCGGACAAGTTGGGCCGTGTGCGCTATTCTGCCAATGAACAGGAAGTATTTCTGGGTCATAGTGTGACGCAAAGCAAGAACGTGTCGGAAAGCACGGCGCAAATCATCGACGAAGAAGTACGTCGTTTGGTTGCTACGGGCGAGGCGAACGCAAAGTCGATATTGAAGAAGAAGCGCGCAGACCTGCTCATTGTAGCCAAGGCCTTGCTTGAGTTCGAAACCCTGTCCGGTGAAGACGTTGCAAAATTGTTGCGCGGTGAAACCTTGAACCGTGACGACAAGCCAGAAAAGAAATCTGACAAGGGCACACCTTCGGTGCCGCGTGCTGGTGCCAAACGTGGCAAGGCCGGTGGCTTGGAACCGCAGCCAACTTAAACAAAAAATGTCCCCTCCCTTAAAGGAGGGGACATTAGAGATTGAATTATCATTGCAATGAAAGCCTATTTTCGCCCCGTGTCATTTGTCTATGGCCGTGATGCCCGTGCGTTTATTGCAAGCGGCAAGGCGGGTGCTCTAGGTGGATTTCAGCATATTGGTTTTACACATATTGAAGTGATCGAACGCGGTGCAGGCCGCATTATTGAATCCTTTGCCGATCTGTCGGATCTGCCCGAAGTTCAAGCCATCACTACCCCCCGCACTGCATTTGGTGGCATTGCTATGGACCGAACTCGGGTGATGGGTATCGTCAATGTAACGCCCGATTCATTTTCCGATGGTGGAAAGTTTCCAGGTTCCGAAGCGGGCATTGCCCATGGATTGAAACTGGCAGCTGAGGGTGCCGAAATTTTGGATGTGGGGGGCGAGTCGACGAGGCCCGGTTCTGACACTGTTTCCATTGAAGATGAAATTGTGCGTGTGCAATCTGTTATCGCTGGATTATCGCCGCAGCACATCGTTTCGGTTGATACGCGAAAGCCCGAGGTGATGACGGCGGCACTTAAATCAGGCGCCAAAATTATCAATGATGTTTCAGCGCTGGGCTATGCTGCTGCAACTGCTACAGTCGTGGCGCAAAGCAATGCCCCGGTTATTTTGATGCATGCGCAGGGCGAGCCGAAAACCATGCAGCTCAACCCACGTTATGAAGATGTGTTGCTGGATGTTTATGACGGCATGGCAGCCAGCATTGCAAAGGCAGAAACCGCTGGTATTGCGCGCGAAAACATTTGCGTGGACCCCGGCATTGGTTTTGGAAAATCCTTCAAGCAAAACCTTGAATTAATGGCAGGTTTTTCGCTGTTTCACGGTTTGGGTGTTGCGGTTTTGGTAGGGCTTTCCCGCAAGGGTTTCGTGGGTGCTGTGACGGGTGAAAAAGTGGCGGCTGACAGGGCGCACGGTTCGGTGGGTGGTGCCTTGCAAGCGGCAGGGCAGGCTGCTCACATTTTGCGGGTGCATGATGTTAAGGTTACGGTACATGGTTTGAAAATGTTTACCGCGTCCAATGATCCTGATTCAGTCGACATTTGAAATGTGCTAGTGTCGAATATGGGAATTGGGATTTTGTGGGGAATATCATGAGTCGTAAATATTTTGGAACTGATGGTGTTCGTGGTCGCGCCAATGCTGGCAGTATGACGCCAGACGTGGTGATGCGCATCGGCATGGCGGCAGGTCAGTTGCACCGTCGTGGTGGCCATCGCCACCGCGTTGTCATCGGCAAGGACACTCGGCTTTCGGGTTATATGATTGAGCAGGCGCTAACCGCAGGTTTGCTGGCGTCGGGCATGGATGTTTTTTTGTTAGGCCCTGTGCCCACTCCCGCCGTAGCTATGTTGACCCGCTCCATGCGTGCTGATTTGGGTGTGATGATTTCGGCCTCGCACAATCCTTTCCAAGACAACGGCATCAAGATTTTTGGCCCAGACGGCTACAAGCTTTCCGACGAACAAGAGTTGAAAATTGAAGCGCTGATAGATGCGCCATCAAAAGATTCACTCGCTGCATCGTCAGACATTGGCCGTGCTAAACGCATCGACGATGCGGGAGCACGCTACATCGAATTTGCAAAACGCACCTATCCCGGCGAAAGCAACTTGGATGGTTTGCGCATCGTCATCGATACCGCTCATGGTGCAGCTTACAAAACGGCCAACACCGCATTGTGGGAACTGGGAGCAGACATTGTGGTGATTGGTGATGAACCAAACGGCACAAACATCAACGACAAAGTAGGCTCCACAGCACCACAAGCCATGTGTGAACGCGTGCGTGAAGTGCGTGCTGATATTGGGATCGCACTCGATGGCGACGCCGACCGTGTCATTATCTGCGATGAAAAAGGCAGCGTGATCGACGGTGATCAGATCATGGCCTTGATTGCCACCAGTTGGGCCAAGCGCAGCCAATTGAAGGGTGGTGGTCTTGTGTCCACCATTATGTCGAACTTGGGCCTTGAACGATTCATGCTGTCACAAGGTTTAAGCTTGGCGCGCACAAAGGTGGGCGACCGTTATGTGGTTGAACATATGCGGGCGCATGGTTTCAATGTGGGTGGTGAACAGTCCGGCCATATTGTGATGTCTGACTACGCAACAACGGGCGATGGCTTATTGGCTGCCTTGCAAGTGCTTTCAGAAGTGGTGAGACAGGGAAAACCTGTCAGCGAAGTATGCAACTTGTTTGAACCATTACCACAAGTGTTGAAAAATGTGCGCTTCCTAGGTGGCAAGCCGTTGGAAGATCAAAAAGTCATTTCGTCTATTGCGAGTGCAGAAAAGCGCTTGGGCAATCAAGGCCGACTTGTCATTCGTCCATCAGGTACCGAACCGTTGATTCGCGTCATGGCGGAAGGTGATGATGCAAGCATGGTGAATGATATTGTTGATGAGCTTTGTGGCGTGATTGGTAAGACGGCGGCATGATAGAGTGAGTGTTATGCTTAACGTCCGCTAACAATTTGTGCGAGCTTCATACAAAACACTGTTGCTAAATAGCCACTTCTAAAACCTGACACATTGCTGCCTTTTTCCGGCCCGCGCGCCGACAAATCTCATCGCCATATTGAACTCATCCCATTGGGGGCAATGATTTTAATTAGTGAGGTTTGCGTCATGTCATTTTTGAAAACACTTATTCTGGCAAGTGCTGTTGCAGTGCCAATGTCTATGTCTGCACACGCGGCTGATATTTCGCCGGACGTTCCTTCCGAAGTCGAAACTTCGACGATGGGCATTTATGCACGTGGTGATATTGGCTGGTCGTTCCTTGAGTGGAGCGGTGGCGCTGACGACAATGCGTTTGTTGGGGGTGGCGGTCTTGGCTACCAATTCAATGATATGTTCCGTATGGACGTGACGGCTGACTGGGCCGGTGATTATGAAATTGCACCCGGCGCTGAAATTTCCACCACCACGTTGTTGGGTAATGCTTATGTTGACTGGGCCAATGACTCGATGTTCACACCTTATGTTGGTGCCGGCGTTGGTTACGGCTGGGTCAATGGTAAAGGCGGCGCGTCTGACAAGGACGGCGTGGCTTTAGGCTTGACCACTGGTGTTGCCGTTGACCTGACGAACAATCTTGCTGTGGATGTCGGCTATCGTTTCCGCGACATCGTAACGTCTGGCAAAGACACCATGGAACATCAGGCCACGGTTGGTTTGCGTGTGAAGTTCTAATCACAAAAATCAGGCCCGCAATCGCGCGTGGCCTTGCTTACAGAACGCGTCATTGGCGAAAGTTAATGGCGCGTTTTTGCTTGCATATCAAAGTCGTAGTAATAAGCTATTGGTTGATATCGAGTACGGGGAATGCTTGTGGACACTATAACTCTTGGAAATGTGGCAGACGTAGCCATCGTTGTTCAAACGATCGTAATGTTCATGGCAGTCGTAGTTGCAGTTTATCAAATTAAGGTGGCAAAAAAAGAAGCAGCGAAGTGGCGTACAATTGAGGCCTGTGAACGTTATGATGTCGAACCTATTCTGGATGCAGCATTGCGGCGTATACATAGTTCTAGAATTGACGGTACTTTAGATGCAAAACTTGAAGAGTTAAAACCAGACTTGACTACGGTTTTGAACTATTTGGATGGCATTGCTATCGGAATAGCTCAAGGAGTTTTGATTGAAGATATTGTAAAAGACCAAATGGAGCCTATATTTCGTTCACATTACGGAAAGTATTTTACTGACAAGATGATGCATGGTGCTGGACTCGAAAAGTCACACTTTCGTCATTTGACGGAGTTGATGTCAAAATGGAATGGCAAACCAGCTGTGAACTTTAAAGACAATTGATTGAAACTTTATATCGTGTTTACTATGTCTAGTTCTTTATAGGAGAGTGCAATGAAGAGATCTGGTCCTAAAGATTGAAAATTTAACACTGTTTTTCCCCGCAATCGCGCGTGGCCTTGCTTACAGAACGCGTCATTGGCGAAAGTTAATGGCGCGTTTTGCATATCGACAATCTGGGCTTGCTTTGCGACGAGGTTTACGCCAATAGCGACCTCGGGATAGCTCTCCCCAACGAGAGTCTACCCATCTGTAAGGATGGAGCAAAACATGACAGATTCGAAACCGGCATTGCGCCCGGCAAACGCACAATTTTCTTCTGGCCCCTGCGCCAAGTTCCCTGGGTGGAACGCTTCTCTTCTCGCAAATGCATTGACCGGCCGCAGCCACCGTTCTGCTGAAGGCAAGGTCCGTTTGAAACGCGCCATCGATTTGACGCGCGAAGTTCTTCAAGTTCCTGCTGACTACAAAATTGGCATTGTTCCAGCCTCTGATACGGGTGCTGTTGAAATGGCCTTGTGGTCGCTGCTTGGTCCCAAGGGTGTTGATATTTTCGCGTGGGAAAGCTTCGGTGAAGGCTGGGTGTCAGACGTTGTCAAGCAGTTAAAGCTGCCGGACATTCGCAAATTCACAGCCGCCTATGGCGATTTGCCGGATATGGCACAGGCTGATTTTTCACGTGATGTGATCTTCACATGGAATGGCACCACGTCTGGTGTGCGGGTTGAAAACGCAGATTGGATTCCCGCTGATCGTGAAGGCTTGACAATTTGCGATGCGACATCTTCTGCCTTCGCGCAGGACATGGATTTTTCCAAGCTCGATGTTGTTACGTTTTCGTGGCAAAAGGTTTTGGGTGGCGAAGGGGCGCACGGCGTTCTCATTCTCAGCCCGCGCGCCGTTGCACGGCTTGAAAGCTATGCGCCTGCTTGGCCGATGCCAAAAATTTTCCGCCTCACGTCTGGTGGTAAATTGATCGATGGAATTTTTGAAGGCGAAACCATCAACACGCCTTCCATGCTGTGTGTTGAAGACTATGTGCTCGCCCTTGAATGGTCGCAAAAAGTTGGTGGCTTGCAAGGCTTGCGCGCCCGTGCAGATGCCAATGCCGCCGTGATTGACCGTTGGATTTCCAAAACTTCATTTGCCCATCACCTTGCGAAAGTTGCCGCCACGCGTTCAAACACGTCAGTGTGCTTGACCTTGGATGGTGCTGCCGACATTCCGAAGAAGATGGTCAAGCTGCTGGAAAAAGAAGGCGTCGCCCTCGACATCGGCAGCTACCGCGACGCCCCTCCCGGCCTTCGCATTTGGTGTGGTGCTACAGTTGAAACAGCAGACGTTGAAAAACTGATGCCGTGGCTCGACTGGGCCTATGCCACCGCTTCCGCTTCGTAATTCTTTCATCACCATAATTTTTTGAGGTCCTACAATGACCATTCGTGTTCTCGTATCCGACAAACTCTCTGAAACCGCTGTTCAAATTTTCCGTGACCGTGGTGTTGAAGTTGATTATTTGCCTGACCTTGGCAAAGACAAAGATGCACTTTTGAAAGTTATCGACCAGTATGATGGCTTGGCCATTCGCTCGGCCACGAAAGTGACGCCCAAACTGATTGAAGCCGCCACCAAGTTGAAGGTGATTGGCCGGGCCGGTATTGGTGTCGATAATGTCGATATTCCGGCAGCTTCAGCCCGCGGCATTGTTGTGATGAATACACCGTTCGGCAACGCCATTACTACGGCGGAACATTCGATTTCGATGATGATGGCTCTGGCCCGCCAAATTCCAGAAGCCAATGCTTCAACGCATGCCGGCAAGTGGGAAAAGAACCGCTTCATGGGCGTTGAACTTTACAACAAGACACTAGGCGTCATTGGCTGTGGTAACATTGGTGCCATTGTGGCTGATCGCGCCCTCGGACTGAAAATGAAGGTCGTGGCTTATGACCCTTACCTGTCGCCTGATCGTGCGCTGCAAATTGGCGTGGAAAAAGTTGAATTGTTGGATCTCATCTCCCGTTCTGACTTCATCACCCTGCACACGCCATTGACGGATAAGACCCGCAACATCATTGGCGCGGCAGCCATTTCCAAAATGAAAAAAGGTGTGCGCATCATCAACTGCGCGCGCGGTGGTTTGGTCAATGAAGACGCGCTTTATGAAGCACTGATGTCGAAACATGTTGCCGGCGCGGCATTGGACGTGTTTGAAGTTGAACCCGCGACAACCCACAAATTGTTCAATCTTGAAAACGTCGTGGCCACGCCACACCTCGGCGCTTCTTCAACTGAAGCGCAGGAAAACGTGGCCCTGCAAGTGGCCGAACAAATGTCAGACTTCCTGATTTCGGGAGCGGTCATAAACGCACTGAACATGCCTTCGATTTCAGCAACTGAAGCGCCACGTTTGAAGCCGTTTGTGGCACTGGCGGAGAAGCTCGGTTCCTTTGCAGGCCAACTGACAGATGCCGCCATTACGGGCATTGTGATTGAATATGCTGGTGACGTTGGTGAAATGAACACCAAGGCGTTGTCGTCAGCCGCACTGGCGGGCGTTCTTACCTCGCAAATGGGCAGCATCAATATGGTGTCAGCGCCAATTGTTGCGAAAGAACGCGGCATTCAAGTGGATGAGGTGAAGCAAACCCGCCGTGGCGCTTACGAAACTTATATGCGCTTGACGGTGAAGACAGCAGACTATGAACGTTCTGTTGCTGGCACGGTGTTCACTGACGGCAAGCCGCGTATCATTCAAGTGAAAGGCATTGAGCTTGAATCTGATTTCGGCAAGCACATGCTCTACATTACCAACAATGATCGTCCCGGTTTCATCGGCAACATCGGAACTCTGATGGGGAATGCGGGCATCAACATTGCTTGCTTCCACTTCGGCCGCGTGGCTGCAGGTGGAGATGCGATTGGCTTGGTCGAAGTTGACGCCGCAGTGCCTCCATCAGTGATGGAAGCCGTGAATAACTTGCCGAACGTGAAGCAGGTTAAGGTTTTGGCGTTTTAATTAACGCCAAATCTTATTGCTTGGTTTTCATCACCGTGAACTCGCCAGAGCGGATGCGCTCTGGCAGTCTTTCACACATAACTGCGACGGGTTCTTCGCCATAGGTTGCGATCATGTCTGACAATGCTGCGAAAATGGCAGCTGTCGCGATACAGTCCGGATCAAGGCCATCATAAATGGCTTCTTCCCAAGCTTCGAGTATGTAGCGGAGCGCCACCTGCTTTTCTTCCTGCGTGGGCAGGGGTGTGTGCGCTTTAAAATCCTGATTGTACATGATGTTCCGGAGTAAGGTGGTGCTGCTGTGTGTGTGAACATAGCAGACGCCAGAACCACTGCGAGTCAGACCTTAAACGAAGGTTAACGCGAATATGTGGATTTTCATCAAAGCTTTATCAAATTGCGGGCAGCCGCAATGGCCGTGCTGACATTAGGTGCCAGTTGGTAAAGTGCCACATCATTAAAATGCACCCAAGCCACGGCACCAGCATCACTTGCAGCAAATGCATCTCCTGAAACATAGGGCCCCGCAAAGCAGCGAATACAATAAGTAATCTCGCCCACATCAATCTCAAAATGCCCAAGGTCGTGCTCCAGCCGCGCTGCAATGCCGGTTTCCTCCAGCAATTCGCGATGGGCGTTTTCGACGCCGCTTTCACCAGGTTCTTGCTTGCCACCGGGCAGGCTCCACAAGCCTCTGCCTAGGGTTGAAGCACGCTGAATCAGCAACACTTCATCACCCCGCCACACGCAAGCCGAGGCGGCTTTGATGATTGGTTTTGACTTGCTATAATCCTCAGCCATGTGTGGACTTTACAGTTTTAAGCGGTCGCCGGAAGAGGCGCGTGGGCTTTTCAATTATATTGAAATGCCGGAATTTCCGCCGCGCCAGTATGTAACACCAAGCGGGCCCATGGCCATTGTGCGGCAAGACCGGGATGGTGTTCGGCATTTTGCCTTGATGCGTTGGGGCTTTGTGCCCTCATGGGCAAAAGAGGTGCAACCAAAACCGCTGATCAATGCCCGCTCGGAAACCATTTTAGAAAAGCCAACATTCCGCAATGCCATTCGCCGCCGCCGTTGCTTGATACCCGCTGACGGATTTTATGAGTGGGAGGGCGATGTGCCCGGCAAGAAAACGCCGTACTATATCCAGCGGCCCGACCATGGCCTGATGGCCTTTGGCGGCATTTGGGAACACTGGATGGGGCCTGACGGCTCAGAGCTGGAAACAGCCGCCATCATCACCACGGCGGCTAATGAATTGGTTGAAACCATTCACCCGCGCAGCCCGTTGATTATTCATCCGCAAGATTTTGAAACGTGGTTGGATGTAACAAGCGATGACACGGGCGATGTGGTGCCGCTGATGCAGAAGCAGCGTTTTGATTATTTTGAAATGGCACCCACTACAATCACGCGCAATGCCCCACCGCCCAAACCCAAAGAAAATCCCCCGCCCAAGAAGGACGGGGGACAGATGAATTTATTTTAGATCAAGGAGCAGGCGGTGGTGCCATGGCTCCCATCATGGCTGAAATGTCGGTGCCATTGACCATCACCTTACCATCGGGCGTTGTGGTCACTTCCCACACTGTCACATCACCATCCGCCTTGCCGATGCCCTTCATAGCGAACAATCCTGCCATGGCTTGCTGTGCCATGGGGTCAGCGGCAGCTTGCTGCAATTGTGCAATGACGGCGTCCATGCCTTTCATGCTGAATTTTGCAGCCACATTTGGCATGCCGCCAAAGCTGATGTCGGTTACAGCCTCATAGTTCAGTGTGAACAATTCAGACTGAATGTGACCGGGTGGAATGGTGAGTTTGATACTGTTTTTTGGCGCAACAGCTGCAAGGTAAGCCATTTCGGAACCAGCTGGCACCGGTGTGGGCAGGGACAGGTCCATTTCCGTGATGAACTTGCGTGCCACGGCTTCACCATCGAAATCAGAGAGGTCGAAACCAATGCTAAGGCTTGTGGGTAAGAGGCCTTTGCTCCATGGCGGCAGCGGCAAACCTTCAGGCAGCGTCAAACCGTTGATCGAAAGTCCTTCGGCAATGCGGCCGTTTTTTACCAGTCCACCCGCAGCTACTTTTGTACCCATGCTGGCCAATAAAAACTTGCCCAGCGATGTTTCAATGCTGACATTTTCAATCGTGCTGTCGGCATCAATCGACGTAAACAATGGAAGTGCTGCCAACAATTTTTCCTTGAGGATGGCTTGGTCTTTCACCAGCAATTCCTTGGAAGGGTGCGCCACCAAAAAAGCCATCAATTCCATCGCCGCTTTTGTCGACACGCCCTTGGTTGTGGTCACATAATTACCGGTTGGCGCTGATGCGGTGTAACTTAAATTGGGCATGCCTGCCGCTGCGGCATCAGGTGGCAGTTCCATCGAAGTTGACGTCACGAGATTTGCAAAAGTCACTTTGCTTTCGTTGTCGGCTGTGCCGTTGCCCAAGTCGGTGGAAGTGCTTGTGCCCGTCACGGATTCAACACCTGTCACCCCCTTGGTCACGATCTTTGATGTGGGGTCTGTGCTGCTCTGGCTAAATGTGACACCTGACACGTTGTAGGTATTTTGTGCAAAGCCCAACATGCTGGCATTATAAGTGCCGGACCATTCCAGATTTTTAACAGCCATGATTCGAACTGAATAGATTGGGAACCTCTGCTTTTGCATTGAATGGTCCTGTTGACATGACGGCCCATGTGCCATCGCCATTTGGTGTCGCCTTGAATTTGAACGGATCAACCTTGGACGTGAAACCGGCCTCGGTTATCTTTTTCAGATAAGGTGTTGCATCAATCGCAATATCATAACCATCGCCCGCAGGCGTAATTGTCACCACGCCCGGTTCCGTTCCGATATAAGATTGGAACGCCGTCAGCATGGAGGCTGCTTCTTCAGCTGTTGCTGCTGCCCAGCTTGCTGTGGATGTCATCAATACGATTAAAAGTGCTGACGCCGATTTCTTGATTTTCATACTTCACCTACCGTTTGCTTGCGCCCCAATGGTGATTTGGCGATGTTTTTCTGTGCCGTCAATCGAAGAGATTGTTATGGTTTCACGCTTGCGTCACCAACCCACCACAGATTTGCCTTGAAGGCGTTCTTCAACCATCGACTTTATTTATGAACGACGGGAGAATTTAAATGCGGGTTTATTTTGCAGTGGTTTTGCTGGCAACAACATGTTGCTCATCAGGGTGGGCAGCGGAGTTTTCACCATCGTCCCGCATTGATGCCGTCACCGTATTTCCACAAGGTGCTGATGTGGTGCGCGATGTGACCTTCGATATTCCTGCAGGCAGCCACAGTCTTGATTCTGACGGACTTGCCGCAAAACATAGATGCCCAGTCCATCCGCGTTGAAGGGGCAGGTGTGGGTGACGTGTTGGTGACCTCAGTTGATACGCGCAACCGCTTTATCGGTGATGACACCTTGGACACGCAGCGCAAGGCTTTGGAAAAAGACATCCTGAATTTGCAAGTTGAGCGGCAAGGGCTTGACCAAACAATTTCGGACCTCAACCAACAGCGCAACATTCTATTGTCATTGGCCGACAAACAATTGGTGCCGCAATCAACAACGGAAACCGTGCGGGCCATTGATGCTGCACAATTGACGGCGTTGTTGGATGTGGTCGGTGGCCGCCTGGCGTTGTTGTCAAGGAAGTTGTGACGGCGCAAAGCCGCCAGCGCGCCATTGACGACGCTATCAATGACCTATCGGCCAAGCTTAGTGGGCTTGCGCCTGCCCATGAGTATCGAACAGAAGTGGTGGTGAATGTGGAGGCGGCGCAAGCAGCCAAGGGTTCATTGCGCATTTCCTATCGCGTGCAGGAAGCATCGTGGACGCCGTTTTACGATGCGCGACTGGTGATTGGAAAAGCCAACGACAAGCCACAGTTGGACTTGGTGCAGCGGGCTGACGTTACGCAAACAACCGGCGAACGTTGGGACAATGTTGCGTTGAGGCTTTCAACAGCACGACCCACCGGTTCAACCGCAGCGCCTGAATTGCCTTCATGGGAAGTCAGCAAGCTGGAAACGCCAGAGCCTGTTGCCGCTGCTCCTGCCATGTCTGAGTCTGATGCGATGAACGATCAAATCGCGCAGCTGGGCGGGGAAGCCGTGACGCGCAAGTTGGACCTCGCAAAGCCTAAAGCCATTTTGCAATCGCAAGCGATCATTGAAAGTGCGGGCTTTCAAGCTACCTACAGCATCACGGGCCGCGTGAGTGTTGATAACGCCGGGCAGTCTAAAAAAGTGCGCATCACGTCGGGCCAAATGCCTGCCGAACTTTCGGCGATTTCTGTGCCGCGCCTCGATACCAATGCCTATCTCACAGCCACATTCAAGGTTGCAGGTACGGGCCCGCAATTGCCGGGTTTGGTCAACCTGTTTCGCGATGGGGTTTATGTGGGGCAGGGACAATTGCCGCTGCTGAACCCATCGGAAGAAGCCAAGCTTGGGTTTGGTGCGGATGACCTGATCAAAGTTACCCGCAATGAAGTGAAGCGTGTGACAGGTGAAGAGGGTCTGCTCACATCTTCCAATGTTGATGAGCGGGCGTGGGACATTACGGTCAAAAACCTGCATGAAATCGCCATCCCCGTGCGGATTATTGACCGGGTTCCTTTCACGGCGTCGAAAGACATCGAGATTGATGAAATCGCCGGCATGACGGCACCCACGGTTCGTGAACTTGAAAAGCAGCGCGGCGTATTGGCCTGGGATTTCGCGGTTGCGCCACAGGCCGAGAACAGCCTGAAAACAGGCTATAAAATCACCTGGCCTGAAGGTATGCGCGTGAGTGTTGTGGAGACTAAGTCGTTTCGCGAACTGTTGCGAACCTGCGCACTCGGAAGTTGCCTGGCAATCTAAGGACAGTCAACGGCCCCTTCGAGTCCCAAACTCGTCGGGGCCGTTTTTCGTGTTTTGGAGAGCATGTCTGATGGCAAATGTAGCAGTGGTCGGCGCACAATGGGGCGACGAAGGCAAAGGCAAGATTGTGGACTGGCTGTCCGAACGCGCCGATGTGGTGGCGCGCTTTCAAGGCGGCCACAATGCGGGCCACACGCTGGTCATCAATGGCACGACCTACAAACTCTCGCTTCTGCCATCCGGCATTTTGCGCCCCGGCAAAATGTCGGTCATCGGCAATGGTGTGGTGGTGGATCCTTGGGCGCTGGATTCCGAAATTGAAAAACTGCGCGCGCAAGGCGTTTCAATTTCGCGTGAAAATTTACGCCTCGCCGGCAATGCCACGTTGATTTTGCCGCTGCACCGCGAACTTGATCAATTGCGCGAAGCCGCAGCGGGTGCTGGCAAAATCGGCACCACGGGCCGCGGCATTGGCCCGGCCTATGAAGACAAGGTTGGCCGCCGCGCCATTCGCGTCAATGACCTGGCTGACCTTTCAACCATCGGGCCAAAGATTGACCGCATGCTCACGCATCACAATGCGTTGCGCCGTGGCATGGGTGTGGCGGAAATCACTGCCGCTTCAGTGTTGAAAGACCTGACCGAAGTCGCGCCAAAAATTCTGCCCTATGCCGATGCAGTTTGGGATTTGCTCGACGAGCACCGCAAGAAGGGCAACCGGATTTTGTTTGAAGGTGCGCAAGGCATTCTGCTTGACATTGACCACGGCACTTACCCTTATGTGACCTCGTCCAACACCGTGGCGGGCCAAGCCGCAGCAGGCACGGGCATGGGGCCATCGGCGGTGAGTTATGTGCTCGGCATTTGCAAAGCCTACACCACGCGCGTGGGCGAAGGCCCATTCCCGACCGAACAAGCCAATGACGTGGGCGAATGGATCGGCCAGCGCGGCCGCGAATTCGGCACCGTCACCGGCCGCAAGCGCCGCTGCGGCTGGTTCGATGCCATCCTGGTGCGCCAAGCCATCAAGACCAGCGGCATACAAGGCATCGCGCTGACGAAGCTCGACGTGCTCGACGGACTTGAAGAAATCAAAGTTGGCGTGGGCTATGAGCTCGACGGCAAACGCATCGAACGCTTCCCCGCAGCCGAAGACGCCCAACGCCGCGTGGAACCGATCTACGAAAGTTTCGAAGGCTGGAAGGGCACGACGGCAGGTGCGCGGAGCTGGAATGACTTGCCGGGGCAAGCCGTGAAATATGTGCGGTTTCTGGAAGAACTGATCGAATGCCCGGTGGCGCTGCTTGAGCACATCACCGGAGCGGGATGATACGATTTTGATGCGGGATCCGTTTCAGGATTGAGCCCCAATCTTCTCCCCGCCCTCGAGAGGGCGGGGTGGATCGCGGCGCAAGCCGCGAGACGGGGCGGGTGGGCCAAGAACGACTTACACGAAATCTTTCGATTGGTATCTTGGCGTAAATCCCGCCTTCACATTTCCAGTCACCATTTTGAAGCGCTCGCTTCCAGTTTTGCAAGCAGAGCGTAACCGTTATTTGTGTTGGCTCTTTCTTTTCATCTTGGCTCAACACCAGACCGGCCAATGATTTTACTTGGCCAACAGTTGGCTTGTGACCTGTCAATACTTATGCTTGCCAGTCGAAAGTCTTGGAGACGATTGTTATTTAGACATAGTTTTACCATCTTTGAATTATGGACATATAGTTCATGAGGCGGTAACAAGGGTTGCGGTAAATACCGCAACCCTGGTTACCGCTTATTATATTATGGGGTTTGCCACATGGCTGATACTCCTGGTCGCAGACTCCTGTTTCTAATTGGAGCTTCGCCAAGTATTTTGCTAGTTCGAAAAGTTGGGAACTATTTCATGCGGGATTCAACACTGATCTTTCGATTGAGCCCCTTCGCTCATTTCTGGGTACCACTCGATAGCAGCCCGTAGTTGTTCCCAACTTGAGCGAAAGCTCGTGCTTTGAGATTACTGCAAGATGCCCATTAGGATTGCGCTCCCTTGCAACAGGCCGCCAAATTGACGCCTGAATCTGACAATCGCGCAGTTGCCAAAAAACTGATCGCATAAGCCTCGGAATCAAAGGAGGCATCCGTTTTCCGAATATATTGACGACTACGCCATGACTAGCATGTGCCAATTGCTAGTAGTACAAATTAATGGTCATTGAACCGCTCCAAGATCTTAATAACTGATGCATTAGTGTTGACAAATCAGATGCAAGCCAATTCCTTTTCCCCTGTTTCCCCAAAATGTTTTCCTCCAATGTTAGCAAATTTTTCGCTTTCTCGCCCGCCTTGTTTGCGGCTATTTCCGCAAATCGGCCATAAAAGAGGAAATCAGGGTCTCGACAGCGCAAGATTTTCGACTTTGCTAACCAATGGTGTCGGATCAAATATTCCTACTGTTTCGCTGCTTTTCCCGTCAAGAAATTCCCAGGCTTTAGATGATCTTGAACAGACCCAATGCGCTTTGCGATGACATGGAACCTGCGGTCCTAAACCACCAGTACGACAGCACATTCAACAGCCGACCATTTCAGTGTGAGATTGAGCGAGATTTGCTTGATTGGTAAGCAGTGCATCTGGCATCGCCACAAGCCCAACAAAGGTCACGCCATTTCGTGTGTACTCGGCCGTCTTCTAGCAATTGTCGGCAATGATTTGGCGATTTGAGTCCATCTCAATTATATTTAGAGCTTTGAACATAGAGTGACCATATAAATTAATAGCGACAGATTTGACGTTTAATTCGATTGCTAATTTTGATGTTTGGTGTAAGGTGGTTGCTCAACATGCGACAACTTATAAAAGCGAATTACACGATAGTCAGTGGTGGGAACTTTGCTGGGGCTTGTGAGAGTTCCAAGGGGCAGAAAGAAAATAATGAGAATTACGAACAAGTTAAAAGAGGTTAAAAGAGTTAAAAGGAACGCTTCCCTTTTACTCAAACCCCCACTCAAACATGCCGCTCCACATCCATCCGACGATGCAATATCCGCATGAACTCAATCGCATCGGGCGTCAGTCGATAAATCAACAGATGTGACGCCGCTGGAAACTTGAAATATCCCTTGCGGATGTCATCAATGGCGCTTCCCATGCGTGGATTTTCCGCCAACAGTTTCATCGTCGCATCAAGACCCATCAGATAGCTTTGCGCCTGCGCCTCATCCCACTGCGCAACAGTATAAGTCCAAATCCCATCGAGATCAGCCTGCGCCAGTGGCGAAAGCCGGATGTGCAACATCAGGAAACTCTGCGCTTGGTCGCAATAAATGCAGCCATATCGAAGGGCAGGGGTGCACCGCTTTCCTCCCCCTTGACGATGGCGGACCGCAGCGCCTCCACCTTCAATTCCTGCTCCTCCAACAACCGCAACCCCGCCCGCATGGCTTCACTGGCCGAAGCAAACCGACCCTTCTTAATTTGTGCGGCGATGAATTTGTCATGCTCCTTGCCGAGAATGACGGAGGTATTTTTGGACATGGAACAGGCTCCAATTAAGTACCATATGATGGTATTGCGGTTCTCGAAAACTGTCAAATGACTTCAACACGTCATCCTTGCGCCCGTGGCATCCACCCGCCCCGTCTCGCTTCGCGATCCGCCCCGCCCTGCTAGGGCGGGGAGAAGTTTTTGAGTTGTTATTGAGTGGCCGCCCTAAGGACCTCTCCCACCATTGCGGCGCAATCATCCCGCTTTTTCCAAAGGAGAGGGTTGGGTAGAGGCACGCCTCAGATCAGCCGAAGTTCTGGCCCAGTTTCATGCTGGGTTCTGGTGTGCTTCCCGGGGGGCGATGCGGGCTTTTATTTCTTTGGCGAAGCGCGACATGATGAAGGCCGCAAGGTCTTTGGCGGGGGCGGGTTTGCCGGTCAGGTAGCCTTGAATATAGTCACATTGCATGTCTTGAATCATGCTGGCTTGCACCGCGTGTTTCAATGCCTTCGGCGGTGACCTTGAGACCGAGGTTGCGGCTCAAACTCATGATTGACGACAACATGCCTTGCACGCGCGGCTTGTGTTCCATGGCCTGCACGAAGCTGCGGTCGATCTTCAATTTGGAGAAGGGGAATTTCCAGAGATAGCTCAAGCTGGAATAGCCGGTGCCGAAGTCATCCAGCACAATGGGGCAGCCCATTTCGCGAAGGGATTCCAATTGCGACATCACCACTTCGGCGTCGCCCATCATGGTGCTTTCGGTGATTTCAACTTCGAGGCGATAGGCCGGAAAGCTTGATAATTCGAGGGCGTTGTGAATGTCGGTCATCAATGTGCCGTCGAGGAATTGTTCCGGCGACACGTTGACAGCAACGGTGAGGTGCGCGGGCCAAGTGGCAGCCGTGCGGCAGGCTTCAGCCAAGGCCCAGGCACCCAACCTGCTGATCAGGCCTACATCTTCCGCCACAGGAATGAATTCTGCTGGCGATATGAAGCCGTAAACCGGATGATTGAGGCGCACCAGCGCTTCAAAGCCTGAAAGTTCGCCGGTCAGGCTGTTGAAAAAAGGTTGGTAGTTCAGCGAGAAGTAGTGATTTTCGCAACGCCTCTTGAACGGCTGCGATAACATCGGAGCGGCGCTTGGCTGCTTGCGCCAGGGCAGGGTTGAAAAACGCATAGCCCGGGCCACCCCGGTCCGTCGCGGATTTATAGGCGAGGCCGGCATTCTGCAGCAAAGTGGCCGCATCATTGTCTCCCGTGCTGGACAGGGCAACGCCTGCACCCATTTCCACGGTAATCTTGCGGTCCACCCAGTCCACCGGTTCGCCCAAGCTGCATGAGATAGGACTTGGCCCTGGTCATGGCTTCAAGTGGATCTGAAATCTCAGGAATGAAAATTGCAAAGCTGCGATAGTCGAGGCGGCAACAAAGTGTCGATGTTTCCGCACTGGCATGCAGGCGCGCCGATAAGGCCGATACCAGATAATCGCCGACATGGCGCCCTAACGCACCTGTCAAACGCGGCAAGCCCTTCAAACCAAATTCAATCATCGCGGAAAGTGGTGCATCTTGGCCCACTGCCTTAAAATGGGCATCAACGCGGTTGATAAAGGCGGCACGATTCAGCAGGCCTGTGAGTTGGTCCACCATGACCAGGCGGGCAACGTCCTCTTCCAGCCGTGCCGCATGGCGGCGCAACTGTTCAAGTTCGGCCTGTAGGTCGTCTGACATTCACTAAAACCTGCAAATCACTGTTTCGCAACACTACTGTGCTTAAGATGAACTATTGATAAATGTGAAGGGTATTCAGATGGAATTCGTGGCAACCGGTTGCAGAATATATGTCTTGCGGCTGCTTTTTGGCTTATCTCTGGTTGTTGTTGCGTGCAGTCAGCTGCCTGTAGCTGAAGCGCGGGAAACCTATGTGCAATTTGCCGGCGCGCATGTTGGACCATCCACCGGAAGCTGTTACTGTACGTGCTGATATGGAAGCGGCCATTCTGCGCGCCACAAACGGTTATCGCGCATCGAAAAAATATGCCGCCCTGAAGCCTGCCGACAAAAACTTGCTTCAGGCGGCGCGGGCTCATGCCATGGATTTGTTGTTGTCTGGCACGATGGGGCACACGTCGAGTACGGGTTACGGTTTTGAATCGCGCATTCGGGCGTTTCACAACGGTCAAATGTTTCTGGCACCAATGGCAGAAAACGCAGCACGTTTGCGCAACAGCGCTCTTTCAGATCAACAGCGGGCAGCAGCCCTGGTGCAACAATGGGTCAAGTCTTCCGGCCATCGCAAAAACTTGGTCAACCGCACTTATACTGCGGTAGCCGTTGGCGTGGTTATGCGGGGAGATGATGTTTATGCCGTGCAAATATTTTCCGGCCCCGAGGTTAAAACAAACATGTGGGGCGGCAACCAATAACGGTCACCCGCCCCACAATTTGTGTCTTAGGCCATCGCTGCTGTGAGGGCGGGCCGGGCACCCGGCAAGGCACGCTGGGCCGCGTTCTTCACAGCCTTTTGCAGCTTCTCGAATGCGCGCACTTCAATCTGGCGAATGCGCTCACGCGACACATCGAATTCCTTCGACAGGTCATCGAGTGTTGCTGGGTCATCTTGCAGCTTGCGGGCTTCAATGACGCGGCGTTCACGGTCGGTCAGCTTTGGTCAGCGCTTCCTTCAGGAAGCTGTTGCGCAGTTGCGACTTCTTCGTTTTGCACCAGCACTTCTTCCTGGCTGTCGCTGCCGTCAACCAGCCAATCCTGCCATTCGCCGTCACCATCGCCATCGGCGCGGAGGGTGGCGTTCAGGGATGTGTCACCACCCAAGCGGCGGTTCATCGAAATCACTTCCTATTCTTCCACGCCCAATTTGGTGGCGATCAGCTTGACTTGTTCGGGCTTCAAATCGCCTTCTTCCAAAGCCTGAATCTGGCCCTTGACTCTGCGCAAGATTGAAGAACAGCTTTTTCTGGTTGGCAGTGGTGCCCATTTTCACAAGCGACCATGACCGCAACACGAATTCTTGAATCGAGGCTTTGATCCACCACATGGCATAGGTGGCGAGTTTGAAACCCTTGTCAGGCTCAAATTTCTTCACCGCTTGCATGAGGCCAATGTTACCTTCTGAAATAACATCGCCAATGGGCAGGCCATAGCCACGATAGCCCATGGAGATTTTGGCCACGAGGCGCAGATGGCTGGTGATGAGCTTGTGCGCGGCTTCGGTGTCACCATGCTCTTTCCAGCGTTTGCCCAGCATGTATTCCTCTTCGGGTGCCAGCATCGGGAACTTGCGAATTTCCTGGAGATAACGATTAAGGCTACCTTCCCCCGACGCGATGGCTGGTAATGATACTGATTTTGCCATGTTTTTCCTTTCCCGCCCCTTCTGAGGGCTGTTCCCTATCGGACTGATATAGGGTGCCTTCCGGAATTTTAAAGATACAAAAGAAGTCACAGATTAGTGAGTATTGTTACGGCTTTTTGTGCAGTGCGGATTGCAGCCGCAATTCATGGTGAAGTTGTGACAAAGCAGACGGTAAAGGTGCCTCAAAATGTAGCGGTTTGCCGGTCTTAGGGTGTTCAAAACCCAGCACCGTGGCGTGAAGTGCCTGTCCTTTCAGGAACTTAACGGTTTCGCGAGCGGCATCAGACAATTTCGCTGCAGCAGACTTAAAGCCACCGCCGTAAACCATATCCCCTAAAAGTGGATGGCCGATATGTGCCATGTGCACACGGATTTGGTGGGTGCGACCCGTTTCAAGGTTGCAACGCACCAAACTGGCAATGCCGCCGAAGCTTTCAACCGTAACATAGTGGGTGATTGCCTCCTTCGCAACGGCGCTTTGGCTCACGGCCATTTTTTGGCGGTTGGCTGTGGAGCGGGCAATTCCGGTGGTGATCATTCCTGCCGGGCGCTGTGGCACGCCCCAAACAAAGGCCAGATAGGCCCGTTCCAAGCGACCATCGCGGCCGTGGGCTTGAAATTGTTCGGATAGACTTTGATGGGCCGCATCGTTTTTGGCAATCACCAGCAGGCCAGAAGTATCTTTGTCCAAGCGATGCACGATGCCGGGTCGTTTGACGCCGCCAATGCCTGAAAGACTGTCGCCACAATGGGCCAAAAGCGCATTCACCAGCGTGCCGCTGTCATGACCCGCAGCCGGATGCACGACGAGGCCAACGGGTTTATTGATAACAATGAGGTGCTTGTCTTCATACACCACATCAAGGGCGATGTTCTCAGCCTGTGGCTCTGCAGGTTTGGCCGGAGGCAGGGTGACATCGACGACTTGCCCGATCTTGAGCTTGAGGCCTACATCCTCAACGATTGCCCCCTCGACTTTAACCTGTCCCTCGGCAATAAGCCGCTGAAAGCGCGCACGGCTGATTTCGGTGAAGCTGCGGCCTAGAAAACGGTCAAGGCGTTCAGACTGATCAGCCGTGGCTGACAATTGAGAGGGTTCATTCATATGGCGAGCGATAGCACAGGCGAAGCCCCGGTCCACCCCGGACCTTCAAAAGGGTTGATATTTCTCGTCAAAGCCATGGGCGTGGTTTTAGTGTTGCTGTTCCTCGCCCTCATTGGCGGCATCATCTGGAAAGCTACCCACAAGGCGCCGCCCGCAGCTGCGCCAGATATTGTGATGGATTTGGGGTTGGAGCCTGCCAGCATCCGCCACTTGGAACTTGACGGCAATAATCTGGTCATAACGACTGACAAGGAATTGATGGTACTCGACATAAAGCTGCGCAAAGTATTGTTGCGCAGCTTCGGGAAGTAACTCAGTAAATCTAAGTGCCCAAGACAGAAAAAAGCCGGTCAGGCTTTCTTCATGCCTGTCTGCAAGCTGCGCACGCGGTCAGCCAACGACAAAACGTTTGAAACACTGCGGTCCAGATTTTCAGCTTCATTATAGCCGCCGTAGGGCAAGTCGTCTGTATCGTCGCCCACCAACGGATTTCCGCGATTGGTATTGGCTGAGTATGGCTCAAATGATTGCTGATTTGTAGCCACCAAAGGAGGCGTTTGGTTGGTCGTCTTTTTGCGCAAGTCTTGAAAGTGCGGACTTTCAACTTCGATATTAACTGGCGGTGCAACGTAGTTGCCAGCAATCTCACGCAGTGCACGTGTTTCATCCATGAGATTGCGAATTTTCTCATCCCGCAACAACAATGTTGCTTGCGATTCTTTCAGTACATTTTGCATGCGGAGAACATCGTCTTCGCGCTGGGCCATTTTTGCATAGGCCAGATTGATCGACTTCACATTGTCTTCAATTTGGGTGTTCAATGAACCAACCGTTGAAACTTTATCTGCCAATTGCGTCGTCAGGTGCTCAATGGTGGATTCACGCTCTTTTAGCGTTTGTGCCAAATCCAGCAAACGATTGCGATTGCGCGACACTTCGGCCATTTGCTCGGCCATGCGCATTTTCATATCGTTGATGCTGGCTTCCAGCTTTTGCGCCATCATAGCCTTTTCGGCCTTCAGGCTGTCGCGCTCAGCTCCTAACTCCAGAATGGCTGCAGGTTGACGCTTGATTTCGCGCCAGCCGGACCATGAGCCGACAAGTGCCCAAACGCCGCGGCCAAATAAAAGAACCACGAACAGGGCAACACAAAAGCCCAACACAAATAACAATAAAGTCTCTGTTTGAGACATCACACCACCTACTTCGCCCCTTCACGCATTGATCATCATGCGCATTGCAAAGGGCGGACCAGATAGGCTTAACGCAAAGTTAACGGGCCTGCCAGTGGGTGTTGTGGTTAACGCGCAGAATTTATCAGAACGGGTTCCAGGTCGGCTTGGCAGAATATTTCAAATAACCGATATTTGCCCCAAGGCGCGCACCAACGCCAGCGCGAATGGGGGCCAGCGTAATATTGTCTTTGCGCTGCAGGTTTACGCCAACGCCGCCGACCAGATAGGCCGTACCTTCAACACCGCCAAAACGCTCATAAAGGTCTTCTGGTTGGTCTGAACCGTAGACCAGCACCATGGTGCGCGAACCATTGCCGCCAAAGTCCCAGCCAATAGAGGGGCCTTGCCAATAAATTTTCTGTTCTGTGCCATTCTTGTAATAAATCGTGCCTTCGCCAAAGCGCAGGCCACCTACAAAAGCGCCCGAACCTTCTTCGCCCACGATATAGGCAGTCGGTTCACCTTGAGACTGGAATACATATTCAATGGCTTGGCCAATGCCGCGGCTGGCCTTGCCAAATGCTTCGTGGCCCTTGCCCATGATTTCTTCGGTCGAATAGGTTTCCGCACTGTTGCGCTGCTTTTTCGAAATGCTGCCGGTCTGCTGCGCAAAACTTGGCGCAGCAATTGCTGCTGCTGCGGCACAAATGGCTGTAACAAAAAGGGCTCTGCGGATCATGTTGGCAACCTCATCAAACTGATAGCCCAATGATTGCTCGGGACTTACGGCAATCAAGTGGCGGATTTTCGTCCATTTGAGGTTTTAGAAGCCAAGGGTTTCGGCATGGTTAACAGACTGGAAATGCGTTCAAACGCTGGCAATAAAGGCAGGGTTGTCAAATCCGCGTTCTGCTTTGCCATAGCGCAGCGCTTCACCCTCAGCGGTGCAAACTTTTCCGCCCGCGGCCTCCAACACGGCTTGGCCCGCACCCGTATCCCATTCCATGGTACGGCCAAAGCGGGGGTAAAGGTCAGCTTCGGCTTTTGCGATGAGGCAGAATTTCAGCGATGAACCTGCCGATGCTAGGGATTTGACATTGCAGGTCTTTAAATAATCCGTGGTGGCCTGGTCCATGTGGCTGCGGCTTGCAACCACTGTCAGGCCATGGGTGGGGGCTTTGCGCACGTGAAGGGCTGTCCACGTAACGTGTGACAAGGCATCCGACAGGGCAATGGTTGCATAACCCGCGCCCAAGTTCTTTTGACCCCAATACATCTGATTAATGGCAGGCGCATAAACCACGCCCATGACGGGTGCATTGTTTTCAATCAGGGCAATGTTGACCGTAAACTCGCCATTGCGTGAGGTGAATTCCTTGGTGCCGTCAAGCGGGTCGACCAGAAAAAATCGACTTCCCAATTTTGGAATGTGGCCCGCACTTGCCGCTTCTTCGGCCAAAACTGGAATTTCCGGCCATAATTCTTGAAGGCCTTTGAGGATGACTTTTTCAGCCAAAGCATCCGCCTCTGTGACGGGCGATAAATCGGCTTTTGATGATACTGCAAAATCTGAGGCATAAACCGCCATGATTTCGCGAGCTGCCAATTGCGCCAAACGCAAAAGTTTGGAAAGGTTTTCGGAAGGCTTCAGCATGGGCTGGTCTATGGCGAGGTCACTTGTTGCCGTCAATGCGGAAATTCTTGCGCAGATTTGTTATAGCTTAGCAACGAATCACCAAACACACGCTTTGAGGGACTAATCCGCGATGAACCAGAAACTGTCTGACCTTGATCTTGCAGCACTTCTGTGTTCGCGCGTGTGCCATGACATCATTTCACCAGTTGGTGCTATTGCCAATGGTTTGGAGCTGATGGACGATCCTGATGTTGACGCTGAAATGAAAGCGACCGCACTTGATATGGTGCGTAACTCCGCCAAAACCGCAACAGCGAAACTAAAATTTTGCCGCATTGCTTTTGGCGCATCGGGTTCTGCTGGCGCTCACATTGATATGGGTGAAGCTGGCGAAATGGCGAAAGCTTTCGTGGGCGAAGAAAAAATTCGCTTGGATTGGCAAGCCCCCCGTGAAAACCGCCCTAAGGCCGAAGTTAAGCTGTTGCTTAACATGATGATGTTGGCCATGGCTGGCATTCCCCGTGGTGGCGTGGTGACGGTAACCGTTGATGGTCGTAATTTTGTTGTGAAGGCCAAGGGCGAACGCGCTAAAGTTCCGCAAGCCATGGCAGATGTACTGACAGGCGCAGTTGCCGCCGATACTTTAGATGCCCGCATGGTGCAGCCGTACTATTCCAAACTGCTTGCGCAATCTGCTGACTTGACGCTTGCCATTGCGATGGACGGCGACGACGTGGTTGCCGTAACGGCGCTGCCCCAGGCGGCCTAAAAGCGCTCCAAAGACCAGCCGGCGCAGGCCCATAGCCACCAAGTGTTGTTAACGAATTTTGGCAATTTGGCGCCATCGGCAGCGCCGCGCACAGGGCAGCCACAGCTACTGGTGTAGGTTTAGTTCAGTTGCACGCAAACGACGCAGCGCTGGCTTGCGTGTTGCACAAGAAATCAAATGGCACGATGAAATTGGGCTTTTTTAACCCCTGACTTTTGAGCGAAGATACTCACTTTGGCTTTGTTTGCCGCTCTCTCAAATCTGCGCGAGTTCGGTTGTAATTCGTTAACTGCGCTTTACGCTTCGTTCCAGTGCTGAAAAGTTTAGGTAATTTTCTAAGGAGTTGTGAAAAGCGTCACCGCTATTGGTGCAGTTCTTGAAAACAGGAATTCATCATGGCCGTATTTAATGCTCCAGAACAAGGCGGAACAATTGCAGGTTCTGGACTCGCTGACACAATTATCGGAAGCGACAATATTGATACGTTGACTGGCTCAGGTGCCAATGATCTTATCACTGGCAATGCGGGTGATGACATCATTAATGGTGACGGTACGGTGTCCTACGCGACCGCGTTAGCCTCAGTTGGCTATGCACTGACCAGCTATATGGGCAACATTAGCTCCAACACGGGCTTGCAACTCACAGCCATGGGCGTTGCGAATGGTCAAAGTGTTTGGCGCATTCGCAATTCATCCGACACGGCTGAAAAAATTGCTATTCTGCAATCCACATCACAAGGTTCAGGCAATGGTGGTGGGTTTGTGAAAGACCTTACCCTGCCGCCAAACTCTGAGATCATTGTACTTAGCAATCATATTGGCTCACATCGGTTGGTGTATAATGGTCGGCAAGTTGAAACGAAGTCTGTCAATACAACGACCTTTGACCTCAATGGCCAAATCGGCGGCATGGTCGATGGTGATGACACAATTAATGCGGGCGACGGCAATGACCGTGTTGACGGCGGCGGCGGCAACGACATCATTCATGGTGACAATGGCAACGACACACTCACGGGTGGCCGTGGCGACGATGTGATGTATGGCGATGCTGGCGACGATACATTCCTCGCTGAATGGTCAAACACGGGTGACACTTACCACGGTGGCGAAGGCTCCGACACATTCAAGATCGACGGTACAGAAGTGCAAGGCTATGCCCAAGAGATTGATCTTGTCGCGGGCAGCAACAATTGGGGTGATACATTCACCTCAATCGAAAATATCATTGGCGGAACTGCCGATGACAAGTTCTGGGGCGATGCATCGGCAAATTCGCTTTGGGGCAAGAATGGCAACGACATTCTCGATGGTCGCAGCGGTAATGACGCGCTCTATGGAGATGGTGGCAACGACACACTAATCGGCGGCGAAGGCGATGACGTGTTGAACGGCGGCGATGGCGATGACGTTTTGAACGGCGGCATCGGCAATGATAAACTGTCAGGTGGTCTCGGCCAGGATAAGCTTTACGGAGAAGCTGGTAACGATGTGCTTGATACAGGCGACGGCGACGATGTGCTTGATGGCGGCGATGGCGATGACGTTCTGAAGGCCGCAACCGGCCACGACGTAATTTTCGGTGGCGCAGGCGTTGACCTTGTATATGGCGGTGCTGGCCAAGATGTTATCGACGGCGGCGCTGACAATGACACGCTTTACGGTGATGCTGACAATGACACGATCACAGGTGGTCTTGGCAATGATCGTTTGACCGGTGGTGCAGGTGCTGACGCTCTTAACGGCAATGAAGGCGTTGACACGGCTGACTATCGCAAGTCAGCGATGGGTGTTGATGTAAGTTTGACCCGCGGCACGGGCTTGCTGGGTGATGCTGAAGGCGACACTTTGCTGTTCATCGAAAATATTTCTGGCTCTGCCTACGCTGATATTCTTGAAGGCGACAATGGCGTAAACCGTTTGACGGGCATGAGTGGGGAAGACAAGATTTATGGCTTGGGCGGCAATGACTATATCGCCACAGGCGGCGGCTATGATTATGTGGATGGCGGCGACGGCATTGATACCGTGACTTATGAGGATTCATGGGATCGCGTGGTGGTTAATTTGACCACGGGCATCAACCAATATGGCGAAGCCTCACGCGATGTGTTGGTGAATGTTGAAAATATCATCGGCTCAACGTTTGCAGACAGGATCACCGGAAACGCAAGCGCCAATCGATTGACAGGCGGCGCAGGTGATGACGTTTTGAGCGGCATGGCCGGCATCGATTATCTTTATGGCGGCGCTGGCACTGACACCTTGACGGGCGGCACCGAAGCTGACGTGTTTGTGTTCAACGCGGGCTTCGGAAATGACACCATCACCGACTTTGCTGCGGGTGCTGGCCGCACCGACCGCATCTGGTTGCAAGGTGCAGGTGTTGTCGATCAAGCGTCAATTGGCTGGAGTGTTGTGGATACGACAGCAGGTGCTGTCATCAGCATCGACGGCCACGGAACCATCACGCTCACAGGCGTTACGGTGGCTCAACTCAACGCCGACGATTTTATTTTCTCATAAAGCGCCTTGCAGAAATCAAAAAGAAATACAACGGCACAAGCCGTTGTACTCAATTGATCTCTTGAAACACCAGTGCTGCTGCACCAATCAAGCCCGAATTGCCGCCGAGTGCCGCTTTTTTAATGGCGACATCGCGGAAGGGGCGCATGGCGTTCTGTTCAACGTAGGCTGCAATGCCCGGGCTTAGTTGATCAAACGCATTCGACAAGCCACCACCAACGATAACCATTTCCGGGCTGTAAAGGTGCAGCAAGCTGGTGATGCCAATGCCAAGCAGGCGCGCTTGTTCATCAACCTGCTTTTGGGCTTCTGCATGGCCGTCTCGGGCTAAAGCAAAAACCTCAATGGGTTGAACGGTTTTGCCCAGCGCCTTGCTGGCGCGCAAGGCAAAGCCTGGGCCTGCCGCATAGGCTTCCCAACAACCGGCATTGCCGCAGCTACAGCGCAAACCATCGGGGTAGATTGCAAGATGGCCCACATGTCCTGCCATGCCTTTTCGGCCGCGCAGTACGTTGCCATCCACAATCACGCCGCCGCCAATGCCGGTTGAAACTGTGACGTAGACGATGGAGTTCAAGCCCTCGCCAGCACCGTGTTGCCATTCGCCAATCGCTGCCGCAATGCCGTCGTTCTCAATGAAAATTGGAAAAGGAAGTTTGTCTTGCAGTGCTTGCTTGATTGGGAAATTGTCAAAACCATCAATCGTCGGCAAACCGTGGGTCACGCCCAAGGTGGTATCGAGTGGGCCGGGCGAACTGACACCCACGCCGCGAATGTTAGCACTTTCCTGACCTTTGCTCACTTCCAACGCGGCATCTGCCATTTGCAGAACCACGGTATCGCCATCTGAGCGGGCTTTTGTGGCTGTGGCAAAACGGTTCAGCACTGTTCCGCTTTCATCCACAAGCGCACTGCGGATTTGTGTGCCGCCCAAATCAATGGCGATGGCGTAGGCCATTACAGCCCCTTCAACCAAGCCAGACGTTGGGCTAAATCAGGCGCGCCAAAAGCCAGTGAACCCAACACAACGGTTTCAGCATTGGCCTTTCGCAATTCAGGAACCGTGTGTTCACGAATGCCGCCATCGGCAGCCAGTACAATGCGCTGGGGCAGGTTGGCTCCATCAATCATGGCTTTGGCTTCGCGTAGGCGGTCACAGGCGGTGGGGTCCAAACCTTGGCCTTTCACGCCAATAGCGGTGCCTAGCAAAGTGAGGAAGCTCAAGTCCTTCAAAAAGGGTTTGGCTGCTGAAACGGTAGTCGATACTTTCAGCACCATGCCAGCAGCAATGCCGTGGCTTTTGATTTGCGCAATGGCTGCTGCTGCATTGGCGTTCTCTGCATGCACGCTGATGATGTCACAACCGGCTTCTGCGAATTGATCAATCTGCGACAGCAGCACATGGTCTGCCACCATCAAATGAACGTGAATAGGAATGTTCGACACTTTGCGCATGGCGGCCACTTGATCGGGAAAGAACAAGAAAGCCGGTGCAAAATGTCCATCCGCTACATCAATGTGCAACACGTCCGCATGGCCATGAATGCGTTTCAGATCATCTTCCAAGCGGATGAGGTTTGCAGACCACATGGAAAATTCAGCAATCAACTGGTTTTTTGGCAAGGCATCAACAACGGCGGTCATCTGGCGTTTTCCTCAAAGAACTTCAAAAGTGTGGATTGGAATTCGTGGATATATCTGGCCTTGTCAACGCCCTTTGGCATCAACTCTACAAGGCGTGCGTGTGGGATCATGGCGTGCAGAGCATGCGCGTGGGCGAGAGGGTGGATCACGTCCTGCGCCGTTGCAATGATAAGGGTTGGCACTGAAATGTTGCGCACCTCGGCTTCTGTAACGCCGGGGCCGTCATGGGCGATTGCGGTGAGCAGTGCCGCCGTTTCGGCCACTGGTTCACGCGCAAAAAAACCGGTGAGGGAGGCGAGGTTGTCAGGTGCATCCTCGCATCAGTTTTTGTGCGGTTGGGCTTTGCAGGAATTTTACTTTTGCAACGTCCGGCGGGAATTGTGCCAAAGCCGCACCCACTTCAGCATTCGGCAAAATGTTGTCTGGTGCATTCTCAATCACCCAGGCAGGCCTTGCCAACACCAAGGCCTTTACTAAGTGAGGGTAATGCACGGCCAAGTGCAATGAAATCGCCGCACCCATGGAAATACCGCCGATGATGGCTCGGGAATTGATATGATCAGCAATATCTCTCGCGAAGGTCTTGATCGATAAATCCGTATACGGACCAATTTCCGACGAGCCATGCCCTCGGCATTCTACGGTCAATAGCCGAAAGCGCGGATCGTTCGGAAAGGCTTCCGTTGTCTGCATGGCATTGCCGCATAGGCCATGTTGGAAGAAGACGGTTTCACCGGAACCATTGCCGTGCACAACATTCAGGTGCGGCGTCATATTTTATCGCTCATCGTTGAATTGAGGCGGTGCAGTTCTGCACTTAGAAACGCTGCAACGGTCGGCGCTTCAACGGCGCTTAACCCATGGGTCACCAAGGGCCCTGCGAACCCTGCGTTCTTCAACGCGCCCAAAAAATGCGGGTAGTCCAAAACGCCGGTTCCTGCGGCAACAAAACCGCCATCGTAAGCGCGGTCTTTTGCATGGGCCATGGCAATATGGGGTGCCAACATGTGAATGGCTTCGGAAACGATGCGCCGTTGTTCCACAAGTTCACAAACCTCGAACAGGTTGGCGGCATCCAGAATGATTTTGATGCGCGGGCTTTTAAATTCTTCGATTAAGGCTTTGGCCCGCCGCGCATTCGAAACCACATTGGCCAGTTCCGGTTCAATGCCCAAGGCCAGGTTATAGCGTTCTGCGATGTCCAGCGCCCGGTGCATGGAGGCCAGCAAATCGCGCCACGCGGAAGCACTGGCATTGTCCGGGTGGTGCCGCCATTGGTCTGTCGCATCGCGTGAACCCGTACAAAGCGTTACCATGGGAATGCCCATGGCTTCTGCTGCCTGCGCCGCCACGGCCAATTTGGCATGGCCTTTTTCGCGCACATCTGCATCCGGGTGGGCCATGTTGTAAGTGGCAGATAGCGCGTTTAATTGCACGCCCGTCTCAGCCACCGCAGTTTTCACATCTGCAATCACGCTTTCAGCAATGGCTTCCGGCATGGCGGCCAAACCGGAACATGCCATGTTATATTGCGCCACATCGAAACCGGCGGCCTTCACCTGCCGCAACACTTCATAGGGTGAAGCGCCTTCAAACGTTTTGGCGAAAATGCCGACTTGCATCACAACCCGCCTGATACTTCAGCAAGTGTTACTTCCTTGCCGCTTTCGACAGATCGCGCAATGGCCACCATGGCGCGCACGGAGGCAACACCGTCCTCCACGCTGGCACCTGTCATTGGCTTGCCGTGCAAAATGACATCGGCAAAGCCTTCCAGCTGGCGGCGATAGAAATGGCCATCAGCCCCCAACACGCGTGATGTGGTGCCCGTGGACTCGCGGAAAATATCAACCTCGCTGGATTTGTAATACCAAGGGTTAAAATCTTGGCCATGATGCTGCCGTTCTTGCCATACATCTGAAAGCCTTCATGCCAGTCGATTGCGAATGGCAACGGTAAGGTCCAAATGGCCAAGCGTGCCATTGGCGAAATTCACATCGACGAACCAGCAATACATGCCCTTGTTTTCAGAAAGGCGTGCACGCACGGAAATAATGTCGCCTGCAAGATAACGTGCCAAGTCAATCAAGTGGCAGCCATGGGCCAGCATGTAGTATTTGCGCAAATTGGCCTTCGGGTTTTCTGAGGGCCTGCGCGCGTTCTTGCTGTTGACGACGAGGGGCTGGATGGCATCGGTCATGGGGTAGCGATGCGTCGAGTCGCAGTACCAAGCTTTCAGCGCCACAATGTCACCCATCTCAGTATCGATGAATTGCTTGGCAGATTGAAGACCGGGGTCGAAGCGCTTCATATGGCCGACTTGCAGAAGCTTGCCCGTACGCTTCACCGCAGCGGCCAAGCTCTCGGTTTCTTCAACCGTGAGGCCCAATGGCTTTTCGCACAGCACATGCTTGCCCGCCTCCAGTGCGCGAATGGACGCTGGCACATGGAATGCATCTGATGTGGCGATGATCACTGCGTCAACATCAGGGTCAGCCAGCATTTTGTCGTAGTCGTTGAAGGTCTTTTCCGCACCGTGGGTAATCGCCATGCGCTCGCGCAGGTCATCCGCCACATCGCAGATGGCATAAAGGTCCGCGTTGGCGGCCTTGGTGCAGCTTTCAAAATGGGCGGCTTGCGCAATTTGCCCTGCACCCAAAACCCCAACACGCAGGCGTTTGTCTTGTTTAGCTGGCACAATCAGGCTCCCATCATGGTAGTAATTAAAGCTGTGTTATCAGGGGCAGCCAGCCTGTTACAACAGTTTAAGTCATGTGGGATTTAGAGGTTGGGCTTGCCTTTAAAACGACATCTCCACCGACAATTAAAAGAAGTTGGTTTTGCAATTCGTTGGAGGTCAGTTCAAACGATGATGTTAAAAGCCAACTGTGTCAGAAGAGTTTGGCTGACTTTTTCAAATCGCATGTCACCGCAATTTTCCAAAGCTAGAAATTGAATTTTCACTTTGTGTGCGTAAAATCCCAAAGTTGGCGAATTTTCCACGTCTTTTGATAGATCGCCTTTTTCTTTGGCACCCTCTGATTGAATGCAGAGATTCTTGAGGTCGGTGGTCCGGCAATTGATTGACTTCGTTCCCCGGTGATCTAAATCCGCACGTAGAAACTCCAAGAGGCAAAATTGGATTTCAACTTTGTTTGGGCGGCAAATGAACAGACTTGACATATTCTCTCAAAATTTGAGACGTGAGTGCGCGCGATTTGAATCCATTGCGCTGGTATGCCGTATGGCAAATATAAACCGGCAGCAATTCAGTAAATATCTAGCGGGAACTTCCCTGCCAAGTGCTGCGGTTTTGCGGAAAATATGTTCTGCCCTGAACGTTTCCGAAAAATCGTTGTTTTTGGAACCGCAGCCCCAAGATGGGCAAGTAAAAACGGACGTCTCAATTCTGACACTCGAAAAATTGGTGAAAGATTTTGGCGGTGCGGCTTCACTCATAAATTTTAATGACGTCGACTTTCCCATCCGGCAATTATTTTTGCTATTTTTTGCTGACCCATGTGCCTGGGAATGGTCGTTCGCACATTTGTTCAAGTTAAGAAAATTGATTGGTGTGTAAGTTTTACACGGATCACGAGGTTGCCATCCGGTCGAAAAGACTTGAACAACATGTCGAAAGGGCGACACAAAGGACTTATTATTTGTAACGCTTCAGAATATTACTTCATTGGCATTAATCGGTATTCGCCTAACCAATTGAGTTTTATGACGGTAGAAAGGCAAAATGGTACGAATGAAAGACATTATACCGGATTGGCCGTTACACGTAATGGAAACGCGGCTTTTGCTGCAAAGTTTTGCCTTGTTCCAATATCGCCCAAACTCAAAATGCGTGATGCGCTCAACTCACTTGGGCTTGTGCATCAAACCGAACTGAGAACAGAAGCCTATGTAATGGTAAGTCTAATGCAATAAAATTCTCATCTTAACTGTACTTTCGATCTTAGAAATTCCATTGATGTGCTTTGAAGCAGTTCAATGTGTAATTGATATAAAAATTGTGAAGTCATTTCGTGGCCCGAAGCAGATGCGACATCCTGCAGAAAATTCAATTCACGCGCCAGATAAAGCGTTGCTGATACCGTATTTAGCGCTTTGGAATTCAATTTTTCGCGCGCTTCGTTTCCATCATGAATATCTTGCAAAAGTTTGAATGTGTTGTCGCTTGCTATGGCATCGAAATTTGAGTGGGTAGATTGCTTGCCTAAATTCATTTTAGCGCCCCTTTTTTTTACTTATTTACAAGTAACGACTTCCAACGCTTCGCTGTAAATTCTTCACTTGGCGAAGGCCTTAGCGCTCGCGCAAAAGATGCAGTTCCAATTTTTACAATCAAACTAAATCAAAGGTGTGTAGCGCGTCTTTCAAAGCGATGCATACTTAAGTTGCTCAAATCATGGGCTTCAACCCTTAGAGGTGCTAGAATGAAATCTGAAACACAAGTAAAGTCTGTTTCGTCAGTAACAATCCGCAAAATTGATGCGCGTATCGCGGGGATTTTCAACACGGGAAAAATTCTCAACAAGATCTAAACGCACCCGGGCCAGCGCACCGCGCTGGCCCTTTGGACTTGAGATCACATGATGAGAATCAAAACTGCTTCAACCATCGTCGCATTTCCTTCTGGCAAGGATGTCACGATCTACAATTACCTGACAAAAGATGCAGTGGTGTGTACCCCGCAAGACGTCTACTGGCTTACCGTTGCAGCAGAGTGGACTTCAATTAGCGATCTCATCGACATTCACCCCCACATTCCTGCCGACCAGGTCGTCGAAAATCTGGAGGCCCTGGTTTCAAACGGAATACTCGTTGCGGAAGGGTCCGAAAATGCGGCCAAAGATTCCCAGTATCGCAATGATTGGGAGCTGGGCCCCGACGTCTGCGGCCTTCCATTTTACAACGCTCAATTTTGACTTCATGAATCTTGAAGAGTCATCAGCCGCTCAAAAAGAAAAATTGCAGGTCAAGCCAAGCCCGCAGTTGTTTCGACGCAATGGAGGCGGCGCAATTGATCTGCAACCCTTCATCACCAAAGATGATTCTCCCCTGTCCAACGTCATGCGAAAGCGACGCAGCAACCGCGAAGTTGAAGAACAACCGATTTCAATGAGCGAACTTGCAAGACTGCTTCATGCCGGGCTTGGCATTGTTGGATTTGTGAAAACAGAAACTGCGGTATTGCCGCTTAAGATGACGCCATCTGGCGGTGCGCGAAATCCCTATGAGGCTTTTGTCTGGGTGCGTTCAGTCGAGGGATTGCAGAACGGAATTTATCATTACTCCGCACTGGATAACTCCCTTGAGAAAATCAAGGATGCGCCGAACCAATTGCCAAGTGAAGTCCTGAAGGGGCAAGACTGGGCGGATAACATGTCAGCCGTGGTGCTGTTGGTTGCCGTGTTGGAGCGCACGTCCTGGAAGTATAGCGATGACAATGCCTACAAAGTCATCCTCATCGAAGCCGGTCACATTGGACAAAACATGATGTTGAGTTGCACGGAGAGTGGTCTGACAGCATGCCCCACGGCCGCACTTGACCACGGCACACTTGGCGATATTTTGGGATTGGAAGGCATTACGCAATTCCCCGTCTATGCGTTGCTCGTGGGCCGGCCCAAGCCCAGTGTCGATGTTGTCCATCCCATTGCTGCCTATGAAAAACTGGAACAAGCGCTCGCCATGGAATTGCGGATTGTTTAGTTACATGAATTGGAGAAAAGAGGACACTTCCCTTTGAATTGGGATAGCGTCGATAATCCATCAAACTCTTGACCTACAAAAAAGGCGCCTCTTGCGAAGCGCCTTTTGAATTCCATTCGTATGCTGACGTTTACGCGCTTTCGCGAATGTCCATGTCGAAGTCTTCGCCGCCCATTGATGGTGCGCCGTCGCGCAGCACGTAGCCACGGCCCCAGACGGTTTCGATGAAGTTCTTGCCTTGGGCAGCTGCAGCAAGCTTCTTCCGCAGCTTACAAATAAACACGTCGATGATCTTGAGTTCGGGTTCGTCCATGCCGCCATAGAGGTGGTTCAAGAACATTTCCTTGGTGAGCGTGGTGCCCTTGCGGAGCGACAAGCAGCTCCAGCATTTGATATTCCTTGCCGGTCAAGTGAACGCGTTGGCCGCCCACTTCAACTGTCTTGGTATCGAGGTTCACCAGCAATTCGCCGGTGTGAATGACCGATTGGGCGTGGCCCTTGGAACGGCGCACCACAGCGTGGATGCGGGCAACCAATTCATCCTTGTGGAATGGCTTGGTCATATAGTCGTCGGCGCCGAAGCCGAGGCCACGTACCTTATCCTCAATCGCAGCAAGGCCGGAGAGGATCAAAATGGGTGTGCCGACTTTCGACACGCGAAGCGCTTTCAGCACTTCATAGCCCGACATGTCAGGCAAGTTAATGTCCAGCAGGATGATGTCGTAGTCATAGAGTTTCCCCAGGTCCACGCCTTCTTCACCCAGATCGGTGGTGTAGACGTTGAAGCCTTCGGATTTCAACATCAGCTCAATTGATTGAGCTGTGGCTGTATCATCCTCGATCAGCAATACGCGCATGCGAATCCCCTTGTTCTTCAATGGCAGTGTCGCTGCTGCCATTTTGATTTTGCCGCAACCGTGCACCCGCATGGTGCACATCACGAAACATTAACTCTATTCCTTAAGATAGACTTAGAAAGGTTAACAAAACCTAAGCCAAACCTGGCGAGTCTTAACTTTCAACTCACCACATCTTGCCGTCGCGCGGCTGACACATACTAAATCTGGGGCTATTGGTTGAGTTCGTGTCGTGCAAAATCTTATTTTACACAGCACCACCCAAATTTACCGCGTCTTAAATGAGTTTGTTCATCATAACGCCAATAGCCGCCCTTGGTGACCTAGCTAGTTGATTCGCAGAATCGTGAATAGACTCATGTTAAGTTGTATTTTCACGGGTAGCGCCAGTAAGTTGAGTAAAGTGAGGGTACCATGCGTTCGAGGGATAGCCTGTTGAGGCTTCACCGTTTCCGTACAGAAGATGTACGCCGTCAAGCCGCCGACATTGACATGATGATTCAGGATTTGATGCGCAAGCATGATGATCTCGAGCAGCACATCAAATTTGAAGAGCAGCGCACTGGCATTTCAGATCCTGCCCACGTGAATTATTCGATGGCTGCAAAGTCGTCGCGTGTGCGCTTGGAAAATCTTCTGAAATCCGTTGGTGAATTGCGCGACCAACATGAAGACATCATGGAACGCGTGCGCGATGAAGAATCTGAATTGCGCAAAGTTGAAATGCTTGTCGAAAAAGAAGGCGGCTCATTGAAGCCAATGCCTTTAGCACCACCACCCGGTGCAATGATCGGGCAGGCGATCGCAAGATAAGAGATTGAGAGGGCCGGCGTGATCCGGCCTTTTTCTTTAGTTCAGCTTCCTGCTTTCCACTGCGGCCTTCAAACCGGCCAACCCTTTTTCAAATTCGCCGCCCACCATTTTGTCCATGCTCATAACGGTTTGCATGAGTTTGTGCATGAAAGAGTTGGTGCCCTGCATGTGCCACGTTACGCGGGTTTGGCCGTCGGTTGGTGTGATCGAGAAAGTAACCTTATTGTTGGCGCGCATCGGCTTGATCATTGTCAGATCCGCTTTCACTGCTTGCGTTGAACTGTCGGTGATTTCAAAACGGCCTTCGCCCATTTTGCTTCCAGCCCAAGTATAAACAGCCCCCGGTCCTTCTTCAGGCCCCTCATAGGCAATGACTGATTTCGGGTTGTATGTCGCCCAAGGGTTCCATTGATTCATGGCTTTGAGATTATTGATGTGAGGAAAAATGGCATCGGGTGTCGCTGCGATGGTGGTGCTGCGCGACAATTCGAAATGGTTGGATTTTCGCGAAACCCAAAACAGAAATGCGGCAACTGCCAAAAGAATGATGAGATAGACCATAATCTACTCCTGAATTGCGTGGGCCTTTAAGCGATCATAGTAGGGACGCGCTGCATCGGCAATGCTTTGCAGCTCCGGGGGCAGGGTGATGGTTTTAGCAGGTGGCGCTGAAAACCCCGTTGAGGCCCACGCTGCGTTATACCAGTGCGCAGCCCATACGCCGTCGCAGGTTTTGGGGCCTTGTGGCCAATGCAGCATCGCTTCATCAAACGAAATTCCACAGGCCGTGCAAAGCTTGCTCAATACGGCTTTTGGATTGGCAAGGATGTCGTCGGAGTCCACAACCGGTGGCGCATGTCCCAATTTCTGTGCCACCATGTCAAAAATCTCAGCCTGCTCAATAAAGCCAATGGCCCGCAAATCCACATCCGCCCATTTTTGTGTGTAGCTCGCCAACACGCGCGAAGGATCACGGATCAAGAAGGCATTCGTCAGTGCAAGGATGAATGAGCGGTCATAGCCTTCCAGCATGTGGTGCGTCATATGTTTTTGATAGAGCAGGGGTTTGACAGAAGGCGTGGTGCATTTTTCAACCAACTTGTCCCAGTCGGTTTCCATTGATGCGATGATCTCGTCGCGCATCGGGTGGTCGTTGCCCTTATGTTGCAGCGAAAAGCCATAAAACGGCTCATCCCAAGCTTCGCAATCCGGCCGGTTGGCAAAGGAATACATCATGGCTGTCGAAATATTGCGCGGGCCAGACCACATGGCTAAAATGGTTGAAGCGGGAATTGTCATTGTGAAACCTTTGTTGAATAGAAAAACCACAGGGCCGCAATGCCAATCAATACGGCCAATATTTTGCGTATGGTCACTGCCTTGGGTGACGACTTTAAAAAATCTGCCAGTGTTCCCGACAACACGGCAATAGCGGCATGAATAAGCGTGGCGATGGCCACATAAATGCCAGTCAACATTGCCACCTCTGTTGCAACAGCCATCGTGCCAGACATGAATTGCGGCAACATGGCTGCATAAAACAAATAGGCTTTCGGGTTCAGCATATTGGTGATGAGCCCTTGCTGGAATGCCTGCATGGGACTTTTGTTGCTTGCAGTTTCTGCGCCATCAGCATCTCGCCAAGCGTCCCATGCCAGGTAAAAAAGATAAAATGTACCAGCCCAACGCAGCACATTGAGCAGCATCGGCCATTGTGAAAAAACGGCGGTCAATCCCACGCCAGCCACAGTTCCTGCAACTGCAAGGCCCAGGCAAACGCCAGCGACAGCAGCCAGAGCGGTTGTGCGCCCGCGTGCTGCACCCAGCACGGCCAACCATGTCATGTTGGGGCCGGGCGTCAGTTCAATCAAGACTGATGCGACAATGAAGGACCACAACATCAAAGATTACGAACAGCTGTCTGCTTGGCCAGTGCCTTGTAGCCTCCAGAAAGTTGACGCGATATTGGGCCGGCCCCAGTCCAAGCTTTCAGATGACAAGGGATGCCGCACGGCGCGTCCATCGATAATTCTTACAGGGATCAATCCTGCAAAGGTTCCCGTCACAAAGGCTTCATCTGCACCATAAACATCATAGAGCGAAAACTGCTTTTCGAATGCCGGAATATCCAACTGTTTTGCCACGCGCAAAATGGCTGCGCGGGTAATGCCGGGAATGCAATATTGCCCTGAGGATGTCCAAAGTTCGCCGCGCCTAACGATAAAGAAATGGGTGGAGTTGCACGTGGCCACAAAGCCCAACGGGTCCAACATCAAGGCTTCGTCGGCCCCGGCATTGGCAGCTTGAATGCAAGCCGTAATGCAGTTGAGCTTTGAATGTGAATTCAGTTTCTGGTCCTGCACATCGGGTGCGCCACGCCGCACATTCACCGTGTGCAGCGACAAACCTTCGCTGAATTTCTGCGGGTTCGGTTCCTTGTATTCCGGGATGATGACGATGGTTGGTTTTCCAATGGTCACCCGCGGGTCTTGATAGGGTGTTGCTTTCACGCCGCGTGTCACCATCAAACGAATATGCACACCATCACTCATTTTGTTGGCGTCCACACAGTCAAACAGGCGCTGCACCAGTTCATTTGGTGTCAACCCAATGTCCATGAAAATGGCTTTGGCACCCTCATAAAGTCGCTCGATGTGTTCGAGTAAAAACGGCACACCACCACCCACAAGGCGAAGCCCCTCCCACACGCCGTCACCTAAAATGAAGCCGCTATCAAAAACCGAAACCATGGCCTCGGCGCGCGGCACCAGCTTGCCGTTCACCGAAATCAAGATGTTGAGGTTGCGCGGATCAATTTGAATGTCGTGGAGGTTGGATTGTGGCTCAGTCATCTTTGCTGCTCGCTTCGTTTTCTTTGTCTCGCGCAAACACCCGCGCAATTTCTGCGCGGGATTGTTTGGCAAGATCGATGAGTTTGGCTTGGTCGCCGCCAAATTCTATGGATTTGCGCAATATTTTTTCGTCATGGCTGCGGAAGGTTTCAATGGTGCGTTCTGCTGCTTTGCGGTTTTGGCCGAGCGCAACAAGGGCGTCCAATGCCATATACATCGATGAGCCAAACACCTCCCGATAGACGTCGCTTACACCTTCGCGCAAAACTTCGACAGCATGGGCGCGATCATAGGCACGCACCAGAAGTCTCAAATTGGGGTAATTGTGTTTTGCAATTTTCACCAGTTCGCTAATTTTTTCAGCTTCATCAATTGCAATGATCATCAATTTCGCTTGCTTGGCTCCTGCCGCCTCAAGCAAGTCCAGACGCAGGGCATCGCCATAAAACGCTTTGAAGCCAAATTTTCGTAAGGTGTCGATTTGCGAGGAGTCAAAATCCAGTGCAACGGTGCGGTGGCCTTGCGCTTTTAGAACACGCGCAACAGTCATGCCGAAACGACCGTGGCCTGCAATGATCACATCAACGCCTTCGTGCTCAATCACGTCAGCATCTCGGGCAAAATCGCCATCGGCAAAGCGTGGTTGCAGCAGTTTTTCGTCGAGCATCATCAAAATAGGAGCGGCCGCCATGGACAACGCAATTACTGCCGTCAACATGCTTGGCATTTGCCCTGTCAGCAGCCCCAATCCGGCACAGAGGGTTATCAACACAAATCCAAATTCGCTGCCCTGTGCCAGAGCAAAACTGAAGCGCGATTGGTCAGGTGTTGCAAGGCCAAAGCTTTTGCTCACCACAAAATGAGTAAGCAGCTTAAGAGTTATAAAAGCAAGCAAGCCAAGCCCCAAATAGACCGGCGCTGATTGCAGTAGTGAAAAATCAATGCCAGCACCCACCGCAATAAAGAATATGGCCAGCAGCAATCCTTTGAAGGGTTGAAGGTCCATTTCCAGTTCGTGGCGATATTCACTGTCGGCCAAAACCACACCCGCAAGAAAAGTGCCCAAGGCCGCAGACAATCCAACAAGCCCCATCAACAATGTAATGCCCACAACCATCAAAAGGGCGAAGGCCACGAATATCTCGCGCGAACCTGTGTCCGCGACAATGCGGAACAGCGGACGCGAAATATAGCGCCCGCCCACCAGTACCAGCAGCACTGCA
Source organism: uncultured Alphaproteobacteria bacterium (assembly GCA_963840765.1). Lineage (GTDB taxonomy): Bacteria > Pseudomonadota > Alphaproteobacteria > Rhizobiales > Aestuariivirgaceae > Aestuariivirga. Next base: position 403,970 of record CAWJAE010000011.1, on the reverse strand, counting down.
CCAATTGTCAGTAGCGCTTGTACCCAAACCGCATATCCCCCGATCAACGAAGCTGAATGATCAGCTCCTGAAACATGTCCCGCAACGGCCAAAAGCGGCAGCAGTGCCAACATGGGAATGACTGAGATATCTTGAAACAGCAGCACCGAAAATGTTGACTGCCCCACAGGAGTTTTCAGTAAGCCCTTTTCTTCCATGGTTTGCAAAACAATGGCGGTTGAGGACAAAGCCAAAATCAATCCAATGGCCAGGCTTTCACGCCAGCCCGTGCTTATCCATAGTGAAGCCGCGCCAATGACAACGGCCACGCCCAGCACCTGCGCCAAACCTAAGCCAAAGATCTTTTTGCGCAGTTGCCAAAGTTTCGAAGGCTCAAGTTCAAGCCCCACCAAAAACAACATCATGATCACGCCGAATTCGGCAAAATGCTGCACGGCCTCACTGCCATGGCCGATGAGTCCCAGCATCGAAGGACCGATGATGGCACCGGCGGCTAGAAAACCGAGCACGGAGCCAAGGCCAAGCCGCTTTGCGATGGGAGCAGAAATGACAGCGGCGGCCAAATAAAGAAGCGCGCCCAATAAGAATTCATTGAGAGACATGATCAGACAACAATGGCCAAACCCCCGCAGAAAGGGAAGGGGTTAGAGAGGGGTGAATTTTTTGGGATCTAAACCTACTTAATCGATCAACCGCGCAGCATCAAATATTAATACCTATCACAGGAATGACTAAAAGGCCGCTGCAATTTCTTGCGCGGCCTTTTGAAACTTTAAACCGACAAACTTACTGGCGGTATTGTTGAATGCGCGTTGTGCGCAAACCCGCCAACCCATTCTTGTCCAGTGAACGCTGCCAAGACAGATATTCTTCTGTCGTCAGGGTGTAGCGATCACAGGCTTCTTCGAGGCTCAAAAGGCCCCCGCGCACGGCTGCCACTACCTCTGCCTTGCGGCGGATGACCCAACGATGCGAGCCTGGTGGTGGAAGATCCGCAATTGTCAGCGGGCTCCCATCAGGGCCGATGACATAATTCACGCGGGGACGCAATTGACCGTTTCCGTTCATACGCAGGTACTCACTTACTCACACACTCACACCGGGCGCACAACAGGTGCTTAACTGCCCAACTTCATGCACCCTACGCGACAGGGTTTAATTTTGACCTAAGCGTTTGTGAATGAATTACAAATTACGTGACAAGGTTGCGCCAATTCGGAACAGAATTGCATTCGATTGCGGTTTGGCCCATGGAGAGCCATGAAATTAAGTGACCATATGCTGGAGACCGTTCACGCGGCTATGCAGCTAGCCGGCAACCCTGCCGACCATCGTGTGGTGGTTGCAATGTCAGGTGGTGTGGATTCATCGGTTGCGGCCGCACTCATCAAACTGGCTGGATATGACACGGTTGGAATTACCTTACAGCTTTATGATCATGGCGAAGCCATTCGCCGCAAAGGAGCTTGTTGCGCTGGCCAAGACATTCATGATGCACGCCGCGTTTCAGCCGCGTTGGATATTCCGCATTATGTTTTGGATTTTGAATCGCGCTTCAAGGAAGCCGTGATTGATGATTTTGTGGATACTTATTTACAAGGCGCAACACCCATTCCCTGTGTTCGTTGCAACCAAACGGTGAAGTTCGCGGATTTGCTGTGGCGTGCCAAAGAGCTTGGGGCATCGGCGCTGGTTACGGGGCATTATGTTGATTCCGTTTTAACGGAACATGGCCGCGAATTGCGTACACCCACTGACATGGCGCGGGATCAAAGCTATTTCCTGTTTGCAACTACGCAAGAGCAGGTGAACTATCTGCGTTTTCCACTGGGCCGATTGACCAAGCCCGAAACGCGGGCCTTGGCCACTGAACTTGGGATCATGGTCGCGGACAAGCCCGACAGCCAGGACATCTGCTTTGTGCCGGATGGGAAATATGCGGATTTGATTTTGAAACTGCGTCCCGATGCGGCGGATTCGGGTGACATTGTGCATCTTGATGGTCGCGTTCTCGGGCGACATGAAGGTATCGTACATTACACCATCGGCCAGCGTCGCGGATTGGGTATTGCGGATGCTGACCCTCTCTATGTGATCAAGCTTGATGCCGCAGCAAAGCGTGTCGTTGTGGGGCCGCGGGAAGCCTTGCGGCAAACCGACATTCCGGTGAAAGATTTGAATTGGCTGGGCGCCTTACCGCTGAGCGAAGCCCCGCAGCCAGTTTATGCCCGCATTCGTTCAACACGACCGCCGGTTTTGGCAAGTGTGCGACAATCTGAAAAATCGGTGATCGTTTCCATCCCCGATGGTGAATATGGCGTTTCGCCCGGCCAAGCTTGTGTGCTTTATGATGCGCCGGGGCCTGGTCAAAAGGTTTTAGGCGGTGGCTTTATTGCGCCATCGGTAATGCTATAGTTGTTATCTCCAAGAGGAATGTTTCGTGGCTAAACTCCAATTGAAAATTGACCGCCAACTTGAAAAAGATATCAAGAAGGGCATCGCATGGTCTGTCCATGCCTTTACGACCTTTGGAATCGTAGCCGGTTTTTTGGCACTCGTTGCCGTTTTGAAGGGTGATGCCTTCACCGCCTTCGTGTGGCTGGGCGTTGCATTGTTTGTTGATGGTGTTGACGGTTCCTTGGCCCGCAAAGCCCGGGTGACAGAATACACGCCGAATTTTGATGGCGCATCACTCGATCTCGTCATCGACTATTTCACCTATGTGGCCGTGCCAGCCCTTATGATTTACTGGTTTAACATGGTGCCGGTGGATTTCATTTTTTCAGGAAGTACTTGGAGTTTGATTTGCGCCGTCACCATCATGGCGGTGTCTTGCTACACCTTCGCCAACGTCGGCATGAAATCGTCTGACTATTATTTCGTTGGTTTTCCAGCGCTGTGGAATGTGGTGGTTCTTTATTTCTACCTCTTCAATTCCGGCCCGATTGTAAATCTGGTCACCGTGCTGCTGCTCGCAGTCCTCACATTCATTCCGGTTAAATTTGTGCATCCGCTGCGCGTCACCCATTGGCGCGGCATCACCGTGCCTGTCACGATTTTGTGGGCGGCCATGGCTTTCAGCCTGATTTTGGCGAAGCGCTATCCTGATCAGTTCGGTGTAGTTGAAAAACTTGAGTTGTGGGTTTTCGGCGCAACTTCACTGTATTTTGCGTGGATTTCACTTTGGCGCACCTTCATTCTCGGCGATGCGGGTGAAGATGAAGAAGTTGCTGAGAGTGACGCTTGACGGAACAGTGTTTTTATCACTATACGGCGCACACTCGATGGTTATGGCGGGGTAGCTCAGTTGGTTAGAGCACGGGAATCATAATCCTGGGGTCGGGGGTTCAACTCCCTCCTCCGCTACCATCGGTTTCACACAATACCGGAAGAAGTACCCGCCACTGCGGGCCGTTCCTTGGTTTTTTCCGCACGATAGTCTGACGCACGATAGCAGCTCCAAGGATGCAAGGCTCCTCCCTTGCGCTTGCGGGCTTCGCACATGATGGGCGTTAAATCGGCGTTGAATGCGGTTTTGAGCAAGCGGTGCGCCGCCATTACGTCGCTGCCACTTTGCAGCTCAGCGAGCCTCTCACGGTCCACAATCAAGGCTTTGGCATAAGCCCTCGTAATTTCCATGGCTGAGCCCATGAGACTTTCAATAGGGTCCGTCACATTATGGGATTGGTCAATCATATAGGCGGGGTTGAAGCCCGGTGCCTTGCGATGTTCCGCATCCACCAATTCATTGAAAACTAGGAACAGACGGAACGGATCAACCGACCCCGAGTCCAAATCATCGTCGCCATATTTTGAATCGTTGAAATGGAAGCCCGCCAGTTTTTTGGCGTGAACAAGTCGCGCGACGATTTGTTCAATGTTGGTGTTGGGCGCATGGTGGCCTAAATCAACAAGGCACTTGGCTTTATCACCCAGTTCCATAGCGGCCATGAAGCTGGAGCCCCAGTCAGATATCACCGTCGAATAAAACGCGGGCTCGTACATTTTGTGTTCGAGGAACACCATCATGTTTTTGGGCAGCGCATTGTAGATGCTGCGCAAACTTTCCAGATAGTGGTCGAACACTTTTGATAAATTAGATTGGCCAGGGAAGTTGGAACCGTCGGCAATCCACACCGTTAAGGCGTTGGACCCCAACTGCTTACCGATTTCGATGCATTCAATGTTGTGTTCAACCGCCTGTTCGCGCGTGGCTTTATCAGAATGCGTGAGGGAGCCGAATTTATAGGAACGTTCTTGTTTGGCCTGATCTTGGAACGTGTTTGAATTAACGGCGTCAAAGCCCAACTTGTGTTGCGCGGCTTCTTGTTTGAGGGCGCGATAGTCCGAGACTTTATCCCATGGAAAATGTGGGCTCACATTTGGCGTGTGGCGTGTCAACTGATTGATGACGCCGCAATCTTCCAGCTTGTCATGAATGTTGCGTGGTTCGCCGGGGCCGGGAAAACGGGCAAAGCGCGTACCACCGGTGCCAACACCCCAGGTGGGCACGGCAACGGCATAGTCCATCACTTTTGAAGTGATGGTTTCAATGTTAATGCCACCGCGCTCCAATTGGCGGGTGAGGTGGGCATAGTCTTCATCGTGGGCCGCTTGGTGCTTGGCATTGTGATTGGCGATGAAGTCGGCGGAAATGGAAAAGGTCATATGGATTACCGTGTGAACGAAGCTAAGTGTCCGGCATCAACGTTGATGATGTTGCCGGTGGATTTGTTGGAAGCATCCGAAGCAAACCAATAAACGGCTTCTGCAATGTCTTCAGGGTAAACGCTGCGCTGGAGCAATGACCGCTTGCGATAGTGGTCCTCCAATTCATCCGCCTTGATGCCTAAACTATTCGCGCGTGATTGCTTGTAACCTTCTGACATGATTTTTGAACCGCGCAACACCGCATCTGGGTTTACCGTGTTCACGCGAATGCCAAACGCAGCACCTTCTGCCGCAAGCACGCGGGCCAGATGAATTTCGGCGGCTTTCATTGCTCCGTAAGCGGATGTTCCGGGGGAGGCGACCATGCCATTTTTTGAGGCGATATAGATCATCGAACCCGCACAGTTTTGTTGCTTCAATATTTTGAAACCTTCGCGGCCCACGAGGAAATAGCCGGTGCCGAGAATGGCCATCTGCTTGTTCCAAACTTCAAGCGATGTTGAATCAGCGGGGGCTGGAATGGCGATGCCGGCATTGTTCACCACAATGTCCAACCCGCCAAAGCGCGCTATGACACTGGCGAAACCTGCAATGACGGCGGCTTCTGACGTCACGTCCAAATTAACGGTGTGGACGTTGTCCTTACCGAAACGCTTGCCAAAATCAGCGGCAACTTCCGCCATGCCAGCTTCGTTGATGTCAGCAATCGCAACGCAGGCACCTTGGGCTGCTAGTTTTTCAGCGATGGCCAAGCCAATGCCGGAAGCTGCACCTGTGACGAGAGCCACGCGACCTTGCAAGGGTTTGGGTTTTGGCATGCGGGAAAGTTTTGCTTCTTCCAACAACCAGTATTCGATGTTGAAGGCTTCTTGTTCGGCAAGGCCTTTGTATTTTGAAACACCGGCAGCGCCGCGCATAACGTTGATGGCGTTGATATAAAATTCTGCCGCAATGCGGGCAGTGGCGCGGTCTTTTGCAAACGAGATCAGGCCCACTTGCGGCACCAGATAAATAACTGCATTGGCATCACGCATAGCGGGTGAGTTTGCGTGTTTGCAGCGCTCGTAGTAGGCGGCATAACCATCGCGATAGTCTTGCAGAAGCGCATCCAGTTTTTCACCGTTAGCGTCATGAGGCACAATCAATGGGCGGATTTTTGTACGCAGGAAATGGTCGGGGCACGACGTGCCGAGAGGAGCGAGTGAGTCTAATTGTTTTGAGTTCACGAACTCCAGAACTTCCGGCGCATCGGTGAAGTGCCCGACTTTATATTCTTCCTTCGAAATGCGACCGCGAATGTCGGGCATCAACCTGAGTGCCACAGCTTGGCGCTCGGCGTCAGAAAGCGATTCTACTTTTTCACCGCCAAAGGCAGGCTTGGTGCGATTGTCGTCGAGCCATGCTGCGGCTTTGTTTATGATGCGCAAGGTAGTGTCGTAACATTCTTTCGCTGTGTTGCCCCATGTAAATAAGCCGTGGCTTCCGAGAACCACTCCTACCAATTTTGGATTTGCTGCAGCCATGTTGCCGAGCTTGATTCCAAGGTCGATGCCCGGGCGCTGCCAAGGCAGGTAGCCCATTTCCTCGCCGAAAACTTTTTTGGTCAGCGCTTCAGAATCTTCAGCAGCGGCAATGGCAATCACAGCATCGGAATGCACATGGTCAACATGGGCAAGAGGCACATAGCCGTGCAGACAAGTGTCGATGGAGGGCGCACGTGGATTAAGATTGAAAGTGCAATGGTTGAGCGCGTGAACCATGGCGTCTTCCTGGTCGATGCTTTTGTAGAGGCCCTTCAAGCTTTCCAACTTGTCCATATACAGCGTGGCAAAACCATCGAGCTTCATGGATCCGATATCGCCGCCGGATCCTTTGACCCACAGTACCTTCACATCAGCACCGGTGAGCGGGTCTTTATGCGTGACCTTGGCCGAAGTGTTGCCACCACCGAAATTGGTGATGCGCAAATCCGCACCCAATAAATTGGAGCGGTAGAGCAGCAGGCCTGGTTCATCGAGGGATTTTGCGTGGGCATCATCCCACAAAGACTTGAGCATTTGATTTGTCATGATGCGCAAGCATACGATCACGTTCGCTCAGCAGTCAAACTGAAAACAATGATTTTGCGCTGCAATATGGTTTTGCAATGCACAATCGTGAATCGTTCTTGACCATTATGAGCGAACATGAGTAGTTTTGAGCAATGCATGAGAGAGAGCGCTGGCAAAAGATTTTGACGATGGTGCGCGAGCGCCGGGTGGTACGCGTTACGACGTTGATGGATGAATTGAACGCATCATCAGCCACATTGCGGCGGGATCTGGTCAAGCTTGAAGAAATGGGTCAGCTTAAACGCGTGCATGGCGGGGCCGAAGCAATTGAGGCGGCGCAACAATCACACCTTGCCACGCGGTCATTCGGCGTCAGTCAGACTTTGAATGCCGAGCGTAAAAGAGCGGTGGCGCGGATTGCAGCGGGCATGTGCAGTAACGGCGATTCCATCATTATCAACGCGGGTTCTACAACCTCGTTCATGGCGGAATTCTTGCGGGATAAACGCATGCAGATTCTGACCAATTCAGTGCCGATATCCCACGAACTGATTTCCACCAGTGATAACCGTATCGTGTTGCCCGGTGGTGAAGTGTACCGTGAACAAGGCATCATCCTTTCGCCATTTGACGAAGACGCCATTCAACATTTCACCGCGTCCAAAATGTTCATGAGCTGCTACGCCATTACGCAAATGGGCATCATTGAAGGTGATCCCTTGATTGCGCGGGCAGAGGCCAAACTTTTGACACGGGCCGAGCAGTTAGTGGTGATTGCCGACTCTTCGAAATTTGAACAGCGGGGCAGCATGGCAGTTTGCCAGTTGTCGCGCGTTCATACGCTTGTGACCGATGCAGATGCACCGGCCCACATGCTCGACCACATCAGGGCCCAAGGCGTTGATGTGATTATTGTAGAGCGTGAGAGCTTCTTCTCGCGTTCTGCAGCTTAAAAGAAAACAGCATTTAGGGAGGATACCATGCTGATGAAAACACGTCGTGATACACTGAAATTATTTGCCGCCAGTGCTGCAGTTGCTGCCAGCCCCTTTGCCTTGACGTCAACAGCCAGCGCCGCCGACATTCGCGTTGCTATGGTTGTTAAGGCACTTGGCATTGGCTTTTTCGATGCTTGCCGTGATGGCGGCTTGGAAGCAGCCAAGGAAGTGGGCGGCGTTGAACTGATTTATACAGGTCCCACCAAAACAACGGCTGAAGAACAAATTGCCGTTATCGATTCACTCATTGCCCAGAAGGTTGATGCCATCGTGATTTCGGCCAATGACCAAACGGCACTTGTGCCTGTTTGCAAAAAGGCAATGGAACGCGGCATTAAAGTAATCTCGTTTGACTCCGGCGTTGCTGCTGAAGGCCGGATTATGCATCTCAACCCATCGAACAATGCTTTGATCGGTTCGAAGTGCGTGCAGATGATGGCGAAGACACTGAACAATGAAGGTGAAGTTGCCATTCTCTCCGCCACTGCCCAAGCCACGAACCAGAATATCTGGATCGAAGAAATGAAAAAGGAATGGGCTAAGCCAGAATACGCCAAGATGACACTTGTCAGCACGGTTTATGGTGATGACGTGGCTGATAAGAGCTATCGTGAAATGCAAGGTCTGATCAAAGCATTCCCGAACTTGAAGGGTGTGATTGCGCCAACATCGGTTGGTATCGTTGCAGCTGCCAAGGCCGTTGAAGATGCAGGCCTCGTGGGCAAGATTTTTGTGACAGGCCTTGGCCTTCCTTCAGAAATGAAGGGTGCAGTACTGGCTGGTTCATCTGACACATTTGCCATCTGGAACCCGATTGACCTTGGTTATTCTGCCACGATGATTGCAATCGCACTCGTCAAGGGCGAAGCCACGGGTGCAGCCGGAACTTCGGTCAAAGCTGGCCGCATGGGTGAAATCAAGATTGGTGATGGTGCAGATGCTGCCATGGCCGATCCATTCACTTTCGACAAATCGAATATCGAACAGTTCTCGAAGATATTCTAATACTCACTATTGTCGCCGTCATTCCCGCGAAGGCGGGAATCCAGACTTTCAACATGCTCAGTTGTAGAAAGTCTGGGTCCCCACTTTGGTGGGGATGACGGAATTTTTTGGTTCAAGCAAGTCTCTCATTCCACCATGCTCAAACTCAGCGGACTCTCCAAATCTTTCCCCGGCGTTCGTGCCTTGCACGACGTTGGTTTTTCTTTGGCTGCAGGCGAGGTGACAGCACTGATTGGAGAGAATGGTGCGGGCAAGTCCACCGTTGTAAAATTGCTGACGGGTATCTATCGGCCTGACGAAGGCACGATTGAGGTTAGCGGTAAGCTGCAAAATTTTGTGGGCCCTGCGGACTCCTGGAAAGCGGGCATAACTGCCATTCACCAAGAAACTGCGATGTTTGATGAACTCACCGTTGCCGAAAATATTTTCATGGGACATGCGCCGCGCAAAGGTCGGCTTATTGACTGGCCTGCCATGTTGCAACGGGCCGACGACATATTAAAATCGATTGAGGCTGAGATAAGCCCTGAAACGCCGCTTAAGCAATTGGGCGTGGCGCAAAAACATTTGGTATCGATTGCGCGCGCGCTCAGCCATGACTCGCGCATTGTCATCATGGACGAACCTACGGCTTCACTTTCGGCGCGCGAGATTGACGAGCTGTTTCGTATCGTTGATCGCCTAAAAAAAGAGGGCCGTGCTATTTTATTTATATCGCACAAGTTCGACGAAATCTTCCGCGTGGCAGATCGTTGGGTTTGCTTGCGTGATGGTGAAAAAGTTGGGGACGGTCACATTAAAGACGTGACACAATCTGATCTCGTAAAGCTGATGGTGGGGCGCCCCATCGACCAGATTTTTCCCAAGCGTGAAACCAATATGGGGGAGACTGTTTTGCAAGTTTCCAATTTGGCCAACGCCACCGAGTTTGCCGATGTTTCCTTTGATCTGCGCGCGGGAGAGATCTTGGGTTTTTATGGCTTGGTGGGTGCCGGACGCTCGGAGATTATGCAGGCATTATTCGGTATTTCCAAGGTGTTAACCGGTGAAGTCAAAGTGAAGGGCGAGGTTGTAAAAATTGCCTCGCCGGCGGAAGCGATTGCGCACGGCATTTCCTATGTGCCGGAGGATCGGCAAGTGCAGGGTGCCATTTTGCCGATGGGGGTTCGCGAAAATACCACGTTGGCGTCACTGTCAAAGCACGTGCGGCGGGGACTTTTGTCGACGGAAAGTGAGCGAGACGCCACGCGGGAATTGGGCCGAGCCTTGCAAGTGAAAGCTTCGAGTTGGGACCAACGTATCGGAGACCTTTCTGGCGGTAATCAGCAGAAGGTGGTGATCGCAAAATGGCTGGCTGCAAACCCTGCGATTCTCATTCTGGATGAGCCCACCAAAGGCATCGATATTGGTTCGAAGGCAGCAGTGCATGAATTGATGAGCGAACTTGCTGGTAAGGGTCTTGCGATTATTTTGGTGTCATCAGAACTGCCAGAAGTGATGGGCATGGCTGATCATATTATCGTCATGCAAGAAGGGCGCATTGTGGCGCAATTTGCAAAAGGCGCAGCGACTAGAGAACAAATTGTTTCAGCCGCAACCGGTGCTTCAGCGGAGAAGGCAGCATGAGTTGGCTCAAATCTCGTGAAGCGGCACTGGCTGCAATTATTTTGACGTTGGTCATTGGTGTTGGTTTGCGTGCACCAGTGTTTCTCTCAGCCAGCAGCCTTTATGAAATGATGGTGGATACCTCATTCCTGTTTATGCTGGTGTTGGCTCAGATGGCTATTATTTTGACACGCGGCATTGATTTGTCGGTAGCGTCAAACCTCGCACTTTCTGGAATGGTATCTGCTTTGTTTGCTGCTGCTTTTCCTGCCGTGCCAATGCCGCTTGTGCTGCTATTGGCTATTTTTGTGGGCGCATTTTTTGGTCTGCTGAATGGTGTGTTGGTGGCACACCTTAACATTCCGCCGATTGTCGTTACCTTGGGCACGCTCGCTGTTTATCGCGGTTTGATCTTTGTAATCGCAGGAGGTGCTTGGTTGACGTCTGATGACATGTCTCCTGCCTTTGTTGCTTTTCCGAAGTTGAACATTTTCGGCGTCAGCGTTCTGGTGTGGTTCACATTGTTGGTGGCGGTTGGCTTTTATGTGTTCCTGAATTATCTGGCGGCTGGGCGCTCGCTTTATGCCATAGGTGGCAACCCGGTGGCGGCGCGGTTTTGTGGCATTAACATTCCCCGCCACTTGCTGATGGTTTATGGTTTGGCAGGGGCCGTGTCGGGGCTTTGTGGCGCACTTTGGGTTTCGCGCTATGGCATTGCCTATGTCGATATTGCAAATGGTTTTGAATTGACGATTATTGCTGCCTGCGTGATTGGCGGTGTTTCAATAGCCGGCGGCATTGGAAGTGTGCCCGGTGCATTGCTTGGTGCTTTGTTCCTAGGCGTGGTCGTCAACGCTTTACCTGTCATCAATGTTTCGCCGTTCTGGCAAATGGCAATCTCTGGTGCCGTGATTTTGGCGGCGGTGGTGGTGAATGCACGCAGTGAACGCAAAGCCGGAAAATTGATATTGCCTGAAGCACGGCGCGCCGCCTCTGGAGGACGATCATGAGCACCGCAACGCCCCGCTATGACGTGTTGGATACTGAACCCTTTCGCTGGTCAACGGTGCTGTTGCGTTGGGAATTCATCCTAGCATTGCTGTTGCTGGGGGTCATGGTGATGGGCTCTGTAATCTCGCCTTATTTTCTCGACATCTGGACCTTGTCAGACGCGACTTTCAATTTTTCGGAAAAAGCTATTGTGGCCCTGCCTATGGCGCTGTTGATTTTGACGCGCGAAATTGACTTGTCTGTAGCGGCCATCATTGCGCTTGCATCTTTAACCATGGGGCTTTGTGCAGGCGTGGGTTATGGGCCGTGGACTTTAGCTTGTGTGGGTCTGCTGACCGGCTTGTTGTGTGGCGTTTTCAATGGCGTGTTGGTCACTAAAATTGGTCTGCCATCAATCGTCGTAACAATTGGCACCATGTCGCTGTTTCGCGGATTGGCACAGGTGGTGCTGGGAGACCAAGCTGTTACAACATATCCAGCAGGGTTTTCGAACGTGGGGCAGGGCTATCTCATCAAATGGCCGCCCATTGCCTATTCATTCGGGATTTTTCTGTTGCTGGCCGCAGTGTTTGCCGTGGTGTTGCACCGCACGTCGATCGGGCGAAAATTATTTGCCATCGGCAATAATCCAACAGCCGCCATGTTTTCAGGCATAGCAGTTGATCGCATGAAGTTGTGCCTGTTCAGCTTGACAGGTTTGATGGCGGGCCTTGCTGCGGTGTTGTTGACGTCCCGTATTGGCTCCACCCGTTCAAATATCGCGTTGGGATGGGAACTTGATATTATTACCATGGTGATTTTGGGAGGGGTGTCCATCGCTGGTGGCGTGGGGTCGATTGGGGGCGTGGTGTTGGCCGTGTTTGTGTTGGGCTTGGCTACACTCGCATTGTCTCTGGTCAATGTGCCGGGCATTGTCATCAGCGTGTTGATGGGACTGCTTTTGATTGTGTCAATTGCAGCCCCTATCTTGATCAAACGCGTGATGGGTTATCGTGCTTGATTATTGCGGATCAGCAATTGTGATGCTGTCATCGTAGGTGATGTGTTGCTTGGTCAGGCTTTTCATGCCCATGGCTTCACCATCAATGACCAACCATTCGGCTTTACCGTCGCCATTCACATACATGTCAACTTTTGATTTGGTGGCGATGCCCATAAACTCAGCGTTTGCATTGTATTTATAGAGATCAAAAGTTCCCCCTTCGAAACTTGTGCTGCCCATGCATTCGGATGCATCCACCGCTTGAACGCCCAAGTTCATGCCCTGCTTGATCATGCCTTGAACCTGCTCTTTCATGCCGTCAGGCATTTTTTGCAGGGGACCACCTTGCGACATCCAGACGCCGTTCGGCGTCATGATCATTTCCATGGCATCGGCTTTCATTTTCATGCTGTGGGGCATGATGATTTCGCCAACCATTTTGGTTTTTTGGCCTGCTGAATCCATATCCATCTCGACGCGGTAGGGTCCACTGGTTTCCATGTTCTTCAGAATTGTCTGAATGTCGGACTTGCAATCAGCTTGAGCGGTGCCAATCAAAACAGCAAGGGCGAGGGTAGTTGCGGAAACAATACGGAACGACATTGAACATGACTTTCTTTTGATCATTGGGTTGAACGATTGAATTGCACAGTCTTGCCGACAATCATATGAACACGGAGTGAATGACAAATCAAAAAATGCAAGGCACGGGCAGTGAAACCACTTTCAGAAATTCTAACATCATCGTTGCGATCCGTTGAAGCGGTGCTGACTGATATTGATGACACGCTGACAACACATGGCCGATTGCCTGCTGTTGCCTATGCAGCGCTTGAACGGTTGAATGCGGCGGGTGTGAAAGTTATTCCGATTACGGGCAGGCCAGCCGGCTGGTGTGACCACATTGCACGGATGTGGCCTGTTGAAGGCGTTGTAGGTGAAAATGGTGCATTTTATTTTCGTTACGATGCTGCGGCAAAGCGCATGAACCGCATTTATGCGCAAGAGGCAGCTACGCGCATTTCTAATGTTTCAAACTTGCGTGGTCTTGCAGAAAAAGTATTGATGCAGTTTCCGGGAACCGCATTGGCGTCGGACCAGAATTATCGGGAAATTGATGTGGCAATCGATTTTTGTGAAGACGTGCCAGCACTTCCATTGGAAACGGCCAAAGCCATTGCCACTATGTTTCACGCCGAAGGAGCAGAGGCAAAAGTGTCGTCCATTCATGTCAATGCATGGTTCGGCAAGCATGATAAATTGTCGATGTCGCTGCAATTGTTGCAGGACTGTTTTGGATGGACCGCTGAAGAAGCGCAGAGCCGAGTTGCCTATTGCGGAGACTCGCCCAATGATGCGCCGATGTTTGGTTATTTTCCGCTCGGCATTGGCGTTGCCAATGTGAAGCCGCTCGCTCATCTCATGGAACACCTGCCTGCTTTTGTAACTATGGCTGATGGTGGGGAAGGTTTTGCGGAGTTCGCCTCATTGGTATTGGCAGCGCGACAAGGACACATTTGATATGCAATCAATCTTGCAATTTTTCTCAGCGAAGGCGGCAGTCTTGCCGCTGGTTTTCATCGGCTTGTTTGTGTTGGAACGCATATTTCCGATGACCAAATGGGTGGGTGGGCCGTTGCGTGTTTTGAAAAATCTTGCCCTTGCCGGTTTTAACTTTTTGGCATCGCCACTTATTGTCATTCCAATTACGGCATTTGCTGCTTCCCATGCTTTGGATTGGCGACCCTTGTTTTGGTCGGGCTGGCTAGGTCTTTTGTTGGACATTCTGCTGCTGGATCTATGGATTTATGGTTGGCACCGCTTGAACCATGTTGTGCCTTTCCTGTGGCGCTTTCACGAAATCCACCACTTGGATGAAATGCTGGATGCTTCTTCAGCGCTGCGCTTTCATTTTGGCGAGGTGGTGTTGTCATCCCTTGTGCGTGCGCTTGTGATCTTCATTTGCGCCGTGCCGCTGTCGTCCGTTGTGGTGTTTGAAATTGTTGTGTTGGTGGCAGCGTTGTTTCACCATTCCAATCTGAAACTGCCAGCGCCTGTGGAACGTGCATTGAGCTTTATTATCGTAACACCCTCCATCCACTGGGTGCACCACCATGCAAAACGGCAGGATACCGACTCGAATTATGCAACATTTCTGTCGGTCTGGGATTTGGTGTTCGGCAGTCGCAGCACAACCAAACGCACAGCCGACATGCCCATCGGTGTTGAACGCGTGGCCGAGCGCGGCCTGCTTGGCCTTATTCTAAAACCATTCACCCGTTAACGCGTTTGGCTTTGATTATGCAGCGTCGTTGCTGGGGGACTATCTCCCGGCTGATGCTGTGCCGTTCCGATACATGTGCGGCGCATAATGAATTGGAGCTGTTGAATTGGGACTAGAAGAGCAGATGAGTGCTGCAGCCTTGCGCCACGCGCGGGATGCCTCGACCGCTCATCTTGAAGCTGTTCTGAAAGTAGATGGTGCACGTTATTTGCGCCTTGCATATTTGCGTGACAAATTGGGGAAAGATTCTGGTGTCGAACTAAAATCCGGCCCCGGCATGCAGTCGCAATTGTGGTTGGATTTGGCGCACCGCGTGACCATGGAACCCCATGCCAAAACCTATCGGCTAAGCCGCATTGGTGTTGATACAATTGATGTGATGTTGGAAACTGAAAGCCTGGACGAGGCCTTGGTGGCCGCCCGCGTGGTTCTGGCGCACCGTAGTGTTGAAGTTGCCAGGGCACCAGCCGACGTTGAAAAGTCGATGGAAAGTCAATGGATAACGATGCTTTATGTGTGGTTGACCGGCGTGGTCACCGGCATCGCGGTGTTAGCGCTTTACATTATCCATATGAAAAAGCTGCCTTTTTAGTCTTTTCTCCACTGTTACAATTGTTAACAGCATTTGATTTCTAAGCGACGACAGGTCTTGGTAGCTGTTTATCTGCAATTTTATGAATCGGTCGGGGAATGCCACACAACAACGCTGCCATCCAATCTCTTGTACCGACGCCGCATAACGACGGCGGCGTGGCACAGCGCTTGGGCGGTTTTGCAACGATCGCTGAGGCGCTTGACTATGCGGCCCAAGGCAAAACCGGATTCAATTTTTACGGTGGCAAAGGTCAACTTGCGCATGTGCTCCCTTACAGTGATCTGCGGCACCGGGCCATTTCTACGGCGCGTAAACTTTTAAGTGCAGGCTTGAAGCCGGGGCAGCGGGTGGCCGTGGTGGCTGAAACCGGACCTGATTTCATGACGGTGTTTTTTGGTTGCCAATATGCAGGGTTGATCCCTGCGCCTGTGCCATACAGCATGTATATTGGTGGCAAGGATGCCTACATCACCAAAATTGCTGGCATGTTCCGCGCCGCTGATGTTGCTGCCGTCATCACTTCGGAAGATTTGCGCGAACACATTACGGCAGGTGCGGCTGATGCCCATGTGCCCTTGGTTTTCACCCACGCGGAATTGCAGGCTCTGCCTGAAGCCATGGCGCGGCTGCAGGGGTTCACCAAGGATGATGTCGCCTATGTGCAGTATTCTTCAGGCTCTACCTCCGCACCCAAGGGTGTTTTGATCAATCAATCGGCGATCATGGCCAACACCAACGGCATGGTGCGGCATGGCTTGAAGGCGCGGCCCGATGACCGGGCGTTTTCGTGGTTGCCGCTCTATCATGACATGGGACTTGTTGGGTTCTGCCTTGCTCCCATGGTGGCGCAGGTGACGGTTGATTATTTGGCCACAACATCATTCGCGCGCAGGCCGGCGATGTGGCTGCGCTTGATGAGCGAAAACAAATGCACCATCTGCTCGTCGCCGTCGTTTGGTTACGACCTTGCGGCAAAGCGCATCGCGGGTGATGCCATCACGCTGGATCTTTCGCATTGGCGGGCAGCTGGCATTGGTGGCGACATGGTGCGGGCCGACGTGTTGAAGCGCTTTGCCGAGGCACTTTCAGTTGCGGGCTTCAATGCAAAATCCTTTCTGCCCAGCTATGGCATGGCGGAGGCGACGCTTGCCGTTTCAATTAGCGATGTCGACAGTCCGATCAAAATTGATACGGTTGATTTGCATGCTTTGAAAACCAAGCAGAAGGCAATTCCCGCCAAGAAAGCCAGCGAGGGCTTGACGCGCAGTTTTGTAGTCTGCGGACCTGCCTTGCCTGACCATGAAATGGAAGTGCGGGCTGAGAACGGTACGGTGTTGGGCGAGCGCATGGTGGGCCGAATTTTTGTGCGTGGACCAAGTTTGATGATGGGTTATTTCAATGCGCCTGAAGCCACGGCACAGACTATTGGTGCGGACGGTTATCTCGACACCGGCGACATGGGCTATTTGCTGGGTGGTGAGATTGTCATTACTGGCCGTGTGAAGGATTTGATCCTGCACAATGGCCGCAATATTTGGCCACAAGATCTGGAATGGGCGGCGGAGAATAATCCACCCTTGAAAGATGGTGAAGCAGCGGCCTTTGCGGTTGAAGACGAAGACGGTGGTGACGCTGTTGTGGTGTTGGTGGAATGCAAATTGGCTGACCCAGAGCAGCAAGAGGCGTTGCGCCGCGCGGTTTATTTGTCGGTTCATCAAGTGGCGGGTGTTGATTGCAAAATTGTACTTGTGGCCCCACGCAGTTTGCCATTCACGTCGTCTGGTAAATTGTCACGTGCGGGTGCGCGTGAACGTTATTTGTCCGGCGAAATTGCTGAAGTCGGAAATCCGGCTGTAAAACACAAGCACTAGATCCATGCCGTTACGCATTGCAGTAACAGGCGCCACTGGCTTTGTGGGTAAGGCGCTGATGCCGCTATTATCGATGGCGGGTTTTGAAATTGCGGCGCTGGTGCGCAATCCCCAAATGGCGAAATTGCAAGGTAGCGTTCGCGTGGTACAAGGTAACTTGCAAAATCTAGAGGCTTTGGATGCGCTGACGCGTGGCGCTGATGTTGTGTTGCATGTGGCGGGGGCCATCAATGGTGTGACCCGTGGAGATTTTTTCACTGCCAATGTGGACGGGACTTTGGCTGTGGCCCAAGCAGCACGCAAAAATGGCGTGAAGCATTTCATCCTCGTATCGTCGTTGTCGGCGCGGGAACCGCGTTTGAATTTTTATGGTGAAAGCAAAGCCGCCGCAGAGTTTGCGTTGCAAGGTTTTGTTGATGACATGAAAATTACGATCATCAGGCCTTCAGCTGTTTACGGGCCGGGCGACAAGGCGACATTACCCCTGTTGAAGGCGCTTACATCTTCCATCGCTTTAATTCCGGGAACGTCCACCGCGCGCTTTGGCATGGTGCATGTGGAAGATGTGGCTGGCGTTTTGATTAAGGCTGCACATCAAGGTGTTGCCGGCCTCTTTGAAATTGATGATGGAAGTGGCGGGCATCGTTGGGCTGAACTTGTTGCCATAACGCAAGAAACGTTTGGCGTTCCGCGCAAAGTGTTTTTTATTCCGCGTAGCTTTGCCATGGCTTTGGGTGCGGCGGGTGATGCTATTGCGAAATTGCGTGGTAAACCGTCAATTGTCGGGCGCGGGCAACTGCGGCAAATCTACCATGAAGATTGGCGGGTGGCGGGTGCCGCTTGGCTCCACCATAATTTTATTCCGCTCCAACAGGGATTGCCAGACACCATTCGTTGGTATCAAGCGCAGGGTCTGTTGCCCTTGCGCCGCAGTGCCGATAGAAGGCCCACACACCATGACCAAACAGGTTGATTTCAAATGACCGATGCTGACATTACTGCTGAAATTTGCACACTTCTTGGCCCGCACAATAAGGATGGCGTTGAACTGCAATCAGAAACGGACATTCCGGCTGAGTTGAATATCGATTCCGTTGGCGTGCTGGATTTCATCATGGATGTTGAAGACAAATTCGACGTCGAAATTCCCATGAATGTGGTGGCGGAAACGCGCACCATTGGTGACCTTGTCAAAGTGGTTGCTGCACGTATCAAGAAGGATTGAGCGATGGTTGATCTGCTGGACAAGCACAAAGGCATTATCGAGCGTTTTGATCGCATGCTGCAACTTGGCGTCAATGCCATGGGGCCCACGAACGACAAAATCCTGTCGCCCACCCGCGCCATGATACAGGGCCGCGAAACCATTTTGGCGGGCACCAATAATTACATGGGCATGACGTTTACACCGTCTGCCATTGATGCCGGCAAACGCGCGCTGGATGAGTTTGGAACGGGAACCACGGGTTCGCGCGTGGCCAATGGCAATTATGCCATGCACACTGAACTCGAAAAAGAACTCGCAAAATTTTTACAGAAGCAACACTGCATTGTTTTCACCACGGGCTATCAAGCCAATCTCGGTATGATGTCGGGGCTTGCTGGGCCGCGTGACACGATCTACCTCGATGCTGACTCTCATTCGTCGATTTATGATGGTTGCACCTTGTCAGGCGCAAAGCTTGTGCGCTTTAGGCACAACGACGCTACGGATTTGGACAAGCGTTTATCTCGCTCAGAAGGTGATGAGGGCGGCAAGCTGGTGGTGTTGGAAGGCATTTATTCGATGCTGGGCGACCGCGCACCGCTGAAGGAATTTGTTGAAGTCAAAAAGAAGCATGGCTTCCAATTGCTGGTCGACGAAGCGCATTCTTTTGGCGTGTTGGGGCAGAATGGCCGTGGCCTTGCTGATGAAGCAGGGCTTGAACATGAAGCGGATTTCGTTGTTGGCACCTTCTCCAAAAGTGTTGGTTCCATTGGTGGCTTTGGCGCTGGCGACCATCCGCTATTTGAAGTGTTGCGTTATGCCATGCGGCCTTATTTGTTTACCGCATCATCATCGCCCGCAACCATTGCAACCTCATTGGAAGCAATCCGCGTGTTGGCGCGGGAGCCTGAACGGCGCGACCGAATTCGTGCTAATTCCGAGCGCCTGTTCAACGGCTTCAAGGCCCTTGGTTTTGAAATGGGGTGCGATGTTGTCAGCCCGGTTATCGCAGTGAAATGCAAAGACGAAATTTCCACTATTCAAATGTGGAACGCGATTTTGCAGGCGGGTGTTTATGTGAACATTGCATTGCCACCCGGCACGCCAAATCGTTTGTGCCTGTTGCGCTGTTCGGTTTCGGCAGCGCACAGCTTTGATGACATCGACAAGATTATTGATGTGTTTGGCAAAGTGGTGAAGGGCTGATTATTTCAGCCCGCCTTTGCGCAAGAGTTTTGGCAATAGTACGACTGAAGCCAGCAAGGGGTGGCGGCGATGCCAGTCCTTTATCTCGATATCAACGCCTGAGTGCCGCTTGATTTTCCATGCCGCATAGTCAGCGCCGCCTTGAAAAGTGAATGCTGCTTTTGCGAGCCGCAGTATGGATAAGAATTTCCCCTGCCAGCGACGTGACCCCCATGACGTGGGTGATGGCTCCACCGGCTTTGCGTGCTGCGACACCATGTTGAAATGTTGCTTCTGCGCTTCAACAATCATGCCAGCGCGCGAGGCACTCTCGGGGCGCAATTCCGTGCGGTAGGTATTGCGAAATAGTTCTGTCCATTGTTCAAACGGCACAGCGTTTGGCGCCAAGGCCTGTGCGTGGGCCACGGCGGTTTCCATGGCACGGACAAGCAATTGGGTGATGCGTTTTAAAGCATGATCATCTGCCGTCCAGATGATGCGCATGGGCTGGGCAAAGCGGACCCAGAAATAGGGGTTGGCGGTTGTTGGTTTAAGTTTCTCAGCCAACAGTTCCATAGGCAACACTGCATATTTGCAACGGTAGGCAAGCGCATTCGTTTGCATTTCTGCATAATAAACATTGGGTGGAATGCGCATGCACAGCGCGCGTGACAGAGTATGGTTTGAGACGCCCACGCCTCCTTGCGTCAGCACGTAAAAATCCATCAAAGTATTTTCGGGGTTGGAATCCCGCAGCGCTGAACCATAAGCGAGGACCGCTTGCACGCCTTGGTGTTGCTGGCGGATATGGTTTGCCATGGCGATGATAGCAGCATGAACAGGTGCCTTATTTTGTACTTGCACATGATCAAGCAAGGCTTTGCTCATGCGACGATATATTCTAGCTGCGGGCCTGCTTCGAGGCGCAAGGGCTCATGTGCAGGCGCATCATAAAACTCGCCATCAATGACGAATGAAGTGGAACTGGTTACTTCGCAATGGTGGCAAGCCGTGCTGCTGCTGCCGGGCGGAGCTTTGCGATTTTCCGAGCCAAACATGACGGGCAAAATCCAACGCGGAATGTTGGGCACGGGGTATGGCATGGTCATGGTGCGCAAGGGCGCTGTGGCACCGCCCCAAAACGGTTTGGTGCCAAGGATCAACTTATCCAACGTGGTTGCCAGCATCATCAACTGTGGGCCGGAACATTGTTGTGTGCCGTCGGTTTTCAAAGTGATGTCGTAGGGTTTGTCGAACCGGTTGGGGTCTTGCGCATTGGGTTTGAAAAACATGGTTTTGCCAAGCGCGCTGGCGAGCGTGGCAAAGGTTGCGAAATTGCCACCCACACCCTTGTCGTTGAATGCGCGCTGGCAATAGCGCGTAGCTTCAGACACGGCACCTGTGCCAAAAAACATGCCATGCAAAGGCCCCCGACCGCTAGGATTTACAACGCGCACGGTGTGGCGCTTGCGCAGGTCTTTAGCTTCGATATTGGCGATGAAGCTTGCTTGATCGGGGATGTTCTTGCGGCGAAAACCAAGGTCAGCGGCTGTCATGTTTGTGGTGCCATGGGGCAGTAGGCACAGGCGCGGCAGAATTTTGAAACACCCACTTTCAGCAATCCAAGTTTGAATTGCCTGGATGGTGCCGTCGCCGGAACTGATGAACAGTGATGATACGTTGTTAGCGGCCATGCGCTCCAGACCGGGGTAAAGGTCTGAGAAGCTGTTCAACAGCAACACGTCCACATTGTCCGTGGGCTGATGACTTAATGCCTCTGCCAAGGCAACGCCCTTGCCCCGGCCGCGCCCTGACTTCGGGTTAATGATAACCCCGGTTTTGCTCACGGTTTGGTCATCCAAGACTGCAAAGGGCCGTTAGCTTTTTTGGCGGCAAAGGCTTGCAGTAGTTGAATGCCGTGCAGCACGAGGCAAATGCCGGTCCATGCGGCAACAGCAAGCAAGCCCCAATCGGGCTTTCCAACTAGTGTGCCGAGTGTAAGCAAAATCAAGTTAGGGTTTCGGCGTGCTGTGATCTGGCGAAAGAAGGTATCAATTTTGCGCCAGATGTGAATTTCCAAGCCCAGCCATTTGATGGCCGCACCTTCCATCAAGCGCTGCACCACATAGCCACCGAGGATGATGCCAATGGTCCACCAGAACATGGGATTGCTCCACGTGATGCCCCAGGCTGCGAGCCCCAGTCCCCACGCCACATACCAGAATGGCGGGTGAACGAGGTCAATGCCGTGGTCAAACACATCGCCCCATTTTGAAGAAGTAAGCGTGGTGCGGGCAAGCTTGCCATCGACGGTGTCTAGAAAGGTCATGGCCCAGGCGGCGGCCAGGCCCCAAGCGTAGTAGCCGTAGAGAAAAAGAAAGAAAGCAGCGACCGTCATGACGGCACCAACTGTTGTGACCATATTTGGCGTTATGCCGCGAGGCGCCAACCAACGTGTGATGTGGAATGCGGGCACGGGCCAAACGTGTTTCGTGACGAGGTCTGTGGCACCCTTGTAAGTGCCCATGAACATGCGCCACTCAACGGCGGCTTGGTTGCTGTTCGTCAGCGGCAAGGCATAAGGCGTTTCGCGTTTGCGCAAGGCGGACCAGAAATTTGCATCCATTTCAGAGGGGGCTCGTTGCACCAAACCGGGTCGTTGCAGGGGCGTGTTGTTCTGCATGGCAGCAATGACTGCATCAGCATCGCTGGCGCGGACGTGGGCAGCCAGAACTTTTGTGCCCGTATCTTTCTCTGACACGATGACGAGATTGGGTCGCTTGATCAACGCGGCAATCAAGGGCTGGTCCAACACACCTTGGGCGTTGAGCAAAATGATAGGACCGTGGTGGGCAGCATGCTGGTCAAACGCGATTTCTGTTGTGAGGCCCGCACGGCGGAATTGTTCGCGGATACGTTCAGCCGTTGTCAGGCCAAACAGTTTGTCTGTGTGCGTGCCCACAATGCAAAAAGCGGGCGCAAAACTTTGTGGCCGTGGTGGTGGCGGAACTGCGGGTTTCGCAACCTCGATGACAGGTTCAACCCGTTGAACAGGCGCTTTAACCTTCTTGGTCGCTTTTGCAGGCTTCTTGGTTGTTTTCTTTGTTGGTTTTTTAACGTCGGCCACCCGGATCAATCCTGTTCAAACACGTTCTGATTTGCTGAGTAGATACAGCGCCACGAGACTGAAAACCAGTATGGGCAACCACGCTGCAAGCCACGGAAACACGACGCCCAATTCGCCTATCGAAAGGGCAATGCCGTCCAAGATAAAAAAGGCAAACCCCATGCCGACGCCGAGCGCAAACAACATGCCCAAACCGCCGCCTCTCCGGAACTTGGTGGCAAGTGGAATGACCAAGCCCACCATGACCAAACTGACGAATACTAGTGAAATACGTTTGTGCCACCAGGTTTGGTAAACATAGGCTGGACGAATGCCGAAACCGTCATTGGCAATGAAATATGACAAATCACCAAGTGTCATTTCTTCTGGGTCGCCGGAGCGAGAACCGGATTCGGCTGCGCGCATGGTGCCCTTATAGGAAAGCTGCGTTGAACGCTTGGGTGGTTTCGTGTCACGGCCATAAACAACCGAATTTTGCAAAACCCAGCCCTCGGGGCCAAGCGATGCAGCTTCGGCATAAATTTGTTCCACCAGAATTCCTGATGCATCACGGCGGAAAATGACAACATCAGATAGGCGGGTCGCGTCACGATTGGCTGTTGCCGCACGCATGATGTCATTGCCGGAGCGCAACCAGATAGGGTCAGCTTCACCAATTTTCAGTTTCTTCTCGCCATAGTCAGCAATGCCCCACGCGCGTAACACTGGCGCTGCTGCGGGCACCAAACGATCTACGATGGCGAAGTGCAGCACGCCAATAACCAGTGCCAGTGGTGCCAACATGCCAATAACGCGCAGGGGCGAAAGGCCAAGCGACCAGAATGCTGTGATTTCGTTGCGATAACTAAGTTCAGTGATTGACAGCAATAGAGCCAGCAGCAAGCTAATGGGCAGAAACGTGGCCATGGTGGCGGGGGCGCGGGCCACAATGTATCTGACGATCATGGTCAGCCCATCGTCGCTCAAGGCCAATATTTCCTTGGCATAGGCTACGACTTCAAGAGTGAGAACGAACAACGAGAGGCCAATGAGGATCGGCAGAAACCGCGCAACGACCATGCGCATCAACATTCGGGCGAGGCGACTCATTTTACGCCTCCCACGTTGCGGCGGTTGCGCAGGCGATTGATGACGCGTGTGACGGCATCACTAATCGGGATGAAAATATTATCGAGGCCATCACCAGCGATGCGGTAGCTCGCTTGCCAGAAACGCCACGCGGCGAATGCACTGAGCAGCGCCATGGGCAACCACATGGAAACCCACGGCGAAAAAGTTCCAATTTTGGCCGCAACGGCCCCTTGCTCAATCACTTCATGAAAAGCCACCAACAAAGACAGTGCAATCGCCATGCGATATGCCCGTGGACTGCGGGCACGGCCAATGGCAAAAGGAATGGCAAGTAGAGGCAACATCAACATTGAGACCACATTGATAATGCGGCGGTGGAATTCAGCGCGCATGGCATTGGTCGTGGTGGTTTCAGGTGGTTTGTCCATCTGTTGGTATATTTCAGGCAAGGTCATTTCCCGTTCATCTTCGCCGCGTGGGCGGAACAGGTCTTTTGAGACTTTTCCAAGTGGGGTGTCGGTCTGTTGAAATTCCGCTACGCTGGCAGGCACAGCGGTGCCGCCGACTTGCAATGTGGGCCAACGTTCAATGAGCAGGCGATGACCTTCGTTCAAACGCAACACGGGGCGCGTTTGCCCTTCAACGGTTATAAGCTTTCCTGATGAAGATGTAAGCGTTTCAGAACCACCGGGGCCGTTATAGTCAAACACGAAAATGCGTTCGAACGAATTGTCCGAGCGATTAAGCTTGTCGAGAATGAATGTGCGTCCACCTGATTGCATAAACACGCCTTCTTCGGCCAAATAAAACGCGTCAACACTTGTGATGTCGAAAAGGACTGAGCGATAGGCATAGCGGGTTTGGGGCTGCACCCAACCGAACATGAGAAGTGAAGCCAAACTGAAAATGGCAGAAAGATAAAGAGCAGGGCGCAGCAAGCGCGGCAGCCCCACGCCAGCGGCCATCATGCCATCGATCTCGTGGTTTTTTGAAAGCGTGTTAAAGCCGTAAAGCAGACCTAAAAAAAGTGCAGCTGGAAACGCCGTGCCAAGATAATGCGGCACCAGGTAAGCCAGCAATTCAAATACCACACCGAATGAATTTTTCTTGCCAAGAGTCACATCAAGCAAGCGCACAAGGCGCTCTGACAACAGCAGCAGCAAGCCTATGGTGAGGCTTGCAAGCAGCGGCTTGGTTATTTGCCGCAGCACATACCTGTCGATCACCGTTAGCACTTTGCCGCGTCCCTGAAGCTCAATCCCCACATCGGATTATACTGTATTCTCAAAGGCGTCCAGCAATGACGCATAGAGTTTACCACGCGTTGTTTCCTCCAAAACGGGGGCCATTTTTAAATCTGGCACGGCGGGCCAACCTGCATCGGGGAATTTTACATTGTCGAATTTTTGGGTGGTGGCATAACGCGGCAGCACATGGAAATGTACGTGCGGGTCTACCATCATCAAGGCGAGGTAATTAATTTTATCGAAGGGCCTAAACTGCGTGAGGGCTGTTTCCATGGCAGACGTACAGCTATAAAGTTCAGCGTGTGCCGCTGCTGGCAACGTGCCAAATGATGCAGCTTCATGCTTGCTGACCAGCACTAAAGCACCAAGCGTTGTTTGCGCTGGTCGCATGAGAACAAACCAATTTTCAAACTCTTTGAGCGTTGTTTCGGGATAACCAAATTTCACAAGTGTTGCATGCATGGTGAACTGCTTTGCTTGTTCAAGGTGGCGAAAGCGTGACTGTGGTCTGAGCCTTCACAGTGTTCGTGCTGCGATTCCAGCTGTGCTTCGTCATGTCGGTGGTCCAGCGACCCTGCAACCGACGGATATGGTAAAGATTCCAGCCCGCAGCTTCGTGTTTTTCGTCACCGTTCAGCGATGCTGATGGCACGCCAATAATGGGTGCCATGCCGGATTTCGTTTCGAGCCAGTTTAACATGCTTTTGTGGTTGTGGCCATGCAGAACGAGTTCGCAGCCTTCTGCCCTCAGCACAGATTCAAGTTCTGCTGCATCCGTCAATGCTTTACGGGGAATGCTCAAACCCGGCAAAGGCGGATGATGAATCATCACGGCACGGTAAAAGCCTTGACTGCCAAGCATGGCGAGCATGTGTTTGAGGTCACGTAATTGTTCAGCACCTAAAGAACCCGTGGCCTTTAAATAGTTTTGTGGCCGCCCAGAGTTCAATCCAATCAGGGCCACGTTGCGGCGCATCCGCACGTAGGGAAAATGCGTGGCAACGTCGGTGGGGTCGTGGCGGTCGGGCTTCATCCATGGCGCAAAATAGGCCAGGCCGTTTGCCCATGGCACATCAACATAAGCGTCGTGATTTCCGGGTACAAAACTTAAGCGATCTGCCGCACCCAAACTTTCGATCCATTTCGCAGCCTGCGCAAATTCACCCCAGGCCGCAATGTTTACAGCATCACCTGTGAAGGCCACGTGGTCCACTTGGGCATCAAGAATATCTTGTTTGATTGCATCCGCCACATTGGCAAGGTGCATGCGACGACGCCTGAAAAACCAAGAAAAACCGCCGATGACTCGTTTTCCCTTTGGGTTTCTGAAAAGGTCAAAGGCGCTGACGTTGGCCAAGTGCGCGTCAGACAGGTGGGCAAGTGTAAAAGACACCGAGCGGCTTTCGTTGACTTTGGGTGAATCGGGTGCGAATGAACACCCAACTTAAACGGACTTCCGACGGATTCAAGCATTGTGCGTGTGATCATTCTTGCAGCGGGCCAAGGCAAGCGGCTCTTGCCACTGACGGCAGAGGTGCCAAAGGCTCTTTTGGATATTGGTGGCAAAACGCTGATTGAGCGGCAAGTGGAAGCATTCGCTGAAAACGGCCTCAAAGATTTTGTGGTTGTAACGGGCTATGGTGCCGACAAAATGGAAGCAGCCCTGCGCGACATTGCCAAGCGCTTGTCGGTTTCCATCTCGACAATCTACAATCCATTTTATGCCGTTGCAGATAATTTGGCGAGTTGCTGGCTGGCACGCAGTTTCATGGACCGCGATTTTATACAGGTGAACGGAGACAATGTGTTCCGCGCCGATTTGGTGGCGCTGTTGTTAAAGCCTTTTTCGCAGTCCATTGCTGTTGCCATCAACCGCAAAGACACTTTCGACGCAGACGACATGAAGGTCATGCTGGATGGTCCGCGCCTTACTGAAGTTGGGAAAACCTTGCCGGTAGACACGGTGGATGCGGAAGCCATCGGATTTTACCTTTTCCGCAGCGAAGGTGCGCAACACTATGTGAATGAGCTTGAATTGGCCATGCGTGACCCGCAAGGCTTGAAGCGCTGGTTCCCTTCGGCTGTGGGTTCACTGGCGAAAAAAGTACCAATAGGTGTCGTTGAAATTACTGGACTTCGTTGGAGCGAAGTAGATTTTCCGGTGGATTTGCAACAGGCGCGGCAACTGGTTTCAAGCTGGGCTTAAGCGACGGTTTAAAATCTGTTCGGCAAGTGCATGATCGGCGGGTTTATCGACGTCTATTGCAGCTTCCGCAAATGGCAGGAACACCGGCTGAACCTTGATTCCCAATTTCGTGGAGATGTGACCAAAAGCGCGTTCCGGTGTAAGTATTCCCAAGCCGTACCAGACAATGGGTTTCAGGCCGAACGCTGACACGAGTTTCCAAGGCTTTTTTCGGTTACGTTCCAGTTCCTGCCAACGTTCCAGCAATTTGAGACCAACCGCCGACTTGATTGTAAAAAGGTTGCAGCCGGAAACCCGCGTGCCGCCCAAATTGAAATAGGTCCGCTTGGTTTCGGGGTAAGCGGCGTTAATGGTTTCTGCTGTTGCCAAGCCCACGCAGACATCTGCGTTCATGGCTTCACTTGCTTGGAGCATGTGGTTGATCATGTGGGGCGTTAACAGCGGGTGGTCACCCGTGGTGATTAATACGGGATAATGTTGGACGTGGTGAAGTGCCGCAATTGCGGAGGCCGGGGCGGATGATTGTGCACCCAAGATTTCGAAATCAGCTTCGTGCTGAATGACATCAATTTTGTCAATGACGATAGTGAAAGGGCGCTGCACGGTGGAGTTTCGCAACGCATCCAGCACCCATGTCAACATCGGCTTTCCGGCGATTGGAATGGTGCATTTATGGAGCACACCGTAAGCTTTCGCCATCGGGTCATCGGCACCGCGTCCGGCAGCGAGAATGATGCAGCGCCAGTTGCTCACAGAGCCTTCTCGTAGATGCGATAGGTTTTATAGGGAACGCCACCGAAGGCTTCGATGATTTTGCGAACCGGCGTATTATCTTCCAAAATCCAGGAGAGTTCCGCCGTCTTTCCGCCCCGCGCCACGTGGTAGCTGCGGGCTGCATCGATAACGATTGTGGAGAGTGCAGAGCCTGTGGGCGTGCCATGGAATTTGCGGCGTACGCCCATCAACGGCATACGAAAACTTGTAGGCTTTTTGCGGATGACGTGGCCTGCCAGTTTGGCCCAGTTGAACGGCAACAATTTTCCATTCATGCCTTTGATCCAATCATTGAGATTGGGCAGCGTTACAACAAACGCCGCGGGCTCACCTTTGTAGCTGGCAACATAGCCGTACTTACCGTTGACCAGCAATTTAAGATCTTTGCCAAGCTTGTCGAGTTCGGCAGCTGTCCACGGCACGAAGCTCCAATTGTTAGACCACGCATCATTGAAGATATCCATGATCAAACGGATCTCATTTTTCATATCTGAAAGTTTGAGCGGACGAATAGAAAAATCACCGGAGGCCATGGCGCGTTTTTGCACGCGTTGCAAAATTGGCGGCGAGTCCGGGCTGAGATCATAGTGGTAGGCAATTACATCCTTGGCTTTGGTAAAACCGAGTTCTTGCATGCGTGGCGAATAGTAGGGGCGGCCGTGACCCATCATCATGTTGGGGCTTGAATCAAAACCGTCAATCAACATCCCCATTTCGTCGTTGATGGAAAAACTGAAAGGCCCGATCATGCCACTGCGGCCTTTGGCTTTTAGCCAATCACCAGCGGCTTTGGTTAGACTTCTGAAAATTTCAACATCATCCAAGGCATCAAGTAAACCGAACATGCCTTTGTTATCTTTGAGAGTTTCTAAACGCAGTGTATCGTTCTGTGCGGAAATGCGACCAACAGGTTTGTCATTTTGATAGGCCACAAAAAGCTGTACTTCGGCGTGTTCAAAGAACGGGTTCTTGCGCGGATCGAGGTGCTCATCACGCTCCAGAAACAGTGGTGCCACCCAATGCGGATCGTCTTTATAAACATGATGCGGCACCATGAGAAAATCGTGCTTTCCCGCTTTGTCTACAATGGGCCGCACTTCGATTGAGTTGCTCACAACGACTTCCTTTTGGATTTTGTTTGGAGTTGCGCTTTGCCATCTTTCAAGGTGTAGAGATGGTCCGCAATGCGCGTCCAAGCGGGGCGATGGGTGATGGCGATGATGGTATAGCGGCCGCGCAATGCCGCAATGTTGGCAACAATTTCATCTTCCGTTGCCGGGTCCAATGCACTGGTGACTTCGTCAAGAATTAAAACTTTTGGATTGGTCACGAGGGCGCGGGCAAGGGATATCCGTTGACGTTGGCCACCGGATAATTTTGCACCACCTTCACCTACATCCGTTGCAAGTCCATTTGGAAGTTGGGCAACGAATTCTGAAGTCCTGCAAGGTGCACAGCATCGGCAATATCAGACTGCGCTATGCGTTCATCGTGCAGTGTAACATTGGCGCGAATGCTATCGTGGAACAACGAAAGTTCCTGTGGCACATAGCCGATTTGGCTGCGCCATTTCAGAACGTCGATGTTAGCCAAATCATTTTGGCCAATTGTGATGCGGCCTTCCTGCGGACGCAGCAAGCCCACCAACAAATCCAGCAAGGTGGTTTTGCCGGCCCCTGATGGACCTTGAATAACGGTGATCGCGTTCAATGGAATGTTGAGCGATAGACCTTTAAGAACAGGAGTTGCCTCATGGCTGAATTTGACCTTGTCGATGACAATGCCTTTTCCAATATCCGGATTGATGGTTCCTGTGTTTTGTTCCTTCGCAGACTTCGCTTGGTTCAGCACTTCCGATACGCGCACAAAGGCACCTTCATATTGTGCGGCTAATTGGATTTGCTTTTGCAATTTCGATGCATAGGAAATGACTTGAAAGAACAGCACGCCAAAAACAAACATTTCCGGCACCGAGATTCCGGCATAGACATGGGATACATAGGCTCCACCTGCGATGAGCAATGTGACCAGCAAGTCGTTGCCATAGGTCAGGCCGTAACGTGACAGGCTTGCAGCGTAGAGGCTTTTTTTCAGACGCGCCAATACGTGGTCCAAATGGCCTAGCAGCGACTCATAACGGTTCATCGACTTCAGGGCTTTGATATTGTGTAACATCTCCACGATATCAGACGTCATCACGCCGATACGGTCAGTTTGCTTATAGCCCGCGCTGCGTGAAATCTTGACGAGTTTCGATGAAGCAAGGGCCACGAGCAACCCACCGCAAATTCCGGCAACGGCGACTTTCCAATTGATCAGTGCGGCAATCAACGCATAGGCGAGGATTTGAATGGAGCACGTGGCCGCAGTTGCAAAGGTCAAATATGCTTCCCCAGCGCGACTCACATCATTTCCCAAAGTGGTCGCCAAGCGCCCCGCACTTTGATTGGCATAAAAGCTCCAGCGCGCTTCCAACACGGCTTTGATGATGCGGCTGCGGAATGAATTGGAAACGCGGGCAGACGTGATGCCAGCATAGCTCATTGCACCAAAGAGCAGCATGGAGCGCAACAGCATGATGCTGACCACCAAAACGATGAGGCTGTTGAAATCCGGCTTCAAACTCAGCAGCTCAAAGCCTTGTGCCACCAGTTTTTCAAACACTGATGGTTTACCTTCGCCGGGGTCCAGAATTGCCGAAGTAACTGGCAAAAGCGTACCGATACCAATGGCTTCCGCCATGCCACCCATGAGCAGACAAAACAGCACCAAAAGGGGGCGCGTACCCTCCATTGAAAAAAATATTTTGAAGATTTGCCGCATGGGGCTAGGCAGGTCCGATCAGGTTGATTTCAGGCGTTTTCATAGGGCGGTTAGATGGTTGATACAAGTGAACGGTTGGCTGTGAATGAAGAGCATCCCATTGCCCGCAGCCCGCTGACCAAACTTCGGCTCATCGTACAACGTCCGATTTTCAGGTTTATTCGGGGCATGACCTTGGGTTCACGCACGGCGGTGATTGATGGCGAAGGCCGTTTCATGCTGGTGAAGCAGACTTATGCACCGGGTTGGATTTTCCCCGGTGGTGGTGTGGAGCGTGGCGAGACATGTGAAGAGGCGGCGTTTCGTGAAGTGGAAGAAGAGGCTGCCATTTTTGCGAAAGGCGCTTTGGAATTCAGGGGTATTTTCAGCAATGACAAGGAAATGCGTGGCGACCATTTGGCGTTTTATGTGTTGCGGGAATTTGAGCAGCGCCCGTTTGTGCCGAACTTTGAAATTGCCGATGCGCGGTTTTTCCATGTCGATGACTTGCCCACCCATGTGAATGGCGGAACGCGGCGGCGGATTGCCGAGCTTGCGCAAGGTGTTCCGCAATCCCTGTTTTGGTAAAGTATCGGTGAAGGCGGCTTGACGGGCGAAATAGGGGCGGCTATGCGGCGCTTCATGACAACCTATTCAACAATGATGCGACGAAAACAGCTGCGACGGGCTTTTGCCCCCGCCTGTGTTGCCGGTTGTTGCGCCTGACCTTGAAAACCAGGGAGTGGCACCAGCCCATTCCCATTTGTTGTTTCTGAGGTTGTCATGTCTTCCACTCTCGAATCTTCCACTATCGCAATATCTCCCTTCCTGCCTTCCGACCATCACGCTGTTGAACATTTGCTTGACCTTTCATTTGGACCACAGCGGCGTAGCAAAACATCTTATCGCCTGCGGGAGGGAAGCACGGCTGCGGCTGGATTGTCGTTCGTGGTGCGTGATGATGAAGTTGGTGTAGCGGGGGCGATTTCCTATTGGCCGCTGGCTATTGGTGCGCGGGGAAGCAAGGCATTACTGTTAGGGCCGTTAGCGGTTCATCCCCTGCGGCAGAACATTGGCATTGGCAGGGCGTTGATGAATAAAACCTTGGCGATGGCCAAGGCCATGGGGCACAAGCTTGTGCTGCTGGTTGGTGATGCGCCCTATTACGCGCGGGTAGGGTTTGCGCAAGTGCCGGAAGAGCAATTGTTGATGCCGGGACCCGTGGACCCCAAGCGCCTGTTGTTTTTGGAATTGGTAGATGGTGCGCTGGATGATGCGTATGGGGTAGTAATGGCGGCGCATCATTATATCGGGTAATTACAAATATTCCCCTCCTTGACAAGGAGGGGAAATTAGCGCCCTTCGCGATACCATATGCCGGCCATTGCGAGCAGCAAAACGGCCAAGCTGGCGAGGGTTGAAAACAGCGATGTTTCGCGCACAGCCGTGACTTTGAATTGCTTGTTGTCCTTGATGGCGGCCCATGATGAGCCGCCCATCAGTGCACCTGCTTCAGCTTTAGAAAGGCGGGGCAGGCCGTCTTCAATCCAATAAGTGCCTGCGCGTGTCGTTTCGGCGGCAGGCTTTAAAAGTTCAGCCGTGGCCAAAACATTGCCGGTTTCCTTGTCTTCACTGTTGCCAATTGCTGCAACGGTGGTGAGGGTGCCATCTGTGGCTTTGTAAATGCCCTGATCTGCTGTTGTTTTGCGCCCCGTAAATATGCCCGGCGAAATTTCTGCCATGGCGATGGGCTCTTCCTTGCCATCTGGCCCGGTCAATGTGATGGGGGCAATCACTTCGGCCATGGTGCGGCGTTCCACCACAACATTCTGGCCTTCGCCGCGAATGAGCAATGCTTCCTCTTCAAGGTCCGGCTCCTTCATCAGCCAATGGGCGAGGCGGCGGAGAAGCTCTGTTTGCGGGCCACCGCCTTCGAAGCCACGTGCCCAAAGCCAGCCGTGGTCTGACAGGAATTGCGCCACACGGCCCTGTTCCACACGGCCCAGCACCAGCAAGGGTTTGCCCTCCGGACCATCGAGCAGCGTATGTGTGTCAGCAGCTGGTGTTGCATCAATAACGCGGAACCAGCGGCCCCAAGTTTCCTCGCCATCAGCACTTGAACCCGGCAGGTTTTTACTGACGGGGTGGCGCAAGCCCGGTGCCGTAACATTGGGCCGAAAGCCTTGTTCAGTCACATCACCTGTGGGGCTTGCCGTCATGATTTCAGCGAGAGGTGAGGCGTATAGTCCGTCCACCGCAGTCAGGTCCGGGCCTGACGAAATCAACACCGCACCGCCGCCGCGCACATATTCAGCAACATTCGCGAGATAGGCTTCCGGCAGAATGGATTGCATGCGGTAACGATCAAAAATCACCAGATCGAAACTCTTGATTTTGTCGATGAAAAGTTCGCGGGTTGGAAAGGCGATCAGCGAAAGCTCACGCGTTAGTGTGCCGTCCTGTTTTTCGGGCGGGCGCAGAATGGTGAAATGAACGAGGTCCACGGCGGCATCTGATTTCAGCAAATCACGCCATGTACGTTCGCCGGGGTGGGGCTGGCCGGAGACCAGCAAAACACGCAAGCGATCCCGAATGCCCTTTACCACCGCAACGGCGCGATTATTCAGCAATGACACTTCGTTCGCACGTGGTGCAGCAGCTATTTCGATAACGTTCTGGCCTGCACGCTCAATCTTCAAATTGAAAGTGTGGGGCGTATTGGGGGCGAGTGAAACGACCTCTTCCGTTCCATCTGGCAGGCGAATGGTAACGTCGACACTTTCATTGGTGGCGGGCACGTCTTCAATGCGAAACGTGATGGGTTGTTCTTGCCCTGCAATCACAAAACGCGGGGCTTGTTCGATGATGACGCGGCGATCCGTTTCGCGTTTTGAGCCTGTAATCAAGGCATGGAGAGGGGCCTTCGATATATCCGGCGGCAATTGCTTGGGCACGTCATGCACCTGC
The DNA here is from genome assembly GCA_963840765.1 of uncultured Alphaproteobacteria bacterium. Taxonomy (GTDB): domain Bacteria; phylum Pseudomonadota; class Alphaproteobacteria; order Rhizobiales; family Aestuariivirgaceae; genus Aestuariivirga. The sequence goes on along the minus strand of CAWJAE010000011.1, from coordinate 370,311 downwards.
CCATCGGTGATGATAATGGCACCCGCATAACGTTCCGGCGGAATGGCTTCCATGAGTTTGGAAAGGGCCGCGAACACGCGCGTGCCGTCCGTATCAGCGGTGGTTCCGGTGATGGTGCGGGCCATGCGCATTTCGGTGTTGGCCATCAAGGCGATGCGCGATTGAACATCCTTCAACGCCGCTTCGGTTTGTTCGCGGCGGCGGCCAATGTTTTGGCTTGCACTGTCGTCGACGATCACCGCGACGATGTCGGCCAATTGCTGGCGCTCGTCGGTGTTCAATATGGGGTTGGCAAGGGCGGCAATCACAAGTGCCAAGCCAGCCACACGCAAGGGCCAACCGCGACGGTTCAGATAAATCAGTGCAGCCGCAAGAAGTGTTGCAATGCCGCATGCTGCCCAAAACAGGGGCCACCCCATGAAGGGCGAAAATGTTATGTCCCAACCGCTCATTGGCCAAGCCTTTCGAGCAGTGCCGGCACATGCACTTGATCGGCCTTGTAGTTGCCAGTCAGAGCATACATGACGACGTTAACACCGGTGCGGAATGCAAATTCGCGTTGCCGATCAGCACTGCCGACGAGGGCGTTCAAGGGTTCGCCACTGTCGTTCAAGGCCCAGGCTGCGGCGTAGTCGTTGGCACCGATGATGATGGAAGATACGCCGTCGGCAGCGCCCGTTGAGGCTACTTCGCCACTGGCTTGCGATTCCACCCAAGGAGCGGGACCATCATAACGACCGGGGAAGCGGTCGAGCAGATAGAAGCTGCGGGTGAGCACATGCTTTTCAGGCACAGGTTCCAACGGCGGCAAATCCAGTTTCGCCAAAAGTGTTTGCAATGACGCATTGCCTCCACCATTCAATGACGCGTCTAGTCCGCCATCGCGGGTATCAAAAAATAACGTGCCGCCGTTTTTCATATAGGCAGCAATTTTTGCGCGCGCTGCATCGGAGAGCGGTTGGGCATTTTCTGGAACAGGCCAATAAATGACAGGGTAAAACACAAGTTCATCTTTTTCCAGATCAACGCCAACAGGTTCAGCCAGCGCGGTCGACGTGCGGTCCGACATGATAAGCGAGAGCCCGCGCAGGCCTGCCTTGCTGGTGTCGTCCAATTCACCATCACCCGTGATGACATAGGCCAAACTGGTTTCAAGAGCTGCTTTGAAGTCAGTTTCACCGGTTGATTGCGCCTTACTGCTGGAAGGTTGCATGACAAAAGCAGCGAGCGTGATGGAGGCAACGGTTACTGCGCGTTTCAAGCCGCCGCCCAGCCAGATGGTGGCGAGTGTATCAAACAAGAAAAACAGTGCTGCCATTGCAAACAACAATGGGGCTAAGTCTTGCCTCGGTGCTTCGGTATAGGGCTGCACCGCAGTGCCGTTCAGTGTTGCTGAAATTGCCGTGAGCATGTTTACATCGAGCGTGTGATTGATGGCGCGTTCGCGGCCTTGCCGCACATAAAGGCCGGGCGGCGTGGCAAGGCTGGCCTTTGCCGTTTCCATGGCAGTTTGCGTGATGGGTTGAACAGCACCATCAGGTGCAACCAATGTGCCCGCACCAGAGAGCAGAAGCTTCGGCACATAATTGGCGTCGGTTACTTGCGGTGTGGTTTGCACAGTAGCGGCATCAAGCCCTGCCACGCGTTGCAGCATGCCAAGGAACAAACCCGACAAGGGCAGTGAAGACCAGTCGGCATTGGCTGTGACATGGAAAAGAACCACCAAACCTTTGCCGCGTTTTTCAGCCGTCACCAAAGGTGTGCCATCTTCAAGGCTAGCCCAGGTGCGATCTGGCAATTCCGGCGAAGGTTCAGCCAGCACCTGCTTTTGCACTTTAATGTTGGCGTCCAATGGCAAGCCTGAAAAAGGGCTGGCATCCGGAAAAGGGGCCAGACCTTGGGGCGATTCCCAGCTCAAGGCACTGCCCAAGGAACGGTCGCCCTGTCGCAGGGTTACGGGCAAAAGTGTGTCAGTGGTCGTGGCCAAGCGCGGCCCGGCAAAGCGCAGCAGCACACCACCCCGTTCAATCCATGGGTTGAGTTTTTGGGTTTGTTCTTCTGACACGGCACCCACATCTGCCAACACCAACATCGACAAACCAGCATCCATCAGGGCGGAAAGTTCAGCATCGGATTGTGGTTCGTAGAGTTCAGCATAAGGTTCAAGGCCGCGCTTTACATAATGCAACGGAGCCAACAACAGTTGCCCTGCCACATTGCCTTGGCCACTTTGCAGCGCAACGGTGCGGCGGCGCCAACGATCATCAAACAATTGTCGCGCACCAGCATGGTCTTGGCCTTCAATGGCGATGGCCGAGATTTCATTACGCAGCGCGGTTGGCAAATTGAGGGTGATTTGCTTTGCGGTTGCAGAACCGAAATCCACGGGCAATTCCGTTAATGTGCGGCCGTTGGTGGCGATGGCTTTGACTGTAGCTGTTGCGGGTGCAGCGCTATTTCGCAGGGCTGAAATTTTTATTTCTCCACCTTCAAACAACAGGGGCGAAAGCGCCATTGGAATGTCGTTGACTGACGACGCATAAATGCGTGTGGGTGCAATAGCATTCAGGGCTTTGGCGAAAGCACTGGCACTGGTTGCATCCGTGCCATCAGACAGCCAGATTACTGATGCCACATCCTGCAAGTTGGCGAGCTTTAATTTTTCGACGAGTGCAGGGCGATCTGCATTGAGTGCGGAAGGCTTCATCAAGCGGGCGCGGTCCAAGGCTACGCGGGCGGGCTGGTCAATGTCTGCTAAAGCACCTGGCGACAGGAGCGGTTCCTGCCAATGTCACAGTCGTATTGTCGCTGCGTGCTTGTTCCAGAACTTGCAAAAGGAAATCCCGCTTCTGGTTCCACGTCTGGGCCGATTGCCAGCCATCATCTACCACGATCAAGCGATGGCCCGGTGGCAAAATGTCAGTACTTTTGGGTTGAAGGAAAGGTTGTGACACTGCAAAAATCAGCAAGGCTGCAAGCCCAAGCCGGAGCAACAACAACCACCACGGCGTTTTGTCAGGCGTTTCTTCCTGCGTGGGCAAGCCTAGCAATATGCGGATGGGCGGAAATTTAATTTGCTTAGGCTTAGGCGGAGTGAAGCGCAGCAGCCACCAGATGATGGGAAGGCTGATAAGCCCCAGCAGCGCAAGTGGCGTGCCGAATTGCAACAAAGACATGAGACCGCTCATAATGTTGCTGCCGCGTTAAAGCGAGCGGCACCGCTTACATGCGTATAGAGGGGCAACAAACAACGTGTCGGCGCTTCATCGGTGCGGTGGACGGTGAATGTCCAACCCAGTGAACGCGCAAGATCACGCAGCGCCTGGCGATGGTCCGCATAGGCTTTCTCATAGACGCCGCGCAGGTTTTCGGTTTTGCGCGCAAGATAGGTCACCGAAGTATCTAACCCCAAAAATTCGTTGCGACCATCAAAGGGCAGGGTTTCCTCAGCGGGATCTGCAATTTGAACGACGTGACCTTTCAAACCGGCTTCCGCCAGCATGGTCCAGCTGCGGCGTTGGTCAGCGATAGGATCAAGGCAATCTGAAACGATAAGAACAGCTGCGCGCTTTTGTCGGGCGGCGGTGGTGGGCAGAGGGGCGTTTCGCTTTTCTGCAATCCATTCGGCGGTGCGCATTAATGCCATGCGGCCGTGGGCAGCAGCACGGGGTGAACCTAAGGCACCCACACGTTCATGGCCGCGCATGGCGAGGGACGCCATGGCCATTGCGACCAATTGTGCACGGTCCAATTTGGTGACGGTTGAGAGATGGGATTTATAGTCCATGCGCGGGCCGGTGTTGGCCCACACCCACAGTGTGTTTGCGCTTTCCCATTCATTCTCACGAATATAAACGGTGTCAGACCGCGCGGAACGGTGCCAGTCCACGCGCTGGGTTGAATCGCCAAAGCCATAGACGCGATATTGCCAGAAGCTTTCGCCGGTTCCTGCCGTCTTGCGGCCATGCACGCCCAAAATCACGGAGGCCGCCACTTTTTCAGCCCGCACCAACAAAGGTGGCAAGGCTTGTGACAGCGCTTCGCCTCTTTGGTTGAGGTTGTGAACGGTGGCTTGTGAAACGGGCATCAGCTCAGCCAAGCATGGATTTCAAATGGGTGATGATTTGCGCCATGGTTTTCCCATCCGCACGGGCTTGGAAATTCAGTGCCATGCGGTGTTTGAATACAGGATCAAGCAAGGCAGCCACGTCATCAATCGAGGGCGACAGTCGACCATCCAGCAAGGCACTGGCCCGTGCGCCCAACATCAAGGCTTGGCTGGCGCGGGGCGATGGTCCCCATGCAATCGACTCGTTGATGGTGGCGTCCGCATCAGGGCCGGGACGGGCGGCGCGCACAACACGCAAGATTGCTTCCACCACTTGCTCGCCAACGGGAATGGTGCGCACCAGACGCTGGGCGGCCACAAGGTCGGCGGTGTTCATGGCGACTTTAGGCTGGGCTTCGTCGTTGCCTGTTGTCGAGAACAGCATGCGGCGCTCGGCTTCCAATGGCGGATAGGTAATATCAACTTGCACCAGAAAACGGTCCAGCTGCGCTTCGGGCAACGGGTAAGTGCCTTCCTGCTCAATCGGGTTTTGGGTAGCCAGAACATGAAAAGGTTGCGGCAGGTCATGGCGCTGGCCTGCCACTGTGACGTGATGTTCCTGCATGGCTTGCAACAATGCTGATTGGGTGCGCGGCGAAGCGCGGTTGATTTCGTCCGCCATCAGCAATTGGCAAAACACCGGGCCTGGCACGAATCGGAAGGACTTTCGGCCTTTTTCATCTTCATCCAAAACTTCGGAACCCAGAATATCGGCTGGCATCAAATCCGGGGTGAATTGCACGCGCTTGTCATTCAGGCCCAATACGGTGCCCAAGGCCGAAGCAAGGCGGGTTTTGGCAAGACCAGGGGCACCCACCAGCAAAGCGTGGCCGCCCGCCAGAATGGCGACCATGCACAGGTCGATCACTTGCTCTTGGCCATAGACAACGTTTTTCAAATTCTCCCGTGCCACCATCAATTTGGCTGAGATATTTTCTAATTCCTGCACAGATGTTGACGCGACGTTGCTGCTGGCCATGGCTTCCACTATGTTTCCCAAATCAAAATGCTTCCGAAGGATCGGCTCGATGAATGTTATTCTGATGACGCAGCATGGCGCAAAAGAGGCACATTCAAGCGATTCTGAAAGCTTAGTGACATGATGACCGAGGCCCGCGACGCAAGCAACCCATTGGCTGGGTTAAAAGACGTTCATAAAGCAGGCGGTTTGCCGCCTGTTCATTTGTGGAATCCACCGTTTTGCGGTGATATTGAGATGCGTATTGCCGGTGATGGCACGTGGTTTTACATGAACTCACCGATTGGCCGAAAACCACTCTTTCAGCTGTTTTCGCGGGTTTTACGCAGGGATGGCGATGAATACTTTCTGGTAACACCCGTTGAAAAATGCGGGATCAAAGTTGACGATGCGCCATTTATTGCCGTGCGCATGGATGTTTCAGGCGCTGGACGCGAACAGGTGATCGGGTTTGATACGAATGTGGATGATCACGTTATGGTGAGTGCTGACCATCCCTTACGTTTTGCAGATGAAGCAGACACGGAAGGCTTGAAGCCTTATGTGATGGTGAGGGCGAATTTGGAAGCGCTCGTCACTCGTGCCTTGTTTTATGATCTGGTGGCGCTGGGTGTGGTTGAGGGGGATTGGTTCGGCGTGTGGTCAGCTGGGAAATTTTTTCCGATGAAGCGCGCAGACGCCATTGGGGTTGAGGTTTGATGTTATCAATCGATGATTTTTGTACGCAGGCGCCGGCCAAACTGCGCGACAGCCCGCCCCTGACGTGGAATTCGAGCGACGACGAAATGAACAGCAAGGCAAGGATGATCCCGCAAGGGATTGTTCCCAAAGCTGCGGCCGTGCTGGTTGGTGTTCTGGAAAATAAGGGCGCATCCTTGCTATTGACGCAGCGTACCGCGACGCTTTCAAAACATGGGGGGCAAATTGCCTTTCCCGGTGGGCGTATGGATGCTGGCGAAACACCCCTGCAGGCTGCCTTGCGGGAAGCGGAGGAAGAAACTGGGCTGGACCCTCGCTATGTTGAACCACTGGGTTACCTTGATGGCTATTTGACGGTGACAGGATATTTCGTGGTGCCCGTTGTGGCGCGCATCCTGTCCGGTTTCACATTTACGCCGCATGCGGCGGAGGTTGATGACATTTTCGATGTGCCACTTTCATTTTTGCTTGATGCAAAAAATCGCGAAACGCAAACGCGGGAGTGGAAAGGCATGACGCGACGCTATTATGTTTACCCTTATCAACAGCGCCACATTTGGGGGGCAACGGCGGGCATGATCAAAAATCTTTCAGACAGGTTTCAACATGGCCAAAGTTGAGTTGCCATCCTTGCAAAATGAAACTTGGTTGAATGAGCCACGCCTGCAAAGTGTATTGGCTGCGCTAAATGCAAAAGGTGAAACGCGCATTGCCGGCGGTGCCGTGCGCAATGCTTTGTTGGGTGTTGCAGTTGCCGATGTTGACTTGGCAACCGTACTTTTACCTGAAGACGTGATGACCATTGCCAAGGCTGCGGGCTTTGGCGTTCACCCCACGGGGGTTGAACATGGCACGGTTACAATTACGCATTACAAGGCTGCCTTTGAAGTGACGACGTTGCGCCTAGATATGGAAACAGACGGACGCCATGCCGTCGTTTCCTTCACCACGGACTGGGCTGAAGATGCCATGCGCCGCGACTTCACAATCAATGCGATGTATTGTGATGCAGCTGGTAAAATATATGATTATACAAAGGGTTATGCAGACATTCAAAAGCGGAAGGTGAGTTTTGTTGGCGACGCCAATGAGCGCATCAAGGAAGACTATTTGCGCATCCTCCGCTTCTTCCGGTTTCATGCTTGGTATGGCAAGGGAGCCTTGGACAAGTCGGGTTTCGAAGCGTGTTCCAAACTGAAATCCGGCCTCAAAAAACTCTCAGCCGAACGGGTGCGACAGGAGCTTTTCAAATTGCTGGTGGCACCTCAAGCGACGAAGACGTTGCAAGTGATGGCCGAGGCCGGGATCCTCAAGGTTATTCTTCCGCATACGGATGAATGGCGTGCCTTCAGCCGCCTGCCGGAAGACCCTGTGTTGCGGCTGTCGATATTGGCGAAGGATATTTCCAGTTTGAAGGAACGCTTTCGGCTTTCCAACATTGACGCTGCGCGCGTTGATGCATTGTGGTCGGCTCCAGAGCTGTCGCCTGCTTTATCGATCGTTGAACGTCGGCGTATGCTTTATCAATTGGGGGCAGAAACCTGGCGAGATGCCGTCAAACTTTCGCACTGTCGATCGACCGCTAAATCTGGTGATGCGGCATGGGGTGGATTATTGTCATTGCCCGACCAATGGTCAGCGCCGCGACTGCCTGTGAAGGGCGCTGATCTCATCGCGGCGGGCATGCACCCAGGCCCACAAATGGGGCAGGTGTTATCCGCCCTTGAGGACTGGTGGGTGGCCAATGACTTTACACCAACACGGATTGATCTGCTGGCCCGGATGGGCCGTTATAGAGACTGAAAGAAGACACCATGATTCCAGACATCATCCACATGAAAACCGAAGGTCGCGGCGCGCCCAAAGTTGAAAAAGCGTCGCCTGATCCATCCCGATTGTTATCTGGAAAACGATTGACCCAAACGTGGAACCACTTTGAAGGAGAGGATGGCAGACTTTACTGTGGCATTTGGGATTCGACACCCGGCAAGGTCGTTGTGTCCTATGACGAATGGGAATTTTGCCACATTATTTCCGGTGAAGTGGAATTGAAGAAACAAGGATCGCGCAAAGCTTGGCGGTTCAAAAAGGGCGACGCTTTTATTATTCCAGCTGGCTTCAAAGGCACGTGGGAAACACTGAAGAAGCTCAAAAAGCACTACGTCATTTTGATGCCGAAAGCCTGACATGTCTTTACGCACTGCGCTCATAACAGGAGCCGCCAAACGCATTGGGCGGCAATTGGCCTTGGATCTCGCGGATGCTGGCTATGACATCGCTGTTCATTGCAACACATCGCGGGGCGAGGCCGAAATCGTTGCCGCAGAAGTGCGCGATAAAGGGCGGCGGGCTGTCGTTGTGCAAGGTGACTTGGCGCAGATTGGTTCACCAGACCAGATCACGTCGGACGCCGTCGCAGGTTTGGGGCCGCTTGGATTGTTGATCAACAACGCATCAATATTTCAGCCGGACGAAGCGGGTAGCATTACAATCGACAGTTGGACACAGCACCAGGATACGAATTTACGTGCACCCGTCATGTTGGCACAAGCTTTCGCCAAGCAATTGCCCGCAGGCGAGACGGGCAACATCATCAACATTATCGACCAGCGGGTGTGGAAATTGAACCCGAGGTTCTTTTCCTACACCATGTCGAAAACTGGATTGTGGACAGCAACCCGAACTCTGGCACAGGCGCTGGCACCGCATATACGCGTGAATGCGATTGGTCCCGGTCCCGCTCTGCCATCGGCACGCATGGATCAGGCGGAGTTTGAAAAGCAAGCACGATTGACACTTTTAGGGCGAGGCACCTCGCCTGAAGAAATTTCGGCTGTTACGAAGTTTATTCTGTCGCAACCGGCCTTGACCGGCCAAATGATCGCGCTAGATGGCGGTCAGCATTTGGTGTGGCAAACGCCAGACCTTACGGAGGTGACGGAATGACCAAAAAACCCATGATTTCCCACCATGTGGCTTCCGCTAAGGCGCGGGTGCGGCATGTATTCGTGCGTGATCTGGAATGCATGGCCCTGATTGGCATTTACGAGCAAGAAAAGCTCAAGGCTCAACGCATCATCGTCAATATTGATTTGTCGGTGCAGGAAACCGATGGCCCCATGTCTGATGAAATCAGTCATGTCGTGTCCTATGAAATCATCGCGCAAAAGGTCGACGGCATTCTGGCTGAAGGCCATATCAATCTCGTCGAAACCCTCTGCGAAAAAATCGCCCAAGCTTGCCTCAAAGACAAACGCGTGCTGGCAGCCCGTGTGCGCGTTGAAAAGCCCGACATTATTCCAAATGCGCGGAGTGTGGGTGTGGAGATTGAGCGGGCGCGCTAGTTCGTTGTTGCCGTTGCCTGACAGGATAAGTGCATTACATTGAGGACATGACCGATTCACCCCCCCTCACTGGCGCGGATTTGATCCGTGATTTTGTGACCAGGCTTCCTTTAAAGCCGGGGGTCTATCGCATGTTTGATGCTGACGGCGAGGTGATCTATGTCGGTAAGGCGCGGAACCTTAAAAACCGGGTTTCGAATTATGCGCGTGGCCAAGGGCACAACAACCGCATTGCGTTGATGATCTCGCTGACCTGCAACATGGAATTTGTGGTGACGGGCACTGAGGCTGAGGCGCTGTTGCTAGAGTCTAATCTCATCAAGAAACTGAAGCCGCGCTTCAACGTAATTTTGCGGGACGATAAAAGCTTCCCTTACATTCTGATTGCGAAAGACCATGCCTCACCGCAATTGGTAAAGCATCGGGGCGCACGCAATCGCAAGGGCAGTTACTTTGGACCCTTCGCTTCTGCGGGTGCCGTCAACCATGCGATTAATACATTGCAAAAAGCCTTTCTGTTGCGCACCTGCAATGACAGTGTTTTTTCAAATCGCACGCGGCCTTGCCTGTTGCATCAAATTAAGCGCTGTGCCGCACCTTGCGTAAACTACATTACTGAACCGGACTACAACGCGCTGGCGCAGGAAGCGGAAGTGTTTCTTGAAAAAGGTGGTGGCCCCATCAAGGCCGAGCTTGCCCGCAAAATGGAGGAAGCCGCCGAGGCACTGGAGTTTGAAACAGCAGCAAGGTTTCGCGACCGCATTCAGGCCATGAGTTTTGTGACGCAAACACAAGGCATCAATCCGCAAGGTGTTGATGAGGCTGATGTGTTTGCGCTGGCGCAGGAAGGCGGCATAACTTGCGTACAGGTATTCTTTTTCCGCTCCGGCCAAAACTGGGGCAACCATGCCTATTTTCCAAAAGCCGACAAAAGCACGGAGACATCTGAAATTCTGGCCAGTTTCATTGGCCAGTTTTATGATGACAGGCCACTGCCGAAATTGATCTTGCTATCAGAAGAAATTGAAGAACAGGCGCTTTACGCCGAGGCTTTCACGGCCCATGCGGGTTACAAGGTTGAAGTTAGCACGCCGCAAAGGGGCGAAAAGAAGGGGCTAACGGACCATGCCCTGACGAACGCGAAAGAAGCGGCGGGCCGCAAACTGGCGGAAACGGCTTCACAATCCAAATTGCTGGAAGGTGTGGCAAAGGCCTTCACGTTGGCAGAACCGCCCAAGCGCATTGAGATTTATGACAACTCGCACATTCAAGGTGCCCATGCTGTGGGTGCCATGGTGGTTGCCGGGGCAGAGGGCTTCATGAAATCGCAATACCGCCGCTACAACATCAAAACGCCAGATGTGGCGGGCGATGATTTCGGCATGATGCGGGAAGTGTTAACGCGGCGCTTTACCAGATTGTTGTCGGAGGACGAAGTGACGGACGAAGGCGCACCACCGCAATGGCCGGATTTGTTGTTGATTGATGGCGGGCAGGGCCAGCTTTCAGCCGTGCAAGCGGTGCTCGATGAATTGGGTGTGGAGGATGTGGCGCTGGTGGGTGTGGCCAAAGGGCCAGACCGCGATGCCGGGCGCGAGCACTTCTATGTTACTGGAAAGCCTAGCTTTATGCTGGAAGCGCGTGACCCGGTTTTGTATTATGTGCAGCGCTTGCGCGATGAAGCACACCGCTTTGCCATTGGGGGGCACAGGGCAAAACGCAGCCGCGCCATCGGGGTGAACCCACTTGATGAAATTGCAGGCATTGGCCCCACCCGCAAGAAAGCCTTGCTGCAGAGCTTCGGATCGGCCAAAGCCATTTCACGCGCAGGCGTTAATGATTTGGCGGCTGTTCAAGGTGTAAGCAGTCAATTGGCGCAAGCTATCTACGATCACTTTCACCCGCAAGCGCGTTGAGGCCTGAAGATGACCAGCACAAGACCGCAAACCACCGGCCAGCCTGTTTCGAAGGTTTGGAACCTGCCGAATGTATTGACCTATGGTCGCATTGTTGCCGTGCCACTGGTGGCAGGGTTATTGCTGTGGACGGATCGGGCAGAAACCATCACCGGACTTGGCATTGAAACAGCACGCTGGATTGCGCTGGGCATTTACATCATCGCTGCCATCACGGATTTTTTCGATGGCTATCTGGCGCGCAAATGGCAGCAGCAATCGGCCCTTGGCAAAATGTTGGACCCCATTGCCGACAAGGTTTTGGTGGCCATTATTTTGCTGGTGCTGTGTGGCGATCAGATTTTGCGCGGTGGTCATGTTTGGGCCGCAATCATTATTTTGGCGCGTGAAGTTCTGGTGTCAGGCTTGCGCGAATTTTTGGGTCAATTGCATGTGTCAGTTCCCGTCACTCAAATTGCGAAATGGAAAACCACCGTACAACTCGTGGCCATTGGGTTTTTGATTGCGGGGCCTGCGGGTGATACAATTGTGCCGGGCGTTACATGGATTGGCATTGTGGGCTTGTGGATTGCTGCGGGCCTGACACTCTACACGGGCTATGATTATTTCCGTGCCGGCCTTCGGCATGTGGTGGATGAAGAATGAAGATTTTATATTTTGCACGCTTTCGGCAATTGATCGGGCGCAGTGCCGAGGACCTTACATTGCCGGATGATGTTAAAACCGTGGGCGATTTGCTGGCACATTTGGTGCTGACAGACAATGGCTGTGCCGCAGCATTTTCAAATTTGAAATTGGTGCGCGCGGCAGTAAACCAGAACCATGTAGGGCTGGATTTTAATTTGGACGGTGCCACTGAAGTCGCTTTCTTTCCGCCTGTGACGGGTGGCTGATGCGCCTCAACGTGTTTTTACAGAAGGCGGGTGTGGGTTCCCGCCGCGAGGCTGAACGCATGGTGGAACAGGGCCGTGTGCAAGTGAATGGTGCAGTTGCAGCAGCAACGGTTCCCGTGAACACCGGCGATATTGTGCAGCTTGACGGCAAGTTCATAGCACCTGATGTGCGGGCTGTGCCGCGCTTGTTTATGCTCCACAAACCCATTGACGTGTTGGTGACCAACCGCGATCCGCAAGGGCGGCGCACGGTTTTTGAATTGGATGCACTCAACCCACCCCAATGGGGCAAGGACAAGCCGCGGGTGATGAGTGTTGGCCGCTTGGATGTGAACTCGGAGGGGCTTCTGCTGCTTTCTTCTGACGGGCCATTGGCGCAAACGATGATGAGTCCTGCCACCGCCTTGCCCCGCGTTTACCGCGTGCGTGTGCGCGGGCGATTGACCGAAAAGCAGATTGCAGAATTGCAAGCTGGGGTGACGATTGAAGGCATCAATTATCGGGGTGCCGAATTCATTGAGGAACAAGACTTGGGCGGTCGCACCAATGCCTGGTACCGCGTGACATTGCGCGAAGGTAAAAACCGCGAGATCCGCAAATTGTTTGAGTATTTCGGCTGCATGGTCAACCGGTTGATCCGCGTGCAATATGGGCCTTTCCTGTTGGGGGACTTGAAAACCGGCGAAGTGAAAGAAGTTTCAGCGCAGGTGGTGCAGCGATTTATGGAAGAGTTAAACAGCGGGCAGGTGAAGCTTTAGCCAACGCGTGCGCCGGCTGCTGACAGGCCATAAACGCCGCGTTCAGTTTTCTCAAACCAGCCATACACGTTGTCTCTGAAAATCGCTGCGGCACGGTCCACTGTTGTCGCAGCTTTCACATCGCGAATGCGCGTTGGGCCGTTTGCTTTCAAATAGCTTGCGCATTTCATCGCGTCCTGCCGATAGGCAGTCATCAGCGGCGTGCGGGTGGAGCCCCCCACATTCGGGTCTCCCTTGCGGGCGTTGAATTCTTTCAGCAGCAGCCCGCGCTTTTTGGTGTTGGCGCGCGGTGCATAAGCCACGGGATCAGCCAGCACTTCCAAACTGCCGGATGACGTGACTACGATCAAGCCGAGCCCCAAGCGGCGACACAGCTTCAAAGCATCACCCGTTACCCCGCGCTTGGGGCGGCCAATGGCCACGTAAACATGTTCGGCAATGGTGAGCCGATCCACCGCCTGATAGAGCAGGGCCAAGCTGAGCGACTGCTTCAATTCCACGATGACCGGAATTTCAGCCCCCCGCACAGCCACAACATCACAGCCTTTGACTTCAGCTTTGACAGTATAGCCCTGCGCTTCCAAGTGGCGCTTTACGGGGAGGTAGAGATCAGTTTCTGGCATTGGTCAATGTTAGCTGATTCCGGTCAAACAGGAATGAGTGTTGCTGCTTTTTCTGCGACCATCATCACAGCTGCATTGATGTTTACTGTGATCATCGACGGGAATACGGAAGCGTCCACGATATAGAGTTGGTCGACATCTTTCACGCGTAGGTGAGTGTCTACTACGTCACCCATGCGGGCTGTGCCGCAGGGATGGTAGACTGTTTCGCAGACGTCGCGAATGTAGGCTTCCCATTCTGCATCGGTTTGTACTGATGGTCCGGGATAAAGTTCGCATTTTAGAAGTTTGGAAAGTGCTTCTGTTTCAGCGAGTTGCCTCGTGAATTTCATGGCTTGCATGAGTTTGGGAAGATCATAGGGATCACTGAAATAGTTGAGATTGATGCGCGGCTTGTCTTGCATCGTGGGGCCGATGATCGAGACTTTGCCTTCACTTCGTGCGCGGGTCACATTTGGTGAGGCTTTGACAGCGTCACCACTATGGGGAAAGCGCAACCCATCCACATATTTTTCGCGCACGCGCAGGCCGAAATGAAACAGGATATCGGGAGCAGGCTCTGCTGCATCAAGTTGCAACATCATCGTCGCTTCGAAAGGGCAGATTTCCCAATCTCCGACCGGTTGCTTTGTACTCCACACGACGGGCGCTGCGACATGATCTTTGAGATGTGATCCCACATGCAGGTTGTTCTTGATGACGCCGATGCCGTGGTCTTGCAACATGGCAGCAGGTCCAACGCCAGAGACCATCAACAATTGCGGCGTTTGAATAGCGCCACATGCGAGGATGACGTTGCTGGAATGAATGATGCCGCGAGATGTTGCTGCCCCAATGGCGCGCTTGCCATCAAATAGAATTTTCTCAGCCGTGGTATTTGTCCACACTTCGAGATTTTCTTGGGAAGACTGGACAAAGGGTGCAAGTAGGTGATGGACGACGACTGTCGAGCACGCGCCTTGGCATTGAGAGGGAAAGGGCCAATACCCGCCGCGACTGATTTTGAAAAATCTTGACGCGGCAAGCCTAAGCTCTCGCCTGCATCTATAAACGCGGCGCTAAATGGATTGAGGCTGCAAGGTGTGATAGCAACGCGTTCCAATATGCGATGCCACGTTGGCGCCATGGCTTTTGGCCCCCAACCCTTGGCACCCAAATTTTCCCATTCTACAAAATCCGAATCCGGTGGGCGGATGAATGCACAATCATTGTGGTTGGCACAACCGCCCAGTATTTTTGCGCGGGCGTAGTTGAGTTCCGCCAATCCCGTTTGCAGCGTGCTCGCTGTGAAACCCCAGTCATAAGCGGAAGTCTGTTCATCGAGCCTCTTCAGGTCATTGGCAGCGGAATCGCCTTCGTCAGTATTTCCCGCTTCCAAGAGTATGATGCGGCCCCGTGTACGCTCCGCCAAGCGGCGTGCAACCACACAACCAGACGAGCCGCCGCCGATTATCAGGTGATCGCAGGTTTGATCCATGACGCATGTTCGCAGAATGCAAAAGGCCGGGTCAAGCCCGGCCTGCACAGATCAGACGCACCAAGTTCATTCCCCATAGAACTTGGAATGGCATCCATCGTCGTCCTGTTCGAATTACACACATAACAACACGATTCGTGTCACCAGCAGATTTTCACCAATTGGTTGCCCTGAATCAGGCAATTGTGCCAAATGGATATGCGAAATTCTGGGGGAATAAGATGTCACTTCTATCTGATCTCAAAACTGCAAAAACAGAAGAAGATGTCAAAGACGCCTACGCTCGAGCTATTGGCCTAAAGAACTATTCCAAGAATTTGGTGGATATTCAAACCAAGGAAGTTTGGTTTGAAGCCAAGGAGGCAGGAACGTCGCCCATTGCCATGTTTGCGCAATTGCTCGTTTATGTGAAATTCCGCGACAAGAACGAGCATCTCCCGCCATTTCTTGCAGTAATTGACCGCGAGAAAGCGGCGATCATGGAAACCGACAGGGCCATGCCTCTTTTACAGGACAAGACAGTGCAGTGGCCGAAGTCCGGCTCAAAAGTAAACAAGGAATTTGTGGCGCAAGTCTCCTCCTACGTGGCTGCGCATTATGTGGCCTACGACATTGATAGCCACGAAAAGGAATTCATCCACGCGGTAAGATCCGCCATCAAGTCCGGCAAGATCAACCGCATTCAAATTACGCCAGATAACTTGCGGCAAGTGTTTGACAGGTGGATTGAATATATCGGCACTGAATTGGGTGGTGTGCCGGAAGCTGATTATGCGTTGCTGTTTTTTGCCGACATCATGCACGATGGCAAACGTTCGGCGATGGCGAATTTACCCGCACGTTTGCTGTTTGACGGGGAAAAACCTGTCTTTGTCTTGAATGGCCAGCAATACGATCTGATAAGTGACCGGGGCTACCGCAATTTCTGGGCCATCTATCACCGTCCACCGGATGAAGAATATCGCACTTATCTGCTGGAGCGGCGTGACAGTTTATTGCCGTTGGATGAACGCAGTTTTAAAGGTGCTTTTTACACGCCCTTGAAGGTGGTGGACAAAGCCTACGACCTTTTGGCTGAGACGCTGGGCAAAAACTGGCAACAAAATTACATTGTGTGGGACATGTGCTGTGGCGTTGGCAATTTGGAGGTGAAACACTCCAACCACCGCAACATTTTTATGAGCACGTTGGACAAGGCCGACATTGACGTGATGAACGCCAGCCACACCTGCGTGGCCGCAACGAAATTTCAGTATGACTATTTGAACGACGACATTAATGAATTTGGCCAGATTGATTACGGCCTCTCCAACAAGGTACCGTTGGCACTGCAACAGGCGATTGCTGATGCACGGGCTGGGGGGGGGGCGCTCAAAGAAAATCTTGGTGCTGATGAACCCGCCTTATGCCGAAGTCGGCACAGGTGCTGCTAGCGGGAATAAAGCAGGAGTTGCTTCGACCAAGTTCGCGGCAGTATCCATGTCAAACTATGGCAAAGCTAAAAGTGAGTTGTTTGCGCAGTTCCTGGCAAGAATTCAGTTGGAAATTCCCAACGCAACGATTGCCATGTTTAGTAAATTGAAACACCTAAATGCGCCCAACTTTGAGAGATTTAGAATTGAATGGCAGCCGAGATATCTCGGAGGTTTTTTGATAGAAAGTAAGATGTTCGATGGAATGAAAGGAAGATTTCCAATTGGATTTCTCATTTGGAGCACAGCTGAAACCCAGATAATGACCACTATCGAAACCGTCGCTCTTGACAAGACTCTACAAGAGTTGGGTAAGAAACGGTTTTATAATCTTCCAGCAAATTCTTACCTGAATGTTTGGTTAAATCGGCCTCGTAAAAACAGCATCGATGCGGTTCCTTTGAAGGGCGCAATAGTTGTTGCGACGTCAGAACCTCGTGTGCGCCAATGGTCAGATAACGCAATCGCCTACATGTATTGCGGGAAGAACGACTTACAACACACTGTAGATCAAACTTTGTTATTATCAGCGCCATACGGGCAAGGTGACGGATTTTATTTGCATCAAGATAACCTATGGCAAGCTGCAATTATTTTTTCAGTCCGCCGCTTAATTAAACCTACTTGGCTTAATGATCGTGATCAGTTCTTGCAGCCAACTGAACCTTTGACTGAGGAATTCAGAAATGATTGCTTGATTTGGATGCTGTTCAATGGCTCCAACGGCACCGCCGGGGCAGATGGATTGGAGTGGAACGGGCGGCAATGGTCGCTCGTCAATCATTTCATCCCCTTCACCGAAACCGAAGTTGGGGCCAATGGCAGGTTTGAGTCTCGATTTATGGTGGATTATTTACGTGACAAACAACTTTCACCGGAAGCGCAAACAGTTTTGGACGCGGGCCGTGAACTTTGGCGGGCCTATCACGCCGCACCCATGCCCCGTAAAATCCGTGAGGAACTAAAATTGAACCGCCCTGACGTAGGTTGGTATCAAATCCGCAAAGCCCTGGAAGCGAATGCTGAAAACCAAGTCACCGACTTTTCAGATTTTAAATCAGCCTATACCGCGCTGAGCGAAAAATTGAGACCACAAGTTTACAGCCTCGGCTTCCTGAAAGCGTAGGTTTTTGCCCACGCCATTAAGTCGTCATCCCCACGGACGTGGGAATCCAGACTTTCGACAATTGACGTCGTGGAAAGTCTGGGTTCCCGCTTTCGCGGGAATGACGGTGTTAAAAAATGAAACCTCACCGCGTCGCCTTCATGATGTGCTCAAGGCTATTGCGGAGCTGATTTCGAACCAAATTGTGGAGTATGCTCGACCATAGCCCATCAACCGCGCGGTGTCAAGCGGTATTTTCCTATATCAAGAAAACTACGCCCGCACCAAATTCGAATAGGCTGTCCATCAGGGTCCGGCTGATGTTGCCGGGCTTGAAGCTGTAGGGGCCGATTTCGGCAACCGGTGTTACTTCGGCAGCAGAGCCCACGATGAAGCACTCGTTATAAGTCGGCAGTTCTTCCGGCATGATGCGGCTTTCGATGACTTCGAGGCCTTGCTGCTTGGCCAGGGCGATCACTGTTTGGCGGGTGAGGCCATTGAGGAAGCAATCGGCGATTGGCGTGTGGATTGCACCGTCTCGCACGAAGAAAATATTGGCACCTGTGCATTCGGCAACGCGGCCCTGCCAGTCCAGCATCATGGCGTCGGCATAGCCTTTCTTCTCGGCCTTGTGCTTGGAGATGGTGCAGATCATGTAAAGGCCGGCGGCCTTGGCATGTACGGGCGCGCACATGGGGTCAGGGCGGCGATAGTCGGCGATGTCGAGCTTGATGCCCTTCATCTTGGTTTCGGGATCAAACATCGAAGGCCAGGCCCAGGTGGCGATGGCGACGTGGATTTTGTTGTTCTGGGCTGAAACCGCCATCATTTCCGAACCACGGAAGGCAACAGGGCGCACATATTGGTCGCCGCCGCCCATGCGCCGCAACGACCTCGTCCTTGGCGGCGTTGATTTCGTCGTTGGTGAAGGGCAGGTCAAAATCGAGGATATTGGCGGACTTGCGGAAACGCTCGGTGTGTTCTTTGGACTTGAAAATCTTGCCGTTATAGGCGCGTTCGCCTTCAAACACCGATGAGCCATAATGCAGGCCATGGGTGAGCACATGCACCTTGGCATTTTGCCACGGGATGATTTCGCCGTTGAACCAGATAACGCCTTCGCGCTTGTCGAACGGAATGATGCTCATAATCTTCTCCCATTGTTTGGCCTTTGGCCGGGACGTGCGATAACCTGCGTCATGACTCGTCCATTGACGCGGACGGTAACACACAGGAAAAATATGTCAACATGGCTGACATAATTGCAACCATGCAAAATTCACACAGCAGATGACGACGGACGAAGCGGCGGCGTTGGTGGAAATGCTGTTTTTTGCCTACCGTGATTTCGTGGCGGATGCTGACGAAATGCTGGCTGAACTTGGTTTTGGCCGGGCGCACCACCGGGTTTTGCATTTTGTGGGCCGCAGCCCCGGCATGACGGTGGCGCAGCTTCTCGATATTTTGCGCATCACCAAACAGTCGCTGAGCCGGGTTTTGAAGGACCTTTTGGAGCAAGGCTATGTGGTGCAAAAGGAAGGGCCGGAAGACCGCCGGCAGCGGCTGCTGTACTCTGACAGCTGAAGGGCATGCGCTGTGGCAAAAATTGATCACGCCGCAAATGCAGCGCTTTCGCGATGCGGCCATTGCATTTGGGCGAAAGTGACGGCGCCTTGTATCCGCGAATTGTTCCTGCAATTGATCAATGCTGAAAATCGCGAGGCAGCCGAACATTGGGTGGCCAAGGCTACGAAACGCGTCAGGTGAACGCATGAGTGACACGCGCCCATATTCTGGTTGGTTGATGATGATCAGACGCATCCGCGAATTGCTGACGTCCTATCTGCAGAAACAATGGCTTTCATGTGTCGACTGCGGCCAGCATGCGGCAGAAGCGCGGCAAGGCACTGCATGGGTTGGCGTTTGACATTGTGGTGCTCGACATCATGATGCCGGGCGAAAATGGCTTGGATTTTGCCACAGTCCTTGCGCGAGCTGGCAATGCTGTTCCCATTCTCATGCTGTCTGCGCGCAGCCGATGCTTCGGACCGCATTCAAGGTTTGGCAACAGGCAGTGATGACTATTTGGGCAAGCCCTTTGAGCCGGAGGAATTGCTGTTGCGATTGCGCAATTTGTTGAAGCGCAGCCGCCCTGCTGCTGTAAAAATTTTGCAGGTGAGATTTGGTGACTGTGTGTTTGAAATTGAGAATGGCATGTTGACGCGGGGCGGCGAGGACTGTGCGTTTGACGGGGCGCGAGAAAGATATTCTGCGCCTTGTTGGCCGCGTCATTGGGGCAAGCCCGTTTGCACGTGCCGTTTTGCAGCCTGGCGGTGCCGCCGATGATGCACGCGCGATTGATGTGCAAATGACGCGGCTGCGGCAGAAAATTGAGACAGACCCCGCCAACCCCAAGTATCTGCAAACGGTGCGCGGACAAGGTTATTGTTTGTTTGCGGAGATTGACATGATGCCTGATGATCACCGTCGCTGTATTTTAGCTTTAATCGCTGGCTTGAACGTTATGCGCCTGCCGGGCTTTATCGCCGCGCCATGTTGATTTTGATTGTGCCTGTATTGCTGATGCAAATGTTGGTGGCAGGTTTCATTCTTGATCGGCACTGGGACAACGTAACGAAGGTGCTGGCCCGTGCCCTGTCGCGCGAAGTGGGTGTGTTGGTTGATCTTTATAACAAGTCGGATAAGTCGGATGCAGCGGTCGTTGAAATTGAACGCATGGCGCGCGAACGCTTGAAACTTGAACTCAATGTGCTGCGCGATGCGACGCTGCCATTAGTTCCTGCTCCACCATTCTACAAACTGTTCGACGTGAAAATGCAAAAATACCTTGAGCGGGAAACAGCGCGGCCCTTCACTGTGGTTGGCGATGCGCCGGATGGGATGGTTGATATTCAAGTTGAAGTCGAACCCCGCTTGATCTTCAATATCAAAACCGAGGCTGACCGCGCATGGGCATCAAACACGCCATTCCTTATGCTGCTGATGCTGGGGTCCACGGCGCTGCTGCTCTCGATTGCGGCATTGTTTTTGCGCAATCAAATTCGACCCATTTTGGAACTTGCCAAGGCCGCCCATGATTTTGGCTTGGGTCGGGACAGCACGCATTTTCGGCCACGGGGCGCTTCCGAAATTCGCGAGGCGGGCCAATCTTTCCTTGATATGCGGCGGCGTATTGCGCGGCATGTGGAACAACGCACGGCCATGCTGGCTGGCGTGTCGCATGATCTGCGCACGATTCTCACGCGCTTCAAATTGGAACTTGCGGTGATTGGTGACAACCCGAAAGTGCACCCGCTTGAAGGAAGATGTGGATGAAATGCAGCACATGCTGGAAGACTACATGGCCTTCGTCAAAGGCGATGGCGGTGAATTGGCCGTGCCTGTTTCTCTGGCGGAAGCCTTGGCCGCGACGATTGAATCGGTTGAGCGTGACCGCCCGGATTTGGAAGCCTTGATCAATGTGGGCGTGGTGCCACTCGAAAAAGTGATGTTGAAAGCCAACGCCTTCCGGCGGCTGTTGTCCAACCTCATTGGCAATGCGGCGCGCTATGGTTCGCGTGTCAATGTATCAGGCGAAATCAAGGACGATCGCTTGTGGCTTTACGTTGATGACGATGGCCCTGGCATTCCCGAAGCTGAACGGGAACACGCCTTCAAGCCGTTTGTGCGTCTGGACAATGCGCGGAACCTGGATGAAACGGGCACGGGGCTGGGACTGGCCATCGCGCTCGATATCGCCCATGCCCATGGCGGCGATATTTTTCTCGACGATAGCCCGATGGGCGGCTTGCGGGCGGCGGTGAAATTGCCGATCTAACTAAAACAACTTCCCGCCATTCGGCACGGCAATCGATGGCCCGATCAACACAACGCCGCCTTCTTCATCCGGAAAACCAAGTGTCAACACTTCTGACATGAAGGGGCCGATTTGGCGGGGTGGAAAGTTGACCACGGCTGCAACTTGGCGGCCCAACAGCGTTTCTTCGCTATAGTGTGTGGTGATCTGGGCGCTGGATTTTTTGATGCCAATTTTGGCACCGAAATCGATTTTCAGTTTGAATGCGGGCTTGCGGGCTTCGGGAAAAGGTTCAACGGCAATGATGGTGCCGATGCGAATATCGACCTTTTCGAAATCGTCAAACGTGATCACAATGCCAATTCCTTGGAGCGGCGGGCGGCGGCGGCCACGGCCTTCTGCATAAGAGGTTTCAGGCCATCATCGGCCATCAACACTTGCAAGGCTTCGTAGGTGGTGCCTTTGGGCGAGGTTACGTTTTGGCGCAATGTTGCAGCGTCAATGCCGCTTTGGCGCATCAGTTCGCCCGATCCTGCAACGGTGGCGCGGGCCAATTGTTCAGCAAGTTTTCGCGATAGGCCGAGGCTTTCGCCGGCAGCGGCCAAATATTCGGTCATCAAAAATACATAAGCGGGGCCGGACCCTGAAACGCCGGTGACCCAATCAATCTGCTCTTCGGTTTCTACACGCACCACTTCACCAATGGTGGTGAGCAATTTTTCAGCCAGTGCCATTTGTTGTGGGGTGACGTGGGCATTGCCAACCATCGCCGTTATGCCACGCCCCACGGCGGCAGGTGTATTTGGCATAGTGCGAATGATGCTGGCGGTTTCGCCAAAATGTGCCGCCAGTTTCGCAATGGTTTTTCCGGCGACAATGGACAAGATAGCAGGCTTCGATTTTGCCAAACCCTGCAGCGGCAACAACACTTCATCCATGACCTGCGGCTTTACCGCGACGAGGATGATTTCAGCATCCGTTATGCTATCGACGGGAGGATTATGTCGAATGCCATGGTTTGCAAAAAGCGCCAAAACTTCTGGTGGTGGGCCGGGATCAAGCGCGACGATCTTTTTGGGATCAGCGCCGGCCTTCAACCAGCCTTCCAACATGGCGCCGCCCATTTTGCCAGCGCCGACGAGGACAAGTGTACCGTTGAGTGTGAGTGTCATTTTGTAAACTTCTCACGCCTCGCCTTTGGTTTCAAGCAGGGCGTTTTCCAACGCCGACTCGGCGGACTGTCCGGCCCAAATAACGAATTGCATGGCAGGAAAATAGCGTTGGCAAGAGTCCACGCCTGCACGGATCAACACATCGCATTGCGCGTCGTTGGCTTCTGCACCACCTGCGAGTATCAGGCTGTGGCGGAAGTTGATGGTGCCCTCATGGGACCAAAAATCGAAATGGCCGTGCAGCATTTGCGCGTTGATAAGACTGAGCAGACGCAGCACTTCGCTTTGGCGGGCATCCGGCACTTTCAAATCATAGGTGCAGGCGAATTGCAGAGCTTCCAAATCATCACGCCAATACAGTGATAATTGCAGATTACACCAACCGCCTGAGATGGTCATGACCACCTCATCGTCGCTGGTGCGGTCCATGGGCCAGCGACGGCTTTCAGCCAGCTTCTCTACCCGGTCAAGCGGGTTATGCTGTTCGCCTATGCTGATTGCGTGACTTGCCATTCATTCCTCCGTCAACGGAAGAATCAAAATCCGTGACAAGTTACAAATGCCACGGCGTTGAATCAGGCGGCAATGCCGCGACTGATTCCTCCACACCTATTTTATAAGGGCGTGGCTGGACTTTGTGCACTCAATTTTGATTCGAGTTCGGCTAAACGCTTTTCCAGCCGTTCGTTTTCTTGGCGGGCTTTCTCGGCCATATCGCGCACCACGTCGAATTCCTCACGCTTTACAAGGCTCATGTTGTTGAGCACGCGTTCGACCTGTGACTGCACCAAGCCGTCCACTTCCTTGCGTACACCCTGTGCAGCACCTGTGGCGTTGGTCATCAACTTGGCTATTTCATCAAAGAAGCGGGAAGAGGTGGCAGACATGGTTTAAACCCTTTCGAATGGCTCTTAGCTATGGTCTCCTGCGTTAGAATTCAAGTCTTGCAGTGTCACAGCGTTAAAGTTTGACCTTGTGGAAGTGAAACGCCAAAATGGGCCATGATGTTTGCGGCCATTGATTTTCCTCCCCTTGATCCCATCGCATTTTCAATCGGACCATTTTCGGTGCACTGGTATGCGCTGGCCTATGTTGTGGGGTTGTTATTTGCGGTTTGGTATTTGAAGCGGATTGTAGGCTTTCCAAAAATATGGGGGGCGATGCGACCCACGATGACGGTGCAGCAAATCGATGATCTGTTTTTATGGTTTTTACTCGGTGTCATCGTTGGTGGGCGGCTGGGCTATGTCTTATTCTACAAGCCTGCCTTCTATTTTTCTAACCCGGTGGAAATTTTCAAGACATGGGACGGCGGCATGTCGTTCCATGGTGGCTTTTTAGGCGTTGTTGCGGCGTGTTGGCTGTGGGGATTGCGCAATCACGTTCGCTTGCTTCCGGTGCTGGATTTGGCGGCTGCCGTTTCAACCGTGGGATTGGGACTGGGGCGGATTGCGAATTTCATCAACGCCGAATTATGGGGCAGGCCTAGCGACGTGCCTTGGGCCGTTATATTCCCGGGCGACAGCATTGGCCGGCACCCCTCGCAACTTTATGAAGCCGCTTTAGAAGGTTTGGTGTTGTTCATGATTGTGCGCATTGCCACCCATCATTTTCATGTGTTGCAAAAGCCGGGTCGGGCGGCTGGCATATTTGCGGTGGGTTACGGCGCGGCGCGCATTTTCTCAGAGTTTTTCCGGGAGCCTGATGCGCATCTGGGTTACATCAGTAGTTTTGCCACGATGGGCATGCTGTTGTCGTTGCCCATGGTGTTGGCGGGTTTTTGGTTGATCGTGCGATCTAGGCCATCGGCATGACAGCTTTAAAAACAATTATTATGCGCATGATCAAGGAAGAGGGGCCGATGCCGCTCGACCGTTTCATGACCTTGTGTTTGAGCCACCCCGCGCATGGCTATTACATGTCGCGTGATCCCTTGGGTTCCGCTGGTGATTTTACAACGTCGCCGGAAATCGGGCAGGTGTTCGGTGAGTTGATTGGTGTATGGGTGGCGCAAACTTGGGAGCTGTTGGGTTCGCCACGACATTTTGCGTTGGTGGAACTAGGACCGGGACGCGGCACCTTGATGATGGATGTTTTGCGGGTGCTGCAAAAAGTGCCAGCTTGCGCAAAAGCGTTAGACGTTCAATTTGTGGAAACGTCGCCAGTGTTGCGAGCAGCGCAGTTGGAACGCGTGCCAGCGGCAACGTGGCATTCAACAATTGCCTCCTTGCCGGGCTTGCCCAGCATTGTGTTGGCGAACGAGTTTTTTGATGCCTTGCCCATTCGCCAGTTTGAGCGTTTGGAGGGGCGCATCTTTGAACGCGTCGTGGGAGAAGATCTCCACATCGGGTTGGTGCCAGCGGTGTTACGCTGGCCCTTTGCAGGTGATGGTGTATTTGAAGATTCGAGCATTCGGGACGCGGTTGCGCTGCAATTGGGCGATCATCTTTCGAAACAGCGCGGAGTCGCTTTGATTATTGACTATGGTCATTTGCGCAGTTCTTTAGGCGATACTTTGCAAGCCATGAAAGCGCATCAATTCTGCAGCATCACGGAACACTTGGGTGAGGCCGACGTTACTTCCCATGTTGATTTTGAGGCTCTGGGGCGTGGGTTTCTGCGCGGAGGTGCAAAAGTTGCGGGCGCGATGACTCAGGGGCAATTCTTGCATGCTATGGGCATTGAAGCCCGCACGCGGGTTCTGGCCGCCAACAGCGAAGGTGAGAAACAACGGCAAATGCTTGCTGCTTCGGAAAGACTTGCAAACCCTGCCCAAATGGGCGACCTTTTCAAAGTGATGGCGATCACTGGTGGGCTGGAAGCTGCCCCATACCCATTTGGACAATCATGATTGAAACAGATTTATTGAAACTAAAAGGTATTTCCCATGGCTTTTTTACGCGGGGCGGGGGGCATTCCACCGGCATATTTGCTTCATTGAATTGTGGTTTTGGATCCGGCGATGACACAGATCTCGTGACAATGAATCGTGATGTTGTGGCGCGGGCCATTGGCGTTGCCGATGGTCGTGTGGTTAGCGCACATCAAGTGCACAGCGCTGACGTGGTGGAAGTGACCGACATCTGGCCGCTTGAAAACCGACCCAAAGTTGATGGGTTGGTGTGTCGCACTAAGGGCATTGGCCTCGGTGTTTTGACGGCTGATTGCGGGCCGATACTTTTTGCTGATGCTGATGCGGGGGTGATTGGTTGCTGCCACGCAGGTTGGAAAGGTGCGCTGACGGGCGTTACGGATTCGACCATTGCTGCCATGGTTGCATTGGGTGCGAAACGCGAAAATATAATTGCGGTGTTGGGCCCCACGATTTCACAGGCAGCTTATGAAGTCGGTCCGGAATTTCCCAAACCCTTTTTGGAACAGTCCTCAAGAAACGGATTATTCTTTATTCCCTCAACGAAGCCTGAGCATTTCATGTTTGATTTGCCTGCCTATATTCGTGGGCGACTGAAAAAAATGGAATTGAAAGCGGTACAGGATCTGGCGCTTTGCACTTATTCAGATGAGGCCCGCTTTTACAGCTACCGCAGGGCCACGCACCGTGGAGAAGCAGACTACGGTCGTTTGATTTCGGCGATTGCGTTGGTCTGATGTTGCGGAAGGTTTTGCTTTTGATTGTCGGTTTGGTACTGGCTGCTTGTAGCGGCCCCCGCTTGCCGTTTGAAAAAGAGCAGCCCACGGATAGCTCGATTATTGCCCCGCCTTGGGAAGCCTTTGTGAAGGCAGGGCCCGGTGCTGAAAAAGAGCTGGACCTTGAAACGCTGAATGGGTCTGCGATTGCCGGACCAACCGTTCAGCCGCCACCCTTAATTGCGGAGATGGAGGCCGCTGGACAGGAAGAGGCAGTTACCGAACTTCCAACACAAGACAAAAAGAAAAGTGGTGTTGAAATCAAGTCGGTTGCATTGCCATCGGTTCAAGGTGCTGGCGGCAAGGGAAATGGCGAACTGACACAAGCCATGCGGCAGGTTCTGCGTGAGGCCGGGTGGCCCGTTGTAACGGTTCCTGCCGATAATGCCTTGACGATTCGCGGCAACACCAAAATCTCAGCGGTGAGGGGGGGAACCCAAAACGTCAAGCTGCAATGGATCGTTTCGACACCTGACGGCAAACAGTTGGGTGAGGTTTCGCAATCAAACGACATTCCTGCAGGCTCGCTGGATGCTGGATGGGGCGAAAACGCCCGTTTTGCGACAGAGGCAGCAGCGGAAGGCATTTTCAAGCTTATCCAGAACTATCGTTAGGGCTATTCACATTATTTGTGCATTGCGACAGCCCGCCCCTTCTCAGGGCGGGTTGTGGGTGTTACAGACCGCCCAAATATCCACATTTGAAGCAAGGCCTGCGCCCCCATGATGAAAATCATCTCCGGCAACTCCAACCGTCCATTGGCCGAGTCGATTTGCTCTTATTTGCACATGCCTATCACCAAATCTGTGGTGAAGCGCTTCAACGACATGGAAATTTTCGTTGAAATTCAGGAAAGTGTGCGTGGACAAGATATGTACATCATACAATCCACTTCGTTTCCTGCGAATGATCATTTAATGGAACTGCTGATCATCACGGACGCGCTGCGTCGTGCTTCGGTTAAGCGTATTACGGCTGTTATTCCATATTTCGGCTATGCCCGGCAAGACAGAAAGCCTGGCCCCCGTACGCCGATTTCAGCCAAGCTGGTATCAAACCTGATCACACATGCGGGTGCGGATCGAGTATTGACGTTGGATTTGCACGCCGGTCAAATTCAAGGTTTTTTTGATATACCAACTGACAATCTTTATGCGGGCCCTGTGTTTGAACGTGACATTAAGCAGCATAATGATGTGGCCAATACTGTTGTGGTATCGCCTGACGTGGGTGGTGTGGTGCGCGCGCGGGCTTTGGCCAAGCGCCTCGATTGCCCGCTTGCCATTGTCGATAAACGCCGGGAACGTGCTGGCATGTCTGAAGTCATGAACATCATTGGTGAAGTTGCGGGAAAAAGCTGCATCTTGATCGATGACATTGTGGATTCAGGTGGCACGTTGGTGAATGCAGCAGAAGCACTGTTGGCCAACGGCGCCAAAGATGTGACTGCCTATATCACGCATGGCGTGTTGTCAGGCGGGGCGGTTGCGCGCATCACATCGTCGAAATTGAAAAATCTGGTCATCACCGATTCAATCCAGCCAACAGAGGCTGTCAAAGTTGCCAAGAATATCCGCGTGATTTCGATTGCGTCATTGATTGGTGAAGCCATTGGTCGCACGTCACGCGAAGAGAGCGTTTCCAGCCTGTTCGAATAGGAGTGCCGCATGGCCAATCGCTTGTCAGGGAAAGTTGCACTTATATCTGGTGGGGCCACGGGCATGGGCGGGGCGTCGTCCAAATTATTTGCAGCTGAAGGTGCAAAGGTTGCGGTGGTTGACCGCAATATGGAAGCGGCACAAAAAACGGTTGATGAAATTATCCACGCAGGCGGCGTAGCGATGGCCGTGCAGGCCGATGTTTCGAAAGCGGCTGAAGTAAATGCGGCGGTCGCCATTGTTCAGCGCAGTTTGGGGCCGATTACTGTATTGTTCAATCATGCGGGCACCATTGTCATCAAGCCCTTCCTTGAAACGACCGAGGAGGAATGGGACTGGCTGCATGACGTCAACGTCAAATCCATGTTCCTGATGACGAAGGCTGTGCTGCCGCAAATGATCGCGGCAGGTGGTGGATCAATTGTTTGCACTTCTTCAATTTCGGCGGTGTTGGCCACGCCAATGGAAGTGCTTTACGACACCACCAAAGGTGCCGTGCATATGTTTGCGCGTGCCATAGCCGTTGAATTTCGTGATCGCAATATACGCTGCAATGCCGTTTGCCCCGGCTTTATACGCACACCCCATGGTTTGCGCGAAGTGGCGGAATTGACGTCGTTGGGTGTTGATGTGTCGGAAGCCGCAATTGCTGCCGCACAAGGGCGGATAGGCGAACCGGAAGATGTGGCGCGGGCTGCCCTCTATTTGGCGTCGGATGAGTCGGCATTCGTGACGGGGCAACAGCTTTTCGTGGACAATGGGTTCTCTGCCATCTAGCAAGCGCGGCTATGGCCCGACTTTTACTTTCGCTTAAAAACACAAAACTCACATTCGGTGGACGACCGTTGCTGGATGGTGCTGAACTTTCCTTGGCGGATGATGAACGCCTGTGCCTTGTTGGCCGCAACGGCTCTGGCAAGTCCACGCTTTTAAAAATTGCAGCAGGGCTGGTTGAAGCAGATGATGGCGAGCAGTTTTTGCAGCCTGGAACGACTGTTCATTACTTGCCGCAGGAGCCTGATTTTGGTCAGTTTGAATCCGTGCAGGCCTATGTGGAAGCGGGTCTTGGTCCGATGGGTGATTTGTGGCGGGCCCAGCATTATTTGCGGGAGTTGGGACTAACCGGCGAAGAACAGCCGTCACGTCTTTCAGGTGGTGAGGCGCGGCGGGCGGCCTTGGCGCGGGCATTGGCATCGGACCCTGATATTTTATTGCTGGATGAACCCACGAACCATTTGGACTTGCCAGCCATTGAATGGTTGGAAGCTGAACTGAAAGCTTTGCGCGGCGCTTTGATTTTGATCAGCCATGACCGTCGCTTTCTTGAAGCGCTGTCTAATCGTACAGTTTGGATTGATCGCGGATTAACGCGGCGGATGGACCGTGGCTTTGTGCATTTCGAAGAATGGCGCGATCAGGTTTTGGCCGAAGAAGAGCGCGAGCAAGCGCTGCTGTCGCAAAGTATCGCACGGGAAGAACATTGGATGCGCTATGGCGTGACGGCCCGACGCAAACGCAACATGCGGCGCGTTGAATTGCTGGGCAGTTTGCGCAAGCAACAGAAGGAACATGTGGGCAAGCAGGGTGTAGTGAAGCTCTCGGTTTCTGACGCTAACATCTCTGGCAAGTTGGTGGCCGAAGTTACAAATCTTTCCAAATCATTCAGTACGCGGACGATTGTTTCCAGTCTCGATTTGTTGGTGTTGCGCGGCAACAGGTTGGCGCTGGTTGGCCCGAATGGTGCTGGCAAGACAACTCTGATTAAACTCATTACAGGCCAAATTGAACCCGATTCTGGCAAGGTGAAACTGGGCACCAATCTGGAAGTCGTAACCCTTGATCAGAACCGTGGCAGTTTGCGGCCTGATGATTTGCTGAGCGATGTCATCACGGGTGGGCGCGGCAATTCCGTGACAATCAATGGCGAAGTTAAGCATGTGATGACCTACATGAAGGACTTTCTGTTCCGCCCTGAACAGGCACGAACACCTGTTTCCGTTTTATCTGGCGGTGAGCGGGCGCGTTTGATTTTGGCGCGTGAATTGGCGCGGCCTTCAAATGTATTGATCCTCGACGAACCGACAAACGATCTCGATTTGGAAACGCTGGATTTGCTGCAGGAAATGCTGGCGGATTATCCCGGCACCGTCATTGTTGTTTCGCATGATCGTGATTTTCTAGACCGCGTGGCGACCTCGGTTTTGATGCAGGAAGGCGACGGCAAGTGGGTTGAGTATGCTGGCGGCTATTCGGATATGGTGGCCCAACGCGGCGAAGGTGTTGCGCTGAAAAAAGTAGAAAAAGCTGCGAGCAAAAACGGTACTTCACCCGTGAAAGTGGTTGAGCCGCAGGCCAAGCGAAAAATGTCGTTCAAGGAAAAGCATGCGCTCGATACCTTACCAGACAAAATGGAGAAATTGCAGGTTGAGTTGAAAGACCTAGAACATAAGCTGGCTGATGCTGGACTGTTTTCGCGCGACCCCAAGGCATTTGAAATGGCTTCCATGCGCCACGCAAAGGCCGCCTTAGAATTGTCAGCAGCAGAAGAACAATGGTTAGAATTAGAAATTTTGCGTGAAAGTTTCGTTTGACGCCTTGTAATTGAAGCCACGCAGGTTACATTGTCTTAATGTCGGCAATCATCTCTATTCAAAATCTTTCCAAAACCTACGCCTCCGGACACGCTGCACTTTCGAATGTATCGTTCGATATTCGGCGCGGTGAAATTCTCGCTTTGTTGGGCCCAAACGGGGCGGGCAAAACAACGCTGATTTCAATTGTGTGTGGCATCGTTAACAAGACGTCGGGCACGGTGGTGGTCGATGGTCATGATAATGTCACCAGTTTTCGTGCGGCGCGAAAGCTGATTGGACTGGTTCCACAGGAACTCAGTTTGCCAATTTTTGAAACCGTTTGGGATACAGTCAATTTCAGTCGTCATCTCTACGGTAAAGAATCGAACCCTGCTTATATTGAATCGATCCTCAAGAAATTGTCGTTGTGGGACAAGAAGGATTCAAAGATCGTCGCACTTTCGGGCGGCATGAAGCGGCGCGTATTGATTGCCAAAGCGTTGGCCCATGAGCCGCGTATTTTGTTTCTCGACGAACCTACAGCAGGTGTTGACGTGGCGTTGCGGCAAGACCTGTGGAATGTGGTGCGCGGCCTGCGCGATGATGGTGTGACCATCATTCTCACCACGCATTATATTGAAGAAGCTGAGGACTTGGCTGACCGTGTGGGCGTGATCAACAAGGGTGGATTGGTGTTGATTGAAGACAAGGCCACCTTAATGCGCAAAATGGGTCAGAAGCGTTTGACGCTTGAACTTGATGCGCCGTTAACGGCCATTCCCAAGGCGCTCACCAAGTATGCTTTGAACATCAACAGCGGGGGCAAGGTGCTGCACTATGCATTCGATTCAAAGATTGGCACCTCGGCAATTGCCGGACTGCTGAATGATCTGGCGAAGGCCAAGATCAGCTACAATGATCTGCATACAGAGCAATCGTCACTTGAAGATATATTTTTAGGGCTGGTGAAATAATGAACTGGCGCGCCGTACAAACGATCTTCAACGCAGAGATGAAGCGGTTTTTCCGCACAATTGGACAAAGCTTGATTTCTCCCGTCATTTCCACCGTGCTTTATTTTGTGGTGTTTGGTGCGGCCATTGGTTCGCGCATTCAACAAATTGATGGTGTTGAGTATGGCGCGTTCATTGTGCCCGGCTTGATCATGTTGTCGATTTTGACGCAGGCTGTTTCGAACGCCAGCTTTGGAATTTATTTTCCGCGCTTTTCAGGCACGATTTATGAATATCTGGCCGCGCCGATTTCCGCATTGGAAATGGTGTTGGGTTTTGTGGGTGCGGCCGCAGCCAAGTCGATTTTGATTGGCTTGGTAATTTTGGCCACGTCGTGGTTTTTCGTGCCGCTGGAAATTCGGCATCCGTTCTGGATGCTGGCTTTCCTGTTACTCACCGCAGTCACCTTCTCTTTGCTGGGGTTCATCATTGGCTTGTGGGCGGATGGTTTTGAGAAGCTGCAAATTATTCCATTGCTCATCATCACGCCGCTAACGTTTTTGGGCGGCAGTTTTTACTCCATCAATGTGCTGCCGCCATTTTGGAAAACCATAAGCCTGTTCAACCCCGTCGTCTATTTGGTGTCGGGTTTCCGCTGGAGCTTCAATGAAGTGGCGGATGTGAATGTTGAACTGAGCTTGGTTGCGACGTTTGGGTTTTTGGTACTTTGTTTGGGCATCGTGGCTTGGATATTCAAGACGGGGTATCGGTTGAAATCGTAACCTGATATCGTTGTCGAGGGGGCTCCTGTTTTGGAGTTTATAATGCGCTTTTTGGGTTTATGGTTTTTGATGGCAACGTCTGCGTTTGCCAATGATGGCTATTCGGAAATTGGACTTGGCGGTTTGGTGCTTAAAAACACCACTAAAATTTCCATGGACCGGGAAGACCTTTATGTTTCTGAAAAAGAAATTCGTGTTGAATATGAATTTTCAAACCTGACGGAGCAGGATGTTGAGGCGTCGGTGGTGTTTCCGCTACCGGATTTGAACCTTGCGGAGGAGTTTGAAAGTGCGCGTGGTCTCGTCAACTTTGCAAAGCATTTGAATTTCAAGACTGAAGTAGATGGCCAACCCTTTCCAATCGCCTTGGTTCAGAAGGCATTCGTGGGCGAGACTGATATATCTCCCGTGCTCATTTCTGTTGGTTTGCCTGTGTCGGCTGATGTGGAAGACTTCAGCGGTGCAATTCGTGCACTTTCACCAGAAAAGCTGCGGCAACTGATTTCCGTTGGCGCGATTGAATTGTTTAAGGACAATGATGGCAAAGATATTCCTTTGGCCAATGACCAATTTATTGCGCCTCAGTGGATTGTTAAATATCAAATGGAGCGACGACAGGTTTTTCCGGCAGGAAAAACGCTGCGTGTTAAACATCGTTACGTGCCTTTGGCTGGCAGTTCAGTGCAAACTTATTTTCCACCGAAAGATGAGATAGCAAAAATGCACGAGTCAGACCGTGCTGAGTTTGATCGCGAGGCAGCACTGTATTGTTATGACGATGATTTTTGGAAAGCCTTTGCAAAACGGGTCAAAAAAGAAAAAGGCAATGTGGGCTTTCCTACGAACCTAACCTATATTTTGGCTTCCGGAGCGACGTGGGCAGGGCCAATTAAGGAATTTCGCCTCGTGGTAGACAAAGGCCGGCCTGATGCACTGGTCAGCTTTTGTGGTGAGGGCGTAAAGAAGATTTCGCCGACGCAATTTGAAGTGAGGAAGTCAAATTTCGAGCCCAAGCAGAATTTGGATGTGATGATTGTGAATTGGGCGCGTAAGTAATGATTCTGGATTGGTGCTGAGCAACCGTTAGCGGGTAGGCATTCAAATAATGAACTTAAATTAGTTTGGCACTTCTTTGCCCCTGCAAACTTGCCATTTCCCGCCATTTCCCTTATAGCCCCGCTCGTTCAGCGTCGTTCACCCCTGGAGGAAGGCTGGATTTATCATTTTGTTGGAGAATAATATGTCTAAGATCGTGACGATTAAGGCTGCTGCGCGCAGTCAAGCAGGTAAGGGGGCCGCTCGTTCTATCCGCCGTGAGGGCAATGTGCCCGGCGTCGTATATGGTGATGGCCAAGCCCCACAGTTGATTACGCTGACCTACAAGAACGTGCTGCCGCATGTTGAAACAGGTCGTTTCCTGTCAACACTTGTTGACCTTGAAATTGATGGCAAGACCATCCGCGCCATTCCGCGCGATGTGCAATTCGAACCTGTAAAGGACCGGATTGAGCATGTTGACTTCCTGCGCCTTGGCAAGGATTCACGTATCGCTGTTGAAATTCCAGTGCATTTCAAGAATCAGGATGCTGCTCCTGGCCTGAAGGCCGGTGGTGTGCTGAACATTGTTTCGCATTCCGTGAACCTGTATTGCCCAGCTGACTTTATCCCAGACGACATCACTGTTGATCTGACGGGCATGCAGATTGGCCAGAACATTCACTTGTCGCAAGTGACCTTGCCAGATCGCGTAACCTCGGTTTCGCGTGAAGACTTGACCTTGGTCACGTTGACATCGCAAGCCAAGGAAGAGGCTGCTGCTGAAGGTGCTCCGGCTGCAGGTGAAGTTCCTGCTTCGAACCAAAAGGCTCCTGCCGCTGCCGCTGCGCCTGCCAAGGGTGCCGCACCTGCCAAGGGTGCTGCTCCAGCCAAGGGTGCTGCGCCGGCGAAAGCTGCTGCCCCTGCTGCCAAGAAGAAGTAAGCTTAAAGGCTTCGGGGAATTTCCATGTTGCTGTTTGTTGGCCTTGGAAACCCCGGAGCGAAATATGTTGGCAATCGGCACAACATCGGTTTCATGGCGGTGGACGAGATTGTCCGCCGCCATAATTTTTCGCCTTGGCGCAAGAAATTCCAGTCCGACATGTCGGAAGGGCTTTTGAGCGGCGAGAAGGTTATGGTGTTGAAGCCGCAAACCTACATGAATGAGTCAGGGCGGGCCGTGGGAGACGCAGTGCGCTTTCACAACATCCCGCTCGGAAATGTCTATGTGTTTTATGACGAGCTTGATCTGGAGCCGGGCAAGCTGCGGGTGAAACTTGGTGGTGGTGCGGCGGGGCATAATGGCATTCGTTCAATTGCGGCGCATATTACGCCAGAATTCAAGCGCGTGCGGCTTGGCATTGGGCACCCCGGCGATAAAGATTTGGTGCATGCCGCATGTGCTTGGTGATTTTGCAAAGTCTGATCGGGACTGGCTGGCGAAATTGCTTGAAGGTGTGGCGGACGAAGTTGAATTGCTGGCGAGGGCAAAGACGAGAAATTCCAGAGCAAGGTTGCGCTGGTGCTGAATCCGCCGCGGCCCAATGCGCCGCGCGACGAAAAGAAGGACTGATCATGGGTTTCAAATGTGGCATCGTCGGTTTGCCGAATGTGGGCAAGTCCACGCTGTTCAATGCGCTGACGCAAACATCTGCGGCACAGGCGGCGAATTATCCGTTCTGCACCATTGAGCCCAATGTGGGTGATGTGG
Source organism: uncultured Alphaproteobacteria bacterium (assembly GCA_963840765.1). Classification (GTDB taxonomy): domain Bacteria; phylum Pseudomonadota; class Alphaproteobacteria; order Rhizobiales; family Aestuariivirgaceae; genus Aestuariivirga. Next base: position 335,588 of record CAWJAE010000011.1, on the reverse strand, counting down.
GCGTGCCGGATGAGCGCCTGGACAAGCTGGCTGCGATTGCGGGTTCGCAAGCCATTATTCCGACGCGGCTGACCTTTGTTGATATTGCAGGGCTGGTGAAGGGTGCGTCGAAGGGCGAAGGCCTGGGCAACCAGTTTCTGGCCAACATCCGCGAGACCGATGCCATTGCCCATGTGGTGCGCTGTTTTGAAGATGGCGACATTACGCATGTGTCCGGCAAGATTGATCCGGTGTCCGATATCGAAGTCATCGAAACAGAATTGATGCTGGCGGATTTGGATGCGCTGGAAAAGCGCCAGCCTGCGGCCGAGAAAAAGGGCAAGCAGGGCGACAAGGACCAGAAGGAACTGGCCGACTTGATGATGCGCGCCTGGTGTTGTTGCGCGAAGGCAAGCCTGCGCGTTTGGTTGAGCGCACGGCTGATGAAGAAATGACTTTCCGTGGCCTTGGGCTGTTGTCGTCAAAGCCTGTGCTCTATGTGTGCAACGTGGAAGAAGGTGCTGCCGACAAGGGCAATGAATTTTCCGAACGCGTGAAAGCGTTTGCGGCGAAGGAAGGCAACAAGGCGGTTGTGGTTTCGGCGAAGATTGAATCCGAAATCGCGATTTTGCCTGTTGGCTGACCAGAAGGATTATCTGGATGCGGTGGGCTTGGCTGAGCCCGGCTTGAACCGCGTTATCCGTGAGGGTTATGCGCTGTTGGGCTTGCTGACCTATTTCACCGTGGGGCCGAAAGAAGCGCGTGCTTGGACGATCACCAGGGCACCAAAGCGCCTGCGGCGGCTGGCGTTATTCACACGGATTTTGAAAAGGGCTTCATCCGCTCTGAAACCATTGCCTATGCTGATTACATTGCCAACAATGGTGAAGCCGGGTGCCAAAACGGCAGGCAAGTTCCGGCTTGAAGGCAAGGAATATGTGGTTGATGATGGCGATGTGATGCATTTCCGGTTTAATACCTAAGGTTATGACGGCGCTTCCGTTTGAGGCGTTGCGCGTTGGACAAACGTTTTCTGCTTGGCCCATACACCGTTAACGCGGGCAGCAGCTTTTGGCCTTTGCGGCGGAATTTGATCCGCAACCATTTCATCTTGATGATGAGGCGGCAAATTCATCTGTACTCGGAGGATTAGCGGCGAGTGGCTGGCATACGTCATCGATCATGATGCGGATGATCTGCGATGCGCTGTTTAGCAAGCTTGATGCGATCGGTTCAACTGGCATTGAAGAGATGAAGTGGCTGAAGCCAGTCTATGCTGGTGATGTGTTGTCGGGCATCTTACAATGACCGGCAAAAGACATTCTGCTTCCAAGCCCGGTATCGGCATTCTCAATTATGTGCGACTTTGCAGGACCGAAGGCGAGGCCAAGGCTTTCATGCGCAGCATGGTGTTTGTGAGGATTGCACCATGATGGGTCTGTATCTTGAAGAGATTGTACTGAACCAACGCGTGGCGTTGGGTGCTATGAGTTTACGCGCGAGAATATGTTGGCCTACTCCCGCGTGTTTGATCCCGTTGGTTTTCATGTGGACGACGCGGCAGGCATGGCCAGCCTCTATGGTGCGATGACGGCAGCGGGATTGCATACGGCGTGCGCATGGATGGCGTGTTTCGTGAATAACAATTCAGATGCGCGTGCGACACTTGCTGCTGGGGGGAAATTATTGCCGGAGATTGGACCCTCACCGGGTTTCACACAGCTGCGTTGGCTGAAGCCCGTTTTTGCAGGCGATGTGGTTTCATTTTTCACAACTGCCACCGCAAAACGCCAGCTGCGCAGCAAGCCCGGTTGGGGCATGGTGAGTGGTCACAATGAAGGATTCAACCAAGCGGGTGCTTTGGTGTTCGCATTTGAAGTGCCGTGTTGACGGCTGTTCAAAGTCACACGGTCTAAACCATCTCCACCTTGCGATGGAGATGGGATATTGTGGGCTTATACGAGGAAGTCTTCCATCGTGTAGGTGCCGCGCACAACACCATCCAGTAGAACTGTTGAAGTAATGCCCGGTCCTGTTGCCGTGGTTGCTGTAATCAGCGTTCCGTTGGTTGTATCCACCAAGGTGAAAGTTGTGTTCGGGCTGAAAGACAAATGATCTTCTCCAACAACAAAATCCAAGATCACATCGTTGCCTGCGCTTATAATCAAGTCACGGGTGCCGGGTGGAAATGAATTGACGAAAGTGAATGTGTCCGCACCAGCACCACCTGTCATAATGTCGTTGCCGTTGCCACCGTTCAAGCTATCATTACCAATGCCGCCGTCCAACTCGTCGCCGCTAAGGCCGCCCTTCAACACGTCATTGCCTGCTTCACCAAACAGGCGATAGACGCCCGTTGCTGATGAATACAGATAGCTCGATGGGGTGGAAACGGACAGTGTATCGTCGCCAGCACCACCATAAGCATAGATCAAACCATGATCGTGGCGTGGACTGCCCGCGTAATAGGGTGCAAAGACATAGCTGTCATTGCCGTCACCGCCGAAAATCAAATCCAGCGGTTGCTGTAATGTCGATGCTCCAGCGCTCGCGAAACGATCAGCGAGGGCAGATCCGTGTTCCATTGCCATTGTGTCGGTTAACATCAGGCTTTGGTCAGGTCCGCCTGTGCGAACCCATTGTTGGGTTGTTGCGTTAAGTTGGAACACACCGTCGTTGGTTGCAATTTTTTCGATTCCAACCAGTGTGTCGGTGCCGCCTTCTAGAGAAGTGACCGTAAAACCCGTCGTGGTTTTGGTGATGGTAAGTTCAGCGAATTTTCCCAGGAAAAAGGCCGTGTCCCAACCAGCTTGGCCGTTCAATGTGTCGTTGCCTTGGCCGCCTGCGAGCAGATCGTGGCCCGCGCCGCCGATCAATGCATCACTGCCGGTGCCGCCCGCGAGCTTGTCGTCTCCGGCATCGCCGAACAATCGGTCATTGCCACTGTCACCAGAAATGTTGTCACCGCCGGAGCCGCCAAAAATGGAATCGTTGCCGCCCCAGCCATTCAATTTGTCGTCGACGACCACGTTGTTGTAACGCGTGCGGGCATTCATGGTGTCGTTGCCAGACATGACGGCAACTTCAAAATCAGAAATCCGGTTTACAGCATCAATTTTGACAAATTCATATCGGCTGCCTGGTTGGATCGATACGCCCGTGCCGTCCGTGCCCAGAATACCAGTGAGTGAGTCAACCAAAATCCCAGAATTATATTGGCTCAAGGACGTGACTTTGCCACCCGTGAGATATTCAACGCCTTCGGTGTTGGTGGCGTAGGTAAAGCCTGTGCCCGTGAAGTAAACTTTGATATTATTGCCTAAAGAAATGCCGACTTCGGTGTCGTTGACATACATCAGCCTGAAGCCGTTCTGGAGCATGCGCGTTGGTGAGCCCAGTGCCGTTGCCCAGTTTGATCCGTATTGGTAGTTCGAATATTGTGCCATGTTGTTACATCCCGGTTGAATTCAACCTCACGATGCAATCAATAGGCCATTAGTGACCTTCGAAGCCCACAAGGGTGTGTACCTTCACGCCCTTTGCTTTTAATTTTGTGGCACCCCCAAGATCGGGCAGGTCAATAACGAAAGCCGCAGCCACCACTTCACCGCCAGATTTTCGGATCAAATCAATCGCTGCACCTGCTGTGCCACCCGTGGCGATCAGGTCGTCTATCAGCAGGATACGGTCACCCTTCTGAATTGCATCGGCGTGGATTTCAATCGTGTCGACGCCATATTCCAGCGCATATTCCTGACCGATGACTCGGTGCGGTAACTTACCTTTTTTGCGAATAGGAATGAAGCCGCGCCCCAAAGAGTGCGCCACGGCACCACCGAGAATGAAACCGCGAGCTTCAATGCCTGCCACATAGTCAATCTCGCCATTCAGAAAGGGCCAAGCCAATTCATCAACAGCGGCACGGAAGCCGTGCAGGTTGGACAGCAAGGTTGTGATGTCCCGAAATAGGATTCCGGGTTTTGGATAATCCGGAATAGTGCGGATATAACGTTTGATGTCAAAACCGTTGCGAAGATCCATCGTTTGGTTTCCTTAGGGCCATTTTACGGCGGGGGGCATGGATGACATAATCGAGTCCACGTTGCCGCCGGTTTTAAGCCCAAAAATTGTGCCGCGATCATAAAGCAAATTGAACTCAACGTAGCGACCGCGGCGAACCAATTGTTCTTCACGGTCGGCATCAGAATAGGGCAGGGGGAGATTGCGGCGCACAAGGGCAGGGTAAATGCCACGCCAAGCTTCGCCAACTGCTTGCGTGAAGGCGAAGTCAGCCTCGCGGTCACCTGAATCCAAGTTGTCAAAAAAAATGCCGCCAACGCCGCGCTGTTCTTTGCGGTGGGGTAAATAGAAATAGTCTTCGCACCATTTCTTGTAACGTGGATAATCCGCGACCTTGTGTGCATCGCAGGCCGCTTGCATGGCGGTATGGAAGTCCATTGTGTCGGGGTCTTGCTGGGTGCGGCGCTTGTCCAATACGGGGGTAAGATCAGCCCCGCCGCCAAACCATGCCTTTGACGTCACGACCATACGCGTGTTCATATGAATGGCAGGTACGTTGGGTGACCATGGGTGAATGATCAGCGAGATTCCCGAAGCCCAAAAACGCGGATCCTCCTCAGCGCCCGGAATTTGTTTGCGAAAATCAGGTGAAAATTCTCCACTTACGGTTGAGCAATGTACCCCTGCTTTTTCGAACACCTTGCCATGCAGCATAGCCATGGTGCCACCACCTTCATGCTCACCTCGCTTCCAAGGGGTGCGGATGAACCGATCGGCTGAACCTGTTTCAGTTTCGATGGATTCGAGGTCTTGTATGATGCGGGTCTGCAGCGCCTGGAACCAGCTTTCTGCGCGGGATTTAAAAGATTCAATCATCGTTTGAAGGGGCAATATAGTTTGACATAAATTGAACTGTAGCTGCGGGAAGCTGGGGCGTCAAACGCACCGTTGAGAGCGATTGTATTTGGCGTTCTTGGAACGTGATAATACTTTATTTACCATGTTAACCAACCAAATGTTTGCTGTTCCACACTACAACCACTGTTTGAAAGTCTAAATCGGACGGGAATTTTGGGTATGGGTCTGTTGTCACGTTTCAGGGCAAGCCGTTCAGGCCAAACGTCCGTCATGCTGGCACTTGCCGTCGCGCCTGCGGTGCTGGGTTTAGCTGTGGGCGTAGATATGGTGCGCACCAATGCCGTGCGGTCAGTTTTGCAAGGTGCCGCGGATGCCGCGGTATTGGCCGGTGCCGGCGCCCGGAAAATAGACGATGCGGCCTTGAAAACCATTGTTGAAAATTATCTCGACGCAAACGATGCGGTGCAGATTTTAGAGAATATCGAGTCAATTGAACCGAAGACGGACAAAACGTCACGCATGTTTTCAGTTCGCATTCGCGGAAGTCGACGGACGACCGTTTTGCATTTGGCGGGAATTGAAACGATGGATGTAGGCGCATCTGCCGAGGTAAAACTTGGTGGCGACGGTTTGGAAATTGCAATGGTTCTGGATACGACGGGATCCATGAGTGCGTTGGGTCGATTGCCTGCACTGAAAGTCGCGGCGAGTAGTTTTGTTGCAAAGATGATGGCTGCCGAAGCTTTCGGATCCAATATTCGGATTGGGGTGGTGCCATTTGCAGAATATGTGAATGTAGGCACAGTGGCGCGGCATCAACCATGGCTGGATGTGCTTGAAGACTCAACGAGAGTTGAGCCCAAAGTATGTCGCAACACGTATCCCAATGCAGCATCAAGCAACTGCCGTGATGAGATTTACACCGGGTCGCGTGACGGTGTTCCTTATTCCACCAGCCGCCAGGTGTGTGACTGGGACTATGGAACACCCGTCACAGTTTGTGCTGATCATGTCGTAAGCAGCAAATGGCATGGGTGCGTGGGTTCCCGCGAGGGGCCGCTAGACGAAAAAATTGGTGTGCTTTCGTCAACCTATCCGGGTTTGATGAACACGACTTGTGCTGCAGAAATTGTGCCGCTGACAAATGACAAATTGAAACTGGATACTACGATTGCCAGCCTGTCGGCTTCGGGAAACACTTATGTTCCAGCCGGGTTGTTGTGGGGTTGGAATATGGTTGATGGCAATGCGCCGCTGAAAGACGCCAAGTCAGCAGCAGACATCGAAACCGTGGGTGGACACAAAGCCATTGTGTTGATGTCGGATGGCAGGAATACGCTGTCAACGAATGCGCCATGGCATAATGGCGGTGATGGTGCCGAAGCCGATCGTAAGTCTGTCGAAATTTGTAAAAATATCAAGCAGTCAGGTATTTTGATTTATACGGTGTCCTTCTCAGTAGGTGATGAAAATGCACGGTTCATGATGAAGCATTGCGCATCTGACCCTTCCAAGGCGTTTGATGCAGAAAACGCAGCACAGCTCGCAGATGCGTTTGATGTTATTGGATCATCACTGTTGGCCCTTCAGTTGAACCAATAAAACTGCCTATCGGATGAAACTTTATCGATTGTCGGGTTGCAACGGATATTTAGTGTTTGACCTGTAAAGTTAACCTCGCGATTACCACCGAGGGTTCTGTCTTGTTCAATCATCTGAAGTCTTTCATGTCAAATCAGGCCGGAAACATGGCCGTTATGCTTGGCCTTGCCATGGTTCCGCTGGGACTGGGTGCCGGGGCTGCGGTTGACTTTGCACGCGCATTGCAAGTGCGGACAATTCTGCAGGGGGCAGCTGATGCCGCCGCTATTGCGGGCGGCACTTCACGGGACAAATCAGACGCGGCCTTGCAGCAAATCGTTGAACAATATCTTGAAATCAATGGTGCCAAAGACGCGCTGCAATATGTTGGTGAAATAAAGCAGGAACTCAATGAAGGTAAAGGCACGCTGACGGTGAGTATCGATGGGACAATTCCGTCGAGCTTCATGCGCTTGGCTGGCTTTTCCGATATGGATATCGGCGCAAGTTCGGAAGTGAATGTGGGTTCGCAAGCGCTGGAGTTGGCCTTGGTGCTTGATAATACCGGTTCAATGTCTGGGACGAAGATTATCAACCTTCGATCTGCCGCAACGAATTTGGTGAATATTATTCAGAGCGAGTCCAGTTCCTATGCCGATGTCAAAATGGCAGTGGTTCCGTTTGCGGAATATGTGAATATCGGGCCGTTTCGCGGTGGCGAAGCTTGGGTGGACAAGTCGTATTTGGGTGGTCAGCCATTCAGCGGATGTGTGGGGTCACGCCGTGATCCGCAGGATCAACAGGTTGGCGCCATTGGCGGCGGCTATCCCGGACTTTCGGGTGTGCGCTGCAACGTTGAACTGTTGCCGCTGACAACAAATCTTGACGCTGTGAAATCGCGCATCGCATCGATGGTGGCGGTTGGTGCGACCTATGTTCCAACCGGTTTGATGTGGGGTTGGAATGTGTTGGACTCACAAGTTCCTTTCGCTGAGGGCCGCACGGCGGCAGACATGAAGCGCATCAATGGTCGCAAGGCCATTGTGTTGATGACCGATGGTGAGAATACAATTTCGCCGACTTATCCCACCCATGATGGACGTGATGTTGCAACCTCCAACACCTCACTCGAAGAAATGTGTTCGAAAGTAAAAATGGAAGGCATTCAGATTTTCACGGTGTCATTCATGGTGCCAACGGACACCATCAAAGATATTCTCATCGGTTGTGCTTCTGCCCCCAGCCAATATTTCGATGCTGACAATTCGACTGAGTTGAATGCGGCTTTCACACAAATTGCGCGCGAATTGGCGGCTATTCGCCTGACACATTAAAATCGATTGCTTGAATCTGCCGGAGTGCCTCACCTGCCACCATGGCACAGGACAGGGCGACGTTGAGCGAACGTGCCCCCACCAGCATGGGGATGGTGAGGCGGGCGTCTACGACATTGTGCACGGCTTCCGGCACACCTGCGGATTCACGGCCTAAAAGGATGATATCGTCAGATCTGAATGAAAAGCTGGTGTAGGGCATTGCAGATTTTGTGGTCAGCAACACTTTGCGGCGAGATGCGGTGTCGGCACAAAACTGATCCCAAGACGCCGCACGACTGATTGTTGCAATATCGAGGTAATCCATGCCGGCGCGGCGCAGTTTGGAATCATCCCATGCAAAGCCTGCAGGCTCAATGATGGTCAATTTTAGGCCCGTGCACGCGCAGAGCCTGGCAATGGTTCCGGTGTTGGCTGCGATGTCTGGTTGGTAGAGCGCAATTTCAATCATGATCACAAAGGTTTAGCTGGCAAATCAACAGTGCGGCAAGGGCTGTTGATGTGCGACATCCTATGGCTGGACAAGTGCCATTGCCAATGCCAAATACGGCGAGATTTTGATGAGATGGGCAAATACTGTTTGCTGGTCTCTGATTGTTGATAAGATGAGGGAACAGGACGTGTCCACTGCTGACCATGTTGACGCTTCAAAGCGTGACTTTTTATACATCGCCACGGGTGCCGTGGGTGCCGTTGGTGCGGCATTGACGGTTTGGCCGTTGATCAACCAAATGAATCCTGACGCCTCGGTCAAGGCCTTGGCCACTGTGGAAGTGGATTTGGCCCCTGTTGCCGAAGGCCAAGCCATTACCATCAAGTGGCGCGGCAATCCGGTGTTCATCCGCCATCGCACCAAGGCCGAAATCGAAGCGGCCAAGGCCGTTAAAATGGAAGACCTGATTGATACCGCTGCCCGCAGCGCCAACGTTAAGGATGGCGATTTGGCAACCGACGAAAATCGTGTTGTTGGCGGTAAAGAGCAGTTCTTGGTCATGATGGGTGTGTGCACCCACTTGGGCTGCGTGCCAATCGGCAATGAAGGCGAGTTCGCTGTTGTTGAAGGCAACGCCAAGACCGGCGGCTGGTATTGCCCTTGCCATGGTTCGCATTACGACACCGCAGGCCGCATTCGTAAAGGCCCAGCCCCAGAGAACCTTCCGGTTCCACAATATGCTTACATCACCGACACCAAAATTCGCATCGGCTAATCAGGAAACATAATTATGAGCGGCCCATCAACCTACAAGCCTACCAGCGCCTTCGGAAAATGGATGCATGAGCGTCTGCCGATTTATGCTCTCGTGAAGGAGACCGCACTGGACTTCCCAACCCCGAAGAACCTGAACTATTGGTGGACCTTCGGTGGCATTCTCTCGCTCATGCTGGTGGTGCAAATTCTCACCGGCATTATCTTGGTCATGCATTTTACCCCCCACGTGGACATGGCGTTCGAATCCAAGGAACACATCATCCGCAACGTGAATGGCGGCTGGATGATCCAGAAGTTCCACGAAGTGGGCGCGTCGATGTTCTTTATCGCGGTTTACATCCACATGTTCCGCGGCATGTATTACGGCTCCTACAAAGCCCCGCGCGAAGTGCTGTGGATGATCGGCGTCATCATTTATCTGTTGATGATGGCAACTGCATTCATGGGCTATGTTCTGCCATGGGGCCAAATGAGCTTCTGGGGAGCGAAGGTTATTACCAACCTGTTCTCGGCCATTCCTTTCGTAGGTGACTATGTTACCACTTGGCTGTGGGGAGGTTATTCAGTTGATAACCCGACACTGAACCGTTTCTTCTCACTGCACTATCTCTTGCCATTCGTTTTGGCGGGTGTTGTGGGCTTGCACATCTGGGCACTTCACGTTCCCGGCAATAATAACCCAACGGGTGTTTCGGTAAAGAGTGGACAGGACACGGTTCCATTCCATCCATACTACACCGCCAAGGACGGTTTCGCGATTGCACTGTTCCTGTTGTTCTTCTGCTTCTGGGTGTTCTACCGCCCGGACTATTTGGGACACGCCATCAATTATGAAAAAGCCAACCCCTTGGTAACACCTGCGCACATTGTGCCCGAATGGTATTATCTGCCGTTCTACGCCATTTTGCGCGCAATTCCTGATAAGCTGGGTGGTGTTATCGCCATGTTCGGCTCAATCCTGATCTTGTTCGTTTTGCCGTGGCTTGATACGTCACGCGTTCGTTCGGGTAGCTATCGTCCGATCTTCAAAGGTTTCTTTATTGTCTTTGCAATCGTATGCGTGGCACTGGGCTATCTTGGTTCAAAGCCGGCCGAAGGCAACTATGTGACGTGGTCACGCATCCTCACGGCCTATTACTTTATCCACTTCCTTGTCATCCTGCCTTTGTTGGGATTGCTGGAAAATCCAAAGCCTTTGCCTGCTTCAATTGCCGACGACGTGTTGGCCAAAAACAAGCATCACGGCTTGCAGCCTGCTGAATGATTGCGGAGACATTTAAAATGAAAAAACTCAAAGCAATCGCATTAGCGGGTTTTGCACTGGCACTGCTTCCATCCGCGGCACTCGCTGCTGGTGGACAGAAAGATGCAAAGCACATTGGCTATTCGTTTGAAGGTGCCGTTCGGCACTTTTGATCGCGGGCAAATGCAGCGCGGCTTCAAGGTTTATAAAGAAGTCTGCTCCAACTGCCACTCCATGAAATTGGTCTCGTTCCGCAACTTGTCGGAAGGCGGTATTTTCGATGAAGAGCAAGTCAAAGCCTTGGCGGCAACTTACACCGTGAAAGACGGACCAAACGCGGAAGGCGAAATGTTTGATCGCGCTGGCCTGCCATCTGACCGCTTTCCTTCGCCCTTCGCAAACCCGGAAGCTGCCGCGTCTGCCAACGGTGGCGCAGTGCCACCAGATTTTTCGTTGCTCACCAAATCGCGCCCAGGTTGGTATGGAACTTTCAACCAACTGTGGAATGGCATCGGGGGTCCTCAGTACGTTTATTCCGTTATAACAGGCTATGAAGAATCCCATGAGGGCGAAGCTTGCCCTGAAGGAAAGTACAACAATCCCTATTTTGGATCTGGCCATTGCATCGGCATGGCACCTCCCCTGTCAGATGGACAAGTGACGTTTGATGATGGCGCACCTAACACTATTGATGATATGGCCCGCGATGTTTCTGCCTTCTTGGCTTTCACCGCTGACCCCAACATGGAATCACGCAAGAGCACAGGTTTCATGGTGTTGATTTATCTTGCTGTGCTTTCGGCCCTGCTGTTCTTCGTGAAGAAGAAGGTTTGGGCGGACCAACACTAATTATTACCTCATGTAAGTCGAAAGCCCGGTTGTTGAAACCGGGCTTTTTTGATTCAATTCGAAGTAAATCCGAAATGATGTTGTAAGTGGGAGTGCGTATTTAGAGAATATGCCTCAAATACGCATCAATAATTGGACACATGTCGTCACCTATAGTCTTGCTATAACAGCTTTGAGCGTATGCGTGCCATTGCTTGTCGTGACTCCATTCGTTTGGCACCTCCCAATGTTTGCAAAATGGCCAATTTTGACAATTTCTGCACTCATCCCGCTTTTTATCGCTTTTCCAATTGCGTTCTTCGGTCTCAATCTTATTCGCAATGTGAACCACATCACAGCGCGGCTCGATGAAATTGTACGGACGGACCCCATGACGGGGCTGTTCAATCGCAGCTATTTTCTTCAAGTCGTTGAATCCCAACGCAAAGGCGGTGGCATGTTAGCGATTGTAGACGCCGACTATTTCAAATCCATCAATGATCGATTTGGCCACGACGCTGGTGATCAAGCCCTCATGCATTTGGCACGGCACCTTAGCGCAGTGTTTGGTTCTTTTGGCATTATTGGCCGGCTGGGCGGAGAAGAATTTGGGATATACCTGCCTTCTGCCGTGAAGGCACAAGCGCAGCTATTGTCAGCGCAGTTCTCGGCGACGTTACGTGCGAATTTTGTTTTGTATGATGGCGCGTGCATTCCCGTAAGCATGAGTTTGGGGTGGTCCATTGACGATGGCACGCAATCATTTGCGCAATTGGCCAAGTGTGCTGATCGGGCCCTCTACAAAGCAAAGGCTGGCGGGCGGGACTGTGCATTTATCGCAATAAACATTGACGAAGCGGTGCCACTTGCGGCCTGATAGAGCTGAGGTGAAGCATGGCACAATCTATACTCGGCATTATCGGTGGTTCAGGTCTTTACGACTTGCCGATGGACAACGCGCGGTGGGAAACTGTTGAGAGCAGTTTCGGTGCGCCCGTCGGACCAGTTGCGCAAGGGCGAAATTGCGGGGTTGCCCGTGGTGTTTTTGCCACGACATGGGCGCGGCCATATATATTCGCCAAGCGATATCAATTACCGCGCCAACATTGATGCATTGAAGCGGGCAGGGGTAACGGATGTGATATCACTTTCCGCCGTTGGTTCGCTGCGGGATGATTTGCCGCCCGGCACATTCGTGGTGGTTGATCAGTTTATAGACCGTACCTATGCGCGGGAGACCAGTTTCTTTGGAAAAGGTTTGGTGGGGCATGTGCCGTTTGCCCAACCGATTTCGCCGTTGCTGGCCAAAGCCGCTGCTCGTGCCTTGGCGGACGAAAATATTCGCCATCACGTTGGAGGTACTTATGTCGTGATGGAAGGACCACAGTTTTCGACATTGGCTGAATCAGAATTGCATCGGTCTTGGGGCGCATCCGTTATCGGTATGACCAATATGCCGGAAGCCAAATTGGCGCGCGAGGCTGAGCTTTGCTACGCGACGGTTGCCATGGTGACTGATTTTGATGCTTGGCACGCGGACCACGAAGCTGTTGATGTGTCGCAGGTTGTAGCGACCATGAGTGGCAATGCCGTTTTGGCAAAAGCTTTTGTTTTGCGATTGGCACAGGACTTTCCGCGGCAACATCCAAGCTGCCCCGTCGGTTCAGATCGGGCTTTAGAGTATGCAATTATGACGGCGCCCGAAAAGCGCGATGCCGCGATGATGCAAAAATTGTCTGCGGTGGCGGCGCGGATTTTGTAAAAACCTAGTGCTTGTTGGCTTTCAGGGCCTTCGTGGAAGTTGAGCGTTGGCCTAAAACCAGCTTTACAAAAGGATGCCTGACCAGACGCTTTTGCTCAGCTGCATCGAAAGCCGCGTGTTTTTGATCACAGGACTTGCGCATTTTTTTCCAAAGATTGGCAGCTTGCTTGTCAAAATCTTTGCAGGTCTTTGAACTTAGCGCCTTGACTTGCACTTCCAGATTCTGGGCGCAGCCAAGCCAGATTGTCCGGTGGTTTTCTTCGTGGGCTTTTAGAAAAGATTTAAATTGTCCCCACTTGGCTGAGGTTGGGCCAGTAAGGGCCGATTCATTTTTCAACTTGGGCAAGTTGATGGTGAAATCGATGTTGAATGCGTAAGAATCGACGCGGCAGGAATTTCCATGCTGAACCAGTTTTCCATCTTGCGACGAGGTGGCAGATGTAGAAGCATATGCGTTGACGCCGTTCACATCCGGCCCGCGACGGATCATTGAGCTATAAATGTCGCCCGGTGAGTCGCCGTTTATGGTGTAAAATTTGTATTTGGTTTTCTGAATGGGGCGGGCAGTAAGAGGCGCAGTTGTTGCAGCAAGAATGGCAAGGCTCAGGCACACAAATTTTTGCATAAGAACTCCCGGAGAAGGCTGATAGAGGCACCTAATAGAACTGTAGTCTCACTAGCAAGCGGTAAGCGCAAATGTGATCAATACTGTGGCATCTTGGCCTCGGTTGCTTTGGGTGCTATCGCGGGTGCAAATAAGGCACATGATATGCGAAGCGTCGGCACAGTGAAATTTTTCAACAAGGACAAGGGCTTCGGCTTCATTGCTCCTGATAGATGGTAGCAAGGACGTTTTTGTGCATATTTCTGCGGTGCAGCGCGGCGGCATTCCTTGGCTCGAAGAAGGCATGAAATTGTCATTCGCGGTGTTGGATGATTCTCGCGGGCGTGGCCCACAAGCAACGGATTTGCAAATTGAATAGAATGATTCTGTGTCTACTTGCGCTTGTTTTGTGGGCTGGAAATGCTTGGGCAAAGCAGCCGCGTTCGGGTGTGTTTGACTACTTTGTTTTGGCGCTGTCTTGGTCGCCCACCTATTGTGCCAGCAATGCAGGAAAAGACGACCTGTCACAATGCGCACCGGGGCGACGATTTGCATTTGTGGTGCATGGGTTGTGGCCACAATTCCAGCAGGGCTGGCCACAGAATTGTCCGACTGAAGAAGACTGGGTTTCACAAGAACAGATTGACGCAATGATGGGAGTTATGCCGTCGAAAAAGTTGATCATTCATGAATGGAAAAAGCATGGGGCATGTGCAGGCGTTTCGCAGGCGGACTATTTCAAGGCCACACGCTTGCTGTTCGAGAAGGTCAAAGTGCCTGCCCGCTATTTATCGCCAACAACTGATGTGCTGACCACGCCGGAACAACTGGTCACGGATTTTGTTAAAACCAACAAGGGGCTGACAGCGGACATGTTATCGGTGCAATGCGGGAATACACGGGGGCGGGCGCGGCTTTCCGAACTGCGGGTGTGTTTGGACAAACGCGGAAATTTTGCTGCTTGTGGCGGCAACGAAGCACGGTCTTGTCGTGCCAGCCAACTTGTAATGCCGCAGGTGCGATGATGAAAAAAGTACTGGTTATTCAACATATGGACCACGACCACGTGGGGCGCTTTGGTGAATTTTTTGCTGAAGATGGCATTTTGCCGGTAACAGTGCGACCATTCAAGGGTGAGGCAATTCCTGCCTTAGATAACTTTGATCTCATGTTCGTGTTGGGCGGTGCTCAGAACACTTGGCAGGAGGCTGAGTTCCCTTATCTCGTTGCTGAAAAGCAGGCGATACGTGAATGGGTAACAGTGCGGGCGAAACCCTATTTCGGTATTTGTTTGGGGCATCAATTGCTAGCTGACGCTTTGGGCGGTAGCGTGGGCCTTGCAACAGCAGCAGAAGTTGGCGTGTGTGATGTGGAAACCAAAGACGGAAAGTCTTTACTTGCCGGATTGCCGACGCGGATGAAAGTGATGCAATGGCACCATGCCGAGGTGCAACGTGTGCCTGATGGCGGCAAGGTTTTGGCCCATTCAGCAACCACAGCCGTGCAAGCTATGCAGGTTGGCAACCACGCTTTTTCAACACAGTTTCATTGTGAGTTTACGCCGCAGGCCGTATTGGGCTGGGCCGCCGTGCCAAGCTATGTGGCAGCACTGGAAAAAGAATTGGGCGAGGGTGCACACGCCCGGCTTATCGAACAGTGTTGGCCGCAGATGCCTGGCATGGCGCGGCATACGCGGATGCTGTGGCAGAACTTCAAACGAATTTCGGGGCTTTAAGGTCGGTACAAGAACACTTCGCCTTGCGAAAGTTCAGTGTCGAGCCAGACTAAATTGAGCTGAGGAAATTCTGCTTCTATGAAATGACGGCCCGTGCCGATTTCGCAAATTAATGTACCATCGGCATTCAGGTGTTGGGGGGCATCCTTCAGTATGCGGCGTACAATGTCCAAGCCATCATCGCCGCTGACATGCGCTATCAAGGGCTCTGCTTTGTATTCCGGTGGAAAGGCTTCCGTTTCGGCTTTCGCCACATAAGGTGGGTTGGCCAGGATCAAGTCGTAACGCTGCCCCCCAACGGATGGAAAAGATCACCTTCATGCAGGGTAATCTGATTTTCTAAATCATGATTCTTGAGGTTGATACGTGCAACTTCGAGCGCGTCAGGCGAAAGATCAGTTGCATCTATTTGTGCTGATGGGAAAAAGTTGGAAGCGAGAATGGCAAGGCAGCCGGAGCCTGTGCAGAGATCTAGAATAGTATTGATGTTTTCAGGTTCAACAATGGTTTCGCCATCGGGCCCCAACATGCCGTTGGCCAAAAAATCGCCAATGAAGGAGCGCGGCACAATCACCCGCTCATCCACATAAAAAGGTACGCCGTGCATGTAAGTTTTGTTGAGCAGGTAGGCAGCAGGTTTTCGCGTGGTGATGCGCTTGTTGATAATATCGAGAAGGGCTTGGCGCTCACGTGCAACCAGCCGACATTCGGCCCAGGGGTTGATGTCTTCAACCGGCAAATTCAAGGTTTCCAGAATGAGGAACGCAGCTTCATCCACAACAGATGTGGTGCCGTGGCCGTGCACAAGCTTTGCATCGCGGAACTGCGAGACGGCGTAGCGTAGAAAATCGCGGATGGTTTGAAGTTCAGTGGTCATGCAGGATTAGCTACTTTGCTTGAGGTCCAGTGTCCAGCGGTTCAAGGCGAGAGCGAAAAGGGCTATGGCGTAACAGGCCGCCATGAGCCACGGCAAGATGTTGATGCCGTAGAGGTCTATCAACGTGCCGGCCAGTGGTGCGCCAAGCATGCCGCCACAGCCCCAGCAAATTGCAACCAACGCCGATGCGCCGACCAATTCCGTGCCGGTGAAACGATCCCCAATGGTGGTGAGTGCGACAATGTAAACCCCAAAGGCTCCGCCCCGCAGTAAAATGGTCAAGGGCCAGATGGACCAATGGTCGATGGTGAAAGCCGTTGCGATGCTGAGTGCGACAGCAACAGTTGCGCAGACTGTAGCGGTGCCCCCGCGCGACCAGCGGTCAGCCAATTGGCCAATCGGGTAAAACAGAAACAAGCAGCCAACAATGCCGGTTCCGAGGATTTGGTTTGCTGTGGCATAGTCTAGGTTATTGCGCATGCCATAGATGGTGAAGAACGAAAGCGTGACGGCCTCAAATGTCGTAGTGGCGAAAATGCAGGCATATATGGTGGGTGACTTGCGGAGGATCGAAAGAAATCCTTTGCCTTTGTCGTTAGTTGTTTGGCGCATCAACCTTGACTGACAAAACAACCACAAAGCCCAACGCCATAAAGGCCGCGCCAATGAGCCACGGCAATGGTCCGGCAAAGCCGATCCATGCAACGATAAAAGGTGCCAGTCCAAAGGTGACGGTGAGAACGGATGTATATATGCCCATCACACGGGCGCGGCGCGCGGTGCCTGCCGCAATGGTGATCCAGGTTTCACTGAGGGTGAACAGCGCCGCAATGCCAAGCCCTGACGCAAATCGAATGCCATACCAAGCCCACACAGGTTCGGTTGCCAGGAAAGCGAGGAAGGATGCGCATAGAAGCGCAATTGCCAGCAACACAATGATGCGCGATGAAATTTGGCGGGTGAAGAAAGGCAGTGCCAGGCCAGACAAAAATACTCCCGCTTGGCCAAGCGAAGTGTTAGCACCAATCAACCCGGCGGAAACGCCTTTGGCTTCCATGGTCAAGGGTATGACCTGCACCATCAAGCCAACAGCAAGGTTGCAACATGCAATCGCCGATATGGCGGCGATTAGGGTGCCGTTGGCATGTTTTGTTTCAATCATTTATGGGCTGTAACGGACAAGTGGTGTTGCGGGCAAGGGGGCAGGCGGGCTAAGGAGGCGGGCATGACTGACTTTCGTATCGCCATTGTGCCCGTAACCGGATTTCAACAGAACTGTTCAATCCTGTTCGATGAAAAAACCAAACGTGCAGCCGTTGTAGACCCCGGTGGGGATGTGCCGCGCATTTTGGAAGCTATTGCCAAGCTTGGTGTGACAGTTGAAAAAATCCTGATTACACATGGCCACATTGACCATGCAGGTGGAGCCGCAGAGCTTCGGGAAAAACTGGGCGTTACGATTGAAGGTCCGAACAAAGCAGATGATTTTCTGCTCCAATCATTGCCGGAAACGGGCGCGCAATATGGCCAGCTTGATGCGCGTGTGGTGACGCCGGATCGCTGGCTTGCCGATGGTGATGTGGTCGAGGTTGCGGGCTTCACATTGAAGGTAATTGAGGCACCAGGTCATTCTCCGGGATCTGTTGTGCTGTTTCACGAAGTACAACGTTTTGCCTTTATGGGCGACGTGTTGTTCAAAGGTTCGATTGGGCGCACGGACTTGCGGCAGGGCAACCATGCGCAATTGCTAAGCTCGATTCGCGAAAAGATTTTGCCACTGGGCGATGATGTCGTGTTTTTACCCGGTCATGGCGAGGCCAGCCGCATTGGTGATGAACGCCTGACCAATCCCTATTTGGTGGGCTGAAGCGTTAAATCTGCATTTCGACGAGGCGGGAATTGGCTGCGAAATAAGCATCACCCGTGGTTTTGAACGTGCCACATTCTTGTGTGGCACCGGGGCCAAAGGTTTCGCAATATTGTTCGCCTGATGCCGTCCATTTGCCTGCACCTTCGCCACGCGCATCATCTTGATAATTAAAGGTTCCGTCGGCGTTATAGGTCACAAAACCGTTGCCATCCTTGCGGGTGTATTGAAAGGTCTTGCCGACAATGCGGGATGCCACATCCGTCGCGGAAAGATTGCGAATTTTTTCACCTTCTTTGTCGGTGAAAGCTGACGTGCCACCATTGGTAATGCGCACGCCTTTTGGGCCGGTCGCACAACCGGTCAGAGCAACACACAAAAGCATAGCAGTTGCGACAGCAGTACGATTCATAATGTCATGTCCCCAAAAGTACCCCGCCCTTGATGTGCCAGATGCCACAGCTCAATGCGCACTGCAAGCTGATCAAATATCAACTTGCAACACGATGACCTTGGCTTGCAGCGGCACGCGCTCAAAAAGATCCGCTACATCTTCGTTCAACATGCGGATGCAACCTGACGACATGGCCTTGCCGATCGATTTGGGGTCGTTGGTTCCATGAATGCGATAAAGCGTATCATCGCCATTGGCATATAAATAGAGCGCACGCGCACCCAAAGGGTTTTCAGGCCCGCCGGGCATGCCGTTGGCCCATTCCAAGGCTTTGGCATCACGATAAATCATTTCCTCTGGCGGCAACCAGCGGGGCCAGCGGCGCTTCATGCCAATAGTGGCTTCACCGTTCCAAGCAAAACCAGCGCGGCCAACGCCAACGCCATACCGAAATGCTGAACCATCTTCGCGAACGAAATACAGGAATCGTTGACCGGGATCGACGATGATGGTGCCGGGCTCTTCTGTCCCCTCCCATGCCACGACGTGACGGTGAAAGCGGTCAGGAATAATATCTTTGTCGGCAAGGTCGATTGGAAAATCGATGGGTGATTCGACGGGCGGGTAGAGGCTTTCATCACGCAGGGGGCGCGCGTCGGGGTGAAAACCATAAATGGAATCCGCCATTGCTTGAGGTGCTGTGGCAAGTGCCGCAAAACCCAAACCTGCCTTCAACATGAATTTCCGACGTGACAGAATCATCAGACGCACTCCCAAACCCGTATTCGATGGTTTGAAAGCTAGTGATAGCCAGTGGCAAAAAGATGCGGGGTTTGCGTTTAAATTGTGAAGTTGCCGCGGTTGTGAAGTTTAGTTAGCGAGCGTGAACTTGGCTGCGCCAACACTATAACCGCTGGCTGTTTTTGAAATGGGGTTACAGAACAAGCTTTTACCTTTGGGCAGGAACGGTGCCGGCGCCATGGATTCACAAAGTTCACCATTTTTGGCCAGCCATTTGCCAGTCGTGGTACCTTTACCGGTGATTTCGACCAATGAACTGCCGTCGTTGGCGTATAATGTAACGCCGCTCACGCTGTTTGCATTCCAATTCCAGCTTTTACCTGCCAGCGCCTTGTTGATTTCGGCGGCTGAAAGACCTGTTGGTTGCGCCACACGCGCTGTCTGCAAAGATTCTGGTTCAATCGGTTCCAAATCTGCAGCGGGAGGAGGGGCCGAATTGTCCTTAAAGACGTTCATGCTGGTGCAGCCTGCTAGAAGTGCTGTCGCCAAGGTCAGTGAAGCAAGTGTTTTCAATGTCATCGTCATTCGCGTTTCCCCCGAAACTGCGGCAAAGCTATAGCACACCTGTGTCAATTTTGAGGAGTTCCCGCCGCCGTTACCGGAGGTTTAGCAGCCTTTGGGTGTGCTGTGCAACCTTCTGCTTGGCATGGCAATTTTGTGGTGCTGCCGGTTTGCAACGGATCGGCTGCGAAGGTGACGGCGACCATCGTGTGTGGGTCAAGCTGGAACGGCGATTGATCAGTGCTGCCCAGCCACGGTGATAGTTCAGCTGCAGAAACAGAAGGTGAGGCCAAGAAGGCAGCAGCGATGCACAGGTTTCGAATCGATTGGACGTGTTTCATTGCTATTCCTCTTTAGAGCCGAGGCTTGAATGGTTTTGGTGAATGAAATGTTAACGCTGCATTGACCTGTTGCGTGGTTCGCGCCAAAGCAGGCCATGAATTATCGACATGCATTCCACGCTGGAAACCACGGTGACGTTTTGAAACACGCTTTGTTGTCGCGTGTCTTGGTTTACCTCGCACAGAAGGAAGCACCGCTTGCCGTGCTGGACGCCCATGCAGGTGTTGGGCATTATGATTTGACCAGCTTGGAGGCTTTGAAAACATCGGAATGGCGGGGCGGCATTGGCAAGCTGATGGCCTCACCTATGAAGACAGAAGCGGCAGCTTTATTGCAGCCCTATCTCGACATCGTGAGGGCGCTAAATTCTGCGGGTGTTTTGCAATATTATCCGGGTTCCCCCGAAATTTCGCGGCGATTGTTGCGCAAGTCAGACAGGTTGATGCTGAATGAATTACACCCGCTAGACCATGAGACTTTGGCGTCCCGATATCGTATTTACAAAAACGTGCGACTTACTTCGGTTGATGCATTGCAAGTGGTCAAAGCAGCTATGCCGTTTCCAGAAAAACGCGGTTTGGTTTTGCTTGACCCGGCATTTGAAGTTGTGGACGAGTTTAAACGTGTGTCCAACATGGTCGCCCAAGCACTGCAACGCATGGCCCATGTTTGCATGATGATTTGGTATCCAGTGACGACACAGGAATTCGCCGACGACTTGTGTGCAGGTTTGCGTTTTGATGGTGCACGTTCAGTTTTGCGCGCTGAGCTCGTCGTGCGCAAACCAGAAGCAAATGGTGGTCTTGCAGGTTCAGGAGTGGTGGTGGTGAACCCGCCATGGCCGCTATTTGACGAGGTCAACATCATATTGCCCGCTCTCAGTGCCCGTTTGGGTGAGAGCGGGAAGGGACAACATGTTATTAAGTGGCTTGTGCCACCCAGCTGAATTCAGTTTGCTGCCAGCGCTTTTTCAAGTTCCTTGTATTCGGGACAGGCATCGCCGCAACGGGTTTTGATTTCCGCCAGCTCAGCCAAGGCCAAGTCTTTTTTTCCGGCCAGAATATAAGCCTCACCCAGATAAGCCCGTGCTTGCACAAAATTCGCATCGATACTTAAAGCCTTTTTGTAAGCCTCGATGCCAGTTTCCAATCGCCCGGCCTTGCGGTGGCTGTAGCCAACATAGTTAAGCACCTTTGCATCATCTTGCTTGGCGATCAGAGCCAAAACTTCAAGCGCCCAATCATATTCATTGTCGGTGGCCAGCAACTTGCCTTGTTCATAAAGTTCGTCGTCGGTCATGGCGCCAGCTGCAAGCGTTATACATGTGTCCTTTCGGGCCGCTTCACCGCGCTTACAGCCCAAAGCCTTGGCAGACTTTGGAGTAACAGTGGTTCCAACTGCGGGTTCGCTTGTATCTCCGGCGGCTAAGGCCGGCGCAAAGGAAGTTGCCATGACGATGAGTGAAGCGGCGACAAATTTTGTGATCATGGGTGTTTCCTTAATTTCTATTGCTGCATGAACGTTTGCAAAGCGACATAGGTTTTGCACGTTTTGCCGCAACGTTTTTCTATTTCATCCAATTGAGTTTGGGCTTGAGAGGTCAATCCGGCGAGCACATAGGCTTCGCCCAGATATTCCCGCGCCTGAACGTAGTTTGGATTGATTGTGAGTGCTTGCTGGTAATAGGCAATGCCGGTTTCAAGGCGCCCTGCCTTGCGGTTGGCGTAGCCTGTGTAGTTCAGCACTTCGGCATCGTTTTGGTTGGTAATCAATTTGAGATGATCCAACGCCCATTCATATTCACCCGCGTCCGCCAGCAAGCGGGCTTGGTTGTACAATTCCGCATCAGGCATAATGCCCGCTTTCAATTTCACACAGACCCATTTCAATTTGCCGCCACGGCGCAAACGCTTGGCGGTTTCACTGCGCTTGCATTTAATTTTTTTGGCCGAAGGTTTAATGGTTTCTACTTTGGTCGTGTTGGATTTTTCCGAGGATCCACCACCCGGAAATGCGAAGGCCGGTGCAATTGAGAATGATGCTGCAATTGCAGTTGCCATGAGAATTCGATTGATCAACATTTTTGTTTTCTCCTCATTGATTTCTTACGGCAGCCGACAACACTTGGATTGTTGGCTATTTTCGACATGAACTCCAGATGAATTTTGTGTTCAGCATATGGCCATCAAGGTTTTGCCATGTTTGCGCCATCGATCAATCACGATCACACGCAGGAGTTCATCATGACAAAGACAACCAACATTCTTTCGCTTTCAGCGCTGGCGCTTATAGGTGCCGTATTCGTCTTGCCGACATTGAGCAGCGATGCCAACGCCAGCGCGACGTCCAAGCTTTTGAATTGCAATTTCGATTCCAAGCAACAAGTTGTCGACTGTTGTAAACGTGTTCTGCAAACTGAAAAGAAACCTTATTGGTTGCATGATGCTGGCGGCAGTTGTGGAGCCGTCTCAATTTGTGTGCCTGTCAAACAAACCAGACGTTTTGTCGCTACGCACCTTGCTGCCCCGCCAAAGCGGAAGTGCCTGATCAAGATTCCGAGTGAAAATGCTGAAATCAAGGGTGGCACGGGCCCAAAGGGCACACGGCGGACTACTCCAAATATCCGTCCGAATGGCGGCAAGAACTAATCAACGTTCGTAGCTGTAAATCCACTTTAGACGCGTTTGGATGACACTTGCTGGCATGAGGTGCAACACTGCATTTCGTGCCAGCCTTTGCATGCCTTCCATGTGGTAGGTCTTGCCGGCCGCCAGTGATGCGAAATGCAGTTTTCGCGTGCGGTGTTTGCGCCGAAACGCGGTTTCGGAAAATGCGTGTTTGATGCTGTTGGTGGTCGGAAGAACGTTGGACAAACATGCAGCATCTTCCAGTGACATGGCAGCACCTTGGGCCAGATAGGGCAGCGTGGCGTGGGCTGCATCGCCGAGCAACAGCATATTCCCCTTCACCCAATTTGTAAGAGGTGGCACGTAAAGCCCCGGCCATGGCGTGAAGAGGGGGGCCGTTGATTGTAGAAGTGAAACAAGTGGCGCCGCTGCTTGTTCAAAATGTTGAAGTGGCGTTGTACCGTCTGGCGTAATTGCGATGATGTTCAACTGTTGCGCTGTGCCGACAGGGTAATGCACAACATGGCCCTGAGGATAAAGCCAGACATTGACGTTTTCAAAATCAATGCCGGATATTGTCGGCAATGGCACCGTTGCACGGTGGAATGTTGCGCCTGCCGAAATTGCTGCTGTGCTTGGAAAATGTTGTTGGCGGATTTGTGAATTCACGCCATCAGCAATAATGGCAGCTGGTGTGCGGTGGGCTTTGCCATTGGCATGAATAATGAGGCCATCGATATGGGTTTCAATATCCGAGACGGCTTGGCCCAGTTCAATGCGCGTTTGTGGATTGGCTTTTACGACTTTCAGCAATGCGCTGTGTAAATCAGCCCGATGCGCCACACGATAGGGAGCGCCAAAGCGATTAATGAAGTTCTCGCCGAGGATGAGCCTTTTTAACAACTTTCCTGAAACACCGTCGCGCATGTGAATTTCCGGCGGACTTGATGTGATGGACTCTACGGCCTCCCAAGCCCCCAATTTTTGCAAGGCGCGCACGGCATTGGGTCCCAATTGCAGGCCCGCACCCACATTTGCGAAGGCGGGGGCTTGCTCCAGAATCAGGCAATCACGTTTGCCAAGCGCCAGTGCTGCTGCCAGTCCGGCGATGCCGCCGCCGACAATAATGGTAGGTGAAATGTCCATGGTGCTTATCTGCCATGTTTTACAGTTATTTACATGTGGCGGATTGTTGCTTGCGGCTGGCAGGGCAGATGCTTTAAGCGCTGGGTCAGAACCTTATGAGGACGACTATGGGCTTTATTTCTGACTCGCTGAACCGCATTCAACCTTCCGCCACCATTGCCATTTCGAACAAGGCCTTGGCCATGCAGGCCGAGGGCAAGAATGTTATTGGGCTAGCCGCCGGTGAACCGGATTTTGACACGCCCCAGAACATAAAAGATGCAGCAATCGCCGCCATTAACAAGGGCAAAACCAAATATACGGCGGTGGACGGTATTGCCGAATTGAAGAAAGCGATTGTGGACAAGTTCGCCCGCGAAAATGGCCTGACCTATAAAACATCGCAAGTGTCTGTGGGCACGGGCGGTAAACAGGTTTTGTTCAACGCGTTGATGGCCACCGTAAACCCCGGCGACGAAGTGATTGTGCCAGCCCCTTATTGGGTAAGCTATCCCGACATCGTAATGCTGGCAGGTGGCGTGCCGGTCATTGTGCAGGGCAAGCCCGACAAAGGCTTCAAACTGCAAGCTGTCGACTTGGAAAAGGCCATTACGCCCAAAACCAAATGGCTGATTTTGAACTCGCCTTCAAACCCGTCAGGTGCTGCCTATAGCGAAACTGAAATGAAAGCGCTGACGGATGTGTTGGTGAAGCACCCCCATGTGTGGGTGTTGACCGACGACATGTATGAGCATCTGGTTTATGATGATTTCAAATTCACAACGCCGGCCCAGGTTGAGCCATCGCTTTATGAGCGCACTTTGACGATGAATGGCGTTTCGAAGTCCTATTGCATGACGGGTTGGCGCATCGGTTATGCGGCAGGGCCAGAACACTTGATCAAGGCTATGGCGAAGCTGCAATCGCAATCCACATCCAATCCATCATCGATCGCGCAATGGGCGGCTGTTGAAGCGCTGAACGGTCCGCAAGAATTTATCGCCAAGCACAATGAAGTATTCAAGGAACGCCGCGACCTTGTGGTGTCGATGTTAAATCAGGCCAAGGGCTTGAAGTGCGCAACGCCAGAGGGCGCGTTTTATGTTTATCCTTCATGCGCTGGTGCCATTGGCAAGACAGCGCCTTCCGGCAAGGTTTTGGCAACGGACGAAGATTTTGTAAGTGAATTGCTGGCTGCTGAAGGTGTGGCAGCTGTACATGGTGCAGCATTTGGTACGTCGCCATTTTTTCGCATATCTTACGCCACTGCAACGACGACACTTGAAGACGCTTGTGCCCGCATCCAGCGCTTTTGCGCCAACCTGAGGTAATCCATGTCCATTTATAATAACACTGTACCTGTATTGATTCACAATATGCAGGCTATGTCCAAAATGTTGGCAAAAGCGGAACAACATTGCGATGCCAAGAAAATTGACAAGTCCGTTATGCTTGGGCTTCGCTTGGCACCTGACATGTTCAACCTTACGCGGCAAGTGCAGTTGGTAACTGATTTTGCCAAGGGCTGTGGAGCGAGACTTTCCGCCTCTGCCATGCCGTCTTATGCCGATGACGAGACGACATTCGAAGCGTTGCAGGCACGGCTTTCAAAGTGCATTGCCTATCTTGAAGGTCTTGAGACAAAGGCGTTTGAGGGTGCGGAAACCCGCGACGTAACAGTGAAAATTGCAGGCAAGGAAACGGCCTTGGCTGGCCAAACTTTCGTGAATATGTATGCTTTGCCGCATTTCTATTTTCACATGACCACCGCCTACAACATTCTGCGCCATAATGGTGTTGAGTTGGGCAAGAGTGATTTTTTAGGACGGTAGTAGTCTCAATGCCGTCACAATCCCCGTCATAACGGGGGCCCTTGAAGAAAGGTCTATTATGAAAAAAATTCTCTCTGCTGCATTAATTGCAGCCGCTGCTGCATTTGTCGTGTCACCAGCTGAAGCTGGTGGTATCAAGGTGGGCGTGCTCACATGTAGGGTTGATGGTGGCGCGGGCTGGATCATCGGTTCGTCGAAGGATGTGGAATGCACATTCAAAGGCACCCACGGCCGCCGCGAACATTATGTGGGCTCCATTGGCAAGCTGGGTGTTGACATTGGTGTGACCAACGACACACGCGTGGGCTGGGTTGTTTTTGCGCCTGGCAAATTGAAGTCGGGTTCATTGCGTGGCAACTACACCGGCGCATCAGCTGAAGCCACTGTGGGACTGGGCATTGGTGCAAATGTTCTGGTTGGCGGTTTCCGTAAGTCCATCAACTTGCAGCCTGTCAGTTTGCAGGCCCAAACCGGTTTGAATGTAGCTGCTGGCATTGCAAGCCTGAATTTGCGTCCTGTCACCTACAAGTAAGTCATATCACAACGCGGCAAGCGGAATTCTTTCCGCTTGCCTGTGACGGCAGAAAGAGTCAGTCTTACTTTTGGAGCTGCCCTGCACTTTGCGGTTCCAATGTCCTTCAGGGCAGCCCCTCAATGCGAATGAACAAGCAAGGGAGGGTTATCCATGAATGTTGCCAACGGCAGAGCGCCAGCGGGTCCACGGTTGATTGCCATCGTCGGGCCCTATCAAAGCGGTAAAACCACATTACTTGAAGCGCTGATGTTTCGTGCGGGCGCCATAACGCGGCAGGGCAAAGCCGCCGATAAGTCCCTGAGTGGAGATGCCTCAGTCGAGGCGCGGGCTCATGGCATGGGTGTTGAGGTGAATGTGGCCAGCCTCAATTACATGGGCGACCAGTTCAACTTCATTGACTGCCCGGGCTCCATTGAATTTTCGGAAGATGCCAAGGCGGTTCTGCCGGTTTGCGATGCCGCCATTGTGGTTGTTGATGCGGATGCGAAAAAAACACCAGCTCTGCAATTAATATTGCGCGAGCTTGACCGCGTGGGTGTGCCGCGCATTTTGTTTCTCAACAAGATTGATAAAACGAATATCGCCCCGCGTGATGTTTTGGCGTGGATGCAGCCCGCCAGTTCCAAACCCTTGATGCTGCGGCAGTTGCCGATTTGGAGCAACGGCGCTGTATCTGGTTTCGTGGATTTGGCGCTGGAGCGTGCGCATATTTATCAAGAGCTGGCTGAAAGCCGCGTGGTTGACATGCCAAATGATGTTGCTGAGTTGGAAAAGCAGGAACGATTCAAACTGCTCGAAACATTGGCTGATCATGATGATGCTTTGATGGAGCAATTGCTCTCCGACATGGAGCCGCCACGCGACCAAGTTTTCACCGATTTGAAACGCGATGTGCGCGAAGGCCATGTGGTTCCCGTGCTCTTTGGTTCGGCTGAACATGGGCATGGCATTGGCCGATTGTTGAAAACGCTACGCCATGATGTAGCTGATGTGAGTGCTGTTGTTGCAAGACTAGGGCTTGTGCCCACGGTTTCTGCGGTGGCACAGGTCGTCAAGACGTTGCATTCACCACAGGGCGGAAAAATATCGATTGCCCGCGTGCTTTCAGGCGAAGTGACTGACGGCATGGTGTTGCATGACGGCAAGGACCGTGAGTCCCGTGTTGCAGGGTTGTCTATGTATGTCGGCGTGACACCGCAAAAGCAGTTGAAAGCAGGTCTAGGCCATGTGGTGGCAATGGGGCGGCTTGAAAGTGTCGCAACCGGACAGACAGTATCGTCAGCACGCGGTGCAAGCATTCAACTGGTTCGTGCTGCCGTAACTGCGCCGGTTTATGGCTTAGCCGTAGCCGTGGCAGACCGGAAAGACGAGGTGAAACTGACAAGTTCCATCATGCGGTTGGTGGAGGAAGACTCGTCGTTGCGCTTTGAGCATAATCACGAAACGGGCGACATGATTTTGTGGGGCCAGGGTGAAATGCATTTGCGCGTTGCCATGGAAAAACTTGCGGCAAAATTTGCGGTGCAGGCACAAACAGCACCGCGCCGGATTGCGTTTAAAGAAACTATTCGCAAGTCTGTGGGCCTGCGTGGGCGACATAAAAAACAGTCGGGCGGGCATGGCCAGTATGGCGACGTGGTGGTGGAAATTTCGCCTTTGCCGCGCGGCAGTGGATTTGTCTTTAGCGATACAATCACGGGCGGCGTGGTGCCTAAACAATATATTCCAGCGGTGGAGCAGGGCATTCGGGAATGGATGACCAAGGGCACGCTGGGTTACCCGGTGGTGGATTTCGGCGTCAATCTTTCGGACGGCAGTTATCATGATGTCGACTCCTCCGAAATGGCATTCAAACTTGCAGCGCGGCTGGCAATGGTGGAGGGCATGCCGCAATGTTCGCCGGTGTTGCTCGAACCTATTATGGCGATTTCCATTCACGTGCCGAGTGATGCCACAGCGCGGGCCAACCAGATTGTGACGGGCCATCGCGGGCAACTTTTAGGTTTTGATGCACGGCCGGACTGGCCAGGTTGGGACACCGTACAGGCCCATATGCCAGAGGCAGAACTCGCGTCCTTGATCATCGAAATCAGGTCTGCCACTGCTGGCGTTGGTACGTTTGAAATGCAATTTGACCATTTGGCCGAAATCGTTGGGCGGGAGGCGGACCAGATGGTAGCTCAGCAGCGCGCGCGGGCTGCATGAGCTTACCCAATGTTAACCATGTTTCACTTCAAATTTGCATAAAGTTGAGCAATTTTAGGCAAGCGGGGCACGGGTAACGCAGCTTTAAGTATAAGGCGGGCACAGTCCGGACGTTACGGAGTGTGTGAGTATGCGCGTTATAACGGGTTGGCGGTTTTTGGTCTATATAGTGTTGCCATTGGTTTTGGCTTCGCTTGGGGCCATAAATCTTTCATATGACCTTCTGCGGCGCGTGGAACTTGGCAGTAATTCAGCTGAACATCAGCGTAATGTTGTTGTACTGTCCAAAGCTATTGAAAACCTTGAAGGTGAACTGGCCCGCGTCGCAACCGAAAATGCCAATTGGGATGAAGCTGTCGTCAATACAAGGGGACGGTCTGATAGTGCTTGGTTCCGGCGGACTTGGGGTAGCTCTCTGAGCCTCGGCTTTATCTATGATAAAGTGGCTTTGTTCGATGCAAAAACGGGTGCCATCCTGCAAGCGCAATCGGCGCATCAATCAACAACCAATATCAACCAGCTTCTTGGTAACCATGCTTTGGCGTCATACAAAGACATGCTCAAGATCGAAAATGGTCGTCGTGGCGTGGTTTCCGGATTTATCGAAACGCCTGATGGCCCAATGGCTATGGCAATGGCCCCTATTTATTCAGCTACGGAAGCACCGGGCGGCAACGACCGCATTTTGTATTTTGGCAAAAACCTGCGTGGTAAATGGACTGAAGATGTGCAGCGGCAATTGCTTGTTGCAGGCGTTACAATTGAACCTGCCGCATTGTCATTGGAGCCTCGCCTCCATTTGAAAGGCCCGGACGGAAGTGTAGTTTTGGCATTGTCTTGGAAGGACCGCTTGCTGGGCAATATCGTAACCGCATCATCATGGAATAAAGCAGGCTTGACGCTCGGTTTCCTCATTCTCGTCATGACCGGCATTGGTTATGTGTGTTGGGTGTTGGTCCAGCAGTTATTGGAAGACGAGGACAAGGCCCAACACAAGGCGCTGCATGACCATTTGACGGGTTTGCCCAACCGCCTGTCTCTCACACAATCCATGCAGAAGTTACGGGATGAAAATAAACCTTATGCGTTGGCATTTGCTGACCTTGACGGGTTCAAGGAAGTAAATGACAGCTATGGCCACGACATTGGCGACCGGCTGATTTTCATGATTGCCAACGGCATTCGGCAGCTATCGCAAAGTGCAAAACTCAGTTGTCGCTTGGGTGGTGATGAATTTGTCGTCTTGTTCGAAGGTGTTGGGGCGCAGGACGATGCCAAAAATTTTGCTGCGAACTTGATCGAGATGTTGAAATCGCCGTTTGACCTTGAAGGCCGTCTGGCATCCGTCGGTGCGAGCATTGGAATTGGGGTATGCGACGGGTCGCTGGATGTTACTGAAGTGCTGCGCCGCTCTGACATTGCAATGTACAAGGCCAAGGGAAATGGCAAGAACCGTTCTTGCATTTTCGATGAGTCGTTTGATGCTGAGAGAACAGAAAATCTGGGCATTGCGAATGAACTCAAGGACATTCTCGCTTCACGTAACCTCGACATCATGTTCCAGCCCGTTGTGAACGCACGAAGCCATGAAATTACGGGGGTTGAGGCTCTTGCACGCTGGCCCCAATCTTCGGCACGTAAAGTGACCGCTGACAAGTTCATTTCTATTGCTGAAAGCTCTGGCCTTATCGATTCACTTGGTGAATTAATCTTGGAGAAGGCATGCGTTGCAGCTGTAAATTGGCCGGACATTCGCCTGGCGGTGAATATATCTGCCGTGCAGTTGAACAATCCAAGCTTTGTGGCGCGGTCTTTGGCGATGCTCGACAAGTATGGCATTTCGACCACGCGCGTTGAGTTTGAAATTACCGAAACATCGCTGATCCATGACACGGATCGTGCCAAGCAAGTTTTCAAAGCCTTGCAAAGTGCGGGCATCAAGGTTGCGCTCGATGATTTTGGCACCGGCTTTTCAAGCATTGGTTACCTGCGCACATTCCAGTTTGATCGTATCAAAATTGACAAGTCGATCATCGGTAAAGTGATGTCTAGTACAGCGGAACTTGCGGTGGTGCAGGGCACATTGTTGGTGGCGCGCGGACTTTCCGCTGAAGTTACGGCTGAAGGCATTGAGAATGTAGAGCAAGCCAACGTATTGCGCTTGGCAGGTTGCACGGAGCTGCAAGGCTTTCTTTATCACAAGCCACTTTCTGCCGGGGCTGTTACAGATACGTTGCGGCGCGTCGGGGCAGCTAAAGTGCCCCGCACCAAGGTGGTTGCGTGACGCCTGAACTATTTCTGGGACTGTTTGCGTTTGCTGGTGTTGCGGCATTTACGCCCGGTCCTAACAACGCTCTGCTCATGTCTTCTGGCATGAATTTCGGGTTTCGCCGAACTCTGCCGCTGATTTTGGGCGTAACGCTCGGCTTTCCGCTGATGATTGGCCTGGTCGGGCTTGGGCTGGGCCGCGTGTTTGATGCTTACCCCATCATCTACCAAACACTGAAGTATGCAGGCGCAGCTTATATGTTGTTTCTCGCCTGGAAGATTGCGACGGCAAAACTGGTTGCCTCAGACGTGGAGGAGGCCAAGCCACTCAGCTTTTTGCACATGGTGCTGTTCCAATGGGTCAATCCTAAAGGATGGGTCATGGCGGTTACGGCGTTGAGTGCATACACGTTGGCATCCGATTATTATGTCGGCGTGGCAACGGTGGTGAGTGTGTTTGCGTTCATGGGAATAACCAGCGCTTCCACTTGGGCGGCATTTGGCGCTGTGCTGAAAGGTGTCATGACGGATCCCCGCTATTTCCGTGTCATTAACGTGGTGTTGGCATTGCTGCTGGTGGCTTCATTGCTGCCGATGTTGCGGCACTGATTACGCCGGGTTTCAATCTGCTGTGACCATGCATTTCCGCTCGACACCGGTCTTGGACGTGTAAGTGCCTTTGGCCTCGTCGAACGACACATATTTTTGTTTGCAATAGTCCAGCCATTCCGGAGAACCCGATTCAAGGTCTGGGATTGCCTTCGCAACAATTTTCGCGTTGTCCTCAGATTTAGCCTCAGGTTTCACTTTGGGTGCTGGTTCAACTTCAAGGATTGGTTTTTCAGCGGCTACTAGCTTGGGCTTGGGTTTAGTTTTAGGTTTTGATTTTTCGGGTTCAACTTCAAAAGCTGAGTAACGGGCAACACAAGTTTTTTCCGCATTGTCATGGCGGCGCTGCCAGTCTTCCGCTGAGGAAGACATATCTGCAATGTCTCGCGCATAGGCTGCGCAATATTCGGGGATGGATGCTTTGGCCGGATCATATGATGCGACAAGAAATAAGCTGAAAATTATCGGCCGCATGTGGTCTTCCTCCATTTTCTGGAGGGCCATTTTGGAAGGTTATTGTGGCTGCAGATTGCCCTTAATATGGCAAGTCGAAATAGTCGGATACGGTCAGCGCATAAATATCAACGGGACCAGTTTTGCCGCCGCCAATAGCATAAGTGTCGTGGGTCGTCGTTAAGGCCATGCCAATGCGACGGGCCAACTTGGCAGACGCCACATTCGCGACCATGACTTTGCTCCACACGCGTTTTGCCCCGATGTGTTCAAAAGCAATGGCGAGCAAGGCTTGGCCAATTTCTGTGCCCAGCCCCATGGACCACATGGCAGGGTGCACGCCCCAACCAATTTCATGGCTGCCGTCACTGTGGCTAATCACAAAACCTTCACCAATCACGTCGCCCGAGAATTTTTCTTCGGCGGCCATATGAAAGACGTGGCGGCGACTGTCGTTTTGAGCAGCAATCTGGCGAACGACAAAATCTTTCACCGTCACACTATCGCGCATACGGTGTGCGATGTGTTTTTGGTAGCGCGGCTGTGTCATGAAGGCCGCCAGTTCATCGGCGTCACGGCGCATAATTTCGCGCAATACGAGATGTGGTGTTTCAACGGCTGTCATGGTCTTTAACGTCGGCATGGAGACAGCTTAGTAACTTTACGCGTTTGCGGGAAGTGCTGAATTCAAAATGCGGATAACGTTCAAAAATGTGGCCCCGCAGGTGGCGTACCGTGCGGGGCCTTGTGCGACATCTTCAGTCGCTTGTTCCATAATCAAGGTAATTCACTCTGTTTTGTAGAGTGGTCGTGAAAACAAATTTTCACGTTACAGGTGCCTAGCAGGTGGAGTCATTATCTTAGACCTCTCAGCTTCTTTTCAAATCCAACGTTATATCTCGCGGCCATGTTTGGCAAATCAACAACCCGGTCAATAATGATGACTCAAATTTCATGATAGCCGGGCATTGCAGCTGGGCCTGCGATTGTTTAGAATAATTCTAAATCATAAAAGTGAGGTCTGAGATGAATAAGATGGATGCTGCTCCTGTCGCAAAATGCCCGGTGATGCATAGCCCAACGAACCACAGGGGTGCGTTCTAACCGCGACTGGTGGCCCAATCAGTTGAACCTGAAAATGCTGCATCAGAATTCATCGCTTTCCAGCCCGATGGGCGAAAGGCTTCAACTACGCTGATGCGTTCAAGGGTTTGGACCTGCAAGCACTGAAGAACGACTTGCGCGCCGTGATGACGAATTCGCAAGAATGGTGGCCGGCAGATTACGGCCATTATGGACCTTTGTTCATCCGCATGGCGTGGCACAGCGCTGGTACTTATCGCACGGGCGATGGCCGTGGTGGCGCATCGTCCGGTACGCAACGTTTTGCACCGCTGAACAGCTGGCCAGATAACGTGAACCTCGACAAGGCACGCCGCCTGTTGTGGCCGATCAAGCAGAAATACGGCAATGCCATTTCCTGGGCCGACTTGATGGTGCTGACAGGCAACGTGGCGCTTGAAAGCATGGGCTTCAAAACCTTTGGATTTGGCGGTGGCCGCGCTGATGTGTGGGAGCCAGAGGAAGATATCTATTGGGGCGTAGAAACCACGTGGCTTGACGACAAACGTTATTCGGGTGATCGCGATTTGGAAAACCCGCTTGCTGCCGTGCAGATGGGCTTGATTTATGTGAACCCCGAAGGCCCCAACGGAAATCCCGATCCGTTGAAGTCTGCCCGTGACATTCGCGAAACATTTGCGCGCATGGCCATGGACGACGAAGAAACCGTGGCGCTGGTTGCAGGCGGCCACACCTTTGGCATGACGCATGGTGCTGGCGATGCAAAGCTCGTTGGTCCAGAACCTGAAGCAGCAGACTTGCAAGCGCAAGGCTTTGGTTGGCTAAGCTCACACGGAACCGGCAAGGGTGGTGACACCATTTCAAGTGGCTTGCATGGCGCTTGGACTTCAAAACCAACAACGTGGGACAATGGCTATTTCGACGTGCTGTTTGGCTATGAATGGCAGTTGGGCCGTAGCCCTGCCGGCGCACAACAGTGGCATGCTGTGAACCTTGCCGAAAAAGACATGGCACCGCATCCTGCCGATGCGTCCAAGAAAGTTCCTATCATGATGTCCACAGCCGATATGGCCATGCGCATGGACCCAGCTTATGAAAAGATTTCGCGCCATTTCCACCAGAACCCGGACAAGTTTGCCGACGCGTTTGCGCGGGCCTGGTTCAAGCTGACGCATCGCGATATGGGGCCGAAGGTGCGCTACCTCGGGCCAGAAGTGCCAGCAGAAGAATTAATCTGGCAGGATCCGCTTCCAGCACAAGTTGGTTCCGTCATCGATGTTGCGGATGTTGCGACGTTGAAAACAACAATTGCAAAGTCGGGGCTTACCATTTCTGAATTGGTGCAAACGGCTTGGGCCTCAGCCTCCACATTCCGTGGGTCAGACAAGCGTGGCGGTGCAAACGGTGCCCGCATTCGGCTGTCTCCGCAACATAATTGGGAGGGCAATAGTCCGGCACAATTGACAAAAGTTTTGGCAAAGCTTGAAGTCATTCAAGCCGCTTTCAACGCAGGTCCGGTCAAAGTGTCGCTGGCGGACTTAATCGTGCTCGGTGGTTGTGTGGGCGTGGAGCAGGCAGCAAAAGCTGCAGGCCATGATGTGAGCGTGCCCTTTACACCGGGCCGAACCGACGCAACACAAGAGCAAACCGATGTCGAATCTTTTGCCGTGTTGGAACCCGTTGCTGATGGTTTCCGCAATTATCTGAAGACTGATTATTCAATCGCTGCTGAACAGCTGCTGGTCGACAAGGCGCAATTGCTGACTTTAACTGCGCCTGAAATGACAGTGTTGGTGGGTGGTCTTCGCGTGATTGGCGGCAACTTCGGTGGGGCTGAGCACGGCGTATTCACCAGCCGCAAAGGTGCTTTGACCACGGACTTCTTCGTCAACCTGTTGAGCATGGACACGGTGTGGACAGCGACGTCGGCACTTGAAAATGTGTTTGAAGGCCGCGACCGTAAAACCGGACAAAGCAAATGGACAGCAACGCGCGTTGATTTGGTGTTTGGTTCAAACTCGCAACTTCGGGCCTTGTCGGAAGTTTATGCGCAGGATGGTTCACAGAAAACATTTGTCCATGACTTTGTGAAAGCATGGACAAAAGTGATGAATGCCGATCGGTTTGACATCGCTTAAAATAGGTGGGGGGCCAATGTTCGGCCCCCCATTGTTCTATCAGTCGTCGTTCAACAAAGCTTTGTGGATGACAGCACCGATGATGGCACCGGCAATCGGGGCCACGATGAACAGCCAAAGCTGTTGCAATGCCGGGCCTTCAGCAAACAATGCCACACCCAACGACCGCGCGGGGTTTACGGAAGTGTTGGTCACTGGAATTGAAACCAAGTGTATCAGCGTCAACGCCAAACCAATGGCAATTGGAGCAAAACCTGCTGCTGCTTTTTTGGCTGTTGAGCCCAAAATCACAATCAAGAAGCCTGCTGTCATCACCACTTCCGTCAGCAAGGCTGCAAACAGCGAGAATTTGCCGGGTGAAGCTTCGCCATAGCCGTTTGACGCAAAACCACCAACCGAAGTGACACCGGCCTTACCCGTCGCAATAAGGTAAAGCACCAATGCAGCGACGATGGCACCTGCGCATTGGGCAACAACATATCCCGGTAATGCGCTCCATGAAAAACGGCCAGCCGTTGCAAGACCCACGGATACGGCGGGGTTAAAATGGCCGCCTGAAATGTGACCAACGGCATAGGCCATGGTCAAAACAGTTAAACCAAAGGCCAGCGACACGCCGACCAAACCAATCCCGACCTCGGGAAATGCAGCCGCTAAAACAGCACTACCACAACCACCCAATACCAACCAAAATGTTCCAAAAAATTCTGCCGCAAGTTTCTTCATTAAACTTCCCCTTCGCGTTTCACAGCGAGAATCACTGCTGGTACTTTTCTATAAAAAAACTGGAATTGGCCAAAATGGAATTTGAATTATTTTTGATCCTTCAAAATCAGCTCCGCGCCTTTCCAACCCACAAGCATTGAGGGTGCATTTGTGTTGCCCGCAATGAGATTGGGAAACACGGAGGCATCACACACACGCAGGCCGTCGATGCCGTGAACTTTCAAATTTTCATTGACGACC
This sequence comes from uncultured Alphaproteobacteria bacterium, assembly GCA_963840765.1. Classification (GTDB taxonomy): domain Bacteria; phylum Pseudomonadota; class Alphaproteobacteria; order Rhizobiales; family Aestuariivirgaceae; genus Aestuariivirga. The sequence goes on along the minus strand of CAWJAE010000011.1, from coordinate 299,811 downwards.
GATTGTGACGGATCGCGCCCCATACGGGCCGTACAAGAAGGATGGTACACAGTACCGGAACGTTGCTTGAAGTCATGAATCAAATCCGCATCTGCAATCACAGCAGGTCCGGGGCGAAGTTCCTCTGCCACCAATTCTGCGAAAGGTGATGCTGCCGCAATGCGGCGGATGAATTTCACAGCGGCCAACATTTCTTGCACATCATGTTCCGTGCCATAGGCATTGGCGACAATTTTTGGATGTTGCTCAGGATTCGTTGAATTAAGTGAGATGTGGCCGCGCGACGTGGGGCGGCAATTCGAAAGTCCAATTGAAAGCCCTGAAAATGGATCGGGGTTTAAGATGGGGCGCTCACCGGCGCGGGGTAGTAGTGTGGAAAAAGCCTGCATATAAAGCTGCATGTTGGGGCGGGGCAGGTCCGGGCTGGTTTTGAAAAAGCCCCCCCCGTGGTTGATCGACAAACTCAAGGGGCCAGTGCGGAACAACAGATATTGCAAGCCCGCTTTCAACTTGCCGTGCCAGGGGCGCAGCTCATCATTTAGCGTCGGCACTTTCATGCGGTAAGTATAGTTGAGGCCCACATGGTCTTCGAGGTTTTGCCCCACATGGGCATTGTGCTGGTGAACTTTAACGCCGTGCTTCTGCAACTGTTCGGCAGGACCAATCCCAGAAAGCATCAGCAATTGGGGGGAGTTGATTGCACCGCCCGCCAAAATGATTTCGCCACGGGCCGTTGCAGTTTTGGTGGTGCCATTCTGCCGATATGAAACGGCGTGGGCGCGATTATTGGTAATCGCCACGTTGAGAACGAGCGCGTGTTTTTCAACATGCAAATTCTTGCGCTTCATTGCGGGCCACAAAAATGCGCGGGCGGAACTTAAGCGTTGGCCATTGCGGGTTGTGAGTTGGTAGGTGCCAGCCCCTTCTTGCGTTTCGCCATTGAAGTCAGGGTTGAAGGGCAGGCCAGCGGCGCTGCAAGCTTCGATGTACTTATGCGTGAGGGGGTGCACACGGGATTTTGTCTCCGAAATGCGCAAAGGTCCGCCCGCACCGCGCCATTCACTCGCACCCGCTTCATTGTCTTCCAGTTGTTTGTAGGCGGCCAACACTGCATTCCAGCCCCAGTTCGAACCTGCGGCTTCACCCCAGCTTTTGTAATCATCCTGATGGCCGCGAATATAGACCATGGCATTGATGGAGCTGGAGCCGCCGATGATTTTTCCGCGTGGCCAGTGGTCGCGTTGGCCGTTGAGGCCGGGGTCAGGCTCGGCTGCGTACATCCAGTTGACGGTAGGGTCATAAAAAGTCTTGCCATAGCCCAAGGGCATTTGCACATAGAAGCGCTTGTCGCTGCCGCCTGCTTCCAAAAGCAATACCGAATGCTTGCCGCTTTCGCTCAATCGATTGGCAAGCACACAGCCAGCAGCACCCGCACCCACAATAATGTAATCGTAAATCATGGGGGCACAGTGCGTCGGGACGTGAGTGATTTTCAAGCCTTAAACGGGGTGAGAAAATTTTACAGGCCATGAGTGCCGAGGGCATTTGCCTTTTGCGTGTTTCTTGCCAATGTAACCGCCCAAAGGACTCAACATGAAAATAAAAGATCTGCAGGTGTTTATCGTTGGCAATCCGCCACCGGGCTGGGGAGGGCGCTATTTCACTTTCGTGAAATTGACAACCGACACAGGCATCGTCGGCTATGGCGAATGCTATTGCGCCACCTTCGGCCCCAAAGCCATGACGGCAATGATCGAAGACACGTTTGGGCGATACGTTGAGGGCATGGACCCGTTCCACATCGAAAGCCTATGGCGCAAGGTTTATGGTTCAGGCTTCACCCAGCGCCCCGACGTGAGTTTGATGGGCGTACTTTCTGGCATTGAAATTGCGTTGTGGGATATCATCGGCAAGGCTCTTAACAAACCGATCTATGAACTCATTGGTGGGCGTGTGCATGAAAAGCTGCGCTCCTACACTTACATTTACCCGGACCTTGCCAAGGGGCAGGACGACTCGATTTACTGGAATGCTGAAGCCTCGGCGGAACGTGCGGCGCATTATGTGAAGCAGGGGTTCACCGGCATCAAGTTTGATCCTGCAGCGCCTTATTCATCCTTTGATCCGCGCCAGCCCTCGCTTGAATCCATGGCCTTGTGTTCAAAGTTCTGCAAACTCATTCGCGAAGCTGTGGGTGACAAGGCTGATTTGTTGTTCGGCACACACGGGCAGTTCACGGCGTCCGGCGCCATTCGTTTTGCCAAGCAGATTGAACAATATAACCCGCTGTGGTTTGAAGAACCGACGCCGCCTGATCGACCAGAGGAAATGGCGCTGGTGGCACGTGGCACCTCCATCCCCATCGCGACGGGTGAGCGACTGACTACAAAGTATGAATTTGGCCGCGTTCTGGAATTGCGCGCTGCTTCAATTCTGCAAATGGCCCTGGGTCGCGTGGGTGGCATTTGGGAGGCCAAGAAAATTGCAGGCATGGCCGAGGTGAATTATGCACAGATCGCACCCCATTTATATGCGGGACCCATCGAGGCCGCCGCCAACATTCAATACGGCGCGTCGTTGCCGAATTTCTTGATCCTCGAAAGCATCGAAACCTTCGGCGGTTTTTATAGCAAGTTGCTGAATAAGCCAATCCGCTGGGAGCAGGGCTATGTCATCCCCCCAACGGAGCCGGGTTTAGGCGTGACGTTGAACGAAGAAGTGGCCCTGGCGCATCCTTACACGGGCACCAAACTGCATTTGGAAATGACCAACCATCCGGTGAATGTATGACATACGGCTATATTGGACTTGGAAACCTCGGCGGACATATTGCTGCCAGTTTGCAAAAAGCAGGGCACAAGATTGTAGTGCACGACATCGACAAGGCGCTGGCCGAGCGCCATTTGAAAGCGGGTGCAACTTGGGCCGCATCGCCACAGGAACTTGCGGCGCAGGTTGACCATGTGTTCACCTGCCTTCCATCTCCCACCGTTTCTGAAAAAGTGTTGGGTAGCATTTTACAAGGCCTCAAGCCGGGTGGAACCTGGATTGAAAATTCCACCAACGGACGCGATGAAATGCAACGCTTGGCCGCCGTTGCGAAAGCCAAAGGTGTGAATGTGTTGGAAGCACCGGTAACGGGAGGTGTTCACCTTGCCGCACGCGGTGAAATTACTGTTCTGGTGGGTGGCGATGCTGATTTGTTCGCGCGCCACAAACCAGCGCTGGAAGCCATTGGCAATAAAATTTTCCACATGGGGCCGATTGGCTCTGCCGCCGTCATCAAGGTCATCACCAATATGTTGGCCTTCATTCATTTGGTCGCGGATGCTGAGGCGTTGATGTTGGCCAAACGCGGCGGGCTGGATTTGGGCCAAGCCTGGGCTGCGATTACCGCGTCCAGCGGCACCAGCTTTGTGCATGAAACGGAAGGCCAACTCATCCTCAATGGCAGTTATGACATTGCCTTCAGTATGGACCTTGCGTTGAAAGACTTGGGCTTTGCCATGAATTTTGGCAAGGAATTTGGTGTGCCGCTGGACCTCGCTTCCATGACAAACCAGACTTTTATCAAGGGCAAGGCAGCCTATGGCGGGCAGGCGCAGTCCACGCAGATTGCCAAGCTGTTGGAAGATGCTTTAGGCACGGATTTGCGCGCACCCGGTTTTCCGGCGCGTTTGGAGTAAGCATATTCAATAACGTGTCTTGGTTTGGACATGATTTCGGTGGTAAACGATTAGCGATCACATTACGGAGTTCTTACAATGAAGAAAATTATGTCTTTGATGCTCAGTGTCGCGTTGGTTACGTCAGTCATGGGTGTAACATTGCCAGCGCCCGCTGAAGCCGCCAGCAAGAAATATTGCCGTGGCTATGCAAAGGCAAAGGCTGACAAAAAGACCAGCCGCCGCGTGGTGCGTAATGCGGTTGTCGGCGGCGTTGTCGGCGGCTTGTTGGGTGCAGCCGTTGGTGGGCGCAAAACCACCGTATTTGGTGTTGTGGGTGGTGCTGCAACGGGTGTCGTCGTGGGCGATGCGAAGTGGCAGAAGTACTACAACAATTCCTACGCTTTCTGCCGCACTGAACTCTAAGAGATAAGTTATCACATCACATGAAGCGGGTCCGTGTTGTTGGTTCCGGGCCTGCGGGTCTTTGTGCGGCAGAAGTTTTGGCTTCTGCCGGTTTTTCTGTTGAAATTGTCGACCACCATAAAAGCCCGGCACGAAAATTTCTTCTTGCGGGTCGGGGTGGTTTGAACCTCACGCACAGCGAACCACTCGACTATTTCCTCAATCGCTATGGCAGTGATCGGCCTTTGCTGGAAACTGCAATTCGCGATTACCCGCCTGAAGCCGTGATCAGTTGGGCGAAGGGCCTTGGTGTTGAAACATTCGTTGGCACTTCGGGCCGGGTGTTTCCGCAAGGCTTGCGGGCTTCACCGTTGTTGCGGGCGTGGCTTCGGCGTTTGAGTGGTTTGGGCGTTACACTCAATTCAAATACGATCGTGGACTGGATTTGATGACGTGCCCACTGTTTTGGCACTGGGTGGCGCAAGCTGGCCAGAGCTGGGTTCGGACGCAAGTTGGGTTGAAACATTCAAGGCCGCTGGTATTGCGGTCAATCCATTGCAACCGTCGAACGGCCGGCAGCTCGTCGCGTGGAGCGAACATTTCGCATCGCGCTTTCAAGGCACACCCTTAAAGAATGTTTCAGTCACCGCAGGTGGAAAAACCGTGCGCGGCGAAATCATGATTACGCGTGACGGTATTGAAGGTGGTGCGATTTATGCACTGACGCGCAGCTTGCGCGAAACGGGCGCTCGCTCATTGCTGTTGGATTTGAAACCCGACATGACGGCAGAAGTGGTGCAACAACGCTTGGCTTGGCCGCAGGGAAAAGAGTCGCGCACGAACTATTTGCGCAAAGCCCTGGGACTTGCTCCCGTGGGCATTTCGTTGTTGCGTGAGGCCAATACACAAGATCCAAAATCAGTTGATATTCCGCTGCAAGGCCCAGCCGAAATTCGCCGCGCCATTTCAACAGCGGGTGGTGTAGCAAAAGAAGAAGTCGACGAAAATTTCCGCCTGAACAAATTTCCCAACACCTATGTGGTTGGCGAAATGCTGGATTGGGATGCGCCAACTGGTGGCTATTTGTTGCAGGCCTGTTTTTCAACTGCGCACAAAGCTGCAACCGCGATGGTCCATCAATTCAAATAAAAAACGGGCCAACATTTTCATGTCGGCCCGTTTAAAATTTTACGGCAAGAGCAATTAAGCCGTCGGCACTTCCGAGATTGTCTTCAGAACTTGTGAAGCGATCTGGTAGGGGCAGCCTTCCGAGTTTGGACGACGATCTTCAAGGTAACCTTTGTAGTCGTTGTTCACGAAGCTGTGTGGAACGCGGATGGATGCGCCACGGTCAGCAACACCCCAGGAGAACTTGTTCCAAGGTGCGGTTTCGTGCTTGCCGGTCAGGCGCTTGTCATTGTCCGGACCGTACACGTCGATGTGGTCCATCAGGTTCTTTTCGAATTGTACCATCAATTTTTCGAAATAGGCCTTGCCGCCTTTTTCGCGCAGATGGGCAGTCGAGAAATTGCAATGCATGCCAGAGCCGTTCCAATCGGTATCGCCCAGTGGTTTGCAATGCCATTCAATGTCGATGCCATAACGCTCGGTGATGCGGAGAAGCAAGTAACGCGCAACCCACATTTCATCGGCAGCTTGGCGCGAGCCTTTGCCGAAAATTTGGAATTCCCATTGTCCTTTGGCCACTTCGGCATTGATGCCTTCGTGGTTGATGCCAGCCGCAAGGCACTGGTCCAAATGTTCTTCAACAATTTCGCGGGCAATGCTGCCCACATTCTTGAAGCCAACGCCCGTGTAGTATGGGCCTTGGGGTGCCGGGTAGCCCTTGTCAGGAAAGCCCAGTGGACGGCCATTTTTGTAAAGGAAGTACTCTTGCTCGAAGCCGAACCAAGCGCCTTCATCATCCAAAATGGTGGCGCGGCTGTTTGATGGATGTGGCGTCTTGCCGTCGGGCATCATGACTTCACACAATACGAGCACGCCGTTTTCACGGTCAGGATCAGGGAAGTGGCGCACGGGCTTCAACACGCAATCCGAGTTGCGGCCTTCTGCTTGTTGCGTCGATGAACCGTCAAAGCCCCAGAGCGGAAGTTGTTCCAGCGTTGGCATATCAGCGAATTCGCGGATCATGGTTTTGCCGCGCAAGTTTGGCACTGGTTGATATCCATCAAGCCAGATGTATTCGAGTTTATATTTCGTCATTTTTGACCGTCCGAGATGAGATGACACCAATTTTGGGAGGCGGGCAGATTTCTGAATTTTTCGCCCGCGGCGAGTCTCATACCCAAATTTTTACACGCGTAAAGCTAAAAAATGAGCGGAAATATCATCTGATTAATAATTAGGCATTGTGGCTAAAAACTGTGCGATATCAAACCGTGATCATAAAAAAAACCCCGGCCTCACGACCGGGGTTTTGTATTTCAACGAAGCCGCCAAATTAGCAGCTGTAATACATGTCAAACTCCACCGGATGCGGTGTCATGCGGTAGCGGTCTTGTTCTTCTTGTTTCAGGTCGAGGTAGCTTTCGATCTGGTCAACCGAGAACACGCCGCCCTTGGTCAGGAACTCATGGTCGGCGCGCAGGCTGTCGATGGCTTCTTGCAAGCGAGCCGCAGACGGTTGGAACTTTCGCGAGTTCTGCTGGTGGCAGGTCGTACAGGTTCTTGTCCATTGCGGGGCCGGGGTGGATCTTGTTCACGATGCCATCAAGGCCCGCCATGATGATGGATGAGAAGCACAGGTATGGATTTGCTGTTGGATCAGGGAAGCGCACTTCAACACGCTTGGCTTTCGGGTTCGACGTGAACGGAATGCGGCATGAGGCTGAACGGTTGCGTGACGAATAGGCCAGCAACACTGGCGCTTCATAACCCGGCACCAAACGCTTGTAAGAGTTGGTTGATGGGTTGGTGAAAGCATTCAAAGCCTTGGCATGCTTGATGACGCCGCCGATGAAATAGAGGCAGCTTTCCGAAAGATCAGCATATTGATTACCAGCGAATGTTGGCTTGCCATCTTTCCAGATCGAGAAGTGCACATGCATGCCCGAGCCGTTATCGCCGAACACTGGCTTTGGCATGAAGGTAGCGGTCTTGCCATAAGCATGGGCCACGTTGTGGATCACGTACTTATAAATCTGCATGTGGTCAGCACCCATTGTGAGGGGCTGATAGCGCGTTCCCAATTCATGCTGCGCCGAGGCAACTTCATGGTGATGCTTTTCAACAACCAGACCCATTTCCTGCATCACCGAAAGCATTTCGCCACGCATGTCTTGGGCGCTGATCCATCGGGTTCATGGGGAAGTAGCCACCCTTGGTGCGCATGCGGTGGCCCATGTTGCCGTTTTCATAATTACGGTCAGAGTTGGTTGGCAGTTCGATGCCGTCGACTTCAAAGCCGGTCTTGTAGGGCGATGTCGAGAACTTCACGTCGTCGAAAACGAAGAATTCAGCTTCTGGACCAACGTTGACGGTGTCGCCGATTTTGGTGGATTTCAAATAGGCTTCGGTGCGCTTGGCAATCGAGCGCGGGTCGCGGTTATAACCTTCGCCTGTGCCTGGATCATTGATGTCGCAGAATACGGCCATGGTGGTTTGAGCATAGAACGGGTCCATGTGGACGGATGATGCATCTGGCATCAACACCATGTCGGACTCGTTGATGGCTTTCCAGCCAGCAATCGAAGAGCCGTCAAACATCAAGCCTTCTTCCCATGCATCAGCGCCCATTTGGCTGACGTCCATGGTGAGATGCTGCATCTTGCCGCGCGGATCGGTGAAGCGCAGGTCAACGTATTTTACATCCTTGTCCTTGATCATCTTCAAGGCGGATTCAATTGCAGTTTCCTTGGCCATGTGTTCCTCTTAAGCTGGATTGAACTCGAGTTTTATAAAGCGTCAGTGCCGGCTTCGCCCGTGCGAATGCGGATAGCTTGTTCTATGGTGGAAATGAAGATCTTTCCATCACCAATGCGGCCGGTGCGGGCTGCGTTCTGAATGGCTTCCACGGCTTTATCCACCAGCTCATCGGCAATGACAACTTCGATTTTTACTTTTGGCAGGAAGTCCACAACATATTCAGCGCCACGGTACAGTTCCGTGTGGCCTTTCTGGCGGCCAAAGCCCTTGGCTTCAGTTACCGTGATGCCTTGCAGGCCCACTTCTTGCAGTGCTTCTTTTACTTCATCCAGCTTGAATGGCTTGATGATGGCTTCGATCTTTTTCATGGGGTGTTTTTGCCTCGTTAAGGTTTACAGTTATGATGCAGACTCTATGCCAGATCAAAACACGTTTGATTTCACTTGCTTAATACAGGCGCGAAATTTTGACAGTACAAATTTTGTGCAATCTGTTTAAAATATAGGCATTTTGCTGATACCTGTCGCAGAAGTTGTTTTTGCGACAAAAATGCCGCAGTTGCAGCCAAATTCAGCCACATCAACCACGCCAAAACCTCGCCGGGGAGTCAGGTAGTCGAATCATCGCACCAGATGTCGGTCCCCGTATTGAGTGAGGGAAAACCATGGCCAGAGTGTTCAACGCAACCAACAACCAGTTCAACCAAGGTGTCATATTTACCAGTCCTGTGGTCACAGGGCCTATATCGATTACGTCTGCGGGCGTGATTTCAGAATCTGTTGCGGCGGTTGGCCTGTTGCTTGAAGGTGGTGCCTACAATGTTAACGTCAGTGGCTTTTTGTCGGCCACGGCAGTGGGCAGCTATGGCCTTTCATTGGGCTTGCCCGCCGCTGCCACGCCCAACCAAATTTCGACGGTTGTTATTGGAACGACAGGGGAAATTTACGGGGCAAACTATGCAATCTCGTCCTATCACGCGACGAACATTACCAACAATGGCGTGTTGTTAGGAGCTAATGGCATCTATGTCACAGCCAATACGGGTGCCTATGCTATTGTGAATACGGGTGAAATTGAAGCCCTCGAAGGTGGCTTTGCCATTTGGAGCAATGGTGGAGGCAGCCATAAAATCACAAATAGCGGAACAATCTGGGGCAATATCAACGGCTCTGAAACCGGGGCAGCGGTTGAAACCATCATTAATAGTGGATTTTTGTTTGGCGAGATTTACGCCCGCGAAGGTAATGATAGTATTACTAACTCGGGCACCATAGATGGCGCAATTTTTCTGGATGGCGGCGCGGATATATTGGTCAACACGGGCACCGTCTATGGCGACATCAACGGATGGTTGGGTGCCGACAACCTTCGCAATGCAGGCACGCTTAATGGTGCACTTCTTTCGGGTGCCGACAATGATATCCTAACAAATAGCGGCACCATCAATGGCAATGTGGATGCATGGACGGGCAACGACACCTTTACCAACACAGGCACGGTGAATGGTTGGATTTTCTTAGGGCTCGGTACCGATAAATTTATTGGCGGCGCCAAGGCCGAAAATGTCGCTGATGAAGAAGGCGCTGATCGCTATGACTTTGGCGATGGCCTCGATAATTTTGATGCGGTAAGCGCGGGCAGCAGTGTTGGCAATGACATTGTCAACGGCGGTTTGAATGCGGGCCTTAAACCGTCGCTTGGTCTTTACGGCGATGAATATAATGCGTCAGATGCGTTGGCAAATGTGAGCGTTAATATGCATACTGTTGCACGCGTCGATAGCGTCTCAGGGTTGTCTTATCTTGCTTCAAGAGTGCAAGGTGCTGATACAGGCATCGACACAATTACCGGATTTGAAACGGTCTATGTTGGCGCCGGCAACGACGTTGTTTTTGGCAGCGCTGTCGCCAATTATATATCTGGTGCCGCCGGTGATGATCATCTTTACGGTGGGGCTGGCAATGATCATCTGGAAGGCGGCATCGGGTCTGACTTCCTAGTGGGGGAAGCGGGCAAAGATACGATCGATGTCGGCATTGATACAGACGTTGACACTGTCGCTTACAAGGCATTGACTGAAAGCACGGGCGCTTTGACCGGGCGTGACACGCTTTGGAACTTTGGCGAAAACGACGTGATTGATTTCCACCAGTTGGTTGTGGCGGGCGGAGACGTCAACCATTTTGTAGGTGTTGACGTTGCCTTCGATGACGTGGTGGGTGCTGTGCGCGTGCTTACAACAGCCGCAGGCTGGACGGTGCAAGTTGACAGCAACGGCGACATGATTGCGGATATGGTGATCAATGTTGGTGACGCTGATCATGCAGGTGTCACGAACTGGTCCGACAACTTCCTGTTCTAATCCTTCAAAATTGACTTCCACATATTAGCTTAACCGCCAAGGCAGAAATGCCTTGGCGCTTTGTATTCACAGACACCACAATCCGCTATTGGTGATGGAAACACATTGCGGCGGGAGTGGTTGATGTATCTCGAAAAATTCAAGTTAGATGGTAAAGTGGCCGTGGTTACGGGGGCTGCACGGGGCATTGGCTTTGCGACAGCTGAAGCGTTGGCCGAAGCGGGGGCGTTGGTCGTCATTACAGACATGGATGAGATGGGAGCTGCAAAAGCGGCGAAAGCCTTAGGCGGAAATGCTGATTCAATTGCCTTGGACGTGACAGACCCCCGCGCCGTGGAACGGGTGCAGGCGGAAATCGTCAAGCGCCATGGCAAAGTTGATGTGCTCGTCAATAATGCAGGCATTGCCATTTCATTCAAGCCAGCTGAAACCATGGAAGACGAAACTTGGAACAAGGTGATCGACGTAAATTTGAACGGTGTGTTCTGGTGCTGCCGCGCATTTGGTAAGCACATGCTGGAACAAGGCCGTGGCGTGATCGTCAATGTGGGTTCAATGTCGGCTGAGATCGTCAACTACCCGCAGGAACAGGCGAACTATAATGCGTCGAAGGCGGGGGTTCATCATCTTACGCGCTCGCTCGCTGCAGAATGGGCACCGCGCGGGGTGCGGGTGAATTGCGTGGCACCAACCTATATCGAGACAGATCTGACCCGTGATGTAGCGGCGAACAGTGAGATCAGCAAACATTGGATTGACGGCACGCCGATGGGCCGCATGGGGCAGCCCTCAGAAATCGCATCGGTCATACTGTTTCTTGCAAGCGATGCGTCCAGTTTGATGACGGGAAGCATTGTGATTGCAGATGGTGGATATATCTGTTGGTAGTCGAAAACTTGTTAGCACTGGTGTGTGAATGAATATAAATAATCCAAAATCGCCACTTCGGCCCGCACGTGCTGACGAACTTGGCTATGTGCAGCAACATTTGGCGCTGGCGATTGAGGAATTGTTGGGAGCAAACTCAGAATTTGCACAGGCTGAAAAGTCGCGGTTTCACCGAAGCTTTTTGCTTGGCCTTATGGAGGCAGACCCTGGTTATGTGGTGATTGTTGAAACCCCCGAACGGCAACGTGCGGGTTTCATCATTGGTGTTCCAGAGATGGGCACAATCATTTTGAGCTGGGGCTACATTGAACCACAATTTCGCAAAGGCACTTTGGCCATGCGCGCTTTTGGTGATTTTGTGCGGCATTGGGATAACTATCAATTTCACAAAATGGTCTACTACGCCTTGCCTCACAATAAGCAATCAGAGGCCATTGGGCGGCATGCAAAATTCGAACGCGTGGGAGAATTAAAGCGCCACTTTTTTGGCGTGGATTTTGTGATGTATCAAAAGTTCTACACCAAAGCCATTGCGGGCCATGCGCCGGCAACTTCCGTTATTGGAAAACGGGGGCGGTTATTGCGGCGTTTGCGCGGAATGGTTTCGGGCAAGAAAGCCTGAGAAAATTGAGACATCAATACCAGTCTTTTGCTTGGCCAAAATCCACAAACTGCCGGACCATAGCAATGTCGCGAGCACGGCACTCCATGCCGCACCTTCGATGTGATAGGTTGGCACCAGCATGGCATTGCCGATCAAGAGGGTTGTAAAGCCAACTGCAATGGGCGGCAGCGATGAATAGGGGCGCTGGTGCATGGACAACATCAATGCCGTTGGTCCGAAGACCGATCTCACCAAAGGGCAGAGGCACAAAATTGCAAAGGGCATTGCGGCTTCAGCAAATACCGGTCCTAGAAAATTCAGAATGAGCGGGGCTATAAAGTAAGCACCCACCAACATGACGCATGACATCAAAACAGCGATGGTGTTGGTACGCTTGATTTGTTGAATAAATCGTGGATCTGCGGCTTCACCACCTGTTTGAAAAAGATCAGGAAGGCTGACGGCATAAACCGCGTTCACACCATAGGAAGCAAGCGACACAAGACGAGCTGCAATTCCGAATACGGCCAAAGACTGTAAATCCAAATATGGCGTGAGCAGCAACAAATCGATATCGAAAAAGAAATCACCCGCCAACGCCAACATCGTCCACGGGGCCGCATAAAACCACCATTGGCGACGTTCTGTATTGAGTGGTTCAGAAGTGTCGGGCAGCGTACGGATTTTGGATGCCGCCAATAGTGTGTAGATCAAACCAATGGCAACAAAGCCTGCGGCCAGAAACTGAAACAACGTTGCAACAACATCGGGCACTTCAACAGCGGCGAATGCCGCAAACAATGCAACGGCCGTAACCAAGGGGCGAAGAATTGCATCGCCCGCAATGCCAATCAAAGCAACGCGCAGGGAAATTAAAATCGAGGCACTGAGTTGCATAAGGGCCAGTCCGAAAGCCGCAGCAACGACATAGTGCCAATGTTCAGCAAAATTCATCAAGTCGCGGCCAAATAAGAAGAGAATTTGCGAGCCAAATAACAGGGCGACAAATGCCATCGCTATAGTTTGTCCGTAAGCCTGCACTGCAAAATGCCGCAAAGCGTGCCCGCGATTTGCATTTGCGTAGATGGCCACAAAATACGACGCAATGGTCTGGAAGCCCAGCGGTAATACCACCGCCACGATGTTGCAAACTGAAAGCAAAACGGCATAGCGGCCAAGTTGTTCGCCACCCAGTTTGCGGGCAATCAACACTTGCAAGCCCAACATGATTGCTGCGCCCAAAAGCCTGAAAATAAATGCGAGCGCCGAAACCGTGAATAGCCGGCGGGCGGTTGTCACTCTGGCGTGCCTTGGTCGGGCTTGGCAGAATTCCGTGTTAACAATTCACGCGCATAGCGACGGAATTTTTGCACGGTGTCGCGTGCCGAGTAGGCAAATGTGCCGAGAAGGTAGCCACGCAAATTGCCAGCGAAGTTTCCAATGGGCGGAACATCTGCAATGCGGCCCGCCGTGCCAACCATGCCTTTTTTAAATTGGTGCAAGCCGTGGAAGCCGTCTGTGCCGCCAAGGTCGTACCATTCGGTGCGGGTGTTATCGCGCAGCCATGAAATAATGCGGGCGTGCATGAAATAGCCAGCCCGCAAGGGAAGTGCCCTGTCGTTGGTAGCCCCATACATATAAACCGCTGTGCGGCCCGCCTTGAAAATAACAGCTCCTGCAACGTCTTCGCCATTTTGTGTCACGAAAAACAGTTGTGGCTTCAAGGCTTCAACCTTCCAATCCATCAAATAGTGGAGTGTGTCATAAGCCGAAAAATCAGGGAATTTTTTGCGGTCTGTCATCGCTTCATAAAGCTTGGCAAAGCGCGGATATTGGTCAGCCCCGGCGACCTCAAAAACAAGACCTTCCTTTTCGGACTTGTTGAGGTGGTAGCGCCACTTCTGTGCAAAGCTTTTTCGCTGGTCCGCATCCGGCAACCGCACCTTCACCACATATCGTGCAGGAAACAGCAGGCGGGAATGTGGCTTGAAGCCAGCTTCCTTCAAATGTTTTTCCGCTTCAAGCGGTGGATCAGATTCCGCGTGCGCCATAACCGACAACATGCTGCCCGAAGCCTGGCCATATTGCGCTTGCAAGTGTGCTACCGCTTGCTGGTAAATTGATTGGCGATTTGGGTTGGTTGCCGAAGCCAGGATGGGGCCCCACTTAACCACGGCGAGCTTGCCCAGTTTAAGGGGCATGTGCTTGACCATCACAAGGGCGGCCGCGACGGCCTCGCCATCAAGAAAATACAGCCAAGGATGAAGATCAGTATCAGGCCAGCGGTTTTGGGAAAACAGCGCCGTCATTTCCAGCACTGCGCCATCAAAGTCAGCGATGTGCGCATCAAATGCTTCTATGTCGATTGCTTGGGCTTGAAGCGCAACAGGCATGGCGGAGGCGTGGAGATTTTCCATGAGCATTATAAGTCTGCGTCTTTTCAAAAATTGTGAGGCGCAAATGGCCATAAGATTTGAGGCGCATTTGACTCCAATTTGTAAAATTTTCCATGAATTCTTGGCGTTAATGTTAACTTACGCTGCGCTGGAATTAATCAAAAAACACCTCCGCCCATGTCGTGATGGACGGAGGTGCAATGGATTTTACGATATCAGGACTTTTACTATTCGGCTTTTGGTGCGGACCGTTCAGCCATAAAGCGGTCGAACTCGTCCTGATCCTTGGCGCGGTGCAGTTTCGTCAAATGCTCGGCGAAGGCTTTTTGTTCTTCGTCAAGTTTGCGACGTTCAGCTTCAAGACGGTCCAGCTGTTCCTTCTTGTAGGTGTCAAATGCAACGTTGCCGCTGCTGGCAGCAGTGCTCCAAGTCGGCGCTGCAAAGCCAAAGGGTTTGTCGCCCTTGCTGGCGCGCCAATTCGCATAGGCCGTCCATGGCATGACGTTATGTTTCGAGCCCGGCCACATTTCACCGTTGATGAATTTTGCGCCAAGTGCCAGCAAGCCCACGGGCCAAAACACAATAAAGCCGCCAATCATGGTGGCCAATTCAAGTTTCGACCATTTGCGGCTACCTTTGCAGCCGTGGTGCTTTTTGTGGTGGTGCGTGTCGCCGTTGTGTTCCTTGCCGTAGTCCATATTGTCGGCAGTGGCAGTGGTGTTCATTTTCGAGCCTCCGGTTGTTACCGCCAGAACGTGGGGATTGAATTGTGCCTTTCAAGTGCAAAGCGGAAAGAGATGGTTGATTGGCGCACCTCAAAACGCTAGCAATCGCCATCATCATTGGATTCTCAAGAGGAAACAAAGTCATGGCAAAACCAGCAATCAAAAAACAAAAAATCGCTTTGCTCACTGCGGGCGGCTTGGCACCCTGCCTTTCAGCCTCTGTCGGTTTTCTCATCGATATGTATTCGAAGAAATTGCCGAAAGCTGAAATAATCGGTTATCGAAATGGATATATGGGCTTGCTGAAGGGCTGGTCTATTCCTGTAACGAAAGAGGTGCGGAAGAACGCGCTGGTGCTAACCACCCACGGCGGTTCACCCATCGGCAACAGCCGCGTGAAATTGACGAACGTGAAAGATTGCATCAAGCGCGGACTGGTTCAAGAAGGCCAGAACCCCTTGCATGTGGCGGCGGAGCAGTTGGTGAAAGACGGTATCACTATTCTGCACACCATCGGCGGTGATGATACCAACACCACAGCGGCAGACCTTGCAGCATACCTCGCCTCCAACAATTACAATCTCACAGTCGTCGGATTGCCCAAGACCATCGACAATGACGTGATCCCCATTGCGCAAACCTTGGGTGCTGCAACGGCGGCAGAGCAGGGAGCGGTTTTCTGGGAAAATTCCGTCAACGAACAAAGCACCAATCCGCGCATGTTGCTGATCCATGAAGTGATGGGCCGCAACTGTGGTTGGCTCACGGCTGCAACGGCCGATGTTTATCGCAAGCGCTTGAAGAAGCAAAAATTCTTGCCCGGCTTTAATCTGCCGATGGCTTACAAAGATATCGACGCGGTTTATCTGCCCGAACTTTCAATTGATCTTGAGGCGGAGGCCAAGCGCCTGAAAAAAGTGATGGACGCCGAAGATTGCGTGACGATTTTCTTGAGCGAAGGCGCAGGCGTTGACGACATCGTTGCCGAAATGCGCGCACGCGGCGAAGAACCCGAACGCGACGCCTTCGGCCACGTGAAAATCGACAAGATCAACCCCGGCGCCTGGTTCGCCAAACGCTTCGCCGACATGGTGGGGGCGGAGAAAACGCTGGTGCAAAAGAGCGGCTATTTTGCGAGGTCGGCCAAGGCCAACAAGGAAGATTTGGCGCTGATCAAGAAGATGTGCGTGGAAGCAGTGAAGAGTGGATTGAAGGGCGTCTCAGGCGTCATCGGCCATGATGAAGAAAAGAAGGGCAAGCCCATGCGCGCGATTGAATTCCCGCGCATCAAGGGCGGCAAGAATTTCGACGTGAAGCAGAAGTGGTTTGATGCGCTGCTGAAAGAAGTGGGCCAGCCAAAGGGGAAGG
Organism: uncultured Alphaproteobacteria bacterium; assembly: GCA_963840765.1. Taxonomy (GTDB): domain Bacteria; phylum Pseudomonadota; class Alphaproteobacteria; order Rhizobiales; family Aestuariivirgaceae; genus Aestuariivirga. The sequence continues at coordinate 283,513 of CAWJAE010000011.1, read as the reverse complement.
TGCTGAGCGTGGGGCATTGAGCGGTAGTTACACTTAATGCCACTTGCCCCTCCCTTGAGGGAGGGGTAGGGATGGGAGGTAGCTTCGGTTGCTGTGTCTAACACCCGCCCCCGACCCCGCCCTCAAGGGCGGGGAGAAGAGTATTGCCCTACTTCGTCAGAACTCACAAAATTGCGCCTTAAAACTTCGGCTTGCCCGGCCACTGGAAATCCTGTGCGGCTTCGTTTGTGCTGCCGTTGGACATTGCGAAAGTTGAGGTGCGCAGATGTTGCACCACGCGTGCCTTACCTTGGGCATGCGGCAGGTCTTCTGTTTTTACAGCTTCGCCGAAACTGACTTTCAAGGTGCGTCCGGCTTGGCGTAAAGTTTCGCGGAAGAACAAGGCGGCGCGTAGGGGATACCAGCTATGGCTTGCCAAATGAAACAGCGTTGAGTTTTCACCATGAAAATACAGCGGTAAAACCCGTGCGCCCGCAACGGCTGCAAGCCTGGCGGTAAAAGGATGCCAAGGCAAATCCAGTGCGCGATTGTCGAAGGGTCTGTGCCGCGTTGCCACGCCGCCTGCCGGAAAAATAACCAGGCAGTGGCCATCCTCCAACCACTTCACAGCGGCTTTCCGCGTATGGGCCGAGCGGAGTTTTGCTTCACGCGACGCGCCAAAATCCACGGGCAATAAATGTTTTGCAGCTTCGGGCGGTTGGCACAGCAAGCTGTGTGTCATAATTTTTACATCGCTGCGCAGTTTGGTTGCAAGGTCGCCAATGGCCAAGCCGTCTGCCACCCCAAACGGATGATTGGCGATGATCAACAAGGGGCCTTTCCGCAGTTCGGATGTTGGTTTTGCACCTTCAACCTCAACTGTAATTCCCAAAAGCCGAAGGCCTGCTGAAAAAATTGTTTCGGCATGTGGCTCGGATCGCAGCCAATTTGTATAAGCCCTGCGCAGTCTCCGTTGACCTGTTGCACACTCGATGCTGCGAATAATCACGCGCTTTAAGATCGAGTCATTTTGACTAGCGTAGCTGAAGCGAACCTTGGGGGCGGCGGAGAGATCAAAATCAAGGTAGGGCAATTCAGCAGCGGTCATCGGATTTCCCTTTTTAATAATCACCGCGATATTCATCGCTCACGTAACAGTGGTGTGACGGAAGCAAGGCCGCGCTTGTGCAAAATTGCCCTGCTTCCCGCCCCCCACGGGCATTAACTTCAAATTGACGACCTTGGCCCTAAACCTCGCAACTTGGGGTGTTTGAGTATGCGTAGTTACGGCAGAAGTTGGTTTCGTGAAGGGTCGTTGATCGCCGAGTTTGGTGACAGCTTTGGCCAAGCCACGCGCCAGCACAAGAACGCGCTTGCCCTGAATGCCGCCAAGGTTGACGCTGAATTGGCGTCAAAAGCCAAGTCCGAATTCATTGCAAACATGAGCCACGAATTGCGCACGCCCTTGAATGCCATCATCGGATTTTCGGATATGCTGGCCACCCGCACGGTGACCGGCCCTGAAAAAGTGCAGCAATATTCGGAATATATCAAGCAAGCCGCCGAGCATTTGCTGGCACTGATCAACGGTATTCTGGACGTATCAAAAATTCAGGCGGGCAAGCTTTCGGTGGATCCCGAACCCATCAACCTTCTGTCCATTCTCGATTCAACCTTGCTGATTACCGACGCCAAGGCGAAGGAAAAAAACATCACGGTGGAAAGCCACGTGCAGCAAAATTTGCCGCTGTTGCTGGCCGATCCTTTGCGGCTCAAACAGATCATCATCAACTTGTTGTCGAACGCCGTGAAGTTCACGCCGGACTGGGGCAGGGTGCGGCTTGACGCCACCATTCAGACCGAAGGCTATGCCACCATCGCGGTCAGCGATACGGGCCCCGGCATGGACGCCAGCGAAATTGAAACCGCCATGAGCCCGTTTGGGCAAGTCGAAGCGGGCTTCAACAAACGTCATGAAGGCACAGGCTTGGGCTTACCGATTGCCTATGCTCTTGCGCGTTTGCATGGCGGCGATTTGCGTATTCAATCTTCTAAAGGTGCTGGCACGCGCGTCAGTATTTTCATTCCACTCGCGGTGAACGCCGCTCTTGAAAACACGATCGTTTCCTCCGGTCAGGGAGTTCAATAATCACATGTCAGCCACCGCTCAACTTTCAAGTTTCGCTCCCGCCAAAGCGCCGGTTCCGGCGAGCCACGACATGGAACGCATGGGCCGCATTGTTGCTGTCACAGGTGCCCATGCCGTCATTATGCTGGATGCGCAGGACGCTGTATTTTCCGATGCGCAGCGCAGCCCCGATATTGGTACATTGCTGAAAGCCGAAACAGCAAACTCGATTACGTTGGCATTGGTTTCCGCCTTGAGTGCACCAGCCCCCACCAACAATCCACACGACAAGGAAATGCGGATTGTGGAGGTGGAATTTATCGGTGAATTGCCAAAAGGCCCAGACGGCGTGCCCTATGCTTTCCGGCGTGGTCTTTCGGGCTATCCCTCATTGGGTGATGCGGTTTACCGCGCCAACCGTTCGGAACTCGCCTTGGCCTATGCCTGTGATGCTGCAAGTTCGGTGCGGGTTGGTTGCATCCAGCAAGACCAAAGCATTCCTGCCATGATTAAAATTGACGAAATGCTGGGCAAGCATTTTGCCATTCTGGGCACCACGGGCACGGGCAAATCTTGCACCGTTGCGCTGATCTTGCGCCGCATCCTCGACAAAAATCCACAAGCCCACGTGTTGCTGTTGGACGTGCATCGTGAATATGCACAAAGCTTCCAAGGCATGTCCGAAATCATTACGCCAGATAATATGTCGCTGCCGTTCTGGCTGTTGAATTTCGACGAAGCGATTGAAATTCTCGTTGGCCAGCAAGCCAACCGCGACACCGATATTGAAATCCTCCGCGATCTTATTCCCATTGCCAAGCAGCGTTATCTGGCCAACCAGCGCCGCGATAAATCCGGCATTTCGAGAAACACCACAGCGCCGCTGGATATGCAGAACGTTGGTGTTGATACACCCATTCCCTACCGCACATCAGACCTGTTGGGTGTGATTGATGAATTCATGGGCAAGCTTGAATTGCGCAATGATTTGTCGCCCTACAAGCGCTTGAAGTCGAAACTGGAATCGGTTTCGCGTGATCCGCGCTACAGCTTCATGTTCGGCTCGCTGACAGTGCAAGATAATATGGCCGCCGTGTTGGCGCGCATTTTCCGCATCCCCGTTAATGGCAAGCCCATTGCCATTCTTGAACTTGGCGGTTTGCCATCTGAAATCATCAACGTGGTGGTGTCGGTTCTGGCGCGCCTCGCATTTGATTTTGGCGTGTGGAGTGCAGGTCGCATTCCCATTACATTCGTATGCGAAGAAGCACATCGTTACGTGCCGAACGACAAGACTTTGGGCTTTGAACCCACCAAGCGCGCGCTTTCCAAAATTGCCAAGGAAGGCCGAAAATATGGCATTTCCCTCGCCATCATCACCCAGCGTCCGGCAGAATTGGACCCGACGATTTTGTCCCAGTGCAATACCATTTTCTCATTGCGCCTGACCAACGAGCGCGACCAGCAAATTTTGAAAGCTGGCATTTCAGATGCTGCCGCCTCATTGCTGGAGTTCATGCCGACCATGGGCACGGGCGAAGCCATCACTTTTGGTGAAGGTGTGGCCCTGCCCACACGCATCAAGTTTGACATGCTGCCGGAACATGAATTGCCGCGCTCCAACACCGCCAGCTTCACCAAGAATTGGGCGAAGGATTTGCCTGACGATACGTTCTTGCAAGAAATTGTGAACCGTTGGCGTGCGCAAACCTTCAATCCGGATTCTGCAAATTATTCGGTTGAAACCGTGGCACCAGTTGCTGTTGCCCCGGCACCTGCACCGATTGTGCAACCAACTGTGCAGAGTGGATTTGGCCAAATGCCAAGTGCGGCCCCGCCACCTCAACCTGCGCAACCCAGCCTGCGCCGCAACCCCATCACCCCCGGCTCGCTGTCACCTTCGGCACCACACACACCTTCGCAGGCACCCTCAGCAGCGCAAATTGCCAACAAGCAAGAAAGCCTCGCCAACCTGCTCAAGCAGTTCCGCACTTAATTTCCAAGCGACTTGCTAAATTGCGATGGGATGGCTATTGAACCGCCATCCCGCTTGGGGGATCGTCTAACGGTAGGACCGCGGACTCTGACTCCGCTAGTCTAGGTTCGAATCCTAGTCCCCCAGCCAGATTGTCTCGGCCTTATTTATCAAGCGTATTAATTGCAAACGAGCCATGACGGGGTCTTGAATCGTAAAGTCGCTCAGTATGTGGATATGGTCTATTTTCAGCCGGATCGAATTTGCCGTCGTATGACCCATTCCATGTAAATCGAGACCTGCATGAATCGCCCACTTTCGATCCCTTGGATCAAATATGTATCGAACACTGCTGAAACAAACGGGATGTTCTATGCCAATAATTGTGATAGGTAAACTCTTTAGGAAATAGTAAGCAAATAGATAGATCATCGGTAAGCACCTCCAGGGTTGATTGCCATAACAAGGTTCGACAGAGATCGGCGGTGCCTTTGTCAGCTTGGAAATATGGTGTTAGATCGTATCTCAGTGTATGGGTATGGTTCTTGGTTCTTTGGAAGATACTGGTGATGTCGGCTGCCCCAACTGATGTCTTGAATGACGAGAATCATCTCTCGCTCGACCTTCGTACATTTTGGTGCCGCGCAAATAGGAATCTGGATAATGCCATTGCTGGGAATAATATCTGGCAATTTGCTTGAATTATCAACGTAATTTTACCCAACGTCTAGAGATCGGCTTATCATCGCGTCTTTAGCGTGTCATTGTTTGATGGCAACATGCAGCTGAGCAGTAGACGGTTTACCTTGCAAAGTCTCGGGCGATTTAAAGTGACAGCAGACATTACTGCGATAGAGGCAATTCAATTGCTCCATTCCGACGAGCAGCAACGGTAGAAAGCTTTCGCTAGCCTAGACAGCATATATTGTAACTCTCAGATTGCCGCCATTGTAAAAATCATGAAAATCACTGCAAAACAGTTCCTCTAGTCACCTCTATCAGCATCCAGAACGTCGAATTTAAAGAGCTCACTTTGAAAAGCACGATTGTAGCTATGCGTTGATTTTGCACTCGCAATGAGAGTCCATTGAGTCCTGTTTGGATCAGCAATCTGCGTCGACATTCGAAGTTCGACGCACGGTGATGCCTTATAAAATCGACTGCTCTGTGAATCATTATACCTACTGGAAGGAGCGTTGGTCAGACTTGACTTTGCTTCACTTCGAAACTCGAAGCGTCGGCCCACGCATCCTGGTGTAATGTTGGGGACGACCGTGTTGCCCGCACTGGGTCAGTCCAAGACTGAGATTGCGCGCTTGCTTGGGATTTTTCGCGCACAGTCGCTTCACGATATTTTGGCGGGTCGCCAGCCTGTCACCTCGGCCACAGCAATCAAGCTAGGCAAGCTTTGCGGCAATGGTCCGCGCATTTGGCCGAACATGTAACTGACCTGATGATCTTTGGGTGGCAGAGCAAATCGTTGATGTGTCCGCATATTCGAACCTTGGAATTTGCGTGAACCTCACCCCCGATGCGCCTTCACCAGTGACCAGGTGTAGATCGCCAGTGCTGTCCAGATCAGCAAGAACGCCGCCAGTTTGTAGGTGCTGAAAGGTTCCTTGAACAGGAATACCGCGATCAGGAAAATCATGGTGGGGGCGGAATATTGCATGATGGCGATGGTGGTGAGGCGCAGTAGTTTGGCACCAATGGCATACAGGATAAGCGGGATTGCCGTGAACAGGCCGGTGCCTGCCAGCAGAATGCTGTCTTGCCAGTTCATGGCAAAGTGCGATGTGCCGTTCCATTCAAACCACGCCAGAAGCCCCAAGGAGGGCACGGAGAGCAGCAGTATTTCCATGAAGAAACCTTGCTGCGGGCCAATGGCTTGAGTCTTTTTGAAATAGGCATAAAAACCCCATGTCAGGCACAGGATGAGCGATACCCACGGCAGGCCACCTGCTTCATAGGTGAGCACGCCTACGGCCGTGGTGGCCAAGGCGATTGCGAAGATCTGTACACGGTTTAATTTTTCGCCCACCAGAATGGCGGCCAGAAGAACTGAGAACAGCGGATTGATGTAATAACCCAATGCCGTTTCAAGTGCGCGGCCAGAGGTGACGGCCCACACATAGGTGCCCCAGTTGAAGGTGATGAGGGCTGAAGTTACAAACACCAGCCCCAAGGTGCGCTTGCTGCGGAAGGCTGCTTTTACATCTCCCGCCAGCCCCAGCCACCAGATGACCAAAGCTGCCAAAGGCAGTGACCAGAGAATGCGATGAGGAACGATTTCCCATGCGGGCACATGGTCCAGCGCCTTCATGTAAAGCGGGAGAATGCTCCAGATCAGGTAAGCGCCGCCTGCATAGAAGAAGCCAGCTTTGGTATCGCGATTTTCAGGGGGAGTCATGGGAAAGCTCGGTTGTTGCAGGGGCGTTATGCCCTGATGTGGTGCAACTGACCACCCGATTTACCGCGAAGCTGGGTTGCGTGTTTTTCCGCTAAGGTGAACTCAGGCCTTGCCGTGGTGGCTCGGGCTTGTTAAGGGCAGCCGTCAACTCACCTATTCCCGCCACCGTTGCTTTGAGGTTGACACCATGACCCGTGTATTTCCTGAATATCTCGCTTTTGACGACGTGCTGATGAAGCCCGGCGCCTCATCGGTGCTGCCAACGGAAGTGTCAGTGAAAACCAAGCTGACGAAAACCATCGAACTTGCCATTCCCATTATGGCAGCGGCCATGGACACAGTTACGGAAGCGCCGATGGCCATTGCCATGGCGCAAGCTGGTGGACTGGGCGTGATCCACAAAAATCTCGATCCTGAAACGCAGGCCGAACATGTTCGGCAAGTGAAGCGGTTTGAATCCGGCATGGTGGTCAACCCGATTACGATTGCGCCGGATGCCACGCTCGGCGAATTGATGACGCTGAAAGAACGCCACCGCATTTCAGGCATTCCCGTGATTGGCGAGAATGGCAAGCTTGAAGGCATCATCACCAATCGCGATGTGCGCTTTGCCACTGACATGAACAGCAAAGTGGCTGATCACATGACGCGGAAACTGGTGACGGTTGCCGAAGGTGTTGACCGTGCGGAAGCCAAAAAACTTTTGCACAAGCACCGCATTGAAAAATTGCTGGTGGTAGACGGGCAGGGCCGTTGCGTGGGCTTGGTCACCGTCAACGACATGGAAAAAGCCGCTGACCACCCGTGGGCCGCCAAAGACGACAAGGAACGGCTGCTGGTGGCCGCTGCTACGGGCATTGGTGCCAACGGCATTGAGCGGGCTGAACGCCTGATTGATGCGGGTGTGGACGTTATCATTGTTGATACCGCACACGGGCATTCATCCAACGTGTTGGCGCAGATTACGCGCGTTAAAAAAATGTCGAACAATGTGCAAATCATCGGCGGCAACGTGGCTACGGCTGAGGCCGTGAAAGCATTGATTGATGCTGGCGCTGATGCTGTGAAAGTTGGCATTGGTCCGGGTTCAATTTGCACCACGCGCGTTGTGGCGGGTGTGGGTGTTCCACAATTTTCAGCCATTCTGGAATGCGCTGAAGTTGGCTTGAAAGCAGGCGTGCCGGTGATTGCTGATGGCGGCATAAAGCTGTCAGGTGACTTGGCAAAGGCATTGGCAGCCGGTGCGGGTGTTGTGATGATCGGGTCACTTCTGGCTGGCACAGACGAAAGCCCCGGCGAAGTGTTCTTGTATCAAGGCCGCTCTTACAAATCCTATCGAGGCATGGGTTCCATCGGGGCCATGGCGCGCGGCTCGGCGGACCGCTATTTTCAGCAGGACGTGGGCAATTCACTCAAGCTGGTGCCAGAGGGCATTGAAGGCCAAGTGCCATACAAGGGACCGGTGAGCCAAGTTTTGCACCAGCTGGTCGGCGGTCTTCGTGCGTCGATGGGCTATGTGGGTGCGGCAAATTTACCTGAATTGCAAAGTAAGGCCCAATTTGTGCGGATTACCAATGCAGGGTTGAGAGAGAGTCATGCGCATGATGTTATGGTGACTCGCGAAGCACCCAATTATCAACGGGTGAACTGACGACACTTTAGAATGACATAAAACGTCCCGGGGGGGAATTGACATGATGACTAAACTATTGTTTTTGCCATTGTTTCTGCACGTCCTTATGGTGCTGTGGTTGGGTTTGCGTACGTTGAGTGCGCGCGTCAAGGCCGTGCGCAACGGATCGGCTAAACTATCTGAAATTGCTACCGATAGTGGTGCTTGGCCGCGCAAGGTGCGCCAGCTTAGTCAAAATTTCGACAACCAATTTGACTCACCGATGCTGTGGTATGCCGCCATCGCCATCATTCTCGCGATGAACTTGGTGGACTTCTCTATTTGTTGGGCTGTCCTGGATGTTTCTGTTCACACGCATCGCCCATAGTCTGGTACAGACGGGCGGCAATGATGTTCCATCCCGCATGCGCATTTTCCTGTTTGGATTTGCCGCGCTTGTGGTGATGTGGACATGGCTTGCTGTTAAAGTTCTCATATAAGGTTGAACAATGAAACTTGCGGGTCGCGTTCAAGCGGCAATAGATGTTTTGAATGAGGTGCTGACAAGGCATCGGCCCGCGGCGGAGGCCCTCAAGGATTGGGGCAAGGCGCATCGCTTTGCAGGGTCCGGTGATCGGCACGCCATTGGTACACTGGTGTATGACAGTTTGCGCCAACGCTCGTCGGCTGCTGCGCAAGGCGGTGCTGATGACGCGCGGCATATCGTATTGGGCACGCTTCGGCAGGGTTGGTTGATGAGTGTTGCAGACATTGCAGCGCTGGCTGATGGTCAGCACGGCCCTGCTGCATTGAACGACAATGAGGTGGCGGCACTATCGTCCACGCCTGGCCAGTTGCCATGGCATATTGCGGCCAATGTGCCGGAGTGGCTGGCCGGTATATTTGAAAAATTGTTTGCTGCGCCTGTGGAAGAAGGCAATGCGTTGAGCCATCGGGCACCCATTGATCTTCGCGTGAACACGTTGAAATCGGATCGTCAAAAGCTTTTGGGGTTACTGTCTTCAGCCCAAGCTGGGGCAGGGCCGTGGGTGGAAACATCACTTCGCATCGCGCCGCCCACGCCAGAACAAAAGCATATCAACGTGGAAGTTGACCCTGCCCACGGCATGGGATTTTTTGAAGTGCAGGACACGGCTTCGCAAATTGCGGCAGCACTTTCCGGCGTAAGAGCCGGTGAACAGGTTGCTGATATTTGTGCAGGTGCGGGTGGCAAAACACTCGCGCTGGCCGCATTGATGCAGAACCAGGGCCGGCTTGTGGCCCATGATGTTGACCGCCATCGCTTACGCCCGATATTTGAGCGCGTCATGCGGGCTGGTGCTTCATGCGTTGAAGTGATTTCGGCGGATCAGGCAGATGCGATGCAAGACAGCAGCTTCGATTGTGTTGTGGTTGATGCGCCCTGTTCCGGCACGGGCACATGGCGGCGCAAACCTGAAATCAAATGGAAGTTGACACGCAAAACGTTGGATATGCGGCTGACCGACCAGCGCAATGTGCTGGCACGCGGTGCAAAGCTGGTGAAGGTCGGTGGGCGTTTGGTTTACTATACATGCTCGCTATTACCGGAAGAAAACGGCGATCAAGTGCGGGCATTCTTGAAGTTGCATCCAAATTTCAAAATTATTCCGTATGCAGAGCAATGGGCGCGCACCATAGGTGGAGCAGCGCCGGTTTCAGCTGACGGTGCCAAAGATATGTTGCTACTTACGCCCCACCAACATGGCGTTGACGGGTTCTTTGTCGCCGTCTTGCAGCGAAAGGCATAAGTTAGAGTTTAGAGACTTCCGGGTCCGTCTTTCAAGCAGCCGGCATAAAGCGTGAAGCTGGCAAAACCTGAATCACCCGCGAAGCCTTGCGCTTCCGCGACGCAAGCAATCTTGCGATCGGCATCAACCGTAGCTTCAATTTCTGCCACTACGGATTTGCCTTCATCTTCAAGCTTGGTACATTCGGCAACATCCATTCCTGTGTTGGCCAATTGCCACGCACACAATTGAGCTGGATCAAAATTCAAAGTGTCCTGCGCAAAGGCAGGGGTCGCAAACAAGGCCAAACTTACAACTGCGTACTTAAACATCTCAATTCCCCCGATCTAAAAAGGCTTTCTGGCACAAAAGCGGGCCATGGCCTTCAAAGTCTCATCGCTTACGTGGTGCTCTATCCCCTCAGAGTCAAGCCTTGCCGTTTCAGCTGATACGCCGAGGGTTAACAGGAAGTTTTCGACGATATCATGGCGGCGGCGACCATTTTCTGCCAGCGACCATCCTTCTCCTGTCAACATAATTGCACGGTAGGGTTCTTGCGTCACGAGCCCCCGATCACTCAATTTTTTCAACATCTTAACGACAGTTGCATTGGCCACGCCAAGCCGCATGGCCACTTCGGTGCCACGGGCTTCACCCTTTTCGTCAATCAGTTCAGCGATAAGTTCGACATAATCTTCCGTCAGCTCCGATGAATGGTCGGCCCTGGTGCGGCGAAATGCTTGCGACTGAAGTTTGGCTTTACGTGCGGTATTGGGCATGGCGATTTCCGGAGATAGATAAACCATTGACAAGGGTTTAGCCAATGCTAAGTTAAAGTTTAGCAATGGCTAAATTTGGATTTTATCTGTGACCACTGAAGTTGAAGCAGGTTGGCGGCAAGGGCGGGGCGAGCCTTCGCTGCTTGACGTGTTCCGCACTGTGCCCGTGCGTAATACAGGTTCGTGGTTCCGCCGGGCGATGGCCTTCGTTGGGCCGGGTTATCTCGTATCTGTTGGCTACATGGACCCCGGCAACTGGGCCACCTCGATTGCGGGTGGTGCACAGTTTGGTTACGCCCTGTTGTTCGTGGCGCTGTTGTCCAACATCATGGCGATTATTTTGCAATCGCTCTGCGCACGCTTGGCAATTGGGTCAGGCCGGGATTTGGCGCAAGCTTGCCGTGATGCATTTCCACGATCCGTCTCTTTTGTGCTGTGGCTGTTTGCTGAAATCGCCATCATTGCGACCGACATTGCAGAAGTGGTGGGAACCGCAATTGGCTTGAATTTGCTGTTCGGCATTCCGCTGGAAATTGGCGTGATTATTACAGCGCTGGATGTGTTTCTGATTTTGTGGCTGCAAAAATTGGGCTTCCGCTGGATTGAAGCCTTCATCATCGGGCTACTGGGCGTTATCTTCGCCTGCTTCTTCGTGCAGATCGCTATGGCTGATCCAGAATGGGGCGGCGTCATTAAGGGCTTTGCGCCCACGGTTGATATTCTGCGCAATCCGCAAATGTTGTATCTGGCCTTGGGTATTATCGGCGCCACGGTTATGCCGCATAATTTATATTTGCATTCCGGCGTGGTGCAGACACGCGCCTATGGCGACAGCCTGCCTGAAAAGCGCGAAGCGTTGAAATTTGCGACGTTGGATTCAACCGTCGCGCTGATGTTCGCATTGCTGGTTAATGCATCAATTTTGATTTTGGCGGCAGCGACATTCCACCGGTCGGGTGCCACAACGGTGACTGATTTGGGCGATGCCCACACCATGTTGGCGCCACTCGTGGGGTCGTTGTTGGCGCCGAAGCTGTTTGCCATTTCGCTTCTGGCCTGTGGGTTGAACTCCACGGTAACGGCGACTTTGGCCGGCCAGATTGTGATGGAAGGCTTCCTTAACATTCGTCTGCCTGCGTGGTTGCGCAGGCTGGTTACACGCATGGTGGCGATTATTCCTGCAGCCGGTGTAACGCTTTATTACGGTGCGGAAGGTACGGGCACTTTGTTGATTTTAAGTCAGGTCATCCTGGCATTCCAATTGCCATTCGCCATTGTGCCCCTGGTCATGTTCACGCGCGACAAAGCAAAAATGGGCGCACTGGTGGCACCCGCATGGCTGACGGTGTTGGCGGGCGCAATTGCAGCACTTATCATTGCGCTGAATATGAAGTTATTGTGGGATATTGTTCTGACATAACTTCAGATTGAAATTATTTGCTTTGGCACTCGACACGGTTTGGGTTTTCAGACATAAAAATCTTGAGCGACGTTGGCTGCCGGGGGGCGATCAATGGAGGCCCCGAGGATTGCTCTCTAACTTTTGAGGAGCAATAGTCATGGCCTATACCTACAACCACCTGAACAATGATTTTGACGGCGAGAATTGGCTGAATCCAAAGCAACGCCAAGGCACCGGCGCACCAGTGTCCGGGCCTATTACAGTAACCCAGGATGGTGTGGTATCGAACAGCACATCGACAGCATTGTCACTGCGCGGTGGTGCTTACACTGTGATTGTAAATGGCCAAGTGACGACCCTTGTTGATGCTACGGGGCTTTATCTCGATGCTTTCTATGCCACTGGTTTTCTTCCTGCATTATCGACGATAAATGTGGGCGCGACGGGGACAGTCTCAGCTGCTGGCGATTTTGGCATCGGAATTTGGAGCTATAAATCGCTGAGCGTGACGAATGCAGGTTCGATTGGCGGCCCCTACACGGGCATTCGATTCGATGGCGATTCCACAGAAACTTTGACCGTTGTGAATACGGGAAGAATTTGGTCGTATTCTGCGGGCCTGTCTGATGCCATCGTTGCGATTGGTTCGGGCGCGCGTACCATTACCAATTCTGGAACCATCATAGGATCGCTCAAGCTCGCTGGTGGCACGCAAATCATCAGCAACACATTGGCAGGAATAATCGACGGAAAAATTGAAACCGACGCCGGGCTCGACACAATTACCAATGCAGGTTCTATTTATGGCGTCATCAACACTTTTGGTGGAAATGATGTGCTGACCAATTCGGGCTACATTGAACGATACATTGATCTCGGAAGTGGCAACAACAAACTCACCAACTCTGGCTTCATTACAGGCGAAGGTGCTGTAGCCGATACCATAACTTTTGGCATTGGAAATGACACGCTTGCCAACAGCAAGAACATTGGAGGCGATGTTCAAATGGGCATTGGTAACAATGTGGTTTCGAACACTTTGACAGGGCTGATTTACGGTGATCTGGTTATGGGGGCCGGCGATGATAAGATAACGAATGCTGGTTTAATCGCCGGTCAAGTTAATCTCGGCGGAGGCACAAACATCGTTGTAAATACAGGCGACATGGGAGGCGGACTTGTAGGCGGACTTGGCACCGACACCGTGACGAACAGCAAAAACATCGAATTCGATGTTGCATTGAGTGATGGGTTGAACACTTTCAGCAACAGTGGATTGACTGGTAATTATATTGGTGGAACTGGCGTCGATAAAGTCACAAACAGTGGCACACTAGTTGGGACCGTGACGTTGGGTAACGGCATCAACAGTTTGTTGAACAGCGGAACCATAGAAACCGGGGTAATTGGCGGCACTGGTGTTGATACGATAACAAACAGTAAGATCATTAGAAACCAGATTACACTTTTTCAAGGCAACAACGTCGTAACGAATACGGGTGAAATACAGGGCACCATCATCGTTGGTTTAAATGACGATAAGGTCAGCAACAGCAAATTTATAAACGGCAGTGTTATTCTTGGTGATGGTGCCAACAGTTTGACCAATACAGGTGTTATTAACGGCCTCGTTGATGGAGGCAGTGGTGTTGACACCATCACCAACAGTGGGACGATCGAGACAAATTTGAAGACTTATGGCGGTAATGACGTCGTCAAAAATTCAGGGAAAATTTTGAATGAAGTCGATTTGGGGTTAGGCGACGATTCTTATACTGGCGGAATTTACGCCGACAAAGTGCGAGATGCGGGTGGCAAGGACACCTACCTACTCGGTGCCGAAAATGATTTTTTTCTAGCCACGCTACTTGGAGGCGGTGCGATTAATGATGGGCTGTTAGGTGACAAGGTCGATGGCGGACTAAACCTTGCACCCACCACATCTCAGATGTTTTATGGCGATGTTTATTCAGCCGGTGATGCAACAAGCACTGTTCGCATCAACGCTGATAGTGTCGCCCACACAAATGCCGAGGATTCTTACATTAGCGCTGTCTCCGGCCTTGCCAAAGGTACGGCCATTGGCTCGGAGATTGGTTTAGACCTGATATCAAACTTTGAATCATTCATCGGTGGTGATGGCGGCGACCTTATCTGGGGCAATGCTGTCGCCAATGTTATTTTGGGCGGTAGCGGGAATAATCATCTGCATGGTGGGGCAGGCAATGACTTGTTATATGGCGGTGTGGACAATGACCAGCTTTCCGGGGATGCGGGTGCAGACATATTAAGTGGAGGTCTTGGTCTTGATACCTTCATTTTTCACAAACTATCGGACAGCACCGCCGCTTTAACGGGCCAAGATTTGATCACTGATTTTACGAATGGATCAGATAAAATAAGCCTCGTCAAAATAGACACGCTCAATAATTTCCACCTCAATACGGGTGACTTCACAGACGCGGCATTTGATGGAACGGCGGGCGCCGTGCGCGTGTTGACCATTGGTGATGGGTGGCTTGTGCAGCTTGACAGCAATGGCGACAAATTGGTGGATTTGGCCATCAATGTGCGAGACTACGCCCATCTGACCGTATGGGATTCGACTGACTTCATTTTGTAACTGAACCACAGCCAACGCGGGGGCACTTCGCATTTTGCCCCCGCGAATGGGCTGTGTTCCATCGCACAACCGCCCGTCTCGACTTTCGTGGAATTTTCCCACATAGTTAGCCTTGAGCGACGTTGGCTGCCGGGGGGCGATCAATGGCTGGTGGTGTCTGCTCTTCAATTTTAAGCAGGAGCACCCGCCATGGCCTATACCTACAACCACCTGAACAATGACTTTAACGGCGAAATTTGGAACACACCCAAGCAGCGCCAAGGAACCGCTGGGCCGGTTTCCGGCCCTATTACGGTCACCCAGGATGGCGTGATTCAGAATTCAACTGACAATGGGCTGCAACTGCTGGGCGGCGTATATAACGTGATTGTAAATGGCCAGATTGCGGCATTCGGGGAAGTTTCCGGCATTTTTATTGACAACACTTACGCGCCATTGTTCCCCGTTGGCGTGTCCACAATCAACATTGGAAGCTCAGGTTCAGTTAGCGGTGTTTTGGATGGCGGAGTTGCCAACGGCATATCTAGCGCAAAATCCATCAGCATAACCAATGCTGGAACGATTTCAGGAAGCAATGTAGCGATTTTCTTTGATGGCGACGCCACGGAATCATTGACTGTGGTGAATTCCGGCACGATTTATAGCAGCCCCACAACGAACGCACTTTATGCCAATGGCGCAGGTGCGCGGACGATTACCAATTCCGGCGATATTTATGGCGGACTTTATCTTTTCGGCGGCACGCAAAAAATCACGAATACGGCCACGGGTTCAATTTATGGCACTGTTGATCTGGACAATGGTTTCAACACTGTCATCAACGCTGGAAAAATAACGGGCAGCATCCTTACTTATGCCGGCAATGACTTGGTGACCAATTCGGGCATTGTTGGCAACTTTGTGGATTTGGGCGGGGGCAACAACACGTTCACCAATTCTGGAAAAGTAAACGGCGTTGTTGTGGACGGATATTCGCTAAACGTTTTATCAGGCAATGATACGGTAACGAACAGTGGCACTCTTTTCGGTGGCGTGGATTTGGATGAAGGCAACAACACCCTCACTAACAGTTTGCTGGGTGGCATTGGCGGACAGGTTCTTGCTGGCGGGGGCACCGACAAACTGACGAATTTAGGCAACATCAGTTCAAACGTCATGCTTGGCGATGGCGCAAACACAGTCACGAATAGCGGAACAATTAATGGCGATTTGTCTGGCGGAACGGGCGCGGATATTTTCAGCAATACGGGCCGCCTTCTTGGACAGGTATTGTTGGGAGAAGGCACAAACAGTCTTACCAACAGCGGCACAATTGTATACCAAGTTGTAGGCGGCGCTGGGATTGACAAAATTACCAACAGCGGCACCATTCTTGGTGTTGCAATCTTTATGGGCAACGGCGTCAATAGCCTTACCAACAGCGGCACCATCACCGGCAATGTGGATGGCGGTGCGGATGCAGACACATTGCTCAACAGCAAAGCCATTGGCGGGGACGTTAGACTATTTGGCGGTGCAAATACCTTGACCAACAGTGGCTCCATTGGTGGCGTTGTAATTGGTGAAGGGGGAAGCGACAAATTCACCAACAGCGGCAGCATTGGGTTTTTTGTCAACATGGGCAATGGCATCAATAGCCTCACCAACAGCGGAACAATTGGTGGCAGTGTCATATCAGGTAGCGGCATTGCAACCATTACCAATAGTGGCACCATCAATGGTGGATTATTGACGGGAGGTGCCAATGACATTGTAAAAAACACGGGCAAAATTCTCGATTTCGTGGATTTAGGAGCGGGCGACGATACCTACACCGGTGGCGCATTTGTGGACCGCGTGTATGATGGACACGGAAAAGACAGTTACGTGATGGGCGGTGGGGATGACGTTTTTAGTGCAACGACGAGTGACGGTCTGCCTGTCCTAGATGGACTGGGCGACAAGGTGGATGGTGGCCTAAACGGGGCGGTGAATTTCAACTTTCAAATGTATGGCGATATTTATGATTTTAGCTCTGCGATCACGCCAGTCGACCTCAATGCGGATGCTATTGCCCACACATCAGCAGAAGAGCCTTACCTTAGCGATCCAATTGCCAAAGGCACGGCGACTGGCGCGGATATTGGATTTGATTTGATCTCGAATTTTGAAAGTTTCCTCGGTGGCCAAGCCGGTGATCTGATCTGGGGCAATGCGAGCGCGAACTTCATTCAAGGCAATGGCGCCAGTGACCACTTGCACGGTGCAGCTGGCAATGATCTCATTGATGGTGGACAAGACTTCGACCAACTTTCTGGCGATTTGGGTGCTGATATTTTAATTGGGGGTGCGAGTGTGGACCAATTCATCTATCGCAAATTAACCGACAGCACCGTGGCAAAAACCGGCCAAGACACCATCAAAGATTTTGAAGACGTGTTAGATATAATCAACTTTGATCCGTTAAATGTGGCCGATACATTCCATCTCAACACAGGCGACTTCACCGACGCGGCCTTTGACGGTTCTGCAGGTGCCATACGTATGCTGACCAATACCCAAGGCTGGCTGGTGCAGCTGGATAACAATGGCGACAAGCTAGTCGATCTCGCCATTCAAGTTGACGATGCGGCCCACGCTATTGTTTGGGGTACCAATGATTTTCTTCTCTAATTAAGCCACAGAAAAACGCGGGAGATTTAAGAAAATCTTCCGCGCCACTCTCGACTTTGGTAGAATTTTCCTACATAGCTAAGGTTGAGCGACGTTGGCTGCCGGGGGGCGATCAATGGCGGCCGGGGGATTGCTCTTGATTTTACAGGAGCCTTAGCCATGGCCTACACATACAACCACCTGAACAATGACTTTGACGGCGAAATTTGGTTGACACCAAAGTCGCGCCAAGGAACCACCCCAGCCGTTTCAGGGCCTATCACTGTCACGCAGGACGGCGTCGTTCACAACAGCACAGGTCCGGCGTTTGGCTTGCTGGGCGGCGCTTATACGTTAATTGTGAAGGGACAAGTCTATACATTTGCGACTTCTTCCTTCGGCATCTTCATTGACAATGACTATACGCTTGGTTTCCCCGTTGGAATTACGTCGATTACAGTTAGCGATTCAGGTTCAATTTCTGGAGGTTTGCTTGGCAGCGGCGGGATTGGGATTGTCTCTGAAAAATCGCTCAGCGTCATAAATGCCGGCACCATTTTCGGCGATTTGCGTGGCATAGAGTTCCGTGGAATAGCGCTTGAAACACTGAGTATCGTAAATACGGGCACCATCAGAACTTCAAATACGGAAGCGATTGCTGCTTTAGGCAGTGGCGCACGTACGCTGACCAATTCAGGTAGTATTTTTGGTAGCATTTTTATGCAAGGCGGGGTTCAAAAAATTTCAAATTCGGCCACGGGCGCGATCTTTGGAAATCTTGAACTGGATAATGGATTGGACACGATTACCAATGCTGGCCAAATTCAAGGTTCCATCCTCACCCATGGTGGCAATGACGTGGTGACCAATTCAGGTCAAGTTTATGGCATTATCGATTTAAGGGCTGGCAACAACACTTTAAATAACTCTAACTACGTGGCGGGGGTCGCTTTCATCGATGTTCAATTACCGCCGACGCTGGCAATGACGCAGTCACGAACAGTGGTTGGTACTGCAGGCGGTATAAATTTGGGAGAAGGCAACAACACGATCTCCAACCTTTTAAAAGGGAGTGTCGATGGCCACGTTATTGTTGGTAACGGAAATGATAAGCTAATCGAATGCGGGGATTTGCAAGCAGATGTCGATCTTAAGGATGGCATAAACTCCGCCACAAATAGTGGCACGATAAATCGGAAATTTGTTGGCAGGATCTGGGGCAGACACATTCCTCAACAGTGGCAGCATTGGCTTGAATGTGAGCTTGGGGGATGGCAGCAACAAACTGACGAACAGCGGCACTACGGGTACCGTCTCTGGTGGCAATGATGCTGATTTTATTACCAACAGCAAAACCATTTCTGGAGGTGTTGATCTGTATGATGGCGTCAACACGCTGATAAACAGCGGAAGGATTGCTGGCGATGTCCAAGGCGGTGGTGGTGTTGATACCATCACCAATAGCGGCACGATTGACGGCGCACTTTCCACAGGCGCCGGCAATGATATCGTTAAAAACACCGGCACAATCGATGGATATGTTGACTTACTCACAGGTAATGACAGTTACACAGGTGGCAATTTTTCGGACTTCGTGCGGGATGCAGACGGCATGGACAGTTACATGCTGGGCGGTGGCGATGACTTTTTTTATCCATTGAAACTCAATTTGCTGGCGGTGAATGATGGGCTGGTTGACAAGGTAGACGGCGGCCTGAACTCGGTTGTGAATTTCAGCCAAGAGATTTATGGCGATTTATATGATGTATCAGGCGCGACTGCCCAAGTGCTGATTAATGCTGATTCCGTTGCCCACACGAACAGTGAGGATTCATATATATTGACGACTCTGGCCAAGGGCACAGCGACGGGTTCGCAAATTGGAACTGATCTTATCCTGAATTTTGAAAGCTATTTATGGCGGTTTTGGCAACGACTTGATCTGGGGAAATGCTACGGCCAATGGAATTATTGGTTATGATGGATTGGACCACCTGCATGGTGGGGCCGGCAATGATCTCATTTATGGCGGTTTAGGTTCGGACAGATTGAGTGGTGACTTGGGCGCGGATACGCTGGTGGGCGAAGAAGATTCTGACTCATTTGTCTATCGCAAACTAACCGACAGTACGGTTGCCAAAACCGGACAGGACACCATCAACGATTTTGAAAACGGTACTGATCTGTTGGACTTCAGCGCTTTGAATACAGGCAACGCTTTCCATCTCAACACGGGTGACCACACGGACGCAGCATTTGATGGCATGGCAGGTGCCATACGCATGCTGACCAATGTTGACGGCTGGCTGTTGCAGCTTGATAGCAATGGCGACAAGATTGTTGATCTCGCCATTCAAATCCGTGACACTGACCACAGCATTGTTTGGGACACGACTGATTTTGTTCTCTAACTGAAACGCAGAAAGCGCGGAAGATTTAAGGCAATCTTCCGCGCCAATTTTTCCGATTTTGCACAGCGTGAACCCTGCACTTGCAGTCTCCGGTGGCTTTCCTTAAATGCCCCGCATGACACAGCCTCTTCACGACAAAATCCTCATCATTGATTTCGGCAGCCAAGTCACCCAGCTCATTGCGCGGCGGGTGCGCGAGCTTGGGGTTTACTCTGAGGTTGTGCCTTACCAGAAGGCCGAAGCGGCTTTTCATGCGATGAGCCCCAAGGCGGTTATTCTTTCAGGCGGGCCTGATTCCGTGACGCGCGAAGGCAGCCCGCGTGCGCCACAAATCGTGTTTGATGCGGGCCTGCCCATTCTCGCCATTTGCTATGGCCAGCAAACAACGGCCGTGCAATTGGGTGGTGTTGTTGAAGGCGGCCATGCCGCCGAATTTGGTCGTGCTGATATTGAAATCAAAGAACACAGCGCCTTGTTCGACGGTTTCTGGAATGTAGGCGAGCGGCACCCTGTGTGGATGAGCCATGGCGACCGCGTCACGAAACTTCCGCAAGGTTTCACCGTCAAGGCCGTTTCCGAAAATGCGCCTTTTGCCGTCGCATCGGATGAGCAACGCAAAATCTTTACCACCATGTTCCACCCGGAAGTGGTGCATACGCCTGATGGCGCAAAGCTCATCGGCAATTTTGTATTGAACATTGCGGGCTGCAAACAAGATTGGACCATGGCCAACTTCCGTCAGGAAGCCATTGCGCGCATTCGTGCGCAAGTGGGCAAGGGCAGGGTGCTGTGTGGTTTGTCCGGCGGCGTGGACTCTTCGGTTGCTGCCGTTCTCATTCACGAAGCGATCGGGGAACAACTCACTTGCGTTTTTGTGGATCATGGCTTGATGCGCTTGAACGAAGCCAAAGAAGTGGTGTCGATGTTCCGCGAGCACTACAATTTGCCACTGGTGCATGTGGATGCTGCTGATCTCTTCATCACTGCGCTTGAAGGTGAAAGCGACCCCGAAACCAAACGCAAAACCATTGGCCGCTTGTTCATCGAAGTGTTTGAAGCTGAAGCCAAGAAATTGGGGGGAGCGGATTTTCTCGCACAGGGCACGCTGTATCCCGACGTTATTGAAAGCGTGTCTTTCACAGGCGGGCCTTCCGTCACCATCAAGTCGCACCACAATGTGGGGGGGTTGCCGGACCGCATGAAAATGCAGCTCGTTGAACCCTTGCGCGAGCTGTTCAAGGATGAAGTGAGAAAGTTGGGCCAGGAGCTTGGCTTGCCGGAGAAATTTGTTGGCCGGCACCCATTCCCCGGACCCGGCCTTGCTATCCGTTTGCCGGGTGGCGTGACGCGTGAGAAGCTCGACATTCTGCAAAAAGCCGACGCCATTTACATCGACGAAATCCGCAAAGCCGGACTCTACGACAAAATCTGGCAGGCCTTCTCAGTCTTGCTTCCGGTGCAAACCGTTGGCGTGATGGGCGATGGCCGCACCTATGATCGTGTGCTGGCCTTGCGCGCCGTACACCAGTGTCGATGGCATGACGGCAGATTTCTTCCCTTACGACATGAACTTCTTAGGCCGCACGGCAACGCGCATCATCAATGAAGTCAAAGGCATCAACCGCGTGGTCTATGATGTGACGAGCAAAGCCTCCGGGGACGATCGAGTGGGAGTGAGGGGGAGTGATATTCCAATCGGCATAATTGGTTATTTAATATATAAATCAATAGTTTAAAGAAATTTAATTGACGGTATATGCTGTATGGTCAACCCGCATCCTCTTTCCTCTAAGGCACTGTATTTGTTAAAGTAATTCAATTTCCCGTGTTAGAAAGTTTAGTGCCAACCGAAGTTTTTTGACGGTATATTTGACGGTATTTTTTGAACTAAATCGACCGTCAAACGCCTGATTCATGAAATGTTCTGGCCTGACGGTATTTGTGAAAATATACTCAAGGGGTGGGCTTAGAAACATTGGAGGTATCGATGGTCTGTATTGACATTGTGGATACAAAATGGTAGCTATTCTCCCATGTCATGCAGTCAGCCAGTTTCGCATAGCAGCTCTCACGACGGGGATATCGCGGTTGTGGAACGTCCCTTGGCCTCAGAAACCAAGGGCAGCATTAACTTGCGAATTGAAACTCACACGCGTCAACTGATTGACGATGCTGCGGCGGTTTTGGGTAAGACGCGAACTGAATTCATGATCGACAGTGCGAGGGCGCTTGCGATTGATGTGCTTTTGGATCAGCGGCTCTTCGAGTTGGACGCATCTCGCTATGAGGCATTCCTTCATGCGCTTGATAACCCGCCGCCGCCAGGACCTCGGTTGCGTGCCCTGTTACGGCGAGTTCCGGCATGGGGAAAATAGAGTCTGAACCTGAAAAGTCCCAAGTCAAACTTTCGGCCCCCACACCGTTGACCGCCGAACATGATCTTGCTGACTTTGACTGTGGCGAGAAGTTGCTTGATGACTGGCTGAAGCAACGCGCACTCAAGAATGAAAGCCGTTTCTCCAGAACTTATGTAATTTGCGATGGAAAGTCGGTTGTCGCATTCTATTGCTTGTCGGCTGGTGCCGTCGAACGCGAAAAAGCACCGAACAAGCTAAAACGGAACGCGCCTGACTCTATCCCGGTTTCCATCATTGGCAGGTTAGCTGTTAGTCGCAATTTTTCTGGTCGTGGTCTCGGGGCAGATATTTTATCTGACGCTTTGCGCCGCATCGCTGTTGCCTCCCAAAGTATTGGCATTGGGGCGGTGCTTGTGCAGGCCAAAGATGATCGCGCAAAAAAATTTTATCTGGCTTGTGCCGAATTCATTGAACATCCAGTGGATAGCAGAACACTTTATCTTCCAATTGAAACGGTTGTTGCGGCATTCAGTTGACTCGTTATTTGATGCAGGGGCGAACAGGAGCGAGTTATGGGCGAAGCGAATAGGAAGCGTAAAATCCAGAGTGAGAAAGTCGACCACTATCGCGCCGGACGATTATTTTCGTGGCGTGATAGATCATGCACATGCTGCCAGCCAGTCGCATAGCCTCACGATCGGGCGCGATATTCGAGCTTTGACGGGACAGGAAATAGAATCTGCAGAATTTACAACTGACGAAACTGCATTGGTCCTATGGGCATTTCAAAGCGGTTGCAGGAGTTCGAACATTTCATGTTGGTTTTTGTATAGGAGATGGAGAACGTTTTAGTCCAACCGGAATTGGTGTGATTGAACGATTGATGATAGAAGCACCTGGAGCTAAACTCGCATATTGTTTCTATCGTCCATGATGATGTTGCTTGGGATATTGTAATTCGGCACCTCAGAAGTTTCTCTGAAAAAGTGATCCTTTTCGTATTTCCTGATTCTGATGTCTACGATGCTGGGTACAGCTGGCAATGTGCTTACACTAGACAGCATTCGTCGCTTTGGGCACTGACGGCAGACTGATGGCCAACAGTTATCAGCCGAAAAACGCGACGGAAAATTCGTTTGTCAAAGGCTGAGATTCTGAACCGCCCGCCACCGCCACTCCTCTTTGCGGCGGCAGGAGTTGAACAAGAAGACTCCCCGTGGATATTTCGAGTGGTTACGCCCGAAGGCAAGGAGATGAGAACAGCAGTTTGGAATGGTCGTCGCAATTACGAGCATGAGTTTCCAGAAGACATCATTCGATGGGTAGGCGGGGATAGAATTGCTATCGTACAGGTTCACAGCCCAGTAGGCGTGAACCGACGTTCTTCGCTCCAATTGACGATGTGGTTATCGAGGGAACAAGACGGGGTAATCCATTGGGCGCGTGACACAGAAACTTTTCAATCTATCATCAAATCGTTCGACAGACTCGACTTGGAAACTGTGAGCCCGCCGGAATTGCCAGAGAATTGGGAACCCTCAATCACGCTGATGGGTGCGAACCCTCAAAGTGAATAATTCTGACGGTATTTTTGACGGTATTGCCAATGAATCTGGCGAAAAAATATTAAATGATATCAAAACTATAATTGTGCAGTTGATGATCGAGTGGGAGTGAGGGGGCGCTACGCGAAATGCCCAGCGGTGTTCTCCGTGTTCGCCGTCGATCACATTTCAAGGCCAAGTCTTTTACGTTCGGCTTTTCTATAAACGGATGGCGTCATTCCGGTCCAGCGTTCGAATGCTAAAGTGAATGGTGGATTGCCGGCGTAGTCAAGCAGCCCAGCAATGTTTGAAATTGCAACATTGGTTTCAATCAGCATTTGGCATGCAAGGCTTTGGCGGACTTGCTGCAGAATGTCTGAGAAATTCGTTTGCTCTCTTTCAAGTTGCCGCTGCAATTGCTTCGTTGTCAGGCCTAAGGATTCAGCGATGTTTTCAATGTTGCATTTACTTGAACCGAGAAGACTGGGAATGGCCAAGGCCACCGTACCTGCTGCAGACTGATCATAACCGACCGTGCGTTCTATGCGACGCTTGATATGAAAGCCGAGGAGTGGTTTCAAAAACCAAAAGCGGCCTTTCGTTCTCAATTTTAGAAATTCTGTTGGGAACACAATCTCGGTGTGCTCGCAGTTATATTCTACTGGACTGTTGAAATATTCCGCTGCCCGTCGAAAATCGTCTGGGCGCGAATGTTGAAAGCGCATGACGACTGGGTTTAACTCTGGTTTATGAAATATCGAGCGCGCAAGACCTACTGCATTTGCAGTGTATCCTTCGGCAAATTGTCGTGAAGGCAGAATATAAGAATGCCCGACAAGCCGCATAATTGACGGCGTTTCAGCGTCGCCATGTAACATGATGAGTTTGAACGCATTGGAGTGAAAGCTCCAATAGCGCATCGCGATGTCAAAAAATTCCTCAGCCGTCGAAACAAAATCCGCCAACGCAGACATTGGTCCGAGAAACGCAAAATTTGGTGCAGCTGCAATCGACAAGTCGATACCCAGGGAAGGGCGATTGACAAGTCTCGCCAAACGCTCGTGGAGCAAACAAAATCCATTGAATGAAATCAGCATTTCGAAATTATCGAGTGCTTCGACTGGAATGCCAACTTCCTTTAATTGTAACTGCAACCATGACTTCTCAACACCCAGAAACTCTTGCAAGCCGATAAGGTTCACTGACCTGATATAACCGAAATCTCTATTCATTTCTTTCCAAATACTTTTCTCACTTTCGCCTGGAGCAATCAAACTCACTATTTCAGAATATTGCCTTGCCTGAAATTGATCAACTGCCCCTGCGGTTTTGTGTCTCAAATCATGTTGGTTGGTCGTTAACTGTGGGGCACGGGTTTATGCAGCGACTTTCTCAGAAAAATAACTGACACGGCCGTCTTCAATTTTTAGTCGTCCCTCTAATTCGAGCATAACCAGCGTCGAATGGAGATAGGGTCGGGAAATGCCGAGCATTTCAGCAAAGTCACTACCGCGAATAGACCAGTCCATATCAAACGATCCACGAGGCCAGTTTCCATTGATTTGAAAATAGGCAGCTTGGATAAGAGCGATGATGCGTTCAGGTACGGTTTTGAAGCGTGTCGCGACGTTGTACGTTGTGAGCATCGCATGGTTGCGTGACATTGCCCATAACAACCACTCGACAAAATGCCGATCGCGCCAAATTCAAAAACGGCGTCTTGCTTTAATACGTATACGTTGCTGCGTGCCAGAGCAGTCACTTGATAGTTTGCGCGACCCGTAAGTGCATCCGATAATATTGAGCGCAGTGTTACGCCAAGCCGGATAAACCAACCGCATTTCTTCTGTCGTTTCATTTCGATCCCAGACACCCAGTACACCAGAAGAAATTATAAGTATTTCTATTCCAGTGCTGCCGAATTCAGTGACAATCGTTCCCTTCTTGAACTCAACAAGGCTGCTGCGTTCAATTACTTTATTTTGCATCGACAAAAGTGTCGGTTCTGTTCCTTGCAAAAGTATCGCCATCGAAAATCGTGCCCAGATCACATTTCGTGAGAGTGCCCTTAGGACGATGAAACAACAAAGCGCAATAGGATTCTTTGTATGACAAGAAAAGTCATACAAAATTACTGCTGAGAAGTGATCGCGAAATCAGTAAACAAAAATCCGCGAATGATGAATTTTGCGAATCTGAGACACGTGATGGGCCGAGATGTTTTTTATTACGTCCTCTTATATGAAAGAGATTTTATTTTGAACGCGAACAACTCCTCGCTTGAATGAATTTACAAGTTCCGAATAGGCATTGCGCCAATAAATACCTCATCCATTTCAACAGCTTGGGTGTACTATTAAATTAGCTGTCGTGATTCAAAAAGTTCAACATTTTCAAAAACTTGCTCAAAAAAGTAAGAATTCTTAACAGTTTATTAATTTGGCAGCATTGGGTGACAAGCGCATCCGCTATCTCCTTAAATTCGAATTGCCACAAAATTTTGTTGGCACACATTTGATTGAACGGGGAATAGTCATGACGGATTCAAAACGCGGCAACACTGGCATGTTGAAATTGTTGTTAGGTGTTTCGGGTTATGCACTTCTTGCAGTGAATGGCGCGCAAGCGAACCCACTTGATCCAACTGTTGTGAGTGGCAATGTCGCTTTCAATGGTCTTGGAACTGCGAATGTCATTGTTGACAGTGGCTCAATGCAGTCGATCATCAATTGGGATAGCTTCTCAATCGGTGTTGGCGAAACAACGACGTTCAATCAAGTTTCTGACCAAGCTGCTGTTTTGAATCGTGTTGTCGGTGGCAACCTCACAGAAATTTACGGACAGCTTTTGTCCAATGGCCAAATCTACCTCATCAACGAGAATGGTATTCTTATTGGCGAAACAGGTTTGGTTGATACCAACGGTTTTGTTGCTTCCACGCTTGAACTCTCGAACAATGATTTTCTCGGTGCGGGCGATATGTTGTTTCGCCAAGGTATTGAGAATGGGGGCGGCATCACCGTGCACGGTCGAATTCGTTCGATTGGTGGCGGTGATGTTTTCTTGTTGTCGCGTGAAATTGAGATTGGCGAAAAAGGTTCCATCCAAACGGGTGGTTATGTTGGCCTTGGTGCAGGCGAAGAAATTCTTCTGAAGCCAACGGATGCTGGTGATGGCCGCATTACCATTCGCGCGGGTAAAGGTCGCATCATCAATCGTGGCACAATTGAAGGTACGGCCGCAGAATTGCGTGCCGCTGGTGGCAACGCCTATGCATTGGCCATTAATAACACGGGTGTGGTGCGCGCTACAGGTGTTTCTCGTTCAGGCGGTCGCGTTTTGCTGACGGCAGGCGGCACCATTCGCAACACGGGCCGCGTTGAATCTCGCAAGAAAGTTGTCGTTCGCTCAACCAAGCGGATTGAGAATAAAGGCACCATCCGGGTTCGCGATACGGTTACCCGCACTGGCGGCAAGATCGTGTTTGAGGCACCGGAAATTCTGGTTGAAACCGGTTCTGTTCTGGATGTGTCGGCAGCCCTCGGCGGCGGCCGTATTTTCGTCGGCGGCGGTTTCCAAGGCGGACAAACGGATCGCGCTGGCATTGAAAATGTTGAAATTGCCAGCAACGCGCAACGCGTGACGGTGCAATCGGGTGCGCTGCTGGATGCTTCTGCGACTGAATCCGGCAAGGGCGGTGAAGTTATTATCTGGTCAGATGGCACAACTGCATTTGCAGGTGATATTAAAGCGGTCGCTGCTTCGGGCAAGGGCGGTTTTGCCGAAGTTTCAGGCAAAGAAGGCTTGGTTTTCGCGGGCGTTGCGGATTTGCGTGGCAGTGCCGGTCTGGGCGACCTGTTGCTGGATCCTATTACGCTGACGGTGGTTGATGGTCCAGTCGACACACTCGACGATGCTGGTCTGGGTGATTTCCAAATTCTTGCAGGCGATGCGGAAGCCACGATCACTGACGCCAAAGTCGCATCACAATTGACGACAGCGAATGTAACTTTGCAAGCCTCTGGCGTTATTATGTTTGCGCCTGGTGTTGAGATTAAGTGGGAAGGCCAGTCCCTTCTTACGGTTGAAGCGCCCGCGATTACAGCGCTTGACGATGTTATTATTCAGCACACGGAACGCTATGTTGATTTGGGCACAGCGGGCCTTGATGCTGGTGACCAATTTGTGACTGGCAATGGTGGTGTTTACTTCAATGCAGCAGGTGCCATTACGATTGGTACAGCTGGCCCGCGCACAGGTGGTGTTGCCATCGGTTCGGAATTTGGCCGCAATGACTTCGTCGCTGGTGCCGCTGTAACTGTCACAGGTGGCAATACCATTGATGGATATGCCCAAGTTGGTTATCAAGTTGGTGCTGAGCGTGGTGGTGACGGTCAGACTAATAATATTGATTACGCAGATGCAAGCGGTGCTCGCGCTGCCAACGGCGACATTAATGTCACTGCAGGTTTGGCTGTAACAGTTGCGGCAGGTTCCACAGCGTTCCCGGTGGGTGATGCGGGACTTGCACCAACCAGCATGAATTTTGCACAAATCGGACATGGCGGTGCACCGACTGATACAGGTGCGACGGTTTCCGTTGCGGATATTTCTGGCGACATCAATGTAACAGCTGGAGCCGCCGTTGCCGTGCAAGGCGCTTTGAACCATGGCGACCCAACGGAGTACGCCCAGATTGGTCATGGCTCGGCCTTGGCCACTTCAACAGGCCAAAACCTGCGTCAAGGTAACATTACCGGCAATATTACTGTTGAGGCCATTGGTGGCGTTACAATCAACGGACTTCCTCAAACACCAACAACGCCCGACGGTGTGCGCAATTATCAACTGGCGCAGGTCGGCCATGGCGGTACGGGTGTTATCGTCGGCGGCACGCTTTCAGCATCGACTGACCCTGATTATGCCCATGGTAAAATTCAAGGCGACATCAACGTTAATGCAGGCGTTGGCGTAATCGTTGGTTCGATACAAGCTGATTCAACAACCAACCTTTTGGATACACATACGGTTCAATCCCAACTCGGTCATGGCGCGCATGGCTATCATGTTACCGGACTTTCTCCGGTAGAAGTGACGCTTGCTGTTTCCGGCGATGATAACGTGCATTTTGCCTACAATGATATTGCACCGTTTGAAGATGTTGCAGGCCGTGTATTGACGACGGACATCACCTTGCGTGGTTTGGGTGGCGTTGTTCCGATTGCCGCCGTCATGGTGAATGCCAATGAATCACTGGAGAGCGCACAGCTTTTCGGTTCTGATGTTGTTGACAATATTCAACGCGCCCAAATTGGTTCAGGTTCGTCAACCTACGTGGGTACAAATCTTGATCTGCCATTGCCTGTATCTACGACGGGATCAGCGCTTGATGTTGTGGTCGACGAAGGCCGCATCACCGGTGACATTGATATTGACACACTCGCTTTGACATTAACGTCGTCGATAACTTCACACCCGCAGCGCCCAGCTGCTTCCTTCGACTATGTGGCCGCACGTATCGGCCACGGCAACATGGAACAGATCACCACCTTGAATGGTGGCGTTGGTCTGGATGGTGGTGATATCACCATCAATCAATCGCATGTTTTAGCGGCAAATATTGACATCAACGCTGCTGTCTTCACTGTCACAAGTGGCATCGTCACGGCTCCGCAAAGCGTGTTGATGACAGGCAACACCGCGATAACCCAGATTGGTCATGGCAGTGACACGCTTTTGCGCACTGGTGCCGGCGGGGCAGGGGCTGCTGGTCTCAACGCAGGCAACGGTGGTGACGTGCTCATTTCCAAGGGCACTGTTTGGGATGGATTTGAAAACGAAGGCCGTGTGGATTATTACGGCGGTATTGATAATACCAACATCACCCTCACCGGTGGTGCACTGGCAATCACATCAACGAACTCGGTTACCGCGCAGGCTGGAAGCACCTCCAATGTGGTGCATGCAGCCGTCGGTCATGGCTCACGCAACATAATTTCCACGGGAGACGGTGGTTGGGCACTTGACGGCAATAATGGCGGCCGCGGTGGTGACGTTGAAATCATCCAAAGTGTTGATGGTCGCGATCTTGACGGTGGCGTGCTGAAAGTTACCAGCGCAAATGCCGACGAAATTACATCAGACATCAATCAAATTGGCCGCGTGAACCCAACAACGGGCCGCGTTTATCGCGTATTGCGCCAAACCAATGGCAATCTCTATGAAATGCCAACCTTGGCAAGCGGAGCAACGGCGGCTGCAATCGCAAACTATAATTCCTTGGCCGTTGTTGAAGATCCCACAGTTTTGGATCCTGCGTCGATCACAACTGACATTACCTTGATTGGCACTTATACGGCTGGTGGCGTTTTGATCCGCTACTTTGAAGAAGCGGTTGCTGGAGACACGGCTGACTTCATCGACGCAGATGATTACCATGGCGGCGATAATGTAAGTGGGCGTGGTGACGTTTATGATGTCTACGCCTTGCTGCAAAGCCGCAACACCAGTGTGAGTACGCTGGGTGACGGCACAAATGAAGACACTGCAACGGGCATCCGTGGCGACATTCGCATTAACGTGGCTGCTGTTTCAGTGCTCTCAAATGTCACAACAGGCGCACAAGCAGTTGGCGACCATGAGGGTGCCTATTCATTGATTGGCCATGGTGACTATGCCGAAATCTATTCCGGCGACGGTGGCATTGGTGGTGCAGCTGTTTCAGCAACGGACGCAGCACAAGTCGAAGCGCATGGCGGTCGTGGTGGGCATATTTCAGCCGATCTCCGCAATCAACTCATCGAAGGCGATATTGCCTATGTGCCGACAATTGCAGGTGCAGTCGCAGTTACGTCCACAATCCTTCACCCTTCAATGGGCACGCTGAATTTCTCAATCAGTGAAGCGAACATCGGCCATGGCAGCAACATTGCCGCCCATGCTGGAGACGGTGCTCTGGGAGGTTCTGCAAACCATCTTGCAAATGCCGCAACCAGCTTGGCAACGGCACAAAGCAATGAAGCGTTTTTGGGTGATCTCAGAGGCTCCGCGTCTGGTCACGGTGCTGCGACTGGTGGCAACGGTGGTGACGTGTTCGTTGCCTTGGGCGAGATCACAGATCGTCGTATTACGGATCGCTATACAAGCGCCAACGTTTACCACAACGACGAAGCTGATATCGTCCTTAGCAATGTGCTTGCCACAACCGTTTCATCGGTGTTGACACCAAGTGTGCCGGGCACGGGCAATTCTGACGACATCTACTCTGGCATTGGTCACCATCATCGCATCTATGCTGAAGGTGGCATTGGCGGCATCGGTGGTTCAAGCACCAACCAGTTCGATGGTAATCCAAATGACGCCACAACTCCTTCTGGCGACGTGTTCATTCAGCCCGACGTTTCAGGTGGTCGTGGCGGTGATGCACTTGTGTCTTCCGGCAACATACGTGGTGACATCGTCATTGATGGCGGTCCAGTTGCTGTAACAACGCCTCCAACAGCAGGTGTGGGGGGCTTCCAAAAAGTCATTTCTCAAATCGGTCATACAACCGATCTTATCGCCGTCACGCAAAATGGCGGCGCTGCTGGCATCCTGACCAACGCCAATGGTGGCATTGTTACGAATGTTGAAGATGCGGGTGCTGGAAATATCTCGGTTTCACAAATCAGCCTTGTTGACGGAAATGATGATGATGCGCTTGACCTGAATAATTATGCGGATGGCGTTGATTTGTCGTTCACAGACTACAATGGTGGCGAACCTGATGGCCAAGCCGAAACAGTTGCATCGCTTGATCGGATTTTGGGCAGCAACCCCACCGACCGCTTCCATATTCCTGAAAACGAAAGCAACACGCCAGGCTACAATGGCACCGTCGTCGGTGACAATGTAGGCGGTAGCGCTGCCAGCCGGATCAATCCGGGTGATACAGATGATGTGATCTTCCATGACGTGGAAGCAGATCCTGAATATATTTTGGTGACAGCACTTGCTGACAATGCAACTCAAGTTGCAGGTGAAGTGAACTCTGCAGGCCACGTCATTGGTACGTTTGTTCGCAATTATAATGGCGACACCACGACAGGCACCGAAGATAATGGAATGCCAATTGCGGCATTGAATGAGTATCGCAACAGCGCATCCAATGTGTCGCGCTATGGTCGCGTCGTCGGTCAATATGATGCTCGTTTTGAAAACAAGCTTGATGTGGCCCGCTATGTTGACCTCGACCAGAACGGCACAGTTGATCTGGTTGATTTTAACAGCGACGGCAAGTTCGATGTCGTAGATATCGACCAAGATGGTCGCTACGACCAAATTGACGGTCGTGCTGACTATGTTGCTGGCGCACATGGCGTTCTGGAT
Organism: uncultured Alphaproteobacteria bacterium; assembly: GCA_963840765.1. Lineage (GTDB taxonomy): Bacteria > Pseudomonadota > Alphaproteobacteria > Rhizobiales > Aestuariivirgaceae > Aestuariivirga. Next base: position 251,526 of record CAWJAE010000011.1, on the reverse strand, counting down.
TATACCGCAGTTACAGGCACACAGTTTGATGCTGCCCATCTTGAAGGTGGATGGACACTGCGCAATACCGTCAGCACTGATAATGTGCTTGGCGCGGCGGGCTTTGCTGGACTGTCAAACAAAGCAACACAGATTGTTGGTGATTTCTCGAACGCCAATGGTGGTCGTGGCGGTGACGCTTATGTCCATGCCGGAACAACTGTTGGTGATATTGTAATCGATGCCGTTGGCGCAGTTGCCGTCACGTCCGGCACAACTACCGAGCCCATCGAACATATTCCCGGCTTGTTTGACCTCGCAGTGGCGCAAATTGGCCATGGTGGCTACCATTGGGCTGATACCAGTGCCAACTATGCACTCCGCTCTTCCGGTCGTGCAGACACAGCTATTTTGCGTGACCATACGCCAGACCTCATTCCTCCAGGTGTTGGACATCTGCCAGCGCTCGGTGGCCTAGGTGGTTTGGGCGCTATAAATGCGTCAGGCGGACGTGGCGGCGATGCTTCTGTGCTTGAAGGTGCCGCTCGCGATGTCGATGCATCACTCGTAAACAGCGCACTTGAAAATGACTATTTGGTGGGCCGCGTTCTCATCAATGTTCCGGATTTCGATACGGACGGTGTGATCATCGGAACGGGCAACAGCAGCAGCTATGCTGGCCTTGATCCAACCGGTTATGCGACGGGCACAGGCTCAGCAGGTGTGGGTGAATCTTGGCGGGCCTATAAAGAAGGAAAACCAAACGACGACGGCCAGGTTTGGAACGCAGACAGCGTTGGTGATCACATCATCACCAGCAACCTTTACGCTGATGCAACACAGTTCAACTTGAATGGTTTGCGCGGCGGACTTGAGCATGCCGATCTTCTATCGGGTGCAGTTACCGTTACAGCGCTTGGTGCGACGACCGGCACCAACACGACAGTTGTATCGCAAATTGGCCATGGCGGTTTGAGCTATGCCACTGCGGGCAATTGGCTGGGCAACGTGCTCGATTTGCGCAATCAAATGGGCATTGTCTCCACCAATCTGGGTGGTGTGGGTGCGCTCGCAAATGACGTTTCCGAAATCGCCAATGGCGGTCGCGGTGGCGATGCGTCGATCATGTCTTACGATATCAAGGGCGAAACTCGCATTGATACGATTGCTGCTCTTACAGTTTCATCGGGTCTCACAGCAACACCACGCGCTGTTTCAGGTCTCGATACGATCATTTCACAGATTGGCCACGGCGGAATTCAAACTGCCACGGGTGGTTTGGGTGCCTTGGGTGGCGACGGTGAATGGTCGGCGAACGGCGGTCGCGGTGGTGATGTGAACATCACGACGGGCGGCACGCGCGATGCTGAAATCAACTTGAATGTTGGTGGTGTGATTGCCGTTACAGCGGCTCATGCGCCAGCTGTTACATCGACAGGTATCAACAACATCATCTCTGCCAAAATTGGTGCAGGTGATTGGTCCTTTGCTGAAGGTGGCTTTGGCGCTGCTGGCGGCATTGTGTTGGGTGAACGTCAATTCAACGAAACAGCCAATGGTGGTCGTGGTGGCGATGTTGTCATTGAGCAGGGCGGTTACAATGGAGACATCAACGCACAAGTTCTAGGGTTGGTAACCGTAAGTGCTATTGAAGGCGCTGGTCCATCGCCAATTCTGCCAAATCAATTTATGACTGCGGCCATTGGCCATGGCGGTCAAGCAATTGGTCTTTCGGAAGCAGGCGGCGGCGGCGGCATCATCGCAGCAGCAACACTGGTGGATGATATCAACCATCACACAACCAATGACATGGACAACTTCATTGATCTGCGCGGCGATGCAAATGCTGGCCGCGGCGGCAATGTGGATGTGAATGTTGGTGTTGGCGGCACTGGTGTCGTGACCGGTAATCGGACCACTGGAAACTATTACGGTGTAACTGATAATGATGGTTCCGACATTCACATTCAGGCAGGTGCTGGCGTCAATGTTATGGCGGCGGCTGCACAAACCAGTGCAGAAGTGCCAGATGTTGCAGCAGATCCGCTTGGCGCGCCCGTGCGCACCATTGATGGTCTGACAGCCGTTATCGGTCATGCCAGCCAAGCCCGCGCCAACGGCGTGTTGGGTCTGGGTGGCCTTGCGATTGGCATTGATGTTTCGGAAGCCAATGGCGGTGATGGCGGTGACGCCCGCGCAACGACTGGTTTTGTGCAAGGTGACATTGTTATCGACACCACCATTCTCAACGTCGGCGCGCCGACCGGCGACGTGGCGACTTTGCCCGGTGGTGCGCTGCCGAATTATATTGTGGAATCTCGTGTAGGTCACATTCAACAGGCTGAAGCGCTTGCTGGCAGTGGTGGCTTGAGCGCTGGTACCGCAACCTTGAGCGCACGCGGTGGTGACAGTGGCACAGCCATAGTGTTGCAAGACCGCATTTGGGGTGACATCAATATTGAAGCAAACGCTAGCGTATCCGTGCTGGCAATGGACAACAACCCGATGATCGCTTCATCGCCTGTTGTCATTTCAAGCATTGGTCATCGTGCTGAAGCGAAGGCGATTTCCGGTCTGTTGGCTGGTCTTTCGTCGGGATCAATTATTCAAAGCAAGCAAAGCCTGTACTTCACTTATGATGCTTTGCTTGAGTTCAAGCAGCGCACCAGAACCATTGGTGGTGATCTGGCGGCGGCACAGAAGGCTGCTTTCAACCAACTTTCTGCACTTGAGCAAAAGCTGGTTGCACCGTTTTATTCGAGCGCAGAATACAAAGCCAATGTGGACTCGAAGTCCGCATACTTCGACGATAAATATATGGGCCACTTCCTCGACAAATTGTTGGTCGGCGCCCGTGATGACAATAACATCGAAGATACGGGCGCAGTTGGTTACGAGTTTGCCGCCTTTGATGGTGCTGACCATGTCGGCGGCCCGAATGATGCTGGTGCGGGCTTCAATGGCGCAACTGTTGACAATGTCGGTTCTGGTAACACCACAAATGTTGATCGCATTTTCCTGAACGGCTCTGATGACAGTTCGTCGGTTGAGGGTTCTGAATCTGCTACGGCAACGAACCCAAATGCACGCACACTCTTGGGTCGTGATGCTGATAACGGTACTTATGATGGTCGCTCATTGGTTGGCAACAACGTCAACAACCAGTCCACGCGCTATGAAATTGGTGCACTGTCCAATGCAGAAGTTGACGCGCTTGTCGCTGTCATGTTGCAGGGCGGTGATGGCGGCCATGCCGCCATTGTGCAAGGCGGAATGGGTGCAGGTGCAGTTGCTGCATCACCAGCGCCGTTCCACCCGTTGCTTGATATTCTCAATCCAAACCAAGACATCAACGCTGGCATCGGTGCTGCAAACGTATCGCGTTCGGTGGCTGGTGAAATTCATATTGACTCACCATTGATCACTGTCGCTGCTTCGGCAAATGGTGTTGCAGTGACTGATCCGGCTGGCTTCCAGTCCGCTTCGATCGGTCACCAAGCTGAAGTGCTGCAGGCGCGCGCCCATGATGGCGCAGTCAGCATCGGCGGCATTGGAGGCGACGGCGGAGACGTTGGCGTTATCCAAGAAGCTTTCGAAGGCAACATTGAACTTGTCGGTGGTGCGATTACGATTACTTCCACATACACAGGCGCAGCCTCACTCAAGAACCAATACGCTCGTGTTGGCCATCGTTTGAACATTGGCCACGACTATGCGTTGTTACGTCCCGGTTTGGGTGCTGATACCATCAACCCAGTGGTTCATGCTGGCAATGGCGGTTCGGGCAAATTCGCCGGCAATGGCGGTAACATTGCGGTTGTCCAAAATGGCGTTGTAGCCAACTGGAACGACCATGATGCTGATGGCATTGCCGACTCGGCAGATGTTGACGTTCTCAACAATGGCGATCAAGACGGCGACGGCATCGACGATATCGCAGACGCAACCTACAACACCGGTAGCTATAATGCGGGCAGTGGCACATTCGGTGACAGCGCCGGTGATACGGTGGGTGCTCGTGGAGCTTCGGGCGCAGATGGCATCAAGGACTCATTCAACGACAAGGATGGCGACTTTAACGATGCTGATGCAGACGGCATCGAAGACTCGGCTGACGTTGACTTGATTGGCGGCGGCGACGTGGATGGTGACGGCGTTTCAGACTATGCAGACGTTCGCTTCAACTACACAACTGCTGTAAATTCCAACGCTGGTGGTACAGATCGCAACGGCTTTATCGATGAAAGCTTTGCCCGCACGGATGGCGGTGATGGCATCGTTGATGCTTTCAACGATACCGATGGTACATTCAACGACGCTGACGGCGACCGGATTGAAGATTCCGCAGACGTTGATGTGTTGAAGAACGGCGACCACGACCTCGATGGCATTGACGATTTGGCTGATGCTGATTTCCGTGGCTACACCCACAACGACCGCGAAATGGGCGGCCAAATTGGCGTCAATCGTGACACCATGTTGGTGCTTGAGTTGCGTGATGCTGGTGGCCTTGTCCGTGGTGATATCAACGTCAGCGCCCTGGATGGCGTCGTACTTGACCGCGATGAAACCAACAACAATGCGCTTACGGGCACCGTTGCACTTGCTGGAGAAGATGTCGAAATCGTTGGAGACAGCACCTCCGCCACATTCAAGGTGATCTATGACGGCACCACCGGCAAGTTCTATGCTGTTCAGTATGATACTGTAACGACCAACGGCACAGCCACCCGCCTTATGGTGAAGGGTGCGGAATATACCGACAGCCGCATTATCGAACGGTTGACACGCTCCGAGCTGGTGGTTGTTGGCGATCTCTTGGCAGATGCTGACCAAAACTATGCGTTCACGTCTGGTCTCAACACAGGAACCGGCATTGTGTCCGGAACAGGCACGACAGACGCCGCCACGACAATTGACGGCTACAACACCAACCGTGGACGTTTTGAAATTGGTAACATTGATGCGCGCTATGGCAATGGCGTGGTTGATCGTTATGAAGTCAACATCAGTGACCGCGATAATGCTTTGGCCGACAATACAGCAGGCTTTGGTAGCGGTGTTGATGGTGCACGTAGCTATCTGGTCGCAGACACAGGCGCCATCACGACGGGTATTAACGCAGCAGTCGGTGCTAGCTACAGCAACTTGGTTTCTGAGAGCAACGCCAACTACACCATCCAACAAACACAGTTTGTGGGCCGCTTGGTGGACCAAGCTGACGGCAACTTCCGTGTCAATGGAACTGCTGGCAGCAACATTGATAATGTGGCCGCAACCAGCTTTAGCGGAACAGTTTCTGCCAACCAAACGACAGATTCCTATGTTGGCTACAACGGCATCTTGGCTGGCTATGACAATGCAGCACGTGCTGACGGTGCAAACCCAATCCGAAACTCGATTGTCATCAATGCGCAAGGTATTGGCACGGTCATCATCAATTCTAACTCGACGACAGGACTGGGTGCGCAAGAAACCGAAACGCAAATTGGTCATGAACTGATTGTTGTCAGTGCAAAAGCAGGTGATGGTGCATTGATCAGCACAGCATCGGTTCACGAAGGTTTGCTTGAGGCCAATGGCGGCGACATTTCCGTCCGTCAAGGCGACTTGGGTGGCGACATCAACATCTACGGCGAGACCGCCGTTAGCGTGACCGCAGTTGCCGTCGCAGGGCTTGGTGCGAATTATGTTCAAACCCACATTGGGCATGAACGCACGATTGGCTTGGATGGCGACCGTCATGCAACGTTAATCCCACTGCAAGACGCCTACGAAGGCAGCATCCGCGCCGGTATGGGTGGCACAACCACTGCTGAAGATTATAACGACACCGCCGAGATTGAACCCTATGTCGCGCTCGCCGGGTTCAATGCCGACGTGATCAACATGTTGGGTACATCAGGCGCTTATGGTTCGCTTACCTCCACAAGCTTCGGAACTGCTTCGGTTGAAGACGGTGACGGCGGCAATGTGTCGATCCAAACCGGAACACTTGGTGGTGCTGCTAATGTGTCGAACCGCGAACAAGTCGTGCTTGCGCGTAATCCTGCTGCGCAAGGCACATTTGAAACCGACATCGCTATTGCAATCGATAGCCATGGCGCGGTGTTGATCAGCAATGTTGCAACAGCCGGTCTTGGACTTGCGCAATCTCGCATTAACATCGGCATGGAACAACATGGTGTGGCAACTGCTGGTGCTGCTGGCCTTTCTGCGGGTGACGGTGGCAATGTTGTCCTGAACCGTGGTGCAATCAGTGGAGACATTGTTGCCCAGGCACTGGGTGGTGGCGCAGTTACAGTTACCAACTTGCCGGTTGCAGGCCTAGGCCTTGCGCTTGGTGATCTACAGATCGGTCACGAAAACGAATGGGGCCACGAGTTTGAAACCAATAACCCGCAAGCGGCCTTGCTGTTTGCGCAAGTTGCTGGCGGCAACGGCGGCACAGGCGTTGATCAATATGCCACGCTGCGCGATGCCCTTGTTGGCTTCCTTTATTACAAGGCTGATGGAACAGGCTTGCAGGACAACACGACCACTTCGGGTGAATCGATTGTTGGCCGCGTCACTATGACGGAAACCAGCGAAGCGGTTGACACAATTGACAACATGCTGCGCGCCGTCACATCAGCCAATCAGCTTGCTGGTCGTTACGCACCAGAAGACCAAGCACGATTGACCACAGCACTTGCGACACTGACAGCTGCAAGTACGAGTGCACATGCGGCGGTTGAGAATAATGGAATTTCGCTCGACCAACAAATTGACGCAGTTCAAACAGCTGCACGCAATGCATTGAATGCTTTTGCCATCGTCGATACGTCGTTGGGTAAAACGCAAGCCGAACTCAACCAAATCATGGCAACATCGGGCACCTTCGTGGATAATCTCACGGATGCGCGCACGGCTGCCAATGATTTGACCAACGGCACCCAACGTGCCCTTGGCACCACATCGGCGGGCGTTCTCACGGGTGGCACGTTCTGGGCGGAAAATGCATCGTTGCAATTGGCAGACCATGCTGATGGTGGCGACGTGCTTTATGGCGTTGCCAACACGCACTTCAACTTTACCAACACGCCAGCCAACGAAGGCTTGATGACGGGTAATGTTCGGTTGATTGCTGGCATTGACAATGAATCGGCGAACTTCAACCTCGGTGTTGATCCGAATACATCTGATCCAGTGCAGAACTTGTACGGCGACAATGACGCCCTGCAAGCACCGAATGACTTTACGCAAGACGGCAATGACTTGCGCGCAGACACATTGTTGAACCGCACAGTGGACGGTCGTCAGAATGTTGATCGTGGCGACGGTCTGTTGGGTGCGCAGGACGATTATTCGTTGGGTCTGGTTTCTGTAACTTCCATTGCAACAAGCGGTGCAGCGGCAGCTCTGGCAGATACACAAATTGGCCATCGCGGTCGTATGAACAACGCGTCTGGTATTGGTGGACTCATTGCTTCTGAGGGTGGTCACATCCAAGCTGCGAACACAACCAACGGAGATGTGACACTCACAGCTGCCGCAACGGTGGTGGTCAGCGACGCGGTTATTCCGCTCGCTGGCAACTATGCTGAATTGCAGTTCCTGCATGATGAGGAAATGTTAAATGTCGCTGGCGCATCGCTCGCTGGTTTTGGCGACGGCGGTGACATCGTCTCAGGTCAAACCGTCACTGGTGGTTTTGAGCTGAATACCAATCTCTTGAACGCAGGCCTGCAAACATTTGGTGCAGGCGTAACGGGAACAGGAACGCGGGCCGTTCTGATTGCAGGCCATCAAGCTGACAGCGTCAATATTTCCCAATCGACTGTCATTCCATATGACAACCGTGGTGGTACTGTGAATGCGACGCAAATCGTGCGTGGCACCAATGATGCCGACGGCGATGTGATTGCCAACTTCAACATGGATCTCGATGAAAACGGTAATCCAACCGACCTCATCATCCAAACCTTCTCCAGCACAGGCATCTTGCCCTATGAAACGCGGGTAGGCAGTGAAGCTGAGCTGTTTGCAGTTTCAGGTATGAGCATCCATGTGCCAGATGTACAAGAAATCGGAACTCCGAACCTCGTTGTGACGACAGGTAGCGGCAATGCAGTCACGGCGGTCCAAACGATTTCCGGTGATGTGGAAATGGATGTCGAAGACCTCGCCGTTCGTTCGCTCGGATTGGTCTTGTTGCCGAATGTTTATCTGGGCCACGATGGCGTTAGCGTTGCCCGCTCGGGCAGCACGTTGTTCGATAGTTATGGTGGTGTGGTCAATGCCACACAAACCATCAATGGCGATCTGAACCTTGATCCAACCCGCAGCTTTGAAGTGTCTTCACTTTCGCTGCCTGGTGGCGAGGCGCATGTCGGCCACTCCGGCGCGCAAACGGCGGAATCCGCTGATGATGATCGAAACGGCACGAACGACAGTGCAGCAAATCCAATTGCCAACGAACAGGCTCCAGGACGCCGTGCAACGGACGTTGTTGCAACACAGGTCATTGATGCAGATGTGTCAATTGTTACGGGGCAAATTACGGTCCTGACAGCTGGTCTAACCGGCTTTGCCCATCTCGGTCATGAAGCTTACCAAACACTGGCAAGCCAAGACACGGGCTATATTGTTGCGACATCAGATGTGAATCCGACCAGCAACATCATACTGACGACCCTTGATCCAAATACGCTGCGCACAGGAATTTTGCCAGCAACGCCAACCCATACCATTGGCGAAGACTTGGCATTCTCGCTCGCCCAACCGTTGCCAATTTTGGGTGACTTGAGCATCTCCAATCTGCTGACAGGTGAATCACAAATTGGTCATCGCTCAGTTTCGACAGTCAATGCCAGCGGCAATGATGTCCTGACCGCACGAGCTGATACGCAACAGCGCATTGGCGGAGCAGGGGCAGGTGGTGATGTGATCGTCACGGTGCACCATGATTTGACCATGAACAGCGGTGTGGGCGGCACGGCTCAGCTTGGTCACTACATTACTGAAACGGGCGCTTTGCTGCCCGGCACGGTGAATGCAGCAACCGGAAGCAATGTTGATCAAATCGTCAACTCCAACATTCTGATTGGTGACAATTCCGCTACAACGGGTGTTGGCAGTGTTGAAGGTGCCGGACCTGGCATCGGCAATAATCTTTCTATGACTGCTCTTGCAGGCGGTCGGACTGAGATTGGTCATCGCAGCCCAGCTGGCAATAATTGGCAAGCAATAGGTACTGAAGTCATCACGGATCAACTTCTTGGTGGCAACATCTTGGTTGAAGTCGGCACCAATGCAGCACGGCCTATGCCTGACGGTGTTGCGGCACTCAGCACTGGTGATGATGCGCTCATTCTCAGCTTGGGTGGTGTGGCACGAATTGGTCACAACCATGCTGATGTATCTGATATCGCATCCTTGGTGGACGGACTTGGTGGCATTCCGTCTCTCAACCAGGTTCAACGCTCACAAGGTGACATCTGGCTTGAAGTGGGAGCTGATTTGCATGTTGTAAACGGTGCAGTGGGCCATGAACATTATGACTTCCTGGGCGGCGGCGCTCTTGGATGATAATAGTGTACTTGGTCAAACCGCCCGCAATCGCATTTTGGGTAACACCACAATTGGTGCAGGCCAGAATAGCCCATCTGAGGACACCATCATAACAACAGCTGATGTCATGCTGTTTACAGGTGCTCAGATCAACTCGGGCTACTCAGATGTGAACGGTAAATTGCGGTTCTTCTTGCCGTCGCAAGAAAATCTAACAATCGCTCCCGGTCTGACTCCCGTAATGTTCAACGACAGTGAATTGTCGGGTGATACAACGGGTGCACCAAGAAGCCTTGATCCATCGAATGTCTTCCAAGATACGGGTGGCACGGATCACGAGCATCCGTTCTCATTGATGAGTAATGCAGCACCTTATACAAAGCAGGGCCTTGGTAACTTTGGCTTCTACTTTGAAGCCCCCCCGGCAACTGGCAATGGTCCAGAGTATTCGCCCTACATCAATTTCTTTGATCAGGATGAAGGTTTTGCAATTGGTCATGTCAGCGGTCGTGATGGTTCAAATATCGAAGGTTCAGTCAATTCGGGCAACTTGGATCAACAGCGCTTTGTAGGCACCAGCACTTATGAAGTTGAGTGTGAGGAGGACGCTGCTACTGCTGGAGATGGAAACGCAGTATGTGGCGAAACGCAGACGCACCAGACAGGTAATGCGGGCTTTGGTTCGGCAAATGGATTTGGCGGTCAAGCTGGTGGCAACCAGAACGGCAATTCCGGCACTACCGAGCAGGTCGATTTTGAAGGCTATGCAGACCGCGGCGAAAGCTCGCAAGGCTTCGCGATTGCAAGCGACTCCTTCGTGTCAACGCATGGCATTGCACCAGCGCTTATTGACACAACAATCATGCGGCCACGTCAGCAAATGGTTAATTTTAGCTTAACTGGATCAGATATTAATTTAGCTCGGGTGGATTATGAAGAACCCATTGATTTTGTTGGGATTAATCCACTTGAGAGCCTTGGCGTTCCCGTGGTTGTAGAGTATGTACGCAACAGCACAAAGGCAGCCGAGCAGCTTGCGCGACTGTATCCAAGGACGTTGTCGTTCGCGTCAACTTTCTCCTTCTTTGATCCGGAGCTTTGATTGTGCGGGTGTTGAGTTTTGTAATCGGGGACGACAAGGGGGCTATGGTGGCGATTAAACAGATAATGCTGAGGTCAGTTGGTCTCGTGGCGTGTGCGGCAATGTTTGCAGGTGTATCGGCCCAAGTGGATGCGCGTGAACTTTATCGTCAAGGTATTGAACGCAAGGCCCCGCGTGCGGTGAAGCTTGCTGCGCGCAGTGACCAAGGTGTTTCGACCGATGAACGCCAGATCATCGCTTCTGTTAAAGCGGTCGTCATTGTCAGCAACCCGAAAGACATAAAAGCAGGTGGCACAAAAGCAACTGGCGTTGACGTACGCGCTGAGAATGTTCCCGATGGTGTGGCACTTGCAGCAGAACCCTATGTTGGCGTAGCGGCTTCTGCTGCGTCATTGGATCGGCTGACCCGCGATATGGTGCTGGCCTATCGTGCCGCTGGCATTCCGGTTGTTAATATCGTTGTTCCCCCACAAGACGTTACAAACGGCGTTGTGCAAGTGATTGCGGTGGTCGGTAAGCTTGGCAAAACAAGTGTTGAAGGCAATCCGTCGGATCCTGATTATTATCTCGAAGGATTTGGCTTGGAAGCTGGTGATGTCATCACCCAGTCAGCTGTACTTGATCACCTGTATTGGAAAAGCCGCCGTAGCTACCGCCGTCTTGACGCCATCTATGAACCCGGCAAGAATTTTGGAGAAACCAATATTGCGTTCGATGTGAAGGAGACCAAGCCGTGGTCAATCTTTGCAGGAATTGACAATACAGGCTCCGGTGGCACAGGTGACTTGCGCATCTATTCAGGTTTCGCACTGGGTGATCTTTGGAACTTGGATCATGAGTTGACGTACCAATTCACAACCTCTGAAAAAGGTTTGGACAATCTTGCTGCCCATGCTGCGAGCTATACACTTCCAGTCATGAGCCGCACCGATTTTCAGTTGAGTGGTTCTTATGCCAAGACCATGACAGAGACAGGCCCCGGTACATCCAAAGGCAAAAGCTGGAGTTTGGGTGGTATGTTTATCACGCAGCTGCCGGGCTTCAGCAACACGACTTTGGATGCGCGATATGGCTTCGAGTATAAAAACTCGGACAATAGTTTTGAATTCGGTGGCGCCGCAGCAAGTGGCAACGTCACTGAAGTGGGTCAGTTCTTTGCTCAAATTGTCGGTCAGCATGCCGGGGCAAAATCCAGCACAGCATTTGATGTTGGTGTTTGGGCGGCACCGGGCGGTTTGTTCTCTGACAATGACAACGAAGCTTTCAATGCATCCCGTGCAGACGCTAAAGCAAGCTATGCTTACTTGCGGTCAAGCGTCGATCACACAGTGTTCTTGCCAAAGGACTTCCTCTTCAACATTGAAGTGGAAGGACAGTTAGCAAGTGATCGTTTGAACCCGAGCGAAATGATGTTCCTCGGCGGACTCAACAGTGTGCGCGGCTTCGACGAAAATGCCGTTCGCGGTGATATGGGTGTCATGACACGCATGGAGCTTTATACGCCCGCTGTTGCGCTGTTTGATCGTGGTGGCAAGTCTGATGCCTTACGCGCATTTGGCTTCTTTGATGCAGGCGTCGTTGATGTGCTTTCGCCATCGTCAATTGGCGAAAGTTCCGCGTCCCTGGTGGGGGCCGGCTTGGGTTTGACTTACCAGTATAACCAAAACATCTCTGCAGAATTGGCTTATGGTTGGAAGGTGAACTCTGACGACCAAGTGGCTGATGGTGGTGACGGTGAACTTCACTTCCGCCTGATGGCGCGTTTCTGATCGATCCGGACACTTTTGTGGTCATGAAGTATGGTGTTTTGACAATCGGTGAGCTGGATCAGCTCGTCTATAATCAGCTCTTTTCTGAAGGTGCAGCAAAGCCGTCTGCGGATGATCCTGGTCGCTATGTGGTGCTTGATCGGGATGCCGCGCGTTCCACGCGCATTATGCCGCTTGTGCTCAACACCTATGGGGCCAAAGGCTGGAAGTTGACTGCGGTCAACAACATGGAGTGCTTCATCTTCACAATAGATGAAGCCCAACCTGTGGAATATTTAGTTCGCACACCACCTGAGCTTGATCGTGATGCAATGACCACGCTCGCAGAAGCGGGCTATGCCAACGTAAGCGATGTTGATGGCCAGAAGCAGACCTTTGAAATCACTTCGCCTGATCATGCGCGGATTCAAGAAGTTTTGCCAAAGGTGTTGACCGATATTGCAATCGAGCGCTGGCAGCTTGCAGCAATCAGCGGTCCACAATTGTATTTTTTCACAAGGCCTAAGCGGTCTGCCGCAACAACACGTTCATAAGGTTTCAAATATGACACATCATTTAAGCAACATGCGCGTACTTGGTGCTTCGGCAGCTATATTTCTTTTTGGAAGTGCAATGGCTATGGCGCAGGAAGCCACGGCACCACAACCTACAACCTCAACTGAATCCTACGATGCATGGTCCATCGAATGCACAGCCGTTCGGGTGCCAGCAGTTGTTGCTGATGCCTCAAAAAAAATAGCCGCAGTTCCAGAAAGCACCGCCCGCATTTGTGAAGTTGCACAAGTTTATAAAAATCAAAAAACCGGCAATGAAGTCGCCCGTGTGGCCTTCGCTTATGACCCCAAAAACAAAGGTAAACTCGTAGGCGGCCTTCGCACCTTGGTTGACGTGTCCTTTGATAAGCCTGCTCAGTTGTTGGATGGCAATAAGGAATTGACCAAAGGCAATTTCCGTCGCTGCATCAGCACGAATTGCTTTGCCATACTCGACATCACGCCTGAGAAACTTGCTGTTGTTGGAAAATCTGGCGCGTTAGCTTTGCAGTTCCCAATTTCGGACGGCAAATTGTTGCGCATTAAAATGTCCTCCAAGGGACTGAACAACGCCATGAGTGCCCTAAAAGCACGCACGAAATAAGCAGGTGAAGTGATGGGTAAGTCAAAAGGCCAAAAGTTGAAGCAGAAGGCCAATGCGACAGCGGGTAAAACACCTAAAGTCCAACCAACTGTTGTGCAGCCGGCGGCCAAAATTTCCCAACCTGCCGCTCAGCTCCCCCAGAAAATTTTGCCGCTTTTCTTTCAGTCGATCGACATTCTAAATGTCTCAACTCACGGGCATCTGCGTTACCACCCCGTGCAAGATTTTGGCTTTGCTTCGAAAGCAAACTCTATTCCACTCACCGCAACTGAACTTTCAGATGCAGCCCCCCACTACCCGATCGTTTTTGCAGGTGCGGGCGAAAAATTGGAACCTGTCGCCATTGTTGGTCATAAAAAGGGCGTCAATCCTTTTGTGGATACGTTGGGCTATTGGCGCAAAGGAACTTATATTCCTGCCTATGTGCGGCGCTTTCCCTTCAATATGGCAAGTGATGGTGCTGGCAATGTTTACTTGGCAGCTGATACCGTTTCTGATGCTTTTTCAGATGAAGAACAGGCAGAACCGCTGTATTCAGGCGGAAAGCCAACCGAAATTTCAAAACGTGCACTGCAATTTTGCCTCGCCTACAGCCGTGCACAACAAGTCACAAGTTCGATTTGTCGCGCAATTGAAGATACGGGAATTCTCGTTGAACGGGTTGCGGAAATCAGAATGCCGGGCGGTTCTAACAAAATCCATGGTTTCCGTGTTGTAGATGAAGTGAAACTCAATCAGCTGCCTGATGAAAGCTGGTTGAAACTCAAACGCGCCGGCGTGTTGCCGCTCATCTACACGCACTTGCTTTCAATGAAGGCGTGGAAAAATATTCTGGAGCAATAATTTGTTACGCATTCTTTGTGGTCCCTCGAAATGGATTGCAAGTGCGTGCGCGCTAAGGCCGTAGGAAAGCTCTTGGAAATTGCGCTCCCATGCGCAAATCCTGCGGCCATGAGCACTAAAATACTTTGGCAAGTATGAAGTCGTGCGCCATTTTCAAGTCAAAACAAACAGCTAAATTTTCCATCCTGGTGCTGTTTTATTTACGATCACTGACGCTACCAATCTGCTTGTCGTCTACCAGTTCCCGCATGATTGATTTGGCAGTGTTCCGCGAAGCCGGGATTGTTGCGCGCAGAATGTTGATACGGTCAAATTCTGCCGGTTGGCTGGCCAGCGCAGCGCGCAACGCAGCGCCGAAGGCCATTCGCAATTCAGTTCCAATGTTAAATTTCTTCACGCGGCTGGTGCGGGCCAAAAGCTGACGCAGGTTTGATGGAATTCCGCTGCCGCCGTGGAGCACCAATGGTACAGTTGTCACCGCCTCGATGGCGCTGAGTGCTTCTCTGTCAATGTCCGCTTGCTGTTCAGTTTGCAGGTGCAGGTTGCCAATCGAAATGGCCAAGGCATCAACGCCGGTCTCTCGTTCGAAAATCGCAGCTTCCTCCGGTGAAGTATGCGCCGAAGCTGCTCCTCCACTGTATCCGACAACACCCACTTCACCCTCAACCGAAATATCATGCGGCTTGCACAGGTTGACCACACCTTGCGTCAAAGCGATGTTTTCAGCGAGTGGTAGCATAGAGCCATCAATCATCACCGAACTGAAGCCGTGGTCGATGCCTTCCTGGCATTCCGCTAAGCTGCGTGCATGGTCGATGTGGCACACCACAGGTACGCTTGCCTGCTCTGCAAGGTGGCGAAACATTTTGCCAAGTATGGGAACCGGTGTGTGTTTGCGGCAACCCGGTCCTGCTTGCAAGATAACCGCAAGCTGTGCCTCTTCAGCAGCTTCGACATAGGCTTTCGCATCTTCCCAACCCAGCACCACCAGTCCCGCTACGGCATAGTTTCCAGCCATGGCAGGACGGAGCACATCTTTGAGCGTGGCAACTGTCATTTGAATTTGGCGATCATGTCTTTGATCCCTGGAATGGTTTCCACCTGATAGGCGTGAGTAGGCTGGAAAAATTGTACCAGTGAACGCTGACTGAGGCCACCGAGGATGGTGAAGTAATACATCTCGTAGCCCGGTGCGGCAACGCAAGGATGATAACCATTTTCGAGCACGACGGTGGAACCATCCATCAGATGATAGGCGTCACCTACCTTTCCATCCACTTTCTGTACAAGTTGCAATCCAAAACCATAGTTGGGACGAAAGCGGAAATTGTAGGTTTCGTCATGCCGTGTTTCGAGTGGTAGCCGATCTGTATCATGTTTGTGCGGCGGGAAGCCTGACCACCCACCTTGCCCCACGGTGAACAATTCAGAGACAAGCAAACGCCCAACGCGGCCATGGTATTTGGTGCCAAGAATGTGCTTGATCTTGCGGTGTGTCTTCGTGTCGTCAGAGCCATATTGAATTTTATCTATGTCGGCAACGCGCACAGCAAATGGTGGGAGTTCGCCATCAAAGCGCGCGCCCGCGATGAAAACTTCGGCACTTTCAGACGTGCAGACAAACTGAACTTTGGCAGAGGAGGGCGCATAGACACCTTCGGGTTCGCCATCCCACACATTAACGCCCCGGTTTCCGATTGCACTGAAATTTTCACCTGCAACATTGATCTCTAGAGTTCCTGTCGCCGGTACGATTGCTGTTTCGTAACCCGGAACTTGATATTCAAAACTCTGCCCCGCTTTCAGCTTCACAATGTTGAAATAGTTCAAAGGCACGCGGGCATCATCAACGTCTACGAGGGGCCTGTTGTGGTTGTCGTGGGGCGGAATGTGCATGTCGACTGATCCTTAATTCGCGTGAATTTGCATGAAGGTTTGAACGTCAGAGGCGGATGGCATGGCTGGTGCACATCCAACCTTTGTCACCACAATGGCCGCTGTGGCAGCACCTCGGCGCACAGCATCTTGCACGGAGGAACCGGCAACAAGTCCGGTGATAAATCCGCCCATGAATCCATCGCCAGCACCCGTGGGTTTCAGGGCTTGGACATCAAAGATTGGTGTTTCGAAGCGCTCACCACTTGCGAAAGTTACGCAGCCTTTTTCGCCCATTTTGTGAACAACGATGCGGCCAGAAACACGGGCGAGGGTGGCAGCGTGGTGCAAGCTGCTTTCACCACCTGCCAGCACTGCAAATTCATCATCGTTGCCCACGATGATGTCACACTGTTCAGCCGCGTGAGAACAAACGCTCTGTGCTTCCACTTGGGAGGTCCAGGAATAGGGGCGGTAGTCAATGTCAATGATGGTCACCAACCCCGCAGCCTGCGCCAATTCGAGTGCTTTCAACGTGGCGCTGCGTGATGGCTCGCGTGCCAGTGCTGTGCCTGTGACAATGACAGCAGAAAATTTGTGGTAGTCTACGGCAGTTGCATCAGCTGCTGACACTTCGAAATCGGCGGCACCATTGCGATAGATAACGGACTGGCAGTTTTCGGCGCGTGTTTCGACCACCGCCAGTGAGTTGCGCGCCTCTCCACCGACGACCTTCACGTGGGATGTGTCTACACCGTAGCTGCGAAGTGCTTTTATGGTGTAGCGGCCCACCGCATCATCAGACACCGCCGTCAACAGCGCGCAAGTTCCGCCTTGCTGAGCGATGGCAACCGCAATGTTCGCGGCAGAACCACCTAATGCGGAGTGAAAACGGGTCGCATTTTCAATTTCGGTGCCTGGTGGATCGGCGTAGAGGTCCATACCTGCACGACCAATCACGAGAAAGCGGTTCATTTGCAATCGTTCGAACATGAATTATTCCCCATCGCTCAAGCGCTTAATCGTCAAGCGTAAAGAGCGGCATACGTTTGGCATTGAAAACTCCGGACGTCTTGACGCCAGAGATTAGGTCGTGTTTACTCACTTTGCAAGCGCTTGCAAAAACAGGAGCCCGCGTGGCACAAATCGGTATTGGTATTGTTGGGGGCGGCTACATGGGCAAGGCCCATGCGGTGGCCATGGCTGCCGTTGGTGCCGTGTTTGACACCGCACTTCGCCCGTCGCTGGAAATGATGTGCACGACGACAGAAGCCGGAGCTGCCGACAAAGCGCGTCAATTTGGCTTCAAGCGATCTACATCTGACTGGCGCAAGCTGGTGGATGATCCTGCCGTTCAGGCCGTGGTGATTGCCAGTCCGCAAGAGACGCACCACGACATTGCACTCGCCGCCTTTGCCAAAGGCAAGCATGTGTTGTGCGAGAAGCCCTTGGGCCTTAGCCTCGACCAAAGCCGAACAATGATGGCAGCAGCTGAAGCAAGCGGCTGTATCCACATGGTGGGTTTCAACTATATCCGCACACCTGCCTCGCAACTGGCACGACAAATCATCGCGCGTGGCGAGATCGGGGACATCACGTTCCTGCGCGCTGAACACACCGAAGATTTTCTGGCCGACGAATCAATGCCCGGCGACTGGCGCACCCACGGCCGCGCCAATGGCAACATGGGTGATTTGGCACCTCATATTATCAATGCGGCACTCGCACTCGCTGGACCTATCAAGTCGCTTGTGGCCGACATCGCGACAATTCACGAGACTCGTGGTGGCGTAGCCGTAACCAATGACGACCAGAGCGCCCTCATGTGCCGCTTTGCGAATGGTGCCATGGGGCAGCTGTTCGTGAGCCGCATCGCCACGGGCCGCAAGATGGGTTACGCCTATGAGATCTATGGCACCAAGGGTTCGATCCGTTTTGATCAGGAAGACCAGAATGCGTTGTGGCTTTACCGCGCTGAAGGACCTGAAGAACGGCGTGGATTCACCAAAATTCTTACAGGTCCGCTGCACCCGGACTACAAACCCTTTTGTTTGGGCCCCGGCCATGGCACGGGCTATCAGGACCAGATCATCATTGAAGCGCGTGACTTTTTAGAAGCCATTTACGAAGGTAAACCGCGTTGGCCGACTTTCCGCGATGGCATGGAAGTGAACCAGATCATTGAAGCCAGTTGGCGCTCACATGCGGGGCGCTGTTGGGTAAACACTGAAGAGGTGTGAGGGCAATCCATGACCATAAAGTTAACAATGCACGCTATTCCTGGAGTGTCGAATTTGCAGATCACGCACGCAACCCCGCATGGACGTGCGTGCTGGATGAATGCAAGATTTCTGGATGACGCGCGCGCGAACCGCGATTATCTCAATTCAATTGGTTTTTAATTCCGGAGTTTCAAGATGGCACGTTTGAGTTGGGGCATGATTGGCGGTGGCGAAGGCAGCCAAATCGGACCTGTGCACCGCATTGCATCAGCGCTTGATGCGCGTTTTGATTTCAAAGCAGGTGCTTTGGACGCTGACGCGGCCAAGGGCCGCGATTTTGCCCAACGTTTGGGGATCGCCCCTGACCGCGCCTATGGGGATTGGACAGAGATGCTCGCGGGTGAAAAGGCCCGCAAGGATAAGCTCGACCTCGTTACCGTGGCCACGCCGAATTCCACGCACTACGCCATCACCAAGGCTTTCCTCGAAGCAGGCATTCATGTGCTCTGCGAAAAGCCCATGACGGTGACGGTCGAGGAGGCGGAAGACATTGCGGCAACGGCCAAGCGCACGGGTGCAATTTGCGCAGTGAATTATGGTTACACCGGTTACGCGTTGGTGCGCCATATGCGGGCCATGATTGCGCGCGGTGATCTTGGAAAAGTGCGCCTCATCGTGGTTGAATTCTCCCACGGCTTCCATGCTGACGCGGCTGATGCTGATAACCCACGCATGCGCTGGCGCTATGACCCTGCGCAGGCGGGCATCTCCGGTCAATTCGCCGATTGCGGCATTCATGCACTGCACATGGCCAGTTTCATATCAGGCCAGAATGCGCGTGAACTTTCTGCTGATTTTGTCTCAGCAATCGAAAGCCGCAAATTGGAAGATGATGCCATGGTCAATGTCCGCATGGATGGTGGAACGACGGTTCGCCTTTGGACCAGTTCCGTTGCGGTTGGAAGCTTCCACGGTTTCAACATTCGCGTCTTCGGCGAAAAGGGCGGCTTGCGCTGGGCCCAGCAATGGCCTGACCAATTGCAGTGGACGCCACTCAATGGCCGCACGGAAACCATCGAACGCGGCATGGGCGGCTTGTCGCCGGACGCCGAACGTGCAACCCGTATTGCTGCGGGCCACTCGGAAGGTATGCTCGTTGCTTTCGCCAATATCTACGCTGATCTTGCCGACGTTATCGAAGCGCATCGTTCAGGTGCCACACCTAACACGCAAGCCCTGCATTTTCCGACGGCACAAGATGGCTTGCGTTCCATTGCGGCAATCAAGGCATCTGTTGAGTCAGCGAAAGCAGGTGGTCAATGGACAGATGCGCGACCACCAAGCCTGCGCGACTAAGCCTCTCGCAAGGTGCCGCGCAACACCGCTTCACAGGCAAAGCGCTGCGGCTGGCTAACCTGTTGATGGTCTGCCACCAACGTGATGGCCTGTTCCACGGCAGAGATAATAATCTCCGCAATCGGTTGGCGGATCGTGGACAAATTATATGCCGCCCATGATGCCATGGCGATGTCGTTGAAGCCGAGAATTCCCATATCGCTAGGCACTGACCTGCCAGCTTCCTTGCAGGCGTCCAACGCCCCCATGGCCAAAATGTCATCGCCGCAAAAAACCGCGTCAACCCCGGTTGTTGCCAAAAGGGCAAGCATCATCAGTCGCCCTTGTTCGTGGGAATAGCTGGTGGCAAAAACTTCGGCGATGGGAGACATTGCTTTTGCTTTCAACACAGCTTTGAAGCCCTTTAATCGGTCCACTGTTGAACTTGCTGTCCGAGGGCCACCCAAGAACGCCATCCTCTTGTAACCTAATCGCAGCAGCGTCGTAGCGGCCAACTTGCCGCCTTGCACGTTGTCGGCTCCCACAACATGGATAGCAGAATTGGACGATGGTTTTCCGAAGGCGTGCACGAGGGGAATATCAGCAGCAAGGCATCCATCAATGAAGGCTTGCGAAACGGTTGATGATGCAACGATGACCGCGTCCACATTATATTGACGTAGCATGGCAACTGCTTTTTCCGGATCTGAATTGCCGGAAAGGTTGGCAAGCAATGGGCGCAAGCCATGGTCTTGCAGCGTGCGCGTAAATAAATCGAAAATTTCCATGAATGCCGGATTGTCGAAATTGTTGGAGACAAGTCCGATCAATTCGGTGCGCCCTGTCATAAGGCTGCGCGCCATGACATTGGGTTGATAGCCCAGGGCATTTGCTGCTTTCATCACCTTATCACGCGTGTCTGTTGAAGCGCTCGCACCCGGCGTGAAGACGCGGGAAACGGCGGAGATCGATACCCCCGCCCGATCGGCGACTTGCTGAGCCGTAATCCGCTTTGCCTTTGCCCCCCCGATTGCCATTCTCATCCCAATTCACATTGCAAAGCAGTACTTTAGGGTAAGACGTTCATTCTGGCCAATTGAAACAACCGGCAATGTGCACAGCACGTCGGCAGCGAAGATCGGCGCTTATTTTTCGCTCAGTATTGTTATCTGTTGTGGCTGCAAGT
Source organism: uncultured Alphaproteobacteria bacterium (assembly GCA_963840765.1). Classification (GTDB taxonomy): domain Bacteria; phylum Pseudomonadota; class Alphaproteobacteria; order Rhizobiales; family Aestuariivirgaceae; genus Aestuariivirga. Next base: position 230,526 of record CAWJAE010000011.1, on the reverse strand, counting down.
CCCGTGATCCCAGCAGCACATCTCCTGCCATAGGCAATGTCCATGGCGCTGAGCCGTAATTGAGCGCAAAGAGAAGATTGCCGCGTCGACGGATGCGAACGCCGTCCGGGATATCCATCGTCGTAACGCCTGCCTTTTTGGTCACGAAGGCCATGACTGAGCCCAACAGCTCTGCGTCAGGCCAACATCCAAGATAGTGATGATTGCCCGCCGCAGTAAAGGCCGCTGACCCATTTTCAAACGAAGCCAAAACTTCTGCGCCTTGTGGCTCCAGTCCATCACGCCAGCGAATGGCCGCACCCAGCACCTTACCGCTAACCTTGCTGGTCAAGCCGGGCCGCATTGAAGAGACTTCCACAACACGGGCTTTGACAAGATGCGCAAGGGGGCCGGGCGGCAGGTTTTCCGGTATTGCATGATGCCGGGTTTTTGAGCCCGTGCGTGGACCATAGAGCACCACACCGTCGGCAGCCGTGAAGGCCCGCTCTGCCACATCACTGACATGCGGCATCGTTGGCACCAGCACGAGTTTGTAACCTTTAAGGTCTGCACCGGGCCGCACAAAATCAACATCAAGTCCCAGTTTCCGAACGGCCTCATACCAACGGAACATCAATTCAGAAAAATCAAAGTCTTTGCCTTGCGGCTGAATGCGCGTGATCCATGATGCTTCATAATCATAGACAATGGCAACGGGCGCTTTGGCCGATGCGGGCAACGCACCCACAGCTAACAGTTCCTGCCCCACTTGCATGGCTTCGCGTCCACCTTGCGACCATTCGTGCTTGCCCGCTAGGTTGAGGCCAGCATGCATTTGTTCTTGTCCAGATACTGCCTGCCGCCAACGGAAATAGCTAACCACTTCGGCGCCATGCGCCAGCGCTTCCCATGTAAAAAGCCTGATCATGCCGGGCTTAGGCACGGGGTTCCACGCTGCCCAATTGACAGGGCCCGGTTGCAACTCCATCACCCAGTATTGGCCGCGACCTATGCAGCGATAAAGATCATTGAAGAAGGGAGCGATATCAGGGTGGCCGGTTTCCGCCCACTTCACGTGGTCTGCTTCACTGAAGGGAAAGCGCTCGGTAAAGCCGACGGGGTAAGAATCCCAACAGGCAAAATCAAGATCATCAGCGACAGCCCAATGGTCATAGTCGTTGAAGAACCCCATCATGTTATGGGTAATCCAGCGCCCCGGCGAATTGGCGCGGATAATGTCGCACTGCATTTTGTTGTAGGCGACAACTTGTTGGGAATGGAAACGCCAGAAGTCCAGCTTGGCTGCTGGGTTGGTTTCGGTCACGGCGAGGTTCGGCAACGTCACGTCATCAAAGCTCTGCACGTCCATTGACCAAAACACATTTCCCCACGCCTCGTTGAGTTGTGCGGGAGATTGATATTGCGTGCGGAGCCAACGACGGAAACCTTTCAGGTCTTCTTGTCCCCACGAGAGAATGGTATCGTGGCAGCCGTATTCATTGTCTGTCTGCCAGCCAACAACATAAGGGTTTTCGCCATAGCGTTGCGTCAGCGCTTCGACGATACGTTGGCTTTCCCGCCAATAATTTTCCGACGAAAATGTATAATGTCTGCGTGAGCCAAAGCCCCGCGGCCTGCCTTGTTCGTCGAAAGGAATGATGTCGGGAAATTCATCAACAAGCCATTTGGGTGGCGTGCAGGTGGGTGTGCCCAGAACCACTTTGAGGCCTGCATCGCCCAACGTTTCTATCGCCTGGTCAAGCCAGCCCCAATCAAATTGCCCGCGTTGGGGTTCGAAGCGCGCCCACGCAAATTCAGCAATGCGCACATAGGAGATGCCAGCCTCGCGCATGCGGGCAGCATCTTGCGCCCACCATTCTGCGGGCCAGTGTTCAGGATAATAGCAAACGCCAAGCATCGGGGGGTCAAATCGCCGTTTGAATTGTGGTGCAGTAGTCATCGAATAGATGACAGGCTGCAGCGGGAAGCTCAAGTGGCAAAGCGGAATAGCCCCTAACTAAATCTTGACTTCCGGTGTATACCGGAAAAGATGGTATTCAAGATTATAGGAGTGGTGCATGGCTGAAATTCGCCTCGATAATGTATCGAAGTCATTTGGTTCGGTTGCGGTAATTCATGATGTGTCCTTGACCATTGCGGATGGTGAGTTTGTGGTATTTCTGGGCCCCTCAGGGTCGGGCAAGTCTACGCTGTTGCGCATGATCGCGGGGTTGGAAACCATCGACAAGGGCACCCTCACCATCGGTGGTGTGCGCTGTGAAAGTCTACCACCCGGTCAGCGCAATGTGGCCATGGTGTTTCAGAATTATGCGCTTTATCCGCACATGTCCGTGCATCAAAACATGGCTTTTGGCCTTGAAAATATTGGCATGGCGAGTGCTGAAATTGAAGTCCGCGTGAACGATGCCGCCCGCATACTGGAAATAGAGCCGCTGCTCGCGCGCAAGCCCTCGCAACTTTCTGGTGGTCAGCGCCAACGCGTTGCAATTGGTCGTGCCATTGTAAAAGAACCAAAAGCATTTTTGTTTGATGAACCACTGTCCAATCTGGATGCGGCATTGCGCGTGCGGACCCGCGTGGAGTTGGCCGAACTGCACCAGCGTATCAAATCCACGATGATCTATGTGACCCACGACCAGACCGAAGCGATGACTTTGGCAGACCGCATTGTTGTGTTGAATGACCGCCGTATTGAACAGGTGGGAACTCCCATGGAAGTCTATTCGCGGCCAGCTTCACGCTTTGTGGCAGGCTTTGTCGGCTCGCCCGCCATGAATTTCATCAAGGTCAACATTGGGGGTGGTGCCAAATCCTCCAGCATCACCGCCGCAGACGGCACCAAACTTCCACCGTCTTCAGCAAAACTTGCAAGTGGCAGCTATGAACTGGGCATTCGCCCGGAAGCAATTCGCGTGGTGACAAAGGGCGGCGATGCGCAAGGGCAAGTGAAAGTGGTTGAACGCCTCGGGGATCGCACATTGGTCTATGCTCGCATGAGCGACGGCACCTTGTTAACGGCCCAAGACAACGGCAATTCCACGATCCAGCAAACAGACACTGTGAACTTAACTTTCGACATGGCGCAGAGCCATTTCTTTGACGCGACAGGCAAAGCCCATCACGCGTAGAATTATCCTTTGATACCGGCTGACAAGGTGATGGCTTGCGTTACGCGGCGTTGGAATAGCAAATAGACAAGTGCCACTGGCAGCCCAGCCAAAATTGCAGCGGCCAATTGCCTTGCATAATAGACGCCGAAATTATCGTTCACCTGCGTAATGCCAACGGGCACCGTCATGTTTTCAGATTGCGTTACCGCAAGGAACGGCCACAGAAACGCATTCCATGTCCAGATAAACACCACGATGGAAAGGGCCGTCGTGATGCCCCAATTCATGGGAATGAAAACTTTCCAAAAAATGCGCAACTCTGAAGCATTGTCCATCACGGCAGCCTCTCGGAAATCCTTCGGCACATTATCGAAGAATTGTTTGTAAACGATGATGATGACGGGGTGGATGAGTTGCGGTAAAATCATGCCCGCCCAAGTATTGAGCAAGCCCATGTTGGCAATCAATTCGAAGTGATTGATGATCAGGGTTTGCGTAGGCACCATGAAACTGGCCATGATCAACCACCAAAGCGGTTTCCGGCCCGGAAAATTCAGCTGGGAAATGACATAGCCACACAGCATCGACGAGATGATGGTGATCACCGTAACACCCACAGCCACCGCAACCGAATTAATGTACCACAATCCGATTTGCGAATTGAATAAAGCGTTGGTGTAGTGCTCGAAGGTCAAGTTTTGGGGCCACAACTCAATGATGGGTCGCACAACTTCATCTTCCGGTTTCAATGAAGTGATGATGCCCCAGTAGATCGGAAAGGCCCAGATCACGGCAAAAAATATTGTCAACGTCGTGGCGATGCCGCCGAATAAATTCCACCGTTGAAGCGTCGCGTAATTCATTTGCGATCACTCCCGCCCGTCATGCGCAGTAGCTGGTATTGAAAGATGGAGATGACGATCACGATCATGAACAGTGTCACGGCAATGGCCGCGGCCCGCCCGCCTTGATTGTTCACAAAAGCGCGCGTGAAAATATATTGCACCATGACCATTGTATCATTGGGTCTGCCGCCGGTTGAAAACAGATAGACCTGATCAAAAATCTTGAGCTGCAAGATCAGCTGGATTGTCAACACCAACGCCGTAATGGGCCAAAGTAGCGGCCACGTGACTTTGCGGAAAGTGCGCCAAGGTCCGGAATTATCCAGTGCAGCCGCTTCATAAATCTCCGGCGGAATTGCGCGAATACCAGCTAGGAACAGCAGGAACGAAAACCCCGCCGTCCACCAAATCGTCACCATGGCCACAGCTGGCATGAACCAGGTAATTGTCTTGAAAACGGGGGAACGTTCGAGGCCAAAAAAATCGAGCACATGCATGCCCACGCCGAATTGGAAATTCAAAATCCAATCCCACAAATAATAAACAACTGCGACGGGCAAGATATAGGGCAGAAAAAACAGCGCCAACACGGTGGATTGCAGCCAGCCCGACAAGCGGCTTACGCCCAATGCCACCAGCAGCGCTATCAATGTGCCCGGTATAACGGAAAGCAAAACGAAGTACCCCGTATTCCACAACGACAGTGTGAACTTACTATCTTTGGGCAATCGGGCATAATTTTCAAAGCCCACCCATTTGCCGTCACCGATCAATGGCGCATCGGTGAAGGATGTGATGAACATTTGCAATGTCGGGTAAATGAATATGAGGCCATAGACAGCAATGAACGGCAGCAATAACAAGCCGGCAATCAAGGTCTCAGAGCGGATGTTTCGAAGCATGATCTATAAGCAATCCGGACTGCCTGACAGGGAGTGAACAGGCAGCCCGAAGTGTGCCACAAACTTACATGTTGTCGAGATCGTTCTTGATCTTTTCAACCGCGGCCGCAGGGTCCATTTCACCATTCAGCGTTGGTACGAAGTGCGTTGACATCACGTCAAACACCGGACCTGCCACACCAAACACCGTGGACTTGGGATCGAAGATCATATTGGCCGTCAGCGGAGAATAGGTCGCGTTCGGCTCCATCTTCTTATAGTCATCCATGGCCGAGATCGGGCCATAGGCCGGAATGTGGCCAGCGGTGGCCCATAACAGCGAGTTCTTGTTCATCCAGCCCATAACTTCCAGCGTTGCTTTGCGCTTTTCAGCACTCATTTCCTTGCCCTTGTTGGCGGGCATGGCGAAGGCGTGGCTGTCGGCATAGGTTGAAGGATGTGCAAACATCACGGGCAGTTCAATGGCACCCCAGTTGAACAGTTTGCCCTTGGCGTTAAGGTCGGTCATGGTTGGCACTTCCCACACGCCGTTGATCATCATGGCGGCAGAACCTGATGTGAACAGGGCGACGGCTGCCGGATAATCCGTGTACGGAGATTGCAATCCGCTCTTGGTCCAATCGGCCAAGAGTGCCAGGGAATTTTCCAGCTTCTTGCCGTTTTCACCTTGCAGGAATTTGCCATCCGTCATCAACTCGCCGTCTTGCTGGCCCATGAAGGAATAGATGGTGCGATACATGAAATTGCCGTCAGCGGTCACACCGGCAATGCCCCATTTGGCACCGGCGTCCTTGGCTTTTTGCATGGCGGCCTTGAAATTATCAGCGCCATTCAAACCCTTGGGCTTGCCATTTTCATCCAGTAGGCCCGCTTTGCCCAGAATGTCCTTGTTGTAATAGAGCACGATGGGGTGCGTATCCAATGGCACGGCATATTGTTTGCCTTCGTTGGTGATGGCTTCCCAGATGGCGGGCGCATAGTCAGCTGATGACAGGCCCATGGCTTTGTAGTCATCAGGCGTGATTTCCTGCAAGATGCCTTGCGACACAGCCAAGGGAATGCGGCTGGCATGATAGGTCATCACGTCGGGCGCTTCGCCAACGGTGGCTGAGGTTTGCACCTTGGTGTAGAACGGAACCCCCCATTCCAAGGTGGTGGCCTGAATTTCAACCGTGTCGGCATGGGCTTTGTTGAAATCAGCAATCATCTGCTTCATGCGCACGCCGTCGCCGCCGCCGAGGAAGTCCCACCAGACAACGGTTTCCTTGGCATAGGCACTTGATACGAACAGCGCCGTTGAAAGCACGGCCGCCGATAGCATTTTCTTGATCATCATGTCCTCCCTAGAGTGTTGGTCTTTCGCCATTTCGTTCTGCCCCCAGTCGAATGCGGGCGCTTTACCTGAGGCACTCTATCCAACATGGGACGGGACTGTCAACGCATTATGAGATATATATCATATAAATGGATATGATGGCCGTTTGAGCCGAATAACTGGCGGTCGTTCTTGACTGTACCGCAATTACTGATACAAAAATCCTCAACATCGAAAGTGGGAATATCAAGTGAGCCGCGAATTTCTGGTCATCGACCCTGAAGACAGCATTGACGTTTTGAAAGCGCTCGCCTCTGACGCGCGGGTCAAAGTGTTGAAATTACTGCACCTCAAGGGCGGCATGAACGTCAACGACATTGCAGCCGCATTGGCTTTGCCGCAATCCACGGTGTCCTCCAACATTCAGGTGTTGGAAGACGCCGGGTTGATCCGCACGGAATCCCAGCGTGCCAAGAAGGGCAACCAGAAAATCTGCCATTCCACTTTTGACCAGGTGCTGGTGATGTTCAAGGAAGACACGGAGAAGCTGCGTACCGACGCCATCGAAGTGTCCATGCCGCTTGGGCTTTATACCAGTTGCGAAGTCGCAGGCCCTTGCGGCTTGTGCAGCCCGCAAGGCATCATCGGCTTGCTGGATGTGCCCAATGCCTTTCTTGACCCCGACCGCATGCATGCAGGGCTTGATCTGGTTCACGCGCGGCTTTCTGGAATACCAATTTCCCAACAATGCCAAGCTCGGCAATCGCAAACTCAACGGTCTGGAATTCGCCATCGAACTGTCGTCGGAAGTGCCGGGCACGGCAGCGGACTGGCCATCAGATATCACGCTCTCGGTCAACGGCATCGAAATCGGCACCTGGATGTCTCCCGGCGATTTTGGCGACAAGCGCGGCGTTTACACGCCCGCCTGGTGGAAGCTGAAAGGCAGCCAATACGGCATGCTGAAAACCTGGCGCGTGCTGGAAGACGGCACCTATGTCGACGGCACCAAAATCTCGCCCATATCGCTGAAAGAACTCGACCTCGACAACCACCACTCCATCCGCCTGCGCATCGAAGTGCGTGAGGATGCGAAGCACCGCGGCGGCATTAATATCTTTGGGAGAGGCTTTGGCAATTACGATCAGGATATCGTGATGCGGCTGCATGCGGCGCGGGGGTAGCAATATTGACTTCTGAAGATATGTATAATATGTTATACAGCAATGTTTGTCGTTCATAAAACCGATCAATTTATAAAATGGTTGCGCAGCCTGCGGGATGTGCGTGCATTGGCCCGCATCCAAATTCGAATTGATCGGTTGGCGCTGGGTAATGCGGGGGACGTGAAACCCGTGGGTTCAGGCGTGAGCGAGCTACGCATTGACTATGGTCTGGGCTACCGGGTCTATTTTTGCAAACGGGGAGAAACCTATGTTTTGTTGCTCTGTGGTGGCGACAAACGCACACAAGAAGTTGACATTGATGAAGCCAAAAAATTGGCTAGGGAGTGGAATGATGTCCATTAAAATTACGCAATGGGACTCGGCCGAACTACTCGACAGTCCAGAAGCAATTGCTGCTTATATTGAGGCGGCATTTGAAGACGGTGACCCTTCATTGATCGCCCATGCCCTTGGCGTGGTGGCGCGCGCGCGGGGCATGTCGCAACTTGCCAAAGAAGCAGGCCTGAGCCGCGATGCGATGTACAAAGCTTTCCAACCCGACGGAAACCCAACCTTGCAGACATTGACCAGCGTGATGAATGCGTTGGGGATGAAGCTTACTGTTCAGATGCAGGATGTGCCGAAGGTTTGAACCCATCATCTCTGAAACCTTCAGCCGCACTCAAATTCAAATCCCCGTAAACATCAAATCAATCGCTGCCACGCAGGCCTCGTGCATTTCAGACGCGTTGCGCTTCACATCGCGAAATCGTTTGGCGGGGACAGCTGCCAAGCTTTGCATTTCGATATAGAATTCTTGCTTGCCAATAACGAGTGTTGGGTTGAGCTTAGTCAGCGCTTTGGGCGAAGGCCAGGCGCTCAGGGGTGCAACAATGATGGTGGCCAGCGGCATCAGCACGTCTGACTGCAAAACGATAAAATAGGGAATGGTTTTTGCCAACAGGCGGTCAGGATTGGCAAGGATGTCGTACTGACGTATCACCATTCACGCCAACCGTCAGACCACATACCGTCTTTCTCTACACTGCTGTTGAAAGCGGCAATGGCATCCGCATTATCAACTTGCCAACGGCGCCGCACCTCATCCCGCAACGCTTTTTCAAGCAAGGCAGAAAGGTTCACACCACACGACTTCGCGTCGGCGACAAGTGTCGCATCAACGGACAGGTTTACAGACTTTTTCAAATATCCCATGCTCATAAACTATGCGCATAATCCATGCGCGTCAATGCCTGTAGCACTGTCGCGTTGCGCAGAAAGAAGTCGATCAGAAAATAATCCTTGACAAGGAACCGCTAATCGTTCTACTTTCGTTCCAATTGGTTCGGAAGGAGGAAACAGTGTCGACAGCGTATCTTTACTGGCCGAACCAATTGCAGCACTTGGCGGCTGGGTTTTCGCAGTCCTTGCCCCCTCGCGTTTTTGAACCTGACCCCGGGACACTAAGACCCCGGCAGCCATGTGGCAACAACACCCTCAGCGGAAAACATGAGAAACCGTTCGATCTGGGGCTCTGTAAGAACAGGACGAAAGCGAAAAAAGCTGCGCCCGGTTCCCCCTTTCGCGGCGCGAAGGGTAGGGGCGTTACGTCAATTTTCCTTTTTCAAAGCTTTGTGCGACGGAACGCTCCGACTGGGCATTTCCTCCCTCTTTTTCATCCGCCGTGAAGTTTGCGCGCGTCAGTTTTGTATAACTTTGATGCGTGCCATTTTTAGCGCAGGCAGAATTTTGTCCCCACCACAAAAATCGTCATCCCCGCGTTCGCGGGAATGACAGTTAATTTTGGAGATTGAAGTCAACATGCCCAAACCCATCCGTACACAGATCAAATCCACCCCGCGCTGGCGGCCTTTTCCGTGGTCGCGGTTTTCAGCTGATGATTGCCCGCGCGAAAAGCCCTTGCCCGTTTGCCCCGTTGCCAAGTGCCGCCGCGCCAAGGCGTGTTTTTCTCCCCACAAGGGTCTGTTTTGCCAGCGCACGCATTTCAGCCGCGCTGAAGATCACAAGCGCACACCGCCTTCGGAAATGGATTGCTATATCGCCAGTCTGCCAAAGCCACCTCTTAGTGCGGGGCAGGAATTGCACACGGCTTACCTGCAGGAAATTGCGGCCTTGCGCGCTTCCGAACAGCGCGAAAAAATGAAGCTGTGGCGGGCAGGGGCCTTTGGCAACACCTATGGCCCCTACACCACAAAGGGCACGATGAAGGCTCCGCCACCCCTTATTTATGTTGAGGAATAAGCGCCAAGCCCCGCCTTTTCGCTTGACCCCCCACGCGTCTCTGGCCTTATATACCGTAAATTCGGATATAAACCGGAAAACCTGCACTAGAAGAGGCCCCCATGAAAGCCAGCGTCACAGCCCATAAAGACTACACCATCGCGAAAATTGACGATCGGGTCTATGGCGCCTTCCTGGAGCACTTGGGGCGTGCGGTTTACACCGGCATTCATGAGCCCGACCACCCGACAGCCGACAAGGACGGCATGCGCGGCGACGTGGCGGAACTGGTGCGGGAATTGAACATCCCTTGCGTGCGCTATCCCGGTGGCAACTTTGTTTCGGCCTATAATTGGGAAGACGGCATTGGCCCCGTGGAAAACCGCCCCGTGCGGTTAGACCTTGCGTGGCACACGTCCGAAAGCAACAAGGTGGGCATCCACGAATTTTCCAAGTGGTGCAAAACCGTCAAAACCGAAATGATGCTGGCCATCAACCTGGGCTCGCGTGGCCTTGATGAGGCGCGTAACTTCGTTGAATATGTGAACGGACCCACCGGAAGTTACTGGGGCGACCTTCGCAAGAAAAACGGTCAGGCCGAACCCTTCAATGTGAAAATGTGGTGTTTGGGCAATGAAATGGATGGCCCTTGGCAAGTGGGCCACAAAACTGCGCATGAATATGGCCGCCTCGCGCTTGAAACCGCAAAGACCTTGCGCGCCTTCGACAAGTCACTGGAACTCATCGTATGCGGCTCGTCAAATTCCGATATGAAAACCTATCCGGAATGGGAACGCATCGTCCTCGAACACACCTACGAGTCCGTCGATCATATTTCGCTGCACATGTATTTTGCCAATCACGCCAAGAACACTGCGAATTATTTGGCGCTCAATCACAAGCTGGACGCTTATATTGCCACCATCGAAAGCACCATCAATCTGGTGAAGTCGAACAAGCGCTCGAAGCATAAGGTCAACATCTCATTTGATGAGTGGAACGTGTGGTATCACTCGCGTGCGCAAGACCGCGAAATTTTGGGCGGCAACAAAGGCTGGCCCCATGCGCCGCGCCTGCTGGAAGATGCTTATAATTTTGAAGACGTGCTGCAAGTGGGCTGCATCCTCAACACTTTCATTCGTCGTTCTAATATTGTAAAAATTGCCTGCATTGCGCAATTGGTGAATGTGATTGCACCCATCATGACGGAACCCGGTGGTGCGGCGTGGCGGCAGACGATTTATTATCCCTATTACTTCGCATCGATTTATGGCCGCGGCACTGCCTTGCAATTGTCGGTGAACTGCCCCGGCTATGATGCTGACGTAGCCGACAACGTGCCCTACATTGACGTGTCAGGCGTTCACAATGAAGAGGAGGGCACGCTCACGTTCTTCGTCGTCAATCGCCATGGCAGCGAAACCCTGGACGTCAACATAAGCCTCGAAGGTTTCGGCAAAACGACAGTGATTGATCATCAAGTGATGACCCACACCAACCTCGAAGCCGTCAACAGCCTCGAAAATCAAAACGCAGTCGTGCCGCAAAAGGGCAGGGGTGCGAAAGTGGATGGCAATACATTGCAAGCAGCATTGCCACCGCTGTCTTATCAAATGATCCGGTTGAAGGCGTAACGCGCCACCACAACGTTCTGGGTTTACTGTTTCACAACTTGGCAAGCCTTAAACGGTCCAAGTTACAAAAACGCCGTCACACAGAAGAAGTGCAGGAGTGGCTGCACAGCGCTGAAAGAAATTCAAAATGGAAAAGAACACAATTTGTCTCTGGTTTGATCGTGACGCCGAACAGGCGGCACAATTCTACGCAAAGCTTTTTCCCAATTCATCAGTGGGGGCTGTGCATCACGCGCCTGCAGATTTTCCATCGGGCAAGAAGGGCGACGTGTTGCTCGTCGAATTTTCGGTGATGGGTATTCCATGTGTCGGCCTGAACGGCGGACCCGCCATGAAACATAATGAATCTTTTTCGTTTCAAGTCTCTACTGCTGATCAGGCTGAAACCGACAAATATTGGAATGCAATTGTGAGTAATGGTGGTGCTGAAAGCGCCTGCGGTTGGTGCAAGGATAAATGGGGTTTGTCATGGCAAATTACGCCTGCAGTCCTTATGAGCGCCATCACAAGTTCTGATCCTGTTGCAGCCAAGCGCGCATTTGACGCGATGTTGGACATGGGCAAAATTGACGTCGCAAAAATTGAAGCGGCACTTAAAGGGGCGTGAACTGAGCTGCGGGCGATGTTTGCCTGTAGCTAGACTTGTGTTCAACAGAACGTGAAAACTTCCAAGATATAATGAGACTTTAGTCCATTGTGTACAATTTGACGAATGCTAACCTGACAAATAGCTGACAAAAGCTGGTTGTGGCTTCTGTTGGTTATGACGATAAGACGGACAGCACACTGAAAGTTGAATGGCCGCGGCTGGCCATTCGTAGGGTGGGATACTCTTCCCTCGTCGCAAGCATAGGGGCCTAAACATCGCGCATGATTTTGATCTGCGTGCTGGAAAGTGTTTGCGTTGTAGGCAGGGCCAAACACCGCGAAACTACAGGTATGTTCGTTTGGTCGCCAGCGCGCCAGACTAGAACTTGACACTCAATTCAAATTCGAAAGTCGGAAGGCGCAGCGGTATGTTGTATCTTTTGCGCGTCTTCGGCGAACATTGGTAAAACTAAATCCGACTGCGATCCCGACATTATTATTAACCGTTCTTGGCGAACGGGGAACAGGGAGTAGCAAAATGTTTATTTCAAAATTTGCATCACGCATTCGTCAAAAAGAAGCACAAGCTGCTCGTAACAACCGCGCCGAAATTGTGAAGGCCCTCTCCTTGGGGGAAATCACCAGGCGGGATTTGTTGAAATGGGGTATATTTACCGGCGCTGGCACATTGGCTTTGAAAAACGGTCTAAGCCCCTTTGCACCAAGTGCCTATGCTGGCTCGATCCCGACAGGCGCACCGCGAAGCATGATCAACGGCGCTCAGAAATTTACACAACCGATGAATCGCTTGTACCTTATGACCCCGCAGCCATTGCGGCGAACCGCAGAAGGTCATGCTGCTTTCCCAGTGGGCTCAACGGAACGCCCAGCAAAACGACTGTCATACCACACTGATTATACCAATGAAGTTGCACGCGGGAATGTCGACAATGAGTTCCGGAATCAATTGACAGGCCGCGGTCCAATTGAAGGACGTCCACCTGGAGAAATTTTCGCGCACCAGCGCTGGGACCAATACTTTCCCAAGATGGGCTATGTCATGAGCCTTTCGAATATGAGTACGGACTGCAAATTCCACCCTGCCATGGAGGAACAGCAGGCTAACAAAGTATGGTGCTATGGCGAAGGCAAGGACCATGCAGGCGAAATGCCGCCGTTTTTGATCAAGGCGCGCTACGGTGAACCCGTGTTAATGCGCGTCTACAATAATTTACCTGTGCAGCGCCAAGATAATGCGGGCTTTGGCAGGCATGAATCTCAATTCCATTTGCACAATGCGCACAATGGTGCGGAAAGTGACGGTGCAGCCAATACCCATCATTTTCCTGGCACGTTCTACGATTACCGCTGGAGCACAACTCTGGCACGCGCCGACAAGATCAACCGGGATGCAACAGATAAAAGGGCGTCAGGGCCCGATGGTAATGGCGGTCTGGTCAAAGTTCCGGGTGATTATCGTGAACTTCAAGGAACGATGTGGGCACACGACCACCGCTTCTTCTTCACTGCGGAAAATGTCTACAAAGGTAATTTCGGTTCAGTCACTTATTATTCAGGCCCTGATCGCGGCCACGAGAGATTACAGGATGGTGTAAATCTTAGACTGCCCAGTGGCTCACGGCTGGATTGGGGCAACGTCGACTTTGACGTGAATTTGATGATGCATGATGCTTGTCTGGATCAGGAAGGACAGCTGTTCTTTGATATTTTCGATACCAAGGGAATGCTGGGCGACTTGATGATGGTCAACGGTACTTACGCACCTTACCTTAACGTGCTGCCGCGCAAGTATCGGTTCCGGATCGTCAACTCTTGCGTTTCCCGCATTTTCAAACTGGTATTGGCAAGCGCACAAGGCACGGCCATTCCGATTCATTTGATTGCCTTGGATGGCAATTTGATTGTTTCGCCACTGAAACTTTCAGCATTGGATATTCAAGCCATGGCTGAACGCTTCGATATTATAATCGACTTTTCGCAATTGCGTATAGGTGACAAGGCTTGGTTCGTAAATACGGGCATGCACAACGACGGCAACGGCCTTGATGAAGTGCTTACACTGGCAGCCGCGTTGCGCGGCAGCGAGGAAGATCCTGTTGTTGGCCGCGTTATGGAATTCCGCGTGGTCAGCCAAGTTGAAAGTGTTGACGAGCCAGGCTTTATTCACCGCTCCACAGATCCAGACATGAGTATGATACCACTTCGGCTCACTGCGCCAATTCCAATTGTTGCACCCGTCCGCAAACGTTACGTGCGGTTTGGAAAATCTGACGCTGGCGTCACTTCGCGTGGTGCTGATGGTCAATGCGTGCCCGACTGCCCTGAATATGCTGACTTCCCATGGATGGTCGAAATAGATGGCAAAGTGTCCCATTCCTTCAATGCCAATAGGGTCTCGATGCTGATTCCTAAGCCCGGCGAAGTTGAGCATTGGACCTACGAGAACAAAGGCGGAGGTTGGGATCATCCTTTGCATCTGCATTTCGAAGAAGGCGTTACCATTTCACGTGGAAATCAGAGCATGCTTGCTGGTGAGAAGGGCTCGCGCAAAGATGTTTGGCGTCTTGGTCCCAATGGAAGGGTGACGTTCCAAGTGCAGTTCGGTGAATTTGGCGGCGCTTATGTCAACCACTGTCACAACACAGTTCATGAAGACTTTGCCATGGTGGCGCGCATTCAAGTGATGGGCCTTGCAGGATCACCGCAAGCAATGATCACGCCAACGCCCAATCCTACACCTGATGGTGTCTTGTTCACCACGCCTGAGGTACTTCCACAAGGGTTACCCGCAGGATACACGGTGAAGGCATAATCATGTGGGCTCGTTTTCTGGCAGCTGTTGTAGCCTTTGGACTTTCTGCATCGCTTGTCGTTGCAGAAAGGCCATGGGGACAGTCATACTTTACAAATCTGGAAGTGGTTGACCAAGACGGTCGCAAACTGCGTTTCTATGACGATGTACTGAAGGGTAAACAGGTCGTCATCAGTTTCATTTATACGACTTGCAAAGAAATTTGTCCGTTGAACACCTCACGCCTCGTACGTGTGAAAGATATTTTAGGCAAACGTGACGGACTGATTTTCATTTCGCTTTCTGTTGATCCTGAAAACGACACACCGGAAAAGCTAAAGGACTATGCTGATGCTTTCGGCGTGGGTGACAACTGGCTGTTGCTCACGGGAAATGTGCGTAATCTCAAAACCATCGCTGCCAAGCTTGGAAACCGTGAAAATTTTAAGGAACTGCATCGTAACGAAATTGTTCTAGGCAACGCATCAACTGGCGAATGGGCACGGAACTCAGCTTTTATTGAACCAGAGCGACTTGCCATCGATATTCTCCAGCTTGATCCGGCTTGGCGGGACCAAAAGCGAGACAATACCAAAGACAGTGTCAAGAACAGCGTTCAGGACATCCCAGATCATCCGGGCGAGGGACTTTTTCGGAAGCTATGTTTCTCCTGTCACACGGTAGGCGTAGGCGCGCGCGTAGGGCCGGATTTGCGCGATGTGCATGAACGGAGGAGTGAAAAGTGGCTGGTACAGTTCATGATGAAGCCAGAAAAAATGTTGACCGAAAAAGATCCTGTTGCAGTGGCGCTGAACAAAGAATTCCCTGTTGCCATCATGCCGTCTCTCGGTCTTACAGAAACGGACGCACATGACCTCATTTCTTATTTGAAGTTTTCCAGTCAAAAGATCGATATGGGAAAAGAACTTCCTGCTGATAGCAAGGCAGCTCACGATCATAGCAAACACAGTCATGGAACTCATAACTAACTTTCATTTACGCTTTCCTTGATGGATAGTAGTGGCGTGCCCCAAGATTTTGTCACCATTTTTATTGGACTTGCATTGATTGCGTTGCTGCTTGCCGTCGCTATCAAAGACGTGCAGCAGATGATCATTCCCAATTGGGCAAGTGCCGCCTTGCTTGTTCTTGGCGCTGTCAATGTCGGCTTGAGAGGGATACCCTCTGCGATGGAAGCATTGCTCGGAGCAGGTGCCGGGGCTTTGGCGTTTCTATTGGTCAAAGTTGCTTTCAAAACGCTGCGCGGCAAGGAAGGGCTCGGTTGGGGCGATGTCAAGTTCATGGCGGGAGCTGGGAGTTTGATTGGTCCGCTTCTTCTTCCTTGGATGGTCATTGTTGCGTCAGTATCGGGGCTTTTGGTCGCCTTTCTTTTTCAGACTGCCAGCTCGACGAAACGGCTTCCGTTTGCACCACATTTGGCGCTGGGCCTGATGTTCTGTTGGCTTTTGCAAGCCTCAAGCATGGTCTAGCGGCAATGACAAATAGGGGTCAAAAGGGTTACGCTCTGGTTTTCGTTCTGTGGGTGTCTGCTTTGATTGCGGTCGTTGCTTCAGGTTTGGTGACGCGAGTTAGAACAAATGCACTAGTAGCCTCAAATATAGACAAGAGTGTTACGGCAGCGGCGATCGCGGACGGTGTGACACGCTTACTTGCTCAGCGCCTTTCGGAAGGTAGAGAATTTAAAAGTGATGGGACAGCGGACACTTGTGAGTATGAAGGTGCCCGTGTCTATTTTGCTGTGCAGGACCAAGCGGGACTTGTTGACTTGAACACGGCGCCAGCATTTTTGCTTACTGAGTTTTTTGCGAGATTTGGAGAAAATCCGGAAGCTTCACGACGATTAGCTGATGCCGTTATTGATTTCCGTGACGTTGATCAAATATCGCAGGACGGGGGGCCGGAGCCAGCGCGCTACGATGGCCGCACATTCGGCCCGAAAAATGCTCCGTTTGAAACAATTGAAGAGATGGACCAAATCCCAGGTATTGAAGTTCAACGTTATCGACTGATGACTGAATTTATGACCGTCAACAGCTTCGAAGCGGGAATTGATCCAGAAGCTGCCCCTGCGGAACTGCGCCGTCTTTTTGAGCAAACGCAAAAAGGCGACTTCATTGGGATGCTTTCTGAATTCAGTTCCCTGTCTGCAAAGCGAGCCTATGGAGTGGACGTGCGCGTTACTGCGGCGAATGGCGGTCGGTTTAGGAGAAGGGCCGTGGTTTATTTGACGGGTCAGCCCGCCCGACCGTTTTCAGTTCTTGAATGGCGGCGCGGCGCTGACTGGACAGAAACCACTTATCTGCCAACTAAATCTTGCTTCACTCTATGATACGGACAAGTTCTCCACCGGGCGTAGGCTCACCGCGCCTCACGCGTGGGGCTTGAACGCCGAGCTCGCGACGGAATTCGCGAGTGATGCGCCGGGCTTCGTCCATGTCGCGGATGACACGCGGTCGGATAAAAATGATGAGTTCGGTGCGGGAAATAGCGTTGGTCTTCTGCCTGAAGGCATTGCCGAGTAATGGGACATCGCCAAGAACTGGAACCTTGGTTTTGCCATTGGTCTCACGTTCTTGAATCATGCCGCCCAGTGCGAGAGCTTCACCATCATTGATGACGACGGAGGTCTTGATCTTGCGCTGACGAATGGTGGGGGAGTCAATGCCGGACGTTGTCGTCCGTACCACACTGCTGACTTCTTGCTCGACGTCGAGGATTACCCTGCCTGAATCGTTGACGCGTGGCGTAACGTTCAGGATCACACCTGTATCTTTAAGTTCAATAGCGTTTACGATAGGTGCCCCGCCAGCATCAACGCTTCTTGCCTGCTGCGTAACAATGGGCACTTGGTCACCGACTTGTAAAGTGGCCTTCTTGTTGTCAACGACGACGAGTGATGGGGAGGACAATACACGCACTTCTGTCACGCTAGCCAGAGCGTTTAGTGCAAAGCCAATGTCATTCGATTTCAGGAAATATGAGAACCCTGGGAAGGACGACGCTACTGCACCGCTGGCAAGATTGCTGAATGTTCCGTTGCTTTTTTCACCGCCTAGCAGCCAGCGCACACCGAATTGCAATTCATCATCCAGCGTGACTTCGGCAATGACGGCCTCGAGCAAAACTTGGTTTGGTTGTTCATCAACTTGCTGAAGTACGTCCTGAATACGTTTATACTCTGCACTTGTAGCGAAGATCAGTAGTGAGTTGTTGGAGTCATCCGCAACGACGCGAATGGAATTTGGCCTATCCACCTCTGACTGTGGAAGGGCTTGGTCAGCAAGCAACGGTGCATCACTGTCATCATTTGAACCCAAGCCAGTTTCCGGTGTTTCAGGTCCAGAAATATTTTCGTCATCGGCGGAAAGTGTTTCAGCCGTTTGCGGTAGGACTCGCGGGGCGGTGGTGCCGCGTGTCGCTGTCGATACACGCACTGAGCCTTCAGAGCGCAAGACCGACTGCAGTACCTTGGCAAGCTCGGTGGCCGTGCGATTTTGCACATGGTAGACAAAAAGTTGCTCTTCACTGGTCTCGGCTAGAACGTCCAGCTTCCGGATCCAATTCTGAGCCTCAGTGATGTATTTTCCACGGGAAGAAATCACCAATACTGACTTGAGACGCTTGTTCGGAATGAAACGAACTACACCGCGCAACGGACCTTTTTTTGTGTCAAATACTTCATTGAGGTCGTCAACGATTGCTTCCGGACGGGAAGACTTCAACGGGACCAGTGCGAAGCTCATGCCCTTCATCCAGTCAACGTCGAAAACCGAAATCGTTTCCTTGATGGTGGCCACTTGGCGGGCAGTACCTGTGAGCAGCAGTGCATTGCGACCATTACTGACTTTGACCAACATGCCTTCGGGGATCAAGGGATCGATAACTTCGCGAATGTCTTCAGCCGAAACATATTTAATCGGCACAACATATTGGCCTTGGCCGGGAAGGTCTGCTGAGCCATCGCCAGTTTGAAGTGAGAGTGCCGTATTGGCGACTTCAGTTTGCGGTATAATTCTGAAACTCTCGCCTTCATTGATGATGGCAGCACCTATTCCGGTGAGCGCGTTTTCGAAAAGCCCGATGACCTCGTCTTTGTCCATCGGTTTGGCGGTTTGCACGGTTACTGTTCCCTGCACCCGTGGATCAATGGAGTAATTAAGCTCAAGAATATCACCCAGCACCGACTTTGCTGCCGAGGCAATCGGGGCGTCAACAAGATTTAGGCGTATATTTTTTTCGCCAGGACTATCGCTGAAAAGTGATTGCTGTTCGCCAGCTCCCGTTTGTGAATCATTTCCAATCCGGTTCACACCTTTGAAATTCTGGCCATTTTCATTTCTTGCCAGAAACTGGCTCAGACGCTTTTGCTTTGAACTAGACTTGGAGGGTTTGCTATCTAGTTTGTCTTCAAGGAGGCTTGAACCACTTTCATTCAGGTAGCCGCCTGTGCACGACGCAACAATTCCTGCGGCGAGCAAAATCGCTGGAAGCCGAAAGACCTGTGCAATACGCATATTTTACAACCCTGACACAATGAATGAGAGATGATTAATAATGCGGGCGACGTAGGGACCCGAATTAATTGGCTGATTTATCCACATATAGTTGAAGGCTTCCCCGTGTTTCTCCGTTTTTCACTATGATCTGACTATCCTCTATACCCACAATTTGCCATTCAGCGATAGAGTCACCTATTTGCAACCATCGATCGACTGGCTCTCGGGTTGAAGTAATTAGCGCCTTTCTGGTGTTGTGATTTATCATGATGCCCTTGAGTTGTAGTCCCGCATCCTCGATGCGAATTAACTCTTTTTCTTCAATGATAGGAGTTTGCGGAGGTGTGGTTGGCGGTTCTGGAGTCGCAGACGGAATTGCAGGAACGACGACGATTGGTGAGGCGACTTCAGGCACCACTTCAACAACTGATATTTGGGGAGGCGTTGGAATGGGAGGCGGTGCTGGCGCAGGCATGAAAGGTTTGCGACTTGGGGTGAATAGCGGGCGTTCTCGCGCCGCCACAGCGTTGGTTGCTGCAATCTGGCGCGATTTCAGAGTGTCCACATCGAAATGGTGTTCTCGTTGCGACGTAGCATTTTGTTCCACGAGGGGCTCTGGTTGGTGCATCCATTGCCAAGCCATACAAGCAACTAGCAATGCAGCTAAAAAAGTTATGAAGCGGGAAAAAGGATAAGTCATTTAGAATTGCCTTCCCTTGATGCCCAGCCCCAGATTTCTAGCGAAGCGGTCATAAGTGGTTCGGCTTGTTGAGGGCTTGTATCGATAAAGCCAGACCGCAGGGCAGCAGCCTCCACGTTAAGCCAAGGTTCAAGACGTTCGATTTCTTCTGCAAAAGCTAGGATTGCGAGGGCCGGTCCCGACATGTCTAATTTCAAACCCACTTTGCTTAAGGCGGGAAAGGGCTCAGCAATGACCTCGCTGGCACGCAGAATTGTGATGCCATGAATATTCGCTATTTTGCGCAAACGCTCTTGCATTGCTGCTGCGAGTACGGCGGGCGGCCCTTTTCCTAGAAGATAACGCCCCGCGAAGGTCCGGATGACCTCTCGATCTTGTGGGGATGGAACTGCCAATGCCGCCGCTTCCAGGCGTTGCAACTGATCCAGAGCAGCCGCTTGAGAGGAAGGTTGCTCGCGGAGCGCCCCCCAAACTTGATTGGCGACAACTGCAACCGGTGCCAACGCTAACAACAGCAACAAAAGGGCCAGAAGTTTTGAGCGAAATTTTGTCATGGCTGATCTTCAATTTCAAATGACATTACAAAGCGCGACCCGGCACTTTGCTGGTCGACCACGGGCGCCGAGAATTTGGCGCTCTTGAAGGTTGGAGAATTTTCAATAAGCGAAATGAGTGCTTCTGCGTTCTTCGCGTTGCCTTCAATCTGGAACTTGTCGTCGCGAAATGTTAGGCTTTGCAACCAAGTATCGTCGGGAACTATGCGCGAAAGTGTTTCCAATGTAGCGACAAGATGTGGCTTGGTCCGGCGTGATCCAGCGAGTGTTGAGAAGGCTTTCACTTCAGTCGATATGAATTCGATTTCTTTCCTTCGTTCGAGGGCATTGGGTCGAACCTCTTCGATGCGGCGTGATACCAATTCAAGAGCTGCAGCTATTTTCAGCGTACCGCGCCAAAGCGAAAGCTCCGCATGATAATATGGCCGCAACTATCGAAAATGTAGCGATTTTTTGCCAGAGATCATTGACTTCGTTACGCCAGTGTTTGCCCCTTGTGTTGCGGAGTTGATGCCATGCTTTTTGGTTTTTGGGTCGATATGCGACGGCTTCAATTGTTATGCCATTGATGCGTGCAACTTCTACGGCTTCATGAATATCTGCAAGACGCAGCACAGCGTATTCAATTTGATCTGGTTCCCGCTTTTGCCAAAGTTGAATTGTCTGCCCAGGTTTGAACGGCGTTGTTTGTGTGAGTTCGCTGGCAATAATTTCATCGGCGTCGCCAAAGAGCGAAGGGGCAAGCGGCAGAGATTTCTGCAATGCCAATTTTTCGTCAAAGCTGAGGACTGCATTGCCCCTTATCTGCTGAGCCAAAATGAGTTCAGACAGGCTCGGGGCAAAAGCGATACGGTTATCCAAATTCAATGGCGTATGAAGGTTCTGGCGGTGATAGAGAGTCGCACCAGCGTCTCCAAGATGCAATTCAAATGGCAATTTCCGATGCGCTGAGACGCGCGGGTCCGTTCGTGGAATGAAGCTTGAAAGCTCTGAAATCCACCAGCGCCAAAATCGGTTCCATTGCTCCATGTCGACCCTTCCCAATGTTCAAATTTTGACTAGGATGCGGAGGTATGGCAAGTAAAATCCTGCGCTTGGTACATGTTCAAATAAGGACGGCTTAAATGATTTCGAAAGCTGCCACCGCTGTAACGCAACGCCAAAACCTTGCGGGCGAATTTTTGGGCTTTCTGCAATCCGAGGGTTTGATAGATTCTGTTGCCGCCAGCCGTATTGCCGCTGCCAAATTGGTTTCAGCTCACACTGATGATTTGCTGATCCTTGAATTGGGTTTGCTGCCTGAGGCTAAACTTGCTGATGCAGAAGCAGAATTCTTGGGGCTTGCCCGTGCCCATTCCGATAGCTTTCCCGACTCTCTTCTGGAGCTGGAAGGCGTGCAACATCACTTTTTGCGTGAAAAATATTTGCTGCCTCTGACTTACGATGACGAAAGACTGGTCGTTGCTTCTGCACGCCCCTTCGATGATGAGGCACTGCAAGGTCTCGCATTCTTTCTGGGAGTGCCTGTCGAGGTAAAAGTTGCAACGGGCAGCGACGTTCAAGGACGCTTGCAGCGTTTGTTGGTTGACGCGGCGCCAGAAGCAGGTGTTTCCGGTATTGCAACCCATGAAAATGACGTCGAGCGTTTGCGGGATGCGGCGCGCGATCAACCCACTGTAAAATTGCTCAATCGCATTGTGGCGGCTGCAATTGCAGAATCTGCATCGGACATTCATTTTGAGCCGCAAGATGATACGTTGCGCATCCGGTTGCGCATCGATGGGGAATTGCGGGTATACGAAACGCTACCACTTGATGCGGCGGCTGGACTAATTTCACGCATTAAAATTTTGGCGCGTCTGAATATTGCGGAACATCGATTGCCACAGGATGGCAGAATTCGATTGGCGGTGCGTGGGCGCGAAGTAGATTTTCGCGTTTCAACCACGCCAATTCTGCACGGTGAAAGCGTTGCGTTGCGCATTCTAGACCGCCATGAATTGCCGCTGGATTTTGCAAGCCTCGGTTTTTCTGTGGAAGCAAGTATGCAATTGCATCGGCTAGCGAATTTGTCGAACGGCATTGTGCTTGTAACGGGCCCAACAGGCAGCGGCAAGACCACAACACTTTATGCCGCACTCAAATTATTGAACCATACTTCAAGCAAACTTTTTACTGTCGAAGATCCGGTGGAATACCAGCTTGCAGGTGTTAATCAAATTCAGGTTAATCCGCAAATCGGTCTCGATTTCGCGCATGTCTTGCGTTCGGTCCTCCGCCAAGATCCAGATATCATTATGGTTGGTGAAATTCGTGATCTTGAAACGGCGAGGATTGCCATTCAGGCTGCACTTACAGGGCATTTGGTGTTGTCTACAGTACACACCAATTCTGCCGTGGCTACGCTCAAGCGCCTGACAGACATGGGGCTTGAACAATATCTTGTCACGAGCTGCTTGAATGGCGTTGTCGCGCAGCGCCTCGTCCGGCGACTTTGCAACGCATGCAAAACTGAAATGATCTTGCCAGCCCAAATGGCCCGTGAACTTGGACTTTCCAAAACACCCAAGGTCTGGAAAGCTTGTGGTTGTGTGCAGTGCGGCGGCACCGGCTATCGTGGGCGCATCGTCGTTTATGAAATTCTTGAAATAACGCCCGGCATTCGACAGGCTCTTTCGCGTCAAGTCGCAACTGAAGAAGTTGAAACGCTGGCATTACAAGAGGGGATGATACCGCTTTACACGCAAGCGATGGGCTGTGTTTTGGCTGGCGAAACGTCAGTTGAAGAGGTGTTGCGCGTCGTTGCAGGGCCTGATCAATGATGCAGTATCTTTACCGTGCCATCAATGTGGAGGGACGCGAAGTTTCTGGCGCAATTGACGCAGCTGACCTAGGCGCCGCCGAACGCGCTATCCGCGCCATGGGGTTGCGTCCTTTTGAGACGCGCACAAAAATAGACTCCACGTCTTGGCTTTCCCGCGAAGTCGGGACGGGTACGTCCCGCGTGGATCGCGTACAATTCACGCGCATGCTTGCTTCACTTCTTGCTGCGGGGATATCAATCGACAGGGCGCTTGCGGTCATGTCTGACGATCGTTCCAATCGTCGTTTAAAAACAATCGCCCGCGTTGCTGCCGAAACCGTTGCTGCGGGCAGTCCCTTTTCGGCTGTGATGGCACGGCAAGAACTTGGTTTTACACCTGCTGAGGCCGGACAAGTGCGGGCCGGTGAACAAACGGGAAAATTATCATCAGCTCTTTTGTCACTGGCAGGCGAATTGGAGCGGAGACAGGCATTGCGCGAGCGCATTATTTCGGCGCTAGTTTACCCCGCAATTCTGTTCGTCATGGCCATCGCCAGTCTTGTTGTCATTGCGACAGTGCTGGCCCCCAGTCTCAATCCTGTGTTTGAACAAGCCGGGCGTAACCCGCCTGTTCTTCTCAGGGCTGTCGGATTTATTACAGTAAACTTACCCTGGTTTGCGGCCATCTTCATGGGCCTCGGAATTTTTTGGGTTGCCTTGCGGCTCAATGGTTCGGGCCTGATGCCTGAGAATTTGAAATTGGCCTTCACGCCCCTCAGGCATTTGGAGGCTGCACGCTTCTGCCGCACTCTGGGAAATCTGCTTGCTCAGGGTACGACTTTGCAAACGGCATTACAACTGACGCGGGATGCTTTGAACTATCCGTCATCTCGCGTGGCTGTTGACCATGTTCATGAACGGGTTGTCGGCGGTACGGGGCTTGCTGTGGCTGCGGAAGCACTTCCTTTTCTTGATGGCACGACACGCCAACTCATCAAAATTGGTGAGGAAACCAACCAGCTACCCGCGATGCTATCCTATGCCGCAGCAAGTTTTGAAACGTCTGCCACGCAACGGATCGAGCGTTTGATGACGCTTTTGACGCCCGTCCTGACTATTGTCATTGGAGTCATGATCGGTGGTCTCATCATGAGTGTCATGCGCGCCATTTTCAGCCTTAATGAATTGGCCCTGCAATGAAGAACGATGAAGGTTTCACTTTGGCGGAACTCTTGGCCGTTCTTGCCATTTTGGCAATGCTGGCGTTTGCAATCTGGCCAAACCTTGGCAGTGGCCAAAGGTCTGATTTGGCAGAAGCCGAAACCATAATTCTCAAGGCGCTTCGCATGGCACAGGCAGAGGCCATTGGTGAAAACCGAGAAACACGCGTTGAGATTGATGTGAACGAGCTACGCGTGAACAAGGAAACTCTCCCACCGCAACTCACTTTGAAAATACTTTTTGCTGGCCGCACAGCGAGTAACGATATTGCTGTGTTTCGATTTTTTTCCGATGGCACTTCGACAGGTGGTGAAGTGGAAATTCGCTCGGCTTCCGCTTCGCGACTGATCGCCGTGAATTGGTTGACAGGAAGTGCACGACCGGTGATCCAGCCATGAATGAAGGCTTCACATTGCTCGAAACGTTGGTGGCCTTTATTATTTTGTCATTGGTATCGATCACGGCCTTTACAATCTTGGGCGATAGTTTTCAGGGGCTGGCACGCATTGATGCCCACGAGATTACCCATGCGCGGGCTGAAAATTTGTTAAATCTCATGGCGCAGGGAGTGGTGCCGCCAGAGTTTGAGTTTGAAGGGTTGACCATTGTTGAAACACCGCTTTCGCAAACGGGGGCCATGGGGTGGCAACCTGTCCGCGTTCAGATTTCGGCAGGGGAGAAGCCGCTTCTCGACAGCGTGATTGTCAGAAGAGTGGTGCCATGAAGCGCGAAGAAGGATTTACGCTTGCCGAAATGCTGGTAGCGATGGCGTTGCTTGCGTTGATCGCAGCTTACTCAACATCTGCTCTGCAAGTGTTTTCAAGTGTGCATCGGGTTGAACGCGGGCTCGACGCGAAGGCAGCGGAACTGGCCGCAATGCGCAGTATCCAAATCGGTCTTACCGGCTTGCGATCTGTTTTCAATGTGAGTGAGGGTGGGAAGTTGACGCTCGCATTCAATGGGGCCAAGGACAATATCAGTTTCATTGCACCACTGGATGATCGACTTGAACGGGGCGGGTTGTACAACATGCATTACGGTGTTGACATCTCAAATCGCCGTCTTGTTCTGCGTTACCAGTTACATCGCGTGGGTTACGCAACTCCGCTAGAAGAAGTTGTAATGTTGGACAACGTCTCGCGTCTTGCTTTTCGCTATTCTGGCGACGGTACAGCTTGGCAAGACCAATGGATTTCAGATGAAAAGCTACCCGCGCTCATTGAAGTTCAACTGGGCGATAATCGACGGCTGTTTGCGATACCTGCAGCGCCTTAAAATTTACGGCGCAGAACTGCTGATGTCCGCGTCCTCGGCTGAACCGCCGGGCTGACCGTCGCGCCCCAAGGTCATCACATCAAAAACAGCCGTTTTGCCGGGATTTGCATAGACATAGGGTTTGGCCCACGGATCCACGAGTCCGCTCTCTTGCTTCATGTAAGGGCCCTTCCAGTTCAGCACATCAGGAGGTTGCCGCATCAGTGCATTAAGACCGACTTGAGCGTTAGGATAAGTACCCGTATCGAGATAGTAGAGTTCAAGCGCACTTTCGATATTCTTGATCTGCGCCCGCGCCGTACCAGACCTTGCATCACCGAGATAGCGGATTACCTGTGGTGCCACGAGGGCTACAAGCAGTGCAATGATGCCGAGTACGACAAGCAACTCCATCAGTGTATAGCCAGCAGATCGGTCGTCGCGAATTTTTCTCATGCCTTAAGAAATAGCTTATTCTGACAAGAACTCAAGCCGGAGCTTGGCGTGCTAGTTTGCGCCATGGCCACACCCATTATCGATTCGCCTTTGGGGGTTGTCATTTTCACATCGGGAGGTGAAGTTTAATTTTGTAATCTTCAATCAAAATCTGCGTCGTCTTCACCAATGTTAGTGCTCGCAAACGTTGCGTTGCAGCCCCCCTATCAAATCCGGAAAAATAATCTGTGTCGGCTTCGGTGCCAACATCTGCCGTGACGGCAAAGGAGAGCCCGTTTGGGTGCAGGGCCGTGTGGAAGATGCTAAGGGCAAGGCAATTCCCGGTGCCATTCTGGATGTGTGGCAGGCCAATGGGGATGGTTTCTATGATGTACAACAAAAGGGCATTCAGCCCGAAATGAATTTGCGCGGGGTTTTTACCAGTGGCGCGAAGGGTGAGTTTTGCTTCCGCTCAGCCTATCCGCGCTTTTACCCTATTCCCTATGACGGCAGCGTTGGTGACTTATTGGTGGCTTTGGATCGTAACTACAATCGGCCTGCACATTTGCATTTTCTGGTAACGGCACACGGCTATGATAAACTTGTAACGCACATCTTCACGCCGGAACGTCCGTGGTTGAAAGATGATGCAGTGTTTGGTGTCAAAGAAGGCCTGATTGCGGATTTCAAAATGGTGGATGTTGCCAAGCTCGCTGCTGAACGCGGTTTGCCCAACACATTCCGCGAAGTGACGAGGGATGTGGTGATGAGCAAAACTTCAAAGTCCAAGAAGTAACAGCGACAACCTTTTCAAGCTGGTAGCGGCGGTTCATCAATTACGGTGTTGCGCAGGGTGCCGATGCCTTCAATTTCAATTTCCACAACATCGCCAGCTTTCATATAGACTGGGGGCTTGCGGGCATAACCAACGCCTGAAGGTGTTCCCATCACAATCATGTCGCCGGGTTCCAAAGTAATCGCGGCTGTTATGGTTGCAATGGTTTCAGCGACAGGAAACATCATGTTCTTGGTGTTGTCGCTCTGCATGACTTGGCCGTTGAGGCGTGATTCAATCTTGAGGCCAGCGGCACCTCGCGGCAATTCATCGGGCGTAACCAGAAATGGACCAAAGCCACCGGTTGAATCAAAGTTTTTGCCGATGGTCCATTGCACAGTTCGCTTCTGATCGTCGAGCAACGTGCCATCATTAAAGCAAGAATAGCCAAACACAGCATCCAATGCATTTTCCTTGGTGGCATGGCGCACACGCTTGCCAATGACGAGAACCAGTTCGGCTTCAAAATCCAGCTTATCGGAAATCAGGGGCCGCACGATTGGCTGGCTGTGGGCCACCAGTGATGACGCACCACGCATAAAAATGGTTGGGTAATCAGGCACTTGATAAGGCCCTTCGTGCACGTGTTCTAAATAGTTTAGGCCGAGGCATCATATTTTTCCGGGGCTGGAAAGTGGAATGTCATAGGTGATGGATTCCAGTGGCAAAACATTTTCGTCCGCACCCCGCGCGGCCACGTCACCTAGCTGGTCAACAGTCACGCCCATTTCCAAGCACATCGCCAAAGTCGCGGGAATTGATGCATCAATCGCGTTCAGGTCGACTACTTCTGAACCTCTTACTGCCCCAATCCTTGATCCATTTTTAGTTTTGAAGTTTATGAGGCGCATTGAAGTCACTCCTCTGGGCGTTGTGACCAAGGAGCAATGCTTGCGATTCCTCGGCTTTTAAGATGTGCTGAATTCTACTTTGCACATTGAACGTGTATATCAATATCTGTTGCAGGCAAAGCGACAGATGCAGCGCATGAACTCCTATTTGAGCTCTAGAAATTCAACGCTTTGTGTCCTCCCGGGTGGGGTGTTGTATTCATGCAGGCGAAGAGGCACATTGCCCTGTCAAATGGATTGCGAGCATGAGTGATGGAACGGCAATTGCGAAATGGTTGACGGTCAATGGATTGGAGCATTTGGCCGTCGTGTTGCAAGCCCATGGAATTGACCTTGATATATTGCCAGAGATCACAGCAATCGAACTGGCGGAAATTGGTATTTCTTTGGGTGATCGCAAACGACTCTTGCGAGCTTCTGCGACGCTCGGAATTCCAGCCGCACCAGCGCCGATAGCCGAACTTCCGCAGACTGTCGCATTTGCAGAAAGACGGCAGATTACAGTATTATTTTGTGATCTTGTTGGCTCGTCACAGTTGTTGGGTAAACTGGACCCCGAACAGTCCCGCGATATTATTCGCAACTACAGGTCTGTTATGGCGGCTGAAGTCAATCTAATTGGTGGCCATGTCGCCCAGTTCCTCGGGGATGGGATCCTTGCTTATTTCGGTTGGCCAAATGCCTATGAAGATGCGCCGGTTCGCGCCGTAGCGGCGGCTATTGGCATGGTGAAGGCCGCAGAAGGTGTCACAACCAATCAAGGCGAGAAACTTACTATTCGCATCGGAATCGCCACCGGGCTGGTTGTCGTGGGTGCCAGCGAAAACCGCGATATGTCAGAAGACCTGACTGCCGTGGGAGGTGCCGTAAACATCGCGGCACGATTGCAAGACTTGGCCAAGGCCGGTCAGATTTTGCTCGCCCAATCCACACAGCACCTCGTTGCCAGCAACTATATCCTTGAGAGCAGGGGAGCGCAAACACTGAAAGGAATTGCTGAACTCATTCATGTTTTTGCCGTTGTGGGTGAGCAACCCAACATCGGGCGCGGACGCCAGAGTTTTCGCCAAGCCATGCTGGGCCGTGAGGCAGAGTTGAGCCTCGCACTCAGTCGTTGGAACCGTGTAAAAACGAATGCTGGACAAGTTCTGTTGATTACGGGGGAACCTGGAATTGGCAAGTCCCACATGACGGAATCGCTGGTTCATAAAATGATCGGAGAAGGTGCCGCGGCGCGGCGCTATGTGTGCTCGCCGTTTCAGCAAAGTAAGGCGCTGCATCCGGCTTTGGAGCAGCTTCGCTTAGACGTCGGCTTGGCGCGCGGTGATACGACAGACACAGCAATCAACAAACTAAGCGAGTATCTCCAAAAACACGGCATGGTACTTGAGCAGAATATGCCGTTCCTGCTTCGACTTCTTTCAATCAATAGCGAACAGTGGGTTGAACCTTCCGACACCACACCGATGATACGCAAAGCGCGTAGTTTTGCGGCCTTGAATGCCGTCATCCAAGCGGAAGCTCGGCAGTCTCCGCTGGTGGTTGTTCTGGAGGATGCGCACTGGATTGACCCGACAACACTTGAATTTTTTGAGCAGTTGATCGCGAATACACGCAACGCCCAAGTTCTGGTGCTCATCAATGCCCGTCCTGACTTTCGGCCGCAATGGCAGGATCAAGGAAATATCACGACTATCGTGCTGCAAAAAATTGGCAGGCTGGATATTGAAGGGATCATTCAAACCGCTTGCGCCGAACACCGGCTTCCAGCTGCAGTCGTAGAACGAATTATTGAGCGCAGCGATGGCGTGCCGTTGTTCGTGGAGGAGCTGACAAAAGCAATTTTGGAATCCAGCTTTAACAGTAAATCTGATGGCGACGATATTCCCTCAAGCCTCAGGGACACATTGATGTCGCGGTTGGATCGCATCCCACAGGCGCGCGAAGTGGCACAGATTGCGGCATGTTGTGGACGCGAATGCGACCATGAACTTCTGGCAGCATTGGTAGGCAAGGCCGATGAGCTGTTGGAAGACGTGCTCACAAAATTATCCAAGGCCGAAATATTATTCAGGCAAGGTGTCGCCCCACAGGCGACCTATCGCTTCAAACATGCACTCGTACAGGAAGCTGCTGCTGACAGTTTGTTGAAGTCCAAACGTCGTAGCATTCATCTCAACATTGCACGCTATATTGAAAGCAGTCGCGTAGATTTTGCTGAAGAACGCCCCGAACTTTTGGCCTACCATTTTACACAAGCAGAAGACTACGAGGCGGCCATCCAATATCGGCAGAAGGCAGGTCATTTGGCACTTGCGGCATCTGGAAATATGGAAGCCATTGGTGAGTTTGGCCATGCTCTGGAATTACTGAAGTTGCTTCCGGCTTCGGGAGAACGAGATAAACTGGAACTCAATGTTCTGATAGCGCAGGCAATTCCTTTTACATTGACGCGTGGTTATGCATCGCCTGAAGTTGAAGCGGTTTATAAACGCGCCATGGAAACCAGCGCTCGGCTGCCGCAGGCAGATCAGAAATTCGCGGTGCTTTATGGTTTCTGGCGATTTTATTTGCTGCGTGGTGATTATGCTAACGCCATCCAATTAAGTGATCAGCTGTTGCGCAATGCCGATGCGCGCAGCGATCTTGCATTAGACGTGACATCTAACCGCGCTGCCGGTGCCACC
This sequence comes from uncultured Alphaproteobacteria bacterium, assembly GCA_963840765.1. Classification (GTDB taxonomy): domain Bacteria; phylum Pseudomonadota; class Alphaproteobacteria; order Rhizobiales; family Aestuariivirgaceae; genus Aestuariivirga. The sequence goes on along the minus strand of CAWJAE010000011.1, from coordinate 200,056 downwards.
CGGTTTTATATGGCGCGATTTGAGGAGAGCTTGCTGCACCTGCGCCGTACGTCTGACATTATGCCGGAGGATCATTTACGCCGCGCTATTTTATCTTATGACGTAGTGGACCCATGGGTGGTGAACCAAGCCTATGTGGGCATTGTGTTGTGGATTTACGGCCAGCCTGAAGCGGCGATTGTTGAAAGCGGCAAGGCCATCACTTTGGCGCGCAAGGTCAACCATCCTTTCACTTTGGCGCTGGCCCTGTGTTTTGGGCAATGGACACATCAATTCGGTGGCGACCATTCGAAGGTTCAGGAATTGGCCACGGAAGCATTGGAACTTTCGCATAAATATGGCTTCACATTCTGGAAGGGATGGGCCGAAATGATGTTGGCTTGGGCAGACCAGAATGCTGATCGTGCGACCATTCGGCAGAGAATGAGAAGTGCGCTTCAGCTCTGGCAGTCAACAGGATCGCAGTTAGGACTTAGTTATTTTCAGTGCCTACTTGCAGAACAATGTGAAGGTGCTGAAGCCAAGCTGCTATTGGATGCTGCTGAGAAATTTGCCACCGAGCGTGAAGAATATTTCTGGTTGCCTGAAATTCACCGCTTGCGGGGCTTACACACCATTCATGAAGGTTATGAAGATGCTGTGGCAAAGGCGACTTCATGTTTTCAACTCGCCTCGAAACATGCCAAGAAATTGCAAGCCACGGGATTGTACTTGCGGGCCCAGCGCAATCTTTACGATCTTTCGATAACGGTTGACGAAACGGCGATTGAATGATCATCTGATCGCGCCGGGGCCTGACATAAAAACTAGCAACCAGATTGAAGGTCAAGCCATGCTCAATGCTACAAACCCGAAAATGCCTAGCGGTGATGGGGCGCCTTTTTACTACGCATCGTTTGCCGGATTGTGGATTTACCAGTTGGTGGACTTGGCAACGGCGGGTGCGCTTTTGAAAGCGCAAGCACCGGGCTTTGCGCCTTATGATTTTGGCGGGGGTAAGGCTTTAGCAAATTTGAACGTGATGATGTACGCGGGCCACTCCGGCCAGAATGATCCGCAAGCTTATATCGATATTTTGAAACCGGTGAACACGTCGAGTTCGGCTCCACCCGCTAGCCTTGGCGTGGAAGGCAGCAGTGAATGCGAGTTCAACATTGTATGTTTCCCCATGGCGCGCATAAATCAAGTGCAGATGAATATGTCTGTGACCGACTATCTCGCGGGCAATGACCATACCAAAACCATTGGAAATTTTCGCGTGGGCGTACCCTGCGATGATCGCATTGCAGTGTATTGGGGTAAAAATAATTTCGGCGAAAATAAAATCCAGACCCACCCGTTTCTTTACAACGTGCCGTCGCTCAATAATTTACTCCCCAACAGCAACTTGCCGGTGACGGCATGGAATGTCATTGTTCCGGCCACCATCAGTGAAGCGTTTAATTTCAGTTTCGCTCAATTTTCATGCACCCCCAACATTCTTCAACTTGGTGTAGATGTTTCAGATGTGCCGCCAACTGCTGGAAATGCTTCAGAAATAATTGATTACAGCTTGCTCACGGAAAACCAAGTCACGCGACCAGTTGGGTCCAGGCGAAACATATTTGGGATATTCAATACCTATGACTTGACGAAGGTGCCTGCACCTCAAGTCGCGGTCGTTGTTGGAAATTCCGTTCATCCACTTGTGAGCATCATGAATCAGCTCCTCACAGGTGCGCCCATCATTGCGGTGCAGACTTTCCAGTCCCAACCCGTCGTCGCCGAAAGTTCGATGTATTATGTCGACCTTTAGGCCGCTTTTTTTCGGCGCTTTGCTATTGCTCGGTTTGGGTAGCGTTATATGGCAAGTGGCACCCCTCGCCAAACAAGCCGTTGTGCAACAAAGTTTGAACGCAACATTCCCCGGTGATGTGCCAGCCGGAGCAAAAGCAATTTCCATTGATCGATTTTCTTGGGAAAGTTTTGTTGCTGCCAATTGGCCTGCAAACAGCAATGGAATTATCGGACATGGCGGTGATCATGTTGCTGTTTGGCAATTCTGGAAGACTAAACAGGATGTTCTGGTGCCGAATGGTCAGGTGCCTATTCCATGGAAGCAACCTTCACCCATTCCATCTGATTGCAAACAGGTCGCACCTCCCGGTACACGCATTTTGATCAACGACCTCAAGCCAGACCGGCAAGGTGATTTTGTCACGCCCGGTAGTGGGCCGCTGATTGATCAAAATGGTGAGTATGTGCGTTTTGAAATTCTCGTCAATGAATCAATGTATGACTTTATTCTGTCGAACCAACTCTATTCCGTGAAAGGCCAGAAGGCTTATAATCCCGGTGGCGATGTTGTGTTTCCCAGTGGTGTTGCTAGCGGCGCTGTGGGTGCTGTTATGATGAAGGTCGCGTGGAAAATTCTTGGCGCTAACGATGATCCCAAACGCTTTCACACGGCGCAGGCCTATCTCTACAGTCCTAACAGTTCGCCGCGTTGCCAATTGCGGCAAGTTGGCATGGTAGGCATGCACATTAGTCACAAAACGCAAAATGCGCCACAATGGATATGGTCAACTTTTGAACATGTCGATAATGCGCCTTTGCAGAACAGCAACAGTAGCGGCCCTTTTAGTTTTAATGATGGTGCAACGGCACATCAAGCAACGGATTGTGACGACAACGGCAATTGCAATTTACTTCCGCAGGGCGCGTGGAACCCCATTTCAGGTGTGAAAACGCCCGTGCAGGCAGCGCGCCTCACGGACTTCACTGCAACAGCTAAATCGATGAATGCGCAATATGAGGCGGCACTTCTTGCTGTTGATAAATCGTCCGTTTTTGCCAACTATCGTTTGGTCGGCACGCAATACCCCAGCGATCCTAACAACGTCAATGATCCGGTGGGCGTTATGCTTCCTCTGTTTTTGGCCAACACCACGATGGAAACTTTCTTACAAGGCGACACTACGAATGTGTCTTCATCCTGCGGTGGTTGCCACACCGAAGCGACAATGTCGGACAAACGCCGAAGCGATTTTTCCTACTTGTTGTCGCGGGTAGGGCAATAGTCGTCATGAATTTGTCAGCACCGATGCCAAATTTTCTTGAATTTGCAAGCACACTCACCGGTGTTTCACAAAAGGTGGTGGGGCAGGCCGAGCAAACAGCTGCGTTTCTTGAAACCTACGCAAAACTTGCCGATGCTGCTTCCGGTCCAAGCACGACACAATTAATGCTCACGCTCTATTTTCAGGAGCGCAAATCGTTTAGTGCCGATCAAGTGGCACAGGCATTCTTGATGGGTGGATATGATGCACAATCACCCAATCCGAAGTGGCCATTTTCGCTACTAGTTCGCAACCTCATGAAGTTTTTGTTGTTGGGCGTTTGGTATGATCCGACGGTTACGAACGACGAAGGCATGATTCCGACTGATGCGGTTTATTCGCAAAGTTTGATTTGGTTGGTCGCGCAAGCACAACCAACCGGGGCCAGCAAATTGGCCTATGGGCATTGGGCAAATCCGCCGCCGCCCCTCAACAAATTGATCGGTTAGACCATGGCCCAACCTGATGTTATCATTATTGGCGCAGGTATTTCAGGGGCGATCATGGCCTTGGAATTGGCCAAGCAGAAGAAGAACGTTCTGATTTTAGACGCAGGCCCCGTTGACCCAAATTCGCGCAAAAGTTTTCAGGATCATTTCCTCAAATCCACCATCAAACTGCCGGAATGCCCCTATCCGCCCTACACAGAAGACCCGTCGCAACAATGCGCGCCGCGGTATAAAAGTCGTATGCTGTTTCCTTGGCCTGGCACTGACAATGCCAGTCCGCTGAAGGCAATTGCGGACTTCAATGCGCAAAGCCACATGCCGGTTTCACCCTCATCGCAAATCCCATTTTTAAGTACCTACGAACGCATCGTGGGCGGCACGACATGGCACTGGCTTGGCACCAGCCTGCGATTGTTACCTCATGATTTCAAAATGCAAACAACTTATGGCCGGGGGCGTGATTGGCCGTTGAGTTATGATGACCTAATTGATGACTATGGCCGCGCTGAGGAGGAGTTGGCGGTTTCTGGCGATGTGACGGATCAGGATTATCTCGGTATTCACTTTCCGAAAGGTTATGCCTATCCAATGAGCCGTGTTGTACCTACCTATTCAGACACCAAGCTGGATGAGTGGATGAAAGGCATGCAACTTTCTTGGTTGGACAATCTTGAGCCACGCATGGCCAGCACGCCGCAAGCTCGCAACTCTGCGCCACATTTGGGACGGCGCGCCTGTGCTGGCAATAATTCCTGCATTCCTATGTGTCCCATACAGGCCAAATATGATGCCACGGTCACTTTGCAAAAGGCCGTCAACACAGGCTTTGTCACCGTGATGCCAAAAACAGTAGTGAGCAAAATTCTGGTTGATCAAACCTCTAGAAATGTCACTGGCGTGGAAGCACAGTCCTACGACAATGAGAATGGTCCACCTTCGCCCAAACAAACATTTACGGCTTCTACCTACGTGCTTGCCGCCCACGCAATTGAATCCCCCCGTCTCCTATTACATTCAGCGACATCGTGGATGCATCGCGGTGTTGCAAATTCATCAGACCAAGTAGGGCGTAACTTGATGGACCACGTGGTCTATTTGGGCTGGGGGCTTGCAAAGGATGCAGTTTATCCCTACCGCGGCCCGCGTTCATCGAGTGGCATAGAGGCTCTGCGCGACGGCACGTTCCGCAAGAATTTCGCAGCTTTTCGAGTTGATGTTGGCAACGAAGGCTGGGGTTGGGCCGACGGCGATCCTAACACCATCACACAAGATTTCATTGACGGCACAAACAACTCGCAGACCAATCCACAAAACGAAAAATTATTTGGCAGCAATCTGGTCAAAAAATTAAACCACTACCTTACGCGCATGGTGCGGTTCTGTTATTTGGTCGAACAATTGCCAGATCCAAATAATCGTGTGCAATTGTCGCAAAAGTTTTCGGATGGCATGAACATACCCAGACCCGAAATAACCTATGCCGTCGATGGATATACGCTAGGTGGCCTGATCAGTGCGAAGCGCGCGACAGAGGAAATTTTCCAAACGTCGAACATCGAAAACAAAACTGTAACACGGACTGATGATGGCTATCCGTCCGTTCCTTACGTCAACAATTTTGGCAAAACAGAATATATTAATGTGTTTGGGGCGGGGCACATCGTTGGCACGTGCCGCATGGGGCACAACGCCAGTGACGCCGTCGTAACACCGCATCTGCAAAGCCATGATCATTCAAATTTGTTTATCATCGGCTCAAGTGTGTTTCCGACAATCGCCACTGGAAATCCAACTTTGACAATTGCAGCTTTAACCTATCGGGCCAGCCGAAAATTATTGTCCTTGCTCTAAATCGTTAGCCAGCGTGTTCCGTCATCCGGTTTGCAGTGATCACTTTTTCAGCCAGTGCGCGGTTGAGAATTTGGCTGAACACCAACGCGAGTGCGGGGTTATTTGTTGTCAATTTATCCAATGAGTTTAGTGACATAACAAATACTGTGGTGTCAGTTTCCGCAAGTACATTTGCGGTGCGGTTACTGCCAAGGCTATAAGCGATTTCGCCGATGATGGCGCCCGGCAGCATCGTGCGCAAACGCTTCACGCCGCCATTTTCCGTTTGGCGCTGCACGACAGCTTTTCCAGTTTCAATGAAGTAGACATCACTTGCCGCAGACCCTGCGTGGATGATGGTTTCACCTGCAGCAAAATGAACGCGCTGCATTTTTTCAAAAAGTAGAACGAGTGTATGTTGAGACAGATTCGGCGTTGAGAAATGAACGGCGAGCGGTTTTGGTTTTTCGGTGCTGTCGGATTGTCCCAACAATCGGTTTTCAGCTTGCTCCAAAGCGCGGTCCAAATCTGTTGCAATGAAAACATGGTCCCCGACGATGCCTGCAACACCAGAACGCAGCAACGTTGCTTCAAGTGCAGTGTTCATGCCGCAGAAGATAACAGAAAAGTTTTTTGATGACGCAAGGCTTTCGATACGTTTGAAAGCATTGGCCGATGCGCTGTCCATCTCGGTGACGCGGGAAAAATCAATCACTACAATTTTTAAACCACCGGGCTCGTCGATCGCGTTGCGGGTGTGGTTGACCACCTGATCAGAAGTGCCAAAAAACAAAAATCCCTGCAGTTGAAAAATGCGCACTGTTGAGCCGATATCCTTCAGCGTCAATGTTGCTTCGGGAGAGCGTTCAGTGGTGCTGGGCAATTGTGCAAGTGTGGTGACATTGCGCACGACTGGGGCATTTGCATAGCTATAGGCGAACAACAAAGTGGCAATTAGCAAGCCTGCAAGAATTGCCAATAGAAAGCCGTAGACAACAGAAACGACCACAATGAACAAAACGACTGCCCACTCTCTGGTGTTGAAACTTTTTTGGGTTTTGACGAGCCAGTCATTCACGAGGTCGTAGCCATAATACATGATAAGGCCCGCAGCCACGAAGGTGGGAACGAAAGCCACAATTTGTACGGCAAAGAACACACAAAGAATTTGTATGATTGCAGCACTGAGGCCGACGCTGCGCGATGAAATTTTCATCTTTGTCAAAAGCAATGTAATGGAGAGATGCGTAAATCCAGGTGGACCACCGGCACTTGCTGAGAGCATGTTGGCCAATCCTGCAGATTTCATTTCGCGGTCGACATCAATGTCTTTGCCGGTTGCTACTTCAAGTGCCGAAACATTCATCAACGCCGCAAACAATGACAATGTAGCGACGGTTGCCACCGTTGGCGCTGCATCAAGCACCGTTGGCCAATGTACGTCATGGAAAAATTGTGTGACTGCAAAGGCCGCCCCCGCACTTTCTACAATTTCAGGAACCATGCCCATCGCAACCATGTCAGACGTGGAATAGCCAGCCAGACTGCGCCAAGCATGAAACAGGCAAGTGGCAGCTACGAGTAAGAATAATAGAACAAGCGGGCTGCTATTTCGGCGCATCGACGCTGCAATGATGAGGGCCAGCGCCAATGCGGGCAGAATGGCGATCAACGATGCATTTCTGAAGATGTCGACCATGCCTGAAAGACTGGGTTCAACCTGGCTGACCATCGCGATACCACCCATCAATAGAAGACAACCCGTTGCGGCAAGAAAACCCGCCAGCACCTCTAAGGGGAAGAAACGCACAAATCTACCCAGTTTCAGAAAGCCAGTCAGAGTCAACAATACGCCCGTTGAAAGCGTGGCGACGGCGATAATCGCGAAGGCCGTTGCAGGTTTCGCATCACCCGCAAGGCCAGCTACAGCTGTAGCCAAAGTAGCCGCCAAAACTGCGGTGCCTACGTCTTGTATGCCGCCAATTAGTGTTTTGAATTGACTAAAGCTGGCGAGGACCAAAGTGACGATAAAACTGCTGGCGAGTGCAGCCGTGACACCCATGGCCAACCATGGCGCAAGAGCGCCACTGAACATGAGAGAGGCCAATGCGACAGAGAAGCCAACCAAATCGAGGCCAATAATCAATGCGGCTGAAGCGATTGTCAGATTTTGTTTGAGAAAAGCAATTGCTGGCATGTTGACCGTTCAAGATGTGCAATTGCATGCACTTGTAACCTAAGCTGCACACATTTTGAAGATTTGCCAAGTGGGAATGAATGAAGATCAGACTTCTTGAACAGGCAAAATACGCTGCGCCGATTCAACGGATTAACGCAATACCAAGTTCGTCGAGTCGTCAGATCAACTTAGAATTCCCGGAAGGTTCAACTGGTGCTCGCGCGCGCATTCAATTGCGATGTCGTAGCCTGCATCCGCATGGCGCATTACGCCAGTCGCGGGGTCGTTCCACAAAACATTGCCCAAGCGCCGGGCAGCATCAGCTGTTCCATCAGCAACAATAACCATACCTGAATGTTGCGAAAATCCCATGCCCACACCGCCGCCGTGGTGTAAGCTTACCCATGTGGCACCGGACGCCGTGTTGAGAAGTGCATTCAACAACGGCCAATCCGATACGGCATCCGAACCATCCTTCATTGCCTCGGTTTCGCGGTTGGGGCTGGCTACCGAGCCTGAATCCAAATGATCGCGACCAATGACGATGGGGGCTTTCAACTCGCCGCTGGCAACCATGTCATTGAACATCAGGCCAGCGCGGTGACGATCGCCCAACCCAATCCAGCAGATGCGCGCGGGCAGGCCTTGGAACGCAATGCGTTCGCTTGCCATGTCGAGCCAACGATGCAGATGGGCGTTGTCGGGAAATAGCTTCTTCATGGCGGCATCGGTTTTGTAAATATCTTCCGGATCTCCCGAAAGTGCGCACCAGCGGAATGGCCCTATGCCCCGGCAAAACAACGGGCGGATATAGGCCGGCACGAAACCGGGAAATGCAAAGGCTGTTTCCAAACCTTCATCCTTCGCGACTTGCCGTATGTTATTGCCGTAGTCGAGGGTGGGAACACCCGCATTCCAAAACTCGACCATGGCCGCCACATGCACCCGCATGGATGCGCGCGCCGCACGCTCTACCGTTTTTGGATCACTCTCCTGCTTGGCTTTCCAATCTGCCACGGTCCAGCCGGAAGGCAAGTAGCCATGCAGTGGGTCGTGGGCGGAGGTTTGGTCTGTCACCATGTCTGGCCGAACACTCCCCGCTTTCATGCGGGCTACGAGTTCCGGGAAAACATCGGCTGCATTTCCAACCAGTCCTACAGACTTTGCTTCGCCTTTCGCCGTCCAGTCGGCAATCAAGGCGAGGGCTTCATCCAAGGTGTGTGCCTTGGCATCGACGTAACGTGTGCGCAGTCTAAAATCGATGCGCGTTTCATCGCATTCAACAGCGAGGCAGCAAGCACCCGCCATTACCGCTGCCAAAGGCTGCGCCCCACCCATGCCGCCCAGTCCACCTGTCAAGATCCATTTGCCCTTGAGGTTGCCATTGTAATGTTGGCGACCAGCTTCGGCAAAGGTTTCATAGGTGCCCTGAACAATGCCCTGCGTGCCGATGTAGATCCACGAGCCCGCCGTCATCTGGCCATACATCGCAAGGCCTTTGCGATCGAGTTCATTGAAATGTTCCCATGTTGCCCAATGGGGCACGAGATTAGAATTTGCGATCAGTACCCGCGGTGCGTCCTTATGGGTGCGGAAAATCCCGACAGGTTTTCCAGATTGCACGAGCAGGGTTTCGTCGCTCTCCAGCGTTTTCAAAGATGCAACAATCTGGTCGAAATCTTTCCATGTGCGCGCGGCACGACCGATGCCACCATACACCACAAGCTCGTGTGGGTTTTCAGCTACGTCCGGGTGCAGATTGTTCATCAACATGCGCATGGGTGCTTCCGTCAACCAGCTTTTCGCGGTGATATCAGTGCCCGTTGGCGGGTAAATATCGCGGAGGTTATGTCTTGGGTTGGTCATGATTGGTTTCCCATTTGAATGGCAATGTCGCTCAGGGTTTTCAAAATATGGCGCAAGTGAATGCGCAGATTATTGGCCTTCAATTCGTCACAAATCCAAGGCGCTTTTTCAATTGTGAGATAGGTCGACTGAGCGATTTCCATTTGGATGGCGTGTTGGTTTTGATCGGGCTTTCCGTAGTGCCGCGTGGTCCATCCGCCCTTAAAGCGTCCATTGAGGATCGTCGTGTAACCCGTTGCTGTAGAACAGATTTCATACACAGCACTTTCGATTTCAGGTGCGCAGGTTGATCCGTTATTAGTGCCGATGTTGAAGTCTGGTAATTGGCCATCAAATAAGAATGGTATATTGGACCGTATCGAATGACAGTCATAGAGTATGGCAACGCCATGCCGTTTTTTCACCCGTGACATTTCAGCTGCAAGTGCGTCGTGATAGGGCTGATGATAGGTCAAGCGTCGGCGTTCAATTTCGAGATCGTCGGGTTCTGTATTCCAAATTGGCAATCCATCAAAATCGGTGAGTGGCACCAGCCCCGTAGTGTTTTGCCCCGGGTAAAGGCTGGCGCCGGAAGGGTCTCGGTTCACGTCGATTGCATAGCGGTGGGTGGTTGATCTTACTGTCGTACAATCTGGCAGCAGGTCAGCGTAAAGTTTTTCAATATGCCAATCCGTATCGGTGCATTGCAATCCCCGTTCATTCAGATTGGCTTTGATGTCTCGTGGTAGAAATGTGCCGGTATGCGCGAAACCCAGAATGATGGGGCTAGTGCCTTGCTGCACTTCAACAGGTTTCATGTTTCGAGACCAGGAAGTGAGGTGTTGGTTGCCGCTGCAATTGCGCCGTCCGCAATTAAACGTGCTGCCTTCTCAAGGTCGGGGGCTAGGTAACGGTCTTCACCCAATGGCTCCACCACTTGTCGCAAACAGGCAATTGCAGCTGCCAGCGGCTTACTCGTTGTCAGAGGGGCTCTGAATGCGACACCTTGTGCGGCACATAACAATTCAACACCTAGGATGTGGTTGAGGTTATCCACCATCGGTCCCAAACGCCGCGCGCCATGAGCAGCCATGCTGACATGGTCTTCTTGATTGGCACTGGTGGGTGTGCTGTCCGTCACGCATGGGTTGGCAAGATGCTTGTTCTCGCTCATCAACGCTGCGGTCGTGACTTCGGCAATCATGTAGCCAGAATTCAGGCCGGGATTCGGTGTGAGAAAAGGTGGCAACTTAAAACTCAACACAGGATCAACGATGAGCGCTACACGGCGCTGGGCAATTGCACCAATTTCCGCAACGGCCAGTGCAATCATATCAGCGGCAAATCCCACAGGTTCAGCGTGGAAATTTCCACCTGAAACAATAAGGTCCGCATCTACCAGCACCAAAGGATTGTCAGTTGCGGCGTTGGCTTCAATTTCGAGCGTGCGTGCCGCCATGCGCAACACATCCATTGCAGCGCCGGTCACTTGCGGCTGGCAACGAATGCAATAGGGGTCCTGTACGCGCGCATCATCTGTCAAATGGCTTTGGCGGATTTCAGAACCTTGCAGCAATTCAGTCATGGCTTGTGCTGCCGCTATTTGCCCCGCGTGCCCGCGCAGGGCGTGAATTTCAGGTTGGAGGGGGGCCGTTGAACCCATGATCGCGTCTGTCGTCATTGCCGAAGTTACCAACGCCGATTGTGCCGCGCGCCATGCGCCGAATAACCCTGCCAGTGCAAAGGCGGTGCTGAACTGCGTACCGTTGATGAGGGCAAGACCTTCCTTGGGGCCCAGCACAATCGGCTTTAGCTCTGCCATGGCCAAGGCCTTACCGCCCGGCATGCGCGTTCCGTCAACCTCCGCCTCGCCTTCGCCCATCATCACCGCCGCCATATGTGCCAGCGGTGCCAGATCACCGGAGGCACCGACGGAACCTTGTGCAGGTATGATCGGGGTTACATCTTTTTCCAACATGCCTTCCAGCAGTTGAATGATTTCAAGCCGCACACCAGATGCGCCGCGCCCCAAGCTGAAGAGTTTCAGCGCCATCATCAAACGCGCATGACGGCGCGAAATGGGTGCACCTACGCCACAACAGTGGGACAGGATCAAATTGCGCTGCAACGTTGCTGTGTCTTCGGACGCGATTTTGACGCTGGCGAGTTTTCCAAAGCCAGTATTTACGCCATAGACGGCGTCGGTTCCAGAAGCCGCTGCGGCGATTTTTTGTTGAGCCGCCTGAATTGCTGGATAGCACACAGGATCAAGCCGGACCGCGTGTTCTTCCCAATAAATGCGGGCCAGATCTGCAAGGGTGATATGCCCCGGCGTGAGCGTAAAGCTGGTCAAAGCACGCCTCCAAATATGCGTTTTGCAAGCGGATTGAACCCGATGCGGTAAGACAATTCTGCGGGATGTTCCACATTCCATAAAGCGAAGTCAGCGCGCTGCCCCACAGCAATTGTGCCGCGATCAGCAAGGCCCAGTGCGCGGGCCGCATTCACTGTAACGCCACGCATCGTTTCAAGTGGAGTCATGCGAAACAGCGTGCAACCCATGTTCATGGCCAAGAGCAACGAGGTCATGGGGGAAGAACCTGGGTTGCAATCTGTGGCAAGCGCCATGGCAACGCCGTGTTTGCGCAACAGCTCAATTGGCGGAGCCTGTTTTTCGCGCAGGGTATAAAAAGCGCCCGGCAAAATTACGGCCACGGTGTCTGCCTTTGCAAGTGCTGCTACGCCGTCCTCATCCAGATATTCAAGGTGATCAGCCGATAATGCGCCTTGGCTTGCAGCAAGTTTCGCGCCTCCTAAGTTCGACAACTGTTCGGCATGGAGTTTGATGGGCAAATTGAGTTGCCGCGCAACGTCAAAAACCCGCTGCATTTGCGCGACGGAAAAGGCAATGCCTTCACAGAACCCATCAACGGAATCTACAAGGCCTTCAGCATGGGCATTACGCAGGGCAGGTAGGCAGACATCATCAATGTAGCTATCGGCCCGTCCAACATATTCAGGCGGAATAGCATGGGCACCTAGAAATGTTGTGCAAATATGAATGGGGCGAATACACGCAATTTCACGCGCCACGCGCAACATTTTGAGTTCAGTTTCATGGTCAAGGCCATAGCCCGATTTGATTTCAAGTGTAGTAACGCCCTCGGCGAGCATGGCATCGACGCGGGGTAAGGCGGTCCTGAGCAATTCCGCCGAACTTGCGCCTCGCGTTGCTTTCACCGTGGAAATAATACCACCACCTGCGCGCGCCACCTCTTCATAGCTGGCGCCGTTTAACCGCATTTCAAATTCGGTCGCGCGGTTGCCACCAAACACCACGTGGCTGTGACAATCGATCAGTCCTGGCGTGAGCAACTGGCCGTCAAAATTTGTGTGCGCGACGCTCTCAAAGGCAGGCGGAATATTGCCTTCTTCGCCAACCCACGAAATTTTGCCGTCACTTATGGCAATGGCACCTTTATCAATCAGGCCATAGTCCGAGGGGGTATCATCGACCAAGGTCGCAATACGCAGATTTGTGAGTAACAGGTCTGGCACAGGAGGGCCTCAATGACGGGGTCAGAATTGGCTTGCATCGTAACAACGGCGATCTATTATGTCTAGACATAAAACGGGAAGGGCTCCTGCATTGATTTTCGCGAACACAGCATTGCTTGAAGGTGGCTGGGCCAAAAGTGTGCGCATTGAAGTGGCGAAAGGTGCCATTCAGTCGATTGCGCTCAACGCGAAGCCGGAAGCGCAGGATACGCGGGTTGATGTTTTGTTGCCCGCTCTGGCCAACTTACACAGTCATTCCTTTCAGCGCGCCATGGCAGGGATGACGGAATTCCGGGCAAAGGGGCGCGATAGTTTCTGGACGTGGCGCGATTTGATGTATCGCTTCGTCAACCGTCTGGCTCCGGAGCAGGTGGAAGATATTGCGGCCATGGTATTCGTGGAAATGCAAGAGGCAGGATATGCAGCTGTTGGCGAATTTCACTATGTGCACCACCAAAATGGCGGCATGCGTTATGAAAATATAGCTGAACTTTCAAATCGAATTTTTGCTGCCGCCGCTGAAACGGGCATTGGCCTGACGCACTTGCCTGTACTCTATTCTTATGGTGGTGCCGGGCAAGTTCCGTTGGCAGAAGCGCAACTGCGTTTCGGCAATGACGTTGATGAATTTCTGGCATTGGTTGAAGCAGCGCGGGCTGGGCTTTCACAACTGCCTGCCGATGCCCGAATAGGAATAGCGCCACATTCACTGCGCGCCACATCGCCTGCTGATCTTAAGCGGTTGCTTACCGCCCGCGATGTTTCCCCCGTCCACATTCACGCTGCCGAACAACCGCAGGAAGTGAAAGACGTTTCGGCGTGGCTGGGTGCCCGGCCCGTTGAATGGTTGTTGGACAATGCTGATGTCAATTCAAAACTGGTGCCTTATTCACGCCACGCACATGACGGCTATCGAAACGCAACGGCTTGCACAATCTGGTGCAGTTGCGGGGCTCTGCCCCATTACAGAAGCTAATCTTGGTGATGGGCCATTCAACGGCTCGCAGTACTTGGAACATGGTGGTGCTTTTGGTATCGGATCTGATTCCAACATTAATATCTCACTGACTGAAGAATTACGGACGTTGGAGTATTCACAGCGTTTGCGGGATATTGCACGCAACGTGCTGGTAAAGAACGAAGGCTCAGTCGGCGAAACGATTTATCTCGCCGCAGCAAAAGGCGGCGCTCAGGCGCTGGATCGCAATGCCGGGAGCATTGCAACGGGGCGCTTGGCGGATCTTGTTGCGATTGATCGGTCAGCACCGTCCCTTTGTGCACTTCAAAATCATCAATTGTTGGACGGACTAGTGTTTGCCGCAAAAGATTCCGTGGTGACGGATGTGTGGTCGGCGGGACGGCATACGGTACGCAGCGGACGACACATCGCGCGGGAAAAAGTCATCTCGAACTATCGTAAAGCCGTGCAGCAACTTTTACAGTTCTAGAAAATTCGGGAAATGATGATCAGCAGTGCCGAGGAATATTCGCCAACAACGAAGTTCAAATGACCGCCTTCGACGAGTAAAGTATCACCTTTGTTCAACTGCTCAGTCTGTCTCAAATCTACAGAGCCCGCCATGCAATATAGTGCCAAAGTCGTTCCATTTTCACAGCGTAATTGACGGCTTTCGCTTGACCCAATCCTGTTGACGCTCCCCGTGCAGAGCAATGGGTTGAATATCAAATTCAAGTCCTGCAAGGGTCCGTTTTTGAGACGTGAAGTAATGTCCAATGCGCCATCAAATTCAACGGGTATGCCATAATCAGCGTGAATTGTTCCGTGAGCGTGCAACAATTCCATGCCGTTTCCGCTGATCACAGACAGCACGCGTCGCATGCCTGTGAAGTTTGAAAATGGACCATCTTCACCAACATCGGCAATGCTGAGCCTCCATGCGAAACTTCCTTGGGCTGGTTCTCTTGCGATTTCGCGCGTTGTGCCTTGGCCGTTCTTCCACGGAACGGGAACCAAATCAGACCATCGGAGAATGCGCATGCCGTCGAGTCCTGATAATTTGTTCGTGGCTCATTCGGTTATTATGTATAGTGATAATCATTGGCAGTCAAAATGAGAGTATTTTGGAAAAGCTGGGTTTTCGGGACATCAAGCGGCAAGTATTTGACCGTATCCGCAACGGCGAGTGGGGTGCGGGAGGCTTGCTACCGGGCGAAGTTGAGCTCGCGGCGACTTTTGGCTGTGCGCGAGCCACGGTCAATCGGGCCATGCAGGAACTTTCCGATGACGGCATTATTGAACGACGCCGCAAGGGCGGAAGCCGTGTGCGCACAGCTCCAACGCGGCAGGTGACTTTTGAAATTCCGCTGGTGCGGATTGAAATTGAATCGCGTGGTGCTGCCTACACCTTTGAGGTATTAGAGGACAGCATTGTTTTAGCACCGCGCTATCTCGTGGTGCGGTTGGGTTTGGCTGCCGCCGCGCGTATGCGGCACGTTAAATGCATACATCTGGCTGATGGGCGACCGTTTCAATTCGAAGATCGCTGGATCAATCTTGGAGTTGTACCTGATGCAGAAACCGCAGATTTTTCATCCGTCAATCCGAATGAATGGCTGGTGCAAACTGTGCCCTATACGAATGCTGAGTTGCGTTTTTCTGCAACATCTGCGGACAAGCTTGTAGCCCAACATTTACGAACGAAACTCGACGACCCCATTTTTACGGCAGAACGCACGACTTGGTTATCTGAAAAACCTGTCACGAATGTGAAGCTGCATTTTGTGCCCGGTTATCAGATGGTAGCCAATTACTAGGCGATTGCATGGGTGACAGTTGCGCAATCCGGCTTTAAGGATAGGCGACAATGTTTTTGAATGAATTGTGATGAACAGCATGGCACCACCTGCAAGCGGCAATAACCATCTTCGGAACAAGGGAACCCCGCTCCACACGGAATGGTTTGAAAATGTGCAGGTTAATCTCTCTGCCAGTGAACGCCGTGCCGCAACGTTGACCACGCGCCGCAGTGTGAAAAAAGAATACCAAGCGGCATGGCTGGTAAAAGCCTTGCAATGCATCGATCTTACGACCTTAGCTGGTGACGATACCGCAGCGCGTGTACACCGTCTCTGTGCGAAAGCCAAACGCCCTTTGCGCGAGGACATTGTGACGGCGCTGGGCCTCAGCGATGATCCGCCGAAAGTGGGTGCCGTGTGTGTTTATCCCACGATGGTGCCACATGCAGTGAAAGCGCTTTCTGGCAGCGGCATTCCAGTGGCTTCAGTGGCCACGGGATTTCCAGCAGGCCTCACGCCACTGCCGCATCGCCTTGCTGAAATTCGATATGCTGTTGACCAAGGAGCACGGGAAATTGATATTGTCATTCACCGCGCCCAGGTTTTGCAGCAGGATTGGAAAGCACTTTATGATGAAATTAGTGCCATGCGGGAAGCCTGCGGTGAAGCGCATTTGAAAGCCATTCTGGCTACGGGTGATTTGAAAACGCTACGCAATGTATACAAGGCCAGCATGGTGGCCATGCATGGCGGGTGCCGATTTCATCAAAACGTCCACCGGCAAAGAAGACGTGAACGCTACATTGCCCGTGAGCCTCACCATGGTGCGTGCTTTGCGCGACTACGGCGAACTTACCGGATGACAAAATTGGTTTTAAACCGGCAGGTGGCATTCGCACTGCAAAAGATGCAATGAATGGCTCATCTTGATGAAGGAAGAATTGGGCCGCGCTGGCTGGAGCCTGATTTATTCCGCATTGGTGCCAGCGCCATGCTGGCCGATATTGAGCGCCAACTCGAACATTTTGTCACGGGCCGTTATGCCGCCTTGTCACATCACGCCCTTGCCTGAGGAAAATCAATGCCAACTGTAAAAGAAATTCTCGACACCATGGACTATGGCCCATCGCCCGAAGCCAACACCCATGTCACAGAATGGCTGGGCTTCACAAAGACAGGCTTTTGCCATTTCATTAATGGAGCGTTTGTTGCCAGCAGCGATAAAGCTCAGATTTGAGTGTCAGCAATCCTGCCAATGGCGAATGTTCTGGGCAAAGTGGCCCACGGCTCAGCGGCGGAAGTTGATGCAGCTGTAGCAGCTGCGCGCAATGCATTTCAAGCTTGGTCAAAACTTCCGGGTCATGCGCGTGCGAAATATCTTTATGCCATTGCAAGGCTGATCCAAAAGCGCGAGCGCTTTCTGGCTGTGCTCGAAACCATGGACAATGGCAAAACCATTCGTGAAAGCCGCGACATCGATATTCCTCTGGTGGCTCGCCATTTTTATCATCATGCGGGCTGGGCTGAATTAATGGCCACCGAATTCAAGGGCTACGGCCCGATTGGTGTGTGTGGCCAAATCATTCCATGGAATTTTCCGCTGCTGATGTTGGCGTGGAAAATTGCACCGGCATTGGCTGCTGGAAACACCGTGGTTTTAAAGCCAGCAGAATTTACGCCGCTCACGGCTTTGGCCTTTGCTGAAATTTGCAGCGAAGCTGGCCTGCCCGCAGGTGTTGTGAATATCGTCTGTGGTGATGGCGCAACGGGTGCGCATCTGGTGAGCCATCCAGATGTGGATAAAATCGCCTTCACAGGTTCCACCGAAGTTGGCCGCATCATCCGGCACGCCACCGCAGGCACGGGCAAAAAATTGTCTTTGGAATTTGGTGGAAAATCACCCTTCATTGTTTTCGAAGATGCCGACTTGGATGCTGCTGTTGAAGGTGTGGTGGATGCCATTTGGTTCAACCAAGGCCAAGTTTGTTGTGCGGGCTCACGCATTCTGTTCAAGAAGGTGTTGCGCGACAATTTATCGCCAAACTTGAAACGCCGCATGGAAACGCTGCGGGTAGGTGATCCACTCGACAAATCCATTGATGTGGGGGCCATTGTTGCACCCGTGCAATTGCAGCGCGTCCGCGATTTGGTGAAGAAGGGACAAGATGAAGGCGGCACATTGTTGCAAGCCTCATGTGCCCTGCCAGCCAATGGCAATTATTTTGCGCCTTCGCTGTTTATGGATGTCGAGCCCGCCTCTACTGTTATGCAAGAAGAAATTTTTGGACCTGTTGCTTTTGCCATGACCTTCCGCACGCCGGATGAAGCCGTGCAACTTGGCCAATCACACCCGTTATGGCTTGGCCGCCTCCATTTGGTCCGAAAATATCAACGTTGCCCTAGACACGGCTGCCCGCATGAAGGCGGGTGTGGTGTGGGTGAATTCCACCAATCTGTTTGATGCTGCCGCCGGTTTTGGTGGCTACAAGGAAAGTGGTTTTGGTCGCGAAGGCGGACGCGAGGGCATGTATGAATACATTGTGGCAGACTGGTTGAAATCGTTGCCAAACGTTCAAGGCAATCCAACAAAATTGTCGGCTTTGCCAGCAGCAGAAAAAGCAAATCTTGGCATTGATCGCACGGCAAAATTGTTTATCGGCGGCAAGCAATCACGCTCTGACTCGGGCTATTCTTATTCTATCTTGAACGCCAAAGGAGCCAGCATTGGCGAAGCTGCACTAGGCAACCGCAAGGACATTCGCAACGCCGTAGAAGCCGCTGTGAAAGCTAATGCGTGGGCCAGCGCTACGGCACACAACCGCGCGCAGGTGCTTTACTATATTGCGGAGAACCTTTCAGCGCGCACGGCGGAATTTGCAAAACGCTTGCAGTCCATGGGGCACTCAGCAAAAGCCGCTGCCGACGAAGTGGAGCTCTCTATTCGCCGTATTTTTTATTATGCGGCGCAGGCCGATAAATTTGATGGCCGCGTTCATGCCACGCATAAACGTAACGTGACATTGGCCATGAACGAGCCTTTCGGCGTGATGGGTTTGTTATGCCCGGACGCAGCACCGCTTTTAGGCTTCGTATCACTTGTCATGCCCGCCATTGCAATGGGCAACCGCGTGGTGGTTGTGCCATCGGCGCTAGAGGCATTGGTCGTCACTGATTTTTATCAAGTCATCGAAACGTCTGATGTGCCTGCAGGTGTCATCAACATTGTAACCGGTGACCGCGAGGAACTGGCAAAGACCTTGGGCGATCATGACGAGGTGGACGCACTTTGGTACCACGGCAATGTTGCGGGTTGTGCTGCGGTTGAAAAAGCATCTGCGGGCAATTTGAAATCAACCTGGACCAATAACGGGAAACAGATTGACTGGCGCAATAGCAACCAAGGGCAAGGCACCGACTATCTGCGCCACGCCACACAGGTCAAGAATATCTGGATTCCTTACGGCGAATGAAATCGCGCACTTTCCAAGTGTGACGTATTCTATTCGCTGCCTGCTTTCCATTCCTGCCACCGCAAATAAAGGTTTGCGCCGATGGTGGAGAGTGGAGGAGGGGGCAGCTTTGTTGGTTCAGCTTCAGCTGTAAAGTGCTTGCGTGATTTCACTTTCCACACCGCAAGCCAATTCGGCTGCACCAATGCCGGTTAAAGTTCCTCGCGCTGTGCCAAGGCCGTTTTGCACGCAGGCGGAAAACAGGTTGCGATCAAGTTCGCGCATCACGGCAACACCATTGCGGCTGAGGCACAAGTGTCCTGCCCAGCTGAATTCCATCGGCACCTGCTTGAGGTTTGGAAAACGCTGATCAAATTTCTGACGATGCACTTTGGCTGTGCGCTGCAATGCCTCTTCGCTGGCCACCATTCCGGGTAGAAAGCTGGCACAGGTGCGGGTGATGATGCGGTTGCCGCCTTGCGCGGTGTCAATCCTCCGCATCGTGGTTCCCATGGGGTCGGAAGGCGTTACACCCCAGCGTGGCTGCCCACCAAGTTTGGCCAATGCGTCCTGCCCCAAGTCCACTGTCATCGATGCATAGAGAAAAATGTGCATCAGCCGCTGTTTGGCAAAGCCAAAACTTTCCAGCTGTCCGTTATTTGCCAGTATGACTTTGCCTGCAGTAATGGTGTGTAGGGGAGTCGAAACTTTCCAATTTTCGCCCACGCGCTCAAGTTTAGTTACCGCTGTGTTTTCATATACGGCAACACCGTCGCGCCGAAGCCCGCGTGCAATGCCCCGCATAAAGCCCGCAGGTTGCAGCATTGTGGTTCCCGGGTGTGTAAAGCCCCGACACATAATGTTTGCTACCTGTAAAGTCGAACATAGCCTTGGCATCCAGCATTTCGCTTGTTTCGCCAAGCGTGCTGAAATGTTCGGCATAGCTGCGGTTCATGCGCATCAGCCTTGGCGCTGGCCGCGCCATTGACTTTGCCTGCAGGATCGAAATAATTTCGGATCAATACCGTAGTCTTCGACAGCAGCCTTGGCGAAAGCGATGGCGCGGCGGTTAAGCGCAATCATCGTATGGTCGCTGGAAACACCTTCTCTTACATATGACTTCACCGGACAACTCATGCGGCAAGTCGATCATAAAACCGGAGTTGCGACCTGATGCACCTTCGGCAATGCGGCCAGCCTCCAACACCACAACTTTTGCTTCGGCGCCAATTGCGAAAACCGCCGTGCTGCGGACAAAGCCTGCAAATCCAGCACCGACAATGGCCACATCAGCTGTTAAATCAGCGCATCAAGTTCGAACGCCGGGTCTTGGCCTGGCAGAATAGCGCTCCAAGCCGCAGGCCCGCGATGCACGGGCTTGCGCTGTGCTTTATAGAGGCTCATGTGACGGCTTGGTCCGCATCATCAGCCAAATCAACCCAGATGGTCTTGACTTGCGTATACTGATCGTGGGCATGAATACCGTTGTCGCGACCACCAAAGCCCGAAGATTTGAAACCGCCAAAGGGTGTTGAAATATCGCCTTCGCCAAAGCTGTTGACGGTTACAGTTCCCGCACGAATGGCCCGCGCACCGCGAATGGCGCGTTTCACATTGGCAGTGAAAATTGAAGCGGCGAGTCCATATTCCGTGTCATTGGCCAGTGTGATGGCTTCGTCGAAACTTTCAACCGTCAACACTGAAAGTATGGGACCGAAAATTTCTTCTCGTACCTGTTCCGCGTTGCGGTCGGCAATATCGATGATTGTGGGTTCCACAAAGCCATTTGAAGCCTTGCCGCCCATCAAAATTTTTACACCCTTTCCGAGATAGCTTGATACTTTGTCGAAATGCGCTGGCGAGACCAGCGCGCCAACACGATTTACAGGATCAAGCGGATCTCCCATTGGCCACTCACGGGCATGTGCAATGATGCGCTTCAACAGCTCAGCCTTGATGCCTTTTTGAACAATGAGACGCGAAGCCGCCGAGCAATTTTCGCCCATGTTCCAGAATGCGCCGTTGACGATGTGGGCTGCAACGCGGTCCAGGTTTTCAGCGTCATCCAACACCACAGCAGGGTTCTTTCCACCCATTTCGAGGGTGACTTCCTTGAGGTTTGATTCTGCTGCATAGCGCAGGAAGCGCCTGCCGGTTTCGGTTGAACCCGTGAAGGACAGCGCATCAACGTCCATATGGCGGCCAAGCGGTTCACCCACATCTGGACCTGAACCCGTGACAACGTTGAAAACGCCCGGCGGAATGCCCGCATCAATTGCAAGTTCTGCCACGCGAAGTGCGGTGAGAGAGGTTTCTTCAGCGGGCTTCACAATCACGGAACAACCGGCTGCAAGGGCAGGGCCGATTTTCCAAGTCAACATAAGCAGCGGGAAATTCCATGGCAGCACTAGGCCCACGACGCCCACAGGTTCACGCACAATCATGGCGATATGATTGTCGGAGGCCGGCGAGACTTGATCATAAATCTTGTCGATCAATTCCGCATGCCACGTTAGGCAATTGATGGTTTCCGGCAGGTCGACGGTTTCACAATCAAATATCGTTTTGCCACTGTCGAGACTTTCAAGCACCGCCAGTTCGCGGGCATTGCGCTTGATGAGCTTAACGAGCTTGATCAAAGTTTCCTTGCGCTCCCGCGGGTGCAAGCGCGACCAGCGTCCGTCATCAAAAGCGGTACGGGCCTTGTTCACGGCAAAGTCCACATCTTCAACATCACATGCAGCGACCTTGGCCAAAACCTGACCCGTTGCCGGATTAAAGGTTTCAAAGGTGCGTCCTGATTTTGCGGGGCGAAAAGCACCATCGATAAAGGCCTGAGTTGGCAATGAAAGACCTTTGGCAATTGCCTTATATTCTTCTGTTGTCAGCAATCCACTCATGTCATTTCTCCGCAGCGATTTCAGCAATGGTACGTTTCAGTACCTGCACCACCTGTTCCAGTTGGCGCTTGTCGTCTTTGTTCAAGGGCCTCAAGGGGGAGCGTGGTGGCCCTGCTTTGATGCCGTTCATTTCGCATCCAAACTTAATGCACTGTACAAACTTTCCACCTTGTTCGAGAACGCGCATCAGCGGCAACATTGCCGACATGATGCGACGGCCCTTGTCATAATTGCCTTCAATCGCACAGGCCTTGTAAAGTGCGGCATGTTCATGCGGCAGGAAGTTTGATCCGCCGCACACCCAACTCCGTGAACCCCAAGCAAAAAACTCCAATGCCTGATCGTCCATGCCACAAGACATTTGAATGTGGGGGTAATCGCGGGCCAAAAGATGCACGCGGTTTATGTCTCCTGAACTTTCTTTTATGGCACAGAAATTCCGCGAACGGCCAACGCGGTCCAAGAACTCTTCACCCATGTTTATGCACATGCGGCCCGGATAATTGTAAAGCATGATTGGCAAATCTGCAGCCCTGTCGATGGCGAGGGCGTTGAGTGCGTTTTCCTGTTCCGTCGGCACGGCATAGGGCGGGGAACCCACCAGAATGGCATCAGCGCCAATCTTCGCAGCTGCCTCGGCCACCAGTTGTGAATCAGAAAGCCTAATGGCACCTGTCCCAATGATAAGGGCGGTGCGATTGCCGATTACCTGCTTGGCAAGCTTGGCAAGCTCTAGGCGTTCTTCCATTGATTGGGCGTAGTACTCACCCGTCGATCCACCGTTGATGATGCCGTGAACGCCCGAAGTGACCAGAAATTCAAGCATGGCACAGAAGCCATCATGGTCAATCGAGCCGTCGTCGTTATAGGGGGTAATGACGGGCGTATAGATGCCTTCAAATTTCATGCTGTTGCCTTTTTTCAGCGCTTGGTGGTCGCCCAAGCGGAATGTGAATACTTTCAGGTGTTACGAAATTTTCAATTTGTGCGCGGGATAGTTCCCAATGGGCGACGGCCAAATCGCCCGCTCCATCAGCGTCACCTGCTTCGATCAATGCGATGAATTGGTCATGCTGGTCTGCTGCAATGGCTTGTTGGTTGATCAAGTTGGTTTGGCGTGGATTGTAAAATGTCATGCCAATGCGGGTGTGGTCGATCAACAAGCGGTGCAAGCTAGGCAATAGGTATTCATTGTCAGCAACTTCACCCATCGTGGCATGGAAGCGTTGATTGAGGAGGGCGCGTTGGACCACGTCGTCTGTGCGAATGGCTACACGGAATGCGGATTGGATTTGCTTTAACCGTTCGATGTGTGAGGGGGACGCGTGCTGTGCTGCAAGCCGCGCCGTCGCTGCGTAAATCATGGGTGCGGCAATAAAGAAATTCCGCAACGACTTGTGCGACATCGGGGCCACCTGTGCGCCTCGGTTTTCGTGTAATACCACATAACCTTCGCCAGCAAGTTGTCGCAAAACCTCACGCACAGGTGGGCGCGAAATGCCATAGGTTTCGCCAATTTCTACTTCATCAAGGTAGGAACCGGGGTCCAGCTCCGTGGTCAAAATGCGGCGGCGCAGATCGTCAATGCAAATCGACTTTTTGCCGATTGGAAGCATATCCACGGGTCGCATCCTTTACGTTGGCCAATGCTCGGCTAAGCAGTATGAATTCTCATTATACAATATGTATTATGAGGTCACGTCAAGTGGAAACTAGGACGCGCCCAGACAGCCTCGCAAATTTTCAGCAAGATTCCGCATCAAAGTTTCATATTGCTTGGGGCCAGCGTCTATCGCGGCACCGATGGGATCAAGCGTGGCAGATTTTGCGGACGTGCCTTCCATGATGACTTCAACCAATTTGGAATCAAATTGCGGCTCTGAAAATACGCATTGAATACTGTTTGATTTGATGCGGTTTTGGATGGCGGCAATTTGTTTGGCACCAGGCGGATTTTCAGGATGAATTGAAATCGCGCCGCTGGCTTTAAGTGAGAAACGCGTTTCAAAATATTGGTAGGCGTCGTGGAAAACGATGAAGTTTTGGCTTTTGACGGGGGCAAGTTGCGCGTTCAATTCGCTTGTCAAAACGTCTAGTTTGCTCGCCGCCTTTGCTGCGTTGTCTGCATAGACCTCGGCGTTGACCACATCGGCTTGCGACAGTGTTTGCGCAATTGTTTGCAACATGGCTTTGGCGTTTTCTGGATCTAGCCACACATGCGCATCAGCTGCGTCATGGTGCTCACCCTCATGATCATCTTGTTCAAATTCTTCGTTTTCGCGAACTTCTAAAATTTTGAGCCCGTCGGACTTCAGTAGTCCAACAACGGTTGCATTTGTGCTCAATACGTCGAGCGGCTTTTCGAGAAATGCTTCGAGTTCATGGCCCACCCAAAAAATCACCTGGGCTTGCTCAAGTGCAGTGGCGTCATTCGGTTTAAGCGTATAGGTGTGTGGCGAGGCATTGCCTTCCAGCAGCAATTGCGGTGTGCCCACACCTTCCATAACCGACGCGACAAGGGAGTGGATAGGCTTGATCGAAGCGATCACTTTAACATCGGCTTGCGCGATGCTCGACGAGATCAATAAAACCGAACAAGCCGTCATAAAACTGGCGCATAGACTTCCTCCATGTAATGTTATTTAATAACATGTCTGGTGTTATGATATAACATATGCTATCGTCAAGTGCGAAAACACTCGGAACATAAAATCGTGTTAAAACATATTGATCCATTAGTAATCTTAAGCGGTGCTGGCGTTCAGCGCGGCGGCCGCTGGTTGGTGCGCGGGGTGGATTTCACGTTGCGGGCCGGGGAAATTGTCACGCTTATTGGTCCAAACGGTTCTGGAAAATCCACCACAGCCAAGTTAGCATTGGGTGTTTTGCAGCCATCGGAAGGTACGGTGCAGAAGCGCCAAAACCTCGTGACGGCCTATGTTCCGCAAAAGGTGGTCATCGACTGGACCTTGCCGTTGCGCGTGGATGCATTGATGAACCTCACGCAACGACTTTCAGAAAAAGACTTGATTGCGGCTTTGGCCAGCACAGGTGCATCGCACTTATTGAAGCGTGAAGTGCGCCATCTTTCAGGTGGAGAATTTCAACGGGTGATGTTGGCGCGCGCTTTGGCACGAAAACCGGATTTGCTGGTGCTGGATGAGCCGGTGCAGGGCGTGGATTTTGCGGGCGAGATAGCGCTTTATGATCTCATTAAAAATGTGCGCGATGAAATGGGATGTGGAATTTTGATGATTTCACATGATTTGCATATGGTCATGGCTGCAACAGACCATGTGATCTGTTTGAACGGCCACGTATGCTGCCATGGTACGCCGGAAATTGTGGCCAGCAGTGAAGCTTACAAGCAATTGTTTGGTGACAGAGCGGGGGCGTTAGCACTTTACCAGCACCACCATGACCACACCCACATGGCCGATGGTCGCGTGCAACATGGTGACGGCACCGTGACCGACCATTGCTTTCCCGGTGACGGCCACCACCACCAAGATGGAAAAACCTCGATGCGGACTCACGCCCATGACAGCTTCAGGATTACCCGTGATGCTGGATGATTTTTTCTCGCGTGCCATTGTCGCTGGCTTTGGTATTGCCGCCGTGGCGGGGCCTTTGGGTTGCTTTGTTGTGTGGCGAAAACTTGCTTACTTCGGTGACACGCTTGCACACGCAGCCTTGCTGGGCGTCGCCCTTTCATTGCTGCTGAATGTCAACATAACGCTTGCTGTGTTTGCGGTGGCAGTTTTTGTGGCTCTTACGTTGTTGGCCTTGCAAAAGCG
Source organism: uncultured Alphaproteobacteria bacterium (assembly GCA_963840765.1). Lineage (GTDB taxonomy): Bacteria > Pseudomonadota > Alphaproteobacteria > Rhizobiales > Aestuariivirgaceae > Aestuariivirga. The sequence continues at coordinate 174,194 of CAWJAE010000011.1, read as the reverse complement.
TAGCGCATTGTCATCGGATGCTTTGCTCGGGCTGCTTTCGCATGGCTCTCTGGCCATTGGCCTCATGGCTTTGGCTTTCATGACTTGGGTGCGCATGGATTTGATGGGACTGCTGTTTGGCGATTTGTTGGCTGTTTCCAAAACAGATATTGTGGTGATTTATCTTGGCGGCACTGCTGTGCTGGGCGCATTGGTGTGGGCTTGGAAACCGCTATTCGCCATTACCGTCAATCGTGATCTGGCAGCGGCTGAGGGTTACAATGTTGCAGCCTATGATGTTTTGTTGATGTTGTTGTTGGCGGCGGTTGTGGCTGTTTCAATCAAAATCATCGGGGTCATGCTGATCACATCTCTTCTGATTATTCCAGCAGGTGCAGCGCGGCGTTTTTCAGGCGGTCCTGTTGCCATGGCGCTTTTATCAGCGGTGATTGGCGGTGTTGCGGTGTTGACCGGATTGTTCGCGTCGCTCAGCTATAACACGCCATCTGGACCCTCCATTGTTGTAGCAGCGCTGGCCTTGTTTGTGGCGGGCCTCATTCTTCCTTCAAGATTCATCAAGCAAGGGCAAACATCATGAGTGATGCTCCAGACCTCACGCGCAATCAGTCGTTGGTTTTGGACAAGCTTTCCAAAACCGATCAACCCATGAGCGCCTACACATTGCTGGATGAATTGCGCGGTGATGGATTGAAAGCGCCGTTGCAGGTCTATCGAGCACTCGACAAATTGGTGGCGCAGGGCCGCGTGCACCGGTTGGACAGCATCAGCGCCTTCGTGGCTTGCCAACACCCTGATTGCCAAAGCCACGCGGCAACTGTTTTCATGATTTGCGAAAAATGCGGCAAAGTCTCTGAAAAGTCCGATGCTGCTGTGGCTAAGGCCCTTGTATCTGCTGCTCGTGCAGAAGGCTTCTCCATAGAGCGCACGTCCATTGAAATTAGGGGTGCATGTGGCAAGTGTTGAGAAGGCTCAATCTGGCAACACGCGACCTGGACTCATAATTCCCTTAGGATCAAGCGCATGCTTGATGCTGCGCATCACATCCAGCTCAATTGCTGATTTATAGCGCACCATATCCTCCCGCTTTAAAACCCCTACGCCATGCTCTGCACTGAAAGACCCGTTGTGTTGCACCACAATGTCATGAATGACACGGTTCATTGGCTTCCATTGTGAGAGGTAGTCCTGCTTATCCATGCCGATGGGTTGCGACACGTTGAAGTGCATATTGCCGTCTCCCATGTGACCAAAGCAACAAAGGCGCGTACCGGGCATAAAGGTTTCTAACGCGGCGCTGGCTTCGGTGATGAAGGTTGGCAAGGCTGAAACAGGTACCGACACATCATGCTTGATGGAGCCGCCTTCGAACTTTTGCGACTCCGATAGATTTTCGCGCATGGCCCAAAGCTCTGAACGTTGCGTCTCATTTTGCGCAACTACGGCGTCCGTCACATCGCCGCTTTCAAAACAACTTTCCAAAACTGTTTCGGCAATGCCTTCGGTTGCATCCGCCATTTCCAAAAGCACATACCAAGGCGAAATCGTTTCGAGAGGGCGGCGGGTTGCCATGTGTTTGACTGTGAATTGAATTCCGATCTCTGGAAGCAATTCGCAAGCAACCACTCGATTTCCGCCGTGCTTTTTTGCTGCTTCCAGCAAGCGCAAGGCAGCGTCCACATTTGGCACCGCTGCCATCATTGTGTCGTATCGGTTGGGACGTGAATAAAGTTTCAGCGTCGCTTTGGTAATGATGCCTAACGTGCCTTCGGAACCGATGAACAGGTTCTTGAGGTCGTAACCGGTGTTGTTTTTGCGCAGGGTTTTGAGTTGGTTCAAAATGCGACCATCTGCCAACACTACTTCCAGCCCCAAGCATAATTCGCGCGCATTGCCATAGGCCAACACGTTTACGCCACCTGCATTGGTGGCTAGATTACCGCCAATGCGGCACGAACCTTCTGAGGCTAAACTTAAGGGGAACAAAAGATTCGCGTTGGCCGCTGCTTCTTGAATGGATTTAAGGGTGGCTCCGGCCTCGACTGTCATGGTGTTGTCGATGGCATCAACCTGGGTGATACGTGTCATCCGATCGAGCGATAAAAGCACTTCACCGCCAAACGGAATTTGCCCGCCCACCAAACCAGTGTTGCCAGATTGTGGAATTATTTTTGTGTCCGTTTCGTTGGCGATAGTGAGAATGCGTGATACTTCATCTGTTGATTGTGGACGCAAGATCAGCGGTGTGTTGCCATGCCAAAGCCCACGCCACTCCTTCAGGTAAGAGGCTTGATCCATTGCAACACCCTTGGGGCCAACAACATCAGCCATGCGTTGCAACGTTTCAGAAGTAGGCATGGGAGAATTCATTTTGTCCTCGGTGCAGCGGCGCGGCGCAGACGATCATTAATGGCTTCGCCCAGTCCCGCCATTGGAATGGGTGCCACGGCAATAGCTTCAGGTGACGAGTCATCAACATTGTGTAACATATTGAAAAGATTAGCAGCTGCCTCGTTCAAGTTTCCCGCCTTGGACAGCGACCAAGGGCCAAAATCACATATGCCGAAGCCAATAAAGACCTCGTGTTCATGGGGGGCCGCAGCATTCAATCGCAGTTTTGCGCGTGGTGCATAATGGCTTTCCATCATGCCGGGGGAATGAAAAACATTTTCGTGTTGCGTTGGTGTCGTTACTTTTCGTTGAAGAATATTTTCCAGCACATCTCGCGTTACGCCGCCACTGCGCAACATGTAAGGGCCGTCATTGGTGAAATGAACAACCGTTGATTCAACACCAACATGCGAAGCCCCGCCATCGACGATCATATCAACGGCACTGCCGAGTGAAGCACGCACATGATCAGCCGTTGTGGGGCTGATGCGGCCTGACTGGTTGGCAGAAGGAGCTGCAATCGGGCGTTCAACCGCGCCCAGTAATTCAAGCGCAACAGGATGGCTCGGCACGCGCAACGCAATTGTGGAAAGACCTGCTGAGCATAACAATGAAATCGGGCAATCAGCACGCCGTTCCACCACAATGGTCAAGGGGCCTGGCCAAATAGCTGCCGCCAATTTTTCGGCATCCTTGGAAAACTGCCCCAAATGGAAAGCAGCTTCCATGTTGGGTACATGGGAAATCAGGGGGTTGAATTGCGGCCTTTGCTTGGCTGCAAAAATGCGGGCCACGGCAGCATCATTCGTGGCATCTGCGCCCAAGCCGTAAACCGTTTCCGTTGGAAAGGCCACAAGCTTGCCCTGGCGCAAAAGCGCTGCGGCGTTGGAAATAGTGCTGGTCATGGTCATGTTACGCGCCCTATAGCAGGGCTTCACTCAACACGCCAATGTAGCATGACAACACTCGTTTTTTCTCACCCCTCATCATTGGCCCATGCCACCCCTGAAGGCCATCCTGAACGTGTGGACCGCATCAAGGCTGTCAATGCCGTATTGGCGTCTCCAGCCTTGCGTGGATTTAAACACCGGGAAGCGCCCTTGGGCACGGATGAGCATGCGCGACTGGCCCACACCGCTGAACATGTTGCGCGCATGCGGGCCATCAGCCCTGAAAGCGGATTTGAGTACATCGATACGGATACCATCATGTCGCCTGCAGCCCATGAAGCAGCCATGCGGGCCATTGGTGCGTCGGTGGCTGGGGTCGATGCGGTGTTTCGTGGCGAGGCCGACAATGTGTTTGTTGCCACACGCCCGCCCGGACACCATGCGGAACAAAACCGTGCCATGGGGTTTTGCTTTTTCAACCACGCAGCCATTGCCGCCAAATATGCGCGTGAACGCTATGACGCCGAGCGTGTAGCCGTGGTGGATTTTGACGTCCATCATGGCAATGGTACGCAGGATATCTTCTGGTCGGATGCCGACATGTTCTATGGCTCGACGCACCAAATGCCACTGTATCCCGGCACGGGTTCCTCCAATGAAACTGGCGTTGGCAACATATTCAATGCGCCACTAAAAGCCGGGGATGGCACAGCGGAATTTCGCACCGCCATGAACACTATAATTCTGCCAGCGCTTGAATTGTTTGCGCCGGACCTGATTATCATTTCGGCGGGCTTTGACGCTCATGTGCGCGACCCCTTGGGGAGCTTGGAATTGACAGAAGAGGATTTTTCGTGGGCTACGTTGAAGTTGATGGAAACTGCTGACGCGTTTTGTTCGGGCCGCGTTGTTTCAGTGTTGGAAGGCGGCTATGATTTGCAAGCGTTGGCGGGTTCCGTTGGTGTTCATGTGCACGCACTTATGCATGGCAACCAAGGCCAGCTTGAAGAAGATGTGCCGGATGATTTTGATGACGAGGAAGAACTGTGATGACTGAGGCCACCGATATTTCCAGCCTGTCTTTTGAAAAGGCATTAGCCGCACTTGAGGACATTGTGGCGCGGCTTGAAGCTGGCAAGGTTGACTTGGAGGAGTCCATCAAGATTTATGAACGCGGTGAAGCCTTGCGTAAACATTGCGAAACCAAGTTGAAAGAAGCTGAAGCCCGCATTGAAAAAATCACACTCGACCCTGCCGGCAAGCCAACAGGCGTTGCGCCTCTGGACGTGGAGTGACGTCACAACGCCTTGATGAAGCATTGGTTGTGCGGGGCTTAAGCCAAAGCCGCTCGCGCGCGCGTGATGCTATTTTGCGTGGCACCGTCGTGGTCAACGGCGTGCCCGCCCGCAAGCCTTCACAAGGCGTTTTTGAAAAGGATCACTTGCGGGTTGATGATGTGGCCTCGCATTATGTGTCGCGCGCTGCTTTGAAACTGCTGCATGGCCTGCAACACTTTCAGATCAATGTTAAGGGGCGGTACGCGCTTGATATTGGTGCATCCACAGGGGGGTTCACCCAAGTTTTGCTGGAGCATGGTGCTGTCCATGTTACGGCCATTGATGTGGGTCATGGGCAAATGGCAGAAGAGATTGAAGGCGACGAGCGCGTCACTTCCATCGAAGGCCTGAATGCGCGGGACCTTACACGTGAGCATGTGCCGGACAGCGTCAACCTGATCGTTACTGACGTGAGTTTCATACCGCTTAAACTTGCGCTGCCAGCAGCTTTAAGTTTGATGCCAAAGGCAGCTGAACTGTTGGCATTGATCAAGCCACAGTTTGAGGTCGGCCGCGAATATGTGGGGCGCGGTGGCGTTGTAAGCGATGCCGCCCAACACAAACGTGTTTGCGACGAAATTAATGCATTTCTGGAGGCCGAAGGTTGGCTGGTTCAAGGCATTATCGCCTCACCTGTTGACGGTGGTGACGGCAATAAGGAGTTTCTGGTATCCGCGAAAAAACGCTGATACTCAATCAATCCTTCACAGCATAAGTGTGTTGCTGTTCTGGAAATTTGCGTTCACGCACATCATCTGCATACATTTTAATGGCCCCTTCAATTGCAGCGCCTACTTTGCCGAATTCCTTCACGAATTTTGCGATGCGCGGACTAAGGCCGAGCATATCTTCCATCACCAAAATTTGGCCATCGCAGGCCGCTGACGCGCCAATGCCGATTGTTGGAATGTCGACTTGAGCGGTGATTTTTCGGGCGAGGGGCTCTGCCACGGCCTCCAAGACAACGGCAAACGCGCCGGCTTCCGCCACGATTTTTGCATCCTCTTCAATCGCAGCCCATTGGGCGCGTTCGCGGCCTTGGGCTTTGAAGCCTCCAAGCACATTGATCGATTGTGGTGTCAAACCAACATGGGCCATGACAGGAATGCCACGCTCTGACAAGAAGCGTATGGTTTCACCCATGCGCTTACCACCTTCAAGCTTGATGGCGCCACATTCCGTTTCCTTCACCACCTTGGCGGCATTGCGGAAAGCTTGTTGCGGGCTTTCTTCATAAGAGCCAAAAGGCATATCAACAACGATCAAGGATTGTTTGGCCCCACGCATCACAGCGCGACCATGCATAATCATCAACTCCAGCGGGACGGGCAGCGTTGATTTAAAGCCGTGCATCACCATGCCCAAGGAGTCGCCCACCAGCAGGAAGTCCACGTATTTGTCGGCAATAGCCGCCGTGTGCGCATGGTAAGACGTGAGCGCCACAATCGGTTCACCACCTTTGCGGTTTTGAATGTCAGGCGCTGTGCGGCGTTTGGTGGTGGTATGTTGGGACATGAGTTTTTCCTTTATTGCAGTGTGACCAAGGGCACACCTGCAACAACGTGGTGCAATTGCGCCGCGATGCCGTAAAGCGCCACACCGCCCAGAACAGAAACGACATTATGGCCCTGCCTCTCTTCGGAAGGTGCAAACAGGCCGTAATGATTTTTCAAAACTGCAAACAAAATTGCAATTGCCGCAAGTCCGCCAAACAGCAGCACAGAACGTTGCTCACCATTGGCCGCAAAATGCCCTGTGGCCCAAAACACAATGCCTATGGCCATGGGATATTTCAATTTGTTGCGCCAAGAGCCGCGAAACACAAAAATGCCAATGCAAATAAAGCCCAAAAGCGTCAGCCCGAAATTCGCGATGCGACCCCACGTCGGTGGCTCGTAAATGAAGCCGGGTTCAGCTTGCCGAAACGCCCAGATGACGGCAACAAACAATAGCAATGTCAGCACGCCATAAATCGGGCCATAGGCCTTGCCAAAAGTTTGCACGGCGTGGACTTTCCACGAAGGTATTGCGGGGTTGATATGTACCACCCCAAAGACCACGAGTAGTGCGGCAAGCATTGTCATCCTGACACCACCGGCACGCCGAGAACATAGGGGTGAAAGCCAAACAGGAAGATTGCAAACAACACAAAACCTATCACCACCGCGACGATGTCAGAACGTAATCGCGGTTCGTGCATCGGGCGCTTTCCGCGGGCGTAGGAAAAAATCAAATCCAAAACGGAAACCACGAAAATTGTACCGAATAACCACACCAACGCGCGCTCGCCGTTGACCAGCAAGTGTCCACCCGACCAAAAAGCCATGCCAAGCGAGAAGGGGTGACGCACAAAAGACTTGATGTAACCCTTGCCATGGGAGGCACCGACCAAAATAAACATAAATAGGGTTAACAGCATAACCAGGTGTTTTCCTGCCACCCATGGTTGGTAATAATCTTCGCCCAAGCTGTTGCTCGTCGAAGCGCGGTAGCCCAATATGAGGCAGCCAAGTCCGAGCAAAGAAACCAGCGAATACAGGCCTTTCCAAGCCTTTTCTCCCATCGCTTCCTTTAGTTGGTCGCGTTGGTTTGGCAGCAAAGTTGAGAATAGGTGCAGGCCACCAAAGAACAGCGCTCCCAGCCACAAATAGGTCATGAAATCTCTCCGGTTGATTCAATTTGGCACAAGCATAGCGCAAAATCGCCAATGTACTCAACGCTTAAGCCGTGTTATGAGGCCGCACGGTCAAATTGTTATATTTATTATAAAAGGGCTCAATTCATGAAACCAACACTCATTCTCGTCGGCGCAGATAAGGGCGGCGTCGGCAAAACCACCGTGTCGCGTTCGCTGCTGGATTATTTTGCCCGCAAGAACATTTTGACCCGTGCTTTCGACACTGAAAATCCACGCGGCTCTTTACAACGTTTTTATCCCGGCATCACCGAGGTGATTGATCTCAGCAATGTGGCTCACCAAATGAAAGTGCTGGACACCATGGAATTGGCCAATGTGCCGGTAACCGTGGTGGATTTCAAAGCTGGTAACTTGTCTTATTCCCTCGACCTGTTTGAGCGCATTGGCGTTTTGGAAGCAGCCCGCAACGGCATGTTCACGCTTGGCCTTATTCATGTGGTCGGGCCTTCGATTGCCTCACTCGATGAAATTGGCGAAATTGCTAAATATCTTTCCGGTGTTGAATATGTGCTGGCACGCAACTCAATCAATGAAACGAATTTCTTTGAATGGGACGATGCGACCTACCGCAAATATTTCAACCAGATCAGCAAGACCCACGAAATCGACATTCCGAAGCTTAATGAAATGGCTTACGAACAAGTTGATGTTGCAGGCGTAACCTATCGTGATTTCATCGACAATCGTGCAGCAGACGGCAGCCAAGGCAAGTTCTCCTTCGTACTGCGCGGCTACGTGCGCAAGTGGTGCGCTGAAATTGACGAGCAATATGCCCACGTGAAAATGTTGCAGGATATTGTCGGCGCAAGCCGCACCTGATTTGTGAGGCGAAGGCCCCATGGCCGTTCAGCCCACAATTTACATTGTCGCATCTGACCAGCACCGCAACGGCAAAACCTTGCTGGCGCGTTTGCTGGTCGACTATTTGATGCTGGATGGCCGTGACCCCTTTTTGGTGGACACGGATGCACCTGAGGGCCCACTCCGCAATTTTTTTCCGGGCCGTACAGCATTGGCAGACTTTGCTGCCATTACTGGTCAAATGAAATTGTTCGACACCATTTTAGCCTCGCCAGGCCGCGATTACGTGGTGGATTTACCCGCACGCCACACTGAAAATTTTTTCGCGGCGGAGCGTGATCTCAATTTTTTTGAAGAATGCAAGAAACTTGGTTTTCGCGTGTTTTTGTTTTTTGTCGTGGATCAAAGTTTTTCATCGCTCAAAGCGGCAAAAGCAGCGCAAAGCTATGCGGGCATTGACCTGTTTGTGCCCGTGCGCAATCTGATGGTGCGTTCAACCTGGCCTGAAGATGATGGTGCTTTAACCCTGCCGTTTTTGCCTGCTCCCGTAGCCTCAGCTGTGAGCAACAAGCGTTTCTCATTTCGCGCGTTCGTGCAAGGCGATGTGCAGGGTTTGAACGACGATGATGCCAACCAACTGCAAAATTTCTTGTATGAAGTTCTCAGCAATCTTGCGAACCTTGAACCGGTTTATAGTTTGAACATGCTGCAAAAATAGTGATGCCGCAGGTGCATTTCTCAATAACTCTGTCACCAAATCGCCGCGAATCTCGCTAAGCATGTCGCCATGTTCAGGCGGCAGATGAATCGGCGTCAGTTTGCAGGGGGTGTCGCTTTGGCAGCCTTGGCTCCGACGCGAGTTCTGGCGCAAGAAGTGGTGTCAGTTCAAACCCTGACTGCTGCAAAAACCACATCTCAGCTGCTGGGTCCTGAAAACCCATCGACGGAACATTGGCATTTCAGGACTGAAAGCGGCCAACCTATTTTGCAGGCCAAACAGGGCCAGCCTTTGCACTTTGCAGTGGCCAACGAATTGCCAGAAACCGTATTTTTGCATTTTTTTGGCATGCGTGGCCCCAGCGAATTCATGACAGTGGAATGCAAGCCCGCAACTTCAACTGACATCACCTTCACGCCACCTGACGCTGGCACGTTTTGGTTCGGGCCATTGTTGTACGCGTCAAAACAGCGTGAAATGGGACTGTATGGCCTGTTGATCGTCGAAGAGATTGATCCGTCGCCCTATCAAGATATTGCGATGATTTTTGATGATTGGTCTTTGTCGGACGTGGGCGTGATCGAAGAAGATTTCGCCAATCTCGATCGTGCTGCGGGCGAGGGGCGGCTCGGCAATTGGTTCACTATCAACGGTGCGTTCAAACCCCGGTTTGAGCTTGATCCTGAAAAGCCGGCACGCCTTCGCCTTCTCAACGCCGCAAACACCCGCAGCATGAACATTCTGTTTAAAGGCGCGGAGGGCGTTATTTTAGCCCGAGACGGCCAACCCATTGTACCACAAGCCTTGGGGTTGACCGCTCTAGAATTGGCACCCGGCCAACGGGCCGATGTTCTGCTGCTGGATGCACAAGAGCAAGTGGTCGTGGCGCTGGATTTATTTGAGGACGTGGTTGAAGTCGCATTTCTTTTGGCACCGGATTATGGCCGCAAGACCTTGCCACGTGATGTCACGCTAAAGTCAAACCCCGTTCCACCGCTCTCAAAGCTCCCTCCACCCCGCCACATTACCATTCCCATCGAGGGGGGCATTAAGGGCGGGTTGCAAAAAGCCAATGTTGGCAAAGATGTGCTCGACCTACGCGCCATGCTGGAGCAGGGTCTGGCTTGGGCTGTTGGCGGCGGTGCTGGTTTGGGAGCGCCCCCGTTGTTTGAAGCGCAAAAGGGTGAAACCATAATTTTGACCCTCGACAATAAAACTGCGTTTGAACAACCGCTTCACCTGCATGGCCATGTCTGGTCACGGCAACTGCCATTGGCGGCCGAGATGGAAGGACCTGAGCTTCCACCCGTGTGGAGCGATACACTGGTCATTCCGCCCAAATCGAAGGTGGCTGTGGTGGTGGTAACGGATAATCCGGGCACTTGGGCTATTCAAAGCTTGATGGCTGAACGCAGTGACGCCGGGTTGATCGGCGCGTTTGCCGTGGCGGATATGCCTTGATTTGGCCCCGTGGCTGCTTTACGCCCCGTTTCAAAGATCGAGGACAATACTGTGACTGATGAATCGCTGATCCGCGAAGTGGACGAGGAAGTCCGCCAGGAAGAATATAAAAAGCTGTGGGACCGCCATGGCCTGAAATTTATGGCACTTGCCGCCATCGTGGTATTGGCCGTTGCTGGTTTTGAAGGCTGGAAATATTATCAGAAGACCGAAGCTGAAAAAGCTTCCGTGGTTTATCTGGACGCCGTGCAAAAAGCCAATGACGGTAAGTATGACGATGCGCTGGCAGCCCTCGCCGCCGTAAAGCATCCCGGTTTCATGCAGTTGGGAAAGCTGCGTGAAGCAGCTGTGCTGGCGGAAAAAGGCGACGCTGCAAAGGCCATCACAACATATGACGCCATCATCGCCGACAAGGCGACCGACCCTGTGCTTGCTGATCTTGCCCGCATTCGCCAAGGCTATGTGTTGGTGGATACTGCCACACCGGATGAACTGCGCACCAAGCTTAGCCAATTCAACGTAGACGCCAGCCCTTGGCGCCATGCGGTTCGGGAAATTTTTGGCTTGGCGGCTTATCGCGTGAAGGACTTTACGCTGGCTGAAGGTTTCATGAGCCAGATTTTCAAAGACCCAGATGCCCCGCAAGCCCTTAAGCAACGGGCGCAAGTGATGGTGCAATTGATTGCGCCAGAATTGGAGAAAAAATGATCGGGGGCCGTATTGCCGTAGCGCTTGTCATTTCAGCCTCCCTGTTGGCAGGTTGTGGCACTTTGAAAAAATTTACTGGCCAGCGGGATGACACTGTGCTGCCCGGCGAACGCGAAAACATTTTACCATCCGACCAACAGACCAACCCGAAGCTCGGGCAAATCTGCCGACGATCTGGCAGCGTGTGATCCGACGGTTGATATTGACTGCTCAGCGGGTGCCGACGTCGGTGGTGTTGACCAAGAGGCCCCAGTGCCAGAAGACATTCAATGACCGCAACTGTCGCCATTCTTGGACGCCCCAATGTGGGCAAATCGACGTTGTTCAACCGTTTGGTTGGGCAAAAAATTGCCATTGTCGATGATATGCCCGGAGTCACCCGTGACCGCCGCGAAGGGGCAGGGCGCTTGGGCGATTTGCAGTTCCGCCTGTTTGATACGGCTGGTTTGGACGACGCGCGTAAAGGTTCGCTTGAAGCCCGCATGAGCGACCAATCGCGAAGTTGCCGCCCGCGAAGCCGATGTCATCGTGTTTGTGATTGACGCGCGCGCTGGTGTGACACCGACAGACAAGGAATTTGCAGCCCGCATCCGCAAACTCAACAAGCCCGTCATTCTGGTAGGCAACAAGGCCGAAACCCGCGCCGTGGTGCCGGGTCTGGCCGAAGGCTATGGCTTGGGTTTTGGTGAACCCTTCGCAATTTCTGCAGAACATGCCGAAGGCCTTGATGGTTTGTACGAAGCGCTGCTGCCCGATCGTGAAGGCAAAGAAAGCTGACGACCCCGACACCAATGTCGAAATTACAGAAGAAGAATCCGACAAGGATTGGGAATATGACCCCAGCGCCCTTTGCGCTTGCCATTATCGGCCAGCCAAATGCTGGCAAGTCCACGCTCGTCAACGCCATGCTAGGCGAAGACCGCATGTTGACAGGCCCTGAAGCTGGCATTACGCGCGACGCGATTTCGAGCGCAATGGAGCTGGCGTGGCCGCGACATTAAATTGTGGGATACGGCAGGTATTCGCCGCAAATCCCGCGTGCAGGAAAAGATCGAAAAAATGTCGGTGTCCGACGCCATGCGCGCCATTCGCTTTGCCGAATGTGTGGTGGTGCTGATTGATGCGACGTTGGATATTGAACGGCAAGATTTGACGCTGTCTGATCTTGTGGGCCGCGAAGGCCGCGCCGTCAGTCATCGCACTTTCAAAGTGGGATGCGGTTGAGGACAAGCAAAAAGTTCTCGACGCTTACAAAAGCAAGCTGGAAGACGTGCTGCCGGAAATTCGTGGCGTGTCCTTGGTCACACTTGTCTGCCATCCGCAACAAGGGCATTGATGGCCTGATGAAGGCTGTTACCGAAGCTGACAAGAAGTGGAACCAACGCATCACGACTTCACGGCTTAACCGCTGGCTGGAAGGTGCGTTGAACGCAACGCCCCACCCGCACCTGGTGGTCGGCGCATCAAGATCCGCTACGCCACGCAAGCCAATGCCCGGCCGCCAACATTTGCCATTTTTGGCAATCAGCTGAAGAAGTTGCCGGAAAGCTATCTGCGCTATCTGACCAACGGGCTGCGTGAGGCTTTTGACCTCGACGGTACGCCCATTCGCTTTAGTTTGCGCGGTGGTGGCGACAACCCCTACGACAGTAAGAAGTAAGGGCTTCCCACCGTCACTTCTCATCAGCTGCGACGAGTTGGTCCAGTGCCAGCACCCCAGCCTGCATGGAAGCCCATATCGGCATGGGCCTTGTTACCTTTGGCATCGGCATGGCGGGCATGGGCGATGTAGCGCGTGCGGCCATTGCCCAGATCTTCAAGATGATGCTGGCGGTGAAAGGCATGTCCATCGCGCCATTTTCGGGCTTAGGAGCAGGGCGGAAATCTTCCAGCATTACGGATGTGAAGGTCAGCCGCTTGTTGGGGATGACTTCGAGATAGCTGCCGATGTTTGGGAAGCGCTGGCCTTCCGGCGATTCCATCACCACATTGGCGCGGCCACCGGGGCGAAGGTCATTGTCAACCTCTACGGTTTTCCATGGCGTGGGGGTGAACCACTGTCATCATCAATTCGGGTTGTGTCCAAGCGGCCCAAACCTTTTCGACGGGCACATCGATGATGCGGTCCATCACGAGATCAAGTTCGGGGTTATGAGGAAAATCGGTCATGGTGTTTGTCCTTTGTTGCAAGGAAGAATTGTGTCGAGTTGATCAAGGCGCTTTTCCACATGTCGGCGTTGCGTCTTCCAGCCAGTGGTTGGCAGCGTCGAAGTTTTTGCGGCTGCAATTGATAGGTTCTGACACGGCCCAGTTTTTGCGAAGTCACAAGCCCGCAGTCCTCCAAAATGCCAAGATGCTGCGTGAAGGAGGGCAATGCCATGTGAAATGGTCTTGCCAGTTCGCTGGCCGAGGCTCGGCCGCGCGCCAGCGTTTCAACCACGGCCATGCGGGTGGGGTCGCCCAAGGCGCGAAAGACATCGGTCAAGTCTGGTTGTTGGTTAGGCATTTGCCTAACTCATTTCACCTCAATCACTTAGGTCAATGCCTAAGTTTCAAAACTGCTTGAAAAGCCCGTTCGTGTCGTACTTCCACACACCGCCATTGTCAGCGAATTCGGGCATGCACATGGCCAACATTTGCGCTGAGACTTCTTCTGCCGTGCGGCAGGTTTCCGGGTCTTCACCCGGCATGGCCGTGGCACGCATTTTGGTGCGGGTGGGGCCGGGGCTGAAGCAGTTGACGCGCATATTGGAAGTTGCCACTTCGGCGGCATAGGTTTTCATCAGTGCTTCAAGTGCTGCCTTGCCGATGGAATAAGTGCCCCAATAGGGGCCAGCATTTATAGGCCAGACCAGAGGTTACAAAAACCACGCGGCCCGATGGCGGCCCGCAGCAGTGCATCCATGGAGCGGATCAGGCGATAGTTGGAAGTCAGATTGATCGCCAGGACCTCGTCCCAGACTTTTGGTTCAACATGGGCCAGTGGTGTCAGCTTGCCCAAGCGTTCCGGCATTGCCGATGAGGATATCCAGCTTTTTATGACGATCAAAAATTGCTGCGCCCAAGCGGTCAATGGCATCAAGATCCGTCATGTTCATGGGCACCAGTGTTGCGAGGAGCCTACGGCTTTCACGGCATCATCCAGTTCTTCAAGCCCGCCTTTGGTGCGGGCCGTTGCGACGATGTGTGCACCTGCTTTTGCAAATGCATGGCCGTAGCAAAGCCAAGGCCACGGGATGCGCCAGTGACCAGGGCCACCTTGCCTTCAAGCGGTTTGGTCATGTGTCAGCCTGCTTCAGCGAGGAGTGAAAGTTGTCTGCTTGGCGCTTTCGCCAATCAAGTCCGTCAGGTGGGTTGGATATTCGCCCGTGAAGCAATGGTCGGTGAATTGTGGTTGCGCATTGTTGCGGCCATCAAAGCCCACCGACCGATAAATACCGTCAACTGACAAGAACGCCAGTGACGTAACGCCGATGAATTCGCGCATTTGCTCCAGTGTGTGAGTAGCGGCCAGCAGTGACTTTTCCTCGGGTGTATCGATGCCATAAAAATCAGGATGCTTGATGGGCGGCGAAGCAATGCGCATGTGCACTTCGGTGGCACCTGCGTCATACATCATCTGCACGATTTTGACGGAGGTGGTGCCGCGCACGACCGAGTCATCCACCAACAACATGCGCTTTCCAGTAACCACAGCGCGGTTGGCATTGTGTTTCAGCTTCACGCCCAGCGAACGTATGGTTTGCGTCGGTTCAATAAAGGTGCGGCCCACATAGTGATTGCGGATGATGCCAAGTTCGAAACGGCACATTGAGTTGTTCTGCAAAACCCAAAGCCGCAGGCACGCCTGAGTCTGGGATCGGCACAATCACATCCACATCAGCGGGGCTTTCGAGCGCCAATTGGCGGCCCATTTGCTTTCGGACATTCATAAACCGAACGCCCGCCCAAAATGCAGTCGGGCCGCGAGAAATAGATATATTCAAAAATGCAAGGGCGGGCAGGCTGGCGCGGGAAGGGCCAATGGCTTTCTATACCATCTTCCGAAATGACCACTACTTCACCGTTTTCAATTTCGCGTACAAATGTTGGCCCGATGATGTCCAGCGCGCAGGTTTCCGAGCACAGTATATAGGAGCCATTCAACTTGCCCAACATCAGCGGGCGAATGCCCAGCGGATCGCGGGCGCCGATAAGTTTTTTGTTGGTCAGGCACACGAGTGCATAGGCACCTTCAAGTCGGCGCAGCGCTTCAATGTAACGGTCGATCACTTTCGGTTTTGTGGACCGCGCGACGAGGTGCAAGATTACCTCGGTGTCGGACGTGGACTGGCAAATGGCACCTTTGCGAATCAATTCTTTGCGCAGCGACAAGCCGTTGGTGAAGTTGCCGTTGTGGGCCACGGCAAAACCGCCTTCGGCCAATTCGGCGAAAAGCGGCTGCACGTTGCGTAAGATCGGTTCACCTGTCGTCGAATAGCGGGCATGACCAATGGCGGCTTGGCCTTTCAGGCGATCAATAATTTTAGCTGATGAAAAATGATCCCCCACCAGGCCCATGCGGCGCTCGGAATGGAAACGACCATTGTTGTACGACACAATGCCCGCCGCCTCTTGGCCACGGTGTTGCAATGCGTGCAAGCCAAGTGCGGTTAAGGCCGCAGCGTCCGGGTGGCCATAAATGCCAAATACTCCGCACTCTTCACGCAGGGTATCGCCATCCAAATCAAAATCGTCTGACGCATCGCGGGGAAATGTCATTGGTTGTTGTTCGTGCCTGCTGCGGGTTGCTGGGTTTGGCCATCTACAAGGTTTTCAAGGCCTTGGGTTTGACCATTGGAATATCCAGTTTCAGCGCCCTCTGCGGGGCCTTGCGGATTGCTGATTGCTGATTCGCTAAGGTTCTGGGCTGCGTCGGGTGCGATGCGCTCAATCACCGCTACGATGCCGTTGCTGACGCTTTGCACAACCGGCAGTGACTTGGCATTGCGGATCCAGTCTTCCTGATTTTCAGGCGGGTTAAGCCAGCCGTAAAACAGATAGGCAATAGCGACCAACACCAGTCCACGGGCAAGGCCGTAGATGAACCCCAAGGTGCGGTCAAAGGCACCCACGGCGGAATCCACCACGCGGTCTGAAATCTTTGACCGACATGACAGACACCACGATCAATACAATGATGAATGCCACAGCACCCACGGCAATTTGCGCCAAAATCGGCTTGTCGACATAGGGTATGACAAGATCGAGCAGTTGCTGTTGCTGAATTGCGAAATAGGCAGCCAGTGCCGCCGCACCCCACGCAATAAGAGACAGCACTTCACGCGTAAAGCCGCGCGCCAAGGCCAAGATGCCTGACACCAACATGATGCCAAAAAGAATAAAGTCTAAAATCTGGAAGGGCATGGAAAGTCCCTGAGGTTGTTTTCGTGGCCCTTATAGGGAGTAATGGAGCGGGGTGCCAGTGTGGAATGCAGGGAACAGCGTTGTGTGGATACTGTAAGCTTTACGCAATCCGCCGCAGGCCTTTTGCGCGAGATGCCACCCAAGCCACCACATCCGCAACTGTTTCCATGGATTTTGATGACAAACCCTTGACCGAAGGTGTTTCACCGGCATGAGCAATGATGGCCTCTGTTAACCCCAGTTTCTGCGCTTCTTTCAACCGTGCCTCCGTTTGCCCTACGGGCCGAATGGCGCCGGACAAGGCAATTTCACCGAACAGCACTGTGCCGTGGGGAATGATGGTGTCTGACATGGATCCTAGAATAGCCGCAGCAACGGCCAAATCTGCGGCTGTTTCCTTTAGGCGCAAACCGCCTGCAACATTCAGATAAACATCATGCTGGGACAGCGACACGCCTGCGCGCGCTTCCAGCACAGCCAGAATCATAGCCAGCCGATTCGAATCCCAGCCCACCGTGGTGCGGCGCGGCGTGCCCAAGGGCGAGGGCGATACGAGTGCCTGCACTTCCACCAGCAAGGGCCGTGTGCCTTCAACACCTGCAAACACGGCGGTGCCGGGGGCAGGGCGTTCGGATTGGCCCATGAACAGGCGCGACGGGTTGGTGACTTCTTTCAAGCCGCCATCCGACATTTCAAACACGCCAATTTCATCCGTTGCGCCAAAGCGGTTTTTAACCGCGCGCAAAATGCGGAATTGGTGGCCTCGGTCGCCTTCAAAATATAAAACTGCGTCGACCAGATGTTCCACCACTTTAGGTCCGGCAATTTGGCCGTCCTTTGTCACATGTCCGACCAGCAACACACAGGAACCCTTTTGCTTGGCAAAACGCACCAAGGCTTCGGAGCCCGCTTTTAATTGCGACACGGTGCCGGGGGCGGCTTCGATGACGGGCGACCACAGGGTTTGAATGGAATCGATGACCACAACGGCAGGCGGGCCATCTTCATTCAGCGTGGCGATAATATCAGAGGTGTTGGTTTCAGCGGCCAATAAAACTGGCGCATCAGACAGCCCCAAACGTTCGGCCCGCAAGCGGATTTGCGCAATGGCTTCTTCGCCCGACACATAAACCACGCGCTCGCCTTTGCGCGCTAAGGACGCCAGTGCCTGCAACAGCAATGTGGATTTGCCAATGCCGGGGTCACCGCCGATCAACACCGCCGAACCCGGCACAAAACCACCGCCTGCCACACGGTCCAACTCCGGCATGCCCGTGGTAATGCGCGGCGGTGCCGCCATGTCACCTTTTAAACCAACAAGACGCGTGGGGCGGCCCTTGGGCAAAGCCTTGCCTTTGGCACCGGAAGCCGGGGCCTCCGTTGCTTCTTCAACGATAGAATTCCAAGAACCACAATCATCACACCGCCCCGACCACTTGGTCGACGTGGTGCCGCAGGATTGACAAACGAAATGAGAAGAAGTTTTGGCCATGGAGTTACATAACATAGAACATAATGGGAACGCAACGCAATTCGAGTTTGTCAGAATTGTGTCAGATCAAAAGGCGTATGTATTTTTGTAAGATCACAATCAACAGGACGTGTTGAGTGTTAAAAAAAATGAATAAAATTAATATCTTAATTCAAAATCCCACCCTAGACAAAATGAGGAAAATTTCATGACTGTACATACAAAACTCAAAAGCAATGGCTTGATTGCGTCTGCAATCATCGGTTCGTTTGTTGTTGGTGCGGCTTCTGTTGCGCATGCGATGGTGCCAAGCGTTGGCAATGGTACATCCCCAATTTTTAACTCTGAACCAATGGCTGATTATCTCACCCTCGCGTCTTCAAATGACGGCAATGAAGGCAATGAAGGAAACGAGGGCAACGAAGGTAACGAAGGAAACGAAAGCAACGGATCTTCCAGCAGTAATGACGGCAATGAAGGAAACGAAGATAGCGGATCTGGCAGCGATGACAGTGAAGAAAGCAATGATTCCAGTGGAAGTGACGGTGGTAGTGAAAGCAATGACAGTCACGACAGCAATGACAGTGACGACAGCAACGAAAGCAACGACAGCGACAGTGACGACTGAACGGAACGATAAACGCTATTGATCAAACGCGTCAGCCAACACGCATGTACTGCCCAGTATTCACCCATGCGGGAATCGGCTTGATCAATTAAGGGCGGCGACCGAGGAATGTTTTTCCTACAATCGGTCGTCGCCAAAATTTTTGTTGTGAGATCGTCAGGTCGTGAATTTTAGCAATGTTATAAATTGGGAGTTTATTGAATGGACAGCGCCGTTCACGTTACGGAAGACCAACTCTTTCCGTCGCAGGTTTGGCATTCAGAATTGGTCAACAGTAGCGAGCTAAACGTTGGGCTGTTGCGTGAAATCACGAATTTAAGAGCAACCGTTAAGTCGGTTAAAAAATCCAATGAGTTGGGTTGGCACAGCCCTACCAATATGCACAAGCGTATGGCTTTCAAACCCCTTTGCAATAGCATTGATGCAATGGCCGATATAATTTCAGAATCGATGAAGCTGCGCAAAGACCGCCGTCTCGTCATTGAAACGTTTTGGGTAAACGTAAATCCAAGATATGCCTATAACGCTTTGCATGAACATCCTCACAGCGTGTTGTCTGGTGTTTATTATGTGCAGGCAGACCAAAAATCCGGACGCTTGCGGTTTCGAGATCCTCGCGATGCCAAACGCATGAATCCGTGGCAAGTTGATGCATCAGCCCAATCGGATCAACGGCATTGGGATAGAGCGCCATACAACCCTGTGGCCGGAAAACTCATTCTCTTTCCGGGCTGGCTTGAGCATGATGTTGAAGCCAATCAATCGGATTCAGAACGCATCTCCATCAGTTTCAACATGGGACTTCAGAAGAAATAATTTTGGCCGTGTTTCGGAATTTTGAAAACGTGGTGTTCTTTACAGGCCTCCTACATAACCTGAATTTCGTTCAAATTCATCCCTGTCTTGAGAGAATGCCAAAGGCGGGCAGCAAGCTGCATGCAAGGAAAAGGCGCGCTGATTAGAAATTTTGATCAAACAATGCGTGTCCTTCACTGTTGGAATTTAGTGTTAACAGGGACGACGACGCAGTTCGCATTTGCTCTAGAATGCATTCCAATTTAGGGAGGCTTGAATGAGCCATAAGCACAGCAAACAGATCGCCGACCCCAATGTCCCCATACAAAGAAACATCGGCGAGGTTGGAAGTGCTTGGATTAGCTTATTTTTGGCCTTTGTTTTAGCACTCATAGCCAGCTTGGGGGTGCTTTTCATCGGCGAAGTGATGGGGCAGGTGCCATGCATTATGTGTTGGTATCAACGTGCGTTCATGTTCCCACTGGCCGCCATATTGGGGATCGCAACCTACCAAAGTGATTATGCAGTGTGGCGGTACGCCGTTCCACTCGCAGGCGTTGGTGCTCTGCTCGCTTTTTACCATTCTCTGCTTTACACAGGATTTATTTCGGAAGGACTTGTGCCTTGTCAGCTGGGTGTTTCCTGCACCAGTGCCGACATGGCAATCTTTGGCTTCCTGCCTTTGCCTGTCCTTTCACTGGTAGCATTCCTGACTATTGCCTTATTGACCCAAATTGCGAAACGGAAATCAACTTCATGACGAAGCGTACAATTGTTCTCCTTGCTGTATGTCTTGCTGCATCGGTCTTTATGTTCGGTGCTTTCTTTTATACTAAGACTGTACCCGATCTTGCGCAAGGCACAGGTGCCGATGGCGAAAGCGTCTTGTTTCGCGCGCACTCACCCATTCTAGGTCCTCCATCTGCAAAAGTGACAGTTACTGAATTTTTTGACCCGTCATGCGAAACTTGCCGCGAATTTTTCCCACTGGTGGAAGAAATCATCGCTGACCATCAGGGCAAGGTGCGGTTTGTCATGCGATACGCAACTTTCCATCCAGGATCAGATGAGGCCGTTAGAATTCTTGAAGCTGCACGGCGACAAAACAAATTTGAAAGTATTCTTTCGGTCTTGCTGCAAAAGCAGATCGAATGGGCAGCACATGGTGCGCCCAATCTTGGGCGCGCGTGGGAAATTGCAGGAGAGGCCGGCCTCGATCTTGTCAAAGCTAAGGAAGAAGCGCTTTTGCCTGAAGTTGACAGAATAATTCAACAGGACATGGCCGACGTGAAGTCGGCAGAAGTGACCAAAACTCCGACTTTTTTTGTAAACGGTAAACCACTATTATCATTCGGGAAGCAACAGCTTTACGATATGGTGAAAGAGGAAGTAGAAAAAGTACAGTAACGCACACTATTTCCGGGGCCAACTATCGATGTGCGCTCTCAAGAGAAAAAAGAACTCAAAGGAATCAGTGGACGCTACCCTTTGTTTTCATCTTTTACTGCTGCTTTCCGGCCGGCCTTGTGGCTTGTAGTGCAAATCCCTGCCACTGCGCGTTCGATTTTCTTGATGAACTTTTCTGATCCGCAGGGCAGGCCCATCATGGCGTTGCGGCGCAGCACCAGAAGGGCCGCTTCGTCGTCGGGTTCGGCCAGCCATGCTTGCCAACTCGTGATGTCGCTGAAATCATGTCGCCAGGCTGATTTGGGCCGCAGCAACGTATCGGTGGCAAGCCCGCAATGGCCGCGCGCACTGGACCATTCGTAGTTCTCGGCCTTGCGCACGATTTTCGCCCGCACGGGGTTGCGCTCGACATAGCGCAGTGCGGCGCGGAAATAATCACCATCCAGCACCGACGAAAAATACCGCCCCTGCCAGACATGACCCTGCTGTTGGCGTGCCCGGTTCAAACGCTGGGCATAGCGCATGTGCAGCGGCTTCAAAACCTTTTGCAGCCCGTCCTCGGTTGAGGGAATGAGAATGAGGTGAATGTGGTTGCTCATCAAACAATAACCCGCCACCTCAACCTGATGTTCAAGGGCATAGGCGTGCAGCCAAGCCAGATAAACCTCACGGTCCTCATCATCGAAAAACACGTCTTCCCGACGGTTCCCCCTTTGGGTAATGTGGTGGGGCATTTTGGCGAAAACGGAGCGGGCGAGGCGTGGCATGGAACGGGTTATATCACGATTTGAGAAAAAGAAAAGGGAAGCGTCCCCTTGATTTTACAGATTGCGAGAATGAAAAAGGTAGCGTCCCCTTTGTTTAAAGAGTAGCGTCCACTTTGTTTCCTTTGTTACTTTGAATTGAACGTGGCTGTTACCGGAATTTCGGAAAGGTCTAATTTCCATGGATTATTTTAGAATTACCGAAGTGCTTCCGGCCGGCCTATTCCTATAGCTATTAGCATATTTGCTATAACTACTTTGGTTCACCAATTGGTGCTCGTAGCGCAACGCAAGAATCTCTGTACACCTAAAGGTTTTGGATTTGCAGGTGTAGCTTACTCACAAGTTGCATGGAATCGTATGCATGGCAGTGGCAACAACCTTTTATGATTTGAAGCCCGAATTCTCACCAGGAGAATTTTTTCAATTTGTTGGGAATTTTTTTGCTTTCGCGTGGACCTGCATTACTTGAAAAATACCGGATTTTGACCAGCGAAAACATATTGAAGTCTACAGAACTTTTTGAACGTTGAAAACATAGCCTTTTTGAGAACTCGGACTAAACTTTTTTTTTTCCATCGGCATGATCATGGTTGTTTACGGTATGAGGGTCTTTTGTACGTTTATGGTGGCGCCAGCGCTTTATTTCTAATCCAGGACCAAAACGGGAGGCCAATTATGTTTTCATGTTTTGGGACGTTTCAAATTTGCTGCTGGGTTGATCTTGTGGGCAATTTTGTGCATTTTCGCTGCCGGCCCGCTTTACATTTTTCTTTGAACTTTTCTGATCCGCAGCGCAAATGCCATCATGGCAATTCAGAGTTGAAAAGGGGACGCCAACTTGCAGATAACGATGAAAAGCGGAGATGGAAAAGGGGACGCTACCCTTTTATTATTCGCCCCCCCCAACGTCGTCTGCCTGATCGTCCTCAGACTGTTGTTGGTAGGGCTGTTCCCGCCGGATTGCCCATTTCTGGACTATACCTGAAACTAGCACGTCAACCGCGCGGTGTCAAGCGTTATTTTCCTATGAAGAGAAACAACGAACCGCGCGCTGTCGTTTGTGCAGCTTAATCAGTCGCACCACGCCCCTCAAGTCCCCGTTTAGTACATTCGATACAAAGCCGCTTGACGCCTGTGGTTTTTACGGCTTGCATGGGGGAAGTCTGGCAGCAGTGCCAGTAATACATGCGCATGTGCGCATTCAGGGAGCAAAGAATGAAAAAATTGAATTTACTTGCAGCAGCGTCGATTCTTGGCCTTTCCGCCATTGCCGCCAATGCCGCAACATTGGACGATGTGAAAGCCAAGGGCTTTGTACAATGCGGCGTGAGCCAAGGCCTCATCGGCTTTTCGAACCCCGATTCGAACAACAACTGGACCGGCCTTGACGTTGATTTCTGCAAAGCCGTTGCCGCTGCCGTTTTGGGCGATGCCACCAAAGTGAAATATTCACCATTGTCCGCCAAGGAACGTTTCACCGCACTGCAATCGGGTGCCATCGACGTTCTGTCGCGTAACTCCACCTGGACCATGAGCCGCGATACGTCGCTGGGCCTGTCTTTTGCTGGCGTCACCTATTATGACGGCCAAGGCTTCATGGTTCCAACGAAGCTTGGCGTGAAATCAGCACTTGAACTCAACGGCGCTTCGGTTTGCACGCAAACCGGCACCACCACCGAATTGAACCTTGCCGACTATTTCAAAGCCAACAAAATGGAATACAAGATTGTTGCCTTTGAAAAGAACGAAGAAGTTCTGAAGGCCTATCAAGAAGGCCGTTGTGACGTGTTCACCACCGACCAATCGGGTCTTTATGCTGAAATCTTGAAGTTCCCGAATGCCGCTGACCACATGGTTCTGCCTGAAATCATTTCGAAAGAGCCACTTGGGCCCGTCGTTCGCCAAGGTGATGCTGGCTGGTTCAACGTTGTAAAGTGGACCTACTATGCAACATTGAACGCTGAAGAATTGGGCGTTACATCTGCCAACGTGGATGAAATGAAGGCTTCGGCCAATCCTGAAATCCAGCGTTTGCTGTCGGTCAAAGTGAAAGGCGCTGATGGCGTTGAAGCTGACAATGATTTTGGCAAGGGCTTGGGCCTTGGCCCAGATTGGGCCTATAACATCGTCAAGCAAGTCGGCAACTACGCGGAAATTTTTGAACGCAATCTTGGCGCAGTTGAAAATTGCCCGCGGCAAGAACGCCTTGTGGAACGCCGGCGGCCTGCAATACGCACCGCCAATCCGCTAATTGATCTTTTCTCCCTCAAGCAAGGCTTCGGGGAGTACCCGAAGGGCGCTGCGGTGTTCGAGCTTGTCTCATCCACCTTCATCCCACTTCGCCGTACTCCCCCATCTTGGCTGAGGGAGAAAACTTCATCATGACAGACACACCCGACAAACGCTTCTCCTCCGCCCCCAAATCGGCTGATGGCATGGCATGGTTTTATAGTCCCAAAGTGCGCGGCATCGCCTCACAGCTTATTGTGGTGGCGCTGCTGGCGTGGGGGCTTTATGAAATTATTGGCAACACGCAAGCCAACCTGAAGAAGCTCAATCAGAACTTCGGTTTTGATTTTTTGACGCAAGCTTCGGGTTTTGATTTGAGTTCGTCACTGCTCGATTATTCCTCTTCCTCCACCTATGGTCGCGCCCTTGTTGTGGGCCTGCTGAACACGGTGGTGGTGGCCATCATTGGCATCATTCTTTCCACCATCATTGGCTTCATCGTGGGCATCATGCGCTTGTCGAAAAACCAGGTGGTGTCAGGGGCCGCCACGCTTTACATCGAAATCATTCGCAATGTGCCGCTGCTGCTGCAAATTTTCATGTGGTACGCGCTGGTGTTAAAACCGCTGCCCGGCGTGAAAGGGGCATTCAATTTCTTTGATAGTGTGTTCATCAGCAATCGCGGCATTCAAATGCCACATCCGAATTTTGGAGCGGGTGCATGGATGGCGGTTGCCGCGTTGATGTTGGCGCTTGTGGGCACATGGTTGTTCCGCCGCCGTGCGCGCAATACGTCAAGAAGAAACGGGCAAGATCACGCCAATTTGGCTGATCTCGATTCCCATCATTGTGCTGTCGCCTTTTGTTGGCTTGCTGACTGGCGGGCTGGCCGTTGAGTTTTGATTATCCAGAACTCAAAGGCTTCAACTTTGCTGGCGGCATGACCATTGTGCCGGAAATGCTGGCGTTGATTATTGCGCTGACGATTTTACACGGCAACCTTCATTGCCGAAACCGTGCGTGGCGGCATTCAAGCCGTCAGCCATGGCCAAACCGAAGCTTCCAGTGCACTGGGCCTAAGCCGCAGCAATGCCTTGCGCCTCGTGATTATTCCGCAAGCCATGCGGGTGATCATTCCACCATTGGCCAGTCAATATTTGAACCTCACCAAAAACTCATCGCTTGCCATTGCCATTGGCTTTCCAGATTTCATGTATGCGGGCGGCACGGTGAACAACCAATCGGGCAAGGCCATTGAAGTGGTGTTCATTTTGATGGTGGTTTATCTGACCCTCAGCTTGCTGACGGCGGCATTCATGAACTGGTTTAACTCCCGCATGAAATTGGTGGAGCGTTAAGCCATGGCATTTTGCTATGTGAGAAAAGAAGACGCACCACTTGTTGCCCGCACCGGCCAGTCAGCGGCTGGTTTTTGGGCGCTATCTGCGGGAACGTTTTGCACCAACGCCTATTAGTGGCTTGGCCACTATTATTATCGGCCTCATGTTGCGCTGGGCAATTTGGAACATTCTGCAATGGGCGGTGTTCTCCGCCGTTTGGACAGCTGAAAATCGTGAACCCTGCAATGTTGATGGAGCAGGGGCATGCTGGCCCTTCGTAAAAGCGAAAGCCTTGCAATGGGTTTATGGCTTTTATCCCATTGAAGAACGCTGGCGCGCCAATATTGTGTTTCTGCTCGGTGGGCTTTCAATGTTTGGTTTGCTGGTGCCGCGCATTCCCTTCAAAGGTTGGAACGCGTTGTTCTTCTTCATCGTCTACCCCATCATTGCATATGTGTTGTTGACGGGTGGTCGCTTTGGTCTTGAAGCCGTGGGCACCGAACAATGGGGCGGCTTGCTGGTTACGCTAATCGTGGCTGTTACGGGTATTGTTGCATCAGTGCCGCTTGGTATTTTGCTGGCGCTGGGTCGCCGCTCAGAAATGCCGGTGGTTCGAACACTCTGCACCGTGTTCATTGAAATTGTGCGTGGTGTGCCATTGATCACCGTGTTGTTCATGGCGTCTGTCATGTTCCCACTGTTCATGCCGCCTGGCATCAACCCGGACAAGCTTTTGAAAGCGCTAATTGGGGTGGCGTTGTTCGCTTCCGCCTACATGGCAGAAACCGTGCGTGGTGGTTTGCAGGCCATTCCGAAAGGTCAGTATGAAGCGTCCATGGCCGTGGGGCTTTCCTACTGGCGCACCATGTTGTTGGTGGTCATGCCGCAAGCGTTGAAAATTGTCATCCCTGGCATCGTCAACAGTTTCATCAGCCTGTTCAAAGACACAAGCCTTGTATCCATCATCGGCATTTTTGATTTATTCAACATCGTGCAATCTGGCTTCAACGATGCGAATTGGGCCTCGGCACAAACCGGCAACACCGGCTATTTTGCCTTGGCGTTGATTTACTGGGCCTTCTGTTTCGCCATGTCGCGCTATTCACAATACATCGAGCGCAGGCTCAATACCGGTTACAAGAGGTAGTCATGTCCAATTCCGCCATCACCATGAAGGGCGTCAACAAATGGTACGGCCAGTTCCATGTGCTGCGCGACATCAACCTCGATGTGAAAAAAGGCGAGCGTATCGTTATTTGTGGACCGTCAGGCTCTGGTAAGTCCACCATGATTCGCTGTATGAACCGGTTGGAAGAACACCAGCAGGGCGACATTATTGTTGACGGCATTCCGTTGACAGCCAACCTTAAGAATATCGACGAAGTGCGCCGTGAAGTGGGCATGGTGTTCCAGCATTTCAACTTGTTTCCGCATCTGACGGTGCTGGAAAATCTGACACTGGCGCCGATCTGGGTGCGCAAAACAGCCAAAGGCAGAAGCTGAAGCTTCCGCTATGAAATTTTTGACGCGGGTTAAAATTCCAGAACAGGCATTGAAATATCCAGGCCAGCTTTCCGGCGGTCAACAGCAACGCGTGGCCATTGCCCGCGCGCTTGTGCATGAATCCCAAAGTCATGTTGTTTGATGAACCCACGTCGGCACTCGATCCTGAAATGATCAAGGAAGTGTTGGACGTGATGGTGGATCTTGCAGAAGGTGGCATGACCATGTTGTGCGTTACCCATGAAATGGCTTTTGCGCGGCAAGTGGCCAATCGGGTTATCTTCATGGATCAAGGGCAGATTGTTGAACAAAACGAACCCAACGCGTTCTTCAACAATCCGCAAAGCCCCCGCACCAAGAAATTCCTCGAGCAGATTTTACATTGAATTTGCCTCAATCCTGCCTTTGACGAAGGGCAGGTTGCTTGATAGATCTTGTAGCAATTACCGGAGGAACACCATGCGATTCCACACACTTGCAGCCGTTGCCATTTCATCGCTACTTGCCGTTTCAGGCTTTGCAAGTTTTGCAGAAGCGCAAGAACGCATGCGTCCGGTAGGGACTGTGACTTTTGAGCCTGAACCTTATTCTGTTGAACGGGGTGTTTATCAAATCCGTCCGGAAGAACGGCGTATTCGTTCGATGCGCGTTTTGGCTGAAGATGGTTCGGCTGAAGTGCGTTCGTTGAAAGTTGTTTATACGGATGGCGAAGTTGAAAACGTGCGTGTGCGCCAAACTTTGAAGGAAGGTGAGCGCACCGCATTGTTTGAACTGGAAGAAGTACGCCCCATCAAGACTGTGGAAATTTCCTACATCCCTAAGGGATCAGTTACTCTTGTGTTGCTTGCGGATGGTCGTCGTGCTGAACCACCACCACCCCGCCCCGCCCAATGGGTGGAGCTCGGTTGCCAAAAAGTTGGGCTGCTTGGGGATCGTGACTTCGCTCGCAGTCAATTCAGCTGAACGCTATGCATCGCTGCGCTTGCGTTCGGAAAACTACGATATTGAAATGGCGGAACTCACCATTCGCTATGCTAACGGCAACCGCGACAAATATCCGATCCGCCAAGTCATCCCTGCTGGTGGTCGCATTGGCCCCATTGAATTACGCGGTGAAGCCCGCCGGATTTCACAACTCGATTTCATTTATCGTGCCCGCACGATTGGTCCGTTCAAGACCAAACTGTGTGTGGATGCGTTGAAGGCGCGCAACCCGGACGATGAAGAGGAGTGAGCGTTAGGTCTTCTCAAACACCACGCGACCATCACAAATGGTCATGACGGGTTTGACTTCAGATATTTCGCTTGGCTTTAGTTTTTCCATATCCGCATTCAGCACGGCCACATCAGCCAGATAACCTACCTTCAACTTGCCTTTGCGGTCTTCCATGAATTCCATGTGGGCGCCCGCAAGGGTGAAGCCGTGAATGGAATCCATCAAGCTCTGGGCCTGATTTTTGCAGTCAGCGCGCAAAGGTTTGGCCGTCATCGCGGATTGAATGCCGATGAAAGGGTCCACTGGTGACACGGGCCAGTCTGATGAAAACGCGATTGCAGCGCCGGTTTCGCGCAAAGTTTGCCACGCATAGGCATTGGGTAATTTATCGCCGACACGACTCAAAATCGGTTCTTGTGGTGTACCCGGCACACCTACACCAGCCACCGGCTGCAACGATGCAACGACTCCCAATTCAGCAAGGCGCGGAATATCTTGGGGATCGATCAATTCAATGTGCTCGATGCGGTGGCGCGAATCGCGTTTGCCATTTTGCAGCATTGCAAATTCATAGGCATCCAACGTGCGGCGAACGCCGCCATCTCCAATTGCGTGTGTAGAAACTTGCAAACCAAGGCTATCGGCGCGGGCCACCACGGCATTCATTTCATCGGCTGAATAAAGTGGTGCGCCTTTGTTGCCAGGGTAACCGGGATAATCATCCAACATTTGCGCCGTTAATGTTTCCATCACGCCATCGATGAACAGTTTTACGCGACCCGAATGCACAAAGTCGGAGCTGTATTTTTCACGATATGCAACGGCTTCATCGACGTCTTCAAGTTTGAACGTGTTGCGGAAGTGAAATGGTACTTCCACACGTGCGTTCAATTCACCGCGTTGCTCAAGCGCATGCAGTAATTCAAGCTGATACCAATTGCCGTCCATATTGTGCATGGAGGTGATACCAAGCGAATTGGCATAGGCCACGCCCGCGCGAATAGTCGCTTCGTCCTGTTGCCGTTGTTGTTGGGTGGCGGGGGGCTCAGGGTTGCGGCCTGTAACAATGCCTGCTGACTCTCGCCCACCTGATGCGCCTAAGTTTAACACGGGGCCAAAAGCTTCGAATTCGCGCAGTTCGCCCGTAGCCAAACCGTCAGCACCCATTACAACTTCGTTTCCGGTGTTGAGCTTTGCGCCATGCAAAATGCCTGCAACCTCCAACGCTCTGGTGTTGGCCCATACGGTGTGATGATCAAAACAGCCAATCGCAAAGGGCACGTCCGCAACAATGCGGTCGAGCAAGTGGCGATCAATGGCAACACCTTCGCCGAATTGGCTGTGTGTGGCACCGATGGCGTGAATGAATTTTGTGTGTGGGTTTTGTGTTCGATATTTTCCAACTGCTGCTGCAATAGCATCAAAGTTTTCATCGTAGCGGATGTTCAGCAATTCCAATTCTGCCGCACCAATGAACAAATGCACATGACTTTCGATGATGCCAGGAATAACCGTGTTGCCTTGGTTGTCGTGCACGCGGGTTTTGGCGGTTCGTAGCTTCATTACGTCTGTGGTCGTGCCCACCCGTATAATCCGGTTGCCGGCAATCGCCAATGCTTCAGCAAAGGCTTGGTCCGTGTCCATGGTAATGATGCGGGCGTTGGTGATGATTATGTCTGCGTGCATGCGGATGTCCAAAAATTCACTTGTCAGCTGATGAGCAATCGCCCATCATTCGCCAGTCGTCAACATATTGAAAAGGAGGTGATCCGATGTCGAGTGATTTCACTGTGAATGGAACTTATGCGCGGATTGCTGGCCTCAAAGGGCAGCCCCTTTAAGTCTGGAGCCGCACTGGGGAAGCATCGCACCTTTCTCGTTCCAGTAAACAGTTTTAAACACGGAAGCGCCGTTCGAAAGAGCGGCGCTTTTGTATTTGAGCATCGGACGGTCAATTGACCGTCCAAAGATGCTCTAAAACTTTGAATCTTGAGCAACTTACACTTCGCAAATGATTCCATTTGCTCGTACGTTGCTCTAGAGCTTCAGCACATCCATCTGAATGGGGCCATTGGCGCGGCCGTGGATGAATTGGTCGACGTATTCATTGCCTGAAGCGTTGACCTTATTGGCTTCGCCGCGCCAGATAATCTGACCCTTGTGAATCATGGCAATATCGTCGGCAATCTTGCGGGCTGAGGCCATGTCGTGGGTAATCGAAATCGTCGTTGCGCCTAAGCGTTTCACACAATCAACAATCAAATTGTTGATGACATCGGCCATGATCGGGTCAAGGCCTGTTGTTGGTTCGTCGAAGAAAATGATTTCGGGGTCAGCCGCAATAGCCCGCGCCAGTGCGACGCGTTTTTGCATGCCGCCTGAAAGTTCAGCGGGGTAAAGTGCGCCCACATCGGCATTCAAACCCACTTGCGCCAGCTTCTCAATCGCCACTTCCTTGGCTTTGCCGCGTGCCATGCCGCGTCCTTGGATCAATCCAAAGGCCACGTTTTCCCACACGCTGAGGGAGTCAAATAGTGCCGCACCTTGAAACAGCATGCCAAAGCGACTGAGGTATTGATCGCGGGCAGCGCCTTTTAACCCCACTACGTTTTCACCACCGACGAGAATTTCGCCCGACGTTGGCGCGAGAATGCCGAGGATGCATTTCAACATGACGGATTTTCCGGTGCCTGAACCACCGATGACAACAAGAGAGCGCCCCTTGCCGACTTCCAAATCCAAACCATTTAGCACCCGCTTGGGCCCGAATGATTTTTGCACCTGTTTCAAGACAATGTGGCTCATGCTCAATCCCCGAACAATAACGAGGTCAGCAAGAAATTCGCGGCGAGGATGAGGATTGCTGAAGACACCACGGCATTGGTGGTGGCGCGGCCCACACCTTGGGCACCGCCTTTTGAATTGAAGCCGTGATAGCAGCCCATGAGTGCGATTATAAAGCCAAACACGGCGGCTTTGATGAGGCCAGACACCACATCGTTCGTTGTCAGGAAATCCGCAGTGTTTTTCAGGTAGGCAAATTCGTTGAAGCCGAGCGAGCGCGTGCCAACAATGTAACCACCGTAAATTCCAATCGTATCACCAATCGCCACAAGGATGGGCAACGACACCACGGCTGCGAGAAGGCGGGGGCCAACCAGATATTTGAACGGGTTGGTGGACAATGTGATCAGTGCGTCAATCTGCTCGGTCACGCGCATGGTGCCAAGTTCGGCTGCGATGGATGCGCCGACGCGACCAGACACCATCAAGCCTGCCAGCACCGGACCTAATTCGCGGGTGATGCCGAGGGCGACGATTGAGGCCACCAAGCTTTCTGCATTGAAGCGGGATGAGCCCAGGTAAATTTGCAAGGCTAAGGCACCGCCGGTGAAAAATGCCGTCAATGCTACGACTGGCAGCGAGGTATAGCCAATGCGCCAGAACTGCAGCGCGAACTGACGGAAGTAAAAGCGTGGTGCCAGCCCTTGCAAAATACCGTCACGCGCGAAAAGCGCGATGCGGCCTGTTTCTGCGAACAGGTCAAGGACGATCCGACCAAGGGCTGCAATGGGATTCATGATTCTGCTTGAGCATAGACGCGGGCATACCGCTTGCCCAGATGGGTTAACAACTCGTAGGAAATTGTGCCAGCCCAGCCGGCTGCTTCATCGACGCTGATGTGGGGGCCAAAAAGTTCCGCCGTTTTGGCTTTCGCCAGTTTGCGTTCGGGCACATCGGTCACATCAATCGTCATCATGTCCATTGATACACGACCGACGATGGGGCAGCGTTGACCACCGAGAAAAACTTGTGCCGGACCATTTGGGTGTGATGACGACAATTTCCGGGCCACGCCATCAGCATAGCCAGCAGCGATCATGGCTATGCGGCTTGCACGCTTTGCAGCCCATGTAGCGGAATAACCAACGGTTTCGCCTGCATGCAGGTTGCGGATTTGCAAAATGCGCGCCTCCAACGTCACCACAGGTTTCATGGGGTTCTTTTGATAGGGCGTGGGGTTGCCGCCATAAAGCGCCACGCCGGGGCGCACTTCGTCGAAATGATAGGCTTGCCCCAAGAATATGCCGGGCGAATTCGAGAAGCTTGCGGGAATGTGGGGCACCGCCTTGCGGATGCCTGTGAAACGATCCAGCTGTTGCTGGTTCATCGGGCTGTCCTTGTCATCGCCACAGGCCAGATGACTCATCAGCATGCGGATGTTCAGTTTACGGAGTAATTTGTCATCACCCGTCACAGCCAACCATTCGGCTGGTTGCAAGCCTGCGCGGTTGATGCCGGTGTCAACATGTAAAGTGCAAGCATGCACCTTTGCCATTCTTGGCCCAGTCCTGAATTTGCGGCAGTGTTGTGAGGGCGGGGACAAGTTTGTGCTTCCGGTAAAACCCGGCATGGCCCACATACAAACCATCAAGAACAGTTATTGTGGCGCGGGGCAGCAGGGCGCGCAAAGCTGCCCCTTCTTCTGGGCGGGCAACATAGAAACTGCGGCAACCTGATGCCCAGAGGGCTTTTGAAACAGGTCCCACGCCTAAGCCATAGGCGTCGCCCTTGATGGCTGCGGCGCACTCCGTTTTTTTGGCACGGCTTGCCAGCAAAGTATAATTCGCCTGCAGTTTTGCAAGGTTGATAGTGGCGGTTGCGCTGTGGAGGCTGGTTTTTGATGGGGCCGTCATGATTTGAGCGGATTAAAGACCCGCAAAGGAGAGATCAAGCGTTATGAGTGATGGTGTTGCGGCTAACGAAAACGGCCAACGGTAAAAACAAATCTGGTCCTTCATTCCCGTCATCCCCACGAAAGTGGGGAACCAGACTTTCAACACGCGAGGCCGCACAAAGCCTAGATTCCCGCGTTCACGGGAATGACAGGGGCGGAAGATAATTGGTTCTTACGTTGCAACGTAACCTACTCAAACCGCTCTGGCTGCCAGTCTTCCTTCGCCAAATTCTGGAACTTGGTGAGCTGCGCCTCGAATTGCAGTTCCACAATGCCGGTGGGGCCGTGGCGTTGTTTGCCAATGATGACTTCGGCGCGGCCATGGGCGCGGGCGGCTTCTTCCTGCCATTTCAAATATTCCGGCGTGCCGGGGTGGGGTTCTTTTTTCGAGAGGTAATATTCCTCACGATACACAAACATGACCACGTCGGCGTCTTGCTCGATAGAACCGGATTCACGAAGGTCAGACAATTGCGGTCGCTTGTCGTCACGGGCTTCAACCTGGCGTGAAAGCTGCGACAAGGCGATGATCGGAACATTCAATTCCTTGGCAAGGCCCTTCAAACCCACCGTGATTTCAGAAACTTCCTGAACGCGGCCCTCGGCGGCTTTACGCGCGGAACCGGCCAGCAATTGTAGATAGTCCACGACGATCAAACCTAGTCCACGCTGGCGCTTCATGCGGCGCGCGCGCGCGGCAACTTGGGCTATGGTCATGCCGCCTGTGGCGTCGATGTAAAGCGGCAGGGATTGCAAGTCTTGGCTCACCTCAACAAGGCGCTGAAATTCATCCTCGGTGATTTTGCCGCGGCGGATGCGTTCAGATGAGATTCCAGATTGCTCAGCGATGATACGCGTGGCCAATTGCTCAGACGACATTTCGAGTGAGAAGAAGCCAACGACGCCACCATTCAAAACTTTCAATGAACCGTCGGACTGATATTCAGCATTATAGGCTTTGGCCACGTTGTAAGCGATGTTGGTGGCCAAAGCGGTTTTGCCCATGGCGGGGCGACCTGCAAGAATGAGCAAGTCTGAAGCCTGCAAGCCCCCCAACTTTTCGTCAAGGTCACGAAGGCCCGTGGATATGCCCGACAGGTTGCCGTCGCGCTGGAAGGCGGCAGCGGCCATGTCAATTGCATCGGTCAGGGCGCGGCCAAAGTTTTGAAAGCCCTTGCCATATTTATCTGTCTCAGCCAGCGAATAGAGCGTTGTCTCTGCCTTTTCGATCATGGCCTTGGCGGAATTTTCCACATCGCCGTCAAATGCCTCATTCACGATGTCGGTGCCGATGCCGATGAGTTTGCGTCGTTGGGCCAGTTCATGGATGGTGCGGCCATATTCTTCGGCGTTGATAATGGTGGTGGCCGAAGCCGCAAGGCGGGCCAAGTACGCAGGACCACCAATTTCTTTCAGTGTTGCGTCTTGCTCAAAAAATGCTTTCAGCGTGACGGGGTTTGCAAGCTTGCCCATGCGGATGAGGGCGGAGGCCGATTCATAAATGCGGGCGTGCAGCGGCTCGAAGAAATGTTCCGGCATCAAGAACGTTGTAACCCGGTCACAGGCTTCGTTGTTGACCATGATAGCGCCCAACAGCGCTTGCTCAGCGTCAAGGTTATGAGGCGGCTGGCGATAGGACTGGTCTTCGGCAGTCTCAACAGGGCGAAGTGGTGTAACAGTGTTCATGGCTAGGCTTTACCAGTTGGTGGTGGCGAAACAGCGTCACAGATTGAATTATACACGATATCCACAGGTCTAGAATCGTTTGATGCTAAAAACTTCCAAATTCATGTTGGAGGCTTTTCCGGCAATGATTTCAGCAACAAGGCGGCCTGTGGTGGGTCCCCACGTCAACCCCATATGGCCGTGGCCGAAATTGTAATACACATTTGCTACATTTGGTGATGCTCCCACGACGGGCAGTGAGTCCGGCGTGCCGGGGCGGCGGCCCATCCAGCGTGTGGTTTTGTCGTCGGGCCGGTTAAGGCCGGGCAGGGCGCGTTTGAACACATGCCACAGTGCATCCGCGCGCTTATAGTTCGGTGCCGCTTCAAGCCCGGCGAATTCGTCAGTTCCGGCCAAACGCAAACCCATGTCCATGGGCGTGGCGGCACCGGGGGTACGGGCATAGGTAATAGAACGGGATAAATTCACGCCCGCATTTGGCAACACCATGTGGTAGCCGCGTTCGGCTTCCAGTAAAACTTCATCGCCCCATTGTTTAGCCAGCAGGTGCGAATAGGCGCCCGCACATACAACCAATTTATCGAGGGGCAACGTTTGGCCAGATGCGAGTGTTAGCGCTATAGCTTTGGCGTTTTGCACCGAAATGTGGTGCACTTCGTCCTGTAGGATTGTTCCGCCATTTTTGACGATGTCTGCTGCCAGTGTTTTAACAACGCGTTCGGGATTGGTGACGAAATACCATCCACCCGCCGTGCAAGCATGGGTGATGTTCGTTCCAATATCAGGTTCCATTTCTCGGGCTTCGTGACCTGAGAAACTTTCGACGGGAAAGCCATGCTCGGCTTTGGTGTTGCGTTCTTGTTTTTCGCGGTCATATTGTTCTTGGTTGTCGAACAGGCGAAGCGTTTCGCGATAGACCATCAAGGCGTGGCCACCTGCAGGTTTCAACAGCGTTTCGAAGTCAGCTACGGCGCGCAAGCCTAAGTCAGCGCGGGCTTTGGTTATGGCGGCAACGCGCGTTGGTGTTGCATTTCGCATGGCAGCTAGGAACCACGGCAACGCCTTTGGCAAATATCGCCAGCGGATTGTGAGGGGGCCCAGCGGATCCAGCAACCAGCCTGGAATTTTGGTCAGCATGCGCGGGTGAATAGTGGGTGCAATTTCCGCAAATGCGATGCCGCCCGCATTGCCGAACGAACACCCTTCACCTGGGGGTAAGCGATCTATCAACGTCACACGAAAGCCTTCGCGTTGCAGAAATGCGGCGGTTGATACTCCAACGATGCCTGCACCGATGACAGTGGCGTGGGGCGTGATTTTGAGCATGTTGGTAATTCATCCTTGATTTAGGGTATGGGAGCTGTACAGCCCGTCACAGAGCAACTACATCAGCCAGATCATGGACCAATTGAACAGCACCACCCCTTCGCCAATCATTGCCCCAGTGCAGGATTTCGTCAATGCGATGGCATCTTCTGCCATGGGGGTGTCGATTGTCACAACACAAGGTGCCGGCGAAAGGTTGGGTCTAACCGTCAGTGCGTGGTCTTCAGTGTCGGCGGAGCCACCTTTGCTTCTGGCTTGCATCAACCGCAAAAACAAAATCGCTGAAGCCATCACGCAAAACGGATACTTCGCCTTAAATGCTTTGGACGACAGCCATGCTGATATGGCGCGGGTGTTTGCAGGGCGTCCACGCATCGGCAACTCATACGAATTTGATGACGCGCAATGGACCAATGCAACCTATGGCCTGCCGCTTTTGAATGGTGCTTCGGCCACATTTATTTGTGCGCTGGATTCATTTCATGATGCGGGTACGCACCGGATTTTTATGGGGCGTGTTGAGCAGGCCATCTCCGGCACAGTTTCGCCGTTGCTTTATCATAACCGGGCGTTTGGAAAATTTGAGCGCTTGCCGGAATAGGACTACACTTCAAGATCAATAAGGAATGGCCCTGACTGCTTGAAGCTCAGTTGCAACAAAGCAGCGCAGTGTTCGAGGGTTGAGGCCTTTGCTGCCTTCAACACCCATGCCATTTGCGAGTTTGACAAAATCCAAGTCTGGATTTCCAAGGTCCAGCATGTTCATGGCAGTGGGGCCGGGGTTTGCGCCGACGTTTGAATATTCACCGATAAGTATTTGATATTTGCGGTTGGACAAAATGACAGTCGTGACTGGCAGCTTTTCGCGGGCTTGTGTCCACAAGGCTTGCAGCGTGTACATGGCCGAACCATCGGCCTGCATGTTGATGACGCGGCGGCCTTGACCGGCGACCGCGGCACCCGTGGCGCAGGGCATGCCATAACCAATGGCACCACCCGTCACCATCATCCAATCATGGGGGGCAGCGCCAAGCGAATGGGCATACATATCACTTCCCAAGGTAATGGCTTCATCCGCTACAATGGCATTTTCAGGCATGATGGCGGCCAACATCTGGCCAAGCCCCGCGGAGTGGACAACACCTTTCGGAATGTTGGGTTTTGTAAAGCTGGGTGGCGCTGCAGCTTTGCAGCCTAATTCATCCGCAAGTGCAGCGAGAGCCTGTTCTGCATCTTGCTCCACATTGCAAAGGTTGATCACATTCGCTTGCGGTGGATAGTGGTGCGAAGGAACGCCGGGATAAGCGAAGAACCCAAGGGGTGGGCGTGCACAAACGGTGATGATGTGTTCGACATCCTTCAAACTATCGATTGCCATTTGTGCGGGGTAGGGCACGCGCAACAGCGGCAATCGCCCCCGGCCACGCTGGTGAAAGCTGTTGATGGATTCAGCTGTTACGCGACAATTGGTTTTAGCTTGAATAGCACACACGTGAACCTGCGGTTCTGCACGCAAAGCAGCACCGCCGAGCAAGATGAGCACATTCTGCTTTTCACGTAGCGCTTTAACAGCCTTCCGAATTGCTGTTGCGCTGATCTTCGATTTTGCTTTGGCTTGCAGCGGTGCCGCAATTTTTCCGCCTTCGTTCCAAGAGGCGTCAGACGGCAAAATGAGCGTTGCAATTTGGCCCGGTGCCGCGCGTGCGGCCTGCACGGCCAAAGCTGCGTCGCGCCCAACATTAGATGCCTTTGTCGATGTTCGCATCCAATGTGACACGGACTTCGCGAGACTTTGCGTGTCTTGCGCGAGGGGTGGATTGAACGGCTTGTGATAGGTCGCTTGATCCCCCACAATATTGACCATGGGCACGCCTGCTTTTTTGGCGTTATGGATATTGGCCAAGCCATTGGCCAGTCCTGGTCCACAATGTAGCAGGGTAACTGCAGGATCGCCTGATACGCGGGCGTAGCCATCTGCCATGCCAGTCACGACGTTTTCCTGCAGGCCCGGAATGCAGCGCAAACCGGGAATACGATCCAGCGCGGCCACGAAATGCATTTCGCTGGTGCCGGGGTTGGCAAAGCACAGCTTGAGGCCATGACCTACCAGCGTATGCACAAGACTTTCAGCGCCGTTCATTTTGGTTTTGGTCATGCCGTCAGAATAAGGTCTGCTGCCTTTTCTGCAATCATAATAACGGTGGCGTTGGTGTTAGATGAAATGACGCGCGGCATGATTGAAGCATCAACCACCCGCAAGCCCTTCAAGCCGTGCACACGCAGTTCAAGGTCTACAACTGAGTCGTCACTCAGGCCCATGGCGCAGGTTGACGTGGGGTGATGATCGGTTTTCGCCGAGCGGCAGCCGTAGTCAATCAATGCCTCTTCAGTCGTAACGTCTGGCCCCGGCACGCGTTCAGCAAGAACATAATCTTTGAGTGCGGATTGTTGCATAATGTCGCGCGCCATGCGCAATCCGCGCAACGACATTTCGCGGTCATGTGGGTCCGCCCAATAATTTGGATCAATCATGGGCGGTGTTTTTAGATCATCATTCTTCACGCGCACGGAACCACGCGACCGGGGTCGCATGTAAGCAGAGTTGATGGTCACACCGGCGTTCTTGAGTTTAGCAATGCCGGTTTCAATGCCAGACCCCATGCCAACATGAAACTGCATATCCGGAGCATCGGCATTTTCATCGACAAACCAGAAGCCGCCGGAGTCAAAGAGCGAAGAAGCCACGGGCCCGGATTTGGTGAGAAGGTAGCGAAGGCCTGCGAGGGCGGCCCAATAGGGTTTGCCGTATTTATCAAACGTATGTTCGCCAGTGCATTCAGCAATGACACATAAATCAAGATGGTCTTGCAGGTTCGTTCCCACTCCCGGCAAATGATGCAATGTTGTTATGTTGGCGGCGTTAAGGTGCGCGGGGGGCCGATGCCGGAAAGTTGCAGCAGCCGCGGCGAACCAATGGCACCAGAACAGAGCAGCACTTCACGCGTCGCCATGATGTGCTCAACAGGCCCGTCATCGGGAACAATTTCAACGCCGATAGCGCGTTTGCCGTCCAGCAAAATGCGGCGCGTGAGACAGTTTAATGTCACCGTCAAGTTAGGGCGTTTGAGGGCGGGTTTCAGATAGTCTTGCGAGGTGGAAGAGCGGCGCGCGTTGCGCTGGGTAAGTTGGTAAAAGCCCCAGCCTGCAGGGTCTCCACTGGCAAGATCTGGATTGAACGGAATGCCGATCTGTTCGGCAGCCCTTTGCGCAGCACGGGCAATCGGCATTGGGAATGAGGGTTTTGAAACGCCGAGCAGCCCACCTTTGCCATGGGTTTCATTGTTGAAAGTGTCGTTGTCCTCGGCTTTACGGAAATAGGGCAGCACATCATCATAGCTCCAGCCCTTGCACCCCAGTTGCGCCCACAAGTCAAAATCCTGCCGGTTGCCACGTGTGTAAATTTGCGCATTGATGGTGGATCCACCACCGATGACTTTTGGCAGCGTGAACCAAAAAACGCGGTCTTGCATGTGTTTCTGCGGCACCGTGGACCAGCCCCATGAGCCAATGCCCTTGGTCATTTTTGCGAAACCAGCGGGCCATTTATACAGCAAATTGCGGTCAGAGCCGCCAGCCTCAATCAGCAGCACGGAGGTGTGTGGATCCGCTGACAGGCGATTGGCCAACACGCAGCCTGCAGAGCCACCGCCGACGATGATGTAGTCGTAGGATTTTGAGAATGTGGACATCGCAACCCAACTAAGAAACTATTTAGTTACTTATAGATTGCATTCAACGTGGACGTCAATTGCGGAGTTTTGAT
This sequence comes from uncultured Alphaproteobacteria bacterium, assembly GCA_963840765.1. GTDB lineage: Bacteria > Pseudomonadota > Alphaproteobacteria > Rhizobiales > Aestuariivirgaceae > Aestuariivirga. The sequence goes on along the minus strand of CAWJAE010000011.1, from coordinate 134,858 downwards.
TGCGGATTTAGAGCTCTGAAATGCGGTACGTTGACTTGTCCAGCCAAGCGGGATCAATTTCAACACCCCAACCGGGTTCGTCGGTTATGGTGACGTGGCCTGCCTCTACGCGATAAGGGTCGTTGCGGAACAGGCCGTATTGCCAAGGGTAATAGTCCGGACCTTCAATTGAGAATTCCAGATATTTTCCGGCATTCGGAATGGCCTTGAGAAAGTGCATGGTGCAGAGTGTCACCATCGACCAATTTGCGGCATGGGGCGTGATGGGAAGGCCCGATGGTTCTGCCAATTTGGCAATTTCCAAAGTGCGGGTTAGCCCACCGATATACATGATGTCAGGTTGCAAAATATCCACAACGCGCTGCTTGATCATGTCTTTCCATGTGCGAATTTCACAGTCTTGTTCACCGCCTGTCACGTCAATTGAAAGCGCATCGGTCACTTGTTTGGTTTGTTCAAATTCCCAATAGGGGCAAGGCTCTTCGAAGTGCGAAATGCCCTCCTGTTCCAGCATGCGCCCCACTTCTATGGCGCGCTTTGGGGAATAGCAGGAATTGCCATCCACCAACTTGTCGATGCCTTCACCCAAGGCGCGGGCCACATAGCGGCACAATTCTCTCTGTGCGGCCCGGCCATTCATCCCTGTCGCGTCCGCATTCGGCACCCACGCGCCATTTGAATGCGGTGAAGCCTTGCTCGTCACGCAATTTCAGAAAACGTTTGGCTTCGTCTTCCGGGGTAATGTCGCGTTTCATTGATGAGGCATAAGCGCGCAGTTTTCCGGGTGTTCCGCCAATCAAGCGATACGACGGGTTTACCTTCAAGCTTGCCACGCAAGATCCCATAGCGCGGTGTCCAAACCCTGTCATGGCGCGACGCAGATAGGAACCCGGGATATTTGTGCTCACGTTCACCGATGAGATTGAGGGTATCCGCAAAATCAAATGGCATCCGTGCCAAGCGCATGGCGTGCAATTTGGCGGTGGAATATCTCGCATGTGATGTCGGCGTTGTAAGTTGAAACTTGCCCCCAGCCTTGGGCACCGCTGTCGGTGGTTACGCGAACGAAACCGACAAATTCATTGCAAAATGTTTCCAGTTTCTGAATTTTCATCGACAGACGATTTCCTCGAAAATCATGACGGGATTGGGCGGGCGCGTCCAAGCCAATTCCGGTCAGATTGCGCCATAATCTTTCCGGCTGTTGCTGTCACATTCAAGCGGCTGCGATGTGCTTGCGCCATTGATGAAAATGCATATCCGCCGTGCCGGAGCTGCAAGCACCATGGCAATGCAACGGGTGTCGTCCTTTGTTCCAATCCATTGGTTCGCCCGTAGGGTTGAGCCATTCAACATCTGATGGCGCATTCACGCCTGTCATTGGGAAGTCATCGTTCAAGACATCCGCGATGCTGCCCGCAATTTGAGAGGGCCGCAAATTGGTCGTTCCAGATTGGTGTTGCGATTTTCCAATCCAACCATGTTGTTTCATTGTCTTGGGCATATGCGTTGTTGTTGCCGCCTTGAGTGCGGCCAAATTCATCGCCTGCACTCAGCATCGGTGTGCCACGCGAAAAAATAAGCGACGACAGCAGGGCAAGCGCTGTTGAACCGGGGCAAGTTACTTCGTGGGATTTTCCGTCGCGGTTGTTTTCACCATTTGCTAGATTGTTTTTCTGCGTGAAATGCAAAAGGTCATGCAACGTAAAACCATCATGGGCGGCAATGAAATTGATGGTGCGTGATGGTTTGCACTTGTTCGTGAATATATCTGAAGAACCGCAGATGCGGGTGGCAAATGATTGTGCTGACCATTGATCACCACGCCAAAAACGCCTTACATCATCACGGAATTTGTCGTTCCACTCATACCAATTCTGGCGGAAAATTCCCCAATTGATAGCCGCCTGGGTCCGATGTCCCATGGTTCGGCAATCAAGTATTCGCGATGATAGGACTGGATCGCTTTCAATTGCGGCCAGCAGAGGCGCTTCTCTGGTTAAACCCATTGTTGGCTTCGCGCCCCATGATCGTGGCGAGATCGAAACGGAAACCATCGACACCGCAATTCAACACCCAATGGCGCATGGCCTCGATAATCCAGTGCACCGTATGTGGACGATCCAGTGCCAGCGTATTACCGGTTCCGGCATCATTGATGTTGGTGCCATGGAACAAGCGGTAATAACTTGTACAGTCCAGCCCACGTTGCGACAAGGTTGGTCCCAGCATGTCGCTCTCGCCAGTGTGGTTGAACACCACGTCAAGTAACACGTTGATGCCTTCTTGGTGCAGTTTCGATACGGTGTCACGCACTTCTCGCAATCCGCCAGGTGCGAGGCGCGGGTCCACAGCAAACATGGAAACGGGATTATAGCCCCAAGCGTTGCGCAACCCCAAATTCACCAAATGCCTCTCGTCAATCCATGCCGCAATTGGCATGAGTTCAATGGTATCAACGCCGATGTTTCTGAAGTGCTTGAGTATTGCAGGGTGGGCGAGTGCCGCGATGGTGCCGCGTATTTGTTTTGGTACATCTGGATGGCGCATGGTGAAGCCACGCACGTTGAGTTCGTAGATCAGTTTTGGTTGCGGTGGTGGGCGCAAAGGCGTTGTCGCAAAATCGGTGACAGCGATTGCCTTGGGTACAAGATGCGCAGACTCCGCACCGTGGCGCGACAGTTCAGGATGATAGGTAAAATGCGTTGATATGGATTTGGCGAATGGATCAAGTAGCAGTTTATGGTGGTCGAAGTGTTGGCCAGCCGCAGGATCGTAGGGGCCGAACGCGCGTAGGCCATAGTGTTGACCTTCTGAAATGCCTTCAACAAAAGCATAATGCGTGTCACCCTCACGGGCGGTGAGTTTGTGGTGCCAGATTTGCGCGTCATCATCAAACAACACCACATCCACATGTGTTGCGGCAGTCGAATGCACGGCGATGTTGGCTCCGCCGTCTCTGAGAGTCAGGCCAAGCGGAAACGGCTTGGCCTTAGCATTTCGAATGTGAAATTTCAGGTGATCACCGTTGGGGCTGCGCGGCCGGTATGGGCTTCGATGCCAGCGATATTTCCGGCGAATGCGATCATGGATTTCAAAGCGTCCTGCGGGTCTGCATGGTGCTTCGTGGCGTCGGCTTCATATTTTTCGATGTAGACGCGCAAGGTGGCGCCTGCGGTTCCTGTGCCGGACAGGCGGTAAATAATGCGGCTGCCGTTTTCGAAAATCAGGCGAACACCTTGTGCCGAAGATGTGGAATGATCAACCGGGTCAAGATAGGAAAAGTCATCAGCCGTAACAATTGAATCTTTTCCAACACGGGAAGGCAAACTGTCACGAAGCGATTTGAACATCTTCGCGGCGGCCTCGGAATCGACTTCTTCATAGTCGTGGCGGGTGTAGAAATTACGGCCATATTCGGCCCAGTGGGCTTCTACAATTTGTTTCACGGATTGCTTACGTTTGGCCAAAATATTGAGCCACATCAGCACTGCCCAGAGACCATCTTTTTCGCGCACATGATTTGAACCAGTGCCGAAACTTTCTTCGCCACAGATCGTGGCCAATCCGGCATCCAGCAAATTGCCAAAGAACTTCCAGCCAGTTGGTGTTTCAAAGGCGTTGATACCCATTTTCTTTGCCACCAAATCAGCAGCGCAGCTTGTGGGCATGGAGCGTGCCACACCTGCAATGCCAGAGGCATAACCCGGCGCCAAGGTAGCGTTGGCGGCAATAATGGCAAGTGAGTCTGATGGGGTTACATACATGCCGCGACCGATGATCAAATTGCGGTCACCATCCCCGTCTGAAGCCGCACCAAATTCAGGGCCGCCTGCGGGCATTACAAGGTCAACCAACTCTTTGGCATGGACCAGATTAGGGTCCGGGTGATGGCCGCCAAAATCGGGCAGGGGAATGCCATTCATCACGGTGCCTTGGGGCCGCGCCCAACAAGCCTTCCAAAACGCGGGTTCCATAGGGGCCTGTAATTGCGCCCATGCCATCAAACTTCATACGGAAGCCAGATTTGAAAATGGCCGAAATTGCATCAAAGTCAAAAAGCTTTTGCATCAAGGCCGCATAGTCATCGACGGGATCAATGACTTCGACTGTCATGTTGCCGAGTTTTGATGTTCCGATTTTTGACAGGTCAACGTTGCCGCGTTCAATTTTGTATTGAGAGATTTTTTGCGTGTTGGCGTAAATCGTATCGGTGATTTTTTCAGGGGCAGGACCGCCATTGCCGATGTTGTATTTAATGCCGAAGTCACCATCTGGGCCACCCGGATTGTGGGACGCCGATAAAATCAAACCACCAAAGGCGCCGTATTGCCGAATGACGTTGGAAGCTGCAGGTGTGGACAGCAAACCATCGCGGCCCGACCAGCACGCGGCCAAAGCCATTGGCAGCCGCCATTTGAATGGCCGTGCTGATCACCTCTTTATTATAAGTATCGACCATCGCCGCCGATGACCAAGGTTTTGCCTTCAAAACCTGAGAGCGTATCAAAAACAGATTGGATAAAGTTCTCGGCATAATGTGGCTGTGCAAATACCGTAACTTTTTTGCGCAGGCCGCTGGTGCCGGGCTTTTGTCCATCAAATGGTTTTGTCGCAATCGTTTCAGCCATCTTCATTCCGTCTTCAAGCAAGTAGTGATTTGTAGAGTCTAGCATAGGCTGCAGCGCTATGATGCCAGGAAACATCTTGCGACATGCCGCGTTTTTGCATGTTGGACCATACAGCTTTATTGGCAAACAAACCTGCTGCACGTTCTAGTGTAGCCAGCAGATTGGCCGAGGTGATGGGTGAGAATTGTAATCCCAGTAGCCACACCCGGCCCAAATGCCGCTTCGTTCGCGTCAATCACCGTATCGGCCAAGCCGCCCGTGCGCCCCACAATTGGCACACAGCCATAGCGCAGGCCATAAAGTTGAGTGAGGCCGCAAGGTTCAAAGCGTGAAGGCACCAACATGGTGTCGGCACCCGCTTGCACCAAATGGCTTAAGGGTTCGTCGTATTTGAAGCTGATGCCAATACGGCCCTGATGTTTGCCGCTGCGTCACGGAATGCGGCTTCAAGCTTGGTTCACCCGTGCCGACCAATGCCAACCTTGCACCAGACGAGACAAGCCAGTCCACATGTTCGGCCAAAAGGTCCAGGCCTTTTTGCGAAGTGAGACGGCTCACCACGCCATGCAAAATGCCATCGTCCTTGATCTAGGCCCAACCTTGTTTCAAGTGCGCGTTTGTTAGCGATGCGTTTGTCCAAGGTTTTGGCCGTGTATGCTTGGGCAATGTCTCTGTCGGTTTCGGGGTTCCACACATCCGTGTCGATGCCGTTGACGATGCCCGTCAAGACACTGCGGCGTTGGCGCAGCAAACCATCCAGCCCCATGCCAAATTCCGGCGTGGTGATTTCGTGGGCATAGGTAGGGCTTACAGTTGAAATTGCATCCGCACAGGCAAGGCCACCTTTCAGGTAGCTGATGCCGCCGTAATATTCGACACCATCAACAGCATAGGCATGGGCAGGCAATCCCAAATCACCAAAGCTTTGCGCCCCGAAATTCCCTTGAAATGCAATGTTGTGCACGGTGAGCAAGGTTTTGGGCTTGCGCGTGGTGCCGCTTGCATAACGCACATTGGCTGCTGCCAGAGCGGCTTGCCAGTCATGCAGGTGTAACACATCGGGCAGAAAGCCTTTGACCTTGCCTTCCCCAATGTCTGAGGCTGCGCGAGACAAAGCCGCAAAGCGCATGCCGTTGTCCGGCCAGTCTTTGCCATCGGGGCCTAGATAAGGGTTGCCGGAGCGACTGAACAAGTGAGGTGCATCCAGAACGATCACATCTAGGCCCTTGGCAGTTCCGCGCACCAAACCAGCCGTACCACCGTAGAGATTTTGGTAGAGGTACACCGATTCTGCGTCTTCAAGTGCCGCCATTACGGCAGGGTAACCCGGTACGAGGCTGAGCACATCAATGCCTTTCGCCTTCAAGGCGGCGGGCAATGCGCCAGCCACATCCGCCAACCCGCCAGTCTTGATCAACGGGAAGATTTCAGACGCAACTGACAGTACCTTCATTTGGCCAAGCGATCCAGCATCGGCTGGGTGATCAGGCATACCCCACCTTCCGAGCGGCGGAAGCGTTTGGCGTCCAGAATAGGATCTTCGCCAACAACAAGGCCTTCCGGAATGGTGATGTCAGAATCGATCACCACTTTTTTCAAACTGGCGTTGCGGCCAATGTTGACGCGCGGTAGCACAACTGCATCTTCCAGCGCCGAAAAGGAATTGACGCGCACACCCGTGAACAACAAGGCGCGGCGAATGGACGACCCTGAAACGATGCAGCCGCCAGACACCAAGATGATACGGCCAAGCCGCGGCGACCATCAAGATCGTGCACAAATTTTGCGGGCGGTGTAACTTCACCATAGGTCCATATCGGCCAATCTTGATCGTAGAGATCAAGTTCCGGCACGGTGTCGGTTAAGTCCACGTTGGCTTGCCAATAGGCGTCAACCGTTCCCACATCGCGCCAATAAGAGCCGGTTTCCAGCGCTGAACGTACGCACGAATCCGAGAACAGATGCGCCACCGCGGTGCCGTTTTTGACGATATAGGGAATGATGTCCTTGCCAAAATCGTGGGAAGAATTTTTGTCTACCGCATCACGGCGCAACAGCCCCGCAAGGAAGCTGGTTTCAAAAACATAGATGCCCATCGAAGCCAATGATATCTCTGGATTGCCAGGCACGTGCGGCGGGTCTTCAGGTTTTTCGACAAAGGCTGTGATGGTGCGCTTGGCATCAATGTGCAACACGCCAAAGCCCTTGGCTTCTTCACGCGGCACCTCCAATGCGCCGATCGTTACATCAGCACCGGAATTGACATGCTGTTGCAACATCAATTCATAGTCCATTTTATAGATATGATCACCTGCGAGGATGATGATGTATTTGGGCTTATAGGTTTCGATGATGTCGAGGTTTTGATAAACGGCGTCGGCCGTACCCGCATACCATTGATCTTCCGACACACGTTGTGATGCGGGCAGAATGTCGAAGCCTTCATTGCGTTCGGGGCGGAAGAAGTTCCAGCCGCGCTGCATGTGACGAATGAGAGAGTGGGCCTTGTATTGTGTCGCCACACCAATGCGGCGAATGCCTGAGTTCAACGCGTTGGAGAGCGCAAAATCGATGATGCGGCTTTTGCCACCAAACGGCACGGCGGGCTTGGCGCGCCGATCCGTCAGTTCCATTAATCGACTGCCGCGACCGCCAGCCAGCACATAGGCCATGGCATCACGGGCAAGGGGTGCGTGTTTCTTATCGGCCATTGTGGATTCTCCCCAGCTGGTTTTTATTTTTAGATAGACTTCGCTCAAAAAATAGACGGTGGCAAGGGGCGGCAGCGATATTCGTGCAGAAGCTGGTTTGCCCATGAAAGCTCCCGCATCAGCAACCACGCCACCCATATTGCCTTTGCCGGTGCCCCAATAGGTTTCGGCGTCGGTGTTCAATACTTCTTTCCATTTGCCGCCCTTGGGCAGCGGAACTTGATAGTCTTCACGCGGCACAGGGGTGAAATTGCACACGACCACCAGAATGGCACCGCCTTCACCATCATGTCGCGCCCAAGAGAACACCGAATTCTCATGGTCGTCGGCGTTCATCCATTCGAAGCCCTCAGGCTCACAGTCTCGGGCGTGCAGGGCGGGGATGGAAGCGTATGAATGGTTCAAATCTCGCACCAGATTTTGCATGCCACGGTGGCTTTGGTGGTCAAGCAAATGCCAGTCCAGGCTTTTACTTTCTGCCCACTCATCGCGCTGGGCGAATTCCTGCCCCATAAACAAAAGTTTCTTGCCGGGGTAAGCCCACATGAAGGCGTAATAGGCGCGGAGGTTGGCGAATTTCTGCCAATCGTCTCCAGCCATTTTGGCAATCAGTGAACCTTTGCCATGCACCACTTCATCATGGCTTAAGGGCAGCACGAAGTTTTCTGAGAAGGCATACAGCAAGCCGAACGTCAGCTCATTGTGATGGTGCTTGCGATGGATGGGTTCACGCTTAAAATATTCCAGCGTGTCATGCATGAATCCCATGTTCCACTTAAAGCCAAAGCCCAAGCCATTCATGGACGTGGGTTTTGAAACTCCGGGAAATGCGGTTGATTCCTCAGCTATGGTCATCACGCCGGGGTGCTGGCCATAGGCTTCGTGGTTCATGCGTTGCAGGAATGAAATGGCCTCCAAATTTTCGCGGCCACCATTTTTATTGGGTATCCACTCGCCCTCTTTGCGGGAATAATCGAGGTAGAGCATTGACGCTACAGCATCCACGCGCAGACCATCCACGTGGTAACGCTCAAGCCAGAACAGGGCGTTGTTGAGCAAGAAACTTGAAACTTCGCCGCGGCCGAAATTGAAAATCGCCGTGTTCCAATCGGGGTGGAAGCCTTGGCGCGGGTCTTCATGTTCATAAAGCGCTGTGCCATCAAAACGGGCAAGGCCATGTTCGTCGGTTGGGAAGTGGGCAGGCACCCAATCTAAAATCACGCCAATGCCAGCCGCATGGGCAGCTTCGATGAAGCGCTTGAAGGCCGCAGGGTCGCCAAAACGCGACGTTGGTGCGTAAAGCCCGGTAGGTTGATAGCCCCATGATGGGTCGTAGGGATGTTCACTCACCGGCAAACATTCAATATGCGTGAAGCCCATATATTTTACATAGGGAACCAAATCGCGGGCAAGCTCGTCATAGTCGAGGTAAGCATTGGCCTCGCCGCGTTTCCATGAGCCGAGATGGACTTCGTAGGTTGACATGGGCTGGCGGCGGGCATCGCGGGATTTGCGCCTGCCCATGTAGTCGGCATCATTCCAGGTGCCGAGATTGGTATTGGCAATGCGCGAGGCCGTGGCAGGGCGCAGTTCAGATTCGAATGCAAAAGGATCAGCCTTCAAGGGCAGGCGATTACCATGCTGGCCAATGATTTCGAATTTATAGGTTTGGCCAATCGTGGCACCCGGTACAAAAATTTCCCAAATTCCGGTGTTGAGTTCGCAGCCGCATTACATGCAGGCGGCCGTCCCAATTGTTGAAATCGCCAATGACTGAAACACGCTTTGCATTGGGGGCCCAGAGCGCAAAATGCACGCCTTCAGCCCCTTCGTGCGACATCGCATGGGCACCTAGCTTATCGTAAAGCCGGAGATGGTTGCCTTCACCGATATAGTAGTCATCCATCGGCCCCAAGACTGGGCCAAAGGAATAAGCGTCAGTGACCGTCCAGCTGCCGCCCGCATTTGAACAGGCCCAGCGCAGGGGTTGTTGCGCGGATACCGAAATCGGGCCTTCGAAAAAGCCGTCCTCATGGCCTTTAACCAGCGCGCCTAAGTTTTCCCCACTCAGGCTTTGCGCAACAATGTTGTCAGCACCCGGAATAAAAGCCCGGGCGATCCATTGCTTGCCGAGCTTATGCAGCCCCAGAACCGAAAAGGGGTCTCCGTGGCTGCCAAAGATAATGGCGGCCATGCTTGCGGAACCCGTTTTCCATGTTGGCGATTTGGCCATGGTGTAGTCCCCCATTCATCTGAGTTGATCTCAGTTAACTGGAAGCTGCCAGATATCGCGGGCATAGTCACGTATTGTTCTGTCGGATGAAAACCAGCCCATACTGACGCTGTTGATAATGGACTTTTCGGTCCAGACTTTTTTCTTGCCCCATTGCGCCGCAACATCGTTTTGCGCCACGCGATACGCGTCGAAATCCGAAGCGACGAGGAACCAGTCATTACCCAGCAAGGTGTCCACAATCGGCTTATACCGGTCATTGTCGCCCTGGGAGAATGTACCAGCCAGCAGCGCATCGACAACGCCTTGCAGAGATTGTGAAGCCGCAACAACTTCACGGCCGTTGATTCCTCTGGCACGGCGCGCCTCAACTTCATCAGCCAATAGGCCAAATATGAAGATGTTGTCGGCACCAATGTGTTCCAGCATTTCGACATTGGCGCCATCCATGGTGCCGATGGTGAGTGCGCCATTGAGAGCCAATTTCATGTTGCCGGTTCCCGACGCTTCAAGACCAGCTGTTGAAATTTGTTCGGACAAATCGGCAGCAGGCACAATGACTTCGGCTAAACTTACGTTGTAGTTAGGGATGAAGGCCACCTTCAACGCGCCACGCAGGCTGGTGTCATTGTTAACGACCTGTGCCACATCGTTGATCAACTTGATGGTAAGTTTCGCCATATGATAACTGGCAGCGGCTTTGCCCGCAAAAATCTTGACGCGCGGTGCCCAGGTTTTTTCAGGGTGCGCCCGCATGTCGTTATACAGTGCAATTGTCTCCAGAATGTTCAGCAATTGTCGCTTGTATTCATGGATGCGTTTAATTTGCACGTCGAACATGGAATCCGGGTCTAGGCTCAAATCCATCCGCGCTTTGACGAGGGTTGAAAGTGCTATTTTGTTGTCATGCTTGATGCGCTTGAACGCGTCCTGGAAATTGCCATCCTTGGCAAGGGGCAGGGCTTCCTTCAGCAATTCGGTTGAAGCAAAAATATCCTTGCCCACGGCATCCCGTAGCAACGTGGCCAGTGCCGGGTTCACACCTTTCAGCCAGCGGCGCGGGGTTACACCATTGGTCTTGTTATTGATGCGACCGGGGTAAAGCTGGTTCAATTTGCTGAACACGCTTTGTTTCATCAAACTGGTATGCAGCGCCGAAACACCATTGATGCTGTGCGAACCGACAAAGGCCAATTGGCCCATCCTTACGCGGCGACTACCGGCCTCGTCGATCAAAGAAATTGCTGAAATAAATTCAGGTGATGTAAAGCCTTTTGCTGCTGCTTCTTCGATCAATTTCGCGTTGATCGAATAAACAATCTGCATGTGGCGCGGCAGCACGGCCTCGAACAAATGCACAGACCAACTTTCGAGTGCTTCGGGCAGCAAAGTATGGTTGGTATAGCCCGTAACTGCGCGGGTAATATCCCAAGCTTTGTCCCAAACGATGTGGTGATCATCCACCAAAAGGCGCATCATTTCAGCCACCGCAATTGCGGGGTGGGTGTCGTTCAAATGAATCGCAACCTTTTCCGGCAGATTCGTCACATCAGGATATTGCTGCAAATGGCGGCGCAGAATGTCCTGTAGTGAAGCCGAGGTGAAGAAATATTCCTGGCGCAGGCGGAGTTCCTGGCCTGCAGGTGTTGAGTCCGCAGGATAAAGGACGCGCGTCAAAATTTCAGCGCGGTTGGTGCTCGACAATGCGCCTGTGTAGTCGCCGCTATTGAACGCATCCAAATGAATGGGGTCCAAAGCACGCGCTGTCCACAGCCGCAAAGTGTTTACGCGGGCTGCTTTCCAGCCCACCATTGGGGTGTCATAGGCAGAGGCCAGCAAAGCTTCGCCAGCATGCCAAATGTGTTGGACGGTGCCGTCGGGCTTGGTTTCGCTTGTTACGTGGCCACCAAATGATACGCGATATGCTGCTTCGCGGCGGGCAAACTCCCAGGGGTTGCCATTTTCAAGCCAGGTTTCCGGTGCTTCCGTCTGCCAACCGTCTTTAATAATTTGGCGAAACAAGCCGTGGTTATAGCGAATGCCATAGCCGTAGGCGGGAATGTTCAACGTCGCCATGCTTTCCATGAAACATGCAGCAAGGCGGCCCAAGCCACCGTTGCCTAGCGCAGCGTCGGGTTCCAACTCTTCCACCAAATTCAAATCAACGTTCAAATCTGACAGCGCTTTTTGAAAGTCAGCCGTCAGTTCCATGTTGCTCAACGCATCGCGCAGCAGCCGTCCGATCAGAAATTCAAGCGAGAGATAATAAACCCGCTTGGACTTGTCGTTATAGGCTTCCCGGGTTGATTCAATCCACCGGTCGATGATGTGGTCACGCAGTGCCAAAATGGTGGCACGTAGCCAATCGTGGCGTTTAGCAACGACGAAGTCCTTGCCCACAGCATAGGTGAGTTTGTGAAGAATTTTGGTGCGAATGGCTTCTGAGCTGCTGGTCTTCAAAACGTTCTATCCTTGAGTCTCATGAAGGCTTCAGTCAAAACACCGAAGTCCTTTTCAGAGAGTTGAAAGTTCAACACCCATGCCGAAGTTTTGCGCCAACCTGGGATTCTTGTTTACCGAGTTGCCCTTTCTAGACCGTTTTGCTGCAAGCGCGAAAGCAGGATTTTCAGACGTTGAGTTTTCTCAGCCCTATGACCATCCTGCAATGCTGTTGGTGGAAATTCTTTAACAATATCAATTGTCTCAAGTGTTGTTCAATCTGCCTGCAGGAAATTAGGAAGCCGGCAAACGCGGCATTGCTTGCCTGCCTGACCGGGGTAACGAGTTCCGCGAAGGTGTGGAATTGGCAGTATCTTATGCCAAATCACTCGCGAATCAGTACGTAAATAGCCTCATAGGTATTAAACCCGAAGAACTGCCATCATGAGTTGCATTTGACGCCGCGGTGGCAAACCTGAGCTTCGCAGGTGCAGCAATGGCGAAGGCAGGGTTGACGCTGCTGGTTGAGCCGATCAACCATTTCGACATGCCCGGATTCTTTGTGAACACGAGTGCGCAAGCCCTGCGCATGATTGATGCAACGGGTGATACGCGGATCAAATTACAGTATGACATCTACCACATGCAACGGATGGAAGGCGCGTTAAGCGAAACCATTACACGCCTGTTCCCGCGCATTGGTCATTTCCAATGTGCGGGCGTGCCGGGGCGCACGGAACCGGACATTGGCGAAATCGACTACGCACATATCTTCGCGCTGATTGATCTTCTGGGGTACGAAGGCTGGATTGGTGCAGAATATAAACCCGTTGCTAGCACCGAAGCCGGATTGGGATGGATGGACAAATTCAGATAAATAAATTGCCTAACTTGCAAGGAATGTTTGATCTCAGTCCAGCAGGCGGTAGAGAAATTCGTCGTAGGTTTGCCCCGTCATTTGCATGAAAATTGGATCCAGTTCCGCTTTCGTAAGTTTTAATTGTCCTGCTTCAAATTGAGATGAGACGCGGCCTAGGCAATCGTGGGAGCAGTGCCATGTGACTGGCAATTTGGCGAGTGCTTTTTGCGCATCTTCCGGCGTTGCAGAACCAAGTTGCGCAAACAGTGCGGTTTGTTGTTTTGTGATGTGGTTGTGAACAATTGCTGGAAGCAAAAAAGGTAAAGTAAGGCCAAGAATAATGCCGAATGGATGGGTGAAGTCTTCTGGAAATTTATTCCTCAAATCCTGGTAGCGTTTGTAAAAACGTTTTGCCGTAAAAAAAGGCACCAACCCTAATGCGCCGATGAGAAAGAACAGGCCAATTATGGTCAAAGGCAGTAATAACAATCCCACTGCCAAAGCAAGTCCGGCACCCAGAAGCAGCGTGCCTTCAAGAATGGAAGAGAAAAAGCTGGTCCCGCCAAACCACGATGTTGCGTAAAAACATGCCATCAGCGTTGGAAATAGAATGTAGGCCGCGTAAGTAACAGCCTCGTTTGCTTCGACAAACACGACCGGATCGATCAATAAGCAAATTGTCGGTAAAACAAGAACGAAAATCAGATCCTTGAACCAGTCCTGCTTCCAAAATCTCTTAGGTAAATTTGCAACCACTGCCGACATGCGCGCAACTTATGTTTCAAACGCACGTCACACAATAAAAAAAGCCGCCCAACTTGCGTTGAGCGGCTTCCAAATCGTCTTCGACGATTAAGCGTTTTCTTCGGCGATGCGTTCGGCTTCTGCTTCTTCGAAAAGAGCAGCGGCAGCAGCGCGCACTTCGTCGCGGTCTGCGGCGTTGCCTGTCATTACTTCACCACGGGCTTGAGCCACTGCTTCTTCAGCAGTACGGGCCACGTTAACGGTGATGGATACCGTCACTTCAGGGTGAATTGATACGTCGACCTTGTGAAGACCAATGACCTTGATTGGGATCATCAGTTCAACGTGGTTGCGGTGAACGGCTACACCGGTATCAGCTGTTGCTGCATCGGCGATATCGCGTGGCGATACGGAACCATAGAGTTGGCCCGATTCACCAGCTTGGCGCACAACAACGAAGGTTTTGCCTGCGAGCTTCTTGGCTTCTGCTTCGGAGCTTTGACGCGAAACAGCGTTCTTGGCTTCGAGGTCAGCGCGTTGCACTTCAAACTTTGCCTTGTTGGCAGCGTTGGCGCGCAAGGCTTTGCCGCGTGGCAGCAGGAAGTTACGTGCGTAACCGTCCTTCACCTTTACGGTTTCACCCATGTGGCCGAGTTTCGATACGCGTTCGAGGAGAATGATTTCCATTGTTTCGTACTCCCTTAACCGATCACGTAGGGCAAGAGGCCCAGGAAACGTGCGCGCTTGATGGCTTGCGCCAAAATGCGTTGCTTCTTTGTGGATACGGCGGAAATGCGGGCAGGAACGATCTTGCCGCGCTCAGAAATATAGCGCTGCAACATGCGAATGTCCTTGTAGTCAATCTTTGGCGCATTTGGGCCAGTGAACGGGCAGGTCTTCTTACGGCGGAAGAACGGCCGGCGGGCTTGTTGTTCAGCCATCAGTTGAACTCCTCTGTTGGAATGCCATCATCATCGTCGCGGCGGCGTTCGGAACGGCGCATCATGGCTGATGGGCCTGCTTCCAGTTCTTCAACTGCGATGGTCATGAAGCGAATTACGTCTTCTGAAATCAGCATCTGACGTTCCATTTCGGCAATTGCCTTATAGTCACCAGAGATGTTCAGAAGTGTCATGTGGGCTTTGCGGTTTTTCTTGATGCGATAGGTGAGGGATTTAACGCCCCAGCTTTCGACCTTTTCAACCTTGGCGCCATTGCCTTCAAGCACGCCCTTGTATTGCTCGATCAGCGCGTCAACCTGCGCCGATGTTGCATCCTGGCGAACCAGAAATATGTGTTCATAAAGACCCATGCGGGACCCCTTTCTCGTTTGTCTAACCTAAAGCACCGGCGCAGAGCCTCAAACGAACCAGGAGGAAGGTTCGAAAGACCGATCACGAATGAGCAGAGACACAGGAAGCCGAGGGTTTTACCTCTATCTGCTCACGCAGACCTTCCGTTCAGCCACTAGCCATGTGCTTTTGGATGGGCGGCTTATGGCTGAAACGGAGATGGATGGCAAGGGGAAGTGATCACGTGCTGCGTTTCACGCCGAACATTTTGCCGTCAGGCTTTTTCACAAACAGATTTGCCAAAGCATCATCCACGTTTTCGAGGGTGAATTGGGGTTTGATGCCTTCGAATTTGCATGACGCCAGCACTTGTTCCACGATGAATTTTGGTTGGAAATAGGCCAATGGTGCGCCATTTTCCTTCACGCCCGTGATGACACGGTTGTAAACTTCCTGGGTCAGTTGCAGCCCGTGCTTGGCGGCCATGCCCATGAACACCTTCAAGAATAGTTCCTGTGGCGGCTCAACGGTTTCGAGTTTGTAGCTGATGCGGCGCTGGAAGGCCGGGTCCATCAAATCATCGGGGTGCATGTTCGTGGAAAAGATCACGATCTCGTCGAAGGGGATCATGATGCTTTTGCCGCTGTGCGTGGTGAGGTAATCCACCCGGCTGTTCAGCGGCACGATCCAACGGTTGAGAATGTCCTCAGGCTTGGCGCGCTGGCGGCCAAAGTCGTCGATGAGGAATGTGCCATTGAGCGCTTTGATATGGAGCGGTGCTTCATAGAATTTCGCCACGGAATTATATTTCAAGTCCAGCATCTCAATGGTGAGTTCACCACCGGTAATGACCATGGGACGGTAGCAAGCCACCCAACGCGGGTCGATGCGATTGCGGCGCAGATTGGCGCCGCCTTCCTGTGTGCTGGTATTTTCCACCTGACGATGCACCGTGGGGTCAAACACCTTCATGATTTCGCCATCAATGTTCACGCAATAGGGAACATAAATCACGTTCTGGAAAATCTTGCCTACGATTTCGGCCACGGTCGTTTTGCCGTTACCTGCAGGACCGTAAATCAATATGGCATTGCCGGAATTGATAGCGGGGCCAAGTCTACTGATGAAACGCTCTGTCATCACCAAACCAGCAAAGCCTTCGTCCAGTCTCTGGCGGGTAATGTGTTCGTTGGTTACGCGCTGGCGCTGAATGCGGTCTTGATAGTCTTCAAGTGAAACAGGGGCGGGTCCAAAATATTGGCCGCGTGTCATGGCGTCCGCCGCCCAGTCGCGGCCTGCCCTTGTAAGGGACATGCGCATTTCTGCAACGGTGCCAGCGCTGGACGCAATGGCAAGCGACTCCACCAGCTTGCGGTCTTTGGCAACTTGCATCAATTGGTTCACAATCGTGCTCGAAACTTTAACGGCTTCCGCGAGCTGCGATGCTGTTTCGAGATTTTCAGTATACATGCCCTTGATGATGAGTTCGAGCAGGAACACCGGGTCAATGCCCGTTTCCATGAGGGAGACTGGTGCCTGCGGCGCTTCATCCAGCACCTTGTCGATTTGTTCTTTGGTCAACAATCCCAATGCAACGATACTATCACCAAGGCGGCCACCGTTTGCATTTTGATAGTCAACGGCTTGGTTGATATTTTCCATCGTAACCAAACCTTTGGCCACGAGGATATTGCCCAATTTCATTTGTATACCTTTATCTGTGTTTGACCCGCATAAGGTGCAGACGGCCACGCCCCAATACTCCGGCACAGTCAAACCATGCAGGCGTTAATTTCGCGTTATGGGGCGGCACTTTAACTGTATCGGGCTTGCAAATGGCTGATGAAGTATTTCGCGTTCAAGGGCTCGCCTGTTGCCTGCTGCATAATCTCAGGCGTGGATCCAGACGAAGCTTTTTCCCAAATGTTTTTGCGCCGCCATTGCGTGGTATATGAAAAATCACCGTGCGCAATGTCATCGTTCACATTTGGGTGCTCGCGTTTGATTGCGGCCCATTGTTGCGCTGCCATCATGGCACCCATCGTATAACTCGGAAAATATCCGAAAGCACCTGAGGGCCAGTGCACATCCTGCATTGGCCCATCCTTGAAGTTGTTCGCGGTTGAAAGGCTCAGGTAACGAGTCATCTTCTCGTTCCAAGCCTCTGGAATATCAGACGTTTTTAATGAGCCGGAAACGAGATCACGTTCCAATTCGTAACGCAAAATCACATGCATGGGGTAAGTCACTTCGTCGGCATCCACGCGAATGAAGCCGGGCTTTACTTGATGCACATGAGCCAGCAAATCGGTTTTTGACCAGCTTTCGCCAAAGTGCTTCGTCAGCAATGGCATTGCCCAATCCCAGAAGGCGGGGTTGCGGCCAATTTGCTTTTCAACAAACAAGCTTTGGCTTTCATGCATGGCCATGCCGCGCGCACCGCCGGAAGGCCAATGGCCCCATTGCTTTGGCAAGCCTTGCTCATACAAACCGTGTCCAGTTTCGTGCATGATGCCCATGAGCGCCGAAAGGAATTCGTCGCTGCGGTAACGGGTGGTCATGCGCACGTCTGACGGCACGCCTCCACAGAAGGGGTGGTGCGAAATGTCCAGCCGACCGTGGTTGAAGTCAAAACCCAAAGCCTGCATCACTTCAAGGCCCAAGGCCTTTTGCGCGTCGATGCCATAGTTTGCCGTCAGTGGTTTGGCGGGATTGGACTTCTGCTTTTCAACTGCAATCGGGATGAAGTCTTTGAGAAAGGATTTGAGGTCGGCAAATACGGGATCAATGTCTGCCGTGCGTGCGCCCGGATCATATTGTTCGGCCAGCGCATCATAGGGCGCAAGCTTCAAGGCATCAGCGCGCAACGCCGCTTCTTCGCGCATGGTTTCGATGACAGCAGAAAACGCGGGCAGAAATGCCGCCCAGTCACCCTTTGGTCGCAACTGCCGCCAGAGCTGTTCGCAGCGCAGGCGTTGTTCGGTTTGCTTTTGCACGAATGCCGACGACAGGCAGGTGCGGTTGATGTGGCTGCGTTTGAATTCCTTGACAGCAATGCGCTGTTCCCCATCAAGGTCTTCGCTGTCGGCTTTGGCAATCCAGTCATCGACGTGGGGGCTGGTCGCCATGTCGTGATACATGCCAGACAATGACGCGATTGTTTCCGCGCGTTTTTCACCACCACCTTCCGGCATCATTACGGCTTCATCCACACCCAACATGGAAAGCGCATGGGAGAGCGAGTCCAGTTTGCGGCAAAGTTCGTCGAGTTTTTGGAAATGACATTGGGAATCCTTTTAGAAAGTAATTTGGGGCTCTATCACAGGGTTGTGCTTTGCGGCTCCCATCCGTCTACGAAAGCTTCTCATGTATCGTACCAAAATCAATGCCGTCGAACAGGGGCATGGCAATCCGGACACCGCGCAATCAAGTGTCGGAAGGAAATTTTACCCCATCATGTCCACAAATCGCTTGAACAGATAATGCGAATCTTGGGGGCCGGGGCTTGCTTCGGGGTGGTGTTGTACCGAGAAGATGGGTTTGCCCTTCACTTGAATGCCGGCGTTTGAGCCGTCGAACAGTGAGATGTGGGTTTCTTTTACGTTGGCGGGCAATGTGCTGACGTCCACTGCAAAGCCATGGTTCATTGACACGATTTCAACTTTGCCTGTGGTGAAGTCTTTCACGGGGTGGTTGGCGCCGTGGTGGCCTTGGTGCATTTTTAAGGTCTTGCCGCCCAGCGCAATAGCCAGCATTTGGTGGCCTAAACAAATGCCGAATATGGGTGTTCCGGAATCGATAATTTTCTTGATTTCCGGCACGGCATATTCGCCTGTTGCGGCGGGGTCGCCCGGGCCGTTTGACAGGAAAACGCCTTCTGGCTTCATGGCCAAAATGTCTTCGGCTTTGGTTGTTGCAGGAACCACCGTAACATCGCAGCCCGCCGATGTGAGGCAGCGCAGAATGTTGCGCTTCAAGCCGTAATCAATCGCAATCACGCGCTTGCCACCCACCGCGTTTTCGTAACCGGTTTTCCAGTCCCAAAGCTTTTCGTCCCATTCCATGCGCTGGGTGAGGGATACATCTTTCGCCAAATCCAAGCCTTCGAGGCCAGACCAAGCGGCGGCCATCTGGTGCAGCTTTTTAATATCGAACTTGCCTTTGGCATTGTGGGCGATCACCCCGTTGGGCATGCCCTTGTCGCGGATCAAATTCGTGAGTTCGCGGGTATCAACCCCCGACATGCCGATGATGCCACGCGCCTTCAACCACTTGTCGAAGTGCTTGGCGTTACGATAATTCGCGGGTTCGGTGATGGGCGCTTTGACAACGAGGCCGCGCACCGCAGCAGTGGCGGCAAGATTGATGGTTTCAGAGTCATCATCATTGGTGCCCACGTTGCCGATGTGGGGGAACGTGAACGTCACGATCTGACCAGCGTAGGAGGGGTCCGTCAGCACTTCCTGGTAGCCGGTCATGGCGGTATTGAAACAGACTTCGGCAACGGCTTCGCCTTCGGCACCAAAACCAAAGCCTTCAATCACCGTGCCATCTGCCAGTACAAGAACGGCTGTAATTTTAGGCTGGTCCCAATCGCTGAATTGCGGGCGTGCTTTTGCTTTGGCCGTTGCAGGCTTTTTGGCGGTTGCCATTGTGATTGAGTCTCCGGGAATTTGGGTCTCGTTAAGGGAGGAGGGAGCCCACGTCAAGTTTGCACGCGCCAAAAGAAAGGCCTATGCCCTCATTTTTGCATAGCTAGTGAGGAATATCCATGTCGCTTCGTGACCAACTATCAGCCGATATGAAAGACGCCATGAAAGCGGGCGATAAGCGCAAACTGGCCACCATTCGCCTGATGACGGCTGCAATCAAAGACAAAGACATTAATTCGCGCACAGAAGGCCATGACTCCGAGAAAATTTCAGATGCCGCGATCATGGACGTATTGGGCAAAATGGTAAAACAGCGCCAAGATTCGATTGCTGCTTTTGATGCCGGTGGCCGCACGGAACTGGCCCAGCAAGAACGCGAAGAAATGGCGATTATCCAGACCTATATGCCCAAGCAAATGTCTGACGATGAAGCCAAGGCTGCCGTTGCAGGCGTTGTGGCTGCTGTGGGTGCAACTTCGGTCAAAGACATGGGCAAGGTCATGGCGGAGCTAAAGGCCAAATTTTCCGGCCAAATGGATATGGGCAAAGCAGGTGCCGTCGTGAAAGCGCTTTTGGGGTAGTCGTTCATCTACGGTTCAGGTCGCGCTTGCCAAGATTGAACGATCGCAGGATAGTCCTGGGTGTTGTAATTTTCTTTCGAAAGGACGATTATCATGTTTCGTAAGACATTAATTGCTATCGCTGCCGCCGCCACTATGGCGATTGGACTTGGTGCAGCAACTGCGCCAGCGGAGGCTAGCCATCGGCGTGCCCATATTGGCATCTACATTGGAACGCCAAGCTTCGGGTATCATAACTTTCGCGGTCATCGCCACGGCCATTGCCACGTTAAGAGAATTCGTCGCCATGGCCATTGGGCGCGCGTCCGGTCTTGCCACGGCCATCGACATGGGCATCCGCATCACCGCTAAGTAACAAGTAAAGGCCGGAGCCAAAACTCCGGCCTTTACAATTTAAGGTCACATTAACTCTGTCGTGAGACGATTGCTCATCATGACAAATGTTGCGTACCTGCTTTTTACTTTCATTGCCTGCTTCGGCGGTTTGGGCGTTGGCCTTATTGTTCACCACTTGTGGAATAAGGCGAAATCAGTCGCGGGCAGCCAGCCGGATCCATTTGCCTCCATTGCTGATGGTGAAACCACGTCGTGGGATGCGTTCAGCAAATGGCAGGCGGACAATAACCGGCGCTTCGCCACCCACGTTATTAGCTGCGGCGTGGCACCCTTGATTATGGCGGGTGCAGCCTGGTCTGAACGGTCTGACGTCGTCAAAACCGTATGCTCCGGCTTTTCTCAAATCGTGGGACAAGCTTATATTTGTATGTAAGCTTGCACGGAACTCACACGATCTTGGTCGTCACCTTCACATTTTTGCGGATGGCGTGCGAATAGGGGCACACCACATGGCCTTTTTTGGCCAGTGAAGTGGCCTGCGCCTTGGTTAATCCGGGCAACGACACATCCAGTTGCACGGCAATGCCGAAACCCTTTTTGTCAGAACGTGGCCCGAAGCTGACATACGCCGTAACTGAAAACTCAGGTGCCAAAGCCAATGGTTTTTTCTGCTGGCTGTTCACATATTTCATGGCACCGAGGAAGCACGACGAATAGCCCACGGCAAAAAGCTGATCAGGGTTTGTGCCCTTTCCCGTACCGCCCAATTCTTTCGGGTGAGCCAATACCAGGTCAAGCTGCTTGTCATCAGTCGAAGCCGTGCCACCGCCGCGCCCGCCCACAGCGGTGCCAACTGCCGTGTAAAGTTTTTTAATCGCCATAAACGCCTCCATCAATTTCGAAAAATAAGATAGCTGTGATCAAGTTATTTGCAAGCGTAGCCGTGTTGCGCAATAACGCGACCCATGCGTTTCTCGCCCCAGTTCCTTGATCAAATCCGCGCCCGTGTGAATGTCTCCACGGTGGTGGGGCGCCATGTGACGTGGGACCGCCGGAAGAGCCAGCCGGGCAAGGGAGATTTTTGGGCTTGCTGCCCGTTTCATTCTGAAAAATCGCCAAGCTTCCACGCCGATGATCGCAAGGGCCGCTACCATTGTTTTGGTTGTAAAGCGTCGGGTGATGCTTTCACTTTTCTCGTCGAAAAAGCAGGATTGAAATTCAACGAGGCGGTGGAGCAACTGGCGCAAGAGGCCGGATTGCCAATGCCTGAATTCTCACCTGAGATGACGCTCGGCGTGAAGAGGTCCGCGCCAGTCTTTATGATGTGATGGACATCGCCACTAAATTTTTTCAGTCGGAATTGCAAACGGCACGCGGGGCCAAAGCGCGCGGCTATCTGGCGGATCGGGATTTGGGGCCGTCCATTCAAGCTGAATTCGGCATTGGTTATTCGCCTGATGATCGTTCGGCACTTCGAAGCCACTTGGCCGACAAGGGTGTTCACCTTGACCAAATGGTGGAAGCAGGATTGGTCATTGCGGGCGAAGATATTCCCGTGGCCTATGACCGCTTCCGCGACCGTGTGATGTTCCCTATTCGTGACGGCGCGGGGCAGGGTGATCGCCTTTGGTGGTCGTGCGCTTAGCAAAGATGTTGCGGCGAAATATTTGAACTCGCCGGAAACGCCGATCTTCATCAAAGGCGAAGTGCTTTATAATTACGATAAAGCCCGCGCTATTGCCCACAAGAAGTGGCAACATCATCGCCGTTGAAGGCTATGTTGATGTGATTGCCATGCATCGGGCGGGGTTGGCGGAAACCGTGGCACCGCTCGGCACGGCGCTCACCGAAAATCAGTTGGCCATTCTTTGGCGCTCTGCCGCCGAACCGATTTTATGTTTTGATGGTGATAACGCGGGCCAAAAAGCCGCCTATCGGGCGCTGGACATTGCCCTGCCATTGCTGGAGCCCGGCCATTCCCTGCGCTTTGCCTTTCTGCCGGATGGCAAGGACCCCGATGATTTATTGCGCTCGGATGGTGCTGAGGCATTGAAGAATATCGTCTCTGCAGCCTGCCGATGGTCGATGTTTTGTGGAACCGCGCGCTGTCTTTAAATGATCGCGCCAGCCCTGAACGCAAGGCCGCCTTTGAAAAAGACCTGCGCCTTCAAGTCTCCCAGATCAAAGAAGAAGGTGTGAAGCGGCACTATCTGGATGAGTTGGCGGAACGCTTCCGCAAGCTTCGGGGCAGCGGCCCAACCTGAATGGCGACGGACGACAGCAGGCCGTTTAAGCGGGTTTTCGCAACGATTCTCGCCACAAGGGCGGCGCCTGAAAGACTGGGAAATTGCTGCTCCAGCGTCAAATTCCCTTAAAAATGCGGCATTTAGGCTCGATCAAGGGGATGCGACCACTCGCCGTGCACGGATGATTGTGCTCAGTTTTATCAATCATCCCAACCTGTTGCATGATTTTTGGGATGAGTTTGCGGGTGTGGATTTAGGTTTGACAGAGCTTGACTCTGTCCGTGCACTGATTCTAGATGCAGTTTCCCAGAGGCAGCCCTTGAACCGGCGGCCTTGAAGGACCACCTGATTACAAGAGGGTTCGGCGATGTGCTGAGCCAACTTGAAACCCAGGCGAAACGTCTGAATGAGTGGTTCCTCGGTCCTGCGGCTGCACAAGATGATGCCCGGACAGGCCTCCGCCAGATGATCGCCCTCCACCGTAAAACAGTCACGCTTGATCGTGAGCTGAAGGCCGCTGAAATTGCTTTTGCGCAACGATCCAACGGAGGAAAACCTGAACGCGCTTTCGCGGTGCGTGAAGAATTGCATTCGACCTCTGGTTCTGAAGCCTTGGTGCAAGGTTTCGGTGCCGCCTCGGGCCGGGACAGCGAAAACACATTCTTAACCGAAGCTTTCTGCGTTATGGTTAAGCCGCAATTAAGACGCCAATCAGTAGTTATCCACTGAATACAGTTTTCGGGCTGATGCGAATCAGTCCGCCCATAAGGAAATTCCCATGGCCCGCCCGCCAAAAGACACGCCGATCAAGCCACCTCAGGAAACCGACGAAAAGCCGCTAACGAGGATGGCAACACCGAAGTCTGAAGTGCCTGAGGCGGGCCAGGATTCACCCTTGCTTGACCTGACGGATGCCGCCGTCAAACGCATGATCAAAACCGCCAAGGCGCGTGGCTATGTGACGCTTGATGAATTGAATGCTGTTCTGCCGTCTGACGAAGTCACGTCTGACCAGATTGAAGACATCTACGGCATGTTGGCCGAGATGGGCATCACCGTGGTTGAAATCGGAAGAAGAAACCGAAAACGTTGTGGCCAAGGTGGAAGAAGAATCCGGCTCCACTGAAATTATGAAGGTGGATGCGCCGAAGCTTCCCGCCGACCGCACCGACGACCCGGTGCGCATGTATTTGCGCGAAATGGGTGCTGTGGAATTGCTCTCGCGCGAAGGCGAAATTGCCATTGCCAAGCGCATTGAAGCTGGCCGCGAAACCATGATCGCTGGCCTGTGCGAAAGCCCGCTGACATTCCAAGCCATTATTATTTGGCGCGATGAATTGAACGAAGGCAAAATTTTGCTGCGTGACATCATCGATTTGGAAGCGACCTACGCCGGCCCAGATGCCAAGCAGAATCAGGCCGTGGCAACGCCCATGCCTTATGTGCCGCCCAAGGAAGAGGTGCGCAAGCAGGCTGAATTAAAGCGCGAAATAGCCAAGAAAAAAGAAGAAACACGCCGGCCATCAGCATCTGCGCCGATGCGCCGCACGGGCGATGACGATGATTATTCCGATGTGTTGTGCGCCGGAAGATTTCGACAAGCCACAAGTGGAAGAAGATGATGATGACGAGGGCGATGACCTCGGCGTTTCATTGTCGGCCATGGAAATCGAACTCAAGCCAAAGGTGCTTGAAGTGTTCGACGAAATTGCCCGCCTCTATAAATCCTTGCGCAAGCTGCAAGACCAGGAAGTGACCGAAGGCGAAGGCCTCTCGCCGTCGCAAGAACGCCGCTACAAAAAGCTGCGTGATGACATCATCAACATGGTGAAGTCGCTTGCCCTCAACAATGCGCGTATCGAAGCGTTGGTTGATCAGCTTTATGACATTTCAAAGCGCCTTAACATGCTTGAAGGCCGCTTGATGCGGCTTGCTGAAACCTATCGTGTTCCGCGTGATGAATTCCTCAAAGAATATCAAACCAACGAGCTTGATGCCGAATGGTTGAAGCGTGTTGGCCGCTTGGTCAAGCATGGCTGGAAGAAGTGGGTGAACGACGAGAAAGATTCGATCATCGTCATTCGCGATGAAATCTTTGAACTTGCGTCCGCCACCGGTTTGCAAATTCAGGAATTCCGCCAGATCGTTGGCAAGGTGCAAAAAGGCGAACGTGAAGCCCGCATTGCCAAGAAGGAAATGGTTGAAGCCAATCTTCGCCTCGTGATTTCCATTGCCAAAAAATACACCAACCGCGGTTTGCAATTCCTCGATCTCATTCAGGAAGGCAACATTGGCTTGATGAAGGCTGTTGATAAATTCGAATATCGCCGCGGTTATAAGTTCTCGACCTATGCCACATGGTGGATCCGTCAGGCCATCACGCGCTCGATTGCCGATCAGGCCCGCACCATCCGTATTCCGGTGCACATGATCGAAACCATCAACAAGATTGTGCGCACCTCGCGCCAGATGATGCACGAAATCGGCCGCGAACCGACACCGGAAGAATTGGCAGAAAAACTGTCAATGCCGCTGGAAAAAGTGCGCAAGGTGATGAAGATCGCCAAGGAGCCAATCTCGCTTGAAACGCCCGTGGGTGACGAAGAAGATTCACACCTCGGCGACTTCATCGAAGACAAGGGCGCAATCCTGCCCATCGACGCCGCCATCCAAGCCAACTTGCGCGAAACCACAACCCGCGTGCTGGCCAGCTTGACACCACGCGAAGAACGAGTTCTGCGCATGCGCTTCGGCATCGGCATGAACACCGATCACACGCTGGAAGAAGTGGGCCAACAGTTCTAGCGTGACCCGCGAACGTATCCGCCAGATTGAAGCGAAGGCGCTGCGGAAACTGAAGCATCCGATCAGGAGCAGGAAGCTGCGGAGTTTCTTGGATAATTAAAGACGTCGGCGAATATATGATTAATAATCCATCGGTAAGTTTGGCTTCTAGGTTTATCATCCATTTGTTAAAGTGTGAGCACTTATTTCGTATTTCTATTAAGCCTATCTCTTTGGCAATTGTCCTGCCATGGAGAGGCTTTTGATATCGAGGAATAATTTTGAGAATACGTTTGGAAGGCGCCGTTTCGGGAGAAGTCGTTTATCCTTTCTGGGTCCCCAAATTGATCTAAAATTTCTTGAAGTTGATTTTCGATATCCAAATCGATTGCACTCGCGAAAGATCTACAATTACTGAAAAGCAGTGCTTCAAATTCATGCATCATTATGTGTGGAGCGAATCGGGCAGCATTGAACCCATTTCCCATCTGTGCCGAGATTTCTGTCTGAATTGCGGCCTCTATAGATTTTGCTTTATCGCTATAGGGCAAGGCGCGCGCTACCGCCTTGTTTGGCCAGTCGATTGGAAGTGCGTAAAAATCGACCATTAAACCCACAATTAATGTAGGCGAGCTATTGAGATGGCGCAAAATATCTGACTTTGTTTCGCTCCAAGACCGAATTCCACCTCGCTTACTTCTTGCACGCGAGTTTCCAATTAGCCTTGCACCAACATTAGTGTATCCAATTTCATAAAGGTGCGGTGCCAAAACTGAATTAACGAAGCCCTCTTCAGTTTCACCTTCTACGTTCAGCAAAAGTCGGCTCATTGCGGACGACCGCCTAATTCATTCTTTTCCCATAACTGGCCAAGTCCGTAATCCACCAACCAACTTTCGAGCTTAGATGTTTCAAGCCTGCGCAAAGTAGTTCATCAGTCATCATTGCGTTCCGCCACAACAATGTCCTCGGGTGAAAAATGGTCGAGTAGAATGGGGGATTGAGTGCTCAATATAACTTGGCTATCAATCGCAGCTTGTTTAATTAGCGAAGCAAGCAAAGCTATTGCTGAAGGGTGCAAGCCTAGTTCAGGTTCATCCAAAATAATCGTCGAAGGGCGAATTGTTGCAGGCTGGAGGAACAGTGTTGCAAGCGCGATAAAGCGAAGAGTGCCATCGGATAATGCTGCTGCGCCAAAGTATTGGTCGGAGTTGCGATGTTTCCAAGATAGGCGGATAGTCTCAGGATTAAATAGATCCGGTACAAGATTGAAGTCGTCAAAGAATGGCGCAACTAATCGAATTGTGGATCGTATTTGATTGTAAGAGGCTTTGTGGTTCAACTGTAGCAAATATAAAAATGCTGCGAGATTTGCAGCGTCGTCGCGCAAGTACCTGACATCCGCGAGCTGCGCCGTTTTTCTCATAGGTAGAAATCGCTCGTATCATGCAAATGATAAACGCGCCAACGTCCTATTCTGGCCTTGACCAACTTTCAGTCCCTCTGAAGATTGGATTTCTTACACCAGCCTCGCAACATGCATCAGAAGGAAACAAACTAGTAAAATATGGTCCTGGATGACTTTTGTTCCAAAAGGAGGCTACTTCCTTAATCGGCACAGAGAGAAAATCGTCAGCGGTGCGAGCTAAAACCAATTCATAAGAGTTCACTTCTTGCCCAAATGAAAACTTAAAAGAAATTTCATCAGTTTTCTTTGATCCAAAATGCAGCAGTTGTTCCGCACCACCTGCACGTCGGACGTATTCTTGCAATCGGCCTTCCCTAACTTCGTTAAGAAAAGAAAACACATTGACAAAATTTTGGAATTTTCGAGTACGGTTTGAACCAATTAGAATATTGATACGCCCTGCTTTAAATCGCTCGAGGCTTTCAATACTTTTAAAGCCAGAAAAGCTAATATAATCAATTTCCAGTGGTTTCTCTATCAGTGCCATTCGGTGAAATATAAGGCCAAAATTAATTACTGCAGTTGATCTACGACACTACCACTTGCACCCGAGTTGACAAGCAAGATGTAAATTCGGTGAATGCCCAAATACTTCCCCACCCGCTCCGCATAACCATCCACCAGCGCCCTGATCATTTTCTGATAGGGCACGTGTTGTCTCTTTACTTCGCGCTTGCAGAACTCGATGCTGCGGCAGGACAATCTGAGTGACGACCTGTAACTAAGCAAATAGCGCTCCATCCTCGACAATAGGGCTTTGAAATGATACCATTGCCACATGCAAAAGCCTGTGATCTTCACCATTTCTGCTGTTTGGGATGACGAGGCTTCGGTTTGGAGTGGCCACTGCGACGCCATTCCTGCGGCCGCAGACTCACCTTCGCTTGATGGTGTTTTGGATAAGATCAAGGCGATGGCTTTGGATTTATTGCCTGACAATCACCCCGGCGTGTCACCAAGCGATGTATATCTTCAGATTACTGCAATGCGGGAAGCAGCTGCCGCATAATGGCTCCGGCGTTCGACAGAGCTTTGCGGGAAATGCTGCAAGCTGCTGGTTGCTTTCTCGTGCGACAAGGCAAGGGCAGCCACGAAATTTGGCATAGCCCGATCACTAAATCCAATTTCCCTGTGCCAGTCGGAATACCAAGCCGCCACACTGCCAATGCCATATTGCGGCAAGCCGGCTTGCCAAAGGCGTTTTAGGCATTCACAATATGCCCTAAAATCGTCGTCCCGGCCTAAACATTTCGTCTGGGTGACGGTATGCGGCGGAATTTAAAACACCCGCCCAACTGACGAATGAGAGCAGCATCGCAGCCGCTCCCACTTTTTCATTCGGGCGAAAATTTTGAGTTAAGCTGTCCCACGCTTGCACCACCGTCTGGCGTGTAATGCCTTGTGGACTGACGTGCGCGGCACACGACGCAACCACGCGGGTGCGGTCGGGATATTTGCAGCCTTCTACACAAGCGAGTTCCGAACCTTCGCGCACGCAAGCATCGATTTGGTGTGTCATTTCGCGGCTGAGATCACACTTGTGTTATCGTTTCACGCATCAAGCGTGGAACTGCGCCTAAAGTCATGATAAACTTTTCCCATTCAGGAGAGTTTACATGGCATTTTGGTCCAAATGGTTTTCCCCCAGCGAAGGTTCAGCAGCAAGCGGTCCGGTCAAGTCGCTCGAATACAAGGGTTATATGATTGATGCCATGCCCTACAAAGAAGGTGGCCAGTGGCAGCTGGCTGGGCGCATCAGCAAAGGCGGCAAAGAGCACAAATTTGTGCGTGCTGACAAGTTTACATCAAAAGAAGAAGCCGCCGATATTGCCATCAGCAAAGGCCAGTTGATCATCGATCAATCGGGCGATCAGATGTTCAAATGATGGAACGCAAACTGGCGAGCAAAGATGTGTTGATTGCGCGGCTTTCGCGCAATGCCATGTGGGGGCTCATTGTTATTGTCGTTGCAATGGCGGTGGGCATGGCGGGTTACATGTTCTACGGCGATATGGGGCTGGCGAAAGCCTTCGCAAATGCCGCCATGATTTTATCGGGCATGGGTCCGCTCGACAAACTTGAAACAACCGCGGGTCTGGTGTTTGAAGGTTTTTATGCTTTGGTTAGCGGTTTGATTTTCTTTGCCGTTGCGGGTTTGGTTTTTTCCCCTTTGTTCCACCGGCTGCTGCACAGCTTTCATCTTGAAGATGATGGTAATAATATCTAGCTCTTCACCAAGGGTTCCCGCATCAATTCTTCGACGAGCACACTCACGAGTTGGCCGCGACCCTGCACATTGGCTTTCCTATAGATCGCATTCAGCTGCGCTTTTACGGTAGACTCAGCTGATCCTCGAAGATTGGAAACTTCAGCAATGGTGTAACCCTTGATGGTAAAGGTTGCCACGTCCTGTTCTGCAGGAGAAAGTTCCCAAGTTTTAAAATACCCTTCCATGACGTCTGACAAGGAACCGCGTGCAACAGCCAATCCTTGTTCCATGCGCGCGTGGCGCAGGGTGAGGTTTCTAAGCAGAAAAATTTCGACAACAATGCCGACTGCCAAACTCGCAGTCGCTGCCAGTTCGGGGCCGAGATGCAACAAGCTGTCCATGTTGGTCAAGTCAACGACAACGTCACGGATAAAGAATATTGCACATGCAGCTTGCACAAGTATCAACAGTGCCAACGACAATATCTGTTTCGAAAATCTTTCGAGCTCAGGCATGGGAAACTTTCAACGTGGTTATGAGAGATTCATGCACTAGGGCAGGTTTTTATAACCTGTTATCATCGACGCGGGTAGGTTCACGTTCAGTCTTTTGCTTTCAAAAAATACGGCTACGACGTGCAATACAATTGAAATTTCCGCCCACGTTACAAGTATTTCATGGATTTCCTCAACCCACTCAACACCAAAATATGTAACTGTTGTCATCATATAACCGCTCAATGCAATTCCAACCATTGTAAAGAGCAAATTATAAATCATCAGGGCGCCGAGCGGTGAGTGTCCAACGTGTGCCTTGCGCCGACCCATGATCATATCGCGCAGTTGTTCCAGTGCTTGCAATGGCGAGGGCCAGAAATCAGAAAATCGGGCATGTCGGCTGCCGACTAAGCCCCATACAAGGCGTGCTGCAACCAACGTCGCTACAAAATATCCCACGTATTGATGGATGTTTGATTCTTCATCTGTGAAAAAGGCGTTGGCGACAAACGCGACCACCAAAGACCAATGAAACAGGCGAACAAAAATATCCCAGACGTAAACACGATTTAACATGATTTTTCCTTGGCCGGAGAAATGGGCCGATATTTTAGGATCGGCCCACTTGCGTTAGTTTGCGTCGCCGTTATTGGTCTTAACAACTTGCAATTTGTCATCAAGATAGACTTCGAAGGTCTTGCCATTCTTCACAGCATAAACTTCGATCAAGCCATCTTCCATCTGCACCTTGCGAACGTCATAGCCCTCAGCGGTCATTTTTGCCGTCACCTTGTCTTTCAGTCCGGCATCAATCTTGTTGGAAGCCATCGCTTGTGGTGTCGCATACAGTGAGAGTGAGAGCACTGCGAAGGCGAGAGTCTTTGAAAAATTCATGTTTGTTCTCCAAGAATAAAAAGACGAAAGGCGGGAATGCCTGTGTCGTGATTTAAAATTGGTGCACCCAGTCACAAAAGTGAATCCGTTTTGCGATCTATAGCGCGGATCTAGAACCTGAGTTGTATGACTTTCACGAACCAATCACATAATTGAAGCTGACGGAAATGCGTTCACCCTCGGCGCGGTTCAGTGGCACTTCGTGGCGCAGCCAACTTTCCCACAGCAGCACCGAACCTGCTTCCGGCTTCACGCTGACGTGGTTTGCAATTCACTTGCGGCGGTTTTCTTGCGCGGTGGTGCTGCCATCATGAAGCCTAAGCGCGGGTCTTCATAAACAATAGGGCCGGCACCTTCCGGCACTTTCACATAATAGGTTCCGCTGATCACGCTGTTGGTGTGAATGTGGCCCGTGTGGCTGCCACCTTCGGGCAACACATTCACCCACATTGAATCACACACGGGCTTTCGCTTGCCAATGTCCCACTGCAGGGCTTTGGCAAAAGCCAAGGCGTGCTTGTCGAGGATTTTTTCCAGTTTCTTGAACACGGCATTTTCATGTGCCAGATTGTTCATGGACCCGAAAGAGGTATAGCCCGCATAGCCATGCTTTTCGCACCAGCGGTTACCCGCCACATCATTGTGCGCAAGGTCGAATGAGGCTACCTCAAGCGCTGCGTTCAGTATGTCAGGAACGGCCATATCGGCGCGGTAAAGCTGGGTGGGAAAAAGTGTGGTAATGTTGCTCATGCTTTAGCCATAGCGTTGCTGGCGTGGTTTGCGCAAGTCACCGTGCTGCGGCGAAATCTATGTCGCAAAACGATGTAGCAAAACCTCATCGCGCGCTGTAGGAACGCAGAACGACAGGTTCAGTTTTCAGGATAAAGCATGACATTTCCCCAACGCTTATTGGATGGTTATGCAAAATTCCGCACTGGCCGCTATGCCGAAGAAACCAGATCGTTATTGAAACTTGGGGCAGGGCCTGCAGAAGCCCACCGTCATGATCATTGCCTGTTGTGATTCGCGTGCCGCCCCTGAAACCATTTTTGATGCGGGGCCCGGCGAAATTTTCGTCATGCGCAACGTGGCCAATCTGGTGCCGCCCTATGCGCCGGATGGCAAGCACCACGCCACGTCGGCAGCTATTGAATTTGCGGTCATTGCGCTTGGCGTCAAACATGTGGTTGTCATGGGCCATGGCCGCTGCGGCGGCATTCGCGCTGTTGTTGATGGCAGTGATCCGCTTTCGGCAGGTGACTTCATCGGCAAGTGGATGTCTGATGTGAAAGACGTGGCAGAAGCCGTGCGCCACGACCATCCGGAAGACCATGTGCATGATCTGCAAACGGCCGTGGAACATGCATGTGTCGAACATTCCCTTGCCAACCTGCGCACTTTCCCGTGGCTGCGCATGCGGGAAAACAAGCGCGATATCACTGTGCATGGCGCGTGGTTCGACATCGCACTTGGCGAGTTGCATGTTTTCGACGAAGATGAACGCAGCTGGACGCTTGGTGAAGGGCTAGACCGGTCTCTGCCAATCTTACGGCAATCATCACTTCAACACCTCGGAAATCCCCTCGGCCAGCAACTTGCGCGGGCTTCCAACCCTGCTGCAAATCCGTGCAGTTGATCAATGCCCAGCCGAAATCCACCCGGCGGCATGGGGTGGGCTTCGCCGGGATTTGCCGGATGAATAGGTGATCTGCAAACTCGACACGTCGGGCAGGGCTCGGATTTGGTGCTTGTAATTCTGGGGCGGGTGGGGGGGCACAATGCCGTGGCGGGCAAACAGGGGACTGGAATAACCTCCACGGCTGCTGCTCGTTGCGCATGTCCCATATACCGTCGGTATAGAGCCTCACCAGCGCATCGAACCACTGCGCCGGCCATAGAGATCGCACCATTGGTCGGCAAAGCGCAGTGCGCCTCGATGATGTGCTCCGCCGATGGTTTCGACATTCATCATGCCGGTATAGCCGCCAACATGTGCGCTTCACCCAGAGTGCAAAAACTGATTCAATTCAGGGCGTTGGCGTGGTCTCTATCACCCAGTGCGTGAACATGCCGTCAAGCCACGGAAAGCCGAGGGCATGGCGCATCCACCTGCATTTCGCCATCGACCACTGCGCAATCCGTTGAGATATGCTCGCCCGTAAAAGATGGCATCCACATGTGGCCGGTCAGGCAGTGTCTGCAAACTCAGCCTGTGTGCGGATGATGCTGCTGTCAGCCCCATGCCACGCAGGTTGATATTGGGTTTGGCAAAGACCGGAAATGCGTCGGGCATTTCATCGGCCAATGCCACAAGACGATGCCCTGGCTTTTGGCAATGTTCAGCTTGTCATAAACCCAGCGGACCGTGGAAACCACTCAAAACTATCCAGATCATCCGTCGGGAATGCTGACATGGTCCGGGCAGGTGACATTTTCAAAATACTGGAACCGCCAAGGGTCTCGTTCACAAATCGGCATGGCGCGACTTTATCAGCCACGCCACAGTCTGCAATCCAGCTTACTTGATTTCGTAGGTGATGCTGACATCAACTGACAGGGCCTGTTCGCCTTGCGCAATCGGCACGGCATCCGCGGCTTCAGCGCGGGCGGCTTTGGTCATATAGGGCATCGGTGGCTGATGGGCTGTCCCTTCGGTCAGGGACATGATGTTGCCCAGTTTGAAGCCGCCTGCAGCTGCATAAATTTCGGCCTTGCGCGCGGGCGTCGGCCACGGCAGCTTTGCGGGCTTCGATCAAGCATGTCGTCAGGCTTTGAAACACTGAAAGCTAATGCCGTTGATGGTGTTCGAACCCGTCGAAACGGCCACGTCCAGCAATTCGCCCAGATCATCAATCTTGCGCACGGTAACGGTCACCATGTTGTTGACGTCATAGCCCGACAACTTTTGGCGGCTGGCGTTGTTGTTGCCATAGTCATAGCGGGGGCCGACTGAAAAATTCGAAGTGGCCATGTCGCGTGCGTCGATGCCTGCCTTTTTCAAGGTTTCGAACAAAGCTTTCATGGCTTTGGTGTTGGCGTCCAGTGCCTCGCGGGCTGTTGGCCCCTTGCGTCGTCACGCCAATTGAAACGACGGCAAGGTCAGGCACTGCGCGCACTTCACCGTGGCCGGAAATGGAAATCGGACGCAACAATTTTAGCCTCCTCAGCCAGTGCGGGAAATGCCGCTAAAACAGCGATAAAACCCAACTGCGGCAACAATGACTTCAACATTCAAATCTCCTTCATGGTGACTTATAGGAATAAAATTCGGCGACATTATGGCGTCAGCGGAAAGGAGGTTCGTCGAAACTTCGGAGTTTGCGGGAATGCAGGCCTTCACGGTCCTCGCGCAAGTTGTCGATTGCGGCGAGGCCGATCAGCAAGTGTTCGCCCACCGCCCGGTCGTAAAAGGCGTTGGCGGCACCCGGCAGTTTGATTTCACCATGCAGCGGTTTGTCAGACACGCAAAGCAGTGTGCCATAGGGCACGCGCAGGCGATAGCCCTGGGCGGCCAAGGTGCCGGATTCCATGTCCACCGCAATGGCGCGGGAAAGGTTGATGCGCATGCGCTCTTGGGTCCAGCGCAGTTCCCAATTGCGGTCGTCATTGGTCATCACGGTGCCGGTGCGCAGGCGCTTTTCAGGGCTTCGCCTTTTTCACCTGTCACATCGGCAGCGGCAGCTTGCAGGGCCACCTGGATTTCAGCCAGGGCGGGAATCGGAATATCCGGCGGCACCAGTGAAGTCCAGAATGTGGTCTTGGCGCAAATAGGCGTGGGCCAGCACATAATCGCCAATGCGCTGGGATTGGCGAAGCCCGCCACAATGGCCAATCATCAACCAGCAATTCGGGCGCAACACCGCCAGATGGTCGGTAATGGTCTTGGCGTTTGATGGGCCAACACCGATGTTGACCAGGGTTACGCCGCCTTTTCCGTCGGTGCGGCTCAAGTGATAGGCCGGCATTTGGAAGCGGTGCCATGGCGATGCTTCAACAATCGCGTCGGCCTCAGCATCTGTCATCGATTTGGTAATGGTGCCGCCACCCGGCAAATGAAGCGCTTCATATTCCGGGCTGTCGATGAAGTTGCGCACGGGCCCAGCCAATAAACTGGTCGACATAGCGGTGGTAGTTGGTCAGCAAGATCCAGGGCTGAGTGAGGCCCCAATGGGTGCCAGTGTAATGTTGCAGGCGCTTCAGTGAATAATCCACGCGCACGGCATCAAAAAGCGCCAGCGGCAATGGTTCGCCTTCCGCACGCCAACCAGGTGCCATCCGCCATTTCATCGCCAACCAGCGCCAGTTGCGGGACTGGAAAATGCAACGCCAATTCGGCCGCCGACACGCCGCCCGCACCCAAATCATCGCCCTTGTCCAGCACATAAGGGTAGGGGATTTCCTGTTTCGACAGTCCGTACCTTAATTGTCGCGTCATAGTCGCGCACCAGATGCGGAGTTGCTCGATCAGATAGCGCTTGAAATGTGCAGGATGGGTGACCGTTGTGGCATAAACGCCCGGTCCTTGGAATTTGGCATAGGCGCGGGAAATGTTTGGCTGCAAGCCTTGCGCTTCATAGGTAACTTGCAATTCCGGGTAATGCCAGTTCGCCCGATCTTCCGGCGAGGGCGCGGTGCGGTTTGCCAAATATTGGTCAAGGCCTGATTTGAGGCTTTGGCAAGCGGCGGTGTGGAGGCTGATTAACCGCTCAACAGCGGCCTTTGGGGTAAGTTTATGCTCATTCATTTTCAGCCTATAGCATGGAAAATAAAAATGCTGTAGCCCCTCCCGTGGCGGTGCGATGACTCGCGCTGTCTTCCACATAGGTGGGCCTGTAGCTCAATGGTTAGAGCTGACGGCTCATAACCGTCTGGTTGGGGGTTCAAGTCCTGCCGGGCCCACCACTTTGTTTGATTAAGCCGATTGCGCGATGTGTCCTGTCGCGAACGAGTTGGCACATTGCAAGGCCGCAGCGGCGGGTAGCGGTTTGGAAACAAAATAGCCCTGTACCGTATTTACCTTCAATTCGCGAAGCAGTTGCACTTCTTCTGCGCGCTCTGCACCTTCGGCCACCACCGTCATGCCGAGGGCATGGACCATTTCCACGATGTATTTGAGCATCGCTGCTTTGCGTGGAAATTTATCAGCGTCAGTTATGAACGACCGGTCAATTTTAATGTCGTGAAATGGCAGTTTGGCCAAATAGCCCAATGATGAGTAACCGGTGCCAAAGTCGTCCAGCGCAACCTGAACGCCGTCTTTTGCCAGTGTTTCCAGCGTTATGATGGCTTCGGCATAGCTGGCACCAACGAAAATGCTTTCGGTCAGTTCGATGCAAAGCAAGTGTGGCGCCAATCCTGATTTAACGAGAGCAGCCCGGACTTTTTCAACAAATCCAGCGGCAATCATTTGCGCAGGCGACACGTTCACCGACATCACACGCGGCGGATTTCCGGCGCGCTCCCATTCTACGGCTTGGCGGCAGGCTTCGTTCAAGACCCAATCGCCGATAACGGAGACCAGACCATTTTTTTCGGCCAGAGGAATGAACACAGCAGGCGAAATGTTGCCGCGCGTCGGGTGCTTCCAGCGTATCAACGCTTCAAAGCCCGAAATGAGATTGTCTTTCACGTCCAGCTGCGGTTGATAATGAAGTTCAAATTGGCCGATGCGCGCAGCTTGGCGCAATGCTTGTCCAAGTTCAGTATCCTCTTTCAACGACTCGGCCATTGAAGATTGGAAATACACAACGCGCGTTGAGTGCAGAGATTTCGCTTCCGCCAAGGACAAATCGATATGGCGCAAAGCTTCATCTGCGTCACTTACATTGGATAGAAAATCTGAACCCGCAGTCAAATTCACATGCAGTTCAAGTTCTCCAATTTTCAATGGTTTTGAAAATGCAAATTGAATTGATGAAAATATTTTGATCGACTTCAGATTGTGATTCCGCTTTTTGCAGCAGCACTGCAAATTCATCGCCGCCATAGCGTGCCAATATTATATCTTCTGGAATTGCAGACTTAATTGTTGCAGCCACGGTCATCAGAATTGCATCGCCAATCGAATGGCTGAATGCGTCATTCATGGCGCGAAAATTTTGAACGTGCATCAAAACAACTGCACCGCTGCGGTTTTCACTCTGCCCATTGAAGCAATCATCGACAGTGCGATGGAAACTCACGCGGTTGGCCAAGCCCGTCAATGGATCGTTGTAAGCTAGATCTTGCAATGAACGGTCGCGATATCGAATGTCCGACATCAAACCGTTGAATGCCTTGATCAAGACGTTGGTTTCGTCAAAGGATTTTTGTTCTGGCAAATTGGTTGAATAGTCACGGGTGACACGGATGTTCTGGATTGATTGTGTCATTTGCACAATCGGCGTCACAATGCGGCGTTGTAGCGGAAGAGAAGCCAAAACACCAAGCATTGCGGCTATGAGCGCTACTGCTATGGTCGAGGCCAGTGCAAATAACTGTTGGCCGCGCAGTTTTCGAATGTCGCTGAGAATGACAAGTTTACCCCGGACTTCACCACCTTTGATGATATCTACCGACACTGGCAGGTAGCCTTTGAACAACATTTGAATGTTGGAGTCGGTTTGCACAAATATACTGTCATCAAGATAAGCTTGCTGGCCCATTGTTGCCAAAGCTTCTCCTTGCGCGTTGCGAATTGTTGCAACCAGAATATCGTCTATGCGGGAAACAGCTGTGAGGCTGGCGAGTGCCTTGGAACGGTTGTTTTCAACTGTCGCATCGGCAGTGGCGGAGGCCAATGCGAAAGCGGTGGATTGCAGAGATTTTTTGTGATTTTCGAGATTGCTGAGAGACTGGATGAAAATCTGGGCGATGGCTGCCACGAACACAGCGAAAAACGTTGCAAGGGCAACCAAGCGCGCAATCCGCGATCCAATTCCAACTTTTCCAGGCGTCATTTTAATGTTTCTATCCCGCATACATCTTCAAGATAGCAGATGGCGTTGAACATCAGATTGAGAGAAAGGGTTAATGGTTTTAGCACGTGTTTTATTGATTCAATTTTTCAGTAAATGACAACTGAAAATTATATTTCTGCAATTAAAAGGTTCAGATAACGATTTGGACCTACGCAGAAATGACAGACAATCGCGGCAGACGAAAACCTGGCAAACTCCTGTCATATTTCGCTGGCATTTTGAAATCGGACGCTGGAAGCACCGCAGCAGGCTTTGCGCTTGCCTTGCCTGTTTTGTTCGGTAGTTTGGGTGTTGGCGTGGATATGGCCGTGTTGTCAGCAAAGCAGTCCAAATTGCAATCAGCTGCTGACCAAGCTTCCATTGCAGCTGTAAAAGAATTGAATATCGTTAATTCTTCTGACGCATCAATTTCCACCAGCGCCGATAATTTTGCGCGCGGTGTATTAAATGACCCGAATATCGACCTCAGTGTTGAAGTGTCAGTTCAGCGGGATGCTGATCAGGTTGAAGTGGTTCTGGAAGAATCCTGGACGCCATTCTTTGCACATTTTATTGGATCGGACATTACGCCGATTGTGGTTGATGCAACGGCAAGGCTTGCCGGACGCACGAATATATGCGTCTTAACGCTCAGTCCAAGTGAAGCCAAGGCCTTCCACATGGATAAGTCAGCAGAGCTCATGGCTTCGGACTGTGCCGTCTATTCAAACTCAACTCATAGTAAGAGTATTCAAGTTGATAAGAACGCAAGAGTGGACGCCTCACTTATTTGCTCGGCAGGAGGGACGTCTTTCAAGAAAGGCGCAATCGAGCCTGCGCCAACAACAGATTGCCCTGTGATCGAAGATCCTTTGGCCGCGCGCCAAGCACCCGCTTTGGGTGGATGTGATCATCAAGACCTTGTAATTAAAAGTGGCACACAAACGTTATCACCCGGCAATTATTGTGGCGGACTGAAAATTACCGGAGATGCCAAAGTCACCTTTTCCAAAGGTGAATTTATTATTTCAGACGGCGATTTTGAAGTATCAAATGACGCCAATGTTTCGGGCCGCGATGTGGCGTTTTTTTGTCCGGAGATAAGACCAGATTACAGTTTACAGGAAATAGCACGGTGGTTTTTCCGGCGCAGAGTCAGGCACCATGGCTGGCTTGCTGTTTTTTGGTGACCGTAAAGTTTCAAGCATTGTGAAGCACAAAATTCAAAGCGCTCATGCTGACGAACTGACTGGAACAATCTATTTGCCACGTGGCCACTTGCTCGTTGACCCAAATACAAGCGTTGCACAAAAATCAGCTTATACCGCAATTATCGTGCATAAACTTGAGGTCAACGAAGGCCCGACTTTGACTTTGAACAGCAATTATGGCGCAACGGAAGTGCCTGTGCCTGATGGCGTTCGTTCTGACTCGCAAGTTGTGCTTGCGGATTAATCCCAGGCTTTGTTGCAATTCCTTGATTGATCCGCCTGTTCTGCCACCCGTTTTTGATCATCACAACATGGAGAAATAGTTTCGGATTGGGCGGAGCAGTTAACGCAATGTTTCTATACTCCATTTCATTTTTGATGTTTTCTAGATGGGTTTTCAACGGCTCACATTTATACAATCGGTATTCGCAGTGAGAGCAAAAATGCAATTTTTAGATATGAAATTGAGTGCGCAGAGTGTCGCAAAAAATTTCCGTCAGTACTTGACCGGAACAAGCGGACAAGTTGCTGCGATGCTTGCCATATCGATGCCCATGTTGATGGGCGGTGTCGGATTGGCGACAGACTTTGCTGCCTTCAATATGAAACGCACCAAACTTCAAGCTGCGGCAGATCAAGCCGCCATCGCTGGAGCGAGGGAGTTGTCGCTTTCAAGTGCAGCAAGCGATACAATTGCTGCGGCTGCTGAAAGTTTTGCCAAGTCCTATTTGAATAATCCTGCGCTCGACCTACAAGTTAAAACTGTCGTGGACGAAGAAGCACAAAACGTAAAGGTAACCGTAAGTGAAGTTTGGACACCTTTTTTTGCGCACTTTATTGGTGCCGACGTCACGCCCGTTGTCGTCAGCGCAACAGCTGGCCTTTTTGGTGAATCCAAACTTTGTGTACTCGCCCTAACGCCTTCGGGCGTTGGTGCAATTTCGATGACGAATGCGTCATCGTTGCAAGCAACGAGCTGTACCGTCTATTCTAATTCCGACAGTTCATCGAGTGTCTACATGGGCGACGCAGCGAAAATTGATGCCGGACATATTTGTTCAGCCGGTGGCGTTAAAGACAATGGTGGAATTGACGCGCAGAAAATTGTGACAGACTGCCCCGTATTGGCTGATCCTTTGGCTTCACGGCCAAGGCCAAAGTTTGGTGCCTGTGATTTTGGCAAAACTGAACTTAAATCTGGAACCAATACCTTGACGCCTGGCGTTTATTGCGGCGGTGTTATTATTTCAGGCGATGCCGTGGTTGAGATGGATCCCGGGGAGTATATTTTCAATGGCCCCCTTGTTGTGAAGGAAAAGGCCACGCTCCGAGGTGATGACGTCGGCCTATTTATGACCGGCTCATCTGGTCTACTGCATTTTATGAATGAAGCGACCATCGACTTGAATGGCCGTGAAAGCGGCGCCATGGCCGGTATGTTGATTTTTGATGATCCCCTTCAAAAGGGGCTGTTGCGCACACACAGCGTTAGCGCGTCGAATGCTAGAAATCTTACGGGAACGATTTATACGCCCAATGCGAATTTCATCGTCGACCCCTCAGCTTCGGTGGCTCAAGACTCTGCTTACACTGCGATTGTTGCAAAGCGATTGATTGTACAAGGCGGACCAACCTTGGTTTTGAACACAAACTATTCCGAAACAAGTGTGCCTGTACCTGATGGCATCAAGTCAGCAGCTGATATTCACCTGGTTGAATAAGGCAGAAGTTTTATTTGTTAAACAATAAAAAAACCGCCGAGAATGGCGGTTTTTTCATTTTGTCGGTTTGTATTGAACGGACGATTATGGGCGCCAGTAGTTGAACCAGTCCTTGGTCTCGTCGTATTCAAAGTTGCCGCGCATGTCGATCAGCGGCGCATGTTTTTTCGCCAGGACCTTCAAGCTTTCCGCGTCGAACTGTTGGCGGAACACGGTATGGGCGAGGGTGATGATGATCGCGTCATAGGGGCCTGCCTTGGCGGGGTCCTCGACGATATTTGCACCACGGCCACCTTCAAAGTGGTCGTCATGGGCAACAGGGTCAAAATTGTAAACATCCGCACCGCGCATCCACAGGGCATCCATCATGCGGATAGGCCTTGGAGTTGCGGGTGTCGGGGCAGTCTTCCTTGAAGCTGCGACCAAGCACCAGAACCTTTTTGCCTTGCAGGCCATGGCGGGATGGTGGCATCAGGTGTTCAACCTTTTCGACAAGGAAGTGTGCTGTTTGCTCATTGACGGCGCGGGCGGAGGCAACGAGTTCCATGGCCAGGCCATGGCGGCGGCCGGCGTCGACCAGGAAGTAGGGGTCAACGGCAATGCAATGCCCGCCGACGAGACCTGGACGATAATGATGGAAGTTCCACTTTGATGATGCGGCTGCGATCACGTCGGTAGAGCGGATGCCCATCTTGTCGAACAGCATCATCATCTGGTTCATCAACGCAATGTTGACATCGCGCTGGGTGTTTTCCAAAATCTTGGCAGCTTCTGCCACCTTGATGGAGGCGGCTGGAAACAGGCCGGCCTTGATGACGCGCGCATAAAGCTGTTCGAGGAATGCCGTGACCTTCAGGCGTTGAGCCAGCGACGATTTTCTTGATGTCGGGCAATTTGCGTGTTGGGTCAGCCGGGTTGATGCGCTCTGGCGAATAGCCCAGATAGAAATCAATGCCTTCCTTCATGCCGGAATGAGCTTCGATGACGGGCAGGCAGCGGTCTTCAGTGGTGCCTGGATCAACGGTGCTTTCAAACACAACAACGGCGCCGCGCTTCATGTTTTGGCCAATCGATTTTGAGGCAGCAATCAGCGGGCTGTAGTCAGGCTTGTTGTGGCTATCCACGGGTGTGGGCACGCAAACGATGATGACATCGGCGCTTTTGATGTCGTTGCAGATGCTGTTGTGAAGTCAACGTTGCAGCCGCGCAAATCTTCTGGGTTGGCTTCGCCCGTCAGATCAATGCCGTTGCGCAGTTCGCTTGATCTTGCCTTCAGAAATATCAAAGCCAATGGCGCGCGAGCCTTTGGAGAAACCCAAGAACCAGCGGCAGGCCGACATAGCCGAGGCCGATGACGGCGACCCGCGCCGTTGCAGGATTTGGAAATGCCACCGGTTCGTTGGTGACCAAGCGGATTGCAGGCGACTGTTGCAGTGTTGTCGTTGTTGTCGTTTTCACGATCTTGTATCCCCCCTAGGTTGTATGTCGTTGTAAGGAGTAGAAACACCTGCGCCTGCCAAAACGGCATTAAGAAACATGGTAAATCGGAAACAATGGTTAATCAAATCAGATTCCCACATGACTTTTCTATAAGGCGGCAGAAAATGGGTTAACGTCACTGCAACTTTTGTCGTTTAACGGGTGATAGGTTGCGATCCGTTTTCGCGCAGCGTGTATTGGTTTGTGGGGGCGTGTGTAAAGTTGTTGTCGCTGGTTGCCATCGAGTGGCTGTTTGCCATCCTGGTGCTTGTGGTTTTCACAAACCGCTATGTGCTGGGTCAGCGCTGCGCATTGCCGACAAGCGGACCCTGGAGGGTTTTGGCGAAGACCCGCTGGTGTGGCCGACTGTTGCCATTGTCGTGCCCGTGTACAACGAAGGCTCGCATATTCTGAAGACAGCGGATTCTTTCCAAGACCTCGACTATCCGCGCGACAAATTGCAGGTCGTGTTCATTGACGATCGTTCCACGGATGATACCTTCGAACACTTGCAGACGATTGCCAAAACCTATCCGTGGATGAAGGTTATCCAGAACGAACAAGAATGTTGGCAAGCGCATTGGCATCAAGAATGCTGTCCTGATCACCCACACCGATTTGATCATGTCGGTCGACTCCGATGTGATCGTTGACCCGGCGGCCTTGCGCACCTTGGTGCGGCATATGTATGCATCGGGCTGCGATGCGGCAGGGTGGCTGCGTTTTTGTTTCCAATGCCGATGAAAATTGGCTGACGCGCATGCAGGCCGTGAAATACTGGATTGGCTATCAGTTCCTGAAGAACGTCGAGAATGCCTTCAGCCACATCATGTGCCTGTCGGGCTGCCTGACGCTTTACAAGCGTGCGGCGCTTGCTGGCGGTTGACCATGATGTGGAAAAGCGCACGTTCCTTGGCGATGAAGTCAAATATGGTGAGGATCGCTTCCTCACGCGTAAGCTGGTGGAGCGGGGCTATAAGACGCGGCTGTGCTTTCAGGCGCGTTGCTTCACGAAGGCACCTGCGACATTTCCAAATTATTTGAGCCAGCAATTGCGCTGGCGCCGCTCCAACCTGATCGACTTCATCACGGCCATTCCGCATCTCGGCAAGTTCCATCCGT
The DNA here is from genome assembly GCA_963840765.1 of uncultured Alphaproteobacteria bacterium. Lineage (GTDB taxonomy): Bacteria > Pseudomonadota > Alphaproteobacteria > Rhizobiales > Aestuariivirgaceae > Aestuariivirga. The sequence goes on along the minus strand of CAWJAE010000011.1, from coordinate 91,811 downwards.
TTGTGCTGGTGCATTATTGTCGATGGCGCTGTTGCTGATTTTCTATCCTCTGACGCTGGCTTCGCAAGTGGCGCGGCTGGGTTTTGTCATTCCGATGATCGAGCATGCGTTGCTGGTTTCGGTGTTTGCGCTTGGCCTATGAAATGAACAAGCACAAGCTGCCGGAAATGGCGCGCACGTCGGGCCTTTGGTTCCTGTCCATGGCCTTTGTGTTTCCGGTGATGTACCTCACCATGACGCCGCTGGCTCTTGCGACACTTGGGCACCACGTCGTGGGAAACCCGCGGTGCGGTTGCTGCCTAAAAAACCAAGGGTGGCCAAAACCGCATGAGCGCATGTGCTGCCATTCAAAGGACCTGAGACGCGCGCCAAATCTGTGCCGCGCGTGCTTTATATTGGTCCGGCAGCCGACGAAATTTGCAACATCGTAACGCATCATATCGGACGCGTGGACATCGCCTATGAGCAGGATGTGCAGGCGGCATTTGCGCAATTGCGCAGACGCGAATTTGATGTGGTGATGGTGGACCAGCGCGACGAAAATCTGGCCACACGGCTGATTCTTCCGGTGTTGCAAGTCACTGGGTTATCCGGTGAAACCGGTGGTCATCAGCCCGCTGCGAGATGTCAGTCATTATCTTGGCAATTCCAGGTGTTGCGCGGGTGCTTTCTGCCCCGGTGAAGGAAGTGCAGTTCCTGCGCATTCTGGGGCTGGAACGCCGCACGGTTCGGCGTTGAAGCATCCGGTCGAAAAGCTGAGCCTCCGACGGAAGTAAAAACGCCAGCACTATCAAAAAGCTTTGTCCAACTTTTCTCGGACAAGTTCGATGATTTTGGTGTCAACGCTCTATAAGCGCGCAGCTTTTGTGTTGCTGTTTCACGCTGTTTATTGCGTTCGCCTTTTATGGTGTGCTGATTGCCTTCTTCCTGCTGTCTTCCGGTTGGGGCGCACCGCTGACGTTGACGCGTGGCCATGAAATGGTGAACCGGTCGAGCGTGAGATCACCGAAGTAAAAATTGCGCTCAATCAAACGGAACAACGGGTGACGGATGCAGCCTTGGCCAAGGTGACGGCTGAACAGGAATTGCAGGACGCAGAAGGCCTGGTCAAATATGCCAAGGGCACTGTCAAAAAAGAAATGCAATCCCGCGCGCGGCAAACCAAAGTATTGGCACAAAGCATCAAGCGCTTGAAAAAGGTGCGCGGCCAACTTGAGGGCCAAGTGAATGGCAATGGTGCATCCGCAGACCTGGAACGACTTTATAAAAAGCGCCTGATTGATCGCAACGCCTATAGTGCTGGCGCGATGAATGTGATTGAGGCAGGCCAGCGTTTGGCGGCCGTTGAAATTGAAATTGATCAAGCAGAAAGCCAAATCGAAGAGTTCACGGCCAGCAAAGATATGTTGAAGACTTTGCTTGTCGGCTTTGGATGAGGGCAAAAACGTGAGCGGCATTACGGCATCGTCCAGCGATTTGCTGTTGTTGGCGAAGCAATCTTCTGATGCGCTTTCGGCCCGGGCGCTGGCCCTGTCCAAACTCAAAAGTACGGATGATTATTCTGCCGTTTCGGCCAAAGAGCATTGCTGTTTTGCAAACGCAACTTTCTACGTTGGAATCGTCAGCTTTGGCGCGCGCGCGTGACAAGCGCATTGACGTGGTGTTTGTGCCCTATGGCAATGAGCGCCAATTTGAGGAAGGCCGCGATGTTTACAGTTGCGCTTTCACTATTCTTTGGTGCTCAAAAGCCGGCCAAGTGGGGCAACACTTGCCAGGCGAAATCAGTTCCGTTCATCCCTTTTTTGGAAAACCCATTCGCGGAAGTTTTGTTGAGTTGAAGCTCAGCAGTCCTGACGCCGCAATGCGCGAGATGATTCATGGCACACGCAAACCGCTTTTCTTCTAGCATGAAGGGCTCTCATTCAGTGTTGCGCTGCTGCTTCTGGCAGGATGCGCTGGGCAATCGCCTTTGTTGGGCGAGGGACTGCGGGCGAGTATTTTTCAACGTGAGCCTGAAATTACCGTTGCCAGCAGTAATAAAATGGCGGCAGCTGTGCCGTTGAAGCCGACAATTTCAGACGATAAAGCCATCATTCATCCAGCGGCTGCCAAACCCGCGAAACTGCCAGCGTGGTGTGAGTATTTGCAGGAAGATACTTATGCGCAAACCACCATCATGCGATCACCACGGTTAGGAGCTTCTGCAAATGATAGTGGAAAAACGGCGGTGTCACTTGGTATGAGCCTGACCGACATTGCCAAGGCTGATCTGATGGAAGAATCGGCTGAAGCAAAGTGCCGCCGATATATGGCGGAAAGCGGGTTGCAAAAATTGGTGTTCTTGTCGCCGCAAGGTCTGACGAGTGCCGGTTACCGCGCGAAATATGACGCGGTGCAGAAATCGAAAAAGGAATTGCAAGCCTTACGCCGCCAAGTGTCGCAAGCCATGAGTGATGGATTCTGGATCGCGAAAAGGCAACGGTATTGATGGGACTGGCAGACCAACTGCTTTCCGAAGGTGCAAGTGCCAAATCACAAGCCGATCGCCGCACGGGAGATTTCCTGGGCACGCAGGATCAAGCCAGTTTGCTTGGCCGCGAAATGCTGCGTGCTGAATCAGACCTTGAAGATTTGAATAGTCGTATGCGCACGTTTGACAATGTTGATGTTTCAGTTTCTGCAGGCTGGAGCGATGATATTACGCGTGATGATTTTGCCGTGAACTCGGACGGATTCAGCGGCAAAGTGAGCATGTCGATCAAATTGGGTGCCGTTTTGCCCCAACGCTTTGAGCACGAAGAACGTGCCAAACGCGCCAAACTGCGCGCCATTGGCGAAGAGGGCGGGGCAATGTGGCAGGTGAATGTGCTGCGGCTGGCCCATGAACGCGCCATTGCCGGCTTGGAAGAGTCGCGCCAAAAAATTGAAAGTGCAATGGCTGAAACCAAGAAGCTGTTGCGGGCTTTGGACGGCGTGAACGGGCCCGAATTCAAGGGCACGGCATATGGTGCAAAAATCCGGCTGATGCAGCTGAAGGCAGACAAAGCCGCTGTTGAAGGCTCGATTGCCGAAATTCGCACCAATTTGAAGCGATTAAAGACTGACAGCTAAGATCAACACTCACTTGAAAAAATCACCGTTTCAAGCTCGGCGAAATCTGCTTGAAGCATCGCAACATTTATTGAAATGAGTGCGCGACGTGAACGGTAAATCCTACATTATCGGCATTGATACAGGCGGCACTTATACGGACGCCGTGGTTATTGAACGCGAGGCACATGCGCATTCTGGCTTCCGCCAAATCCATCACCACAAAGGGCGACTTGGCGGTTGGTGTGGGGCTTGCCATGGGCGAAGCCGTTGAAGCGTTGAATGGAGCCGTTGCAGCGCAAGATATCCAGCTCGTTTCCATTTCAACGACGCTTGCCACCAATGCCGTGGTCGAAGGGCATGGCGGTGCTGCGGCTGTGGTGTTGATCGGTTTTGATGATAAAATGGTGGAACGCACAGGCATTGCAGCCGCGTTTCCTGATATGCCAATTATCCGCATTGCGGGCGGGCATGATCACAACGGCGAGCGCGTTGCTGCACTTGAAGTGGAGAAACTGCGCGAGGGGTTGGAATCGCTGAAAGGTAAGGCCGGGGCCGTTGCCATTGCAGCCAGTTTTGCCGTGCGCAACAACGCCCATGAACTTGCAGCGCGCGATTTGGTGACTGAGATTTTGGGCTTGCCGGTTACACTGTCATCAGAACTTTCAAGTGCGTTGGATGCACCGCGCCGTGCGCTGACGTCCGTTCTGAATGCGCGGCTGGTCGGGCATATCGCGCGGTTGATTGGGGCTGTAAAGCGGGCCATGGCGGGACTTGGCATTTCGTGCCCGTTGATGATCATGAAGGGCGATGGCGCACTGGCTTCGGCGGAAAGCGTTGTGAACCGCCCGATCGAAACCATTCTTGTCGGGCCCGGCCGCAAGTCTGGTGGGGGCAAAATGGCTGTCTGGCCTTGATGATTTCATCATGTCGGACATGGGCGGCACCACAACTGACGTTGGCATTTTGGAAAATGGCAGGCCGCTGGTTGCACCGCAGGGCGCTGAGGTTGGTGGCTGGCGCACCATGGTGAAGGCCATTGATGTTAAAACCATTGGCCTTGGTGGTGACAGTGAAATTGCCATTGGCACTGATGGCAAAATTGAAGTTGGTCCGCAACGCGCCGTGCCTTTGTCGTTGCTTGCTTCACGCGTGCCGGAAACCATAGCCTTGCTGGAAGCAGATTTGGCTGAAACAGAAGGCGCTTCATTGCATGGGCGCTTTTTGGTTCTGCCATTTGGAAAAGATGACCGGCCGCCACCGGATGGGCTTTCGGCGCGGGAAGCTGAAATTCTAGCGATGGTCAGTGATTTGCCATTGCCATTGCGAAAAGTTGCCGTTTCAAGTGCGGCGCAACGGGCGATTGCGGCGTTGCGGCGCAAGGGCTTGATACAATTGTGTGGGTTTACGCCATCGGATGCAGCCCATGTTTTGAAATTGCAAAGCAACTGGTCGGCTGAGGCTGCCGTGCTGGGAGCCAAGCTTTTGGCGCGGTTTCGCACCATGAATATTTTGGACAGTGTTGCACTCGATGCATTTTGCCGTGAAGTTTGGAGTGCGGCAGTCACAAAGTCAGCGCGCATCATCATTGATACGGCGTTGGGACCATTGGGTGACTGCAACAGTCTGGTTGAGGCCGTGTGTGAGGGGCGCCCCCGTGTGGGCCGGGCCAACGTCGCCATTTCTCCGGCTATGCCAATTGTTGCTGTTGGCGGACCCGTGCGGGTTTACTACGACGAGGTGGCAAAGCGGCTAGGTACGCAAGTGGTGTTTGCACCATTTTGCGATGTTGCCAATGCTGTTGGTGCAGCTTCAGCATTGGTAACCGACCGGGTTGTGGTTTCTGTTGAGGGCGATGGCAATGGACTTTTCCGCGTGCATGGCGATGGCCAAACCGAACAATTTGGTTCTGGCCGCTTGGCATTGGTCCGGGCTGAAGAATTTGCGCGCGCTTTGGCACTGTCGCGGGCGTCGGAACGCGGTGCCTTTGAACCACGCGTTGATATTTCAATCGAACGAAACCTGATGCCGGAAGCGCGCGATGATGATGGCCTGCTGACGGCCGTTGTGACTGCGGAAGCGATTGGCCGTCCCGTTCAGAATTGATTCACCATATCTCAATCCTTCCCTGACTATTATGCTTAACGCGCACAATTGCATTTAGGCTGGCAATCTCCCGTTAACTGCAGTTGCGATAGGGTTCATTAACTGTCGGGAGAGATTTTCGAATCATGAATGCGCTTGGTTTTACGGGTTGGGATGATTTGGGCGCAAAAGCCAGCACATGGCGCATTGAGCGTGAAGCCAGCGCCAAGCCCCAGCCGGCGGCGTTTTTCCCTGATCAAAATGGCGGCGTTTATGAGCGGCTGCTTGCTACGCTTGCCCGTTGCTCTGCATTGCATGGATGCGTCAGGCCGCTTGATTTCAGCGAACCAGCAATGGTGCGAAACTTTTGGCTATGCCCTGCATGAAGTGTTGGGCCGCTCGTTCAGTGAATTTTTGCCGCCGGAAAGCCGCACCAAGCTGGTCACCACAATCTATCCAAAATACCTGACCACCAGTTCATGCCGCGCTGAAGAAATTCTGTTGATCCGCAAGGATGGCTCATTGGCGACTGTGTTGCTGTCAATGACGGCATATCGCGGTGACAAGGGCAGGTTGGACCGTTCGGTTTGCATGTTGGAAGACATTACCGAAAAGAAAATTGCTGAGATGGCATCAAACCGCAGTGACCAACGTTTCCGCGCCGCCTTTGCAGCATCCGCACATGCCATGGCGGTGATTTCGCCAACCGGCCAAATCGAATTTGCCAATGATGCCTTCAAGACATTCCTTGATCGCAGAGATGTTGAAACAGCGACTTATGGATTTGATGAGCTGCTGCACAAGGATGACCGGGGCCAATTCTTGAATGGCCTTGCGTCAATTGCTTGTCGGGTGAAACCAGCCAGTTCCAACTTGAACTTCGCTTTGTAAGTGCCGATGGACAAAGTTGTGCATGGCGCAACTTCTGTTGCCCTTGTGAAAAATGAAAAGGGTGGCACTGAGCAACTGGTCATCCAGATCGTCGATGTGACCGAACGCAAAACCATCAATGACCGCTTGCAGCGGGCACAGAAAATGGAAGCCGTTGGCCAACTTACGGGTGGCTTGGCGCATGATTTCAACAATCTTCTGACCATCATCATCGGCAATCTGCAATTGCTCGATGGCAAAGTGACGACGGATGAAAAGTCGGCCAAGCGTTTGGTTGAGGCGCAAGAAGCGGCGACCAAGGGCTCAGACCTGACGCGCCAATTGTTGGCCTTTGCCCGCAAGCAAGATCTGGAACCGCGCGACACTGCCATCAACGAAATGGTACGTGGTATGGAAAGTCTGGTTTCCCGCACCATTGGCGAAAACATTGAACTCAAAGTCGAGACGATGGCGGGTGATCCACGCTCGCTGATCGATCCATCGCAGCTTGAAAGTGCTATCTTAAATCTCGCGATCAATGCACGCGATGCGATGCCCGATGGTGGCAAGCTGACGATTGAAACGCAGGCGGCCTATCTTGATCGTTTCTATGCCGAAAAGAACCCTGATGTGGTGCCTGGTCAATATGTTTTGGTTGCCGTGTCAGATTCAGGCACAGGCATGGCACCTGAATTGATTGAAAAAGTATTCCAACCCTTCTTCACAACGAAGGCTGCGGGCAAGGGCTCAGGCCTTGGTCTGTCGATGGTCTATGGCTTCATCAAACAATCGGGTGGCCATATTCAGGTTTATTCGGAAGTGGGCCATGGCACTTCGATCAAGATGTATTTGCCGCGTCGCATGCGCCCCGGTGAAGTTGAAGTTGAAACACTTGCGGCACCCGTTGGTGCTGCACCAGCGCCCGTTGTCGTGCTGGATGAACCAATTCTTGAAGTGCCAACTGTTGCAGCAAAGCGCCCCAAAATTCTTGTCGTTGAAGATCAGGAAGCCGTGCGCGCCGTGGCCTGTGGTTTCCTTGAAGATTTCGGCTATGAAATCATTGAAGCAGGAGACGGTTTTGAAGCCCTCTCGAAATTGCAAGAACATGATGACATTGACTTGATGTTCTCTGACGTGGTGATGCCCGGCGGTATGAATGGTTTTGATTTGGCGCAAGCTGCGTTGAGCATGAAGCCTGACCTCAAAGTGGTTCACACCTCGGGCTATCCGAAGGGTGCCATGGTGCATCAAGACGAACCACGCTTCAAGGAAGGCTTCATCATCATGAAACCTTATCGCCGCGAAGATTTGCAGAAGATTATCAAGGATGCGCTGGAGCTTCAGTAAGCCCTTTTCACAGACACTATGAATCGCTATCAAGTCCCCTGATTTGTGTCAGGGGACTTTTTTATGTTTGCAGAACTGGGTACTGAATTTGCGCAACTGTTTACGGTGGGCGCGCTGACGACGTTGGTCATTTTGACGGCGCTTGAAACGGTACTGGGCTTTGACAACCTGCTTTATATTACGATTGAAGCCAAACGCGTTGACCCTGCACAACAAGCCTATGTTCGCCAAATTGGCACCATTCTCGCTATCCTTTTGCGCATCGTGCTGCTGTTTGTGGTGCTGTCGCTCATTCAATTGTTTCAATCGCCTTGGTTTGAAGTCAACTTTGCGTGGCTGCACGGCAAGTTCAGCGGGCACGCTATTATTGTATTTTTGGGTGGCTTATTTCTTATCAAAACTGCGATGACGGAAATCAAGCACATGTTGGTGATTGACGATCTTGATCATGAAAAGCCCCATGGTCCACCAAGCGCACAGTTGCATCGGCGCTGATGTGGATTTTGCTGATGAACATCGTGTTCTCGTTTGACACTGTGTTGTCGGCCGTGGCTCTCACCAAAAACTTTGTTGTCATGTCGCTTGCCATCATTATTTCAGGTGCTTTGATGGTGTTGTTGGCCGATCATGTTGCGCGCTTCTTGGAAAAGAACCGGATGTATGAAGTGCTGGGGCTGTTTGTGCTGCTGCTTGTGGGTTTGATGCTGACGGCGGAAGGTGCCCACATTGCACATCTTGCCATCTTTGGCTTTGAAATCCACCCGATTGAAAAAGCAACCTTCTACTTCGTGTTGGGTGCTTTGGTGGTGGTGGATGTGCTGCAAGGCCGCTACCAGAAGAAACTGGATGTGCAGAAAGCCAACGGCGCGGCTAAGCACTAGTTTACTCGTCGCAATAACCCCTCTAAATCCCGCGCAACTCAATCAGTTTCGCGGGATTTTTCGTTTCATGGCACGCCAGTTCATCTATCATATGCAAGGTCTCTCCAAGTCTTATGCCGGGGGCAAGAAGGTTCTCGACAATGTGCATCTGTCGTTTTACCCCGATGCCAAAATTGGCGTGCTCGGCCCCAACGGCTCGGGTAAATCCACGCTGCTCAAAATCATGGCGGGGCTTGACAAGGAATGGAACGGCGAGGCTTGGCTGGCTGATGGCGCCACCTGCGGCTATCTCGAACAAGAACCGCAGCTTGACCCTACAAAATCGTGCTCGAAAACGTCATGGAAGGGGTGGCAGCGAAGAAAGCCATTCTCGACGAATACAATGCCTTGATGGCGGACTATAATGACGAGAACGCCGAAAAGGCCGGCAAGATTGCAAGACATCATCGACTCACAAAACCTGTGGGACTTGGAAGCGCAAGTGGAGCAAGCCATGGACGCGCTGCGCTGCCCGCCCGGTGATGCGCCGATTGATAAACTCTCAGGCGGTGAAAAGCGCCGCATCGCGCTCAACGCGTTTGTTGCTGGCCAAGCCTGACCTCATCCTGCTCGACGAACCGACGAACCATCTCGACGCTGAATCGGTGAATTGGCTGGAACATCACTTGCGTGATTATCCCGGTGCCATTCTCATCGTCACCCATGACCGTTACTTCCTCGACAATGTGACGGGCTGGATTTTGGAATTGGATCGTGGCCGCGGCATTCCCTATGAAGGCAATTACTCGGCCTATCTTGCGCCAGAAGGCCAAGCGCTTTGCGCAAGAGGGCCGTGAAGATGCCGCCCGCGTCAAAGTGCTGGAACGCGAAGCAGAATGGATTGGCAAATCGCCAACGGCCCGCCAAGCCAAGAGCAAGGCCCGTATCAAGGCTTATGACGAATTGCTCAAGATCAACGAAGAGCGCACGCAGTCCCATGCCGCGCAAATCATCATTCCACCGGGCGAACGCTTGGGCGATACGGTCATCAATGCGGAAGGCTTGTCGAAGGGCTATGGCGACCGTTTGCTGATCGACAATCTGGAATTCAAACTGCCACCCGGCGGCATCGTCGGCATCATCGGGCCGAACGGTGCGGGCAAATCCACGCTGTTCCGCATGATCACGGGGCAGGAAAAGCCAGACAATGGTTCCATCGTCATCGGGCCATCGGTGAAGCTGGGTTACGTTGATCAATCGCGTGACGACCTCGACCCCAATGCCACGGTGTGGCACGAAATTTCAGGCGGCAATGACATCGTCACGCTGGGCAAGCGCGAAATGAATTCCCGCGCCTATGTCGGCGCCTTCAACTTCAAAGGCGGCGACCAGCAGCAAAAAGTGGGCACGCTCTCAGGCGGCCAGCGCAACCGCGTGCATTTGGCCAAGATGTTGAAGAGCGGTGCCAACGTGCTCCTGCTCGACGAACCGACCAACGACCTCGACACCGAAACGCTTGCCGCACTTGAAGAAGCGCTGGAAGACTTCGCCGGCTGCGCCGTGGTCATCAGCCATGACCGCATGTTCTTCGACCGCTTGGCCACGCATATTCTGGCGTTCGAAGGTGACTCCCATGTGGAATGGTTCGAAGGCAACTTCCAGGATTACGAGGAAGACAAAAAGCGCAGACTGGGCGAGGACTCCGTGATGCCGAGCAGGATCAAGTATAAGAAGTTTGAGCGGTAATTTTCTCCCTCGTGCGAAGCAGGGGGATACCGAAGGGGGAGGGGGTGGTGGTCACACAACTCCTAGTCAATCTTTACCCGACACCCCCTCGGCCCGAAGGGCCACTCCCCCATCCGCCTTCGGCGGACAAGGGAGAAAAGGATGTCGCGGATCAAGTTTAAGAAGTTTGGGCGATTGGGAGCGGTCAGTTTTCTTGGTTTCTCGAACTTTTTCGGAAGTATTCGGAAATTTCACCATTTTCTAGTTTTGCAAATAATGCCTCTTTGGCATTATTTTCTGACCGGTAGAGTTTCTTGCCCCGAAGTCCATTGATCTCGAACGACGATACCGGTCGGTTCGGTTTTTAGCTTGATGTGATATCCCTTCCGATTAGTTTCTAAGGTTTCTGGCGTTGCACCATTCCACTTCTTTGGGTTGAAGAAGCGAGACTTTCGTTCAAGGAATTTCCTCTGAGTTGTTGCATCCTTTGTTTCGCTAAGGTAGTCCGCGCAATTGGTACCAACTGTCATATCCCCCCAAGTTTCGTGAGTAACGAAATGCTCAAACCTCAATTCCGTGCCACAAAAATCGCAATGACCTGAAAGTTCGCCTAAATCATTGGGCTCACCTTGAACTTCCCAGTTGCTTGTTGCGAAAATTACACCGTGTATTTCCGCGTGGCATCCTTTGCAGAGGACTGAAAGCTCCGCAAAAGAGTACTCCCAAGGTAGCATTCCCCTTATATATTTTTTATGGTGTAGTTGTAGCACGGCACCAGATTTAGCGGTCCTTCCGCAAGCCTCGCAAAGATCGCCCGCGTGTTCGATTGCAGCAAGGCGCATTTCCTTCCATTCTTTCTTTCGATAAAGAGCCTCAGAAGACTTCATATAGTTCTCATTGTAGGCGGAGGTTGAACAATCGACTTCACCGTATGTGTCAATCAATGATTTGACAAATCTAAATTTTTTGCGCATATATTTGCGCATGGAACGCGACAGCAAGAAGATCGTCAAACGCTTGCGGAACGACGGTTTTGAGTTGGTGAGTGTGGCTGGCTCACATCACAAATTCCGCAAAGGCGTGATCACTGTCATTGTTCCACACCCGAAGAAGGACCTGCCAACTGGCACGGCGCGTGCCATTGCCAAGCAAGCTGGCTGGATTGAGGATTGAACATGACCCACTATATCGCCCTCGTACACAAAGACGAAAAATCTGCCTTCGGCGTTCAATTCCCTGATGTGCCCGGATGCTTTTCGGCTGCTGACGATATGGATGATCTTGTCGCCAACGCCATGGAAGCTTTGAGCTTGTGGGCTGAGGATGAGGCTTTGCCTGAAGCACGTTCGATTGACGGATTGAAAAAAGATAAGTTAATCGCGCGTGAATTGGCGCAGGGCGCTTTTCTGGTTTCCATTCCATTTATCGAGAATGATGCGCGAGTGGTTTCAGCCAACATTTCGCTGGAGCGTGGCGTCTTAAAAGCCATCGATTCAGAAGCCAAGCGGCGTAAGCTTACGCGCTCGGCGTTTTTGGCGCAGGCTGCCAAAAACGAAATCGTGCGTTGACTATAGTTTCCATTCAATCGGCTTTTGGCTTTGCGCTTTCAGAAACTCATTCGTCTTTGAAAATGGTTGCGATCCAAAAAACCCATTGTGTGCTGACAATGGTGACGGGTGGGCGGATTTTATCACAAGGTGCTTGGCACTGTCCACAAAAGCAGCTTTTTTCTGGGCGTAGTTGCCCCAGAGGATGAACACCACCGCGTGGGGCAGGGCGTTCACTTCGCGGATAACAGCATCAGTGAATTTTTCCCAGCCTTTGCCTGCGTGTGACGCAGCTTGTGTCGCCTCTACCGTCAGCACACTGTTCAATAACAATACGCCCTGCTGTGCCCAGCTTTGCAAATTGCCATGAGGGGGCGGTTCCACCCCAAGGTCTGATTTCAGTTCTTTAAAAATGTTGAGAAGTGACGGCGGAGGGCGGACGCCATTTTGAACCGAGAAGCATAAACCGTGGGCTTGTCCTGCACCGTGGTAAGGGTCTTGCCCCAAAATAACGACGCGCACCTGATCCAATGGCGTCGCGTTTAGTGCAGCGAACCAATCACCAGCGCTAGGGTAGATAAGTTTTCCATTTTCACGTTCGCGCGCTAGAAAAGTTTTCAGCACCGCCATGTAGGGCGCATCAAATTCAGGCTGTAATTTGCTGAGCCACGTGGCGTTGAGCTTTATTGCGCCCATCAAAAAAAGAACCCCAAAACTTTCATCGTTTCAGAGTTCACATGTCTTAGACGTGATTTCAAGCTTTTATGGCAGGCTGATGGAGCCATCATTCACGGCGTGGGCGATGCCTGCCATGCCTATTACGCTGGCAAAATAGCTAAGCCCCACAGCGAAGGGTGGAATTGAGTGGGGTGGATTTGCGGCAGCGGGCGTGATTGTGACATCACTGCAAATCTTGCTGCTGGTAACGACAGTTACTTTGCGTGGCGGCAGGTTTAAGTCGCAATTGCCATCAGCGGCGGCAAGGCGGGCAATTGATTCATCACCCACAAATATTTTTGTACCCTCGGGAATGACTTGCCCGACTTCCGCAGGTGTAAGACCAGTAGGCGTGATGACCAGCACTTTTCCAGAAATTTCTAAAACACTGACAGGATTTTCAGCTGATACTGCTGGAGAAAAGGGAAATGTAAAAGCAGCAAGACAGGACAGGGTGTACGCAATACGCATGTTCAACCTCGTAAAACAGTAACAACCGCCCCCATGAATTAGGATTCACTCAATGAGGAGGGGAGTCAAGTTCAAATAGCCCAAGCATATTTACGCTTGGTTTATGCGCGATATGAATTGCAACGGCACGGTGTAGTTTGATGTAATTGTAATTATTAGGTTAGTCAGTCGTTAACGAGCGAATGATGGATAAAATGACGTGTTGCTGACGTGCCACGCAATCTGAAAATCAACTGCGCAGATAGTTGAGCAGGGCGTTGATATCTCCGTCGTTGCGATTGAGAACAGATACAAACGTTGACCTCATCCGACCTGCAAGCCAGACGGATGATACATTTACATCTTGTACTCGCCCACCACCCACACGGAAAATAATTTTACGTCCGCCACTTGCGCTAACGGTAACGAGGTTTCCGTTGCAGGTCGTCACCTTCATGCCGGATGTATTAAAGCGGCTTGCATATTTTGCCATGAAACGCCCCATGAAAACGTGGGCGAGGCGCACATATTCGCCTTCTTGGGATTTGCTGAGCTTTTTGCGGTGCGGACCCAAGGCTGACATGGCAATGTTTCGCATGTCGGCATAGCGCGAAGCCGCATTGATAAAAGCGGTGGCAGAACCTGATCTTGAAGCGGCCGTGAAGGCTTTGCCTGTACCCATCACTAAGTCTTCAGCAGGGCAGGCCAGTGCGCCAGACGATAGTGTTGCAAACATAAAGACGATTGCGATTGGCTTCATGCTCAGTTCCCTAACATTGGTGAATCTGATTTTGCACCTGTCCCGGACAATGCGCAAGCGACCTTCGTCGATCATGCGGCCTTGTTTTCCGTTGCCGGGCTGCCAAGTCCCATGACACGACAAATTGCGTAGACTAATTCACTGCGGTTCAAGGTGTAGAAGTGAACATCTTCAACGCCTTCGCGCTGTAGTGCTTGCACTTGTTCGGCGGCGACCATTGCAGCCACAAGGTTGCGTGTTTCCGGTTCCTTGTCCAAGCCTGCAAACCGGCGCTCTAATTCCGGTGGCATGTGGGCCCCACATTTGCCCGCAAATTCGCAAACGCGGGCAAAGTTTGTGATCGGCAAAATGCCGGGAACCAAAGTAATATTAATGCCGCGCGCGGCTATGCGATCGCGCAGGCGCAGAAAAAAAGCGTTGTGAAAGAAGAATTGCGAAAGTGCTCTCGTAGCACCGTTCTCGGCCTTGTCAGCCATGAAGGCCAAGTCTTCTTCAATTGAAACAGATTCAGGATGACGTTCTGGATAAGCCGATACTGAAATGTCAAAATTCCCGATGTCGCGAATGCCGCGTACCAAATCGGCAGCATTGCGGTAGCCTTCTGGGTGGGGAGAAAAACGGGTGCCCACACCGGCTGGCGGGTCGCCGCGCAGAGCGACGATGTGGTTGACGCCGGATGCTGCATAGGCGCGCACAACTTCATTGACCTCGGTTTTGCTTTTGCCAACGCATGTCAAATGACCTGCCGCCTTCAAACCCGTTTCCGAAGAAATTTTGCGGAGCGTAGCAAGCGTACGGTCCTGAGTGGTGCCGCCAGCACCGTAGGTCACAGACACAAAATCGGGATTGATTTGCTCAAGTTTTTTCACGGCACTCCAGAAGGGGGCCTCGGCATCGCCTGGTTTGGGCGGAAAAAATTCAAAAGAGACACGGAGGTCATTGTTCATTGCAGGGCCTTGGATTTTGAAGAGGAGGACATAGAGGTTATAACGGGGCGTGCCAGCCAAAGTGAAACAGTTAGGCCTTTGCGATCTTTCAACCAGGGTGGGTCCAAAACTTCATGACGCTCCACCGCGAGGTTGGCTCGGTTGAACCATGCCGTCATCTGTTCAGCGGAAAGGCCAAGGCGGCGATGGGCATGGTTTTCACGCAGTTCTTCCAATTCATGGGGCGCAAAATCCACCACAAGTAATTTGCCATTTGGCTTCAAAATGCGGCGCGCTTCCAGCAAGGCCTTCTGCGGCTCGTCGAGGAAGTGCAAAACCTGATGGATAGTCACAACGTCGGCCGTCGCGTCGGCCAATGGCAAGGCATAAATATCTGATTGCCGTAGTTCAGGCCGCAAGTTTTGCTTTTCGAGAGATGATCGCGCGATTGCCAACATGTCACGGCTGGAATCAATGCCTTGCAATGATTTGGCTTGTCGCGAAAATAATTCAAGCACGCGGCCTGTGCCGGTGCCGAGGTCCACCAAGGTTTCAAACGCACTATTGCCAATCAATTGGGCCATGGCGTTTTCGACGTGTTCTTCATTGACGTGAAGCGAGCGCAGTTCTGACCAAGAAGCTGCGTTGGCACTAAAATAAGCCGCTGCCTTTTCTTCGCGCTGGCGCTTCACTTCATCGAGCCTGGCCAAATCACCCAAAAGCGGTTGCTCCTGGATCGACAGCATATCAACAAGGGCGCGGGCCAGAGCACCTCCCCTTCCTTCGCTTCGAAGGCGGAATAGCACCCAGTTGCCTTCCTTGTGGCGTGAGAGAAGGCCTGCTTCGGACATCAATTTCAAATGGCGGCTGACGCGGGGTTGGCTTTGCCCTAAAACAAAAGTCAATTCCGACACATTTAACTCCCCGTGGGAGAGTATAAACATGATGCGGATGCGGGTTGATTCCGCAGCGGCTTTCAAACTGGCAAGTAGTTCGTCCATGAATCTATATAAACATATCTTTATATAGGTTGCAAGAATTTCGTTTGCAGCAATTTAAATGTCGTATTGTGCATTTTGTTTGCAAAGCACTTGTCAGGAACGGGGTGGTTTGTCGTATAAGGGCCACAGAGGGCACTTAATCGTGTTGGCGGCAATATAGAAATAACAGGTGTTTCGTGATCAATCGGCGCTTCTTCTTGCTTTCTACAGTTTTTGTGGCCTTTGGTGCTCGCCCTGTTTTGGCGGCGGCTGACGCCAAGGCCTATGTTCAGTCTATCGGTGAAGATGTTTTGACGTTGGCGAACGGCCCGGCGCGCGGCAAGCCGCTCCGCGCCAAGTTTGTTAATTTGCTTGGGCAGCATGTGAATTTGCGCACCATCGCTGGATCAGCGTTAGGGACATATCGTTCAAAGCTTCCGCCCAGCGATAAGGAAAAGTTCAACGAACTTGTAACGGCCTATTCGGCAGCGTTATTTGTTTGGTATATTGATAAATTCAAGGGTGCAGATTTTGTCATTGACACAGTTGTGAAGCAAGGCAACTTCACCATCGTCAAAAGCAAGATAGCAAAATCTAAATTGAGCAATGAACAGATTGTTTGGTACCTCACGCCGAAGGGCAATAGCTATCAGGTCGTAGATTTAAGCATATTGGGGATCCGCTTATCTGTCGCAATGCGCGATGCGTTCTCGCGCGAATTAAAGAAATCCAAAGGTGACTTCAAAGCGCTATACTCGTTTTTAGCAGAAGCCGAGACGTGGTGAAGATTTTGCCCGACGCCTCATTAAGCGTAAATTAACTGTAAGCCGCCGATTAATCGGTTTGGAATTGATCGAATCATGCTGACACGACGCACATTACTCGCCGGACTCTTTGGTGCTGTTGCCACACCTGCTGTGGCAGCTGGCGACCATGCCTCTGTGACCTTCATGAAACAAGTTGGCAAAGAGCTTTTGTCGGCGCATCGGCAAGGCACGGTATCATCCTTCCTGCGCGTTGTTCAGCGTTATGCAGATGTGCCTGAAATTTCTTCTTATGCTTTGGGCAAATACTCCGCAAAAATTCAAGGTGGGCAACGCGGGCGCTATCAGCGCGGTGTGGCAACTTATATGGCGCGCTATTTTGCCTTGCAATCTCGCGATTACACAGTTGCGAAATACGAGGTGGGTGAAGCGACAGTTGATGGCAACAAGGATGTGATTGTTGAATCAAAGGTCTACTTGTTGACAGGGCAAACCTACAATGTGTCTTGGCGGCTGGTGTGGCGCAGCGGCAAATATAAGGTACGAGACGCTAAGGTTTTGGGCTTCTGGCTAACGAGCTTCCAACGCAGTGATTTCACCAGCTATCTCGATAAGCGCAACGGCGATATCAACAAATTGATTGTGGCTTTGAACGGCTAAGCAAGTTTTCATTAACGACAATGCGGCATGATCTCCCCTCTAGTTTCGGGAGTTTGTGTGTTGCGTTTTTTTCCTCATTTGGTGTCAGGCCTTGCAGCCTTGGCCCTCGTTGCGTGTTCAGACGACACGCCGATGAAATCCAAAAACTTTCAGACCAAGGGGCTTGTGCCGCCATCAACTTTTTGTGCGGCCAATCCTGAACGCTTTGGTGATGCTGCAAAAGTTGCTGACATCGATAAGGGCAATGGTTGCTTTGTGCACAACGCGTATACAGTGAGTGGGTTGGTTGGCGTGCGCTTTAGTCAGGCCGTCACGTTCAATTGCGGTGTGGCTAATGTTACCGCGAAATGGCTGGAGGATGTGGTGCAACCTGCTGCCGAGGATGCTTTTGGTGAGCGCGTAGTTGGTATAGATGTGCCAGCAGGATTTGCATGTCGACCGCGCAACAACCAGAACGGTGCAAAACTGAGTGAGCACGGCATGGGAAATGCGATCGATATTTCTGGCTTTACACTTTCTGATGGACGTAAAATTTCCGTGGAGCAGGGATGGTTAGGTAGCCGCGATGCGCGTGGTTTCTTGAAGACGGTGCGCAGTGAGGCATGTGGACCGTTCAAGACGGTTTTGGGCCCTGGTGCAGATTCACACCACGATGACCATTTCCATCTGGATTTACAGCGCCACCGGAGCGGCGGGAGTTACTGTCGATAAATCAAATAGTTGATTGTATAATCTCAACTGATTGATGAGCTTTCTTTGGTCGGAGATTGCAAATTGACGTGGCAGAGGGCATATCAGCGCTATGGAACAAGAAATCAGACGACCCGAATATGTGCCGCGCAAGCATGACCGCGCGGCAAGTGCACTTAACTGTGCTTTGGCCGCGATTGGCGTGACGCTTATGACATTGTGTCTGGTGGGAAGTGCGGCCGTTACGGCGGTATGGGCGGTTGCAAAGCTGTTCAGTGCTTCGAACCAAACGGTGATGATATTGGCCGCATTTGCCATGATTCCGGTTCTTGCCTTGTCAATTTGGACGGCCGGGCGGGCGTGGCATTTGGAGCAGCGTTTGGCAGCGGGGCAAGACGTTGATGCACCTGTGTTCAGTGTGATGCATTATTTCAAAAAAGCTGCCTGAACATTTTCATTGGACTTACGACGGGAACAGGCAGGGGATCATGTCAATTTGGCAGCGCATCGCAGGGGCGGTGCAAGACGTTGGTGATACGATCAGCGGATATTTTGGCAGCAATACACCACCTGAAAAATCAGTCGCATTTACCATTGGCATGATTGCGTTGAGCGCCAAGATGGCACGTGCTGACGGTGTTGTGACAAGTGACGAACTCGCCGCTTTTGGCGACGTATTCCAAGTTCCGGAAAGTGACCGCGCAGCCGTTCAACGTGTGTTTGAATTGGCGCAACAGGACATTGCCGGCTACGAGTTTTACGCCAAGCAGGTGGCTGCACTCTTTGAACCCGGTTCAGACATGCTAGAAAACGTGTTGGATGGTTTGTTCCACATTGCCAAAGCGGATGGCGCGGTACACCCAGATGAATTGACGTTTTTGCTGCACATCAGCGGAATGTTTGGATTTAGTTCGAATGATTTCCGACGCATTAGCGCTCGACATGTTGTGATGGAAGATGATCCCTACGATATTCTTGGCGTTCCACGTGACATGCCTTTTGAAGATATTCGTAAGGCACACCGCAAATTAGTGCGGGAACTGCACCCTGATAAACATGTGGCCAGCGGCATGCCGAAGGAGTTGATATTGATTGCCACCGAAAGGCTTGCACGTATTAACGAAGCTTTTGACCGTATTAAAAAAGAAGCCGCGTAAGTGATTGGCTCCAGCCTTGTCATACGCAGACAAGTTTCTGAAAACCATGAGCCGCGCATCGGGGTTGCTGAACCGCGGTTGATTGTGTTGCACTATACGGGCATGGCAAGTGGTTCATCGGCAGTGGACTGGTTGTGCAATCCACAGTCCAAAGTCTCTTGCCACTATCTGATCGATGTGGATGGCTCCATTGTGCAAATGGTGGGTGAGGACCGGAGAGCGTGGCATGCAGGCGTTTCCAGTTGGTTTGGTGCTGTTGACATTAATTCGGCATCGATTGGAATCGAAATCCAGAACTTAGGCCACAATGGTGGATTGCCGGATTATCCACTGGTTCAAATGCAAGCTGTCAGAAATTTGTGCCTCGACATCATGCTGCGCTATGGCATGCGCCCGCATGATGTTGTCGCACATTCCGACATTGCACCGGGGCGCAAAGTCGATCCGGGCGAAGGTTTTGATTGGGCCTATCTTGCAGCCCAAGGTGTGGGGCAGGTGGTTTGTGGGACGCCGCAGGAAGCGCCACTGATTAGTGTTCTTCAAACGCAACAAATGCTGACTGCCTTAGGGTATGGACTGGATGCGACGGGAGAGTGTGATACCCGCACGCGGGTCGTGACGGAGGCTGTGCAGCGGCGTTACCGGCGCAGAATGGTGAATGGCGTGCTGGATGCCGAAACCGTTGATATAATCCAACGGCTTTATGCGATTTGCCCTAAGGAAGCGGTGCGCACAGTTTAAGCAATCCGTCAAAATCAGCACCCGCAAGAGGATAAACCGCTTTGTGTTTGTTTAGGATGAGTGTGAAACGTTCCGCTGATTTTAGTTCAGCAAGGATGGTTGCCTGAGGTTTCAGTTTAGCTTCTACGGTTTTTGAATTTTTGCCTTGGGAACCATCAGTGCGCAATTCATAACTCGCGTTTTCTGTGGACAAGTTGAGCGTTTTGGGTGGCTGCCATGCTAGGTAACAGAGGCGCAAAAACACTCACAACGCCTGTGCCGATCTTGCACCAAAAACTCACGCCCACATCATTGGTGTCGGGCACGCCGAACACCAGAAATACATCTTCCTCTACGGCATCAAGCAGCCATTCACGCTCTTGTGCAAAGGCGGGTTGAACGAAAATTGTAGCTAAGAAGCCAAGTTTGGCAACGAACAAAAACATGCAATTGTCCCCGGTTGACGTTAGGTTTACACGCCTAACTGCCGAATTTCCAGACTTCAGGATTTCTGCTTTTCCAGAAACTCGGTGAGCATTTTCAGATTGCGGGTATTGGATTTGAAAAACATGTCGAATATGTCGCCAAACACAGGAATGCTGCCCATGCCGAAATCTATGCCAGCATTGGCGGCCATGCGCAGCAACAAGGCATTTGGTGCACCCAAGTTTTCGGGCGAGGTGCAAAGCATACATCGACACGCCCAAGTTGACGGCATCGCCGGCGCCGGGAATCAGACCCAAAACCGAATCAAGGCCAAACCGCCACCGGTGAATGGAATGCCCCAGGCCGTATCCATAAGTTTTGCCAACGCGTGATGCGTTTTAATGTTTTCAGCGTTCAAGTTCAGTCATGGTTCATGCCTATTTCCCCCGGCTGCGCAACATGGCCCTGAATTGCTGAAAATTCAAGGTTTTGTTGACGTGCGCGCCACAAGTGCCTAACCCGCCACTTGCCAGTTGGCTGGGTGACCGCTGCCGCAAGGGCCGAAAGGCCGCGGTGGAGGAAAGTCCGGGCTCCACGGAAAAACGGTGCCGGATAACGTCCGGCGGGGGCGACCCCAGGGAAAGTGCCACAGAGAACGAACCGCCGATCTTTCGGCGGTAAGGGTGAAAAGGTGCGGTAAGAGCGCACCGCGCCGCCGGCAACGGAGGCGGCATGGCAAACCCCACCGGGAGCAAGACCGAATAGGGGTGGCGCGATTGCTCGCGAGAGACATCAGGCTTTTCCGGCCCTGCCGCCCGGGTTGGTTGCGCGAAGCACCTGGCAACATGTGCTCCAGATGAATGGTTACCGCTTCGGGCTGCAAGGCTTGGACACAGAACCCGGCTTACAGGCCAACTGGCACTTCTCTTTCTGATGTTGAAATGTGTTGCGCTGACTCAGCTTCGGAAACCATTTGTTAACATTGGGCAGCGCATTGTCGGGGTTCGGTTAACCTTCTGTTCATCCTGATTTTTTGCCATGCTCGTCAACCTCTTGACATGCTTCCGTCTGCCGCAGACGGGCCATGTGCCTGTGCTGCTTGACGAGGTTTTGGCAGGCTATGCAGCCTGCAGAGGGTGAACGCTATGCCGATTTGACCTTTGGTGCGGGTGGATATTCGAAGGCCATGTTGGACGCTGCTGACTGCAAGGTCATCGCTTTTGACCGTGATCCCGATGCCATTGAAGCAGGGCAAGCGATGGTGAAGCAAGCTTCAGCGGACCGGCTGCAACTTGTCGAAGTCGGCCTTTGGTAATTTTGCGACGCCTTGACTGAACAGGTGACATCGAGCTTGATGGCGTTGTGATGGATATTGGCGTGTCGTCCATGCAGCTTGACCAGGCAGAACGTGGCTTTTCTTTCATGAAAGATGGCCCACTGGACATGCGCATGGCGCAGTCTGGCCAAAGTGCTGCTGATGTGGTTGCGCAATATTCAGCGCCGAACGGCTGGCAGATATCATTTATGTGTTTGGTGAAGAGCCGAAGTCCCGCGCCATTGGCCGGGCCATCGCCAAAGCACGTACTGAAGCGCCTATCCAACCACGCGGCAGCTGGTGGCTGCGATTGAACGTGCCACGGGGCCGCACCGCCCGCATATGCGCACGCACCCTGCGACCAAAACTTTTCAGGCCCTTGCGGATTTATGTGAATGATGAACTGGGCCAATTGGTCGATGCACTGATTGCTGCGGAACGCGTGTTGAAACCGGGAGGCCGACTGGTCGTTGTGACTTTTCATTCGCTGGAAGACCGGATTGCCAAACAGTTTCTTGCCGAACGCAGCGGCAATCTGCCATGCGACATCGCGGCATGCACCAGGGCCTGTGATCAGCAGCGCACCAAGTTTCAAACTTGTTCAAAGGGCATGTTGGCCCGGGTGAAGCAGAACTGGAAGCAAACCCACGGGCCGGTCGGCAAAGTTGCGGGCTGCTGTTCGCACGATGCGGCAGCTTGGGGAAGCATTCGGTGATTTCTATAAATCAGTTGCAGCAATGAGGGCGCATTGATGTTGAAGTTTGCAAACTTCGCGCTGGTCGTGGTGACGCTTGGTCACGGCATCGGTGCTCTATTCCTCTGGAACACATGACGCGCGGCACGAACGCGAGATTGCACGTGCCAAAGCGGAAATGATCGATAATGCTGAAGCCATCAAACTGCTGAAAGCCGAATGGAGCAGCCTGACGCGGCCCGAACGCATTCAACAATTGGCGGAACAGCATCTTGGGTATGAAGCGCTTGAGCCCGACCAGTATTGTGAGAAGCGAAGAATTGCCTGCACGCTTGAAGGCGCTTGCAAAAGCAGAAGCGCCCAAGCCGCAAGGGCACCATCGATGACATTTTGAAGAAGATGCAATGAGCCATGGCAGAACAGCCAGTCATCGATCGAACGCAAAAGCGGCCTGCAGGGGCAAAACCGCATCCGCCTGCTTGGGCTTGTTCTATGTGTTGTTCTTTGGCATCATTGGTGCGCAGTTGGTGCGGCTCACGGTGTTTGAGCCGGATGAGGGCGAAGCCAAACGCATTGCCGCGCGAAGCCGAACGTGTGCCACGGCCCGACATTGTGGACCGCAATGGCGTGGTGTTGGCCACAGATGTTTCTGTGGCTTCGCTGTTTGCTGATCCGCGCAAGATCCTCGATATTGAAGAGGCCGTTGAACTGATTTCAACGACACTTGCCTGATATTGATGCCGCTGACCTTGCGCAAAAAATTCACGCAGCCTGGCCGCGCTTTTGTATGGATCAAGCGCCAGGTCAGCCCTGAAGAGCGCGATGCCGTTTACAACCTTGGCATTCCGGGCGTTGCTTATGTGAATGAACGCAAACGGGTCTATCCGCAAGGCCGCTTGGCGGCCCATACTGTGGGCTATGTCGATGTCGATACCAAGGGTATTGCAGGCATTGAAAAATATCTCGACAATGCAGGAGCAATTTACACCGCCTCGCTTGCCGAACCGGGCAAGCCAACCTCGGCACCCGCGCAACTGTCCATGGACATGCGCGTGCAGCATGCTGTTGTCGATGAGTTGCAAAAGGCCATCGTCAAGTTCAAGGCCGTTGCTGGTGGCGGCATTGTCATGGATATCGAGACTGGCGAGATCATTGCGCTGGCTTCGCTGCCCGATTTCAATCCCAATGCGGAATCGAAGATCATTCAGCAAAGACCAGCAGAACCGCATGTTGTCTGGTGTCTATGAGCTGGGTTCGGTCGATGAAAGCAGTGACGTTTGCCATGGCGTTTGACTATGGCGTCATCAACATGAACTCGAAATATGACGCACGCTTCCCGTTGGTGATCGGCAATGCGCGCATCAACGACTTCCATGCGCAACGCCGTGTGCTGACTGTGCCGGAAATCTTCACAAACTCTTCCAACATCGGCACGGCCAAAATGGCCCTTGATGTCGGGCTCGAAGGACATCAGGAATTTCTGGGCCGCGTGGGCCTGTTTGACCGACTTGCTGACAGAAGTTCCCGAAACTGCAAAGCCGCTTGCTGCCCAAAAGATGGGGTAAGCTTGTCTCAGCAACGGCGGCTTTTGGCCATGGTTTTGCCGTGCAGCCACTGCAAGGATTGTCAGTGTGTGGCAGGAATTCTGAATGATGGAAAAATGGTGCCGCCGACGTTCATGCGGCGCTCAAAAGAAGAAGCGGACGTGTTGGCAAAGCAGATTGTGAAGCCAGCGGTTTCAAAGAACATGCGGGAATTGTTCCGTCTGAATGCCACAGAAGGTTCTGCGTCGCAAGGCCGATGTGCCGGGCTATCGCGTTGGCGGCAAAACCGGCACGGCAGAAAAAGTTGTGCAGCGGTCGCTATTCCAAAGACCATCGCTTGGCATCGTTCATCGGAGCCTTTCCCATGGATAAGCCGCGCTATGCCATTCTCGTCATGCTGGACGAGCCAAAACCTTTGCCAGAAACTTATGGCTTTGCAACATCGGGTTGGAATGCGGTTCCGACTGCAGGAAATATTCATCGCACGCATTGCGCCGATGTTGGGTATCGACACCTGTGTTGACCGATGCTGATCGCGAAAAGCTTGAAAAGCAGCGCAAGGCCAAGAAGGGCTGATGCATGGCGCAGAGCCTTGCCAGATTGATCCTTGAAGATGCGGTGCTTCCAGCGGACGCGCTGTGATCTGCGATATACAGGCCTGACTGCTGACAGTCGAGAAGTGCAACCTGGCTTTCTGTTTGCTGCCTTGCCTGGTTCAAAAGCTGACGGGCCATTCTTGCTGACGCGAAAGCAACGGGCGCTGTTGCCGCCATTGTTCCGCCGAACGATGCACCTGATGTGGCGGGACTTGCGCTTGTACGCAGTGACAACCCGCGTCGCCTGCTGGCACTGGCTGCAGCGCGTTTTTATGGTGAGCAGCCCGATACGATTGTTGCCGTCACGGGTACCAATGGCAAAACTTCCGTTTCGGTTTTTGTGCGGCAGATTTGGGCAGAAATGGGGTTTCGCGCGGCGAGCCTTGGCACCATTGGCATTGTTGGGCCAGACGGTACTGCGAACCTTTCGCACACGACGCCTGACCCTGTGGACTTGCATCAGGTCATTGCACGACTTGCTGAAAACGGATGTGCAGCATTTGGCGATTGAAGCTTCAAGCCATGGGCTGGTGCAAAACCGCTTGGATGGTCTGCGGCTTGCAGCAGGTGCCTTTACCAACCTTACACGCGATCATCTTGACTATCACAAGACGTTTGAAGCTTATTTCGATGCGAAGTTGATGTTGTTTGAACGCTTGCTGCCCGCCGGTGCAGCCTGCTGTCATCAATGCGGACATTCCTGAAGCTGACGAAATCATTGCAGCGATGCTGCAAGGCGTGGCTGGTGCCGTTTACGGTGGGTGAAGCGGAACCGACATCCGGATTTTTATCGTCAGCGCAGACTGAAAGCGGGCAGTTGCTCACGCTTGAAATGGCAGATGGCGTGCATGAAGTGCCGTTGCCATTGGTCGGTGAGTTTCAAGCTTCGAATGCTGTTGTTGCTGCTGGGTTGGTTATTGCAACAGGTGGCGAGCTTCGCTGGTGCGGCATGCGCTTGCTTCACTTGAACGGTGCTACTGGCCGACTTGAACTTGTCGGCAAACAGAAAATGGTGCGCGTGTTTATGTTGACTATGCGCATACGCCGGATGCGATTGAAACAGCGTTGAAAGCCTTGCGGCCTTCAATGCGGGCAAGTTGTACATCGTGTTTGGATGTGGAGGAGATCGCGACAAGGGCAAACGCCCGCTGATGGCAAAGGCTGCTGCCCAATGTCGCGATGTGGTCTATGTGACTGACGATAATCCGCGCACGGAAGACGCCGCACTCATTCGTCGGGAAGTGTTGGCAGGCGCGCCAGTTGCAATCGAAATTGCTGATCGCGCTGAAGCCATTGCCACGGCATTGATGGCTTGCAAACCGGTGATGTGCTTGCTGGTTGCAGGCAAAGGCCATGAGCAAGGCCAAATCATTGGCACCGACACAAGCCCATTCAGTGACCATGATGCCGTGAGGGCGGCGCTTGCGGGAAAGACTTATCATGCACAGTGACTTGTGGACATTGGATGCACTTGCGGCGGCGGCAGGTGGCGAGGTGCAGGGCTACTGCCACGGGACCTTTGGCGGCGTATCGATTGATTCACGCACTGTTGCTGCGGGAGATATTTTTGTTGCGATCAAAGGCGACAACATGGATGGGCATGACTTTGTTGCCGCGGCTTTGCAAAAGGTGCGGGCATTGCTATTGTGTCGCGGCGCAGATGCGGCGTGGCCGCAGAACCTGCCACTTGCTGCTGGTGTCGGATGATCCACTGAAGGCTCTTGAGCGCATTGGCCGTGCAGCGCGTGCGCGCAGCCACGCTCAATGTGATTGCTGTTACAGGCAGTGTCGGAAAAACCAGCACGAAGGAAATGTTGCGTGTGGCGCTTTCGGCATCGGCAGAAACCCATGCTTCTGCTGCATCATTCAACAATCATTGGGGGGTGCCGCTGACACTTTCGCGCTTTGCCGAAACATCGGGTTTTGGCGTGTTTGAAATTGGCATGAACCATCAGGCGAAATCACGCCGTTGGTGGGTATGGTGCAGCCCCATGTTGCGATTGTCACAACAGTTGCGGCAAGCCATCTTGGGCATTTCAAGTCACTGGATGAAATTGCTGATGCCAAGGCTGAAATTTTTTCAGGCGTTGTTTCAGGGGGTCATGCTATTATCAATCGCGACACCGACCTACTTCGACTATCTTGAAAGCTGCGGCAATTCACACGGTATTAGCTCCATCATCGGCTTTGGCCGGCATGACGATGCTGATGTGCGCCTGGAAGGATTGGCATTGCGGCCTGATTGCTGTTGCATTACAGCCATGATCCTGGGTGAAAAAGTCATCTATAAACTGGGCATGCCCGGCGAACACATGGCCATCAACAGTCTGGCCGTTTTGGCGACTGCAAAACTTGCGGGCGCTGATTTGGCGCGGGCCGCACTTGCACTTGTCAGATGCCAAACCTGCAAAAGGCAGTGGCGGGCAAATCACGCTTTCACTTGCCGGGCGGCGAGGCCCTGTTGCTGGATGAAAGTTACAACGCAAATCCTGCTTCAGTTGCGGCGGCATTGGCGTTACTTTCAACGCTGAAGCCGGGCAAAAACGGCAGGCGCATTGCTGTTCTGGGTGACATGCTGGAACTTGGTGCTTTCGCTGAAGACTTGCATCGGGGGCTGGCAAAGGACATGGAGCGCAACGGCATTGACCGTGTGCATGCAGCCGGACCACTGATGAAACATTTGTGGGATGCACTTCCTGAAGCCAAGCGTGGTGCCCATGCTGATCTCTCGTCGAATCTTTTGGATGACGTCATGAGTGATTTGCGAGCAGGTGATTGTGTGATGGTCAAGGGTTCGCTGGGCAGTCGCATGGGACCCATTGTTGAAGCCCTTAAAGCCAAATGGCCGCAACGCCAAATAGACGAGAATCTGAAATGCTGTATTATTTGCTCACCACACTCTGCTGACGATTTTTCAGCACTTCAACGTGTTTCGATATCTGACGACACGCATTGGCGGCGCAACACTGACAGCACTGTTGTTCGTTTTTATTTTTGGACCGCGCATCATATCCTTGTTGAAAGTAAAGCAGGGTCGCGGCCAACCCATACGCACGGATGGGCCACAGCGCCACATCGCGGAAAAGCAAGGCACACCAACCATGGGTGGCTTGATGATCTTGTCCGGCGTGTTTTTTGTCGACTTTGCTGTGGGCAGATTTGAGCAATCTTTATGTATGGGCCGTACTTGTTCGTGACCATGGGTTTTGGTGCGATTGGTTTTTATGATGACTATCTCAAAGTCACGCGCGCATCGGTCAAAGGTTTTTCGTCCAGACTGCGCTTGCTTGCGGAATTCCTGATTGCGGGCATCGCCGTTTTCATTTTCATGCGTTATGGCGCAAGTCCGCTGTCGAGTTCGCTGGCCGTTCCGTTTTTCAAAGACGTTTTGATTTATTTTGGTCCATTCTTTCTGGTCGTTGGCGTGTTGGTGATTGTGGGTGCAGGCAATGCTGTCAACATTACTGATGGTCTGGATGGCCTTGCCATTGTTCCTGTGATGATTGCCGCCGGCAGCTATGCCCTGATTGCTTATCTCGTCGGCAATTTTGTGTTCTCTGAATATTTGCAACTGCACTTTGTCAAAGGTACGGGTGAACTTGCCGTGTTCTGCGCGGCATTAATTGGGGCGGGTCTTGGTTTCTTGTGGTTCAATGCACCACCTGCCATGATTTTTATGGGTGATACAGGTTCACTTGCGCTGGGTGGTGCCTTGGGTGCCATTGCTGTTGCCGTAAAACATGAAATTGTATTGGCAGTGATCGGCGGCTTATTTGTGTTGGAAACCGTTTCGGTTATCGTGCAGGTGGCATCATTCAAGATGACGGGCAAGCGGGTGTTCGCCATGGCGCCGCTGCACCACCATTATGAACAGAAGGGTTGGAAGGAACCGACTATTGTTATTCGTTTCTGGATCATCGCTTTTGTTCTGGCGTTGATTGGCCTTTCCACTTTAAAATTGCGGTGAGATCGAGATGTTTGCTGCATCCATATTCAAGGGAAAACGGGTTGCGTTGTTTGGCTTGGCGCGTTCTGGCATGTCCTGTGCGCTGGCTTTGCAAGCTGGCGGTGCCACAGTCTATGCTTGGGATGATTCAGAGCCGGCTCAAGAAAAAGCGCGCAATGACGGTGTAACTGTCACGAACTTGCACACGGTGGATTTCAAGACACTGCATGCCTTAGTGTTAAGCCCCGGCGTGCCATTGACACATCCTGAACCGCATTGGACTGTTGTGAAAGCGCGGGCTGCGGGCATCGAAATTATTGGTGATACGGAAGTTTTTGCGCGTGAAGTGCAAGACAGTGGGGCCAAGATCATTGCCATCACGGGAACCAATGGCAAATCTACCACCACGGCATTGATTGGCCATGTGCTGAAGCAAGCCGGACTAGATGTGGATGTTGGTGGCAACATCGGCAATGCCGTTTTCAATCTTCGCGCACCGCAACGGGAGCGGCACTATGTTTTGGAATTATCGTCGTTTCAAATTGATCTGATGCCGGGCCTTTCGCCTGATGTTGGCATACTGACCAATGTCTCGCCTGACCATCTCGACCGCCATGGTTCGATGGCGCATTACGCAAGTGTTAAAGCGCGTATGTTTGCAAAACAACGTGATAAGCAAACAGCACTTGTAGGCGTTGACGACGAATGGGGCAGGGCAATTGCTGCTTCATTGCATTCGGGTGCCGATGTGCGGGCGGTTTCGGTTTTCGAGTCTAGGGTTGACGGAATTTCTGCACCTGATGGTGTGCTGCGGGATGAGCGCGAAGGCCTGTTGGTTGCTGAATTGGATTTGCGTGATTTGCCGGCTTTGCGTGGGCGGCACAATTGGCAAAACGCCTGCATGGCTTATGGTGCGGCTTCAGCTTTGGGCATTTCCGCAGATGTGATTTTAGAAGCGATGCGAAGCTTTCCTGGGCTTGCGCACCGCATGCAACAAATTGCGACAATGGGAAAAGTGGATTTCGTGAACGACTCGAAAGCCACGAATGTTGATGCCGCTGAAAAAGCGCTCACTTCGTTTGAAAATATTTATTGGATCGCCGGGGGCTTGGCCAAGACGGGTGGGATCGCAGATTTGGAACCTCATTTCGGACGTGTCGCGAAGGCTTATTTGATAGGGGTCTCTGCGCCAGTACTTGCGAAAGCGCTTGAAGGCAAATTGCCCTATGTGATCGCCGACACCATGGCTAAGGCCGTGCAACTGGCCGCGCAAGATGCAGCACAGAATGGACTGCAAAGCGCGGTCGTGCTGCTGTCGCCTGCTTGTGCTTCGTTTGATCAGTACAAGAATTTTGAAGTGCGTGGTGATGACTTTGTCAGTGTCGTTTCCCGCTTGCATGGAATTACGTTGATGAACGGGGGTGCCACATGAGCCTGATTTCCCGCAGTGACCGGGGCCTGATGGCCCGCTGGTGGTTTACCGTTGACCGGCCGTTGCTTGTCGCTACGCTGCTATTGATGGCCGTGGGGGTTTTGGTCAGTATGGCGGCTAGTCCGCCCGTTGCGATGCGTATTGGACTTGATCCCTATCACTTTGTTAAAAGCCAGTTGTTATATTTGGGCTTGGCTGTCGTTGGGCTTCTGGTGATCTCAACCTTTGAACGACAATGGGTGCGCCGCTTTGCGATGTTCGGATTTGCCGGTTCATTGGTGCTGATGTGGCTGGCTTTGAAGTTTGGTATGGAAATCAAAGGTGCCCATCGTTGGATCAATTTAGGTCCCCTGAGTTTGCAGCCATCGGAATTTGCCAAACCATGTTTTGTCGTGGTGTTTGCGTGGTTGTTAGGCGAGCGTATTCGGCTGCCTGATATGCCTGCTCACTTTATGGCCTATGGTTGTGCCGTCGTGTTTTTGCTGTCGTTGATTATACAACCGGATTTTG
Organism: uncultured Alphaproteobacteria bacterium; assembly: GCA_963840765.1. GTDB lineage: Bacteria > Pseudomonadota > Alphaproteobacteria > Rhizobiales > Aestuariivirgaceae > Aestuariivirga. The sequence goes on along the minus strand of CAWJAE010000011.1, from coordinate 62,000 downwards.
GACAGGCAGCATTGGTGGTCACGACTATTGGTGCCATGTTGCTGGTTTATGGAATTCCGTGGCCGGTTATTTTTGGTCTTGCTGGCGCTGGGGCTGCTGCGGTCACAATTTCTTATGCGTTGGTGCCGCATGTGGCTTCACGCATTGATCGGTTCTTGGATCCTGAAAAGGGTGACACTTTCCAAGTTGATACTTCTATACAGGCCTTCAATAATGGTGGAATTTTAGGTGCGGGCCCTGGCGGCGGAACTGCAAAACTTGTGCTGCCGGATGCGCACACAGATTACACGTTTTCTGTCATAGGAGAAGAGTTTGGTCTATTGGCTTGCCTCACCATAATGGGATTGTTTCTTTTCATCATCATTCGAGCCTTGAAGCGCGCGAAAGTCGAAAAAGATCCATTTGCAGCCTTGGCAATGGCGGGTGTAACGTCGATGTTTGCAATTCAAGCATCGATCAACATGGGTGTTAATGTTGCTTTGTTGCCAGCGAAGGGCATGACCTTGCCAATGATTTCCTATGGCGGATCATCTCTCCTTGGCACGGCGGCGGCAATCGGGTTTATTTTGGCACTTGGGCGGCAAGCGCCTGTAATTGCGACGCCAACGGCACCGAATCTTTCAGCAGAACCAGCTTAATTCATGGCGACACAACAGATCATAGCGCTGGCTGCAGGCGGTACAGGCGGACATTTGTTTCCAGCGCAAGCTTTGGCGGAAGTATTACTCTCACGCGGACATGACATCCACTTGATTACGGATGAGCGAGTGCGAGACTATGGCAAAAGTTTTCCGGCATCACAAACGCACATTGTTCCTTCGGCGAGTTTGTCGCTTTCCAAGTTGACGGCGGTGCCTGGCAATATTTGGCGGCTATATTCGGGCGTTGCAACGGCGCGCGCGTTGTTAAAAAAACATGCGCCGGCGGCAGTTGTGGGGTTTGGTGGATATCCTTCGTTGCCACCATTATGGGCAGCAACGATGCTAAAACTGCCGACCATCTTGCACGAGCAAAATGCGGTGTTGGGGCGTGCCAACAAAATTCTGGCGGGACGGGTGAATGCAATTGCCACGTCTTTCGAGCAGGTATTCAGATTGACGCCGCAGGCTGCGGGAAAAGTTGTATTGACTGGCAATCCGGTTCGACAAACCGCCCTCAATTTTATGGCTGCGCGCTATCCGCATCTCGATGAAATGTCGCCATTGAAACTGGTTGTGTTTGGCGGAAGCCAGGGTGCGCGTTTTTTTTCTGACGTGATGCCAGATGCCTTGGCCTTGCTGCCTGAAACTTTACGCGGACGATTGACGATTGTGCAGCAATGTCGGGCCGAAGATTTGTCGCGCGTCGAAGAGCGATACGGGGCACTCGGCGTCACTTGCCGATTGTCGCATTTTTTCAGCAACATGCCTGAAGAAATCGCGCAAAGTCACTTGGTGGTTTGCCGCTCTGGTGCCTCATCTATTGCGGAATTGGGTGTGATCGGACGGCCTGCAGTGCTGGTGCCGCTGCCACATGCCATCGACAACGATCAAAAGAAAAATGCCGAAAGTTTTGCGGCAGCTGGAGCTGGCTTTATTCAAGATCAAAATGCATTGACGCCGCAGGTTTTAGCAAGCGTGCTTGAACGGTTGCTCAATAGTCCACAAGTCCTTAAAGACGCCGCCGAAGCTGCTGTTCGGCATGGAAAACCCGATGCAGCACAAAAACTGGCTGATCTTGTAGAGCGACACATGACGCGCCAAGTCGGCGAAAATTCAGGAGTAAGCAGAATATGAAGTTACCACGTGAAGTGGGCCCCATCCATTTTATTGGCATCGGCGGCATTGGCATGAGCGGTATTGCCGAAGTTATGGCCACGTTGAACTACAAGGTTCAAGGGTCTGACATTAGCGACAATTACAATGTGGCGCGGCTGCGCAAGCATGGCATTGAAGTTAAAATTGGCCATGCTGCTGCCAACCTAGGTAATGCGCAAGTTGTGGTTATTTCCTCCGCAGTGAAACCTGATAATCCGGAATTGGTGGAAGCGCGGGCTCGTTATTTGCCGGTTGTGCGGCGAGCAGAAATGCTGGCTGAATTGATGCGGTTCAAATCCTGCGTTGCCGTTGGTGGCACCCACGGCAAAACTACGACCACGTCAATTGTTGCTTCGTTGCTGGATGCCGGGGGACTGGACCCTACAGTCATCAACGGCGGCATTATCAATGCTTATGGCACCAATGCGCGCTTAGGCAAAGGTGACTGGATGGTAGTAGAGTCAGACGAGTCGGATGGTACGTTTGTAAAATTGCCCGCTGATGTTGTCATTGTCACGAATATTGATCCTGAACACCTCGACCATTACGGCACTTTTGATAAGGCCAAAGAAGCATTTCTGGCTTTTGTTGAAAATATTCCTTTTTATGGCTTTGCCGTGATGTGCATTGATCATCCTGTCGTGCAGGAATTAATGGGCAAGATCAAAGATCGTCGCGTGATCACTTATGGTCGCAGCCCTCAAGCAGATTTTCGTTTGCAAGATGTCCGATATGAGGATGGCGCTACGCGTTTTAATATCGTGGTGACAGACCGTGTAACGGCCAAGACGCACATGATTTCTGATATGGCCCTCAAGATGCCGGGTGATCACAATGCTTTGAACTCAACGGCTGCCATTGCAGTCGCGCGCGAGCTTGGCATGCCTGATGATAAAATTCGCAAAGGTCTAGCGGCGTTCGAAGGCGTCAAGCGGCGTTTCACACGCACAGGTGAACACAATGGTGTGACTGTGTTTGACGACTATGGCCACCATCCTGTGGAAATTGCTGCTGTGTTGTCTGCCGCCCGCAAGGTTACCAAGGGCAAGGTTGTGGCTGTTATGCAGCCGCATCGCTATTCCAGACTTTCAAGCTTGTTCAGTGAGTTTTGCGGATGCTTCAACGATGCAGATGCAGTGGTGATTGCACCCGTGTATGCCGCCGGGGAAGCACTAATTGAAGGTGCTACTCATGAGAACCTTGCTGAAGGCTTGCATGATCGTGGGCACCGTTCGGTGCACAAAATCGACGATCCAAAACAACTAGCTCCCGTCGTCAATCGTTTGGTCAGCCCCGGCGATATTGTTGTGTGCTTGGGGGCAGGAACCATTTCGCAATGGGCCTATGCCTTGCCAAATGAACTGGCGGCGTTGGGTTGAGGAGCTAGTCAATGGACGGAGAAAAACTCAAAGCCCGTTTGCCGCAAGTGCGGGGGCGTTTGGAAGCAGATTTTCCATTGGCTGATCTGACGTGGTTTCGCGTTGGCGGACCCGCGGAAGTTTTGTTTACGCCTGCCGATGAAGCAGACTTGGCTATGTTCATGGCGGGTTTGCCGGAAGATGTGCCTTACTACGTCATCGGTGTTGGCTCAAACTTGCTGGTCAGGGATGCGGGGGTGCCGGGTGTGGTGATACGTTTAGGCCGTGGTTTTGCTGATGTGAAACTTGATGGTCCGATGCGTGTAAAAGCGGGGACTGCTGCACTTGACGTTCGTGTTGCACGGTTTGCCAGTGAGCACGGTATTGATGCGTTAACCTTTCTGAGAGGTATACCGGGCAGCATAGGCGGGGCGCTTCGCATGAACGGCGGCGCCTATGGTGGTGAAACCAAAGACGTTTTGGTGGAAGCACGTGCCGTTGATCGTAAGGGAAATATCAAGGTGTTGAGCAACGCAGATATGGACTATACCTATCGCCACTGCGGCGCTCCGGAAGACTTGATTTTTACAGAGGCGACATTGGAAGGCCGCCCCGGAAAAACCGAAGACATTATGGCGGCGATGGACAAAATAACCTCCAGCCGCGAAGCGACACAACCGATCAAAAGCCGAACTGGCGGATCAACATTCAAAAACCCACCCGGTTTGAAAAGTTGGCAATTGATTGATGCTGCCGGCATGCGCGGATTTTCTGTTGGGCCGGCAAAAGTTTCTGAGTTGCACTGTAATTTTTTAATCAACGAGGGGGGAGCAACGGCCTCGCAAATTGAAGAGTTGGGTGAAACTGTGCGTGCGAAAGTGAAGGCACAATCTGGTGTGGAACTGGAATGGGAAATCAAACGCATTGGCATTAAGGGTGCAGCATGAACTACGTGGGTAAACGTATTCCCAGCGAAACCACTGTTGCTGTTTTGATGGGTGGTTGGTCGGCTGAACGTGCTGTTTCACTGGCATCGGGCGAAGCATGTTTTGGCGCACTCAAGCGTGCAGGCTTCAATGCCATCATGGTGGATGTGAAGCGCGAAACAATCCATTCGGTGTTGATGGACATGAAACCAGATGTTGCCTTCAACGCCCTGCATGGCAAGTGGGGCGAGGGCGGCGGTGCTTCGGCATTGTTTGAAACGCTCGGAATTCCTTACACGCATTCAGGGATTTTGGCTTCGGCAATTGCCTTGAACAAGGAAGTAGCAAAAGTCATTTTCAAGAATGCGGGCTTGCCTTTGGCCGAAAGCAAGTTGGTTGAAATTGATGTTGCTGCAAATACACATCCGCTGCCACTGCCCTATGTCATCAAGCCCGTGGATGAAGGTTCAAGTGTTGGCGTTCACATTGTTGATGAACGCAGCAATGGTCCCGCTACCAGCATTCTGGACGAACGCGAACTTTTTGGCACGCATGTAATGGTGGAGCGGTTCATACCCGGCCGCGAATTGACCTGTGCTGTTATGGGTGACGTGGCGCTGGGTGTCATCGACATCGTTTCCAGTGCAGCAACTTGGTATGATTATGAATCGAAATATGCACCTGGCGGATCTCATCATGTATTGCCAGCGGATATTCCGCAGAACATTTATCGTAAAATACAAAGATGTTCATTGCTCGCGCATCAAGCCTTGGGATGCAAAGGCATTTCACGCTCAGATTTTCGTTTGAATGACGTGACTAAAGGTCGGGAGCCGGAATTGATCTTGTTGGAAGTGAACACGCAACCCGGAATGACGGGCACGTCTTTAGTGCCGGAACTGGCCGCTCACGCAGGCCACAGCTTTGAGGAATTGGTGACATGGATGGTGAACGACGCGTCGCTGAACCGGTAATGCGCAACCGGTTTTTCAGGCCTGATTGCGCTTCCCGCTATCGCATCGCGGCGCGTGGTTTGGCCGTACTTTTTCTGGGTGCTGCAATTGTGCGTGGCGTTGTTGCAGGTGGGCACTTGGATTATCCCGGGAGCCCTTGGTTGAAAATGCCCGGGCAAATTGCTGGCTTATTTGGACTTGCTGCTACAGATATCGAGCTATCCGGCTTGCTTCACCATGACGCTGCGGAAGTGTTGGCACATATTGGTGTAAAGCCCGGTGGCCCACTTATTGGCTTTGACGCCAAAAAGGCGCGGGTGCGCCTGCAAGAATTGGATTGGATTGACCAAGCGACCGTTGTTCGGCGCTTTCCAAACCAATTGCAGATTGCTGTTGTTGAGCGCGAGCCTTTTGTTGTGTGGCAACACAAAGGCTTGATGCAAGTGGTGGACCAAAAGGGCAAGCCTATGAGCGGCGCAATTGGCAGTCGGCAACATGTTGCTTCATGTTGTTGGTGAAGGTGCGAATACAGCGGCTTTTGAACTGGTTAACCAAATGGAAGCCACTCCTGCGTTAATGCTGGAAGTGAAAGCAGCGGTGCGCATGGGTGACCGCCGTTGGGATTTGCATATGAAGAACGGGGTTGTGGTTGCGTTGCCGGAAATGGATATGGAAGCAGTTCTCAAATCTGCGGAGACGGCATTCTTTTCACCCAGCTTGCAACAAAATGTTCTTTCAAAGATTGATTATCGGATTGCGGGTGAAGTGACGTTTGTCGCTGCCACAGCAGAATTTTTGGGAAGTGTTGATCCAACGACTACTTCCAGTATTCAGTAAGTCAGGGCGTCGCGTTTATGAAATCCATTCCTTCACTTGTGCGTGGCCAAGGCCGCCTCATGTCATCACATGCGCCAACTGTGGTTGCAGCAGTTGACATTGGTTCGGTTAAAACGGCTTGCCTAATTGCTGAATGGAGCCCCGGCAAAAAATCTGTCGATATTGATATTCGCAACGGCCTCAAAGTTTTGGGATTTGGTCAAACAGTTTCGCGCGGGGTAAAAGGCGGGTCTGTTGCTGATGTTGGTGAAACCGAGCGGTCTATTCGCCTGGCTGTTGATGCTGCTGAACGCATGGCGGGGACGACCATTCGACATGTCCACGTCAATGTTTCCGGTGGCCGGCCAACAACTGTCGTGAACTCCGCCGCTATCAAAATCGACAACGGAGTTGTGACACAACAAGACGTGGATGCTGTTGTGTCGCTTGCAGTTTCGAAAGCTGACGTGGGCAAGCGGCATGTGCTGCATCTGTTGCCTGTGTCCTATTCACTTGATGGTGTGGAAACGCTGCAGGCCCCGGTTGGCATGCACGGTGAAGCATTGAAAGCTGACATTGCTGTGGTGACGATGGAACCCGCACCACTGCACAATTTGCGGATGGCCATTGAACGCAGCCATTTGGGACTCAGCGGATTTGCTTTGGCGCCCTATGCTTCGGCACGTTCGGTTCTGGCACCGGACGAATTGGAATTTGGCACTATCTTGTTTGATATGGGTGGTTACACAACCCATGTTGCGGCGTTCCGCCAGGGCAAGCTTGTCGCGTCGGCGGTGTTGCCAATTGGGGGGCAGCACATCACAAATGACATTGCCCATGGACTTTCAACAACAGTTGTTCATGCTGAACGATTAAAGACAATGTTTGGCAGTGTGCTGGGAAATGGCCACGACGACCGGGAATTGCTGGCAGTGCCGTTGTTGGGTGAGCGTGGCGTGGACACCGTGCAAAAGGTGCCAAAGCATGTTCTCACATCTATCATTGTGCCGCGGCTTGATGAGTTGTTTGAACATGCGCGTGCCTTGCTGGGCGAGGGTGCATTAGCCGGATTTGCGAGCAGCCGTGTTGTAATCACCGGTGGTGCTTCGCAACTGCATGGCATGCGCGAATTTGCAACGTCACGTTTAGGGTTACCCGTCCGCATAGGCCTGCCAACCGGACTACAGGGTTTGCCAGAGCTAGCCAAAAGTGGCGGTTTTGCTGCTGTTGCAGGCTTGTTGGTGGCGGCCTGCGAACCAAATATGGCATGCGATATGCCATATGAAGCGAGGCTTGCGATTGATCGCTCGCAGATGACCTACGCGCGCCGCGTCGGCAAGTGGCTAGCTGAAGCATTTTAAATGCGGCAAAATGCGCATTCACCCTATTTCAACCTTATCGGGTGACCGTCTGTTAACCATTTTTTAGGGTTTGACGCACAAAGTCTGGCTAGCAACATCAGCGTCGGATTTTACCATGTCAATCAAGCTTACAGTCCCAAATCTCTCAGAATTGAAACCACGTATCACGGTTTTTGGTGTGGGTGGGGCAGGCGGCAATGCCGTCAATAACATGATTGAAAGCCGCCTCGAAGGCGTTGAATTCGTGGTGGCGAATACCGATGCGCAAGCGTTGGTGCAAAACGCCGCAACCAAGCGCGTGCAAATGGGCACAGCCCTGACACAAGGTTTGGGTGCCGGTTCACAGCCTCAAATTGGTGCTGCCGCAGCTGAAGAAGCCTTGCCTGAAATTCTGGACTATCTTGCCGGTTCGCACATGGCATTTATCACAGCCGGTATGGGCGGTGGAACGGGTACTGGTGCTGCACCCATCATTGCGCGTGCTGCAAAAGAGCAGGGCATTCTCACTGTTGGCGTTGTAACGAAGCCCTTCCATTTTGAAGGCGTGCGCCGCATGGCAACTGCTGAGCGTGGCATTGAAGAACTCGCGCGCTATGTTGACACGTTGATTGTTATTCCAAACCAAAATCTGTTCCGTGTGGCCAATGAAAAAACCACGTTCGCAGCAGCCTTCGCAATGGCAGACCAAGTGCTTTATTCAGGTGTTGCGTCCATTACGGAATTGATGACGAAAGAGGGTTTGATCAATCTCGACTTTGCTGACGTTCGCGCCATCATGAGTGAAATGGGCAAAGCCATGATGGGCACAGGCGAAGCTTCTGGCGAACGTCGCGCTATTGAAGCTGCTGAAGCCGCCATTTCAAATCCATTGCTTGATGATGTTTCGATGCGCGGCGCACGAGGCTTGCTGATTTCGATCAGCGGTGGACCTGACTTGACGCTGTATGAAGTTGATGAAGCTGCAACGCGTATCCGTGAAGAAGTTGACCCTGAAGCCAACATCATATTGGGCGCAACATTCGACGATACGCTGGAAGGCACGATGCGGGTTTCCGTTGTTGCAACTGGCCTTGCACAAGAAGGCGTTTCCTTCGAAGAACATGACGGCGAAGTTCAGGAAGATCGCCAGGTTTTCGGCTTTACCGGAAAGCAGCCTGAAGCAGTCAAGATTATCAAGCCTGCACCTTTGGCACCGCGCGCCAATCCTGTTGCGCCACAGCCTGTTGCAGCAATTGAAGAAGAATATGCGGAAGAAGAGGTTGCAGTTGCGCCACAGCAAGTTGCCGCTCGCGCTTCAATTCGCATGCCCGCAGTAGAAGAATTCCCGGCGATTGCACAAAAGCAAATTGCTGCACAACAAAACCGCGTTACGACAATTGCTGCCCAGTCTTCCAAAAAGAAGATGGGAATTTTTGAACGCCTTGCGACTGTTGGCATGGGACGCCGCGAAGAACAAGCGCCGGCGCCTGCACAACGTGCCGAACCCTCCATGGCAAAACGACCACAGCCACAACGTTATGCCCCACCACCGGCACACGTGCCACAGCCTGTTGCACACGAAGAAGCTACCTACGAAGATGACCAACTGGCTATCCCAGCTTTTCTCCGTCGGCAAGCTCACGGCTAACTGACAATTCATTGATAAACTTACGATAAAATCGGCGGACACACTTCCGCCGATTTTAGCGTTTGTATGGCGCATTACACCCTTTCAATTGTCAAAAATCGGTCCTAAAACCACGCCCATGTCATTGATGAAATTTGTATTCCGTTCTCATTCGCAATTCGCAGTCATCACCGTTCTGGCAGCCCTCGCACTTTCCGGTTGTTCCTCCGGAAGTTTGCTGAATGGCGTGCTAGGTGGCGAAGATAGCAGCACGGTCGGAGCGAAAGCAGGCAAGGGTGGCGCATTGTCACCAGAGTTAGGTGCGGCGGATGAGGGTGCGGTTGCGGGACTTTACAACGAAGGCCTGTCGGATCTGAAATCCGGCAGCTATAAAAAAGCCAACAAGAAGTTCGCTGAAGTTGAGCGGCAACATCCCTATTCAAAATGGGCAACCAAAGCAATTTTGATGCAGGCCTTTGCATCTTATCAAAGCAACAACTACGACGACGCCATTAATTCGGGGAAGCGCTACATCGCACTTCATCCAGGTCACAAAGATACGCCATACGCTTATTATCTCGTGGCCATTTCGGAATTTGAGCAGATCGCAGACATTCGTCGGGACCAGTCACGCACGGAAAAGGCTGTAGAAGCACTTGAAGAAGTGGCGCGCCGATACCCTGAATCGCCTTATGCTGCGGACGCATTGAAAAAGGCTGCCGTTGGCCGCAACCAATTGGCTGCCAAGGAAATGGAAGTCGGACGCTATTACATGAAAAAAGGTTCATACCTTGCTGGCATCAACCGCTTCAAAAAAGTTGTGACCGACTACCAGACTTCATCTCATACGCCCGAAGCTCTTTATCGTCTTGCCGAGGGTTACATGGCGTTGGGCGTCGTGTCAGAGGCGCAAACTGCGGCTGCTGTATTGGGGCATAATTATCCAAACAGTGAATGGTATCAAGACGCTTATTCGCTGGTATCTTCTAACGGACAAGCGCCTTCGATCAACCAGAAGTCTTGGATGGCTTCGCTTTTTGGCGCTTAAAGTTTTCTGCGAATCTCTCGATTTTGTGGGTGAGCCTGCGCTATAAGCGTCAGTTATGCTGACAGCACTTTCCATTCGAGACATCGTTCTCATCGAGAAACTTGACCTGCAATTGGCGGGTGGCCTGACCATTCTTACGGGTGAAACCGGGGCTGGCAAATCCATATTATTGGATGCACTAGGCTTGGCTTTGGGCGCGCGTGGCGATTCCAGTCTCGTGCGAAATGGTCAGGAAAAAGGCAGCGTGACCGCGAGCTATGATTTGCGTCCCGATCATGCAGCATATCAGTTCCTGCTTGAAAATGACATCGACATTGAAGGCGACGTGATTGTACGCCGCATTCAAACCAGAGATGGCTCAAGCCGGGCGTCGATCAATGAACAACCTGTCAGCCTTGCGGTGTTGCGGCAGTTCGCAGCGTTGCTCGTGGAATTGCATGGCCAACATGCTGACCGAGCGTTGGTGAATGTTAACAGCCATCGCAATTTGCTCGATTCATTTGGCGGTTTGGAAAAGCCGGTCGCAGCGGTTTCAACGGCTTGGTCGGTTTGGATGAAAGTGCAGACGGATTTGCGCGAGCACGAGGAAGCACTTTCGCGGGCGGAAGTGGAGCGCGATTATCTTGAACATGCGGTAAAGGAATTGAACAGCTTGTCGCCGCAGCCCGATGAGGAAGTGGAACTCGCCGATAAACGCCAGCTTATGATGCAGTCTGAACAATATGCCTCGGCGTTGGATGAAGCTGAAGGTGTGCTGCAAGGTGAAACGGCCTTCGAGTCACGGTTGAATGCCGCGTTGCGCCGCCTTGAACGTCGTAAGGATGGCGCGGGTGGACGCTTGGACGAAGCATGTTCAACGCTTGATAAATTGTTGTTGGCCTTTGGCGAAGCTGGAAGCGCCATTGACCAAGCACGACGGCTTTTCGATTTTGATCCACGCGATCTTGAAAAATCAGAAGAGCGGCTGTTTGCGCTTCGGGCTGCTGCGCGGAAGTATCGGTGCAAGGTTGATGAACTTGCCGCCATGCAGACCAAACTTACGAATGACTTGCAGCGCCTTGCTGATGGCGGAAGTATTCTGGCCAAATTGCAGAGTGAGGAAAAAATTGCGCGTGAGGCATTCGAGCGCTGCGCTGATGATCTGAGCAATAAACGGCGCAAGGTGGCAAGACAGCTCGACAAAGGAGTGCTTGCCGAATTGCCTGCACTGAAGCTTGAGCGGGCACTTTTTGAAACTTCTGTTGAGGCGGATGCATCAAAGCCCAATGCATTCGGCATTGATCGCATCGAATTTAAGGTGGCCACTAATCCTGGCGCTGCATTGCAACCACTCATGAAAATTGCATCCGGCGGGGAATTGGCCCGCTTCATGTTGGCGCTGAAAGTTGTTTTGGCGGCCAAAGGATCAGCCCCTGTTTTGATATTCGATGAAATTGACACAGGCGTAGGTGGCGCTGTGGCAGATGCCATTGGCAAACGCCTGCGGAGCTTGGCCAAGGATTTGCAAATCCTTGCCGTGACGCATTCTCCACAAGTGGCGGCGCAAGCCAATCAGCATTTGCTGATTGCGAAAAGCGAAAGTGGCAAAGACAAGCGCATGGCCACGACTGTTGCCCCTTTGAGCGAAGAGGCGCGGCGTGAAGAATTGGCGCGCATGTTGTCGGGTGATACTGTTACCGCTGCAGCACGCGCACAAGCCAATGAGTTGATGGCGCGGAGTGCCTGAGGTGGCCAAAACGGTGGTGCCCGCAGAATTTGTTGAACAGCACAAGCTATTGGCAGCTGAGATAAATCAGCACGATATTGCTTATCACCAGAACGATACTCCCATTATTTCTGACGGGGATTATGATGCCTTGCGCCGTTCACTTGCGGCTTTGGAAACGGCATATCCCACACTCAAAACCGGCGCATCGCCCAGCAATGCGGTGGGGGCGGCTCCATCCGGAAAATTTGCGAAGGCCAAACATGCTGTCTCCATGTTATCGCTTTCGAACGCGTTTGAAGCTGGTGATGTGGCTGAATTTGTTGCCCGCATTCGCAAATTTTTGAATTTGAGTGAAAGTACAACATTAGAATTTACGGCTGAACCCAAGATCGACGGACTTTCCATTTCGCTGCGCTACGAAAACGGTATCTTGGTGCAGGCAGCTACGCGTGGTGACGGGGCTGTTGGCGAAAATGTGACAGCGAATGCGTGTGAGATTGCGAGTATTCCCCAACAATTGAACAATTGCCCTTTTGGCGTGTTCGAAGTTCGGGGCGAAATTTATATGACCCATTCCGAATTTGCCGCTTTGAATGCGCGACAGTTGGCAGAAGATGGGGCAGTGTTTTCGAACCCGCGCAATGCAGCTGCAGGATCGCTACGCCAGCAGGATGCAATGATTACGCGGGCGCGGCCCTTGCATTTTTTTGCTTATGCGTGGGGGGAAGTTGAGGGACTGCCTGCGAAAACGCAATTCGACGTGGTTCGTACATTCAATTCTTGGGGGCTGCCAACAAATCCGCTGATGTCGCTTTGTGAAACGGTAGAGCAGATGTTGGAACGCTACCGCGATATCGAGAGCCGGCGTGCCAGCCTTGGCTATGACATTGATGGTGTGGTTTACAAGTTGAACGACTTGGCCTTGCAAGAGCGGCTTGGCTTTGTATCACGCAGCCCCCGCTGGGCCATTGCGCATAAATTTTCTGCTGAACAGGCCACGACAATATTGGAAGCCATCGACATTCAAGTGGGGCGCACGGGTGCGTTGACACCTGTCGCAAGGCTGCGGCCTGTAACCGTGGGGGGTGTCGTGGTATCGAATGCAACGCTGCATAATGAAGATGAAATTGCGCGAAAAGATGTTCGTGTAGGTGACACTGTAGTGGTGCAGCGGGCGGGAGATGTGATCCCGCAAGTGGTTTCGGTTATGCTGGACAAACGGCCAAATTCTGCGACGGCTTTTGAGTTTCCGGTGCTTTGTCCTGTGTGTGGAAGCCATGCTGAACGCGAAATCAAAACTACTGGAAAAATCGATGCTGTGCGCCGTTGCATGGGAGGTTTGGTTTGCGCCGCCCAGCAGGTTGAACGGCTCAAACATTTTGTGTCACGTAATGCGTTCGACATTGAAGGCATGGGCGACAAAATTGTGGAGGAATTTCACAAAGCAGGTTTGGTGAAAAAGCCGCAAGACATTTTTACATTGGAAACGCGTGACATTGCAGCTGGCGGTCTATTGCAAAAACAAGAAGGTTGGGGTGTTTCGAGTGCTGCCAATCTTTTTGCTGCGATAAGTGCGGGGCGCGAGATTGCGCTTGATCGTTTTATTTTTGCACTGGGCATTCGTCATGTTGGTGAAACAACAGCAAGAGTATTGGCGCGCGCCTATGGCGATGCTCAAATTTTTCGGGGCCAAATGGTTGCCGCAGGACAAAGTGACAACAACGATGCTTGGACTGAATTGATTTCGCATGATGGCATCGGCGAAACTGTTGCCGAAGCGATCGTGCAATTTTTTGCCGAGGCGCACAATATAGAAGTCGTTGATGCTTTGCTGCACGAGGTGAAAGCACTGCCACTGCAAGGCGTGCAAACACAAAGCCCAGTTTCAGGAAAAACCGTTGTCTTTACGGGCGCGCTTGAACGCTTCACGCGTGAAGAAGCCAAGGCCACTGCGGAACGTTTGGGGGCGAAGGTGGCTGGCTCTGTATCCAAGAAGACGGATATTCTTATTGCTGGCCCCGGTGCAGGATCAAAGCTTAAGGATGCTGAGAAGCATGGTGTAAAAGTTCTCAGTGAAGCTGAATGGTTAGCGTTGATTGAGGGCGCATGAACCGCAATGAGTTTTCAGAAGGCCTGAGAGATATCTGGCCGATGCTGGTGGCCTATATACCTATTGCGTTGCTGTGGGGCACGGTTGCCGCCGGACATGGTCTTTCACCCTTGCAGGCCTGGGCTATGAGTTTTTTTGTTTATTCTGGAGCAGCGCAGTTTGTCAGCATGGATTTATTGGCGAATGGCACGCCATTGCTGCTGATTGTGCTCACGATTTTCACGGTAAGTATGCGACACATCTTAATGTCGGCATCGGTATCCCAGCACATGAGCGACATTTCAAAACCCAAGGCCAGTATTTTGCTGTTTTGGCTGACAGATGAGGCGTGGGCCTTGATTGAACGCCGGGCGTTGGTGAAGCCTATATCTGCGTCTTACTTCGCAGGTGTTGCGTTGCCACTTTGGCCCACTTGGTTCAGCTTTTGCACGTTGGGCACATGGCTGGGAAATGCATTGGGTGATACGGCACGATTTGGTTTGGATTTTGCGTTTGCAGCAATGTTCATTGCGGTTCTGGCAGGCTTTTGGAAAGGTACGGGCACGGCACTGGTGTTGATTGTTAGTGCTGCCGTTTCTGTTTTGGCAAAACTTTATGTTCCCGGTGCTTGGTATATCATCTTGGGCGGGCTTGCTGGTATGTCGGTGGCTGTTGTCGGGTTTCGTGCCAATGGGACATGAGATTTACATAGCTATTTTCGGCATGGCCGTTGCGACATATGCAACACGCCTTGCTGGCTATTGGTTGCTACAGGGCAGGGTGATTAGCGGACGCTTAAAAGCAGCGCTCGAAGCCGTGCCGCCTGCAATTTTAATGGCAGTCATCGCCCCCACTGTATTTTTGGAAGGTCCGGCGGGAGTGGTTGGAGGTGCCGTGACTTTGACAGCGGCAATGTTGCGTGCTCCGCTTTTGGTAACGATAGCCTCAGGCGTTGCGACGGTTGCTGTGCTCAGGCAAATTTTGTAAGCGGCGCACAGGCTGCCTTCAACCACAACTTTGTATTAGTCGAAACGCCCCGCGAAAGTTTTTGCCAGACTTCGTCGTGATAAATGTCGATCCATTGGATCTCGGCGCGCGTTAAAATGCTGTCGTCAATCAGGCGTTTGTCGATTGGGGCAAAAGTCAATGTTTCGAACGACAACATTGCGCGTTCATGGCCTTTTGGTTTTGTTGGTGGTCGCACCAACAATAGATTTTCGATGCGGATTCCATAGGCACCTTTCAAATAATATCCGGGCTCGTTTGACAAAATCATACCGGGTTCAAGCGCAACGGTGCCTGCCTTGCTAATGCGGGCCGGGCCTTCATGGACGGAAAGATAACTGCCCACGCCATGCCCCGTTCCGTGGTCAAAATCCAGTCCCTGTTGCCATAATGCTGAGCGGGCCAAGGCGTCAATTTGAACACCAGTCGTTCCAGCAGGAAAGCGCGCAGTGGATACTGCAATCATGCCTTTTAGTACGAGTGTGAAGTGGAACTTCATGGCGGCACTGGCAATTCCTCGAATTACAGTGCGGGTGACATCCGTCGTGCCGTCTTCATATTGGCCACCTGAATCGATGAGATAGATTTCATCTTTCTTAAGTGTTCGACCTTCACCTGATTTGACATGATAATGCGGAAGTGCGGCATTGGGCCCCGAGGCTGAAATACTGCCAAATGAAAGGTCCTTGAGCTTACCCGTTGCCTTGCGAAACTTTTCAAGTTCGATTTGTGCAACTCGTTCAGTTGTTTTTTGTTCAAGTGGCGTCGTGTCCAGCCAATGCAAGAAATTCGTCAACGCAATACCGTCTCGCAATTGTGCATTCCGCGCACCTTTTTGCTCGACTGCATTTTTACGCGCGCGGGGCAACACACAAGGGTCTTGCGCTTCTTTGATGACGCCTTTTGCAGCGACGATGATTTCACGGATAGCATCAGGGCATGTCGCCGGGTCGAGCAATACTGATTTTTTAGTTTTCGCCAATTTCGCAAGCTGCACACTCAAGCTTGCAGGGTCACGCAAAGTGACATGTTTCGTGAAACTGTCTAGCAATTGCGGGGCGAAGCGATTTTTAATTGCAAACAAATCAACCTTCCCATTTTGGTAAAGAATTGCCCGAAGTAGAGCGAGTGGCGTGTGTTGAACGTCGCTTCCCCGAATATTCAAAACCCATGCAACTGAATGTGGATCCGTAAGCACAACAGCCGCACAACCTTGTGTGATCAAGTCTTTTGCCAGTCGATCTAGTTTGCTGTCGAATGTTTCACCAGCAACTGCAACCGGATGATCATAAATGGGATTTGCTGGAGAAGTTGGGCGATCCTGCCACATTTGATCAACGAGATTGTTGGCAGTCGCTTGCAGTTTTAGGTGCGCTGCTTCGACAATGTGTTTCAGGCGGCGTGTTTCGGAAATGCTCGTCAGCCAAGGATCGAAACCAATTATAGACGATTTCTTGAAGTTTTTAACAAAATGGCTTTGCAGCGCGGCCGCGTCAGGCGATAACAATTCAAAGTTAGGCGCTTCTTTTGCTGCCTGAATGGTATAGCGACCATCAACGATCAAAGCAGCTGAATTTAAGCCAATGCAGGCTGAACCCCACGAGCCGGTAAATCCCGTCAACCACTGCAGGCGCTCGGCGTAGGCGGGAACATATTCACCTTGGAACTCGTCTGTACGTGGCACAAATACGCCCGCAATTTTTTTGATTTTCAAATGACTGCGAAGTTTCGTCAGGCGTTCATTGTGCTGTTGTTGGCGATTCATGACTTCAGCTCCATAACTCTTTGATATGATTAATCACTCGGCAAGTTCTTTATGGCACTTTTCGCCATTAGGGGACCAAAATGCATCAAGAATCAGCTGTCTATTCCAAGTTTCGCACAAAGCTGTCCACGCTGGCAGCGTTGTTCCGGCCTCGCGACATTATGCTGGAACAACTTCAACCTTTGTTGAACAGTGCCAGCAGCAGCTTGTTAGCAAATGGTGTCGTGGCGCTGATTGTTTTTGCGGTCATCAGTACAGAAGCAAATCTGCAAGTGGTTCGTGCCTGGGCCGCCTGTTGCTTAATTGTTGTGGCATGCAGTGCAGCCGCTGTTGCCGTGGTGAAAAAGAATTTCAACTCTCAAGCTGGATTGCATACGGCTTTTTATATCCTGTTTATTGCAAGTGCGGTGCGTGGCTTGGTCTGGGGATTTGGCTTTATTCTGCTTATGCCCAACGCCAATAATTATGAGCAGATTATGTTAGGTTGGACAATCGCTGGCTTGATGTGCGGGGGTGCATTTTCCACTTGGTCTATGCCTGCCGGAGCATTTGCATTTGCGGGCTTAGCTGGAGCAGGGGGTTTTGTCGGCATGTCTTCTGTTCCGACTGTGGGAGACACTTGGATGCCTTATGCCGTACCTGTGCTTTTTATATTTCTAATGCGAGCCGTGATGGTGAGTGCTGCTGTATTCCGCCAGAGCATTGCGTCGGAAAAAGAAGTGGCTGCAAAAAGCGAAGTCATAGGGTTGTTGCTGCGGGACTATGAAGAGAATGCAAGTGACTGGCTTTGGGAAACAGATGCCCAAGGATATTTGCGGCGTGGTGCTGAAAGGTTTGCGCGAATTCTTGAGCTACCGTTGGAAAAAACCAGTTCCAAATCGCTTGCGCTGATGTTTGAAGTGTATGGCTTGAGTGAAAATGTTAATGCGGTTTTTAGTGCTAAATTCAAAGCGCTTGATTCATTCAGCAACCAAGTTGTGGCGCTCGTTGCGAATGATATGGAGAGATTTGTCAAACTTTCGGCACGCCCGTTTTTAGACAAAAATGGCATTTGCACGGGTTGGCATGGCGTCGCTTCTGATGTGACTGATGAGCGTATCGCTGATATGAAAGTGCGCAAATTGGCGCTGTTTGATACGTTGACCGAACTGCCAAATCGTACATTCTTTTATGACCGTTTGGATGATGTGTTGGCATCTGTTGGCCGTAACAATTCGTGGATTATGTATTTGGATCTCGATGGCTTCAAAGCGGTGAATGACACACATGGACATGCGGTCGGCGACCAGCTGCTGCGTGCCGTTGCTGCCCGGCTTTCCAGTTGCCTGCCCGCAAAGGGCATGCTGGCCCGCTTGGGTGGCGATGAGTTTGCAGTCATTTGCAATGGCTCGATAGATCGTATCACGTCCTACGCCGCACGCATGTTGCAGGCGACTGAACTTACATTTCTGTTGGGCAACCTTGATGTATCAATTGGCTTGAGTATTGGTGTTGCTCCGATCATTGAGGGTATTAGTAATCGGGATGAATTAATGCGCCGCGCCGATGTGGCTTTGTATGCGGCCAAACATCAGGGCAAAGGCGTTGCCCGCTATTTTGATGAAGAACTCGATCGGTTGCAGTTGCGACGGCGTGATGTTGAGAGTGGCCTGCGCAAAGCACTGGCCGCTAATTTGTTCCAGCTACATTATCAGCCGATTGTAGAAATGAGTTCCGGGCTCACGCATTCTTATGAAGCCCTTTTGCGTTTGGAAACGCCGGAGTTGGGTCGCATCAACCCTGATGAATTCATTCCGATCGCGGAAGAATCTGGACTGATCACTGACATCGGTGATTGGGTTATACGCGCGGCATGCAGGGATGCAGCGAAGTGGCCGAATAATGTATGTGTGGCGGTGAATGTATCGCCATTGCAAGTGCGGTCGAATAGAATTTTGACCGTGGTGACGCAAGCGCTGGCTGATGCGAATTTGCCAGCTTCTCGACTGGAACTTGAATTGACCGAGAGTGCGCTTGTTGAAAATGTTGAGCAGACAACACGCATTCTCGCAGACTTGAAAGCCTTGGGCGTGCGGTTGGCGCTTGATGATTTTGGCACGGGCTATTCTTCATTGTCACATTTGCATCAGTTCAACTTCGACAAGATCAAACTTGACCGCAGCTTTGTGCAAAGTTTTGGTGAGCGGCGGGAGAGCACGGCTGTCGTGAATGCCGTTGCTCATTTGGCGCGAGACTTGGGAATCCTGATGACGGCCGAAGGTGTTGAAACGGCAGAACACATGCAGTCGATGCGTGATATTGGCTGCAATCAGGTTCAGGGCTACCTCTTGGGCCGCCCGCAAGCGATGTTGAATGTGGCAGATATTGATCAAGCCAGCCGCAGAGTTGTTTAGTGCGGTGCAGCAATGCGAAATTTGCATGAATTGTGGCGGAAAAACGACAGGCGTGACTTGTCAAATTTTGTGATACTGCAATAAAATCGTCATAAATGAAGCTTATTGCTTGTCAGCGACGATCTTTGTTAACAGTAGATGAATACTGCCATGCAAAATACGCATGACAATAGGTTGAGTTGGCGCTTGTTGCTGCTGAAAGTTGTGGCTATTTGAGCCTTGAAATTGTGCAGTGCACATAAGAATTGGCGACAGGCAAAGACCGCTCAGGCGCCGGAATGATTTGGAGATAAAGATATGACGACGATTTCGATGGGCCGCGAAACACTTCGCAACCACAGCTTTTCCGCGACACCAGGTTTGATGGGACAGCTAAAATCTTTCTTGGCCCGCAGCAATGCGGAAAAGCAGTTGCGCCAATTGGATGACCGCTTGTTGGCTGACATTGGCTTGAAGCGCGCTGACATCGGCAAGACGGTTTGGGGCCGCTAACAGAGACCTATATATCACGCTCCCATCCGGGGGCCTTGGTATAAATATGTGAACGCCTGAGGTCGTACCTCAGGCGTTTTTCATTTGTTCAGGGCCGTTTTAATGCGACAGCGACCCAATTTTCGATTTTGTTGACATGGGTGGGGATGAGGCCGCGGGTTTTGTAGGCGGCGGAGACCCAGCGGAGTTGATCGCGTGTGAGGCCTGACAGGATGATCGTGCCGCCGGGTTCAAGCAGATTGCAAAGGCCATGTGCCAGTGAAACGAGGGGACGGGCGAGGATGTTTGCAAAGATCAAATCAAAAGGGCCGGATGCGCGGATTGCATGGTGATGCAAGCCTGCTGCTGTTCGTGCGTTGATGTTGGGGCCGAGGTTGTTCAGCGTTGCGTTGAGCTTGGTGACACGCACAGCTTCGGGGTCAATGTCGGTTGCCAGAACTTTGACGTTACAGGCTTTGGCGGCGGCGATAGCGAGAACGCCTGTGCCGCATCCAAGATCAAAAATGCGCTTGGGTTGTTGCTTCTTCAACAATGCATCAAGGATCAACATGCAGCCGGCTGTGGTGCCGTGGTGGCCGGTGCCGAAGGCCGTTCCCGCATCAATTTCAAATGAATGGCCACCGCTGCGGCGCTTGTCGCGATCGTGGGAGCCGTGCAAATAAAATCGTCCGGCAACGACAGGGGCCAGGCCTTCGAGGGAACGACGGACCCAATCTTCATCAGGGACTTCTGCGACTTCGCCTCCGCTCAGATTTAAAATGCGAATAGCATCATAGGCTGATGCTTCGTCTTCGAAATAGGCGACGGTGTTCCACAGGGCTTGTGCTTCGTCTGTTTCGTTGACGGTGACGGCCATGGCATCGATGGCGATGTGCTCGTCGATCAGATCGGCAAGCGTTTGTGCCTCATCAAGGAGGCGCGAAGGGCAAGTGAGAGTAAAGCGGGCTTGAGACATGCCAATGGCATATGCGGCAAGCCCGCTTTGTTCAAGTCTTACGTCAAAGGCTGAATGGTGATTTCAACGCGACGGTTTTGTTGCTTGCCACGGGCTGATGCGTTGGAGGCAATCGGCTCACGCTCGCCACGACCTTCCACCGAGAAGCGGTTTCCGTCCAGGCTTTGCGAGCTCAAGTAACGGGCAACGGACGCAGCACGGCGGCGCGACAGGTCATAGTTATAATCATCCGAACCATCGGCGTCGGTGTGGCCTGTCACGTCAATCAACGTGCGGTCATACTCTTGGAAGCACCAGGGCCACGGAATTCAGCGTGTCATAGAAACCAGATTTCACATCGGACTCATCGGAATCAAATGTGATGTTGGATGGCATGTTCAAGACAATCGAGTCACCCACGCGGGTGACGGATACGCCGGAGTTCTGTAAACGTTGACGCAATTTGGCTTCTTGATCGTCCATGTAGACACCAACACCGCCACCAGCGAGAGCGCCGATGCCTGCGCCGATCAACACGGCCTTGCGACTTTTTACCGATGTGGTTTTGCCCACGATGGCACCTGCAACAGCGCCGAGAGCAGCACCTGTGCCAGCGCCCAGCAAGCCCTTCGAGACTTGTTGTTCACCCGTGTAAGGATTGGAGGTGCAGGCGGTCAGCAAAAAAGCCGAGGCGGTTGCAGCGAGAATAAATTTGTTCATTTGGGTTCCCCTTCGTGGGCCAGCATTTGATTGCTCCTTGTGGCGACATTTAGGTTAACGG
Organism: uncultured Alphaproteobacteria bacterium; assembly: GCA_963840765.1. GTDB lineage: Bacteria > Pseudomonadota > Alphaproteobacteria > Rhizobiales > Aestuariivirgaceae > Aestuariivirga. The sequence continues at coordinate 40,969 of CAWJAE010000011.1, read as the reverse complement.
GTGGTTAGAGTGAGGCGATAATCGGCAGGGTTAACGGCATTGAGATGGGTTACTAATCTCTTCCCGCCCTATCAGGGCGGGGTGGACCGCATCGGCGCGCAGCGGGACGGGGCGGGTGTGGATTTGGATTTTCGCCTGTGGCCTCCACCCACCCCTGACCCCTCCCTGTTAGGGAGGGGAAAGCTTTTTACTCCGCCGCATCTGCCTTTTTGATGTCTTCCGGGATCAGGAATCCGCCTGACTGCCTTGCCCACAGGCTGGCATAGATGCCGCCTTTCTTTTTCAGCAATTGGGCGTGAGTGCCTTCTTCGATGATTTTGCCTTTGTCCATGACGACGAGTCGGTCCATGGCGGCGATGGTTGAGAGACGGTGGGCGACGGCGATTACCGTTTTGCCTTGCATGAGGGTGTTGAGGTTTTCTTGAATGGCGGCTTCGACCTCGGAATCCAGTGCACTGTCGCTTCATCCAAAATCAAGATCGGGGCATTCTTCAACAACACGCGGGCGATGGCCACGCGTTGGCGTTGGCCGCCGGAGAGTTTGACGCCGCGTTCGCCGACATGGGCTTCCAAGCCCGCGACGGCCATTGGGATCAACCAAGTGCTCAATGAATTCTTCGGCATGGGCCTTGCTGGCGGCTTCGATGATTTCAGCTTCGGTCGCATCAGGGCGGCCATAGCGGATGTTGTCGCGCACGGAACGGTGGAGCAGGGAGGTATCTTGCGTGACGACGCCGATGGCGGCGCGGAGAGATTCTTGTGTAACGTCAGCGATGTTTTGATTATCGATCAAGATGCGGCCTGAACCTACATCGTAAAAGCGCAACAGCAAATTGGCGATGGTGGATTTGCCCGCTCCGGACCTTCCGACGAGGCCTACTTTTTCGCCGGGGTTTATGGTGAGGTTGAGGCCGGCGATAATTTCACGATTGTCTTCAACGGTTTTTCCATAGTTGAAGTGAAGAGTCTCAAACTCTATATTACCCTTTGATACTGTGAGAGTTTTTGCATCTGAATGATCTTTAACCGTATGTTCGCGGGCGATGGTGTCTACACCATCTTTGACCACGCCGAAGTCTTCAAACAGGCCGGCGATTTCCCACAGCATCCAATGGGCCATGCCCAGCATGCGGTAAACCAACCCCACGGAGAAGGCGATGGCACCCACGGTGATGGCGTTAGCTTGCCAGAGATAAACTGCCATAGCGGCAGTGCGAAGTAAGCAGCAGCGCGTTGATGCAATTGAACGCCACGTTCATTTGGGTGGCAACGCGCATGGACTTGTGCACGGCGTCCAACATCCAGCCCATGCTTTCCTTGGCATAATCATCCTCGCGCGCGGCGTGGGCGAAGAGTTTGACAGTGGGCATGTTGGTGTAGGTATCGACAATGCGGCCCGTGACCACCGAACGCATGTCGGCCTGCTTTTCCGACAGCTTGCCCATGCGGGGCACGAAATAACGCATGGTGAGGGCATAGAGCATCAGCCACACGATCAAGGGAATAGCGAGGCGCCAATCATTGGCAATGAAACTGGCAACGGCGGTGACGAAGAACATCGCCACCCAGGCGATGACTTGCGTCAACTTCATGATCACATCGCGCACGCCAAGTGCTGCTTGCATGACTTTGGTTGAGACGCGGCCTGCGAATTCGTTGTGGAAGAAATCCATCGACTGACGCAACATGTAACGGTGCGCCAGCCAGCGGATTCGCATGGCGTAGTTCCCGCGCATGCCTTGATTTTCGATCGAGTCCGACGTGGCGGCAATGATGGGTTGAATGATAACGGCGAGTGTGGCGTAGAAAATCAGTTGCCATTTATTGTCGGCCCAAAAGGTTTCGCGATCTGGCGGTGCCCAGCGTATCAACCAAACTTCCGACATAGGCGAAGACGCGCACTTCGATGATGGCGAGTGCGATGGATAGTAAAAAGCCAACAGCGAGCAGCGGATAAAATGGTCGCGTATAATGGCGGATGAATCCCCACGTGGTGGCGGGGGGCTTTTGTGGGCGTTCTAGCGGAAAAGAGTTCAACGCGAGATTCGAGCCAAGTGAAAAACCAATGCATGGCCCCTTATAGAAAGTTAAGCCGCTTCTGCCAACTCGGCGCGGCGCAGGGCAGACTTGAGTGCAGCGATGCAAGTGGGGTCGAAAGCGGTGCCGATGTCCTTATCCATGATGGCGAAGGCTTCAACGGGCGACATGGCCTTGCGATAGGGTCGGTCGGCAGTCAGCGCGTCGAACACGTCCGCTGTAGTGACGATGCGGGTTTCTTGATTGATAGCGTCGCCTTTCAAGCCGAAGGGGTAACCTTTTCCGTCAAGCCGTTCATGGTGGTGGCCTGCAATGTCGGCCATGTCGGCGAAGGCGGCGACTTCCCTCAAGATTGCGGCGGAATGGGCGGGGTGGGTTTTGATGGTGGTGAATTCTTCGTCGGTGAGCTTTGCAGGCTTATCCAGAATGGTGTTGGAAATGGCGAGCTTGCCAATGTCGTGCAACAGCGCGGCACGGCGCAACCAGCGGCGGCGCTGTTCGGTGTAGCCCATTTCCTCAGCAATCAAATCGGTGAACAGCGCAACACGGTCAGAGTGGCCACGGGTGAAGGGGCTTTTGCTGTCGATGACCATGGCGAAGCCTTTGGCCACGCGGTCCAGATCGTCTTCGCTGGCCATGCGAATATGTTCGCCGGGTTCAAGATTTAAAACGTGACCTTTGAGCTGTCGCGATGCAAGCGGTTCCCACAGGCCTTCCCAATCCGCTAGGGCGATGAACACGTCCACCAGATCGGGCGCGAACCAGGTGCCGGAGCGGCTTTCAATTTCGGCGATGGCGGCGGCGGTGCCTGCGGAGGTGTGGAACACGTCAGCCACCTGCGCCAGCAAGGCGATTTGGGCGGCGATGGGAATGTTGCGGGCGGCGATGCCTTCGGGCTTGCCGCGACCGTCCCAATGTTCATCCAAATGTTGGATGGATTTGGCGATGTCTTCGGAAAAACCCATCATGCGGGCAATGTCGGCGCCACGGTTACAGCGAGCTTCAATCAATTCGCGGGAAATTTCGCCACCATTTTTCATGATGTTGACGACGGCGCGAAAGCGTTCGGCCATGCCGGATTGCAGCCCGGTATGGGACAGCACGAAGCGCAAGGCTTGGCTCAAGCTGCCGTCGATCAATTTAAAATCGGATTTGAATTGATGGTCATCGGTTAGATAAAGTTGGCAGATGCGGGCGGCGTTGGAAGAGCAGCCAAGGTCTTTGAGCAATAGGGTGTAGTAGAGTTCCGACAGCTCATTTGGCGACAGGTTAATGGCTTTTCCAATGTGGGTGCCGATCCAGCAGACGCGGATGCAATGGCCTTGCGGTTGGCCTTCGGTCAAATCGAGGGCGTGGGAAAGGGCGCCGAGGAGTTCTGCACTGCGGATGGATCTGGTCATGCGCCATAGTGGTGGCATTGGCCTTAAAACACGGTAAAGACCTGCGCCATGGCACGATTTTCCCGAGTCCTTCCGCTGACGGTGGCGGCTGCGCTGTTCATGGAGCAGATGGATTCAACCATCATTGCAACCTCGTTGCCGGATATTGCAAGGGACTTGGGCACCAGTCCAATTTCGTTGAAACTTGCCTTCACAACTTACCTGCTGGGGCTGACGATGGTGCTGCCGATCAGCGGTTGGTTGGCAGACCGTTTTGGGGCAAAGACCATTTTCAGTTTGGCCGTGATCATTTTTACAGGTGGTTCCGTGGCCTGTGGGTTTGCTGAAAACCTGGAATGGCTGGTGGGGGCGCGGGGTGTGCAAGGGGCAGGGGCCGCGCTGATGGTGCCGGTGGGGCGTATCATTATTTTGCGTGCCGTGCCTAAGTCACAATTGCTGGATGCGCTGACCTGGTTGACCGTTCCCGCGTTGATTGGGCCCGTACTTGGTCCGCCCATTGGAGGATATATTACAACAACTTATGACTGGCGGTGGATATTCTGGATGAATTTGCCATTCGGGATTTTTGCACTGTTTCTGGCGTTGTGGAAATTACCTAACACCAAGGCGGAGGTGCCACCACGGCTGGATTTCAAGGGTTTCGTATTGTCGAGCTGCGGGCTGGGTTTGGCCGTCATGGGAATGACGGTGGCAGGGCGTGGGATAATGACCACGTGGCAGATAATCGCAATGGTGGTTGCGGGAATGCTGTTGTTGGTGGCCTATTGGTTCCATGCCCAACGGGCTGCAAACCCCATTTTGGATTTGCGATTGATGCGCTTTGCCAGTTTTCGCCACTCGATTATTGGCGGCAACATCTACCGCATCACCGTAGGGGCGACGCCATTTTTGGTGCCGTTGATGTTGCAATTGGGTTTTGGATTTTCAGCCTTTGAAAGTGGCATGATCACTTTTGCGTCAGCACTGGGTGCTGTGACGATGAAGTTTACGGTTTCCCCCATTGTGCGGCGGTTTGGATATCGCAATCTGCTCTTGGTGAATGGTGCCATGAGTAGCGTGATGATTGCAACCAATGCCAGCTTCTCGGCTACGATGCCGGCAATCGTAATGTTCACGGTGCTGCTGCTGTCGGGATTTATGCGGTCGTTGCAGTTTTCGGCACTGAACACATTGGCCTATGCCGACATTGATGTGGCGGACATTTCTCGGGCCAATGCGCTTTACACTGTGTTGCAGCAACTGTTCCTGGCTATAGGCGTGGCGGTGGCGGCATTTTTGCTGGATGCGCGTTTGTGGTGGAGTGGCCGCGAAGAATTGCTGCCTTCGGATTTTTCATTTGCTCTGCTGAGCGTTGCTGGCATTTCCGTTTTGGCACTGCTTTCCTATCGCAAACTGGATGCGGGGGCCGGGGCTTCGGTTTCAGGGCGGCAGGTTGAATGATTATTCAACAGCCCCTCTAAATCCGGTTGCCAGCACAAAAAGCTCAGCACTGTCGTCGCGGCTGGCCATGGGCTTGACGTGGCGTACAACGCGGAAATCTTTTTTCATGAGGGCCAGCAATTGGTTTTCAGTGCCACCGCGCAAAACCTTGGCGAGATAGGTTCCACCGGGCTTCAATATTTGGCGCGCAAAATCATAACCCGCTTCCACCAAAGCGATGATGTTGATGTGATCGGTTTGGCGGTGGCCCGTGGCGTGGGAGGCCATGTCTGACAACACCACATCGGCTTTTTTGCCGCTCAGGGCTTCAATCAAAAGCGTGGGGGTGTCTTCATCATAAAAGTCTTTCTTGAAAATGGTGACGCCAGAAATTTCGTCCATGCCGTGCATGTCAATCGCGACGACGCGGCCTTGCTTTTCGCCCACACCATCCACTGATTTGACTCGCTGTGCACTGACTTGGCTCCAGCCGCCGGGCGCTGCACCCAAATCCACCACATAACCGCCGGGCTTGAGGAATTTATATTTGTCGTCAATTTCCGACAGCTTGAAAGCAGCGCGGCTGCGAAAGCCGAGTTTTTTGGCTTCATGCACATAAGGGTCATTGAACTGGCGTTCGAGCCAGAGCTTTTGCGACACGGTGCGGCCCTTGCCGGTTTTAACGCGGACCTTGAGGCGGCCTGTGGAGAGTTTGTTTCGATCGCCGGGTCTGGCCATGGTGTTCCTTTATACGCGTCTGCCAGAATGGCCGTCGGCCTTCATTAGATGTGCAAGTATGCCTTCACGCAAACCACGGTCGGCCACGCGAATGCGCAGGCCCGGAAAGGCCGCGCGAATTTCTTCGAGGATGGCGCAACCTGCCAATACCAGATCAGCGCGTTCGCGGCCAATGCAGCCGTTGCGCGTGCGCTCTTCATAATTCATGCGGCGCAATTGATCAGTGACGCGCGTAGCGTCTTCACCTTCCAGCCAGCAGCCGTCGACAATGGAACGGTCGTAATGGCGCAGGCCCAAGTGAACACCTGCGATGGTGGTGACCGTGCCGGATGTTCCCAGCAAATGATCAGGCCCCGGGGCGTTGCCGTTCATCTCCGTCACTTCATCGACAAAGGGTTTCAACAGCTTTGCCACGTCTGACCGCATGTTGTCGAAGTGTTGGGGGGTTACATCGCGGCCACCGCCGTGGCGCTCTGATAGTGTAACGACACCTGCTGCAAGCGAGATCCAGGCGCGGACATCGCCACCCTCTGGCTTGCGGGCGACCCACATGACTTCGGTGGAGCCGCCGCCAATATCAAACACGATGGCGGATTTGGCGTTTTCACCGATCAAGGCTTCAGCGCCAGCCGCCGCGAGCATGGCTTCGGTTTCGCGGTTGATGATTTCAAGTTCGAGGCCCACTTCACTGGCGACACGCGCAATAAAGCTTGGTCCATTCTCGGCAAGGCGGCAGGCTTCTGTTGCCACAAGGCGGGCTTTGCTGACCTTGTGCCATTTCAACTTGTTGGAACAGACGCGCAAGGCTTCGACCGTGCGGTCCATAGCGGCGTCTTTCAAACGGCCGGAATTGCCCAAGCCTTCGCCCAGGCGTACAATACGGGAAAATGCATCGACGATGACAAAGCCACGTTCCGTCGGGCGGGCGAGAAGCAAACGGCAATTATTGGTGCCAAGGTCTAGCGCACCATAGCAAGGCGCATCCGGCAGGGCGAACCTGCTGGGGCCAGAATTGCCGCGCGGTTTTGGCCCAGCTTGCGCGTGGCCATTTCTACCGCCGCGGCCTCCGGAGCTTTTGGCCCCGATGCTGGTCGCGTCCACACTATACCTTTCGGGTGAAACGCGATCAAAACGAGTTGTGACACCCGGACCAGCACTTCGACCATAAACATTTCGTTAGGTGCCAGCATAGCACCTTCACGGGGCTGGTAAAGCTATTCCGGCAGCACGCCCAAGTGACGCTGGGTTCACGAATGTTTGACGGGCGAGGGGTGGAACGTGAGGCATGTTTTGGGGTGGGAATGCGTATATTGAGAGCAATCAGGAGAGTTACAACATGAACCGTCGTTCTATTTTATCGTTTTCCGCCCTTGCAGCTTTGGGGCTGTATGCCGGGCGCGGCAGTGCCACAACTGCAAGTGAAGTGTTTGAAGTGACCAAGAGCAAAGAAGAATGGCTTGAAAATTCTATCGCCTGAGCAGTATGCGGTTCTGCGTGAAGAAGACACCGAGCGCCCGTTCACGAGCGCATTGTTGGAAGAAAAGCGCAAGGGCACGTTTAATTGTGCCGGTTGCGACTTGCCGCTGTTTGCTTCCGAAACCAAATATGAAAGCGGCACAGGCTGGCCCAGCTTTTATGACTTTTTGCCAAAGGCCATTGGCAAGAAGGAAGACAACACATTGTTTGCAACGCGCACCGAAGTACATTGTGCCCGCTGTGGCGGCCACCAAGGCCATGTGTTTGATGACGGACCACAACCCACGGGGCTGCGCTATTGCATTAATGGGCTGGCGCTGAAGTTTTCACCAGTCGCTGCTTGATATGCAAAAGCTGCACACAGAGGGTTCTGTGTGCAGCTTTTTGTTGCTTAGAGAAGGTTGCTTGACGAGAAAGCGCCCAACATTTCTTCAAAATAGAGCGTGAATTCGACGGCGGCATCCGCATCGGTATTGAGTTCGAATACGGTTTGGCCACCAACAACTGTTGAACGCCATTGGGCTGTTGCCAGTGAACCAACGGTGAAGTTTGATGCTTCCACGAAGGTTCCGATGAATGTCAAGTTGAGCTTGTCCATTCCCGCATCGAAATCGAAGATCAAGTCAGCAAAGCCTGGGGCAGAATCTGTCAGGGCGTTGAAGAAATACGTATCAATACCAATGCCGCCGCTCATCAAGTCTTGACCGCCACCGCCGGTGATGGAGTTGGTGCCATCGCCTGCGTTGATGTAGTTTTGACCGATGGATCCGACGATTGTGTCGTTGCCGTCACCCGTATCAATGTTTTCGAAATTCTTGAGCGTATCAATGTGGGCAATTGTTGAAGCGCCAGACCAGCTGATGGTTTGAGCCAATGCGTTAGACAAGTTTACGTTGGCGTTTGCTGTGAGGTCTTCAAATTCAATGGTGTCCACGCCTAAGCCGCCGTCGATGATATCCACATCGCCGTCAACCTGTTGCGTTGGTGAGAGTGCTTCGAAGCGCACCAAATCGTTGCCAGCGCCGAAGTTATAATTGTCGGCACCATCGCCATCCAAAATATATTCGTTGGAAACGTTGCCGAGGAACGTGTCAATGCCGGCACCCAAGGTGATGAGACCTTCAATGCGACCGCCCAGGAGGTTTTTCACGGTGTCAGAACCCGTGCCCAAGGTAATGTCGCCCAAGATAACGCCAGTATTTTCGACGGTGTTGTTGCCTTGTGCAGCTTCGAACGGATCAAATTCAGTTGGGCCATAGTCACCGGCAACACTGCCGTTGATGGTTTTCTTGTTGATCAAGATATTTATGGCAGAGTCAATTCCAAGGAAAACGTTGTGATTGATGACGCCGGAGTTGGTGATTTTATCACCACCGCGGCCACCATGCACGTCGCCGTTCACGTAACCTAAGTTGTCAATGATATCGGCGCCATCATGCGCGTAGATGCCTTCCCCGACACGACCTGTGAGTGCGTTGGTTACTTTATCATCACCCACGCCCGTCCAGATTTCATTCAAAACGATGCCAGAGTTGGTAACGATGTCCTTGTCAAAGGTGCCGGCATTCGCAGGAAGTTCCGATGTAACAAAAATAGTTGGGTTATCCTGATCGTAGAATTGGCGAGGATCGCCGTTTTCATCTGTATAGTTGCTGCTCGTGGCAATGCTGCCAGTGGTGCCGGAGTTGGTCACGCTATCAGCGCCAAGACCCGTCCAGATTTCGCCGTCAACAAGGCCTGAGTTTGTGACAATGTCATTATCATCCGCTTGGAACACGGATTGATCCACTGCGGCAAAAGGCTCGTTCGGTTCTCCGCTGCGGCCGCGTGTTGCGTAAACGCCAGTTTCGATGCTGCCCAAGACGGTGCCTGTGTTGGTGACGGTATCTGCGCCGTGGCCGGTGCCGATATAAAAACGTATCGTGCCTGAGTTGGTGACTTTGTCCTTGTCGTTGTCAAAACCGCCGTTCAGCGCTGACGTGTCGTTCTGCCAGACATAGGCCATGGCCAAGGGATCACTGTCAAATTCGCCAGGCGCCCATGCCGAGGTATCAAGTCCATCATTTATGGTGCCGGAGTTTGTGACGGTATCATCGCCCAAGCCCATCCACACATTGCCGCGAATGGCGCCCGTGTTGATAAGGGTGTCAGCGTCTTCACCATTGCCGTTGGCAGCGTCGTAGCGCCCCGTTCCCGTTTCGACACGGCCCATGATTTCGCCGTTGTTGGTGACAGTGTCTTTGCCGATACCGGTCCACACACTCCCGGCGATCAGGCCCTTGTTCAACACGGTATCAAGATCGTTGGCGTAGGCATTGATGCTGGTATAAAATGTGCTGGTGCCCATATCCACGTTGCCGAAGATTTTGCCAGTCACGGAATTGTCCAATACGTCATCGCCGGAGCGGGTCCAGACATCGCCTTCAATCCGCCCGGTATTAATGACTTTGTCTTTGCCGTGGGTGAGGTCCAGAGCCACTTGAATGGGGTTGAAAAACTGGTCTACTTCCCATGCTTCATTGCCCCTAATAATGCCAGAGTTGGTCACCGTCATGGCGATTTCGACGACGTTGTTCAGGTGCTTGTCGCCCGTGTCCAGCTTGGCAGGTGTGCCGTCGCGGTCGTAATCGATGTAGCCCGTGAGGCCATGTTCTTCATTAACGGGATCTTCTTCTGTGAACATGTGGGCTTTGACGGTGCCCTCGATTGTGCCTTTGTTGGTGACCGAAGAATTGAGCCAACCCGTGCGAACGGTGCCGCTGACGATGGAATTCAATTCGTTGAGCAACACCACGGTGCCATCGAAGCTCAAAATGGCGGTGCCGTCCTGCTCGTTGTCACGCGTGCTATCACCACCAATCAGGAAACCCTTGTTGTTGATGATGAGTTTGGCAAATGAATAGTTTGCAATACCGTGGGTTGATGCAACGATGGCGGCGCCTACGTTGTTGTTGATGGTCAAAACTGTTGCGGCTTTGAGGTTGCTGCCATTTGGATCACCGCTATCAAAAATGATGCCAGAGCCGGAACCGACCTCCCCAATAACGCCACCCGAATTGATAGCACCGTTGTTGTCGATGTTGGTGACGGCGGTTGCATAAATGCCGACGTTATCACCACCTATTGCGCCTGTTTTGGCAACAACAATTTTGTTAGGTGCAACGGAGCGATGGTTCATCAACACCATGCCGGCTGAACCTGATCCCGAATTTGCAACGATACCGCTGATGTTGGCCGTAAATGTGAAGGTTGCCGTTGCGGCGTAACCTCCACCACTGGCCGGATTAAACAGTCCAATGGCGAAATCTTGATTTGACGTGAGGAGGCGGTTGCCATCCAGCAAATTAAGTGTGTGTGCGCCTGCGGCCAACTGTGTGCTGTTCAGAGCTTGCGTATTAAATGGAGTTGTTGCTGTTTGGCCAGCTATAGGAACTAGATTGATGATCGCCATTCGATATCTCCGTCGCGTTGGAATGAATCAGTGTTGAGTCTGCCCGTAAGTGCAACTTTAAGACTACTCATAATTGCAAGTCAATCTGCAAACGAGCCCCCAAAGTGGGTCGTTTTTCGCACAATTGCAAAGCCACTTTTTACTTGGCAGCCGCCCGATTGCTTGACTCTCCACCAGACTGTGCCGTAGTGCAACCCTTGGTTAATTTGTGTGCGGTGGAAAGTATAGCGCCACCTCGTTGCGTAGAAGGAGTTTGTCATGCGATTTCTGTTGAATGCATGCGTTGGTCTGGGCCTTTTGGGTTCCATTCAAGTTGCCGAAGCTGGAACATCTGGTCTTCGCCCAAAACTTAAAATGGCGCTGGCGCAGATCAGTGCGCATTATGGGCGGCCTGTGCAGGTCACATCCGGGTGTCGTTCGACACGTTCCAATCGATCAGCAGGTGGGCGCAAAGGATCGCTTCACTTGCGCTGCATGGCCGCTGACATTCGCGTGCCGGGCGTGGGCGAGCGGCAGTTGCTTGCCTATGTCAAGCGCATGGGTGTGGTGGGTGGTGTGGGCACCTATTGCGGTAACTCAATCGTTCATATTGATGTGGGCCCCAAGCGCCAATGGGGCGGCGGCTGCGGCAAGCGCCATGCCCTTCGTGGTGCGCGCAAGTTTCGTGTGGCGGGGCGGTAACGACGCCTAATTCTCTGGAATTTAGTAAGGCCTTGGCAATCGCTTTTGTGTAGATCATTGCCATGAGCAAAACTGATGTGCTTGTGCATGACATACCTGTTCCCGTGGCCTTGCGCGTTGTGCTTTGTGCTGTCGGTGCTTTTTTTGCTTTTATAGCGCCTTATGAGTTGTGGCGCGGCGTTTGGCCTTTGAACATTGGGTCACCATTGTTTGCCATGTTCATCATTGCCGGGTGGAGCGGGGCCTTTGTTGTGATTTCTATGGGGCTTTTTTCTGCGCCAACAACATTTGAATTTCGCGCGGGAGAGTTGGCCGTATCTGAAACCATGTTTTGGAAAACCAAACGAAAAACTTATCCAGTTGCAGAAATTTTTGGTTTGAAAAGTGTGGCTCAACTTGAGTCTGACGGACCGGACAGGTACTATGTCGAAATCAGCATAACAACTGGCGACATTTTTAAATCGCGCATGTTCGACACTTTGTTGACAGCCCAAAAATTTGAAGCTGAGTTTCGTCGCGCATTGGGCATGTAAAGGTGCAAGACAAGTGTTTGCATTTTGTCTAGATGCAGTGGCGGAATCGATTGAGGAGATTTTTGCATGACCGAAACAAGCACCAAGCCACCACTGCCCGACCACCTGAGCGTGGACCCGCGCAGCCCGTTTTTCAATGAGGCTGTATTGCAGCATCAAATTGGCATCCGCTTTAACGGCGTAGAAAAAACCACGGTTGAAGAATATTGCATTTCCGAAAATTGGGTGCGCATGCCAGCGGGCGGCAAAAGCAAAGACCGCTACGGCAACCCGATGACGGTGAAGGTGACGGGCAAGGTTGAGGTTTATTACGTGGAGTGAGGGTTGAATAAGAACATTCTCTGCCCTCGCAGGGCGGGGGTAGGGGGGAGGCCCGCAAGTGAGACTTTCTCCGTAGCCCCCACCCACCCCTGACCCCTCCCTGTTAGGGAGGGGAAAGGTTGTAATGCACTTTCTCCCTTGGCGCGAAGCGACGGGGGAGCACCCCTAGCAATCGCTTGCGATTGCGGGGAGGGAGGGGTGGTTGTAGTGCAGATTGGTGGGACTAGACTGTCGTCAAACACCCCCTCCCGTCCTCACGGACGTACTCCCCCACGCCTGCGGTGCGAGGGAGAAAAGTGGGGCGTCACGCTAATTTTGAATCTATAAGTTGCTTTTGTATTCACTGATTAAGAAATAGCCTATATTTTATTGTGAGTCGACTGCCGAAAATCTCACTGCGAACAATGTGTGCGATTAATAGTAATTCAATTGTCGCAACGATATTTTTCATCGCTCACGGTCATTTGCCATCTGGGCATTGCAGACCAATGTAGGTTCGCTGTAGGCAGCGAAAAAAGCCAAGGCGCTGAGCCTAAAACAAACAATCCGGCACAAGTGACGATAAATCGCCAAAACCACAGGCTGATGATCTTAAAATCTATCACCCCCGCTCCACGAACGTATCAATCACCCGCTTCTCGCCCGCCTTGTCGAAATCCACCGTCAACTTATTCGCGTCCACACTCGTCACCACGCCGTAGCCGAATTTTTGGTGGAAGACTTTTTCGCCTTTTTTGTAGCCGAGGCCTTGGGCTCCGACGATGTCGCTTGATGCTTCTCTGAATGTGGGGCTGATGCGCATGGTTTCGCCGCGTTGTTGCCGTTCGCTTGCGCGTTGCCAGCCGGGGGTGGCGTAGGTTGACTCTTTTTTGAAGCTGCCTGCGGTGTCGAAGCGGCTGCCGCCGTAGCTGCCGATGCCATAGCCGCCGTAGCTTGTCGTCATCGGTAGCACGTCAACGTGGATGGCGGGGAGTTCGTCCAAAAAGCGTGAGGGAATTGCGGATTGCCATAACCCCCGCACTTGCCGGTTTTGGGCAAAGGAAATGGTGGCTCTCGATTTGGCGCGGGTTATGCCGACATAGGCCAAGCGCCGTTCTTCTTCGAGGCCTGCTCGGCCGTTTTCATCCAAGCTGCGTTGGTGCGGAAACAGGCCTTCTTCCCAGCCCGGCAAAAACACTGTGCCGAATTCCAAGCCCTTGGCGGAATGCAGCGTCATGATGTTGACCTCGTCGGTGTTCTCGCCTTGGTCGCGATCCATGACCAAGGAAATGTGTTCCATGAAGCCTTCGAGGTTTTCAAACTCACCCATGGAGCGCACGAGTTCCTTCAAGTTTTCGAGCTTGCCTTGGGCTTCGGGGGATTTGTCGTTTTGCCACATCTCGGTGTAACCCGAATTCATCGAGGATCAATTCGGCGAGTTCGGTTTGCGGCAGAGCTTCACGCTGGTGCCGCCAACGTGTGAAGTTTTCCAACAACAGGCGCAAAGATGTGCGGGCCTTGTTGGGCAACTCATCAGACGACAACATGCTGGTTGGCCGCCACATAAAGTGAAGTGCCGCGCGCGCGGGCCACGTCATACATTTTCTTGATCGATGCATCGCCAATGCCGCGCTTAGGCGTGTTGATGATGCGTTCGAATTTCAAATCATTGTCAGGCGACAACACGACGGCGAGATAGGCGACCGCGTCCTTGATTTCGGCGCGTTCATAAAAGCGGGGTCCGCCAACAACGCGGTAGGGCAGGCCCAGTGTGATGAAGCGATCTTCAAACGAGCGCATCTGGAATGAGGCGCGCACGAGGATGGCCATGTCGGCGTAGCGCTCGCCTTTGCTGTAGAGGCTTTCAATATCATCGCCCACGGTGCGGGCTTCTTCTTCGGAATCCCAATGTCCCCGCAGTTTGATTTTTTCAGTTTCGTTTTTGGTGGTGTGCAGGGTTTTGCCGAGGCGGGCTTCGTTCTTCGCAATCAGGCCTGAGGCTGCGCCCAGAATATCTGGCGTGGAGCGATAGTTTTGTTCGAGCTTGATGACCTTGGCACCCGGAAAATCTTTTTCAAAACGCAGGATGTTATCGACTTCCGCACCGCGCCAACCGTAAATCGACTGGTCATCATCACCCACGCAGCAGATGTTTTTGTGACCTTGGGCGAGCAGGCGCAGCCACAAGTATTGCGCGATGTTGGTGTCTTGGTATTCATCCACCAACATATATTTGAAACGCTCTTGATAGGTTTTCAGAACGTCGGGATTTTCCTGAAACATGCGCAAGGGTTCAAGCAGTAAATCGCCAAAGTCAGCGGCGTTGATGATTTTCATACGGGCTTGATAGGCGGCGTAGAGTTTTGCACCAAGGCCATTGCCGTAAGCATAGCCCTCGGCTTGCGGCACTTGGGCTGGCGTAAGGCCACGGTTTTTCCAACCGTCAATCATGGTGGCGAGTTGGCGGGCGGGCCAGCGCTTTTCGTCGATGTTTTCAGCTTCGAGAAGTTGTTTCAAAAGTCTGAGTTGATCGTCCATGTCGAGGATCGAAAATCCTGAGCGAAGCCCGCAGAGTTCGGCGTGGTTGCGCAAGATTTTGACGCCGATGGAATGGAAAGTGCCAAGCCACGTCATGCCTTCAACCATGCCGCCAATGAGCATGCCGATCCGCTCTTTCATTTCGCGGGCGGCTTTGTTGGTGAAGGTGACGGCAAGAATTTGATTGGGCCAAGCTTTGCGCATGGTGAGGACATGAGCGAGGCGCGTGGTGAGCACGCGGGTTTTGCCGGTGCCGGCACCAGCAAGGACGAGGAGGGGGCCATCAATTGACAGCACGGCGTCGCGCTGTTCGGCGTTCAGCCCTTTGAGGTATTGTGGTTCAGGGGCTGCCATGGCCCGCGCCGCCAAGCCACCGGGAGCGGGGTGGTGCGGTTCGTCGTCAAAATCAGCGAGGTCGATAGGGGTCATTCAAATGCCAATAAGGAACAGAGATTCGTTTTTCTGTTCCCTATAGCAGATGTTCGAGATTTGTTCAGGCGGCGTATAGATATTCAGTCTCGTTGCAGGGGACCGGATTTTCGATATTGCGCACTTCCGCAATTGTGGCTTGCCAATGGGCGGCCATATCGGTGTCGCCTTGTTTCAAGCAAAATTCCGCGTGGCGAATGGCTTCATTCAGGGCCTTGGGGCCGTGAGCGAGCAAAAGAGCTTCAGCGAAATGCTGGTATCCGTTGTTTGTCATTTTAGCCTCCTTTTTTGAATGGTGCGAACAGTTGCAACATGGCGAATGAATGGGGCCTGAATTTTACAGGGGTGTGACGATTGTTGGGCGGTCGGGAGTATTTCTTCTACTTCAGGTGGTTGCAACTTCCCTCTCTGCAAAGTTGTAAATTCCTTTTTATTTCAACGTGTTAACTCTCGACTAACCATGTTTAACTACGATCTATGCGTGTGTAAACCTTGGAATGCTCGTATATGAGATTTTTTGCGTTCATCGGTGTTGTGGTGCGCGCCACGTTGTTTGGGGTGTTGGCCCTGTTCGCCGTTTCGCAAGCAACCCTTGCTGCGACATGTGGACCCGCAACTTCGCCCGGCACTGCTCCACCCACGTGGCAGACCTACTGCTGGATCGACATGAGCAGCTATAACCACGCAACCGTGATGTCCACCGGGCAAGCATTTGCCATCAATTTGTCGGATGGGTCGGTTTTCAATTTCACGCTGACAGGATCTGGTGCCAACGGTTTGGTGGCCATTGCGCCGCCATCCTGGGGCGGGTCTGCCGTGGGTAATACGGCCTTTTTGGGTATTCCCAATCTTCCAATTTTATACACAACGACGGGTGGAACCATTACCCTGACAATGAGTGCGATTTCGATAACACCGCCCCCCGGAGGTACGAGTTCAGGCCTGTTTAAAGTGATTATCGCGGATGCAGAGTCTTCGAACAATAGCGAGTCATTGTCTTACACGACCAATGGCGGGAACTGGGAAGTGATTGACCAGGTCAATCCAATTTCTGGTTCAACTTACCCAACAATTTCCAACACCGGCACCACATTTACTGAGACAGGCGTGCCGGGCACTGTTGGCGCATACATAGTAGGCACGCAAAGCCCAACGACGGTGACGGCAACGCTTGTTGCAGGTGGTTTGCAAGGCATCATGTTTGCAATTCAATACGCCACCATATCGGTTAACAAAGTCATCGTCGGCAGTCGTGGCAACAGCGCAGATCAATTTTCATATCAAGCTGCATCCACCAATGGTCCGATGGCGACTGCCACTTCCAGTGGATCAGGAAACGGGCCTTTCACGGCAGCAGCATCCACGCTTTCAACAAGTGTGCCGGTTACGGTTTCGGAATTTATGGCGGGCGGAAGCGCCAGTGTTCTGGGGCAGTACACGTCAGTTTTGACGTGTACCAATGGCAATGTCGGATCACCAACAATTTTGCCCAACAACGTTACCACGACGAGTTATGTGATCCCCAGTTTTGCGTATGGGGATGCTGTGTCTTGTACATTTACCAACACGCCGTTGCCCGCAACCATTGCTGTGCAGAAGATAACGATTGGTGCTGTAGGCGGGCCATTTGGCTTTACGCAGACCAACCTTGCGAGCAATCCTGCCAATATAACGACTACAGCAGCAGGGGTGGCTACGCCAGCATCTCCGACTGCTATTGCGGTTTTGGCATTTGGAACAGCTGTAACAATTACCGAAGATGCAAATGCTCAATTCACGTTGACCGCGGTGAGCTGCACCGACAACAATTCCAGTCTTACCGGAAACACCGGCACGTTTGGCACTTTCAGCGGCAATACACTCACAATTGATGCTGCAAACATCGAGCCCGGTTCGCAAATCGTCTGCACGCTGACGAATACAGTCATTGCGCCGACGTTGAGCTTGCAAAAAGCATTAGCGGGAACGGGGCGTGTGGCTGCTAACGACCAATTCGCATTGCAAGCCAGTGGAACGGGTGCGCCAGCCGCACTTGAAACGACGGGCAGCGGAACATTTATAACTTCATCGCCACTTTCATTCTCGGCCACTGCGGGAACCCCTTATGTGTTGACCGAGGCGATGGCGGCTGGATCAACCTCTGTTTTGTCAGCTTACATTTCATCGGCCGCTTGTTCGAACAGCAATGCGTCGGGCACGAATGTGTCTGGTATTGTTGCTGTGCCAATCAACATTACGCCTGCGGCGGGTGATGCCATCAGTTGCGTCATTATAAACCAGCCTGTCATTGCAAGTTTGACCATCGATAAGGCTGCTTCGGCGGCTGGGCCTGTCAATGTCGGGGAGACTGTGACTTATACCTATACGATTTCAAATACGGGCAATGTGAGCATCAACAACGTAACGGTATCGGATATGCATGGCACACCGCCTGTGCAAGTGGCATTGGGTGCAACGGGTTTAACCAATGAAACCTTGACTGTTGCAGGCCCGCAAGGGGCAGGGGCTTCACCTGACAGTGCTTCCAATAACGGGATATGGACGACACTGGCACCGGGGGCGACGGTGCAGTTCATCTATACCCACACTGTGACGCAGGCGGAAATAGACAACGGTTGATTTAGACTTTGTGGGGAATGCCAATTTTGTGGCCAACCTGCGCTGGCACAGGCAATGATTTGTGTGCTGCTGCCATCACATCAATTCGGGCTTTCACATCGTCAGGGAAGTTAGAGGTTTTGTGGGTGTTCAAGATCTACATGGCTGACCATGACTTCCAGTACGCAGGCAATCTGGCCTTCACCGGGAAGACGCATTTGCTGAACGTAGTGCACGCGCTTGTGGTCGTGGTCGAGAATTTGGCTGGCAATTGTAACAACCTCACTGGCCTGTACTTCGCGCAAATAAGAGCAGTGGGTTTCCAAGGTGAAGAAGCTGTTATTGGTGGATTTGACGTAGTCGGGGCCGAGGCCCAGGGCTTCAAACATTTGGTCGGCAGCGCGGTCAAACAGCACACCATAATAGGCCATGTTGAAGTGGCCGTTGTAATCAATCCATTGGTTTTCGATGGCCATAGTGGAGGAAATATGGGCGGTGGATTGGGGCATCGCAGACTCGTAATTTTGTGTTAGGTTTCGTGGCATGGATCATCCTTTATCACGCAGTGCCACTCAAGATGCCATTACGCGTTTGCACAATTTGTTAGGTGCGCGGCTTTCAACGGCTCCTGCCGTTCGGGAACAGCATGGCAAAGATCTGACGTGGAACGATGGTGCACCACCCGATGCCGTGGCTTTTGTGCAGTCAACCGATGAAGTGCAAAGTGTTGTCAAGGTGTGCGCCGACTTGCGGGTGCCGGTTATTGCGTTTGGCACGGGCACCTCGTTAGAAGGACATTTCTCAGCGCAATATGGTGGAATATCAATTGATCTCAATAGCATGAACCAAGTTCTCGAAGTGAATTCTGAGGATCTGGATTGTCGGGTTGAAGCGGGAGTTACGCGAAAGCAGCTGAATGTGCACTTGCGCGACCAGGGTTTGTTCTTCCCGATTGACCCCGGTGCTGACGCATCACTGGGAGGCATGACGGCGACACGGGCTTCAGGCACCAATGCCGTGCGCTATGGCACCATGCGTGAAAATGTGATGGGGCTGACGGTGGTGATGGCCGATGGTGCCATTGTGAAAACCGGTGGCCGGGCGAAAAAGTCTTCAGCCGGTTATGATCTTACTCGGTTGATGGTGGGCAGTGAGGGTACGCTTGGCGTGATCACTGAAATTCAACTTAAGCTGCAGGGCATTCCTGAAGGTATGGCGGCAGGCGTGTGTTCGTTCCCATCAGTTGAAGCATGTTGCCTGACGACGATTGAAACCATTCAGGCTGGCATTCCGGTGGCCCGCATTGAGTTGGTCGATGCGGCGCACATCAAAGCCATCAATGCCTATTCAAAATTGAGTTTGGTGGAAGCGCCGACCTTGTTTGTGGAATTTCATGGCACGATTGCTGGCGTTAAAGAACAGTCGGAATTGTTTCACGGTATTGCAGCTTCGCATGGTGGCGGGGCGTTTCAATGGGCGACGAAAGAGGAAGATCGGTTGAAGCTGTGGCAGGCGCGGCATGATGCATTCTGGGCCACGAAATCAATCGTGCCCGGCCAAATGGACGCGCTTTCAACGGACGTATGTGTACCAATTTCGCGGCTTGCGGAATGTGTTGAAGCCACGCGCATTGACCTTGAACGAAGCGGCATTTTTGGCCCAATGATTGGCCATGTAGGTGACGGTAATTTTCATGTGGCCATGTTTTGCAACCCCGACGATCCTGAGCAGGTGAAGGCATTGAAGCTGGCCTATGATCGGCTAATTGATCGTGCATTGGCCATGGGTGGCACTTGTACGGGCGAGCATGGCATTGGCCGGGGCAAGCGGGAATATTTAAGACAAGAACACGGCAATGGCGTTGACGTGATGATTGCCATCAAAAAGGCGTTAGATCCTCAGAACATCATGAACCCCGGCAAGAGTGCCGCTCCGGATTTTGCATGAGTATTTGGAAGTCACCCGTATTTTATTTTGGCGTTCTGCTGTTTTGCATTGTGACGGCGGCTATGGCTGCACCTTATGTGGTGCCGTGGAATAATTATCGCGCGGACCTTGAAGACTATGGCCGCAAATTGACGGGTCGGGAGGTTACAATTGGCGGTGATATTGCGGTCAAGCTGTTTCCTTGGCCGCAATTGGAAGCGCGCAAAGTGACGGTGGGAAATCCCGAAGGATTTTCGGATGCGGCATTTCTGACGGCTGATGCCATGCGCGTGCGGCTTTCGTTGGGTGGATTATTCAACGGCTCTATTGATGTTCAAAGCGTTGAAGTGGAAGGGCCGTCGGTTAACTTGCAGCGTAATTCTACCGGCAGCGTGAACTGGATTTTTGTGCCGAAAGAACAAGTGGCGGGGCAGGGATTATTGTCGCGGGTGAAGCTTGACCAAATTGTGCTGAGCCGTGGATTATTGTCGTTTGATGATCTTCGCAATGGCAATTCAACGGCGTTGACGGGATTGGATGCAACACTTTCCGCGCAGTCCATACTGGGGCCGTGGCGCATGAAGGGGGACGCGACTTGGAATGATGCGGTGTTCGACATTAACGTGGTGACAAGTGCCAAGGAAACCGATCAACCTCTGAAATTTACGGTGAAACTTTTACCGCATGATCTGGTTTATCCGCAGGCCGCATTGGAAGGTGCGTGGGATGGCACTGCCTTTAAGGGTGCTGTGCGCATTGATCCTCAATTGTCCAACGGTGAAAAGCAAAGTGCAGAAGGAACCTTCAAGCCCTTAGCCATGCAGGCATTGGTGGAGGCTTCCGAACAGCGCATGAGCTTGTTGAAAATCCGCATCGCACCTGCTGACCGCAAAGACAGTGGCACCCTGATTGAGGGTGATGCAGTGATAGATTTCGGCACGCAATCTGTGGCGCGGCTGGATCTGAAATCTCCGCGTATCAATTTGGATACGCTGATGGGGGCTGGCGCTTTGCAGCAATGGCGTGATGGTGGCTTCCTGTCGGTGGCCAACCAATTGATGCTCAATACGCCGATGAAATTGACGGCGGATTACAAATTGAATGTCAGTGTACTGACGAGTGGCGGACAAGCTTTGAATGATGTGCGCATTTCTGGCAGCCTACAAAAGGAGGCGCTGCGCGTTAAAGAATTTGTAGCGGAATTGCCAGGGCGTTCCGTGGGTGTGTTTGATGGGGTGCTGTTTCCGGGGCAGGGCGCAGCGCAGCTTGGTGGAAAATTTAAATTTGAAAGTGCTGATACGCGCGCGTTTTTGGGTTGGCTGGCACCACAGTGGCGAGAACAATTTGCGCAACATTGGACGGGCAGCAGGGGCAGGCTTGAAGTTCTATCAGGTGCGTTAGACTGGACGCGAGACAGTGTTGCAGTCCGTTCGGTAAACTTTCGCTTTGATGGCAATGCGGGCAAAGCATCGCTTGCTGCCAGCAAGGGGGCCGCACCTTTGACGCGTGTGACGGTTGAAATGGACCAACTGGATTTGGATGGTCTGGTGCCCAATGGTTGGTCGATGATCCGTGACGGTGGATTTGCATCCGGAATTTCTTCAGCGGCGATAGCAGGTACTGATGCTTCGGCGTTGCAGGTGCAATTGGCGGTAAAGCGGTTGATGTTGAACGGCGTGGTGGCGCAGGATACGGCGTTTGACGTAGTGCGACAAAAAACGGGTTTTGATATCAAGAAATTAGAGATCGGCAATGTGGGCGGTGCACAATTACAAGGTGGTGGAGCCTTGGTGGACAAGGGGGAAGGACCTGAAGGCGCTGTTACTTTCAATTTGAAAGCAGAAGATCCACGTGGGTTTTTGCGGTTGACGGGGTTGGAGTATGGCCGAGGAAATTGGACTTCGGCCTTGGGTCAAACGCAGTTCACCGTTCAAATTTCTGCTGTTGCGCAAAAGAGCGGGCCCGAAATTGAAATTTTGGCACGCGGCACAAGTGGTGCATTGAATGTCAATCTCAAAGCGACAGCGCGGGAAATTGAAAAAGGTCCCGGCATGAATTTGACAGCGGCTGGCGGGTTGAACAGCGCTGATGGTGCAGTTCTTGCGCGCTTGGTGGGTGTGCAGCCCGTTAACCCGCTCGGTGCAGGTGACCTTGGGTTTGAATTCAATGGTTCAATTGCAGAGGGTTTTGCCGTGACTTCGCGCCTGAAGGCTTTGGACGCCGTGGCGGAATTTGCAGGTACGGCAAAACCAACACAGGCATTCTATGGTGTCTCGGGCAAGGCGACGGTTGTTGCTGCTGACGGGCGGGCCGTGGTGAATGCTGTGGGCTTGCCGCTGACAGCGGGCAGCGGGCAGCCGTTTCAGGTTTCAACAGTCGTGGCTGTGAATGAAGGTGTGTTGGCCCTGCTTGATGTTGCAGGAAATGTGGCGGGTCAGCGGTTTTCTGGAAATGCCAGTGTTCTGGCTGACAAGCGGATTGAGGCTGATTTCGAAACTGACAGCATTGGCATGACGGAGGTTTTGTCGCTTGCCTTTATGCCGTGGACAGGGCCTGTAAATGACTTGGGCAACAATTTTGCTGATGTGCGCGAGCCGCTTTTTAGGGGGGAAGTTTTCTTGAGACCCCTGCAGTTTGAAACGCAAACAGCAACATCGCAAAAAGAAGTGGTGGTGGGGATTGGCTTTGATGTTGACGAACGGCGGCTTTCAATTGTGGGACCGGGCGAAAACGGATTGAAGGCTGATGTTGTAGTGAAGCCAAAGGGTGACAGCACGATGATTGAAGGAAGTGCTGTGTGGCCGGTAGACCTGCCGCAGCATTTTAAAACAAGGGAGGGAGCTGACCTTGTTAACGGCAGCTTGTTGCTGAAGGGGGAATTCAAAGCTTCTGGCCGTAGCCCTGCTGCTGCCTTTGCTGAGTTAAAGGGAAAGGGCAATTTCTGGCTTGAGGATGCCGCTTTTCCTCACATGACACTAGATAGCTTTCAGACTGCCGTGCTTGGGGCAACAACGCCTGCTGCTTTAACAGTAGCGCTCGCGCAGTTAGAAAATGGACCCGGCACAGAGATTGGGCAACGGATAGGAAATTTTGAAATTGCCAATGGAACGATGTCGCTTTCGCCTTTTGGAATGGCAGTCAAAGGCGTTGATGCATCGATTTCCCCGCAGGTGGATTTAACATCACAACACATTAAATTGACGACTGTTGTTCGGTTGGCCCAACAAGCGGATTCACCGCCAGTAACAATCACCTACGAAGGAGCTTCGGCGGAAATGGGCGTGCGCCAAGGCACATCGGCGTTGGCGGCTAAATTGGGTTACGCCTTGCTGTCGAAAGAAATGGCGGAGCTAGAGCGCTTGCAACAAGAGCAGCAAGCACTGGCAGCAAAAGAAGAAGCCCAACGCCTGGAAGATGAACAGCGTTTTGCCGACTATCAAAACACCAGGGCTGAATTGCGCATGCAAGCCCGCGTGCGGCGTTTCCATATTGTGCAACGCGAGCGGCAGGCAAAGGCCATGCAGGCCATTGTTGATGCGGCTGTGAAGGCGAGTGCTGTTACGGCGCGGATTGATTTGCAACGACACGCCAGAAGACTTGCCGTGCGCCGGGCGGTGCTGAATTAAGTCAGTTGGGACAATACCCACACCCGGATGGCGGAAGATAAATTGCGTGCTCCGCGGGTTTGGTCAATTTCGCTAACGAGTGTGGCGACGCTCTTTTGGTGTTTGGCGGCTAAACTGGTAAGTGCTGCCCAGAATTCCGGTTCAAGCGAAATTGATGTGCGATGCCCGGCAATGGTGAGAGAGCGTTTTAGGTCCTTGGCCATTACTCAGGTTCGCGTTTGTGAGCATCAAGTTTCTTTTGCGCCAAATCATGCTGTTTTTGCAGCAGCAGTTTTTCCGATTTTGTACGGCCGAATTTAATGCGGTTGGCGTCGGCAGTCTTTGCGTCTTCGTTCCGGAGCTTGGCCTTTTTAAAGCGGCTTAGGTTTACGATGTCGGCCATGTTCAGCTTGCACTTGCTGTGACGCAGCTGCTTTCAACGGTCGCCGTGCGGCCCAGAATGTGATCCGTCATAATTCGGACGATGCAGGCTTCGCGCTTGCGGTCGCCTTGGGTCATATCTTTCGAGGTGTAACTGGCAATAACGCCGTTATGGTAAAGCTTTATCTGGTTGTTGCTGGTCGCACCGAACATCAACATTTGTTCTTCCGGCACAATTTGCAGCGTGGTTTTACGGTCGAGTTGCAGTTGCTTGAATGTGGCTTCGGCGCAGCTGGTGGCGACTTCAAAATTGGCTTGGGGCGGCACGGTGCCGTCTTCCAGACAGTTGCCAATTTTCTTGGAAATGGAATCGATGGAAATATCGAGCGGTTCTGCGAAGGGCAGTTTCAAGCCGGATACGCTTTCCATGAATGCAGGCTTCAAGTTGGCCCGCAGTGGTGCGCCCTGTTTATTTTCAGATGTTGTCGGCACGATAAGAGTGCCGCTTTCAGGTGCAAGTGCTGTAATTGAAACACCACGGAAGCTATGGCCTTCTTCACTCTCAATTCCATTGAGCAGAAGATAAACCAGTGGCATGGCAACGATAACGCCGACGAGTGCAATGACAGTATTCTTGTTCATGAGGGAGCTAACATGTTTTCCGGTTTGACGATGGCGTCGAAGTCATCAGCCGGAATGCCGTCCTTGATGGCCTCCTCACGGAGCGTGGTGCCATTTTTGTGGGCCGTCTTGGCGATCTTCGCAGCACGGTCATAGCCGTACTTCTCTTTCAAAGGTGTTACCAGCATCAATGAATTGGCCAAGCCCTTGGCGATGTTATCGAGGCGCGGCTCTATGCCGACAACGCAATTTTCGGTGAAACTCACCGCGGCATCGGCCAGCAGGCGCACGGATTGCAGAAAGTTGTAGGCCATGACAGGGTTGAACACGTTGAGTTCAAAGTGGCCTTGAGAACCGGCAAAGCTCATGGCGGCGTTGTTGCCATGAATTTGTACGGCAACTTGCGTCAAGGCTTCGGATTGGGTGGGGTTAACCTTTCCCGGCATGATGGAGGAGCCCGGTTCATTTTCTGGCAGGGACAATTCACCCAAACCAGCGCGCGGGCCGGAGCCCAGGAAGCGGATGTCGTTGGCGATTTTAAAGCAACTCATGGCCACCGAGGTGATGGCACCGTGGCTCATGACCATGGCATCATGGGCGGCCAGGGCCTCAAACTTGTTAGGGGCCGTGGTGAATTTCATGTGGGTGATGGCCGCAATGTGTTCGGCCACTTTTTCAGCAAAACCGATGGGCGAGGCCAAGCCCGTTCCCACGGCGGTGCCACCTTGGGCAAGTTCCATCAAGTCTGGAAGAGTTTGCTCTATGCGTCTGATACCATTGTCAATTTGTTGGGTGTATCCGGAAAATTCCTGACCCAATGTAACGGGTGTCGCGTCCTGCGTGTGGGTGCGGCCAATCTTAATGATGTGCTTCCAGCTTTGCGCTTTGTCGTTCAGCGCGTTGCGCAGCTGCTGCAATGCAGGCAGCAGGCGATGCACAATTTCCTCGGCGCAGGCAATGTGCATGGCCGTGGGGAAAGTGTCGTTCGACGACTGTGACATGTTCACATGGTCATTGGGGTGAATTGGTTTTTTCGATCCCATTTCACCGCCCAACATTTCAATGGCGCGGTTCGAGATCACTTCGTTGGCGTTCATGTTGGATTGGGTGCCGGAACCCGTTTGCCAGACCACGAGGGGGAAGTGGGCGTCAAGTTTGCCTTCGATGACTTCTTGCGAGGCTTTGATGATGATGTCGCCAATCTTGGCATCGAGCTTTCCCAAGGCCATGTTGGCTTCGGCGGCGGCGCGTTTTACGATGCCAAGAGCGCGGACAATAGGCTGAGGCTGTTTTTCCCAGCCAATCTTGAAATTCTGCAGAGAGCGTTGGGCCTGGGCGCCCCAATACTTGGAGGCGTCCACCGCAATCGGGCCAAAGGTATCAGTTTCAGTGCGCGTGGATTTTGCCATGGTTCAGACTCGCTCAAAAATGTTGCACTGCAATAGCATGGGTGACGCGCAGATGCGAGTCACAGCCAGATGGGATTTGACCATGCTCGCTTGCCTGCGTTATCGATGGCAGTGACGCGGACCCAGGGCGAGGGTTTTTCGAGCAGCCAGCCCTTTTCAAGGGTTGCAAGATCAAAGGCTGCTGATGTGATGGCGCGTCCGGTTTTTACGCAGGTGCGGGAATTGCCGCAAACAACCGTGATGCTATCGACAGGAGACGTGTCGATTTCGATGAGTTTGCCGTCCATGCGAACGTCATGCAACAGCGGGCCTTGCGACGAATAATGTTGGCCCGATTTAAGTGCTGCGAGCAAGGCGTCCGGGTCTAGGCTGTCGGCTTTCACATGCACCCAGCCGCCGAAGTGGTCAGGCGTTTTGAAATGGGCGTCGTCGGTGGCGATGGCCGTGAGGCGGTGGCCTTCGTTGAGCATTTGGTCGAGCAGGTAGAAGCCTTCACCCAAATCATTTTCGATGGCGCAGCCGTGGTTATAAATTTCGACGGCATGGGCAAAAGACAATGCTCGGCCATCTTCAATTGTGTAACGCGACCACGAGGGGTGGGCGATGGCGATGAAAGCTCCGGCGGCGGCGGCACGAAGGGCAAGCTGTGGGCCGGTTTCGCCCTTTGCGGCGGGTGCAAAATCCAGCGGCAGACCTGCGGCAACAATATGCCAGAGTTCACCAGCGCTGGTGACAGGGGCGTGCAATTCAGCGCCCAGTATCGTGGTGAAGTCATTGCCGCGCAGATGCCGGGTATCTGCGATAGGCCAGTTGAAGTGGTTGATGAAGTGCTCAGACATCATCACGAAATCATACCCCACCGCCTTGTAGCGGTTCACTACGTCATCAAGGGGCAGGGCACCATCGGACAGGTTGGAATGGGTGTGGAGATTGCCGCGCCAAAAGCGACCGGGTGCGGAGAAAGGAGCAATGGATTTCATGTTGTGAACCTAACCATGGGCGAAGCATTTTGCCAATCGTTGAAATGTATTGCTGAACATGCGAGAGGCGGTTTTATTGCAGAATTGAATAGAGAACACATGATTACCTCACTGACAATTATTTTAGACTGGCTGGGTGTGCTGGTTTTTGCAGCATCGGGCGGGTTGGTTGCTTCACGCAAGAGAATGGACATTGTAGGGTTTGCTTTATTAGCCAGCGTTACTGCTGTTGGCGGCGGCACCGTGCGGGATGTTGTGTTGGGGCTTACGCCTGTGTTTTGGGTGCGACAACCAGCCGTACTCTTAGTGAGTGTAAGTGTGGGAGCGCTGATGTTTTTTATGGCGCATTTATTACAATCGCGCATGAAAGCTTTGCTTTGGCTTGATGCGCTGGGGCTTGCAGTTTTTAGTGTAACAGGTGCGCATACAGCGTTGGATGCAGGGGCAGGGCCGAGCATTGCCATCGCCATGGGGGTGGCCAGTGCCACGTTCGGCGGGATTATTCGTGATGTATTGGGTGGCGAAAGTCCCATTGTGTTGCGGAAGGAAATTTACGTGACTGCGGCACTATTTGGGGCATTGACTGCAACACTCGTGACGGGCCTCGGCTACACCCTCAATAGCAGCTTGGTCGCTGGTTTTGCCGTCGCTTTGACTATTCGAGCAGCCGCGCTTTACTGGAACCTCAGTTTGCCACGCTATGAGGGCAAGTTAGAAATTTAGAGACGTCACACCGTCATTTGCATGCCGAGTTCCACGACGCGGTCTGGCGGAATGCGGAAGAACTCAATGGCCCTTGCTGATTGATTGGTCAGCATGATGAAGAGGCGCTGTTGCCAGAACGGCATTTTGGAGCGCGGGTTCAGGCGAATGGCGCGTCTACCCAAGAAATAGCTGGCTTGGCGCGGATCAATATCCAGTCCAAAATCCTTGCAGGCGCGAAGCGCTTTCGGCACGTCGGGTTGTTCCATGTAACCGAAATAGGCTTCAATCACCCAAGCACCCAGCGCAATTTGGCGAACCTTGACACGCTCGCCTTCGTGGCGCGGTTCATCGGTTGTTTCAACCGAGATGAACACCAATTTGTCGTGCAGCACGCGGTTGTGTTTAAGGTTATGCATCAAGGCTGAAGGTGCAAAGCGATTGTCAGTCTGCATGAATACCGCAGCACCGGCCACGCGGGTGGGCGCGCGCCTTTCAAGACTTTCAAGCAAGCCTTCAAGTTCCACGGATTCTCGAACCAGTTTTTCTGCCAGCAATTTGCGGCCCCGCAACCATGTGACCATGAGCAGAATAATGGTGGCCCCCATGAGCACTGGCATGTAGCCACCGTGGAGAATTTTAAGTGCGTTGGCTGCACCAAATACCAGTTCAATTACAAGAATGACCACCAAAGATGGCATGGCAAACCAACGCGGCATGGCACGGGCTTTCCAAAAGAAAACAAGTGCTAAGAGCGTGTCCACGATCATCGACGTGTTGACGGCGACACCATAAGCAGAGGCGAGCTTGGATGACGATTGGAACACCAGAACCAACAGAATTACGCCGATAAGAATGAGCCAATTGATTTGGCCTACATAAATTTGCCCGGCTTCTTCTTCGGAAGTATGCGTAATTTCCATGCGGGGCAGCAAACCCAACGACATGGCCTGTTGTGCGATGGAAAATGCGCCAGTGATAACGGCTTGCGAGGCAATGACGGTAACCAGCGTGGCGAGCAGAACCAGCGGGATGAGGCCCCATGATGGTGCCATGAGGAAGAGTGGGTTGGACACCGCTTCAGGATGGGAAATGACGAATGCGCCTTGGCCCAAGTAATTGAGGACCAGACCGGGAAGCACAACGATTGCCCATGCCATGCGGATGGGTGTGCGGCCAAAGTGGCCCATGTCGGCATAGAGCGCTTCGCCACCTGTGACGGCCAAAAACACACCGCCGAAAACCAGTAGGGCAAGGCCCGGCTGGTCAATCAACATGCGCATGCCGTACCAGGGATTGAAGGCGAGGAAAATTTCAAGGTCGTCAAAAATGTGGATGATGCCCATAATTCCGAGCACGATGAACCATAACAATGTAACGGGCGCAAACAACGACGCAACACCCGCCGTGCCTTTGTATTGGAATGTGAACAGCGTGATGAGAATGGCCAGCGTAAGAGGCACCACGAGTGGTGCGAAGCCTTCGTTAATGACGGTCAATCCTTCCACAGCTGAAAGTACTGACATTGCGGGCGTGATCATGGCATCGCCGAAGAAGAATGCGGCACCAATAATGCCGAGCCACAGCACGATGCCGCCTTTTTTCTTCAATAGGGTTTCAACGAGGACGACGAGCGAGAGAATGCCGCCTTCACCCTGGTTATCTGCGCGCATAAGCATGACGACATATTTTAGTGTGACCACAATCAACAGCGCCCAGATGAGGAGCGACACGACCCCCAATACGGCCAAGCGCAAATCCCCGCCGTGGGCGACGGGATGCAAAGCTTCGCGCATGGCATAAAGCGGGCTGGTGCCGATGTCGCCGTAGACAACGCCAAGTGTGGCGAAAGCAATCTTGAGCTTGGCTTTTTTCTGATCCGATTGGCCAGCGTCAGTATCTGTATTCATGCAGACCCGCCCCCAGCGGATAAATTGAAATGAGATGCGGTTTTACGGTGCCGCAACTACGGCGCGGCATTCAGCAGGTAGACCTGCAAGAGTCAAGGGTGGCACTGGCTTCGGTTTAACCTTAGGAACGGTTGGATCAGGCCTGCGGGGTTTCCAAGGAATTTCGCTCATCCAATAAGCCAGTTCCTCGCCACAACCTGTTCCGTCTTTGGGCTTAGGTGTCCACTGATCCTTGCAGCCCTGCATGCCTGCCGGGCATTTCATGCGGATGTGGAAATGATAGTTATGGCCGAACATGGGGCGCACCTTGGCCAGCCATGCACGGTCGCCTGTCGCCCAACGGCACAATTCGGCCTTGATCGGCGGGTGCACGAAAATGCGACCCACCTTGTCATATTTTGCGGCGCGCTTAATGAGCTTGGCCTGATTTTCTGTCCAGACTTTTGGATTTATTTCAGAGCGGTTCTTGGTCATCAGCACTGCTGAAACATTTTCGCGCTCTACTTGCGAGTACGTTTTGTCGGGCATTGGCGTTAGCCAAATATCGGCGTCGAGGCCAATCTGGTGGCTGGCATGGCCCGTCAACATGGGGCCGCCTCGGGGCTGCGAAATATCACCGACCAGCAGCCCGTTCCATTCTCCTGCCGCCTTCGCCTTAATGCCGAGTTCTTCGACAAGATTGATCAGGTCTGGATGGCCCCACATGCGATTGCGGGAAAGGCGCATGACTTGCCACGCTTCGCCATTTATGGCCATTGCCTTCGCGCCTGCAAGGCAACCCTTGGCATAAGAACCGATGGCGCGGGCTTTCAGGTCAGCCGCGTCTTTCTGCCGTCCAAATAATTTTTTGGCGGGCATGGCCATGGCTTGCTTGGGATCTGACGGCGGGGCGAGCGCCATTTCCCGGCGCGTTTTGGAATCCATGACAGACTGGGCCGTTGCCAAGCCGGGCAAGGCAACACTTAAACAAACCAATGCAGCGATAAATTTATTTTTTGCGGAAAGCATCAAGGGAGACAACCTTCTTTTCTGAAACATCTTCTGATGCTTCATTCGCTTCTGCACTTGCGGACGGCTGACCCTCTTTTTGAGCCGCACCCAATTCTACAACGTCGCCTGATTTTGGCAGTTCTTGTTCTTCCACCGGCACCACTTCGAACTGCAAGCCAAACTGCACCGAAGGGTCAAGGAAACCCTTTATGGCGTTGAATGGAATGATCAACTTCTCGGGGATGTTATCAAAAGACAGTTCAACTTCAAAACGGTCTTCCGTGATGGTAAGGTTCCAGAATTGGTGTTGCAACACCACTGTCATTTCACGGGGGTAACGTTCGGCAATGCGAGGGCTTAACCCAACACCGGGATATTTTGTGTTGAAGGCAATGTAAAAGTGGTGCTCTCCGGGCAAACCTGTGCGTTGGATTTTGCGCAACGCATCGCGGACCACGCCACGCAATGCGTTTTGCGCCAGTTGGTCATATCGCATCAGGTCTTCGGCCATTCTATCCTCGGGGCTATTACACGAATCATGCAGTCGCAATGCTACCGCGCGCTGCTTCTGCCACGGCTGACGCGTTGCGCCAAGCCAACTTGTTCCCAATTCATTGTGGCGGAAAAGCGCCGGTTTCTGTTGCCAGGTACCGGCAAACCCCGCCTAACGTCGCTAAACGCTAGGGCTTAGTTCCCAGTATTAGGCACTGCGTTACGCAGCGACTGCAACCGGAGCATAGTTGTCATTTGCAACTATAAAGTAGCCCGATAACGTCGGTACAATCACGAGCAAAAGACGACCCTTTACACCTCAGTCGATCCTATTTCGCCCCCCTCATAGCCGATCACGTGTGATCGGCGGTCAAGCCCGGCAGCAGTTTTTCTTAAAACTGCGGTAGGGCCCAGCTTGCGCTTTCGCCGATTTAATTAAATCGGCCGGCAATCGGCTGTGGTGGAGGCGCCGGGTACTGCCCCCGGGTCCTAAAGGTTTATTACGATAGCTGTTTATCACCATAGTCACGCCTTGCGACGGACAATTGCTATATAGGGATGTGGCTGGCGATTTGCAAAGCGTACTTTTGTCAAATGATTGACCAGAAGGTTACAATTTAGACTAGTCAAATTTGTTAATCCATGGTTAACTTTCAATTGCAACCGGGGAAAGGTTGTCGAAAAACTAGACAACGATAGGGGAACTCATATGGCTGACTATGCTGCCGACATCGCGAAATACACAAAGAATGTGAACGCTGCGGCTGTTGAAACAATTGTCAAATTCTGCGGAATTGCTTTGAAGGGCAAAGATTCGCAATTTGTATCCGTTACAGACCCAGCTGAAGTGAAGCGCGTGGTTGATGGTTTTTGTGCGAAGAAATTGGGGCTTGATGCTGCCGCTGCCGAAGCTGCTGTGAAGGAAGCTGGCGCCCAAATGAAAGCCGACAAAACCAAGCATCGTGTTACGGTGTATTATTTGATTGCCGAAAATACGGGTACGCTCGGCAAGATCAGCTAATCTTTTAAACTTCAATTAATTTGAAACGGCGGTGTCCACAGGGCCCGCCGTTTTGTTTTGGGGAATCGGGCGTTGCAGCTATGGTGGGGCATGCAACAATATCTCGAACTCATGCGCCATGTGCGCCAGTATGGCGTGAAAAAAGAAGACCGGACGGGAACTGGCACTTTGTCGGTGTTCGGGCATCAAGCAAGATATGATTTGCGCAGCGGTTTTCCACTCGTGACAACGAAGAAGCTGCATCTGCGTTCCATCATCCATGAATTATTGTGGTTCATTCGCGGTGATACCAATATCAAGTATCTCAATGACAATAAGGTTTCGATCTGGGACGAGTGGGCCGATGCGGATGGAAACCTTGGTCCTGTGTATGGCGCACAGTGGCGGTCCTGGCCGGCGCGGGATAACTCGACGATCGATCAATTGTCGGATGTTATTTCTCGCATCAAGAAATCGCCAGACTCCCGACGCTTATTGGTAACGGCGTGGAACCCTGCTGATGTGGACCAAATGGCGCTACCGCCTTGCCACTGTTTGTTTCAGTTCTATGTGGCGAATGGTGAATTGTCGTGCCAGCTTTACCAACGCTCGGCTGATATTTTTCTGGGCGTTCCTTTCAATATCGCATCCTACGCGCTACTGACCCATATGATTGCCCATGTCACAGGTTTGAAGGTAGGGGATTTTGTGCACACGCTGGGAGATGCGCATTTATATTCCAACCATTTGGCGCAGACGGATTTGCAGCTGAGCCGGACGCCGAAAGCTTTACCGCAGTTGGTGATCAACCGCCGGGTCGAGCGGGTTGAAGATTTCAAGTATGAGGATTTTGAAATCACGGGCTATGATCCTGATGCGGCCATTTCTGCGCCCGTGGCGGTGTAAACATGAACTTTGGTTTTGGGGCGGATTTTTTAGCCGCGCGGCAAGGTGAGCTTTATAGCGCCCGCACGGGGCAACCGCTGTGGTTGGCCGCCGTGTTCGTTGTTGTGATGTTTTTGGTATTGACCGTTCTGCAAACTGTCATCGGGTTGGCAGTTTTGCCGCTGATAAGTGACGCAAAGGTTTCCTTTGATGATACTGCGGCCATGCAAGTTGTGTTGGCAAAAGCTACGATTGTGGGGCTGTTGCCGTCTTCATTGATCGGTGCGTTCGTGGCGTGGAAATTGGCGGCCGCCAACAACCCAACGCAAGAAAGAGGCATGCCGATTCATGTCCCTGATCTTGGCATTGGGGGATGGAGCCTGGTGATTGGTGGGCTGATCGGGTTCCTGTGGGCGGCATTTGCCTTGACGTTCGTGGTGCTGGGCATTGACCCTGCTACATATGCGCCTTCAACAGATGGTTTGAACGACACAAAATCTGCGGCAGGCATGGTTGAAAAGGTGATGGCGGATTTATCAGATGAGCCATTTCTGTTTGCATTGGCTTTGCCCGGCGTGACGATTGCGGTTCCGATAGTGGAAGAGTTTATTTTCCGCGGGCCGTTGTTTGCGGCATTGCGCAATTCATGGTTTGGCAAGACTGGCGCTGTGGTTTTAACCGCTGCGGCGTGGGCTGTGGTTCATGGCATGGCAGCGCCGTGGTTATTCGTATTCATTATTTTTATTATGGGGCTGGCGTTGGGCTGGTTGCTTTTGCGCTTTGGCAGTTTGACAGTGACGATTGCCTGCCACGCGAGTTGGAACTTGTTTTCTTCTTTCGCGATATTTGGTGGGCAATGACGATTGTCTCGTTAGTTTATGCGCAGTCACGCAATGGCATCATCGGCAGTGATGGCGGTTTGCCTTGGCATTTGCCGTCTGACTTGAAGCGCTTCAAGGAAACTACGCTGGGGAAACCCATCATCATGGGACGCAAGACGTGGGATAGCTTGCCGCGCAGACCTTTGCCCGGCCGCATCAACATTGTGGTGACGCGGAATGTTGGCTTTGCAGCGGAAGGGGCCGTGGTGGTGGCTTCGGTGGATGAGGCCATGACGGCTGCGGGGAGTGTTGCCGAGGTTTGCGTAATCGGCGGTGGTGAGATTTACCAGCTCTTCCTGCCACGTGCCGATCGCATATATTTAACCGAGGTTGATGTTGATGTGGTGGGCGATACGCTTGCGCCAGTATTGAACCCGTTGGAATGGCGCGAAATATCGGTTCTTCAGGCGCAGCGAGGCGAAAAAGACAGTGCCGCCTTCACCACCCGCGTTCTGGAGCGGGCGAGATTATAAATCTGTAATCTCTTTAGCGGTGTTGGACTTTTAGAGGTGCGCTGCCTATATACCTCTTTACAATTTTGATCACGTTAGAGGATATTTGCATGCCGTGGAATAAAGACGACGAAGGTGGCGGACAAGGCCCTTGGGGGCAGGGACCAAAAGGCAACCCTCGGAATCAAAACAATTGGGGCGGTGGCGGCGGCGGAAATCGCGGACCCGGCAGCAATTTACCACCTGATCTCGATGAATTGGTACGGCGCGGCAAGGACAGCCTTAAGGGTGTTATTCCCGGCGGTGGCGGGGGTCGTGGTGGCTGGCTGGTACCCATTGCGCTGGCAGGTGTCTTCGTGTTGTTCAACTCGGTCTATCAAGTTCAGCCCGATGAAAAGGGCGTGGTAATGCGCCTTGGCGAATATCACCGCACGGCTGACCCTGGCTTGCATTTTGCTTTGTGGCCCGTCGAGAAGATGGAAAAGCCTAAGACAGGTTCGGTGCGTCAGATTGATATTGGAACCGACACGGCGGAAGCTTCGATGCTGACATCGGACAAGAATATCATCAATGTTCCTTTCTCGGTGTTTTGGCGTATCTCAAATCCTAAGGACTATCTGTTTGAAATTTCTGATCCGGAAAACGTGATCCGAACGATTTCACAAAGTGCCATGCGCGAAGTGGTGGGGCAAACGAAGGCCCAACCTTTGCTGACCACGGGCAAAGATGTGGTTGCGGCACAAGTGATGCAGATTACCCAAGGCTTGCTGGATCAATATAAGGCAGGAGTTGTTGTAACGTCCGTCAACTTGGGCGATGTGCAGCCGCCGGCAGAAGTTGCCAATGCTTTTGCGGAAGTTGTGCGTGCTGGCCAAAACAAACAGCAGCTGATCAACGAAGCTGATCAATATGCCAACCAGCGGACACGACTTGCCGAAGGTGAAGCTGCAAAGCTGAAAGAAGATGCTACGGGTTACAAGGCTGAAGTTGTAGCAGATGCGCAAGGTGAAGCCTCGCGCTTTCTTGCAGTTTACGAGCAATATAAAAATGCCAAGGACGTAACACGTGAACGCCTGTTTATTGAAATGATGGAACAGGTTTTGGCCAAGACCAACAAGATTGTGATTGAAGGTGGCCAAGGTGGTTCGGGCGTTGTGCCTTACCTGCCGTTGCCAGCCATCAACGCAACCAAAGTACAATAAGGATTATCAGATGACTATTTTCAGAAACATCTTTGGTGTGCTTTTGGCGGCCGTTTTATTCGTGATGTATCTCAGCTATTTCATTGTCAACGAAAAGCAAAAGGCACTGGTGCTTCGCTTTGGTGACATCAACCGCATTGTTGAGGAGCCCGGTCTTTATTTCAAACTGCCTATTGCTGACACTGTGACGATGGTTGAAGACCGCATCATTGTTTGGGAAATGAACAACCGCCCGGTGCAGGACGTGGCCTCACAGGTTTACATTGTTGACGCCATTACGCTGGCCCGCATTAAAGATGCGCGCTTGTTCCGTGAAACCTTGGGTGCTGACCTGGATCAAGCCGAGTCTCGTGTTGCCGCACGTTTAGATGCAGCACTGCGGCAGACCTATGGTCGTCGTTCGTTTGATGCGGCACTCTCATCGGACCGCACGGTGATGATGCGCGAAATCGCAACGGAACTGCGCAAAGAAGCTGACACGCTTGGTATTGATATTGTGGACGTGCGGGTACGCCGCACCGATTTGTCTGATAATGTGTTGGCACAAACCTATGCCCGCATGGAGTCAGAACGGAACGCATTGGCCGCTGACATTCGTTCGGAAGGCGAGGCCACAAAGACCCGCCGCAAAGCTGAAACAGATCGTGCATTTACAGTGAAAATTGCCGAGGCGCGCCGCGATGCTGAAATCGTGCGTGGTCAAGGCGACTCTGACCGCAACAAAGTGTTTGCTGATGCGTTCCAAACTGATCCTGAATTCTTTGCGTTTTATCGTTCGATGCAAGCCTATGCCAAGGGGTTGGGTGCGGAAGGTACAACACTTGTGATGGATCCGAAGTCTGATTTCTTCAAGTATTTCGGAACGCAAAAAGACAGGGCGCAAGTGCTTTCGCCCGCACAATGAGTGACGTGATTTGGGTGGCCCTTGGACTCGTATTGGTGTTCGAGGGCCTCACTTACGCCTTGGTTCCCAGCCACATGCAAAACATGATGAAGATGATGCTGGAGCAACCGCCAGAACAACTTCGCGTGATGGGTGCCGTTGTTATGGCTGTTGGTGTTTTTGTGATTTGGCTGGCGCAATGAAGGCTGGCATTTTGTTTTAGTGGAGATGGTGAAATGCGGCAGCAAGCAGTGACATGGTTTATGGGTGTAGTGGCATTGTCCACAGCGATGTTGGCAACACCACAAAGCCTGATGGGGTCAACCTCGGCTTATGCCCAACAAGTGCAGGTGCTGCCTAATGTTGCCGATCTCGCGGATAGACTATTGCCCGCTGTTGTAGAAATTTCAGTTGAAACCAAAGTGGCGGGCGGTGGCGGACCTGTGCCGAATATTCCAGATTTGCCGGAGGATTCACCCTTCAAGGATTTCTTCGACGACTTCTTTAAAAAGAAGCAGGGCGAAGGACCAGGAGAGCAGGGTGGTCGTTCTGTCAGTTCAATGGGATCAGGCTTCATCATTGATGCGCAAGGTTTGGTCGTTACCAACAACCATGTGGTTGAAGGTGCTGAGGCTATACAAATTCACATGCAAGATGGCACCGTGTTGAAGGCGGAACTTGTGGGCCGCGACCCCAAGACAGACCTCGCCGTGATCCGCGTAAAGTCAGCAAAGCCCTTGCCATTTGTGCGCTTAGGCGACAGTGACACATTGCGCATTGGTGAGTGGGTTATGGCCATTGGCAACCCGTTTGGCCTTGGTGGTTCAGTGTCGTTGGGCATTGTGTCGGCCCGTAACCGCGACATCAACGCGGGGCCTTATGATGATTTCATCCAAACGGACGCTGCCATCAACAAGGGTAACTCCGGTGGTCCGCTGTTTAATTTGAGCGGTGATGTGATGGGCATCAACACGGCGATTTTTTCGCCGTCGGGCGGTTCCGTGGGCATTGGTTTTTCCGTGCCTTCAAACACCGCCAAGGGTGTTGTTGATCAGTTGATCAAGTATGGTGAAACGCGGCGCGGCTGGCTGGGTGTGCGCGTGCAGTCGATGTCTGACGAAATTGTTGAAAGCATGGGCTTGCCTAAAAATTCCGGCGCGCTTGTGGCTGATGTCACCGAGGGCAGCCCCGGCAAGACAGCGGGCATTGAGCCTGGCGATGTGATCACTGAATTTAACGGCAAGCCTATCAAGGACATGAAAGAGCTGCCAAAGGCAGTGGCCGCGACGGACATTGGCGCCACAGTTGTGGTAAAGGTAATCCGCAAAGGCAAAGACATGGCCTTCAACGTAACCATTGGCCGATTGGAAGATGGTGAGAAGCTGGTTGCCGCTGATGATAAGAAAAAGTCAGATTCTACAGCCACTACTGTGACAGCACTGGGCATGACTGCCGCGACGCTAACTGATGAGCTGCGCGAGCGCTACAAGGTCGAAGAAAAGGTCAAGGGTGCCGTGATCACGGAAGTAGCAAAGGACGGTGCTGCCGTGGATAAAGGCCTCGAAGTGGGCGACGTGATAATGGAAGCGGGCGGCAAGCCTGTGGAAGTTGCGGGTGATATTTCAAAAGCCATCGAGGATGCCGAAAAAGCTGGAAAATCGTCTGTTCTTCTGCTTGCGGCCAAAGCTGGCAAGTCATCCGAAACACGGTTTATTGCCTTGAAAATCAAGAAATAGGACCGCAATTCCGTCTTACAACCCATGCGTTTTGTGCAATGCAATAAAATTGTGCAATGCACAATAATGTGTTAATGGCGCGTCATCTTAAGAGGAGATGCCCCTATGAACGTACAAATGTTGCCTGAACTTGAATCCGCCATTCGCGCCCGTGCTTACCAAATCTGGGAAGATGAAGGCTGCCCCAATGGCCGTCATGAACTGCATTGGCAGCGCGCCTATGAAGCCGTTGCCACGACAGCTCCCGTTGGCCTTGCTGCATCGGCCTTGACCACTGCTGAAGATGTATCTTTGATTGATGGTATTGGGCCAAAGATTGCGAAGCAGCTTGCTGGCGTTGGCATTATCTCATTGACGCATATTGCAGCACTGACACCCATTGAACTTGCTGCGATTGATGCAAAGTTGGGCCTTAAGGGCCGCACGGAACGTGAAGAATGGATTGCCCAGGCCCAAGAATTGTTGGCCGGCAAGGCACCACGCGCCAAGATTGATCAAGCCAAGGCTAAAAAGAAGTAACTCTGAACATTCAAGACAAAAAAGCCCCGCTGCGAAACAGCGGGGCTTTTTCGTTATTTACGGAATGCTGTTGCTTCCTCCGCATGCATGGCTTTGCCGTGTTTGGCGAAAAGGTCGCGCCCGCTCTTGGGGTGTTCGTGGAAGGTTACAATATCAAAATCTTCGGTGGTTGCCGAGGTCGGCGTAAGATGGTCGTGAATCCACTTTCGTTCGCGTTGGTGCGCCAGGCGCTTGTCATTTTTTTCTGAATCATGGGGAACGTTGGGAACGAAGGGATTCTGACGTACGGAACGGGTCATAAGGCACTCCACATTGTTGTAACAATTGAATGACGTCTCTGTAACCACTCTAATGTGGTCCTGTTGAGAGCCGCATTCAAGAGGAGTGTGCGACCGAAAAAGTTAACGATAAGTTAATGTGCGCTGCGGAAAACTTTTTGCGGATGCTCATCAACTTGTTGCACGCAATACCTGCGTTGCAGCGTGAAGTGCTGGTTAAATTTTGCGCGATGACCTATGTTCTGAGGTTTGCACTTCTGAGGTTCCCATGACATTTTCTGCTGTGTTTGCCCGTCTCGTTGCACTGGTTGGGTCTGTGCTTATTGTGTGGCGGCGTGCCACCACGAAAGCGGTTTCGCAAGCCGTGGGAGAGCAGCCCGCAATTCCAGCCGCCAAGCCCCAAGGCGCGTTGCCCACATTGAAAATGCCAACCGCCAAGGGCTGGACTGCGGGGCAATTGCCGGTAGCTGCGGCTGGCTTGAAAGTGAACGCCTTCGCTACAGGCCTGAAGCATCCGCGCTGGATTGAGGTGTTGCCGAACGGCGATGTGGCGGTTGCGGAAGCCTTGTCTGTTGCTGGAGGCGTGTCTTCCGTTTTTGATTACGCCATGCAAAGCACCATGCGCCGTGCGGCGGCATTGGGGGAGAGTCCCAATCGCATTACGCTGTTGCGCGACGTGGATGGCGATGGGGTTGCCGAGCAGCGCTTCACATTCCTGGAAGGCCAGAACCAACCTTTCGGCATGGCGCTTTCGGGGGGTACTTTTTATGTTGGGAATACTGATGCGCTGTTGGCGTTTGACTACAAAAAAGGTGCGACGAAACTTGAAGGGCAGGGGCGCAAGCTCGCGTCTTTCAAACCCGGTGGCCATTGGACGCGCAGTTTGTTGCTGAACAAGGATCGCAGCAAAATCTACGTCGGCGTGGGCTCGGAATCCAACATCGGTGAACCCGGCCCCGAAGCTGAAAAGGGCCGTGCTTGTATTTACGAGGTGGATTTGAAGTCCGGCGTGTCGCGGATTTTCGCCAGTGGATTGCGCAATCCGGTTGGCACCGCATGGGAGCCGACGACAGGTGCCTTGTGGACCGTGGTGAATGAGCGTGATGGCATTGGTGATGAAACGCCGCCCGATTATTTGACGCAAGTTGAAGAAGGCGCATTTTATGGCTGGCCGTTTTGCTATTGGGGCCAGACCGTTGATAACCGCGTGCCGCAAGATGCTGCTATGGTGGCAAAAGCGCGAAAGCCTGATTTTGCTTTGGGTGGACACACCGCATCGTTGGGGCTGTGCTGGTTGCCGGAAGGCACCTTGAAGGGTTTTGGCGAAGGCATGGCCATTGGCCAACACGGTTCATGGAACCGCAGCACGCTGTCAGGTTATCGTGTGGTGTTCGTGCCGTTCAAGGGCGGCAAACCATCGGGTCCGCCACGCGATATTCTTTCAGGCTTTTTGGCACCTGATGAAAAACATTCCTATGGGCGTCCTGTCGGCGTGGCGCTGGCACCGGGCGGCGGCATTTTAGTTGCCGATGATGTGGGCGATGTAATCTGGCGGGTTACTTAATTTTTGAAGTTCAATAACAAAAATAATGGAAAGAAAAATATGAAACTGAAGTCCCTTGCATTCGCATGGCTGTTCACACTTGCCGCAACAACATCCGCTTTTGCCGATGATTCAAAATGGGGCGTTATTGCGCTCGACACCGAGAAAGCCGAACGCGAACCCTATTATGGCGTGGGCGGTGGCGACACCGAACAAGAAGCAAACGAAGCCGCCATGGGCTTTTGCAAGGAAGCCGGCGGCGTGGATTGCAAGGCGCTGGTGAGCTACGAACAATGCGGCGCACTGGCGGTGACGGGCAAGGGCACAGCAGGCTGGGGCAAAGACACCACCAAGGACCTCGCTGAAGCGCAAGCCTTGAAAGGCTGCGATGACGCTGCGAATTGCAAGATTGTGGTCTCGGATTGTAATGGGGAGTGAGGGGCTGGTTTTCTCCCTTGCGCGGGTTGTAATGACGGGTGAAGAGGTAAAACTTTTCTCCCTTGCGCCGAAGGCGTGGGGGAGTACCGCGAAGCGGGGAGGGGGTGTTAGAGCGAGTTCGTTGTCAGGCACCCCCTCCCGCCTTACGGCGTACTCCCCCAGCTTACGCTGAGGGAGAAAACATGAGGTGCGTGGTTCTCTCGCCCAAATCCCGTCATCCCGGAGAAGTGTTTAGACCGGAGACATAGCTGACAGGTGTGGGGAAAAAGGGAAACGTCCATGATTTGTTGTTTCCCTTGTGCTATTTTGAGAGAAGCACCGTCATTCCAAACGCGCACGCAGCGTAGCGCAGTAAGCGATTTGGAACCCCGCTTGCTGGTCTCAACTACAAGAGCGGGGTCCCAAATCACGCGCTCCACTTCGTTCCACGCGTGTTTGGAATGACGGTAATTATTCCCAAATCCCGTCATCCCGGCGAAGGCCGGGATCGGGCTTAGTTAGCCGAGGCACAAAGAAAGCTGGATCCCCGCCTGCGC
>CAWJAE010000010.1:0-119937 GCA_963840765.1 uncultured Alphaproteobacteria bacterium | reverse complement strand
GTGAAATGGATCCGCAATCCGATGGTTGCGGGTCATCTTTATACTACCGTCATTCCCGCGCAGGCGGGAATCCAGCCGCTCAACATTTCAGCCGTTGAAAAGTCTGGATCCCCGCTTTCGCGGGGATGACGATTGCGGTATCGAAAGCAGTCTATGGCCAAACGAGATTTCTATGACATTCTAGGTGTAGCAAAAGGTGCCGATGAAAAGGCATTGAAGTCAGCCTTTCGCAATCAGGCTAAAAAGCTCCATCCCGACGCCAATCCGAATGACAAGACGATGGAGGCCAAGTTCAAGGAATTGAACGAGGCCTACGACGTTTTAAAGGACCCACAGAAAAAAGCCGCTTATGACCGCTTCGGCCATCAGGCTTTTGAAAACGGCGGTGGTGCCGGACGCCCTGGTGGGCCGGGTTTTGGCCCCGATTTTTCTTCGTCAATGTCGGATATTTTTGAAGACTTGTTTGGCGACATGATGGGCGGCCAGCGCGGTGGCCAACGCCAACGCCGTGGCGGCACAGGTGCGGCGCGTGGTTCTGACCTCCGCTACAATCTCGAAGTTAATTTCACCGACGCCTTCCGCGGCAAGAATGCGTCTGTGCGCGTACCGTCATCTGTGGCGTGCGACACCTGCAAAGGTACGGGCGCCAAGCCCGGCACGCAGCCCAAAACTTGCGGCACTTGTAATGGCGCAGGTGCTGTGCGCTCGCAATCTGGTTTCTTTACCGTCGAACGCGCTTGCCCCACATGCGCGGGCCGTGGGCAGGTTATTTCAGATCCCTGCATGGGCTGCGGTGGCCAAGGCCGCGTGACCAAGGAACGTACCTTGTCGGTTAACATTCCGGCGGGGGTTGAAGATGGAACCCGCATCCGCCTGTCAGGCGAAGGTGAGGCAGGAACGCGTGGCGGACCTGCGGGCGACCTCTATATTTTCATCTCGGTCAGGCCCCATGAATTCTTCCAGCGCGAAGGTGCGGATTTGTTCTGCAAGGTTCCCATTTCAATGGCCACCGCAACATTGGGCGGTGAAATTGAAGTGCCCACAATTGATGGCAAGAAGGCCCGCGTCACCATTCCTGACGGCACGCAAAACGGAAAGCAATTCCGCTTGAAAACCAAGGGCATGCCAGTGCTGCGTTCGCAACAGTTTGGCGATATGTATATTCAAGTATCAGTGGAAACGCCGGTGAACCTCACCCGCCGCCAACGCGAATTGCTGAAAGAATTCGACACCGAAGCCCGCAATAACTCGCCAGAGTCGGAAGGATTTTCTCGAAGGCGAAGGCGTTTTGGGATGGGTTTGGGAGTTAGAAAAGATTTGAGTAGTCGCGAGCACCATGAATGACGGGGATAATTTCGACAGCTTCATTTTTTATGCGATAGAAAATCAAATAGTTGCGGAACGGTTTTCGACGGATGTCATGGCCGACATAACGTTGCACCACAGCCGACCCCTTGGGCGCGTCGCCAATAGCGTGGCAAGCTACTTGAAGCTCCATCATAAATGAAACAGCACGCCTTGGATTCTCTTGGGCTATCCAGTTTCCGATATGAATGATGTCATTGTTAGCGGCCGGTGTGATGAAAACTTTCACGCATCGACCTTTTCAATCATGGCTTCGTATTTTGCGATCAGCTTGTCAAAAATCTCGTCCGCCGGAATCAATCGGCCAGCTTCCGCGTCCGCCAGTCCTAATTCAATTGCTGCATCAAGTGCCGCCAAACGCGATTCCCGCTCTTGCACCATACGAATACCTTCGCGAATAACTTCGCTTTTTGAGCCATAACGACCCTTTTCAACGAGTGCATTAACGTAGGTTTCAAGTGTAACTCCCAGATCAGCACTGATCGCCATGTTCAAAGCTCCATTTTTGCTTTCAATAACAGTTATTGAAGTTGATTTCAATGTGAATATGCCCCTAGACTTATCGGGATGACTGACC
This sequence comes from uncultured Alphaproteobacteria bacterium, assembly GCA_963840765.1. Taxonomy (GTDB): domain Bacteria; phylum Pseudomonadota; class Alphaproteobacteria; order Rhizobiales; family Aestuariivirgaceae; genus Aestuariivirga. Next base: position 117,995 of record CAWJAE010000010.1, on the reverse strand, counting down.
TCTCCCCATCCGACCAAAACCTCCTGTCCGGACATTCCGGTCCCGCACTTCAATTTGCCATGGAGCTTGTTGTGCAGGCGGGGCGTATTTTGAATGCGTCACACCTGGTCCCCGTTACCTACGCACATATTGATGCGTGTTTTTACAACGGGCAGGCCCATATCGATTTTGCCCAATTCATGCTGGACCATGGCGCGAAATTCCCGATTCCCGCTTGGACCAATAATGGCGTGGTATCAGCAACACACCCCCAGCTTTATGTGGGAAACCCTGACGTCGAAATGGTTGAGGGGGCCCGCCAACTCATGCAGCTTTACGCAGCACTGGGCTGCAAGCCGACATGGACCTGCGCGCCCTACCAAATTCCGGGTGGTCCGAAATTTGGCGAACATATCGTGGTGGGTGAATCCAATGCCGTGACCTATTACAATTCCGCCGTGGGTGCCCGCACCAACAAATATGGTGACTATTTGGACGTGGCCTGCGCGCTGGTGGGCAAGGCGCCTTTTGCGGGCTTGCACACCGATGAAGGCCGCAAGGCCGAATTGCGTTTTGATGTGTCACAATTGCCTGAAGCGTGGCGGCAGGAGAATTTATTTTATCATCTGTTGGGTCACCATATCGGGCGCATTGCGGGGCGGCGTGTGCCGGTGGTGATCGGGCTTCCAAACACGACATCGCCAGATGACTTAAAAGCTGTCAGTACCGCAGTTGCATCTTCAGGTGGGGTCGAGCTTTGGCATGCTGTTGGCGTGACGCCGGAAGCACCGCTGTTGGAGGCTGTTTTTGATTCAGGCGAAAGTCACCCCATCACCCGTGACGATTTATTAAACGCGCAATCACAATTGACTTCGGGTCGCGATGGCCCGCTTGACATGGTAGCCCTTGGCACACCGCATTTTTCCGCAACCGAGTTTCGTGCAGTTGTTGAAGCGCTGGGCGGCCGGAAAGCGAAAATCCCGTTTGCGATTACAACATCGCGCTTCGTCTGGGACTTCATCAAATCCAAGGGATGGGATGATGTTTTGCAGAATGCAGGTGTTACGATCATCGGCGATATTTGCAGTTATTATGCCCCCGGCATTAACGGCATGAAGGGCCGCGTCATGACCAACTCCGCCAAATGGGCATACTATGCGCCGGGCATGTTGCCGGTTGATGTGAGTTTTGGGTCGCTGCGGGAATGTGTTGAAAGCGCCATCAGGGGTGAAGTCTGGCGCGATCCGAATTTGTGGGCTGTAAAATGATTGCGGCTGTTTTGAATGCGGGTGTTGCGGAAGGTCCGGTGCTTGTACTCACCGAGCCCTTGAGTTTCTGGGGCGCGTTTGATCCACGCACAGGCAAGATTGTTGACACGCACCACCCACAATCAGGCAAGGTGCTGGGGGGCCATATTTTATTATTGCCGGAAACCCGGGGATCAGGCGGCACACCGGGCGGCATTGCTGAGGCAATTCGCCGTGGCACTGCACCGCTTGGCATTATTTTGATTACACCGGACATCAACCTCGCCATTGGCGCTTCTGTTGCGGCACGGCTTTATGGTCGTGACTGCCCCGTATTGGCCGTGACGGCGGGCGAATATAGTGCGCTGGTAAAAGCAGATCACATAAGCATTGCACGCGGCGGGCAAATAACCATATAGTTACTCTGTGCAAGGAGAGTGATATGAAATTGATTGGCCCTATTCCCAAAATTGGATTTGGCACGTGGAAACGCAATGGCGATGATGGCTATCGCGCGGTGTTGGATGCGTTCGAAGTGGGTTACCGCCACATCGATACGGCCGAGGGCTATGACAACGAGCAGGACGTGGGGAAAGCCATAAAGCTATCAGGCTTGCAGCGGGCGGAAATTTTCATCACCACCAAGGTTGCGCCTGAAAATCTGGGGCCGGGGCAGGTGAAACCACATGTTCTGGCTTCGCTTGAAAAACTGGGACTGGAGCAAGTGGATTTGCTGCTTGTGCATTGGCCTTCCCTTAACGATCACTATGATGTGAAAGAGTATGTTTCGCAATTTGCTGCTGTGCGGCAGCAGGGCTTGGCCAAGGACATCGGTGTTTCCAACTTCACCAAACGGCATTTGGCGGCAGCACTTGAGGTGTTGGGCAAAAGTGTGATTGCGACTAATCAAGTAGAAGTGCATCCGTTCTTTCAAAATCCCATTATGGAAACACATTGTCAGTGCTTTGGGTATTCCATTGACGGCCTATTGCCCTCTTGCACGGGGGGCTGTGAACGACAACGCAACGCTGCAGCGTATTGCAAATAAACATCAGGTATCCGTTGGGCAGGTAAGCTTGGCATTCTTGATGGCGCTGGGCCACATCGTCATTCCCACTTCCAGCAACAAGGCGCGCATGGCGGAAAATCTTGCTGCACAAAACTTGGTTCTTGATGCCGAAGACCTTGCGAGCATTCGGATATTAGACACTAATCAACGCCTCGTGAATGGCAACTGGGCACCAAAGTGGGACGCGTAAGAGCCAAATTCATTTTTGATTCGTATAAGGCCGCATGAACAAGCCCATACGAATCGCCAGTCTTGCCACCGCCGTGCCACCCCATGTGTTGGAACGGGAATTTGTTGCTACGGAAGCAAAACGCATTTTTGCGCGCTTTGGTGATGAGTATGAGCGCATGGCCAATGTGTTCGTGAATGCGGGCATTGACCGGCGCTATTCCGTTTGCCCTGTCGAGTGGTTCGAAACAGCGTCGAACTGGGGTGACCGTGCAGATCGATTCCTCGCAGGTGCAAAAATACTTTTTCGCCAAACCGCTGGCGAAGCATTGGCGCAGTCTGGCTTCAAAGCTGCCGAGATCGACGTCATCATCACTGTTTCTTCAACAGGCATCGCCACACCTTCTGTTGAGGCTCACGTGATGCACGAAATGGGCTTCCGCGAAGATGTGATGCGCGTTCCCGTTTTTGGCTTAGGCTGTGCAGGCGGCGTAACAGGCTTGGCGCTGGCTACCCAAATGGCCCAAGGCCGCAATGTGTTGCTGGTTGTGATAGAGCTTTGCACACTCGCTTTCCGCCCCAATGAAATGTCGAAATCCAATGTGGTTGCAACCGCACTTTTTGGCGACGGAGCAGCGGCTATGGTGCTTTCCTCAAAGGGTGACGGCCCCATGATTGAACATGCTGGCCAACACAATTGGCCGAACACCATCGACATTATGGGGTGGCGCGTTGATGACGAAGGCTTAGGCGCAATCTTTGCACGCAGCATTCCTGATTTGGTTTTGAACGACTTGCGCCCCGCTGCTGAAGGTTTTTTGAAGCGCAATCATTTGGAGGTGAGCGATATCAACCACTACAGCTTTCACCCCGGTGGCACCAAAGTTTTGCAGGCGCTGGAAACAGTGTTTGAAATGCCTGAAGGTACATTGAATGATGAACGTGAAGTGCTGAAAGGTTACGGCAACATGTCTGCACCGACTGTGTTGTTTGTACTGAAACAAGCGCTGGCACGAAAACAAAATGGCCGCCGATTTGTGGGCTCCCTCGGCCCCGGTTTCACCGCAAGTTTCGTGACGCTGGTGGAATGATGGTGACGACAGCCACAATCATTCTTGCGCTGGTCACATTGCAACGATTTAGCGAACTGATCATTGCGAAACGCAATACGGCGCAGTTGCGGACGAAGGGTGCCATTGAGCATGGTGCGTCGCATTACCCCGCCATGGTGCTGCTGCATGCCTCGTGGCTAGCAGGGTTATGGTGGTTTGGTTGGGATGCAGCGATCGTTTGGCCCTTGATGGTGGGCTATTTTGCGCTGCAAGGTTTTCGCCTTTGGATTCTGGCCAGCCTCGGCTCACGCTGGACGACGCGCATCTTGACCGTTCCCAACGAGACACTTGTGGCGCGTGGTCCCTATCGCTTCATTCGCCACCCGAATTATGCGTTGGTGCTGTTGGAAGTGCCGCTATTACCGCTGGCCTTTGGATTGCCGTGGTTTGCGGTGTTGTATGGCATGTTGAATATCGCGATGCTGGCGTGGCGCATCAATATTGAAGAAGCTGCACTTAAACCTTCGCGCTAAAGCAGGCCAAGTTTGCCAATAGCTGGAAGTTTGATGGCGAGATCATTGGGGTCAATGCCAATAGTGGAGCCGAGGAAATGGAATTCCAAACCTTCTTCCCACGCCAAGGTGCCCCCGGCAAAACCTGCGAATGAAACCGTCCAGCCTGTTTTGCTTGGTGCAGGCCCCTGTGAAAATCCACGGCCCAACCAGTCTTTCCCAATCGCGACGGGCGGCAATTCGGTGTCGAAACCAATCGTGTTGCGCACAACCCAGGCAACAAATGTATTGGAGTTGGGGCCCGGCCAAACCGTATAGCTGCCGTGTTTTTGGTACGGATAGTTTGCGATTGATGCTTCAATGCCGGGGATCAATTTTTCGGCTTCAAAACCTTCAGCGCGATAAACGATACGTGGCGTGTTGCCGTACCAGAGCGCGTCGGCCACATAGGCATCTTTCCGCACCGGGTTTCCCCAGCCCACAACATCATACCGCGTCCATTGTGTCGCCGCCTTGGGCTTCACAATAATCGACATATGTTCAGCAAAGATGCTTTTCCATTGCCCTGTGCGTGTCGATAAAATGATGACTGTTGCGGGCTGAACATGCGCTGCCTGTGGCAGTAAACCGGACGACGACCAGTTGGCGGTTCGCCAATTTTCAGGCCATCCCCGAAGATAACCCGTTGCAGCACCAAGGCTGACGGGTAAAACGATTGTGGTGAAAATGAAGAGCAGGAGGATTTTCAGCGCCGTCTTGAACATCTTTGCATGTGTGCACAGCGCTTGCGGCTGAATTTGGGCGCTTTTCAATTCGTGCGGGGATTGCTAAGAGCCGCCCATGATCATGAAACTCGCCATCGCCGGTGCCGGCGGCCGCATGGGCCGTGAACTGGCACGCATTGTCAACGATACGCCGGGCTGTGTGCTCGCAGGCGGCCTTGAAGCCAAGGGTTCGGCCTATGTTGGCATGGATTATGGCACGCTGTTTGGCGTGGCTAATCTCGGTGTCAAAATCACTGATGACGCGGCAGCCTTGCTTCCCATCATTGATGGCATCATCGATTTTACAATTCCATCGGCCACGCTGGATTTGGTCAAACACACGGCTGACCATGGCAAGGTGCACATCATCGGCACCACGGGCATTGATGCCGCAGGCGAGGCCACCATCACATGGGGGGCGCAACGTGCGCGCGTTGTGAAGTCAGGCAACTACAGCTTGGGGGTCAATATTCTGCAAGGCATTGTGCAAAAGGTTGCTGCTGTCTTGGGCGATGACTTTGATATCGAAGTTTTGGAAATGCACCACAAACACAAGATTGATGCCCCTTCGGGAACCGCCTTGATGCTGGGCAAGGCCGCCGCCGATGGCCGCCAAGTGAGTTTGCAGGCCAAGGCCGTACGCTCGCGTGATGGCCATACGGGTGCAAGCAAAGCCCGGCGACATTGGATTTGCCACATTGCGCGGCGGCTCGGTTGTGGGCGATCACACTGTGATGTTTGCCAGCGACGCCGAGCGCATTGAATTTAAACACATTGCGCAGAGCCGCGAAATGTTTGCACGCGGTGCCGTGCGCGCTGCCCTGTGGGCGCAGAACCAAAAGCCCGGACTTTATGACATGCAAGACGTATTGGGATTGAAATAACATGACTGGAACACTCGTCCTCGTCCGCCACGGACAATCGGAATGGAATTTGAAGAACCTGTTCACAGGCTGGAAAGACCCGGCCTTGACGGAAAAAGGCATCAGCGAAGCCCGTGCTGCGGGCCAACGCTTGAAAGCCAAGGGTTTGAAGTTTGACATTTGCTTCACATCTGCCCTGTCCCGCGCGCAGAACACCCTGAAACTGATCCTTGAAGAAATGGGCCAGACGGGCTTGCCTGAAACCCGCGACCAAGCCTTGAACGAGCGCGACTATGGTGAACTTACAGGCCTTAACAAAGACGACGCCCGCGCAAAATGGGGCGAAGACCAAGTGCTGATCTGGCGTCGCAGCTATGACGTGCCGCCGCCCGGTGGCGAGAGTTTGAAGGACACATTGGCCCGCTCATTGCCTTATTACGTCAGCAAAATTCAGCCCCATGTTCTGGATGGTAAAACCGTACTGGTTGCCGCCCATGGCAATTCGCTGCGCTCGCTCATCATGGCCATTGAAGGCCTGACACCGGAGCAGATTTTGAAACGCGAACTCGAAACCGGTGTGCCAACTGTTTACAAGCTGAACGCCAATTCGACACCAGCCTCCGTCGAGATTTTGTCAGCCTGACGCAACGCGCCCGGCCTCCCAGCCGAGGATGGCCTTTTTGCGGGTAAGACCCCAATGATAACCCGTGAGTGCCCCTGATTTACCAATGACGCGGTGACAGGGCACCACGAAGGATATGGGGTTCTTGCCAACCGCAGCTCCCACGGCACGCGCGGCTTTGGGACTGCCAACGGAACCGGCAATGTCGCCATAGGTTGTGGCTTGGCCCATGGGAATTTTCAACAGTGTTTCCCAAACCCGGATTTCAAAATCAGTGCCGATAAACGTGATGCGCAAGGGCTGGTTTGGCCGGAAATTCTTATCAGCGAAAACATGCGCCGCATAGGGCGCAGTGGCGGATGAATTTTCCGTATACTGAGCATTGGGCCAACGCCTTGTCATATCAGCCAGTGCTTCCTGTTCCTTGCCGAAATCGGAGAAACTCAAGCCACACAAGCCATAGGACGTCACCATCACCAAGGCCACGCCAAAGGGGGAGGGGTGAAAACCATAAGCAACCTGCAAGCCCGATCCTTTGCTCTTATAGTCCCCCGGACTCATACCCTCATGCACCACAAAAAGATCATGCAAACGGCTGGGGCCGGACATGCCCACTTCCAGGGACGTTTCCAAAATGCTGGCGGAACTTTCAAGCATGCGGCGTGCGTGATCCAGCGTCAAAGCCTGTAGAAATGCTTTCGGCGTGAGGCCCGCCCAGCGTGTGAACAGGCGCTGCAATTGTTCGGGCGTCAGCTTTACGCGTTCTGCCAAAGTGTCGAGCGAGGGTTGGTCGCGCCAGTTTTCACTGACATGGGCAATCACATCACAAACCTTGGCGTAATCTTCAATTTGTCCAGTCATCATGACCATAAACTATGGCAGAGCTGGCCCAATGGCCACCCGATTTATGACAGCGCTTGTCTTAATGCCTTGGACAAGGACTGACGTTCGTCGGCACCCAAGAACGCCCCCACTTCCGTTATGGCACCACGGTAACACAACAGGAGGCGCCCCACCAATTTCGCGGGCTTCATCAAATTCCAGTTCCACGCGCAACCAGCGCCTGTTGAACTCCAGTGTCTCAAGTCCACCTATTTCAGAATGACGCTGCAAAGTGACCACATCACCCGCAACGGAAATGCGTTCAGCCTGCCGCGCATCCGCATAGTTCACGCGAATCGCCCACCACATCAGCAGCACATCCAGCCCCATGAAGCCGGTAACGGGCCAAGCCCCCACGGCCAAAAACAACACGCCACCGACAAAATTGACTAGGATCAAAATAGACATGAGCGCAATGAAACCCTCGCGGTTCAACGCGCGGTGTGGCGTAAGTATCGACGTTCCATTCGCGTTGTGACTTGCCTTCTTGCATGCGCGGCATGATGATGGGACACCAACGTTCAATTCAAGCTGGAACATTCCCCCCACCATGCGCAAATTGCCGCAAACAACCGTTGAAGAAATGTTTCGGCGTTTCCAAGAAGCCAACCCCGAACCCAAGGGCGAATTGGAATCGGTAAACGACTTTACATTTTTGGTGGCTGTGGTCTTGTCGGCGCAAGCCACCGACGAAGGTGTGAACAAGGCCACCCGCAAATTATTCGCTGCTGCCCCCACACCAGAAGCCATGGTCGCATTGGGTGAAGATCAAGTGCGAGAGCTACATCAAAACCATCGGGCTGTTTCGCGCCAAGGCCAAAAATGTGGTGGCGCTGTCACAGCAATTGATCACCCTGCATCATTCAAAAGTGCCGCACAGCCGCGAGGCGTTGGAAGCCTTGCCGGGTGTGGGCCGCAAAACCGCCAATGTGGTTTTAAATATTGTCTTTGGTGAGTCTACAATTGCCGTCGATACGCATTTGTTCCGCCTCGGCAATCGCCTCAAGCTTGCACCCGGCAAAACACCGCTGGAAGTGGAGCAGAAACTGCTGAAAACCATTCCAAAGCCCTATATGCGACACGCCCACCATTGGCTGATTTTGCATGGGCGTTACATTTGCAAAGCGCGAAAGCCAGAATGCTGGCGTTGCACCATCGCAGATATTTGTCCGTTTAAAGAGAAGAGCGTTTTGCCTGTTTGAACAGGTGAACGAAATAGGACGTCGAAAAAATCGGCACGACTAAATTCAAGATCGGCACTACCGACATGAGTGCAGGCAACAGGCCTGCGACAAACACCTGATAGCCATTGTCCTTGCGAAACTCCTTGGCATCTTCCAAATCCATATGGCGCATGGCCGCCATCTCGAAGTATTCGCGCGACAACAGGTAGGCATTGATGGTCACCAGAACGATGGCCCCAAACCCTGTGAAGACAAGGGGAAGTGCGAGCACGTTGATGAGCAGAACGAGAAGGCCAAATTGCACGGAAATGCCAAGCGCCTTGAGGGTTGAAAGCGGTTTGCCCGGGGGCTCCAATGCGTAGTGGCGCTGCTCCACCTTGGCTGCAACATCATCAAGATAAAGGCCAGCGAATATCGCCGTTACCGGGGCCATCAAGAAAAAGAACGCCACGAAAAGCCCAAGTCCGGCACCAATAGCAACCAGAGTCTCGATCCAAGGATAGGGGAAAAACGTCAAAAACCAGAACGCACTCTGCACAGCAAGAAAAACCGCAATGAACATCACTAAGGTCAAGCCGATAGCTTTCAGCAAAATGTTCCGGAATTCTGGTGAGGTGATGTCACCCAAGGCGCGGTAGGCAGCTTTGATCATGGGGCAGACGTAAGCATTCCCGCTTGTTTCTGCAAGACATCTCAGCTACCTCGCCCGTTACATTTGAGGAATTAAGATGACCGACCAGATTGACGTGCTCACCATTGGTAATGCCATTGTGGATGTGATTGCAAAAGTGGATGAAGCTTTCATAGCCAGAGAAGAGCTGGTGAAAGGTTCGATGAACCTGATTGACGAAGTACGTGCCGAAACGCTCTACGACCACATGGGCCCTGCTACTGAGATCTCGGGTGGATCAGCCGGTAATACGGCTGCTGGTGTGGCTTCCTTCGGGGGCAAGGCTGCCTATTTTGGCAAGGTGCGCAATGACCAGTTGGGCAGCATTTATCGGCATGACATGCGCTCGCTCGGCGTGCGGTTTGACAGTCTGGCTGCGGATGAAGGACCAGCCACTGCCCGTTCGTTCATTCTCGTGACACCCGATGGTGAGCGCACCATGAATACTTATCTGGGCGCTTGTGTGAACTTGGATGAACGCGACGTTGATGCAGAAATCGTCAAGGCTTCTGCCGTCACATACATGGAGGGCTATCTCTTTGACAAACCTGCCGCCATGGCCGCTTTTCGGGCCGCTGCAAAAATTTCACAAGCCGCAGGACGTTTGACTTCCATTACCTTGTCGGACTCATTCTGCGTCGAGCGGCACCGCGATGCATTTTTGGACTTGATCCGCAATTCGATTGATATCGTTTTTGCAAACGAAACCGAAATCAAGGCGCTCTACAAAACCCAAAACTTCTCCGGTGCCATTGATGCCGCCCGCAAGGACTGCCCATTGGTGGTCGTCACACGTTCGGAAAAAGGCTCCGTCATTGTGAAGGGCCAAGACACGATTGAAGTGCCAGCTCACCCTGTAAAATCCGTTGTGGACGTAACGGGTGCGGGAGATTTGTATGCGGCGGGCTTTCTGTTCGGCCACACCACCGGCAAACCATTGGCACAATGCGCCAGACTGGGAAGCCTTGCTGCTTCCGAAGTGATTTCACACGTAGGCGCAAGACCCGAAGTGAATTTGGCAACCTTCGCCAAAGCGCAGGGACTGCTCTAAACCTTCAGCGATGCGTGAAGACGGCTTTTCGCTTTTCCAGAAAAGCTGCCATGCCTTCCTTCTGGTCGGCAAGGTCAAAACACGCATGAAAAGCTGCGCGCTCATGCTTCAGGCCATTAGCCAAAGGCGTTTCCAAAGCCTCATTTACGGCACGCTTTGCGGCTTGCGCGATGGGGCTTGAGAAGCTTGCAATTTTTTCAGCGGTCGCAAGTGCCTCTGGCAACAATTGATCAGCCGCCACAACGCGCGCCACGATTCCTAAACGCTCGGCTTCTTCAACACCCATCATGCGGCCCGTCAAAATCATCTCCATGGCTTTTGACTTGCCGATGAGACGGGTCAAGCGCTGAGTGCCGCCGCCACCCGGAAAAATGCCAAGTGTGATTTCGGGAAAAGCAAACTTAGCCGTGTCGGAAGCGATGATGAAATCTGACGCCAAGGCAAATTCAAAACCACCGCCCAAGCAAAAACCTGAAACCGCCGCGATGATAGGTTTTTTGATCAGGCCGAACTGGTCCCAGTTTTTCAAGAGTTGTTGTTGCACCGCTTCAGTCTTGGTGAAATCCTTCATCTCCCGAATATCAGCGCCCGCAGCAAAGGCTTTTTCGCTGCCCGTGAGAATGATGCAACGAACCTCTTGATCAGCATCATAACGCCGCAGCGCATCATTCATTTCGTCGATCAGTTGGGTGTTCAAGGCGTTCAACGCCTTGGGGCGGTTGAGCGTAATGACACCGACGGCACCACGCTGTTCGATCAAAATATTTTCATAAGTCATGGGGCATCACCTTTGGCATGTCGGACAATAAAATGTGGATCGGCCTGATTGCACAATGCGTTTGATAACACTTGTGCAGCCGGGAGAAGTGCATGCCTCCCCCTCGCGATCATATACTTGGAAGCGCTCCTGAAACGCGCCTTTTTCACCGCTTGCGCTTTGAAAGTCCTGCAAGGTTGAGCCGCCCACCAGAATGGCCTCGTTCAAAATATCCTTGATGTGACGCACCAAGTGGTCAAGCCGCGCATCAGCGCCTTTCGCCTTCACCAGCTTTTCAGCTTTAAGTGTGGGCAAGATTTTCGCACGAAACAGGGCTTCAGAAACATAGATATTGCCAAGCCCCGCCACCACATGCTGATCCAGCAATGCGGCTTTCATGGGCGCTTTTTTGTTGCGCAGTTTTGACACCAGATGATCAAGGTGAAAACGATTGCCCAAAGGTTCAACACCAATGTCGCGCAGTAATTTGTGTTCATCGCGGCTTTGTGTGTCGGCCCACTCCATGAATCCGAACCTTCGCGCATCGTTGTAGATGATCCTGACACCATCATCGAGATGCCACACTACATGGTCATGGGGGCCAAGTTCTGTCACTGCCCCTGCATTATGGTAAAAAGCGCCGGGTTCAAAACGCTTGCCGTCGGGCTTCACAATGGTGAATCGTCCGGTCATGCCCAAATGCAAGATCAGCGTTTTTCCATTCGAGCAGTGCACCAGAATATATTTGGCACGGCGCTCCAGTGCTTCAATTTTAGCACCTTGCATGGTTTCCGCCAGACTTGCCGGAAAATCAAAACGCAGGTTCTTGCGACGCAGTTCAATACGCGTGAACACGCGGCCCAGCAGTGCTGGCTCCAGCCCCCGTTTAACGGTTTCGACCTCGGGTAATTCCGGCACGTTAACCTCTTTGCCGCACGTTTCGCGGTGCTGTGGAAATTCTTGTCGCTATAGCCTATGTAATCGCTATGAACCACGACCCTTCAGGCATTGAAACCAAATTCGGCTTCCGCGATGTGGAAAAAGGCCAAAAGCAGGGCCTCGTCAATGAGGTTTTTGCCAAGTCCGCCGCCCGCTATGACCAGATGAATGACTTGATGTCAGGCGGAATGCATCGCTTGTGGAAAGATGATTTCCTGACGCAATTAAACCCGCCCCGCAATGACCGTGCTTTCAAAGTGTTGGATGTGGCAGGCGGAACCGGCGACATCGCATTTCGCATTGCATCGATTGGTGGATCTGGCACCCACGTGACTATTGCCGATATTTCGCCCGACATGGTGGGTGAAGGCAGACGGCGGGCAGAGGCAGGCACCCTTGCTGACAAGGTTGATTTTACTGTGGGCAATGCCGAGACTCTGGCCTTTGCAGACCAGAGTTTCGACGCCTACACCATCGCGTTTGGCATTCGCAACGTGCCCAACATTCCCATGGCCTTGAAAGAGGCTTACCGCGTGTTGAAACCGGGTGGCCGCTTCATGTGCCTGGAGTTCAGTCACTTGGAACAGGACGTGTTGCAAAAGATTTATGATGCCTATTCCTTCACGGTTATTCCAGCCGTTGGAAAAGTAGTGACTGGTGATGGCCAGCCTTATCGTTATCTCGTTGAATCCATCCGCACCTTCCCCAAGCAACAGGCATTTGCCGATTTGATTGAGGGCGCAGGTTTTTCCCGCGTCACGTGGCGCAATCTCACGGGTGGCACAGTTGCCATTCATTCGGGCTGGCGCATCTGATGGCATCAAGCCTCGTCAATATGTTCCGTATACTAAAGGCTGGCTTTACGCTGGCCCGCCATGGTGCGTTATTACCGCCCGATCAGACCGCCCAATTGCCGTGGATTGCACGTCAAGGATTGGCCTTGGCACAAATCGGCAGCGACACCCGCGAAGCCGGGCAAAGCAACCGCATTTCAGCAGCACTGCAATCTCTGGGGCCGAGCTACATCAAGCTCGGGCAGTTCCTTGCAACGCGCCCCGATGTGATTGGGGCCAAGCGCGCATTTGAATTGAAAGTGCTGCAAGACAAGCTTCCGCCCTTTGGCTTGGATGAGGCGAAGGCCATTATTCTGAAAGAATTGGGTAAGCCTGTCGAAGACTTGTTCACATCTTTCAGTGCGCCCATCGCCGCGGCTTCCGTGGCGCAGGTGCACAAAGCTGTTACCAAAAGTGGCCGCGAAGTTGCCGTCAAGATATTGCGCCCTGATGTGGACCGCCGCTTTGCGGCTGATATCTCGAGTTTTGGCTTTGCCGCGCGTATGATCGAACGCTTATCCAAGGAAGGCAAACGCTTGCGCCCTGTTGCTGCCGTCAACATGCTTGAGCAATCGATGAAGCTTGAACTGGATCTGCGCATGGAAGCCTCTGCCTTGGCGGAGATGGCGGAAAATACCAAGGATGACCCGTCATTCCGTTTGCCCAAGGTCGATTGGGTAACAACCTCAAAACGCGTGCTGACAACCGAATGGTTGGACGCCACACCGATGGCTGATGTGGAGACGTTGCGCCGCTCTGGCCTTGATCTCAACGCCATGGCTGACGTGATCATTCAAAGCTTCCTGCGCCATGCCATTCGCGATGGGTTTTTCCATGCCGATATGCATCAGGGAAACTTGATGGTCGATTCAAAGGCGAATCTGGTGGCGCTGGATCTTGGCATCATGGGCAGGCTTGGCCCGAAGGAACGCATGTTCCTCGCTGAAATTTTGCATGGCTTTATCACCAGGGATTATATGCGCGTGGCACAGGTGCATTTTGATGCGGGATATGTGCCCAAAACGCAAGACGTGCACAATTTCGCCCAAGCGCTGCGCGCCATTGGCGAGCCGATTTTGGATTTGCCAGCCGACCAGATTTCGATGGGCCGCTTGCTTACCCAACTTTTCGAAGTAACCGAACAGTTTGATATGCAGGCGCAGCCGCAATTGCTGTTGCTGCAAAAAACCATGGTGGTGGTTGAAGGTGTTGCACGCACGCTCAATCCCAATCTCAACATGTGGGTGGCAGCAGAACCTGTTGTCAGGGCGTGGATTGAACGCACATTAGGTCCTATCGGAAAATTGGAAGAAGCAGGCGAAAGCGTGAAAGCCATGGGCCGTTTGGCGTTGCAATTTCCGGCGTTAGTGGAAGAAGCCCGCAAGGCCCTGCATGTGCTTTCACAAAACGCCACGGAGGCCAAATGACGAAGTCCGTTCTCCTTATTATTGGCGGGGGTATTGCAGCCTATAAGTCGCTGGAGCTTATCCGCTTACTGAAGGGAAAAAGCATGGCTGTTCGTTGTATTATGACGAAAGCTGCTGAGCAGTTCGTAACCCCCTTGTCAGTTGCCGCCCTGTCCGGCGAAAAAATTTATTCGGATTTGTTTTCGCTGACCGACGAAACCGAAATGGGGCATATCGAATTGTCGCGTTCGGCTGATCTTGTTGTGGTAGCACCTGCAACGGCTGATTTGTTGGCCAAGATGGCTGGAGGTCTTGCCAATGACCTTGCGTCCACAACACTACTGGCAACTGACAAGCAGGTATTGGTTGCTCCCTCCATGAATGTGCGAATGTGGCAACATCCTGCTACCCATCGAAACCTCCGTACACTGAACTATGACGGGATACTTTTTGTCGGCCCCAATGAAGGTGATATGGCGTGCGGCGAGTATGGCCCGGGCCGCATGGCAGAACCTGTGGAAATTGTTGCGGCTATTGAGGCGGCATTGATCCCACAGGACAAACCTTTGCTGGGCAAATATGTGCTGATTACCGCAGGGCCCACGCGCGAAGCCATTGATCCCGTGCGCTATATTTCAAACCATTCCTCAGGCAAACAAGGCTATGCGATTGCAGAGGCGGCAATAAAATTGGGTGCGCAAGTTACACTGGTGTCAGGCCCAGTAAATTTACCGGTGCCGGTGGGCGCTGGCGTGATGTTTGTCACCACCGCAGATGAAATGTTGAGCGCAGTTGAATGCGCACTCCCCGCCGACATTGCCATTTTTACAGCTGCCGTAGCGGACTGGAAAGTGGCCCAAAGCGGCGGGCGATAAAATCAAAAAGAAAGATGATGGCAGTTTGCCGTCTCTCACATTTGCAGAAAATCCAGACATTCTGAAAGCGGTGGCAACGCGCAAACAGAACCGGCCAAAACTGGTCGTTGGTTTTGCTGCTGAAACTGAAAAAGTTCTGGATCATGCCAAAGCGAAACTGGCAAAAAAAGGCTGTGACCTCATCATCGCCAATGACGTGTCTCCTGATGGCGGCGTGTTTGGCGGCGACAAAAACACGGTGCATGTGGTGAGCGCGCAGGGCGTTGAAAGTTGGCAGCCCATGTCCAAGCGAGATGTTGCGGCAAAGCTGATGGCGAAACTGGCGGGGATGTTGTGAAGCTTCGCATTCTCCGATTGTCTAACGGTGCTGACCTGCCTCTCCCTTCCTATGCCACAGCAGGCTCCGCAGGCATGGACTTGCGCTCTGCCGATAATCTAATCCTTAAACCGGGCGCACGCGCCCTTGTCGCCACTGGAATTGCTATCGCGCTTCCTGAAAATTTCGAAGCACAAGTGCGCCCGCGTTCCGGACTTGCGGTTAAACATGGTATTACAGTCTTGAATTCGCCCGGCACTATAGATGCGGATTATCGTGGTGAAATCAAAGTACCGCTGATTAATCTGGGTACGGAAGATTTCGTCATCTCCCGTGGAGACCGCATTGCGCAAATGGTGGTGGCACCCGTTACCATGGCCGAACTTGTGGAAGTTGAATCCTTGGATGAAACGTTGCGCGGTGATGGTGGATTTGGTTCCAGCGGGAGGTCGTAATGGCTCTTTCCGATTTAGAAATTGAACGCTATGCCCGCCACCTCGTGTTGCAGGAAGTCGGCGGCCCCGGGCAAAACAAACTCAAGGCTTCATCCGTATTGGTGATTGGCGCTGGTGGTCTGGGTGCGCCTTTATTGATTTATCTTGCAGCTGCAGGCGTTGGGCGCATTGGTATTATTGATAACGACACGGTGTCGCTATCAAATTTGCAGCGGCAAGTCATCCACACCACAGATCGCTTGGGTGCTTTAAAAACTAAAAGTGCTGCCGAACAGATTCACGCCATCAACCCCCATGTGGTTGTGGAGGAATATCCCTTCCGCCTGACTACAGAAAACGCAGTTGATTTGATCTCGCGATATGATCTGGTGGCTGACGGCTGCGATAATTTCCCTACGCGCTTCCTTGTCAGTGATGCCTGTTATTTCGCCAAGAAGCCCTTGGTATCAGCCGCCGTGGGCCAGTTTGATGGGCAGATGTCCACCTTCAAACCCTATGAAAATCAAAACCCGACTTACAGGTGTTTCATCGGCGAATTACCCGAGCGCGGGCTGTTTCCGGCCTGCGAGGAAGCGGGCGTGTTGGGGGCATTGCCGGGCATTATCGGGTCCATGCAGGCCATGGAAGTGATCAAGGAAATCTTGAATATCGGTGAAAGTCTGGTTGGGCGCATCTTGATGTATGACGCACTTTCCGCCCGCTTTTTCGAAACCAAGCTAGCCTTGGACCCGGCCAATCCACTGACCGGAAAAAGCCCCACGATCACCGATCTTCGACCCGAAAATTACGACGACGGCCCTGCCGCCTGTGCGGCCCGCAGCATATAAAGATTTCTTTATATAGGTCTTGCCGGAACCGTTTTGCCTTGCTAGAAGCCCGTCATCACAGAACAGATGAGGATTGATCATGAGCAAGCATGACTATGTTGTTGCCGATATCAAATTGGCCGATTGGGGCCGCAAAGAATTGGATATGGCCGAAATTGAAATGCCGGGCCTGATGTCTACCCGCGCTGAATTTGCAGCATCGCAACCTTTGAAGGGCGCGCGCATTACCGGTTCATTGCACATGACCATTCAGACTGCGGTGCTGATCGAAACATTGAAAGCCTTGGGCGCTGATATCCGCTGGGCGTCATGCAATATTTTCTCAACACAAGATCACGCCGCCGCCGCCATTGCTGCTGCGGGAATTCCCGTATTCGCTGTCAAGGGTGAAAGCTTGAAGGACTATTGGGAATACACCGCCAAGATTTTCGAATGGCCTGATGGCAAACCAACCAACATGATCCTCGATGATGGCGGCGACGCCACGATGTATATTTTGTTGGGCGAAGAATCTGAGTCCAACCCTGCTTTGATTGCCCATCCAAAGGCAGAAGAAGAGGAATATCTTTTCGCGCAAATCAAGAAGCGCCACAAGGAACAGCCAGGCTGGTTTGCCGAACAACGCAAGGCTATCATCGGTGTGACGGAAGAAACCACCACGGGCGTGCATCGTCTTTATGAATTGCAGAAGAAGGGCAAATTGCCATTCCCTGCCATCAACGTGAATGACTCTGTCACCAAGTCGAAGTTCGATAACAAGTACGGCTGCAAGGAATCACTGGTGGATGCCATCCGCCGCGGCACCGACGTAATGATTGCCGGCAAAGTTGCCGTGGTCTGTGGCTATGGCGACGTGGGCAAAGGCTCTGCTGCTTCGCTGCGTGGTGCAGGCGCGCGTGTTGTTGTAACGGAAGTCGACCCCATTTGCGCGCTGCAAGCTTCGATGGACGGCTTTGCCGTTCAGACCTTGCAGCAGACACTGCCGACTGCTGATATTTTCGTGACAGCCACTGGCAACAAAGACGTGATCACCTTGGACGACATGAAGGCCATGAAAGATATGGCCATTGTTTGCAACATCGGTCACTTCGACAATGAAATCCAGGTTGCCGAATTGAAGAACTTCCCTTGGACCAACATCAAGCCACAAGTTGACTTGGTCAAATTCCCGTCAGGCAACCGCATGATCCTGTTGTCGGAAGGTCGTTTGGTAAACTTGGGCAATGCTACGGGGCATCCTAGCTTCGTCATGTCCGCATCCTTCACCAACCAGACTTTGGCGCAGATCGAAATCTACACCAACCGCGCAAATGGCAAATACAAGAATGAAGTTTATGTGTTGCCAAAGGAACTCGACGAAAAGGTTGCGCGCCTGCACTTGGCAAAACTTGGTGTAACCCTGACGGAATTGAAGCCTGAACAAGCGTCCTATATCGGCGTCAAGCAGGACGGTCCGTTCAAGACCGATGCCTACCGCTACTAAAACCATGATTTTATGACTGAGGGGTGCCACCGTTAAATATCGGCGGCACCCTTTTTCTTTTGTGATCAGCGTCTTTATAGTGGCGGAATGATTCGCCGCTGTTGCAACGCAGCGGCTGATCGACGGGGCGCAGCACAATTACGGGATTAAACAGGAAGTATGGACGCGGGTTTGCCATTGCTATTATCCGTACTCCCGTTTGAGGGCAGTGACTGGACAGCACCCGCACTGAATGTGGTCCAACTGGCAGGGTCCAGCGCCGTTGTCGAAATTGCAGCCTTGGGCGCTATGGCAGCAGGCCTTGCCCTCACGTTTATCAACCTCAACAGGGCACGACGCCAACTGTTGTCTTCGCAACGCCGCGTTGGTGAATTGGAATATCAGCTCAACGAAGTTGAAGCAGCGCTTTACAGTGAATCGCAAATTTTGCTGGTGTGGCGCGGCCAAGAAACAGCCCCCCATCGGATGGCTGGTGACATGCACGGTTCAGCTGATTTGCCGTCCACACTTGAAGCGGTCGCTGATTTTTCGGGTTGGCTGGAACTCGATTCCGTTACGGAGCTTAACGAAAATCTGAGCATTCTTCGCAAGTCTGGCCGCGCCTTCAACATTGGTGTGAAGACAGAAAAAGGCGAGTTGCTGGAAGTTGACGGAAGACCCGCCGGCGCCCATGCTACTTTGCGTTTCCGGCCACTGGCAGGCGATCGTCGGCAAATGACGGAATTGTCTTACGATGCCTCCAAGCTCGCCAAGCAGGTGCAACGCCTCAGCGCAATTCTGGACGCCGCACCTTTTGCCGCTTGGATCATCGACAAGGATCACAAATTGGCTTGGGTAAACCAGGCCTATGTGCAGGTGGTTGAAGCACCCGACATGCAAACCGTGTTGCGTGAAGGAACAGTGCTGTTTGCCAAGGAGCAACTGGACACAAGCAAAGCCAATGAAGCCACGGCGCTGCGGGGCAGGGGACGCGCAATTACGAAGGGTGCCATGCGCGGTTACAACGTGCATCAGCGGGTCATCGATGGCGGTACTGTTGGCTATGCCGTCGACATTACCACGCTCGAAGATGCGGAACGCGAACTTGAACGTCACATCAAGGCCCACGCCTCAACGCTCGACAAGCTCGAAACCGCCATTGCGATTTTCGGGCCTGACCAACACTTGCGCTTCTTCAATCAGGCCTATGTGCAGCTTTGGTCGCTGGATGAGGCTTGGCTGAAAACCCAACCTTCCGATGGTGAAGTTTTAGATAAGCTGCGTGCGCAGCGCCATTTGCCTGAACAGGCAAATTTCCGTGAGTGGAAATCCAAACAGCTTTCGTCCTACACGACATTGGAAATGCGTGAGGCCTATTGGTATCTTCCTGACGGTCGATCACTACATGTTATTTGCGAACAACACCCTTTTGGTGGCGTCACCTATCTTTACGAAAACCTCACCAAGGAATATCAATTGGAAAGTCAGGTCAACGATCTTTCCAATGTACAACGCGAAACCTTGGACAACCTTTCAATTGCCGTTGCCTTGTTTGGTTCAGATGCGCGCTTGAAGCTTTATAATCCAGCTTTCCAGCGCCTGTGGAACATTCCCGAAGTTGCGCAAGGCCCCGGTATACATGCTGACCAATTGAGTCAGATGAAGGGTTATTCCGCCGACGCCCGCGCAGCATGGCAAGACATCCGCTATTCTTTGACGGGTCTTGAAGGCACACGTGAACGCTTGCAAGGCCGCCTCTCCCACGATGGACAGGTCTATAGCTACAGCGCCGCACCACTGCCGGACGGTAATGCCATTTTGACCTTCACGGATATCTCCGATGCCGAGCGGGCCGAAAATGCCTTGCGTGAACGTGCTGAAGCATTGGAAGCCGCTGACCGGTTAAAGAGCCAGTTTCTGGCCAACGTGTCTTATGAAATTCGCACGCCCCTCACGTCCATTTCAGGTTTTGCAGAAACCTTGGATCTTGGCATTGCGGGAACCCTTTCGCCGAAGCAGCAAGAATATGTCTTGGACATCCGGCGCTCATCAGATGAACTCACCTCGATCATTGATGCGATCATTGATCTTTCTGCAATTGATGCAGGCCAAATGGAGCTGCGGCTTGGCACGGTTGATATTGTGCATCTGTTTGAACGCATGGGACAACGCATTCTGCCGGCACTGGAACGCCGTGACCTGTCGCTGAATATTGAGCTGGCCGATGATGTGACAACCGTCATCGCAGACCAGCAGCGTCTTGAACAAATTTTAGCGCATCTCTTGTCAAACGCAATTGGCTTCTCGCATGCCAAAGGCACGGTCACGCTTGGGGCAAGGCAACGAGGCTCTACCCTGCAAATCTGGGTGGCGGATCGTGGCAAGGGCATAGACCCTGATTTCCAGCCCCGCGCCTTTGACCGCTTTCAGGCCAAGCCAATGCCGGGCAGCCACCGGGGCCCAGGGCTTGGCTTGGCAATCGTCAAAAGTTTCACGGAATTGCATGGTGGCTCGGTGGCCCTCTCATCACGCATCAATGAAGGTACAACAGTGGTGTGCAATCTACCGCTGCATGGACCCGCTCAAAAAACAACACATAAGCAAGCGCTAGGTGTGGCGTGAGTTTTCCTTACAGTCAAACCATGACGTTGAAGGGGGAGGATGCCACGCGCAGCTTGGGAGTGGCCTTATCGCTGTGGGCCCGGCCCGGCATGGTGGTTTTACTGCACGGCGATTTGGGAGCAGGAAAGTCCACCTTGGCGCGCGCCTTCATCGACGCCTTGATGAAACCGGGTCATGGCAGTGATATTCCAAGCCCGACATTCGCACTTATTCAAACCTATGATGATACGCGCGTTCCCGTGTTCCACGCCGATCTCTATCGATTACAAGGTGGAGCGGATGTTGACGAGTTGGGCATGGACGGCCTGCTGGCCAACCATATCGGCCTTGTGGAATGGCCGGATAAACTTCATCGTCAACTCACGCCAGACGTTTTGACGGTCACATTGCAAGGACGCGGCGGGCAGCGTGAAGCAAGCCTTCTTGCCACAGGCGCCTGGGCGCAGGCCTTGCAACGTGACCAAACAATCAACGCCTTTATTGCAACAACAGACTTTGCAAGTAGCATGCGTTACTTCTTTGAAGGTGATGCTTCGGCCCGGCGCTACGAAAAACTGGTCACGGCCAATGGCAACATGTGCCTGCTCATGGACATGCCACAACGGCCTGATGGTCCGGCTGTCAAATTCGGCAAGCCCTATAGTCAAATTGCGCATCTTGCAGAAAACATCACGTCAGTGGTCGCCATCAACCGCTATCTTGTGTCGCTGGGTTATAGTGCGCCACAAGTGCTAAAAGCAGACCTTGCGCAAGGGCTGGGGTTGATTGAGCCACTAGGTTCAAACGTCTTTGGTAAAATATTGCTCGACGGTTTCGACATGCGTGAACCGTTGGAAACTGCAGTTGCGGTTTTGGCTGACATGGCGACCCAGCATTGGCCCCGCCAAGCGGAGGCACAGGCCGGCATCTACCACACCATCCACGACTATGATGAACAGGCCCAGTTGATCGAAGTGGATTTGCTGCCAAGCTGGTTCATTCCCCATGCCTATGGGGTGGGAGCAACAGCTGAACAATCCCAAAGCTTTGCGGCTGTGTGGCAAAAACTTTTACCGTTTGCACAGCCTGAAAAGCCAATCTGGACCATTCGCGATTATCATTCGCCAAACCTGCTATGGGTGCCTGAACGTCAGGGTATCAAACGTGTCGGCATTATCGATAGTCAAGACGCTGTCATGGGCCATGCGGCCTATGATCTGGTGTCGATGGCACAAGATGCCCGTGTGGATATTTCGCCTGATATGCAGGACCATATTCTCGCACATTACTGCGCATTGAGAAATGACCAAGGCGGCTTCAACCAAGATGCATTTACCACCGCCTTCGCAGTGTTGGGTGCACAACGTGCCACGAAAATTCTAGGTATTTTTGCACGCCTCAACAAGCGCGATGGCAAGCCAGTATATCTGCGCCATATTCCGCGCGTGAAAGGCTATTTGCGGCGTAATCTCCAGCACCCTGCATTGCAGCCCTTGAAGCAGTGGTTTGAAACCCATCTGCCTGAGGTGTTCACGTGATTGAAGTGACCCACGCCATGATTTTAGCCGCAGGTTTTGGCACGCGCATGCGCCCGCTGACGCTGACAACACCAAAACCCTTGATCAAAGTCGCTGGCAAAGCCCTGATTGATTATGGCGTTGACAAGTTGCGCGACGCCAACATTCCCAATGCCGTTGTGAACGGGCATTATCTTGCGGAGCAGATTGAGGCGTGGAGCAAGTCGGTTGTAAACCCCGTCGTTGTTTTCTCAAACGAGCAAGATGCCATTCTGGATACAGGTGGCGGCATTGCCAGAGCCTTGCCAATGTTGGGAGAAAAGCCCTTCATCGTTTTGAATGCAGATTGTTTTTGGCTGGATGGTGAAGTGCCAGCATTGCAACGGCTGCGCGCGGCTTGGAACGACAATGAAATGGATTGTCTTCTGCTGCTTTGCGACCCGGCCCGCACCACAGGTTATGATGCCGATGGTGATTTTATCTGTGATGCACAAGGCCGCATCGTAAGACGCAAATACAAGACCGACTCTGAGGCACTGGCCTATATTGGTGCCTATATTGTGCATCCAAGACTTTTCAATGGGGCGCCAGATGGTGCATTCTCCATGAACAAGCTTTGGGACGAGGCCATTGGGAATGGTCGACTGTTTGGCATTGCCCACGACGGTCATTGGTTGCACGTTGGCACGGTCGAAGCGATAGCAGAAGCGGAAGACGTTCTCCGCCGGAGGTAAGTCTTGAGATTCACGCTTTATAACATCGCTGCCGAAAATCCATTCCTGCGGGTTTTGGCCAAATGGTTGCTGTCCGATGTTGAGAAGCTTTCCCACGCCACCGTGCTGGTGCCGAACCGAAGGTCTGCGCGCGCGCTTGAAGCAGTATTGTTGGAAGAAAGCGGCAAGCCTGCGTTACTATTGCCCGTCATAAAACCGATTGGCGATATTGATGAAGACCTGGTTTCCGACAGCTTGCCGATCGAAGGGCTGTCCGATGACTTGCCCAAAACGGCGCACCTGCATGCGATTCTCAGTATTGTGATGCAGTGGGCGCGTGCCAATCCTGAATCTGAAATTGCGCAGGACGTAGCGGCATCGGGCACCCAAGCTTTTGCGCTGGCCCAAAGCCTGCAACAGCTGGTCAATCAATTTGAAACTGAAGACGTCGACGTTGGCAAGTTGCAAGATGTCTATGATCTTGATCTTGCGGGCCATCGCCACAACATTCTCGAATTGCTGAAAGTTGTGACGTCGCAACTTCCCGAGCACTTGAAAGCAGAGCAGCGCATTGGCCCATCAGCGCGCCGCAACTTGTTGATCAGGTTGGAAGCCCAACGCGTCATAGAGCACAAACACAAAGGACCCATCATTGCTGCCGGTTCCACCGGCACCAATCCGGCCACCCGTGACCTATTGAAAGCCATCGCCCAAGACCCACGAGGCAGCGTCATATTACCGGGGCTTGATTTGCAATTGGATGATGAGGCGTGGACAGCCATTACTCATGAACATCCACAATTCTCTTTGAAGACCATGTTGGATCAATGGGGCGTCAGGCGGCAGGATGTAGAGACTTTGGGTGCTACGGCTTCTTCGCGCTCATGGTTGATCGGACAGGCTTTGCGACCTGCTGCCGTGGCGGAACGGTGGCATGAGGAGCTTCGAGGGCAGCAGGAAAAAATCACTGCCAGCCTGACGGGCGTTGAATGCATAGAGGCGAGGGACAGGCAGCACGAAGCAGAGATCATCGCATTGGCATTGCGCCACCACGCCGCAAATTCAAAATCCAAGGCTGCGATTGTGACACCTGATCGCGACTTGGCAACGCGTGTAAAAATGGCGCTCGGTCGTTGGAATTTGACAATTGACGATTCTGCTGGCGAACCGCTGGTGCATGGCGGTCGGGCGTCTTTAGTGGTGTTACTGCTGCAAGCCATTGAAGACCGATTCTCAGCAACAGCTCTCTTCGCCCTGCTCTACAATCCAGCGTGTCACTTTGGGTTGGAGCACATTGCGCAGCTGAAACGCGTGAGAGCTTTAGAGCTTGTCGCTTATCGCGGCCTGCCAGAAGCCGAAAGCCTGCAAGGTTTGTCACAACGCGTGATCGCGCAACAAAAGCTTATGCATGACCAGCACCATGTGCACCCGCTCGTCAAGAATCTTTCAGAATCGGATTGGAAGGATGCCATCGGCTTTGCCGCTCAGATTGAAGCGACTTTGCTTCCGTTGACAATTGATAGAGAACGCTCACTTCACGATCACATTGAAACACTCCTCATCACACTGGAAGGCTTATCGCCATCCGAAGAACTGGTGACGCCATCGGATCAATTGTTGCTTGATATCCTGACCGACCTGAAAGAACAGTCGCAATGGCACCCAGTATTAACATTATCAAAAACCCAACATTCTATCATCAACGCGCTGGGGCAAGAGGCTTTGCGTCCTCCCTTCAATCCCGACAGTCAATTGGCGATTTACGGTTTGGCCGAAGCACGATTGGTTGATGCGGAATTTTTAGTGTTAGGCGGTTTGACCGAAGGAAGCTGGCCCGAACGTCCGGAAAGTGGCCCGTGGTTAAACAGGCCAATGCGTGACGTGTTGAAACTGCAGCAGCCCGAACGCGACATTGGCGTTACCGCCCATGACTTTGCGCAAGGTTTCTGCCACGCCAAAGTGATGTTGACGTGGTGTAAACGCTTGAATGGTGCGCCCTCCATCCCGTCGCGTTGGGTTTTGCGTTTGCAAGCCGTCGTCAATGCGTCGGGTCTCAAATCTGAAGACGTCTTTGCGCATGATTGGGCAGCTCTGGTTGACCATCTTGATAAACCAGAGTGCTTTTCACCCTTGAGGCCACCACGCGCAAAGCCGCCCGTTTCAGTGCGGCCGACGACATTCAGCGTGACGCGCATTGAAACCCTGATCAGGGATTCCTATTCAGTCTACGCCCAAAAAATTCTTAATCTCCAGCCCTTGGAACCCGTTGGAAAAGACATAAATGCCGGACTGCGTGGCACCTTGATTCACCAAGCCCTGCAAGGCTGGATTACGGCGCTTCAGCATGTTCCACCGACTGAGCATTTGCATCTTCTGCTGGTCAAAGGCCGCGAAGTTTTTGAGCCGTATTTTGATTTACCCGAGGTAAATCGTTTTTGGTGGCCGCGCTTTCAGCGCATGGCGCAACAATTTATCGGGGAGGATGCGCAACTGCGCGGAAACCTCTTGGGCTCACACACTGAAGTCTCGGGATTTCTAAACTTCGCAATTGGTTCTGTTCAACACACGTTGACGGCGCGGGCAGATCGCATTGATATTTTGCAGAACGGGGCGATACGCATCATCGACTATAAATCCGGTGCGGTGCCCAGCATCAAGCAGGTTCAAACGGGTTTTGCGCCACAACTTACGCTGGAAGCATTGCTCGCAACCTATGGCACGTTCAAGGGCATCCACAGCAACAAACTTGAAGATGTGATGTTTATTCAAGTGGGTGGTGGCAGCAAAGGTGTTGAAACGAGGTCCCTTGCGCAACAAACCGATTTGCAGTTGGAAATCGCCAAGGCCAAGCAAGGTTTGGAAAAGTTGCTGACGGAATTTCAAAACCCGAACGCCGTCTATGTGCCGCGCCATAACATGCAGAACGAAGAGGCCCGCTCTGATTATGACCTTCTTTCGCGCAGGTTGGAGTGGCAGCTTGAAGGAACGGCATTGTGAAGAATAAAAGCAAACGCACACCCACGAAGGAGCAGCGCGATGCGGCTGACCCCACGCGTTCGGTCTGGGTTGCAGCCAGTGCGGGCTCGGGCAAGACGCAGGTGCTGGTTGATCGTGTCATACGCTTGTTGTTGGACGGTGCCGCCCCTGCGGCCATTCTGTGCCTGACATTCACCAAAGCTGCGGCAGCCGAAATGTCGAACCGGCTTTTCAGTCGCTTGAGCGAATGGATTGGCATTTCTGATGAAATGTTGAACGACGAACTTAAACGCCTCGGACTTCCTGACATTGATCATAAAACGCGCAATGCGGCGCGGCGGCTATTTGCCCTTGCGCTCGAAACGCCGGGCGGACTTAAAATTCAAACCATCCACGCCTTCTGCGAAAGACTATTGCAACTGTTTCCCGTTGAAAGCGGCATGGCGCCCGGCTTCCGCGTGATGGATGAGCACGATACAAAAGACCTGTTTGGTAAAGCGCTGCTTGAATCCCTGACCGCTGAGGATCCGCTCACTACTTCCGCCTGGGAGTTCCTTGATGATGGCAGTGTGGCCAATCTGGAAATGCTTGAACTTTTAATAGCGCCTTTCTTGTCCGGCTCCAATGGCATGCGCCGTCGCTTCTCAAGTATGGAAGATTTAAAAAATGCACTCGCAGAACTTCCGCGCATCATTGGTGTTTCACCTGATGCGACGGTGGATGAAGTTACGGCTCAACTTTGCGATATTGATGTTGCAAAATACAAGCTGGCGGTTGTGGGTTTGATGCCACTTGAAGCAGATGCATCGCATTGTGCGCCAAAATTTTTGCAGAAAGCATTGAACGAAGTAGGCAATGCAAATCGCAGTGAAGCGCTTACCAAACTGGTGCTGACGGGTGAAGGCGAAATTCGTAAAAGCATTTTGCGCAAAGCCGCCCGCAATGCAGAACCAACACTGGCGGAATGGCTGGATGGCGAGCGACAACGTATTCTTGAACTCTTGGAAACACGGGCCAAGCTGCAATTGCTGGAAGCCAATCTCTCGATTTATAAAGCCATGGCCAGTGTCATGGCGCGGGTCAATTTGGAAAAGAAGGCCCGCGGACTCTATGATTTCGATGACCTTATTACCCGCACGGCGCAATTGCTTGAAGGCCATGAGGCAGCACAGTGGGTGCTTTACAAACTCGACAAGGGCCTTACCCATATTCTGGTCGATGAAGCGCAAGATACCAGTCCCGCCCAGTGGAACATCATCAAAGCATTGGCGGGAGAGTTTTTCACGGGCCAAGGAGAGATGGGTATCAAGCGCACCGTGTTTGCAGTGGGTGATATCAAACAGTCGATCTACAGTTTTCAAGGCGCAGATATTTCAGCTTTTGAGGCTGCCCGCAAAAGCTTCTCTGCAATTTTGGCAGAGGCGCAAGATCCGCTGAGCGAAGTTGGCCTTTCGATTTCCTATCGCAGCAACCAGCAGATCCTTGATGTTGTGGATCAGGTTTTTGCGCCTGGCCGCCAAGCCCGGCGCGGCTTTGGCCCGCGTGCTGATTTTGAAAATCCACACACCGCACATGCCAGTGACCGTCTAGGGCTGGTCGAGCTTTGGGATTTGGTTTTACCCGACGACAAGGAAGAGGAAGAAAATTGGCGCGCGCCCGTTGATCGTAAATCCAATCAGCACCCGCGGCTGAAATTGGCGGAGAGAATTGCCGGCACAATCAAATCATGGATTGGCCGGCGTCAACTTTCAGGGCAAGACCGCGTTGTAGCGGCAGGTGATGTCTTGATCCTGTTGCAAAGCCGTAACGACCTGTTCCAAGCCTTGTTGGGCGCATTGCGCAGGCATGGTGTGCCTGTGGCCGGTGCCGACCGCTTGAACTTGCAAGACAGCATGATTGTACAAGACCTGCTGATGCTGGGGCAATTTATCCGCATGCCATCCGATGACCATGCATTGGCCTGTTTGCTTAAAAGCCCACTAGTGCCGGAGCCTATAGGTGAAGAGCAACTGTTCGATCTGGCCCATGACCGCGGTGCGCTGACACTTATGGAGCGGTTGCCGACAGACTCTGCAAACTTTGCGTGGTTGGAGGGCATGTTGTCGTCGCGAGAAACGCCCTATCAACGCTTTGCGCGGGTGTTGCGTGAAAGTCGTCGCCACATTCTCGAACGCTTGGGTCAGGAAGCGGAAGATGCCAGTCAGGAGTTCATCAACCTTGCACTGGACTATGAACAAAAGCACGGCACATCACTTATCGGTTTTCTAGATTGGGTTTCCAGCGGCGAAACTCAAATCAAACGGGAGATGGAAGCCAACACCGGATTGGTGCGTCTGATGACGGTGCATGGTTCGAAAGGTTTGGAAGCTCCTATCGTAATTCTGGCCGATGCTGCTGATCCACCGCCCAGCAAAACCAACCGCTTGCTCGTCGTCACCGAACAGGGGCCTTGGCGTGGATTGGTTCTGTTTGAACCCAAGACTCTCATGGTGCCAACGGTCGTCACGCGTTTGAAGAGCGACAAGAAAATTGAAAACCTCGATGAACGTTCGCGCCTGCTCTATGTCGGTATGACGCGGGCCGCAGATGAACTTTACATTTGCGGAAGCTTGAACAAGCAGGACGCCGCCAAGGTTAACGTTGACGCCTGGTACCAGCACGTCAAACTGGCAATTGCGGGCTCGGTAATACTCACAGGTTTGAAAAATGTTGTGATGGAGGACGGATTTGGCCTTACCCGCTTTGGAGCAGATCCGGTATTTGGCCCCAGCACTTTAATAAAAGAGACGGTGCAAGTTGAACTGCCAGATTGGGTGACGGCCCCCCTCGCGCCAACGGTAACGCGCCATTTGCCTCCGGTGCCTTCACGCAACAGTGATGCTTTTGACAAAAAGGCGGTTGAAGAAGGCATTGCCACACACAAACTCATTGAAATGATGGCGAACGTGCCGCCGGAAGCAAGATTGCAGGAGGGCCGTCGTTGGGCGACGCGCTTGAAGTTAAATGAAGCACTTGCCGAACACCTGCATGACGTTTTGCAACATCCTGATCTCGCCATGTTTTTTATCACTGAAGCGCAATCAGAAGTCACAATCGGCGGTGCCAATGGCCTGATGGGCCGGATCGACCGCATGCTGGTGACCGATGAATGTATTTATCTGTTGGACTATAAAACCAATCGCAACCCACCAAAATTCATCAGTGCCGATCACCAATATGCCAAGCAGATGGCGGACTATGCCTCTCTTTTGAAGCAGGCTTTCCCGGGACGTGCTGTCAAGGCTGCCCTGTTGTGGACGCAGACCGGCGCGGTGATGTGGTTGAACGACACGCAACTCTCACAACCACTTGAACAGCAGGCGCAAGCTTCGGCTTGACCTTGCCGCTGTCCATCACTACCTCTTGTGCAGCATAACCCATTTCTGGAGATTCTCCCATGTCCACCCACAAATCCACCGACGCCACTTTTGAAGCCGATGTTCTGAAATCTGAAACACCCGTGGTTGTGGATTTTTGGGCCGAATGGTGCGGCCCTTGCAAAATGATCGGGCCCTCCTTGGAAGAAATCGCCAAAGAATTGGGCAGCAAGGCCAAGATCGTCAAGGTCAACATCGATGAAAATCCGTCAACGCCTTCGAAATACGGCGTGCGTGGCATTCCCACATTGATGATTTTCAAGGGTGGCAAGCTTGCATCCACAAAAGTTGGCGCTGCCCCTAAGAACCAGCTTCAAAGCTGGATTGAACAATCGATTGCTTAACGTCGAAAGACTTTAACCCGTTTCATTGCCCGCAGGTTCTTGCACTGCGGGCATTGTTTTTTCCAAATGGATGCGAACGCGTTTGACACGTCGCAAATCGCTTTCGACAATTTCAAATTCCAGACCTGTCGCGTGCACAATAACTTCGCCGCGCACGGGAACGCGCCCGCACATTTCAAACACCAGACCACCCAAAGTATCGGCTTCATCTTCCTGGTCTTCCGGTAGCAAATCTACCTTGAACATCTCATCGAGTGTCGCAATAGCAATGCGCGCGTCGGCAATCCATGTGGTGTCATTCTGCTTTTTGATCAGCACGTCATCTTCATCGTCGTCATGCTCATCTGAAATTTCACCGACAATGGTTTCAACGATGTCTTCAAACGACACCAAACCATCGGTGCCCCCATATTCATCGACCACAACAGCCAGATGAACATGGGACGATTTCATTTTGAACAGCAAGTCTGACGCCGGCATTGATAGCGGCACATACAGCACATCCCGGATGATGCTGTGATGGCCTTTGATGGTATTGGAAAGTTCAGATGCCGAAAGCGAGATGCCTGCGACCGACTTGGATTTTGACGTACGGCCCTTGGCATTCATCCACCGTAGAAAATCTTTGACGTGGATCATGCCCATCACGTCATCAAGGGTTTCCCGATAAACAGGCAAGCGTGAATGATTGGCTTCGACAAATCGGTCCAGCAGGGCACGCAGGGTTTCATCCTCTTCAATGCCCACAATATCAGCGCGGGGCACCATCAAATCACTGACGCGCAAATCCTGGAAATTGAGGAGGTTGCCGAGCATGGATCTCGCATCAGCCGCCATGCCGGGGCCGCCGTTAACTTCCGCATGACTTTCAATCACGCTTTCCAGGTTTTCGCGTAAATCCCTGCTGCCGGCCAAGCGGTGACGCAGCCGATTGAGAAAATTCGGAGCCTTTTTGGCTTCAGTGACTTTGTCGTTGCTCATGCAGCGTAGGGGTCCGCAATATCTAGGCCAGCCAAAATTTCTATTTCCTTTGCTTCCATCACGTCGCCTTCGGCATCATTCTCATGGTCGAACCCGAGAAGGTGTAGCATAGCATGGACAGCGAGGTGAACAACATGGTCCCCCAGCGGCTTGGCAGCGGTAAGCGCTTCACGTTCAACCGTGTCCCAGGCCAGAACGACATCACCCAGATGCGCCACTTCACCCGGTGGCACTGGCATTTCCGGTGAAGGGAAGGACAGCACATTCGTGGACTTGTCCTTGCCTAACCATTCCCTGTTGAGGGTGCGAATTTCCAAATCTCCCGTCAATAAAACGTCAACGCTACGGTCATCATCAGGGTTGGTTGCGTGAAGTGCCCTGTGAATGAGCATATTGGCATCGGGCAGCGCGTCCCAACGGGCATCTTCAACATCTATCGAAATTCTCATTTTAAAGGCTTGGCCTTGCGTGCCTGCTTTTCGTAGGCCCCGACAATACGGCCAACAAGCGCATGGCGAACAATATCTTCGGCAAGGAAATGCACCTGTTCAATGCCCTTGACGCCTTTCAAAATATGCAGGGCGTCAGACAGTCCCGACGTCATATTATTAGGCAAATCCACCTGAGTGGGATCGCCCGTCACCACCATGCGGCTGCCTTCGCCAAGGCGCGTCAGAAACATCTTCATTTGCTGTGGCGTGGTATTTTGCGCCTCATCGAGAATGACAAAGGCGTTTGACAACGTGCGCCCGCGCATGAAGGCAAGCGGTGCAATTTCGATCTGGTTTTCGGCCAATCCCTTGGCCACCAGACTTTGCGGCATCATGTCATAGAGCGCATCATAAAGCGGGCGCAGGTAAGGGTCGATTTTCTCTTTCATGTCACCGGGCAAAAAGCCCAAGCGTTCGCCCGCCTCAACAGCAGGACGCGACAAGACGATCCGGTCAACTTCACCATTCATCAAGGCTTCTGCGGCACAGGCGACAGCGAGGTAAGTTTTACCCGTACCAGCAGGACCAATACCAAATACCAATTCATGGCGGCGGATGGCATCGATATAAATTTTCTGGTTGGGCGTGCGGGCATTGACGGATTTGCGCCGTGTGCGCACGGCACCTTCGTTGGCTCCTTCGTCTCGGGCACGCATCATTCGAATGGCACCATCCACATCGCCCCGCGTCACATCCAAGCCACGGCTGGCGCGCGTGTAAAGTGACAACAGCACCGAACGGGCATCTTCTGCCGCTGTCGAGCCACCGCGTATAGCCACCTTGTTGCCCTTGGGCGTTATTGCAACGGACAGACGGTGTTCGATCAGAGCCAAATGCTCATCATGTTCACCAAACACATGGGGCAATAAACGGTTGTCTTCAAAGGCGAGTGTCAGGGTTTGGTCGTCTTGCGGAAGACTGGCCCGAAGAGGATGGGCCGCGATGGCGCTGGTGGGTGGGTTCAAGTGCTGTGTTTCTCCCTAAAGTAATATATTGGGTGTTGGATGTGACATCGTCAAGACGCCCCCGCAGTCACTCCACAACTGTTGCTGAAAGGCTGTTGGGAGTTTGGCCCTCGATGCGGCATCGGATGATGTCGCCGATAGCTGTACCGGCTCCGTCAAAATGGACGCTCTGCAAATAGGGCGAGCGGCCAATCATCTGGCCTGCCATGCGACCCGGTTTTTCGACCAGCACGTCTAAAGTGCGGCCAATGCACGCCCGGTTAAAAGCTGTTTGCTGCTCTGCCAAAAGCGCTTGCAAACGGGAAAGTCGGTCAGATTTTTCGTCTTCAGGGATTTGGGACTTGCGCTCTGCAGCAGGCGTGCCGGGGCGCTCCGAATACTTGAACGAATAGGCCGAAGCGTAGCCCACGGCCTTAACCAAATCCAAAGTTGCTTGAAAATCAGCCTCTGATTCTCCGGGAAAGCCCACGATGAAATCGCCAGACAAGGCCATGTCAGGTCGCGTCGCCCTGACTTTGGCAATCAAATCATTGTAGTGTTGTGCGGTGTGGCCCCGGTTCATCGCCTTCAGGATTTTGTCACTGCCGGATTGCACAGGCAAATGCAGATATGGCATCAGCTTGGGAATGTCAGCGTGGGCCGCTATCAAGTCATCGCCCATGTCGCGGGGATGGCTGGTGGTATAGCGTATGCGTGCCAATCCTTTGACTGCGGATAGGATCGAAATAAGAGCTGCCAAACTGCTGGAATTGCCATTGGCGGTTTTCCCCCGATAGGCATTCACATTTTGCCCAAGCAGGGTGATTTCTTTGACACCGCTTTCAACCAAGGCTTGGGCTTCGTCCAAAATTTGCGGCACGGCGCGTGAAAATTCAGCACCCCGCGTATAAGGCACCACGCAAAAGGAACAGAATTTATCGCACCCCTCCTGCACGGTTAGAAATGCGGCAACACCATGCTTCAAAGCCTTGCGAGCAGCACCCCCGCCCAAGCCTTCAAACTTGTCATCCGAAGAAAATTCTGTTTCCACCACGGGGAGGCCTGTTTCACTTCGGGCTTTCAACATGGCAGGCAGTCGGTGATAGGTTTGCGGACCGAATACCAGATCAACTGATTTGTTGCGCTTGATGATTTCAGCACCTTCCGCCTGCGCCACACAGCCAGCAACGGCCACGACCATGTTGTGGCCTTCTGAAGCCCGCGCCTTCTTCATCTCTTGAATGCGGCCCAATTCGGAATAGACCTTGCCTGCCGCCTTTTCGCGGATATGGCAGGTGTTCAGCACCACAAGATCAGCCTTTTCTGGTGCCTCGCCGGGGCATAGCCCTGGGCCGCCAACAACTCCTGCATGCGGGTGGAGTCATAGACATTCATCTGGCAGCCGTAGCTTTTGACGAAAGCGGTTTTGGTCATGTCCGCCTGCTACTCCTTTTTCGTCCCGCCCGTGAAGGGCGGGGCCAAGCTCTGGCGGATCGTACGCTCAGACACTTCTTCGGCGCGTTTGCGGTTTTGCCCGGTTTCAACATCAAGTGCGGGTGGATGATGATTTCCACGGTTAATGGGCCTGCACTAATGGCCCCCCACAGATGCGGAATCAAATCCATATCAGCATACCACGCAAAAGTGCCGCGGTTACGCCGTGTCAGCGGCAGGCCCCAATGCTGCTTATAGACCAATGTGACGGGCACAATCGCAATCTCAGGCGCAATTGCTGCTGCAAAGAATGAAGACTTGAACGGCAGCACCGATACGCCATCATGGGACGTGCCTTCCGGAAACAACACGATGCGATCCCCCCGCGCCAGACGGGTTTCCAGTTCGGTGCGGGACTGGCCCGTCGAGTGGCGACGCTCGCGGTCCACGAATACCGTGCGCTGCAATTTGGCGAGCCAACCAAAAAATGGCCAGGACGCCACTTCGCGTTTGGCAACGAATGACACAGGTGCCACTGTGCTCAACACGACAACATCAATCCACGACACATGATTGCTGACCAGCAGACATTGCCCGCTTTCCGGCAATTGGCCGATGATGCGAGTTTGAAAACCCAAAAGCTTGCTGGCCAATTTGTGAAAATAATGCGGAAAAATCCTCGCCAGTTTCGGCGACAGCAAAATGAACAAGGCCTTGCAACGGCATCAGCGCAAGCGTGATGACCACAAACAGCATTGTGCGTAAGCTTGCCGAAATTGTTCCGATCACGTTGCCAGAACTTTCACCATGGTAATGGCGTCTGATCCATCGGCATAATAGGCCTTGCGCAATCCCTGATTTTGAAAACCGAAGCTGTCATAAAGTCTGTTGGGCAGCAACATTGCTGGACGATACTTCCAGAAATATCTTTGGACGTGTTGAGTTGTTGCAACGTGGCATGCAAGCCCACCATCAAGTCACGGGCGAAATGTTGGCGGCGATAATTCGGCAACACGCAAATTGTATTGATTTCAGCATCACCTGCCACCCATTGAAATTGCACGAAGCCATAAGCCGTGCCTGCCAATTCAACCAGCAGTGCACCGGCACCGGAAATGTCAAGGATCGAGGCAATTTCAACCTCGCTCCATCCCCTTGGAAAGCTGGCCGCATGAAGACTCGGCCATCACGCCCACATCCTGCGCGGTCGCAAGGCGAATTTGAGCTGTTGACGCAGCAGCACTCACGCTTGGCTTGGCATCAGGCGGGCGCAGATAAAGCGGCTCTATGGGTTCACCTGTGTTTGCAAGGCTGGCCGCAAAGCCTGCAAATATCTTGGCATCAGGCCAAAGTGTTTTGGCGCCTTCAATTCCAGATCCAATGATGCCGCGACCAAGCCTTGCCGCATCCGCCTTGATCGCGTCAGCGCTGCCAAGCGCTGGGCCGGTGGGGCTCGTCCAATAAAATAGTCCGGTGCCGCCCGCTTGTGGGCGATGATGACTTTTTCGCTGCCGTGTTGGGCTGTGGCCTTCAAGCTGTTGAGGCCAACCAGCGGAATATCCAGCGCCAATGCCATGCCCTTGGCGTAACTCAAACCGATGCGAAGACCTGTGAATGTGCCGGGGCCATAGGTGACGGCGATGCGGGTCAGTTGATTGGGTTTCGTGTTGCTCTCCGCAAACAAGCGCTCCACCATCGGCCCCAAAGCCTCGGCATGGCCACGCTCCATCTCCTGATAGCCCGACGCAACAACGCTGGCCGTCCCTTCATCATAAAGAGCGGCAGAGCAGGCATTGAAACAGGTGTCGATCACAAGAAGCATGGCGGATGCTTAAGCAAGCTTGGCGCGTGTTATCAAGACATGACTGTGCCGAACAGATGTCAGATTGGCGATTGAAATGGTCTGTGTTGGCATGATTGACAACAGTTAGTCTACCGCATTAGCCTGCATGAATGAAGGCAACGCTTTTGCTGCGATCCAAGGATGTACTTTCAGACGGTGCCATTTTGGAGATGGTCATTTGGCAATTGCCCGTCCCCGTCATGGGTTCAGTGCATCGTTACAAGTATCGGCTCTACTATGGCAAAGCCGGAGTTCGCATCGTGGGGTTTGATAATGAAAGGCCGAAAGGTGATCATTGCCATGTCGATGGTGTTGAACGTGCCTATCAGTTTAGTGATGTGGATCGGCTGATGGAAGATTTCTTGCAGTTGGTGCGCGAAAGGAGATGATTGAAATGACCGAAGCAATTATTCGTATAGTCAACGACGACGACGCAATTTTGGCAGACGCCGCTGCGCGTTTTAAGAAGACGTGGAAAACGGGTAAGGCAGGCCCTGCCGTTTTCACTTTCAGCTCGCCCGCACAATTGTTTTCAGTGATCAGTCCCAAGCGCTGGCAATTGATTGAACGGCTGCAACATTTAGGCCCAAGCACGGTGCGTGGACTTGCCCGGGCATTGGACCGCGATGTGAAGCGCGTACATGATGATGTTATGGCGATGATGGAATGGGGATTGGTGGAACGCAATGAAGAAGGATTGGTGCATGTGCCCTATAGTGTCATTCACGCGGCGTTTGATTTGAAGGCGGTGGCGTGAGGGACACGGCGCAACACTTGGGTTGGATTTTCTAAATGGAAACTGATCGTACAAAGTTGCTCGTCCATGCACGGCGAATATCTCGCTTGTTTGAAACGGCAATTAGAGAAGGCCCCGACGGAACTCTTGAAGGCAAGTACGGAGACGAACATCCGATTTTTATACATCATTCGCTGGTTTTCTATCTGGCGGGCTGTATGGCATATTTGGAGAATGAGAGCGGCGCGAAGTCGTGGGAAATTTCAGGGAATCTGATCACTGATTTTGATGTTTTCATCGGCACTTTTGAAATGGATCATCCATTTAGAAAACGCAATATTTCAAAAGCAGCGTTAAACGCACTTTTGTGTATCCGAAATGCTTGCGTTCACAACTCGGATGATCTTTCAAGAAACCATGATCGTGATAGTGTAAATAAAGTCCGGTCGGCGACATTGCCGGGCGTGGTTTTGGTGAGGAACAGAAATTACGCTTGAATCAGATTTTATGGAATTTGTTCGGACTGCAGTCGTCGCAGTTAGGTCATACCATGGTGACAATTGAAGTTCTCAATGTTGGCAAAGCGCAGGTTCAGTTATGCCTAGACTATAGACGTGCTGTGCCAATTCGAATGCGATGATTTCGCTTTTCCTTTGGAGACGCTGCTTCGCAATCGCAGGCGATTGCTAGGCGGGGTTCCGCAATCGCAAGCGATTGCTAGGGATGAATCACACCCTTCTTCAACACGATGTTCCCATACAAGCGCCGCTCCGTTGTCGCGATCAGGGCGTATGATCCTTTTACCTTGTTGTAAAAATCCGCACCCACCAGCACATGCACTTTGTGCTTGGGTTCGTGTTTGGCGACGATCGTATCGAACTCTTCGAATATCGGTTCCACACGCTTGGGATCTAAATAAGCCGCAGGGCGCCAGCAGGCTTCGGGCACCATTTCATCAAGCGGCATAACGGACAAGATCGCATCCATGATTTCGGTGACGCCAAGACCGTCCATGCGGATCAATCGTTTCGCATCGGTGTCAGCGGGGTAGTTGCCATCGACAATGGCAATGTCATCACCGTGGCCCATGGCGCGCAAGACTTTCAACAGCTCCGGCCCCAAAATCGGGTTGATGCCCTTCAACATTATTGTTCCTCCTTTAACAACACATCGCGGTCCACCATGAAATTGGCAAACAGCGGCAAACTTGCAGCGCCCAAGGCGCGGGCCTGAATACCAATCGTACCTTCGGCAATGACGAAGGGGTTTATGCCATCGGTATTGACGCGGGCCATGTGGCTTCTGACGGCAGCCACCAATTGGGCCCGCACTTGAGGTGGCATGGCACCGTCAATGATAATGGCAGCAGGATCATTCACAGCCGCAATGGCAGCAGAGGCCTGGGCAATGCCACGGGCGGCGGTTTCAATCCAACGGTCAAGCCCTGCACCTATGCGAGACCAGTCATCATCATTTTTCCAGAGCATGCCGGCATCACGGCCTTCGTCGCGCAAATGTCGCTCCAGCAAATAGAGCGAGGCTGAGCGGATCAATTGTTCCGTGCCGCCGGAACTGCGCTGCACAGGAATTGAGCCAAATGCCCCGGCATTGCCCTTGGGGCCATTGAAGACGTGGCCATTCACGACAATGCCACCGCCGATGAAATAGCCCACATAGAAATAAGCAAAATCGCGAAATTGCCGACCCCGGCCCAAAAGCAATTCGGCAGCACAAGCAGCCGTCGCATCATTGCAGGGCAGTACGGGCCATGGGCAAATAGCTGCCAGTTCGGCAAACAGGTCAAAACGTTTCCACGCCTCCATGACGGAAGCCGAGGCACCGGCCTCTTCTTCCCATTTCCAAATGTCAAAAGGTGCTGCAACACCCATGCCGGAAATTTTCTTGCGTTGCTGCTGTGTCAGGTCCGCCAGCAATTCATCAATGCCCAGCTTGGCAAAATGCATAAATTCTTCCGGTGTCGGGAAGTGATAGGGGTGGTGAACGGTTTTGCGGGCAACACCATCCAAGCCGACCAGCACCAAGTCGCCTGAGCGCCGCCCCACTTTAAGGCCAATGGCAAATGTGCCTTCCGGCGCCAATGAGAAGGGTTGCAATGGTTGGCCCACTTTGCCCTTTTGCGCTTCGCCCTTGACAAGGAAGCCCTCCTTTTCCAGCTGCCGCACAATGACGGAAACCGTTTGCGGCGAAAGCCCCGTCAATCTGGCAATTTCGGCCTTGGGCAAATTGCCGTGGGTGCGCACCAGCGAAAGTACCAATCGCTCATTATAGAGCCTGACACCAGTTTGCGACGAGCCGCGCATACCGCTCTGGGGGCGGTTTTGCTGGTCTTCTTCGGTGACAATTGTCATCATGGCGGATCGCGTTGTCCCAAGTGGTCAATTCTTAAGCTGCGATGGGGCGCGGCAACTGTCAATTAATAAATCTTGCCGATTTACTTATTGACTCTTGTCTGGATTTTGTTTCATCATCCCATCAGCATTCAAATTTCATTCCGAAACTTGTTATGCATTAACTGCTTTCTTGAACCCGGTCGTTACCGGGTTTATCCATGGGAGGAACCTTACGTGAAAGCTCTTTTGAAAACCGCTCTCGTTGGCGTTGGCATGTTCGCACTTGCTTCAACAGCTCAAGCTGCTGGCGGTGTTTGCCTGATCACCAAGAACAACACCAACCCCTTCTTCGTAAAGATGAAGGAAGGTGCTGAAGCCAAGGCCAAGGAATTGGGCGTTGAATTCACCGCTGCAGCCGGCAAGGTTGACGGCGACGCTGCACCACAAATCGAAGCGATTGAAAACTGCGTTGCCGGTGGCAACAAGGGTATTTTGATCACCGCTTCAAACGATTCAGTTATTCCTGCTTTGAAGGCTGCTCGCGCTGCTGGTTTGCTGGTTATCGCTCTCGACACGCCAATTGGCGATGCTGAAGCTGCTGACACAACCTTCGCAACCGACAACTTCGAAGCTGGCTTGCTCATCGGCAAGTGGGCTGCTGCAACATTGGGCGCTGATGGCGTAGCCAATGCAAAAATCGGCATGCTCGACATCAACAAGGATAACATCTCGGTTGACGTTGCACGTGACACCGGATTCCTCACAGGCTTCGGCATTGCTGTTCCTGATTTGAAGGTTATGGGTTCAGAAACCGACACCCGCGTGATCGGCCATGAATCTTCGGGTGCAAACCCAGAAGGTGGTTTGAAGTCTGCAGAAAACCTGTTGGCCAAGAACCCAGACATGAACGTGATCTACACGATCAACGAACCAGCCGCTGAAGGTGCCTTCCAAGGCATGAAAGCAGCAGGCAAGGAAAAGCAAGCCATCATCGTTTCAGTTGACGGCGGCTGCCCAGGCGTGAAGTCTGTAACCGATGGCATCATCGGTGCAACCTCCATGCAGTTCCCATTGTTGATGGCATCCAAGGGCGTAGAAGCCGTTGCTGCTTTCGCAAAAGACGGCACCAAGCCAGCGAACTCCGACGGTTTGAACTACTTCAACACCGGCGTTCAGCTGATCACCGACAAGCCAGTTGAAGGCGTTCCTTCAATCACTTCGGCTGAAGGTTCAAAGATCTGCTGGGGCTAATAATTAGCTCTCAGATTTTCTGAGTTGATATTTGTGAAGGGCGGCTGTTATGGTCGCCCTTTATAATAAGTAAAGGGCGGACAAACCGCTATTCTATTTAGGGCAAGGGACGGGCAATGAGCGATCCAGCATCAGCGACAAAAGTCATTTCAGACTTTGAAGCCACATTGAACAAGGCCGACACCAAAGTCGCCGAATTCGAAACCCGAGCTGACACCCTGATGGATAAGGTGCGGAGCTTCCTGCAGAATTACAACACCGCCATTCCCGTTTTCGTTTTGCTGCTCTCGATTTTTGTATTTGGTTTCACTTCAGGCGGGCGCTTCTTCACCGCCAACAACCTGTCAATTGTGTTCCAGCAGGTGACGGTGATCGGCATCATCGCTATTGCGCAAACCATTATTATTCTGACGGCCGGTATCGATCTCTCAATCGGGGCCATCATGGTGCTGTCATCCATCGTCATGGGCAAGCTGGCGGTGCATTCAGGCTTGCCGGTTCCCGTTGCTGTTTTGGCTGGTGGATTTGCCGGCGCGGCCATGGGTTATCTCAACGGCATCTTTGTGACACGCTTGAGATTGCCACCATTCATCGTGACGCTGGGCACGCTTTACATCTTCTCCGCTTTAAAAATTTGGTACTCGAAATCAGAATCTATTCGCGCCGTTGACACGGAAAAGATTGCACCCAATCTCATTTTCATGGGTTGGGATGTGTTCAAAGTCGTGGACAAGGAAAGCTTGTTTGCAGGTGCCACACTTAAAATTGGTGGCGTTTGCTTTATCCTGCTTGCGTGTTTGATTTGGTATCTGTTGAACCGTACGGCTTGGGGCCGCCACGTTTATGCCGTGGGCGACAACACGGAGTCCGCACTTCTCGCCGGTGTTCAAACCGACAAGATGTTGCGCTCGGTTTATACCGTCGCTGGCGTCATCGCGGCGTTCGGTGCCTTTGTATTGATTGGCCGCGTAGGCGGCACGGTAACACCACTTGCCGGTGAAACCGCAAACCTCGACAGCATCACCGCTGTGGTGATTGGCGGCACCTCGCTGTTCGGCGGGCGGGGCTCGATTGTGGGCTCGGTACTGGGTGCCCTCATCGTGGGCGTGTTCCGCAACGGCTTGTCGCTCTCAGGCGTTGATGTGTTGTGGCAGGATTTTACGGTGGGCTTTCTTATCATCGCCGCCGTTGCAATTGATCAATGGATCAGAAAGGCTTCGGCATAATCATGGCTAAAGCAATCGCCAAAAAAGCTGTGAAGAAAGTTGCAGCAAAACCCGTGAAAAAACCCGCCGCCCGCGAAACCATGGTGGTGGCCAAGGCACCTGCCGCTGTTGCTGCGCCCAAGATTGAGCCGTTATTGACGACGCGCAATCTGGTGAAACGCTATGGCCGCGTTACGGCATTGGATCATGCCAATTTTGATCTTTATCCCAATGAAATTCTGGCGGTGATCGGCGATAACGGCGCTGGCAAATCCACCTTGATCAAGGCCATATGCGGTGCTGTAACGCCTGATGAAGGCGAGATCAAGATGAATGGCGAGCTGTTACATTTCAGATCACCGTTGGATGCCCGCAAGGCCGGCATTGAAACCGTGTATCAGAACCTCGCACTTTCGCCGGCACTTTCAATTTCCGACAACATGTTCATGGGTCGCGAAATCCGTGATGCGGGCTTCATGGGAAAATGGTTCAAACTACTGGACCGCAAAGCTATGGAAAAATTCGCCCGCGATAAATTGTCTGAACTGGGCCTGATGACAATTCAGAATATTTCGCAACCCGTTGAAACGCTTTCAGGCGGTCAACGACAAGGTGTGGCTGTGGCGCGTGCCGCGGCCTTTGGTTCCAAGATTGTTATTTTGGATGAACCTACGGCCGCGTTGGGTGTCAAAGAATCGCGCCGTGTGTTGGAGTTGATTTTGGACGTAAAAAAACGTGGCCTGCCCATCGTATTGATTTCGCACAACATGCCCCATGTGTTTGAAGTGGCAGATCGCATTCATATTCACCGCCTTGGCAAACGCCTGTGCACGATCAGCCCTAAAGACTTTACCATGTCGGATGCTGTGGCATTTATGACCGGTGCCAAAGCCCCACCACCGGAGTTGGTTGGTTAAGGTGCAAACCAATGCACTCGCCCGTGATTTGATTGCAAGGGCGGGACAATCCAAACGCTTTATCATCGGTCTGGCAGGCGCACCGGGTTCAGGCAAAACCACGCTGGCTGATGACTTGTGCAAATGCCTATTGGCCAATGGCGAAAGCGCCATTGTGGTGCCAATGGATGGCTTTCATTTCGATGATGTCGTTTTGAACAAGCGCGGCCACCGCCCCCGGAAAGGTGCCTATTTCACGTTTGATGCCCCTGGCTTTGTGAGCCTCATCACGCGCATCAAATCACGCGAACCTGATATTGCCATTCCGGTGTTTGACCGAAGCATGGAAATGTCGCGTGCCGGAGCTGATGTGATTGAGCGCTCCACGCGTTTCATTATCGTCGAAGGACTATACCTGTTGTTGCAGCGTGAGCCTTGGAACGCCTTGAAACCACTTTTTGATGTGTCGATGTTTTTGGATGTGCCGAAGGCCGAATTGGAGCGTCGACTAACCAAACGCATACGCGAACACGGCCATGATGAAATCTATGCCAAAAACTGGATTGCCTCGAACGACATGTTGAATGCTGATGAAGTCATCGGAAACAGTGCGCAAGCGGATATTACGCTTTAAAATCTAGAAAGCCGCCAAGTCTTTGTATCTCACAGAGTAAGCCCGCCCAAAACCGGCGATGATGTGGGCGTGTTCAGCCTCCATGCGCCAAATGTTGAAATCTCCGAATGACGCATACATTTCAGCATAGGGATGCACGGCAACAAAAGC
Organism: uncultured Alphaproteobacteria bacterium; assembly: GCA_963840765.1. Lineage (GTDB taxonomy): Bacteria > Pseudomonadota > Alphaproteobacteria > Rhizobiales > Aestuariivirgaceae > Aestuariivirga. The sequence goes on along the minus strand of CAWJAE010000010.1, from coordinate 75,579 downwards.
CGCTTTCGCATCAGTTGCTTCGACCAACGCAAACCTGCCACTAACGGTCACACGCAAGGTCAACATCGGGTCGCCTTCAGCGGTAATGGGCGCATGCAACATGACGCTGGCAATGGGGTTGGCCTTCAAACATTTGGTGTGGTGCGACAGATTGGAAATCAACAGCAAAGGTCGCATGTCCGCATCGGCGGCAATGTTGACGAGTGTTGTGAACGGTCCCCCATCCACAACGTCAATGACCGACAAAGCGCCTGTTCCACCGGACTTCAAAAGGGCTGCAGAAGCGCGCATGGCCTCGGTTTTTGGACTGTCCGTCATCAAGCCTCGCCTTTCACACGAAAATTTCCTATAAGCCTTGCCACAATTTGTTCCACTTTCATACCTACCACGGCTAAAGGATAAACACAGGAATGAACAAAAAGATGCCAACAATTGCACTGGTGGACGATGACCGCAACATTTTGACTTCTGTTGGTATGGCCATGGAAGCCGAAGGTTATAGCGTTCAGAAATACAACGATGGTGCCGCCGCGTTGCAAGGTCTGCAAGACAACCCGCCAGACATGGCCATCTTCGATATCAAGATGCCACGCATGGACGGCATGGAATTGTTGCGTCGCATCCGCCAGAAAACCGACCTGCCAGTCATTTTCTTAACGTCGAAGGACGACGAGATTGATGAACTTTTCGGTCTCAAAATGGGTGCCGATGATTTTATCAAGAAGCCATTTTCGCAACGCTTGTTGGTGGAACGGGTAAAGGCTGTTTTGCGCCGTGCAGCAGCACGCGATTCTTCAGCCCAGCCGCAAGAAGCCGCAAAAGTGATCGAACGTGGCAAGCTTGCCATGGACACTGATCGCCACTCCTGCACATGGGAAGGCAGGCCCGTTGTATTGACCGTAACTGAATTTCTCATCCTGCAATCACTTGCCCAACGCCCCGGCATTGTGAAAAGCCGCGATGCGCTGATGGATGCAGCCTATGATGATCAGGTCTATGTCGACGACCGCACCATAGACAGCCACATCAAACGTCTGCGCAAGAAGTTCAACCAAGTTGACGAGGCCTTCGATGGCATCGAAACGCTCTATGGTGTAGGCTATCGTTTCAAAGAACAATAATCTTGCAGTGCCGCCATTTGCGCGGCACTTTCCATCCTGATGCAAGATCAAGCCAAACCGCAAGACCAGATCGAACGCTCCGAAGGTGATGAAGGAGAGTTGCAGGATAGTCTTGCGACCAAGGCTGCACCCAAGGGCGCATTCTGGTCGCGCTTTGCGCCGGGCAGCTTGATTGCGCGGATATTCCTGATCAATCTACTTGGATTGATCATGCTGGCGCTGGGCATTCTGTATTTCAACCAATTCCGTGAAAGCCTGATCAACGCGCGCGCGCAATCGCTACGCACGCAGGCGCAGATCATTGCAGCGGCCATCGCAGGTTCCGCGACGGCGGATACGGGTTCAATTGTAGTAGATCCCAATTCGCTGGATGAAGGCACGGATGGAAACAGCGACGCGGACCAGCCCGACGGCTTGGATTTTCCAATTAACCCCGAAACAGCTGGCCCTGTACTGCGTAGGCTGTTGGCCAATACCGGAAACCGTGCGCAAATCATCGACGCAGACGGTAGCCTCGTTGTCGATAGTCGCTTTATTTATGGTGGCGATATCATTGAGACTGTGGACAATACGCCCGCCGATACCAACCTGCCACCGCTGGAACGGCGTTGGAACCGCTTCATCACTTATCTGTTTGGTTATGATTATCCGGTGCGGCGCGAATTCGGCATCGACAACAACAAGTCCTATCCGGAAGTAATGGCAGCCTTGAACGGTGCCAGCGTAAGCCAAGTGAAACTTGACGAAAATCGCGAGATCATCGTGGTGGTATCAGTACCCGTTCAGCGTTACCGCGCGGTGCTGGGGGCTTTGGTGCTGACCAACCGCGGTGGTGAAATTGATGACGTGATTAAGGCTGAACGGCTGGTGGTACTCTATACGTTTGGTTTGGCGTCACTCGTCACGTTGTTGTTGTCCACCTTGTTGGCCAGCACCATTGCCCGCCCCATTCGCCGCTTGTCTGATGCGGCACAACAGGTGCGGCGCGGCATTTCAAAGCGTGTCGAAATTCCAGACTTTTCCACCCGCACCGATGAAATTGGTCATCTTTCAAGTTCGCTCCGTGACATGACGGGCGCGCTCTATAATCGCATCGACGCCATTGAAGCCTTTGCAGCAGATGTGGCCCATGAATTGAAAAATCCATTGACGTCACTGCGCAGTGCCGTTGAAACGCTACAGCTTGTCAAGAAAGATGAACAACGTGATCGCTTGATCGAGATCGTCAAACAAGACGTGAAGCGCATGGACCGGTTGATTACCGATATTTCCGATGCCTCGCGGCTAGATGCTGAGCTTGCGCGCACGGAGAGCAAGCCCACGGATTTGGCAAACCTGTTGAGCAATATCACCACGATGTCCAATGAGTTGGCAAAGCCCAACATGGCCGAGGTCGTGTTGAACATTCAAACGCCCCACAAGGGACTGACCGCCGACGCTGCGTATGCTGTCGCCGGCCAAGACTCGCGGTTATCTCAAGTGTTTCGTAACCTCATCGACAATGCGCGGTCTTTCACCGCACCAAATTCGAAAGTTCATGTGCGCCTGCGCCGCGCTGGCAATGTGATTGAAGCCCGCGTTGAGGATAACGGGCCAGGTATTAGCCCGGAGAATCTGGAGCGGGTGTTCGAGCGCTTCTATACCGATCGGCCAGAGCAGAGTTTCGGCAATAACTCGGGCCTTGGCCTTGCCATTTCACGGCAGATCGTGGAAGCACATAAAGGTCGTATCTGGGCTGAAAACCGCCTGGGCCGTGCCAACGCTGACGGCGAGCGCCCCGTTCTGGGTGCCCGCTTCCTCGTGCAATTGCCTGCACTTCGAACAACGCAAACGCAATGAACGCAGATCGCCAAATCTGTTTGCACGCCACTACAGTAAGTTTGAATGGCGAAGCTATTTTGATCCGTGGTGCCAGTGGATCAGGCAAATCTTCCTTGGCGTTGCAGCTGCTCGAAAGCTGTGGCACCGGCCTCCAGCAAACCGTGCAAATGGCGGCGTTGGTTGCCGATGATCAAACCGTGTTGAAGGAAAGAGCCGGAAGACTGTTTGCCACGGCTCCTGAAAATTTGGCAGGGCTTTTAGAGGTACGTGGCGTTGGCATTTTGCGGCTGCATCGGGTGCAAGACGTAATATTGCGCCTGGTGGTTGATTTGAAACCTGTCGATCTGATTGCGCGACTGCCTGAACCCCATCATATGCAGACGCAAATACTGGGCGTCACGCTACCTTGTGTGGCGATAGATGCAAATTTGCCGTCTGCGGCATCCCGCGTGCGGGTGGCGTTGGCCCATTTGGCACAGCAAAATCCGTGATCAACGATGCTTGCTCAGAGCAGCGGAGCGGCGTAAACACCCACTCCGGTGTGGGCGAAGCATCGGTAATCAAGGGGCGGCGAATGGTTTTGAAAGTGCGTTTGGCATGATCGGTTTGGTGATCGTCACCCATGGTCGTTTGGCCGAAGAGTTTATCCATGCGCTGGAGCACGTGGTGGGAAAGCAAACCCATATCGAAGCCATTTGCATTGGCCCGGATGACCGCATGGACCAGCGCCGCAACGACATTGCCGCCGCCGTGGCCCGCGTGGAAACAGGCTTGGGCGTTATCGTTTTGACGGACATGTTTGGCGGCACACCGTCAAACCTTGCCATTTCACTGTTGCAAGAGGGAAAAGTGGAAGTGGTAGCGGGCCTCAACTTGCCCATGCTGGTGAAGCTGGCGCGCATTCGCACCGACAGCAGCTTGCACAAAGCCACCAACGCTGCACAAGATGCCGGTCGCAAATATATCAACATTGCCAGTCAGGTCTTGGGGGATTGAGTTTGTCTACTCTGGTGCGGGAAATTAATATCACCAATCAACGGGGCCTGCATGCGCGCGCCTCGGCCAAATTTGTGAAATGCGCTGAAAGTTTCAACGCTGAAATTAACGTGAGCCGCGATGGCCAAACAGTGCCGGGCACCTCCATCATGGGGCTGATGATGTTGGCCGCTGCCATCGGCACAAGCATTGTTGTGGAAGTGTCAGGCCCCGAAGCCGAAGCTGCCATGTCGGCCATCGAAGACTTGGTCACGCGTAAGTTCGACGAAGACTAATTTCGACTTTAAGCACTCTTGCCAGCGTGCATGGCCGCCCTATAGTGCCTCTCAACTTCAGGCTTTAAGACTGAGGCATCATAAGGGAGGTTATCTAATGCATCGTCGTAAATTCTTTAAAAATGCAGGTGTGGCATCTGCGGGCGCTGTCGCCGCCATCGCTTCGCCAGCCATCGCGCAATCGACGCCAGAGTTGAAATGGCGTCTAACGTCAAGTTTCCCAAAGGCACTCGATACGATTTTTGGTGCTGCTGAAACCTTCGCCAAATATGTAGCTGAAGCCACCGACAATAAATTTCAGATTCAAGTTTTCCCAGCAGGTGAAATTGCACCGGGCCTTGAAGCCGCAAACGAAGTAGGCAAGGGCTCCATCGAAATGTGCCACACAGCCTCATATTATTATTGGGGCAAGGACCCGACATTTGCTTTCGGCACCGCCGTTCCATTTGGTTTGAATGCCCGCCAGCAAAACGCCTTCATGTATCACGGCGGCGGCATGGACCTGATGAATGAATTCTACGGCACCAAGAACTTGATCGCATTTCCATGCGGTAATACGGGTGCTCAAATGGGGGGCTGGTTCTCCAAGGAAATCAAGTCAGTTGCTGACATGCAGGGCATTAAAATGCGCATCGGCGGTTTCGGTGGCAAGGTGATTTCAAAGATTGGTGTTGTTCCCCAGCAAATTGCCGGTGGTGACATTTACCCATCGCTGGAAAAAGGCACCATCGATGCGGCTGAATGGGTTGGCCCCTATGACGATGAAAAGCTCGGCTTCTACAAAGTCGCCAAGTTCTATTACTATCCCGGTTGGTGGGAAGGTGGCGCCATGCTGCACAACATGGTGAACACGGCAAAGTGGGCGGAATTGCCGCCAGCCTATCAATCCATTATCAAGTCAGCTTCGCAAGCAGCTAACGCCGACATGTTGGCGAAATATGATGCCAAGAACCCCGAAGCCTTGAAAAAACTTGTCGGTGCTGGTGCAGTGTTGCGCCCTTATCCACAAGACGTGATGGAGGCTTGCTTCAACGCTGCCAAGGAAACCTATGCCGAAATTTCTGGAACCAACCCCGCATTCAAGAAAGTGCATGATGCTGTAATGGCTTACCGCGCCGATGCATATTTGTGGCAGCAGGTTTCGGAAAACACCTTCGACACCTTCATGATGAACCAGCAACGCAAGAAGATGCTGTAGTTCATACGCACACGCGAAATGAAAAGGCCCGCATCGCGCGGGCCTTTTTTGTGGTCAATCAAACTTCGGTGGTTGGCTCAAGTCCGGCGCACCGGGAATGACAAGATCACCTCCGCCTTCACCCCCTAAAGGCGGCAGTTCAATTTGAATGTTCTTGGTATCAATCTCAGCCGCTTTTTCAGGAATCACCAGACGCGGGAAAGCCATGACAACGGCCACCATGATCAATTGCAGAATGATGAAATTGACAGCTCCCTTGTAAATTTGCGTGGTGGGAACACCGGCAATGGATTTGCCCGTGACCTTGTCGAAATAGTCTTTCACGGGTGCGACCGAGCGCATGTAGAACAGGGCAAAGCCGAAGGGGGGCGTTAAAAAACTTGTCTGCATGTTCATGGCAATGATGATGCCGAACCACACAAGATCAATTCCCAAGGCCTTGGCCACAGGTGCCAAAAGCGGAATGACGATGAATGCGATTTCAAAGAAGTCGATGAAACAGCCGAGCACAAACACCAGCACGTTAACGGCGATCAGGAAGCCCCATTCACCACCGGGCAGGTTGAGGAACAAATGCTCCACCCACTTGTGGCCTTCAACGCCATAAAAGGTGAGAGAGAAAACACGGCTGCCAACGAGAATGAACAGTACAAAGCATGACAGTTTCGTCGTGGCATCCAGAGCGTCGCTCAACGACGCTATCGTCATGCGGCGCTTGGCCCAAGCCAGCAGCATGGCACCCGTGGCCCCCATGGCACCGCCTTCTGTTGGCGTGGCAAGACCGATGAAAATTGTGCCGAGCACGAGAAAGATCAAGGCGAGGGGGGGCATCAACACGAAGATGACTTGTTGTGTCAGCCGCTTTAGTTTGTTGTAGCCAAGCCGCTCATCAAGATAAGTGTAAAGATAAACCAGCGTGGCCGCGATGGTGGCCGCCCAAACAATTTCCCCGCGATTGACTTGGCCTTGCAGCAAATACCAGCTCACAAAACCAACGATGATGCCTGCGAGGATAAGCAACAGCAATTGCCCGCCACCTTTACCCAGTGTGCGCGCTTCTGGCGGCAAGGCGGGCGCGGCTTCGGGCCGATAAATGGTGACGCCAAAAACATAGATGGCATAAAGTGCAACCAGCATTAAACCCGGCAACAGGGCGGCAGTGTACATATCACCCACCGAGGTGCCCAGTTGATCCGCCAACACGATCAAAACCAGTGAGGGAGGAATAATCTGCGCCAACGTGCCTGACGCCGTGATGACGCCCGTGGCCAAAGACCGATCATAGCCATAGCGCAGCATGATGGGCAGTGAAATCAAACCCATGGCCATAACGGAGGCCGCAACCACGCCGGTTGTTGCTGCCAACAATGCGCCGACAAAAATGACGGCATAGGCCAAGCCGCCACGCACTGAGCCAAACAATTGTCCGACTGTTTCAAGCAAATCCTCCGCCATGCGAGAGCGTTCAAGAATGATGCCCATAAAGGTGAAAAACGGAATGGCCAGAAGCTGGTCATTGCGCATCACATCCAATACGCGACCCGGCAAGGTGCCAAGCAAGGGCCAGTCCAAGGTGATGGTGTCGGAATAGGGTGAAAGGATTGTAGCCAGTACAAAAAAGGCCAAGCCGTTGGAAGCCAGTGAAAATGCAACTGGATAACCCAACAACAGGAATGCCACGAGTGACAAGAACATGATCGGCGCAAGATTTTGGGCGAGGAGTTCCAAGCATCACTTCGCCTCTTCAATCATCGACTTGGCGACATGGCCGCTGTCGCCATCATCTTCATGCAAATCACCGCGCAACACGCCAATGCGTTTGATGACCTCGGAAACCATTTGCGCAAACAGCAACGCAAAGCCCACGAGCACAAATAATTTATAGGGCCAAACGGGAAGGCCACCTGCATTGCTGGAGGCTTCATCGTTGACAAAGGCTTCCAGGAAAAATGGTCCTGATAACCACACCATGATCACGCACAAGGGAGCGAGCATGAACAGGTGACCGAACAAATCAATCCAGTCCCGCGTGCGTTTTTTCAGACGGCTGGAAACCACGTCAATACGTACGTGGGCGTTTTTCTGCAGCACGTAAGCCGCAGCACACATGAAGGCGATGCCGAAAAGCAGCGTCTGCATTTCGAGCCAGGCGTTGGAACTTGAATCAAAAATCTTGCGAATAAAGGCATTGGCAGCGCTCACCAGCACAGCGCCTAAAATGAGCCAGCGCACATGGAAACCAATAAACCCCGTCACGGCATCGATGCCACGACTGAGGGACAATAAGCCCTGCATCATTCCACTCCCAAAATCCTGCTCCTGTTGACCGGAGCCTTGTTGCAGTCGAGAATAGGGCCAAACGCAAACGCTGCAACAGGCAAATGTCAGAAACCGGACCTTCTCCCATATATCTCGCTCCTGCTGCTGACGGGCGTCAATCCGTTACAGCTGCTGGTGTGCAGCGTGGCTTATGTCGATTGTTGAAAGCCCATGGTTTTGCAGTGTTGACGGAGTTCACGCTGGCCACAGGACGTCGTGCCGATGTAGCAGCGTTGAAAGCGGATGGCACCTTGTGGATTGTGGAAATAAAATCATCGCCGGAAGATTTTTATGTCGATACAAAATGGCCGGAATATCGTGACTACTGTGACCAGCTTTATTTCGCCGTGCCACCGACAATGGATGCAAAGATTTTACCAGAGGACGCGGGGTTGATTGTGGCTGATCAGTATGGCGCTGAAATCCTGCGTCATGCGCCAAATCATCCACTCGTGGCGGCAAGGCGAAAAGCGATTACAGTCTCATTTGGCCGGGTGGCAGCGCAAAGACTGCACGGCCTTTGGGATCCGTAATTACTTCGGTGCGCGCTTGGCCAAAATGCGCTGCAAGGTGCGGCGGTGCATAGCGAGGCGGCGGGCCGTTTCCGACACATTGCGGTTACAGAGCTCAAAAACGCGCTGGATATGTTCCCAACGCACACGGTCCGCCGACATGGGATTTTCAGGCAGCGCATTGCGGGACTCGGCGGCTTCCGACATCAGTGCGCCATAAACCGCATCCGCGTCGGCAGGTTTGGCCAAGTAATCGATAGCGCCCAGCTTCACGGCAGTGACGGCGGTGGCAATGTTGCCATAACCTGTGAGTACAACAACACGGGCGTCAGGTCGTGCAGCGTGCAATGCCTCGATCACGTCTAGGCCATTGCCATCGCTCAAGCGCAAATCCACCACGGCATAGCCCGGCGCTTGGGTTTTTACTTCCGCAATGCCTTCGGCCACAGTGTCGGCCATGCGCACGGCAAAGCCCCGAGTTTCCATGGCACGCGCCAAGCGGGTGAGGAAAGGCTTGTCGTCATCGACCAGCAGCAGCGTTTTGTCTTGAGGGTTTGTCATCATTGTTACCTAAGATACGTCATTGGCGCTGCGGCGGTTTAGGGTCAAGTGCTTTTGAAGGCTGAATTGACACGTCAATACTGCTGCGCGGCCACTGCAGGCGAATATCGGCCCCATGTTCAGGCATCGCCCGATTGGAAAGCGTCACATTTGCACCTGAACGTTCCAGCAGGGTCTTGGCAATGAATAGACCTAAACCCATCCCTTCATGGCTGCGGTTTTCGTCAGAGTCAGGGGAGTTATCGTATCCGGGTCTGGTCGTAACAAAGGGGTCGCCCAAGCGGTCAAAAATGAATTCGTTGAAGCCGGGTCCATCATCCACCACGCGTAAGGTGAAGGCTGAGGCCGACCATGTCGCATGAATGGTGACACGACTTTCAGCAAAGTCGATAGCGTTTTCCAGAATGTTGGATAAGCCATAGGACAGGCCGGGATTACGGCGCAAAATAGGTTCCGGCGTTTCTGCGCCTTCAGCCACACAGGTCACGTCAATGGTCACATCAGAACCCCGTAAGGGTGCCACAAGATCTTCCAGCAACGAGGAAACTTTGACCTGACCAAAAATAGTATCTTCAGCTTGCTCGCGGTTGGAGAGCTTGGCCAGAATTTCACGACAGCGTGCAGACTGGCTGAGCAACAGGTCTATATCCTCCGTATGCGGAGAAACCTTGGGGAATTCCCGCTTCAACTCTTTCGCCACCAAAGCAATGGTGGCAAGGGGAGTTCCCAATTCATGGGCAGCAGCGGCGGCCAAGCCATCAAGTGCGGACAGACGTTGTTCACGCGCCAATACCATTTCCGTTGCATTCAACGCTGCCGCCATCATCTGCGCTTCTTCAGCCATTCGCCGTGCGTAAATTGCTGAAAAACCGGTGCCACACAAAATGGCAATCCACATGCCGGCCACATAAGTGGGGGGCAAGGCGATGGCCTCGCCTTGTGGCCACGGCAATGGCAGGTGGTAAATCGACAACAGCGATGAAGATACGAAGGCCATCAGTCCCAGCGCAAACGTCCAGCGCAATGATAGTGACGTGGCAGATACGGTGACCGGCACAAGGAACAAAAATGCAAAGGGGTTTTCAAGGCCGCCCGTGAGATAAAGCAGAAGCGCCAATTGCACCACGTCATAAGCCAGCAACAACCCGGCTGCCCGCGTTGACAAAATCTGGCCTGCTCGCCAGCGCAATGTCAGGAACACATTAAGCCATGCCGATAGTGCGATGGCCGCAAGGCAGGCGGCAAAGGGAAACTGGTAGCCCAGCACCAGCGACACAAATAGCACCGTAATGGTTTGCCCGATAACCGCCAACCAGCGCAGCCGCACCAGCGTGCGCAAGCGGATGGGGGCCTGATGCTGGCCAATACCCAGAAGCCGCGGCGCAAAATTTCTTATCGTGTCCGTCATTAAACCTCATGTCACCGATAGGTGACCATTATACGTCATGTCACAGCTGCGTGACAAAGTGCTGGGCCTGTTTCTTTTTCCCGTAAGTTAGACTAGGTGTTCGACACATGCAAAACCGTCTGTCGCCGTCAAAAATTATTGGGATCGCCACACTGTTGCTGGCCCTCGCTTTGGGTAGCTTTGCTCTGCTGTCCGGGCGGTCTTCACCTACTGGTTCTGGCATCGCCCTGGTCGGCGGCCCGTTCACCATGGTCAATCAACGCGGTGAAACTGTGACGGAGAAAACCTTTCTGGGCAAACCGTTACTGGTGTTTTTTGGCTTCACCACATGCCCTGATATTTGTCCCACGGAACTACAAGTCATGATGGCGGCGCTGGAAAACTTGGGCGCCGATGGCAAGGATATTCAACCCCTATTGGTGACGGTTGACCCCGCCCGCGACACGCCGGAAGTCATGGCGGGGTATGTCAGCAATTTCGGCGAAAACCTGACGGGACTCACAGGCTCAGACGAGCAAGTGGCAACCATCACGCAGGCTTACCGGGTGCATTATGAAAAGCAAAAGGACCCGAAAAACCCTGAAAACTACACCATGGACCACTCCGCCATCATTTATTTAATGGGGCCAGACGGCTTGTTTTTGAAGCATTTTTCTTACACCACTGACGCCAAGGCATTGGCAACAGGTATAAAATTGGCTTTGAGCCGATAACCTGTTTTTGCCGGCAACCAAGCCTTCGCCCTTAAGGACTTGTTAACACGTTGGGTCGAGGTTACATTGCACTGCAACACAAGTGTTCAGAATGGGGGCCAACGGGCCAATGCTGTATCAATTTTTTGAAATGCAACACATCGCCATGGCGCCGTTTCGCCAAGCGGCTCGCGCTGGTGCCGAATTCTGGCTGAATTCAGATAATCCTTTGAGTGGGACGGCCTTTGGCCGCCAAGCAAATGCCTCGCTGCACATGTTTGAACGTTTGACGCGGCGTTATGCCAAGCCAAGTTTTGACGTTGATCATAGTCTTACCGCAGAAGGTCTGGTGCAGGTTGAAGAGCGCTGCGTTTGGCAAAAGCCATTCTGCCGCCTGTTGCATTTTCGCAAAGTGGGCTTTGAGGCAAAGCAGCAAAAGCTGATGATTGTCGCTCCCATGTCCGGTCACTTTGCAACGCTTTTGCGCAGCACGGTAGAAGGCATGTTGCCCACCCATGATGTTTACGTGACCGATTGGACCGATGCCCGCCACGTGCCGGAATCCGATGGTCCATTCGATCTTGATGACTACACCGACTATGTGGTGGACATGTTGCACCACTTGGGCGAACGCGCCACAGTGATGGCGGTGTGCCAACCCTCAGTGCCGGTGCTGGTTGCAGTATCGTCAATGAATGCCCACCAAGACCCGCTTGCGCCCAACAGCATGATTTTGATGGGTGGACCGGTAGACACGCGGTTCAGCCCCACCGCTGTCAACACGCTTGCCCAGGAAAAAGGCTTGAACTGGTTCCGCAACAACATGATCAGCGTTGTGCCTGCACCCCATGCGGGTGAAGGGCGCCGGGTCTATCCGGGCTTTTTGCAACTAGCGGGCTTCATGTCTATGAATGCCAATCGTCATCTATCGGCGCATCGTGATTTGTTCTGGCACGTGGTGGAAGGCGAACATAAGTCTGTTGAAAAAGTACAAGACTTCTACGACGAATACATGTCGGTCATGGATTTGACGGCGGAATTTTATTTGCAAACAGTGGACCGTGTGTTCATCCAGCAAAGTCTCGCGCGCGGCACCTATAAATACCGCGATGAAGAAATTAAACCTTCCGACATTACGCGTACCGCTTTGTTGACGATTGAAGGCGAGCGTGACGACATTACAGGCCCCGGCCAAACCCAGGCTGCCCATGCCTTATGCACCGGATTGCCGGATGCCATGAAGGCGGACCACTTGCAAAAAGGTGTGGGGCATTATGGTGTGTTTTCGGGCCGCAAGTTCATTTCGGATGTTGTGCCGGTGATTAACGCGTTTACCCAGCAACATAATGGAGCATGAGCCTTAGGCCACTCACGCAACTGATTTTCGGAAAGGGCGGTCCGGCAAAACTTGCGCCGCTGCCCGATGTGACGGTGGAACTTGATGGCCGATTGGCTGTCGTGAAACTGAAGCGCCACGCCACGTCGCGCCGCATGGTGCTAAGGCTGGCGCGCGACGGTGAAAATTTCAGCCTTACGCTGCCCAAGCGCCAAAGCTTGGCTTCAGCCAAAACCTTTTTGGATGCTTCAACACTTTGGATGCAGAATACGCTGGCCCATCGTGGTCGCAAGTTGGCGGATGCGCCAGCCGATACCGTTATGCTGCGCGGGGTGGCATTGCGCATTCATAAAGTCGAAAAGCTGCGCGGTCTTGTGCAATTGGATGAGACGACTAACACCTTGCATGTGCCGGGTGGGGAAGCCCACTGGCACCGCCGTTTGACCGACTGGTTGAAGCGCGAAGCTGAACAGGACTTGCGCCAAGCCTCAACCGACTATGCCGCGAAAATGCAGACACACTTTTCGAAGCTCTCCGTTCGCGACCAGCAAAGCCGCTGGGGCTCCTGCACCTCCGACGGGGCCTTGTCTTATTCTTGGCGCTTGGTGTTAGCGCCCCCTTTTGTGCTGGATTATGTGGCGGCCCATGAAGTGGCCCATTTGCGGGAAATGAACCACGGCCCGCGCTTTTGGCGTTTGGTGTTGACGCATTGTCCGCACACAAGAGCCGCCAAGCAATGGTTGAAAAGCAACGGCCACAGCCTGCACCACGGCATTTGAGAACTTGTTCACAATTATCTGATTGCAAAGCTCAGAAGCGTGATCGCCAACGCTACGTGAGTTGCTTATAGCTGGTGCACATACAACGAGGAAAAACATGATCAATCGCCGTCACCTGCTCACAACTTCGCTTGCCGCAACAACCCTGCCGCTGTGGTCACGCTTTGCCACTGCTGCTGATTTCGCGGGTGTTGAAGCAGAAGCCAAAGGGCAGACTGTTTATTTCAACGCCTGGGCCGGATCTGACACCATAAACGCCTATATCGCCTGGGCCGGTGAAGAAGTGAAAAAGCGCAATGGTGTTACGGTTGAGCACGTGAAAATTACAGACACCGCCGAAGTTGTAAAACGCGTTCGTGATGAAGTGGCAGCAGGAAAGACTGACGGTTCGGTTGACCTTGTGTGGATCAATGGCGAAAACTTCCGCGCCATGAAGAACGACAAATTGTTGTTTGGTCCTTGGTCTGAAAATCTTCCGAATTATGCGTTGGTGGATGTTGAAGGCAAGCCAACGACGACGCAGGATTTTAGCGAAGCGGTTGCAGGGCTTGAAGCGCCGTGGGGCATGGCGCAACTGACATTCTTTGCTGATGGCGCGAAAATTTCAACACCACCCCTCAGCATCGATGAGTTGATTGCTTATGCCACAAAGAATCCGGGTCGTGTGAGTTATCCTGCCCCACCGGACTTCCACGGCACCACGTTCTTGAAACAGGTGTTGTTTGAATCCGTGCAAGACCCCGGCGTATTTGCAACGGTTGGTGACGAAAACGAATTCAAGAAATACGAAGACCTTTGGGCCAATTCCTTGGACCAACTGCACAAGGTGAGCTGGCGTGAAGGCAAACAATTTCCAAAATCGCAAGCTGACGTCACCAACATGGTGGCCGATGGTGAATTAAACATCGGCATCACCTTCAATCCAAATGAGCCTGCAAACCTTGTGGCGGCTGGGCGCATGCCAGCATCTACTGTTGCATGGCAGCATCGCAACGGCACCATTGGCAATACGCATTTCGTGGCAATTCCCGCCAATGCAAAAGCCAAGGCCGCAGCGCAAGTGTTTGCAAACTTCCTACTGTCGCCGGAAGCGCAAGCCAAGAAAAACGATTTGAAAACCTGGGGCGATCCAACAGTGCTTGCGATCTCGAAATTGTCTTCAGCCGATGCGCAATTGTTCACCGCAACGGCGGCAGCGGGCAGTGTGTCGGTTCCGGGCCCCGCCTTGTTGGAGCCCCACGCCTCTTGGGTGGGACTGCTCGAATCCGCTTGGTTGAAGCGTTACGGCAAAGGCTGATGCAACAGGCACGGCAGTTCATGGGAGCAGTGCCAATGACACTGCTGTTTCTGCTGCCTGTGCTGCTGAGTTGCCTCATGCTGTTGCCGGGAATACTGGATGCAGAAAGTTTTGCCCGGTTGGTTTCCCACCCGCAATTCTGGGGCGGCCTGGGTCTTACTGTTTTTACAGGCGTTACAAGTACGGCGCTGGCCTTGCTCTGTGCTGTCGTGATTGTGATGGTTACAGGCCCCAAAATATTGGCACGCGTGGGGCTGTTCACCGCACTGCCTCATGTGGCCTTGGCATTGGGATTGGGCTTTCTGTTGGCACCCACGGGTGTTTTGGCGCGGCTGCTGGTGGGTGGCGTGGCTCCGCCCGATTGGCAATTGGTGCAAGACCCGTGGGGGCTGGGATTGACGCTTGCACTGGTGCTCAAAGAAACACCGTTTCTGGTGTGGGCTATGGCGTCGGTCATGCAAAGTGAGGCGCTGGCCTTGCCCTTGCAACAGCAATCAACCGTTAGCCGCAGTTTGGGCCACGGCCCCCGCGCCACTTTCTTGAAAGTGGTACTGCCGCAAGTTTTGCCCCTTGTGTTGTGGCCGCTGGTTGCGGTGTTCAGCTATGGCATGACGGTGGTTGATATGGCGCTGGTCATTGGGCCGGCCCAACCGCCAACATTGGCGCAACTTGTATGGACAGATTTGAACGACGGAGAAACCGCAGCCAATGCACGCGGTGCTGCCGGAACGTTGGTATTAAGTACGGTGATCGCAGGCGGGCTTATGGTGGCCTCGATTGCAGTGCTCGCGATCCGGCCACTGATGCGCAACATGTTGACGCGAAGTGCAAGGCCAGAGCAAAGTTTAATTCCCATTGCAAAAAACCTGTGGCGCCTGTGGGTGGTGGTTTATGCGGCTGTCGTCGCGGCACTGTTGCTGCAATCCGTATCGCACCTCTGGCCTTATCCCCAGCTGATGGCGGATGCCTATTCCCTCAAAGCGTGGGCCGGTGCTTTTCAAAATGCGAAACCTATTCTCACATCTTGTGGTCTCGGTGTTGCAACATCGCTGACCGCAGTGCTGGCGGTTATGTGGTGGTTTGAAACTCAATCGCCAAAGCGCGATGCGGTGGTTGGGCTGGCTGCCATCGTCATGCTGTGCGTGCCTGCCTTGCTGGTGTCACTGGGACAGTATCGGTTGCTATTGCAGTTAGGCCTTACGGGCACCTGGTGTGGCTTGTTTGCCGCCCATCTGCTGCCCGTGGCGGCTTATGTTTTTGTGATGCTGAAAGGGCCCTACCGCGGCTATGATCATCGTTGGCACAGTGTAGGGCAGGGCTTGGGCGTGGGGCGATTAAAATTTTTGACCCAAGTGAAATGGCCCATGTTGAAAGCGCCCCTGTTGTCAGCGCTAGCCGTTGGTTTTGCTGTCTCTGTGGCGCAATTTGTGCCGGCCCAATTGGCGGCCGCAGGGCGGTTTTCAACGTTGCCAATGGAAGCTGTCACCTTGAGCAGCGGCGGCAACCGCGCCTTGATATCCGTTTATGCTTTGCTGTTGATGGCCCTTCCACTTGTGGGCTTTGCCATTGCGGCACATGCGTCCAAATCCCGGTGGCGCAATGCTTGAATTGGTTGATGTATCCTTGTCGCTGAACGGCAAACGGCTGCTACAGCCTTTGTCGCTTGTCATTGCCCCGGGTGAAGTTGCAACACTGATGGGGCCAAGCGGTTCTGGCAAATCGTCGCTACTCAGCTTTATCGGAGGTGACATTTCAGACACCTTCGTCACCTCAGGTGAGGTGCTGTTGCAAGGGCAGAACTTGCGCAACATCTCCCCGGAACAGCGCGGCATTGCACGGTTGTTTCAGGACGATCTTCTATTTCCACATATGACAGTACAAGAAAACCTGTTGTTTGCTGTGCCGCACTTGCCAAAGGCCGAGCGGCTTCACATGGTTTCAACGGCTTTGCAGCGTGCTGACTTAGAAGGTTTTGAACGCCGCGCACCGCACACGCTCTCGGGCGGGCAGCGCCAGCGTGTGGCCTTGATGCGTGCTCTCTTGGCAAAGCCTCGCGCCATTTTGCTGGATGAACCTTTTAGCAAACTCGACAAGGCGCTGCGGCAACACATGCGCGACTATGTTTACAGCCACCTCAAGGCACGCGGCATTCCCGCGCTGCTTGTAACCCATGACCGTGCCGATGCGCCCGTTGGTGGGCGGGTGCTTGAAATTATCGATAATGGAAAGGTGCACGATGTTTGACCGGATGATGTTGGCATTGACCAAGCCCATGGTGGATCGTGTCGCACGAAGGCTTGTAAGTTATGGCGTGACAGCCAATCAGGTGTCTTTTGTGGGTTTTGGATTAGGACTGTCGTCTGCTGTTTTGATCGCCCATGGCAACATCATGTTGGCCATTGTGCCGTTGCTCCTGAACCGCTTGCTGGATGGCATTGACGGTGCGGTGGCCCGCTTTTCGGCGCCAACGGATCGAGGGGCCTTCATCGACATTACACTGGATTTTCTGTTTTATGCTGCCGTCCCCCTCGCCTTCGCCTTTTGCAATCCCCAAAGCAATGCACTGGCCGCAGCCGTGCTGCTGGCGAGTTTCATTGGTACCGGCGTATCGTTTCTGGCCTATGCCATCATGGCGGAAAAGCGGGGTGAAAAAAGCACGGCATACCCTTCCAAGAGTTTCTATTATCTGGGCGGTCTGACTGAAGGTTTTGAAACGGTTGTTTGCTTTGTGGCCATGTGCCTGTGGCCGCAATATTTCCCGCTCATTGCTTCAATTTATGCAGTCATGTGTTGCATCACAACGCTGACGCGGCTGGTGGCGGGCTGGCAGGCGTTTGGCGAAGTTAAGTCTTAATAAGTGTTAAGAAAATTATTTTTACTTCGCCCAAAATAATTCTTGAATGTGACACACGAATCCACCATATGCAGCCCGTCCAAAGTCGCACGTGCCGCAAAGGTTCTTCCCTAAGCAACGACGGTGAGGGCTTCTCGTCTCGCTGGTTTCGTCCAAAGGCCAGCACACCAGAGGCAAACACAAGTCTGCTCGATGTGCGGTTGGCACCATCCCAATCAATCAGAAGCGAAAGTCAGTAAGGGTTATTGTCCTTTGCGTCTCCATCGCGCTTGGGTCATCGCCGGTACTGGTCCTGTCATCTCTATTTTTCGGGAACTTTCATCATGGCAACGGCAAAAATCATCGACTTCATCCGACGCGAAAAGCCCGAAGGCCCTTGCCTTGTGCTCGACCTTGATGTTGTGCGCGACAACTATGAAGCATTCGCCCGCACAATGCCGGGCACACGCATTTTTTACGCCGTGAAAGCCAATCCAGAACCAAAGATCTTGGCGCTGCTGGCCTCCTTGGGCTCATGCTTCGACACCGCATCGGTTGCCGAAGTTGAAATGGCGCTTGCCGCTGGCGCAACACCAGACCGCGTGTCATTCGGCAATACCATCAAAAAAGAACGCGACATTGCAAAGGCCCACGCGCTTGGCATCAAATTGTTTGCCGTTGATTCCGACGAAGAAGTAGAAAAGGTAGCACGTGCTGCCCCCGGTGCTTCGGTGTTCTGCCGCATCTTGGCTGATGGTGCAGGTGCCGAATGGCCCTTGTCACGCAAGTTCGGCTGCGAGCCTTCAATGGCGGAAGATGTTTTGCTGCATGCCCACAAGCTTGGCCTCAAAGCCTATGGCATTTCATTCCATGTGGGTTCGCAACAAACCCGTTTGGGCGCTTGGGACCAAGCCGTTGGCGAAGCAAAGGCAATTTTTGACCGCATGCTTTCCCATGGCATCACACTGGAAATGGTCAACCTCGGTGGCGGCTTCCCAACGAAATATCTGAAAGCCGTTCCCGGCCAGAACATGTATGCCAATGCCATTCATGATGCGCTGGCCAAGCATTTTGGCAACGCCATTCCTGAAACCATCATTGAGCCAGGCCGCGGCATGGTGGGTAATGCTGGTGTCATCAAATCGGAAGTTGTGCTGATTTCGAAGAAGCATGTGAACGACAATGTGCGCTGGGTTTACCTCGACATTGGCAAGTTCGGTGGCCTCGCTGAAACCATGGATGAAGCCATTCGCTATCCATTGGTCACAGCAAAGGACGGCGACGCCATGGAGCCATGCGTGATTGCAGGCCCAACCTGTGACTCGGCTGATGTGCTCTACGAGAAGGTGCCTTACCCTTTGCCAATCTCGTTGACCGTAGGTGATGAAGTGCTGATCGAAGCTTGTGGCGCCTACACCACAACTTACTCAGCCGTCGCCTTCAACGGCTTCCCGCCGCTCAAGGCTTATGTGATTTAACGGTGTAAGACTGCGCTCATCGCAGGCAGCCACCCCTAGCCCCTCCCTGAAAGAGAGGGGAAATCAAAATCATTATTTCACAATTCTTCTCTCCTCCCTTTGAGGGAGGGGGCGGGGGTGGGTGCTTGCTGCACACACCACTGTAAATTCGCTGGGAGAAAAGCCATGACATTTTCCATTCGCATCGAAATTGCCTCTGATGTTGTGTCTCGCGAACGCCTTTTGGACAAGGCCTTTGGCAAGACACGTCTCCGCAAAACATCCGAGCGCCTGCGTGAAGGTCGTTTGCCGGCGGAGGGCCTGGCCTTCACTGCTTTAGATACGAAGGGCCGTGTCATCGGCTCGGTCCGTCTTTGGTCCATCATTGCAGGATCGGCTGGCCCATCATTGTTGCTGGGACCACTGGTGGTGGACTGCAAGCTGCAAGGGCAAGGTCTTGGCCGCAAATTGATGGACCATGCTCTCAACACCGCGCGTGTGTTGGGGCATGATTCAATCTTGCTCGTTGGTGATGCGCCTTACTACAGCCGCTTTGGATTTGAGGTGTCCCACACCCGCAGCCTGCATTTGCCAGGACCTGTGGAGCGTGCGCGTTTTCTTGGATTGGAATTGACTCCGGGGGCTTTGGACGGCGCCGAGGGTCTGGTGGCCGCAGCTGGCCTGTTCGCGGTGGGGGACGAAGCCGCAGCCAAAGCTGCTTGAGCCAAAAAGAAAAGGGCGGCCGATGGAATGGGCCGCCCTTTTTTATGCGATGTCAGAAATTATGCCTCGCCGAACACAGCTTCCTTCTTGGCGATTTCAGCCTGGCGACGCTTGATTTCGTCACCGACTGGTGGACCTTTGAACCGTTTGTTTTCCACGCCAAACCACAGAACAGCGGCAAGTGCAAGAAAGCCTACGACGATCCACAGAACCTTGTCATTAGGGGGCTGGATGGCGATGAAGAAGATGATGGCCATGCCGACGATGGACAGGAAACTCACCAACTTGAATACACCTGCACCCAAATCCCAGGGGCCGGCTTTTGGCCACTTCGCAGTACCAAACGCCATCATGCCGAGCGCAATTGGAATCACGAAGGACAGGAAGAGGAACACCAGTGTTGAGTTCACAACGATGGTGTAAATGTTCGTGCCGCCAATCGAGATGAATTGTGCAAGGAACACGTAAAGGATTGTCAAAGCCGTAGCAGTCCAGATGGCATTCACTGGCGTGCGCCACTTTGTCGATACGGTTGCCAAGGCTTTGGATCCGACTGGCATGCCATCATCGCGCGAGAACGCGAAAAGCATGCGCGAGGCAGAGGTTACGGTGGCCAAACCACACAAGAATTGTGTGATCAAAATGCCAAGGTAAACCAGAGTCTTCAACCATGCTGGCAAAACAACATTCATGGTTTCGAAGAATACGCCCCATCCCTGCTTGGCACCTGCAGCCATGTCAGGAATTGCAAGCACGATCGCGCAGAGCATAATCCAACCTGCAAGCGACGACCAGATGACCGAGGAGACGATACCTTGTGGTACCGACATGGCGGCGTTGTGGGTTTCTTCCGACGTATGCGCCGAAGCGTCGTAGCCAGTGATGGTATAAACTGGGAGCAACAGGCAGAGCAGGAAGAGATAGGTCATGCTGTCTGATTGCGGGAACACATTGCCACCAGCTTCACCGGAGTAATTGGTGAATGTCCAGAGGCGGGAGAAATCCAGCGATTGGGCGAATACCAGACAGCCAATAACAAGTGCTGCCGTGGTGATGAGGATGATGTAGCCCGAAACATCCGTCAACATCGACGTCAACTTGATGCCGAAATGATTGAGCAAGGCCTGTGCAATCGTAATGAGTGCAACAAAGCCAACGATCTGACCGGGCGTACCCCCGGTGAAACCGAATGCGCCACCAAACGTGCCGGCGAAATAAAAGGCTGTACCGATGTTAATGGCACCAAGCACCGTGATGAGGCCAATGAAGTTGAGCCATGCGGTCAACCAGCCCCAACCACGACCGCCCAGAATGGAAGCCCAGTGATAAAGACCGCCCGCCGTTGGATAAGCTGAAGCAATTTGTGCCATGGCCAGAGCAAACATGCCGGACACCAAACAACCAACAAGCCAGGCAATGCCAGCCCCCCCACCGCCGATTGAAGATGTGGCTTGTGCGAATGAGTTGATACCACCTGACAAGATGCAGATGATCGAAAACGAAATTGCAAAGTTTGAGAACTTGCTCATGGAGCGAGACAGCTCCTGCGCATAGCCCATGCCGTGGAGGAGTTTTTTGTCCTCGTGGTGGATGTCCGCCATAATTTTTTCCCTGCCGCTTCGGGGGAAGCGTTTTTGTTATGAATTAAATAAGCTTCGCGCCACCGACCCCAGTGTTGTCCCCGCTACAGTTTGCGGCGCAAGCATCCCCTTCAACTATAGTGGTAGAAAGTGGGCGGCGCGTCAACACAGCACTTTTCATAGCAATAATTGGTTCGGTTGAGTATTCCTCACGCGGAGGCGCTGTGATATGCAGCAGGAATGGCTCACAAGCATTACAACTTCCCGTCCCTCAATGGTCTGGCCGCATTTGAGGCGGCAGGCAGACATATGAGCCTGACGCGGGCTGCAGCCGAACTCAATGTGACGCCGGGTGCCGTATCAAAACATATTTCGTTTCTGGAAGCGGATATGGGCGTCAAACTGTTTGTCCGCTTGCATCGTTCGCTGGAGTTAACTGTGGAAGGTGCGGCCCTGCTGCATGCCTTGAAAGGTGCTTTCTCACAAATTGCAGACACGCTCGACAGTTTTCGTGAAGGCGGTCAAAAGCGTGCAGTAACTGTTGGCACTACAAGTGCCTTTGCGCAGTTCTGGCTTATGCCGCGTCTTGGGCTGTTCTGGAAACAACATAAAGATATCGTAATCGATCACGTCATTTCCGATCGAACGCAGGAAAGCACGATTTCCCCGGTTGATTTGCGCGTGCGCTATGGCTCAGGCCAGTTTCAGGACGAGTATTCCACTAAACTGTTCGACGACCACATCATGGCTGTTGCTTCACCGGATTTCTTGAAGGGGCACGACATCAAGACCCTGGCAGATATTGTTGCTTTGCCCTTGCTTTCAGTTGAAGGCATTGATTGGACATGGACCTCTTGGACTGATTTTCTGCGCCACGCCGACGTGCGCTCCCGCAATTTGAACATGCGCCGCTTCAACAGTCACGTTATTGCCGTGCAGGCTGCATTAGACGGGCAGGGCATTGTATTGGGGTGGAAAAGTTTTATGAAGCCACTCGTTGCAGCGCGGCGCTTGCGCGTTATCGGTGGACATGAAATGCCCGCACCTCAAAGTTTCTACCTGACGTGGAGCATGAAGCGCCCACTCTCGCCGGAGGCCGTGAAGTTAAAAGAATGGCTTCTTGCGAATATCGGTTGAATTTAATTCATGTGAAACTTGCTGCGGACGCGTCTTGTGCATCTGCCCTCCATTCGCCCATAGTCAGCGTGGGAGAATTCACATGACAGATCAGATCGCACAACCAACTCATCGCCGCGCCGGTGGACGTGATGGCAGACGCGCATTGCGCGGAGCACCTATGTTGTCATTCCCCACTTTGGTGCGCAACATTCCGACTTATGAGTTGTTGCCCGACGAGGCCGTGGAACTGATCCATGATGAGTCGATGAAAATTCTCGAAGAGGTGGGTTGCGAATTCCGCGACGATCAAGCCCCTGCGATGTGGAAGGCCGCAGGTGCTGACGTACAGGGCACGCGGGTGCGCATTCCCCGCGAATTGCTGATGCAGCTGATCTCGACTGTGCCCTCAGAATTTACGCTGCACGCGCGCAACCCGGAGCGCACTGTGAAAGTGGGCGGCAAAAACCAGATTTTCGTGCCCATGTATGGCGCACCTTATGTGCGTGATCTCGACAATGTCAGGCGTTATGGTTCGCTTGAGGATCTCAACAATTTTCACAAGCTGGCTTACATGTTGCCGGCACTTCATTCGTCATCATCGATCTGCTGCGAGCCGATGGAAATTGCGGTGCCCAAGCGCCACCTCCACATTATCAATTCAGCCCTCACCCATTCCGACAAGCCCTTCATGGGCATCGTCACCTCGAAAGAGCGGGCAGAAGACGTGATGGCAATGGCAGGCATCGTGTTTGGCAATGAGTTTGTGAAAGACAACACCGTTGTCGTGTCGATCACCAATTGTAATTCGCCACTGGTGTGGGACCAGACCATGCTGGATGCCATGCGGGTTTATGCATCGAATAATCAACCGATCATAGCCGCACCATTTGCTTTGTGTGGTGCATCAACGTCTGCATCGGCCATTGGTGCGGTGGCACAAGTGAATGCCGAAGCTCTGGCAGGTGTGGCCTTCACACAATTGATCCGCAAAGGTGCGCCCTGCATCTATGGGCAATTCATGGTGACGGTGGATATGAAAACCGGAGCACCGATGGGCGGCACGCCGGAAGCCGCACAGATGATGTTTGTGATGGGGCAATTGGCGCGGAAATATAATCTTCCTTGGCGCACATCTGGTTTCCACGTCGGTTCGAAATTAAATGACGCGCAAGCAGGTTATGAATCCAACATGCTGATGCATGCGGCAATCTTGTCGGGTGCCAACTACATCTGGCATGTGGCGGGCTGGCTGGAAGCGGGCTTGCTTGCGGCTATTCCAAATTTGTCACTGATGCCGAGCAACTGGTGGGCTGGTATAAATACGCAGGCGGCTTGAAGTTTGATGACTTCAAAGAAGCCATGGCCGCTGTGCGCGAAGTGGGCCCACAAGGGCACTTCCTCGGCACCGCCCACACACTTGAGCATTTTGAAAAAGCCTTCTTCATGCCGTCGATCATGGATTTCAATTCATATGAGCAATGGAATGTTGAGGGCGCCAAAGACCACGACACGCGTGGCCGTGACAAGGCTCGTTCAATGTTGGCGCAATATGAAAAACCAAAAATGGACGAAGGTGTGGCTGAAGGCTTGCGCGATTTCATTGCACGACGCGAGAGCGAGTTGCCGAACACCGTAAACTAGGCGATTGTCTTGCCATGCAAGATTATATCACTTCCGCCATTGCCACGTTGCTTGTCATCAGCGACCCCATTTTCATGAGCGCCATTTTTCTGGGGCTCACGAACGAAATGTCGCGGGAGCAGCGTAAGGAAGTTGCTTTGCGGGGCACTGTCATTGCGTTTTGCATTTTGCTGAGTGCGGGTTTAGCGGGTGCAAAATTGTTGTAATTGCTTGGCATTTCACTTTCGGCATTCCGCATTGCAGGTGGATTGTTATTGCTGTCAGCAGCAGCAGAAATGGTGTTTGACCGTCGCGGCCAACGCCAGCAGGATACAGCTTCCAAAGCGATCACTGTCGATCACGTCAAAAACATTGCAGCATTCCCCTTGGCCATTCCGCTTTTGGCGGGGCCCGGGGCAATTACCGCAATGATCTTGCTGGCGGGACGCGCAGAAGGTGACTGGTCGAAACTTGGTGCGCTTTATGCTGTGGCTGCACTTGTGATGCTGTCTTGCTTCGTTTGTTTTTTAGCAGCTGAACACATTTCGAAAACCCTTGGCATTACCGGGCGCGCCGTCATCTCGCGTTTACTGGGCATCATCCTCGCGGCACTTGCCGTGCAGTTCATGATTGATGGTGTGAAAGCTTTAGTCTGAAAAAAGGGGGATGAACTGGAGGCCCGCTCCAACTCATCCCCAAGTTCAGCCGATTAAAGCCGATCGCGAAACAAACTGTTCCAGAAATGGGAGGATCCAAACAGGAATGCGATGCTTTCGACATCGCAAGGTCTGTGCCAGCTTTTATAAATCGCACAAAATGACGGTAAGATATTGAAATACAAGCATTAATAAGAAATAATCGTATGTGGGTCCAAATCTGCGTTTGTGTTGAAGTCGAAATTTTGTGCAATGCACCATCCAAAAAGGCAGCAATTCTTGTTCGAATTTGCGTGCGTTAACTTCACAATGCAACCTTTCGTTAAATCTCTCCCGCTATTTCTTAAACATTGATTTAAATGAGAGGGAATTGCCGTGGTCACGAAATCTGTTGTGGGCGTTGTCGCAGCGTCATTGATGATGTGCACATCTACAGTATTTGCTGCGGATCTCGACGGCGAAGCCGCAGCAGGCGGCGTTTACGGTAATTTGCATATTGGTGCATTTGGCCTATTGAATGACACGGATGGAGAAGCGACCCGCATTCCCGGCATCAACGGGGGTGGTAAGCTAGCGGTAGACTACAGCGATTCACCCTGGGGCTGGCAAGTAGACGGCGACGTATCCCACGTTGAATTGGGATGGGTTGAACCCTCGATCGATAACGTGGATGGTTCAATCAGCGTCATCGATACCGCCGCACATATGACCTATCGCACTGACAGCAGCACCAAGCTTGGGCTGTTTGCAGGTTATGGCTCGATTACCTTCCAAGCTGAAGACACCACGAGTGTAGAAGAAGTTGACCTGACAATCGGTACAGCCACATTGGGTGTGGAAGCTTTGACTGAAGTGGACGACGCGACATGGTTGCAAGGCCGCGTCGGCATTATTGACCCCGTCTACATCAATGCAACCATCAATGACGGCGTGACAGTCGAAACATTCAAGAAGACTGATATTCTCGGCAAGAACATGGGCGGCATGGCCGGTGCCAGCATTCATCACCGCTTCAATCAAAACATCAGCGGCCGCGCTGAAGTGGCTTATTCGCACATCGGTGTTTCGACTGATGCAAGCATTGACATTCTCAACCTCGGCATCACCGGTAATTATACCTTTGATCAAACGCCACTCACGCTGGCTGTCAGCGGCGGTTACACCGCCATGGCCTTTGATGACACCTCGTCAGATGGCGTGAGCCTACGCACCAGTGCCACGTGGTCATTCGGTGGTCCTTCTTCCGGCGCCACAGGCAAGCTGTTCCGCAGCGGTGCCTTGGGTTTCGGAAACTAAGATTAAACGACGCGACCGGTTTTCAACCAACTTGAGAACCGGTCCAAGCCTTGACGCAAGGTGTCTTCGTTCTTGAGATAGCACATGCGCAAAAAGCCTTCGCCGCCGGGACCAAATGTGCCGCCGGGTGCAAAGCCCACGCCCGCCTCATCAATGATGCGCAAGCAAGTGGCCAGAGAATCCGTCATGCCATCAATCGAGAAGAACATATAAAACGCGCCGTCCGGCACTTGAAAGTGCAGGCGTTCATTCTGCTTGAATGCGTCCACCACATCGTCCCGGTTCTTGCGGGCCGTGGCAACCTGACTATCTATAAAATCATCACCGATATCGAGTGCTACCGCACATCCTTTTTGCAAGAACACCGGAGAGCCAGACGTGTTGTATTGGATGAAGCGTTCCACAATAGGCGACAATTCGCGCGGTGTTTGAATCCAGCCTTGCCGCCATCCCGTCATCGCCCAATTCTTTGAAAATGTGTTGCACAGGATTAGGCGTTCCTCAGGGTCACACACATCTAGGAATGAGGGCGCGCGTTTTGCACCCGTGGCGCTGAAGTAAAAGCGGCCATAAACTTCATCAGCCAAAATCCAGATACCGGATTTGCGCGCAAAATCACGAATGGCAATCAGGTCATCCCGCGTTGCAGTCCAGCCCAAAGGGTTGGAAGGCGAATTGATGCAAATAGCTTTGGTGCGCGGTGTGAGTGCCGCAAATAGTTTTTCCAAATCCAATGACCATGTGCCATTGGCAAAACGCATTGGCACTTCCACCGGCTTGGTGCCTTGCAGGCGAAGCGGTCCTGCGTAATTGGGCCAGGCCGGTGTGGGTATAATAATCTCATCACCATCAGCTGCAATCATCTGAATGGCATTCTGGATGGCTTGCATGCCACCACCCGTGATGCCGAAATTATCGATGTGCAAATTCACGCCGAAATGCTTGGCATGATAGCGCACCAGCGCCTCACGCAATTCCGGAATACCACGCTGCCACGTGTAAAATGTTTCGCCCGCCAAAAGGCTTTCAATGGCGGGGCGGCAAAAAGCTTCCGGTGTCGGCAGATTGCCTTGGCCAGACCAGAAGGCCATGACGTCGGGTTTCGCCATGCCATACATGGCTGCTGTAACGATGCCGCTGTCCGGTTCAATTTGTGCGGGGCGGGTGAGGCTGGAAATCAAATCATGCATGGAAGCACATGAGCAAAAAGAAAACCCGCGGGCAAGGCCCGCGGGTTCCAAAGTAGACGTGATAAAATATTACTTCTTCTTTGCAGCGGCGGCTGGCGCCTTCAAAAAGTCACGAATTTCAGCAAGCAAAACTTCCGAAGCCGACGGACCTGCGGGTGGTGGAGCAGGTTCAGCCTTCTTCAAACGGGTCGAAACTTTCACGAGTTGCAAAAGCACAAATGCGAGGATGAGGAAGTTGATGAGAACGGTGATGAAAGCACCAATTCCCAAAACCGGTCCTTGCTTGGTGGCCTCGGCAAAAACCGGGCTATTTACTGCTGAGCTCAGCGGCACGAAGATGTTATCAAAGTTAGGGCTGCCGAAAACAGCAGCTACGATTGGCATGATCAGATGATTGACCAATGATTCAACGATTTTGCCGAATGCACCGCCCATGATTACGCCGATAGCGAGATCAAAAGCATTGCCTTTGAACGCGAAGTTCTTAAATTCATTCCACATATTTGGTATTCCCCTTGGATCCAGATGTAATTTTTTCCGGCCCCGGAACCCCCAAAGCCAGAAAACACATTAATCTATTGGTAAGATTTATCCAAGTGGCTTTTCCAACTTGCTCATTTCAACCCGACTGGTCCAAAAGAGGCGTCGGGAGAAAAAATGGCCATCCAAGGTTGGACAGTGTTAATCGTGAGCTTGGCCTATGTGGGGCTGCTGTTTGCAGTTGCCACATGGGGCGATGCAAAGTCGACCGCGCGCGCCAAGCACCGCAGGCCAAAACCCTTGATTTATGCCTTGTCACTGGCGGTATATTGCACCTCCTGGACCTATTTCGGCAGCGTGGGTGCAGCGTCGCGCACGGGCTTTGATTTTATTCCAGTTTATCTCGGACCAATTCTGTTGTTCGCATTGGGTGCGCCCCTCATCAGCCGCGTGGTGCTTTTGGCCAAGGGCCAGAACATTGCATCCATCGCCGACTTTATTGCCGCCCGCTATGGTAAGAATGAAGGCTTGGGCGCACTCGTCGCCATCATCGCCACCATCGGCATCGTTCCCTATATTTCCATCCAGCTCAAGGCGCTCTCGTTCTCGCTGCAAACCATGATGGACGCCAGTGGTTGGAGCAATGCAGCGTGGCTGCCTGAAACGATGGGCGGCGATCTGGCGTTGTTTGTGACCATCGCATTGGCCGCCTTCGCTATGCTGTTTGGCACACGACATATCGACGCCACTGAACACCAAGATGGCTTGATGTTGGCCATTGCGGTTGAAAGCGTTGTGAAGCTTATGGCATTTTTGACGGTGGGCCTGTTCGTGGTCTTTGGTCTTGCAGGTGGGCCATCAGCACTTTTAGACATTGCGCAAAAAACGCCTGAAATAGCCAATGTGTTTTCGCAAGGACCTGATGGTGGCCGCTGGATCACCGTGACGTTTTTATCAGCCTGCGCCATGTTGCTTTTACCGCGGCAATTTCATGTGGCCGTGGTGGAAAATGCCCATGGCAACGACGTGCGCCGCGCGGCTTGGTTGTTTCCACTCTATCTGGTGGCCATCAACATATTTGTGGCCCCTATTGCCATCATGGGGTTGGCGCTATTGCCGGGCGTCGATGGCGACACGTATGTATTGGCTTTGCCCGTCGCCGCGCAAGCGAATGGCATTGCCTTCATTGCTTTCGTAGGCGGTGTATCAGCCGCCACGGCCATGGTGATTGTGGAAACCATCGCCTTGGCCATCATGATTTCCAACAACGTGATCGTGCCCTTGGTGTTGTTGCGGCAGGGCGAAAACAACATTTTCCAACACTCACCCAGCGGCGACAAAAGCCCAGCCCTCATCACCATTCGCCGCATGATCATTTGTTTGATCCTGGCCTTGGCCTATGTCTATTTCTGGTCTGCGGGCAATTCCGCCGCGCTGGCGCAAACAGGCTTGATTTCATTTGCCGCCGTTGCGCAATTTGCACCGGCATTTTTTGGTGGCCTGATGTGGCGCAATGCAACCGCCCGCGGTGCGGTGGCTGGCATTTTGGCGGGTTTTGTGGTGTGGGCTTTCACACTGCTCATTCCATCCTTTGTTGATTCAGGTTGGATCGACAACAGGATTTTAATAGACGGCATCTTTGGCATTGCAGCCCTGAAACCACGACAATTGCTTGGCTTGGAATTTGATCCTTTAACGCATGGTGTGATCTGGTCCTTGACCTGCAACATCGCCGCTTATGTAGGCTTTTCATTGATGCGCGCGCCCAGCCGCATTGAGCAACTGCAAGCCAATATTTTTACTGCCCAAGATTTACAAGGCACGGCAAATCCGGGTTTCAGGTTGTGGCGTTCAAGCATTTCCATGGCGCTGCTGGAGCAAACTGTGGCACGCTATTTGGGCAGTGAACGGGCCCGCGCCGCCTTCGCTGATCTTGCGGCCTCCCGCGACATGGACGATGACCCGAAACTGGAAGCTGACATTGTAAGCCTTAATCACGGGGAACATCTTGTGGCATCTGCCGTGGGGCCGGCGTCTTCGCGCTTGGTCATGGCGTTGTTATTGGAGCGTCACGCCCAAGGCTCACGCAAGGCCATGCAGCTTCTGGATGATGCCTCAACTGCCATTCAAGCCAGCCGCAAACTGCTCCAATCTGCTATTGATAACATGCCGCAAGGCATTGCCGTTTTTTCAGAACGCGGTGATCTTATCATCTGGAATCCGCATTTTCTGGATGTGTTGCAATTGCCAGCCACACTTTGTCAGGTGGCAACGCCGCTTGCTGATATTTTGACCTGTGTTTCAGCACAGACCGAAAATAAATTGGATGCAGCTGCTGTTGGCATACGCGTGAACGCGCTTAATTTTGGCCGTGATATTTTCCGCGAACGCTTTGTTGCGTCACGCAAAGTGGTGGATATGCAGAGTGCGGTGTTGCCCGATGGCGGCATCGTGCTCACCATTACGGATGTGACGCAAAGTGTGGCCGCCGCCGATGCCCTGCAACTGGCCAATGAAACACTGGAACACCGTGTGCGCGAACGCACCGCTGAATTGACCAAGCTGAATGATGAACTGGCCCGCGCCAAGGCCCAGGCGGAGACTGCGAATTTAAGCAAAACACGTTTTATCGCAGCCGCCAGCCATGACATTTTGCAGCCGTTAAATGCCGCACGCTTGTTCACCTCATCCCTCGTGGAAAATGCCGATGGTGGAAAAACCGATCAATGGGTGCGCAATGTGGACCAATCTCTGGAGGCGGTGGAAGATATACTTTCAACCGTGCTCGACATTTCCCGCTTTGATGCGGGTGCGGTAAAACCGGAGTTCAGTCTGTTCCGATTACAGGATATTCTAACGCCGTTGGCGCAGGAATTTGCACCACTTGCCGCACAGAAAAATCTCGACCTCCGCATATTGTCATCAAGCACTATTGTGCGCAGCGACCGCAAACTATTGCGCCGCATTTTGCAGAACCTGATTTCCAATGCCATTAAATATACGGCACAGGGTCGCGTGGTCATGGGCTGCAAACGGGTTGGCACGTCGGTTGAAATTCGCATTTATGATACGGGGCTTGGCATTCCCGAAGCACAGCAGAAAACCATCTTCCTGGAGTTTGAACGCTTGGGCCGTGACAAGGGGGCAGCACCGGGCCTAGGCTTGGGTTTATCGATTGTGGAGCGCATGTGCAGCGTGTTGCGGCATCCCTTGTCACTGACATCCCACATTGACAAAGGCACGATGTTTGGGGTCCGCGTTCCATTGGGCAAGGGCGAAGTGGTGGCACTGGATGAAGCGCAACCAAACATCCAGCACGCAAGCGTGTTGAAGGGCATGCGTGTTCTGGCAATCGACAATGAAATCTCCATCGTAGATGGGTTGAAGGCGTTGCTGTCAGGCTGGGGTGTTCATGTCAGCACGGCCACATCCACAGCCGATGCTTTGAAAGTAGCTGAAGTTGAACTTCATCTCGATGCCTTGCTGGTTGACTATCACATCAACGATGAAGACGGCATCGAACTCGTCACCCAATTGCGCAAGCAAATGAAGCGCGAAGTGCCAGCGATATTGATTACCGCAGACCGCAGTGTGCGGGTGCGGGATAAGGCGGAAAAACGGGGGCTTCTCTATTTGCGCAAGCCCGTGAAGCCTGCGGCTTTGCGGGCTGCCTTGTCACAATTCACCCTGCGCCGTGCTGCTGAGTAAATTGTCAAAACCAACACTGACTAAATATAGCCCGTCGGGAGGGGAAACCATGCCGCAAGCCCTTCGGTCTTTGGCAGCAAGTGCCTTTTGCACATCGCGCGCTGTCCATTTTCCTTCACCCACCAATTTCAATGTGCCCACCATGCTGCGCACCTGATTGTGTAGAAAACTGCGGCTCACAGCTTCAATTTCAATCTCTTCGCCGTAGCGCGACACTTTCAATACATCGAGGGTTTTTACGGGCGACAAGGCTTGGCAGCTGGTGGCGCGAAACGTGGTGAAGTCATGCGTACCCACCAGAATTTGTGCAGCATCATGCATGGCCTCTGCATCAAGTGGTGTTGGCACATGCCACACTTTGTTACGGTCCAGTGCCGGCGGTGCGCGGCGATTGAGAATGCGAAACAGATAGCGCCGCTGCGTTGCCTTGAAGCGGGCATGAAAGTCCATCGAAACTTCTTCAACCTCAATCACGCTGACAAGATGCGGGCGCACATTGCCGTTGATGGCGTTGCGCAATTCAAACGGGTCCCAACTGCGGGGCAAATCCACATGGGCCACCTGGCCCATGGCATGAACGCCCGCATCCGTGCGGCCTGCGCCATAAACCAGATGGCGCTGGCCGTGCAGCTTCTGGATTGCCGCTTCCAACACACCTTGCACGGTGGGCAATGTGTCCTGCATCTGCCATCCGGCAAAATGCGTACCGTCATATTCAATGAGAAGCTTGTAGCGCGGCATCAGCTGGCCTGTGTGCCTGTAGCAATGGCAAAGCCGCGCAAGAATGTTTGTGCATCCATCGCTCCCTTGCCTTCGCGTTGAAGCTCAAGACATTGAATGGCACCCTGCCCGCAGGCAATGGTCAAAGCGTCATCGATGAATGTTCCAGCTTTGCCTGAGCCATTTGCCAATGCGCAGCGCAACACCTTCACCCGTGTGCCATTCACCATCATCCATGCACCGGGAAAAGGCGACAGGCCATGGATATGGCGCAACACTTCGGGCGCAGGTTTGCTGAAATCAATATGCGCTTCGGGCTTGTCAATTTTCTTGGCGTAAGTCACGCCTTCCGTGGGCTGCGGTTCACCTGCAAGGAGGGGTTTCGATAATACATCGACCATGGCCTTGGCACCCAGTTGCGCAAGGTCTTCATGTAAACTTGAGGCAGTCGTTCTGTCGTCGATCGGTGCAAAAGGCCACCGTCCATCATCGGGCCGGTATCCAAACCCTCATCCATCCGCATGATGGTAACGCCCGATTGCGGTGTCCCCCGCCATGATGGCGCGCTGGATGGGCGCTGCCCCCCGCCAGCGTGGCAGAAGCGAGGCGTGAACATTGAAACAGCCGAACGTGGGCGCATCCAGAACTGGCTTTCGGCAACAGCAAGCCATAGGCCACAACCACTGCAGCATCTGCCTTCAATGCATTGAAACGGTCCTGTTCGTCCGGTGCTTTCAGCGAAATCGGTGTGCGCACTTCTATGCCGTGCGCTTCGGCAAAGGCATGAACCGGGGTGGGGCGCAACGCCATGCCGCGGCCTGCGGGCCGTGGCGGCTGGGCGTAGACACAAACAATCTCATGTCTCGCTGCAAGCAAGGCTTTCAAAACCGTGACCGAAAAATCCGGCGTGCCCATGAACACAAGGCGCATCAGATCTTCCCCAGTTTTTGGGCCTTCTGAAATTTCTTGATCACGCGGTCGCGCTTCAACTTTGAAATATAATCAATGAACAGAACGCCATTGAGATGGTCAATCTCGTGCTGCAAGCACGTGGCCAGCAAGCCCTGACGCTTCAATTTCATGGGGTTCACCCATGCGGTCGAGATAGCGCACTTTCACATCTCGCGGGCGTTCCACCATCTCATAAAAATCAGGAATGGAAAGGCAGCCTTCTTCATAGTCACTGCGCAGATCTGAGGCCCAGATGATTTCGGGATTGGCGAAGAACATTGGCTTTGGTCTCTTCGCCCTCTTTTGCAAGGTCAATCACCACGGCACGGCGCGGCACGCCGATTTGGATGGCGGCAAGGCCAATGCCAGGTGCATCATACATGGTTTCCAGCATGTCATCAAAAAGCTGCCGCGCGTCCGCATCCACGGCTTTCAAGGGCGCGGACAACTGACGCAGGATCTTTTCGTCGGGCAGGGTGATGATCGGGTCGATCGTCATGGCCGATCAGATAGTGGAGGCCGCGAAACCCGTCAACCTTCCAAGCCATGCTTCCAAGGCTTGCGTTTTAGGGGCAAAACCACCATATAGCGCCTCGGAAGGTTGGCGCAGGCGTTATGCTCGCCAACCGGGTCAGGACCGGAAGGTAGCAGCCCCAACGAGATTTTAGCGGGTTGCTGCCAGCCTTCCACTTCAGATATTTTCAAGCAATTTTCCGGTCGCAAATGGTTCCCATTTGCTCATTCATTGCGCTATGACAGCATCCATGTCTGAAACCAGCAACCAGAATGCCGTCGCTTACCGCGTTCTGGCTCGCAAATACCGCCCCAAGACCTTTGCTGATCTGATCGGCCAAGAGGCGCTGGTGCGCACCCTGACCAATGCCTTTGCCACGGGCCGCATTGCCCAAGCCTATATGCTGACGGGTGTGCGCGGGGTTGGCAAAACCACCACGGCACGGCTGATTGCGCGGGCGTTGAATTACCCGCCCGGCCCCACCATCGACATGGCCGAAATCACGCCACAGTGCGAAGCCATATTGGAATCGCGCCACATGGACGTGATCGAGATGGACGCCGCGTCCAACACCGGCGTTGATAACATGCGCGAGATCATTGACTCGCGTGCGCTATGCGCCCGTGCAGGCGCGCATCAAGGTCTACATTATCGACGAAGTGCACATGCTGTCGAAAAGCGCTTTCAACGCGCTGTTGAAAACGCTGGAAGAGCCGCCGCCCCATGTGAAGTTCATTTTCGCCACAACCGAAATCCGCAAAGTTCCCGTCACCATTCTGTCACGCTGCCAACGCTTTGATTTGAAGCGGCTGGATGCAGGCCTGTTGACGGAGCACTATGGCCAGCATTTGCGCGCTGGAAGGTGCCGATGCTGACGATGAGGCCCTGCGCATGATTGCGCGGGCTGCCGAAGGTTCGGTGCGCGATGGCTTGTCATTGCTCGATCAAGCCATTGCCTATGGCGATGGCAATGTGAAAACCGCTGATGTGCTGTCCATGCTCGGCGTGATGGATCGCACGCGCGTCATCGATTTGTTCGAGGCCGTGCATGAAGGGTGACACGCAAACCGCACTTTCGGAATTTGCCACGCAATATGATGGCGGCGGTGACCCGCAAACCATTTTGACGGATCTTGCGGATTTCACCCATTGGGTGACCCGCAACAAGATTGTGCCGCAATTCCGCCCAGCAGGACGCGTCACGCACCGGACATTGAAAAACCACGGGCGCCGAATTTGCCAGCAACGCTTTCCGTGCCGCATCTGGCGCGGGCCTGGCAAATGCTGCTGAAAGGTATTGCTGAAACCGCCACCGCCGCACGCCCTGAGCAGGCGGCGGAAATGGTGCTTGATCCGGCTTGTGCCATGCGTCGGACTTGCCCGTGGGTGATGATCTGGTGAAACTGGTGAAGGCCCATCAGGCGGCAGCCACCCGCCCCAACACCACTTGAGCGCGAGATGCAGCCGCGCAATGATTTCCAGGCGGACCAGCTTCTGCCGGCCCTGCCGCTGGCGTTGAAGCCGGCCGAACCGCCACAAGTTGAAACGCAGCTGCACCGTCGATGGCGACTTACGCGATTCGAGCAGATCGTGGCCCTGGCCAATGACAAGCGCGATGTGAAACTGAAGACCGAACTCGAACGCTTTGTGCGCCCGATTTCAGTGGCGGATGGCAAAATTGAATTGGCGCTGGAACCCGGTGCACCAGCCACGCTGACCAATGAATTGAGCCGCAAGCTGGAAGCCTGGACGGGCCGCCGCTTCATGGTTTTGGTCTCGAAATCCGGTGGCGACGACACCATATCCAGCCAGAAGAAAGAAGCGAAGCAGACAGCCGAGCGCGAGGTGCGCGAACTGCCGGATGTGCAGGCCATTCTCAAAACCTTTCCCGGCGCCGAGATCGTGAAGGTGCGCGATCCCGATGCCTTTATAGCCATTGAACACATAACGGAAGACCACGATGAAGAATCTCGCTGACATCATGAAACAGGTTTCGTCCATGCAGAGCCGCATGGGCGACATGCAGACCAAACTGGAAAGCCTCGTCATCACCGGCCAGTCCGGCGGTGGGCTTGGTGAAGGTGACGCATGAATGGCAAGGGCAAGCTGCAATCCGTTGCCATTGATCCTTCGTTGATGAAGGAAGACGAGCGCGAAATTCTGGAAGACCTGCTTGTCGCAGCCCACGCCGATGCCAAAGGCAAGGTCGAGGCCGCCGCCGCAGAGGAAATGAAGGCCATCACTGGCGGCTTGCCCCTGCCGCCCGGAATGAAATTGCCGTTCTGAGATGAAACGCCAAGCCGGACCCGAAATTGAACGAGCTGATCCAGCTTCTGGCGCGCTTGCCGGGGCTTGGGCCGCGTTCGGCCCGGCGCGCCGTGCTGCACCTCATCAAGAACCGCGAGAAACTTCTGACCCCGCTCACGCGTGCGCTTGGAAGATGCGCAAGACAAGTGTGACTGTGTGCAGCGAGTGCGGCAATGTGGATACGCTCGATCCCTGTTCCGTCTGCTCGGATCCGCGCCGCGACCGCAGCCTGATTTGTGTGGTGGAAGAAGTGGGTGATGTCTGGGCGCTGGAACGTGCCAATGCCTGGGGCGGGCTTTACCATGTGCTGGGCGGCACCTTGTCAGCACTGGGTGGCGTGACACCGGAAGACTTGTCGATTGGCCAGCTGGTTGAACGCGCCGTCGACGGGGTGGTGAAGGAAGTTGTTCTGGCCACCAATGCCACGGTCGAAGGCCAGACCACGGCCCACTACATCACCGAACGACTGAAGGAACATGGCCTTGCCACATCGCGCCTGGCCCATGGTGTGCCCGTGGGTGGCGAGCTGGACTATCTCGACGAAGGCACGCTGACGCAAGCCATCCGGGCGCGGCGACCGTTCTAACACATGCTCTTAACCATCTGACCAGCGACTGGAAAGACCAGCTGCTACCCAATCGTCACGCCACTTGCTCCCCTCTTGTCAACACCTCCGCCCTTGTGCCGGAATGAGACAGGAGAACACCATGAACGCAGCCCGCAACCCAAATCGCTGTTCAAGCGTTTCAAAGCAGACCAAATCGGCAATGTTGGCATTATGCGGGTTTTCGCAGCCATTCCACTGTTGCTCGCAGCAGGTGCCGCCATTGACTTCGCGCGCTTCAATGGCTTCACAAACACAGGTCCAGGCGGCGCTGGATGCCGCAGCATTGGCGGCAGCTGCCGGCAGCAGAACGCACCGATGCCGAACGCGTTAAAATTGCCAAGGCCAGCTTTGAAACCAATATGCAAATGGGTGCGGCCAGCGCCATGCGAGGTGAAAGCCGAATTCAAAGTGGAAGATGAACGCATGGTATCATCCGCCGAATTGGTCATGCCCACATCCTTCATGGCTTTGGGCGGCATCGATGAATTGGAAGCTTCAAGTCTCGCCGATGTCGGCATTGCAATTGACAAGAAAGCCGAAGTGGCGCTTGGTGCTCGACTATTCAGGATCTATGAAGGAAGTGATTGGCGGCAAGTGAAGTATATTGCCATGAAGGAAGCGGCAACACGATTGGTCAAGATCTTGCAAAGTCCAACCCTGACAAAGTGAAATTCGGTCTCGTGCCATTTTCCCATCATGTCTACACGAGCTTGCCGGGCTGCCATGGTAAGGCGGCGGCGCTAGAACCTGGACGGGCTGCACGCCAGACCGCAAGACCCCGACAACATCAGCGCTTCAACGCCAACAGATGCTGACGGGTCCAATTGGAACCAGCCACAAGCCAACGATGTAAAGCAGCTCGCCTGGTTGTTCTGGCTACAAGACAAATCATCTGAAAATCGTTGATCTCACAGACAAGTTTGCAAGTCGTCACCGATCAATTGGATATCATGACGCCCTATTCCTACACCCATATCGCTCTGGGTGTGGAGTTTGGCTATCACATGCTGTCACCCAATGCGCCATTCACTCAGGTGCTGCATATAAGGACAAGGAAACCAAAAAATTCATGGTCGTGCTGACCGATGGCATGCAAACCGCCGGCGCTTTGGTCCCGGTGGTTCAGCGCACCCTGCCGAAGGTGAAACCAATTTGGAAACTTTGTGCACCAGCGCCAAGGCCAACGGTATTACCATCATCACCATGGCTTTTGACCTCGACGACACTCTGACCCGCAAGCGCCTGCAAGATTGCGCCACCGACCCCAGAAAGATTTCTTTGTTGCCAATGATGGCAGAAACCTTGGCCAGTGCTTTCGAAACCGTCAAGGCTGCAATTACGGCTGAAGTTTATCTCAGCAAATAAAAGTCTCGAACTTAATGCGTATTCACCAAACGCGGGCGGGGTGCTTCAATTGCCTCGCCCGTTGGGCGTCTCTTCCAGATCGAGGCTTTCGATCCTGTTGCCGCGTTTGGTGATGCGATCGGCTGAAATGCCGAGTTTTTCAAGATCACCATTGGCCATGTCGAAATGCCGGCGCAGGTCAGCGGCACGTTCTTTCAAACGGCCCACGTCTTCCATCAATTTTGCCACTTCCGCCTTGATGACATGGGCCTGGTCGCGCATGGCCACGTCCTTGAAAATGGCCTGCATGGTTTGCACCAGCAACATCAACACATTGGGCGAAGCGAGAATGACCCGGGCGCGATGGGCCTTCTGCACTACGTCTTCAAAATTCTCATGCATCTCGGCATAGATGGATTCGGATGGCACAAACATGATTGCCGTTTCGTGGGTTTCACCAGTCAGCAAATATTTTTCTGAAATGTCTTTGACGTGTTTGCCAATGTCGCTGCGCAATCGGGCTCTCGGCTAGTTTACGGGCCGCATCATCTTCCGCAGCTTGCATGGCGCTGACTAGGCTTCCAGCGGAAACTTGGCATCGATGACCAGGCGCAACGCCGAGTCCGGCAATTTGATCACGCAGTCAGGCCGCGTGCCGTTGCTGAAGTGTGGCCTGAAACTCATAGGACGAAGCATGCAATCCATCTCGGATGATGGCTTCCATGCGGCCCTTGACCGAAAGCGCCACGCGATTGCTTGTTGTTCAGAATGTCCTTCAGGCTGACCATTTCGGACGAGAGCGACGTGATGTTTTTTTGTGCGGCATCGATCACCGCCAATCGCTCATTCAGTGCCCCAGCGAAAGTGCTGTGCGTTCGGCTTGTTCGTGCAAGCCAACACCCACGCGCTGGCCCACGGCATCCAGCCGTTCATCCAGCGTGCGCTGCAAATGCACCGTATTGCCTTGCGCTTGCGCAGCAAAGCTTTGAAGGGAACCCGACAGTTCTGCCAGCCGCATCTCCAGTTCAACAGTGCGGCGCTGAGCGTCCTGCTGTTCTAGCACGCGCCCGCTGACCCTCGCCACACCATGATGACGGCCGCCATCAGCAGCAGCAAGCCAAGGCCAGGCCAGTAAGACCTGCAGCAACTTCAAACAGCGTTAAACTGCGACCGCCGATGATAAAGACTGTGGAATCAAGTGTCATGCTGCCGAAGCTTAGCATATTCGCGTTTTGTTCCAAGCACCGTCAGGCAAAGAAAAGGCCCGCCCCAACCGCAACCGGTCAGAACGGGCCCATATGATCCGCTTGGAGCTCGGGACGGCGACAGGAGCCCAAAGCGGATCAATTTCGATGCGGGTTTTACAATCGGAAAAATGCTTTGCATCAAATGGCTTAGTGCCGTCTCTTCCGTCTCGATCCCCCGCTGGATCTGAGTGTTAAAGTGCCTTTCAAAACAGGCGGGAAGTCAGCGCTGGCACGGCGCATGGCTTGACCATTTCAAGGCGATTATTGAGGCAAAACAGTCGCTAAGTTATTGATGGATGCAAAGTTTCACATGTTTTGAATGACTTCACGCAGTGCAACATAAATGACAGCCTTATTGGCTCAGGTGCGAAATAACTTCTGTGGCCCTGATGAGTCGCATCGGCGATTCCCGGTTCGAGCGACGTATGACCAGCATCAGGAATGATCTGAAGTTGTGCTGCGGCCAGCGCTTGGCCAATTCGAATGCCGGTCGAGGGCGGCGTGACGACATCATAGCGGCCTTGCACGATGATGCCGGGCAGATGTGCAATTTTGTTCATGCCATCCAGCAACGCCCCATCGTGGCTCATGAAGCCCTTGTTGACAAAATAGTGGCACTCGATGCTGGCAAAGGCGAGGGCGAAGTGGTCATCGCCAAATTTATCAATCACTTTTTGATCGGGCATCAGAGATAAGCATGCGCCCTCCCACTGGCTCCAGACAGCGGGCATGGTGCAAGCGGCTGGCATCATCACCCGTGTTGAAGCGCAAATGATAGGCGGAGATCATGTCGTGTCGTTCCACTTCGGGAATGGGATCGCAGAAAATCGGGCATAAGCATCAGGGAAAATTTGATTGGCACCGTGCTGGTAAAGCCATTGCACTTCGCTGTGCTGAATCAGGAATATGCCGCGCAACACCAAACCTGTAACGCGTATCGGATGGGATTGCGCGTAAGCCAGCGCCAATGTTGACCCCCAGGACCCGCCGAACACTTGCCAAGTCTGGATGCCGAGGTGTTGTCGTAGCTTTTCCATGTCGCTGACCAGCGCCCAGGTGGTGTTGTCGGTAAGGCAGGCGTGAGGTGTTGAAAGTCCGCAGCCGCGCTGGTCAAACAAAATGATGCGGTAGTGACGAGGATCGTGGAAGCGCCGCAAATTGGGCGACGAGCCACCGCCCGGTCCGCCATGTAGAACCACCACAGGCTGGCCCTTCGGGTTGCCGCATTCTTCAAAATAAATCTCATGCACGCCCGAAACGGCCAAGCGACCACGGCGAAAAGGTTCAAGCGCCGGATAAAGTGGCACGCGCGGCTGGTCTGAATGTGGGCATTAAAGGCAAAATGAAATCTCCAGCCTAGGTGTCTTGTATTGCTTTAGATCCCCCAAGCTTAGCTAAGAACAAGCTATGAGCAATATCAACATCATCATTGTTGACGATCATCCGCTGTTTCGCGATGCCATGAAAGCCGCACTTTCAACCAGCGCGGAAAAACCAGTTATCGCTGAAGCGGGCAGCCTGGATGAAGCCACGGCACTGCTGAATGCGTCGAAAGAATATGACCTGATCTTGCTCGATCTTAAAATGCCGGGCGTTCAAGGGTCTGTCGGGCCTTGCTTATTTGCGGGCACAGTATCCAGATTGCCCGTGGCCATTGTATCGGGGCAGGAAGACAGCTGCCAGTATCAGACGTGCATTGGCATTGGGTGCCTCGGGCTACATCCCAAAATCCACACCTGCAGATGCGATGCGTGCGCAGTTTCTGCCATTTTGGCAGGAAACGTTTGGGCCCCCGCGACCAACAGCGAGCCCACCGCGCAAGAACGTGAAATTGATGATCTCTCAAAGCGGCTGGCGACACTGACGCCACAACAAGTTCGTGTACTGATGATGTTGCGTTCTGGCTTGCTGAACAAGCAAATTGCCTATGAACTTGACGTGTCAGAAGCCACCGTCAAAGCTCATGTGTCTGCCATCCTGCTGAAGCTCAATGTCGACAGCCGCACCCAGGCTGTCATCGCTGCCAGCAAGATCGACGGCGAAGCCTTTCGGAGCCTGAACGCGAAAGTTTTCAACGCGCCAACAATCGCCTTGAAGCTTTCCATGGCCGGCACACTGTGGTGGCGCGCGCGCATGTAGGAATGCGCCAATTGTGGTTCTTGCCGCAAGGTGCTGGGCATACCGCCTGCCAGCATTTTTCATGGAACATCACACCATCATCATGCAGCGGATCATGGTGCGGCAACGGTGATAAACGCCGGCGGCAAGCCTTCAATGATGTGGCCAGCAGCGGGCACGGCTTTTTCGTCGCGCCATGCCGGTGAACCTTCAGGCCCCAGAAACTGCCGAGAGATAATAGACGCATTTCAGTGCGCGTGAGGCATGGCGCATTGGCATTGCGGATATAAGACGGTGTTTCAACATTTGCCCCCAGCACGGGATAGA
Organism: uncultured Alphaproteobacteria bacterium; assembly: GCA_963840765.1. GTDB lineage: Bacteria > Pseudomonadota > Alphaproteobacteria > Rhizobiales > Aestuariivirgaceae > Aestuariivirga. The sequence continues at coordinate 34,467 of CAWJAE010000010.1, read as the reverse complement.
TCAGCAGCCAGCCTGACGAGTTGTGGCAGGCCAAGATCGCGCAAGGTCAGTGCCAGTGCCACCGACATTTGTCCACCTGCACTGTCCCCTGCCGCGACGATGCGATCCGGATCAATGCCGTGAGTCTGCCCCTTGTTCGCGCATCCAACGCCACACTTTCAAGCTATCTTCCAGCTGGGCGGGATGGGGGTATTCAGGGGCAAGCCGATAATCCATCAGCACAACGACACAGTCGGCTTCGTTGGCCAGTTCAGCACACATATCGTCATGGGTTTCTGGTCCACCCAATACCCAGCCACCACCATGGCCATAGATTACGCCTGCTTTCAGACCAGGTGTATTGGGTGCAAAGACCCGACAAGGCACGCCATTGGCGATGTATTCGGTGACGGTCAGGTTTGCGGGGCGCGGGGCGCGAAATTCTGCGCACACACGTTCCACGCCTTGCGTTGTTCTGCCATGGGCCAGGTTTCGGAACCGGGCGGCGTTTTTGCTGTCAGTGCCTCATAGAAGCGCAACATGCCGGGATCGATGTCCCGGCATGAAGAAGCGTCAGTAGACATGGCCATTGATTCAGGCCCGGCGGCGATGACGATCTTGGGCGGGTTGGTAGGCCATGCGGGCATGGTATTCGCAATAGGGCGAACCATCACGCGGGCCGTGGCCACAGAAGCAAAAATCATCATGTTGTGGATCGCCGATGGGCCATTTGCAGGTCTTGTCGGAGAGATGCAGAATGGTGATGCGACCGTCCTTGGAGGTTTCAACCAGGCGCAATGGCTTAGGCTCTGGCAACGGTGCAAGACGCGGATTGGACTGCGGCTGGGCATAGCTTTTCAGTGCCGTGTTGCCGGCCGTTGGCGGCATCGAGGGACGTGATGGACTGCGCGGCGCTGATGCATGACCTTCAGGCGCTTTGCGCGCTGTGCGAGGAGCCTGTGGACGTGGCGTATTCACACGACCTGCCAAATTCAAGCGGTGCACCTTGCCGATCACAGCGTTGCGGGTAACACCCATACCGAGCTTGCCAGCAATCTGGCTGGCGCTCAAACCTTCAGCCCAAAGCTTCTTCAGCGTCTCCACGCGGTCTTCCGTCCATGGCATTTTTTCGTTGCCAACTGCCGATACATCATTCACGGGTGAATCCCTCCATGTGCGCAAGGAATGGCTCTTCCTTGCGTTAAAAAACTGCTTACGCCAGACTTGAAACGCTACATCTCGTAGCTGGTGTCCCTTTCACTACAGCGTGTAGCGCCCCAGCAGCAACCATTTGCGCAGTCACCGGCACGTTTTCCCCAGCTTCCTGCATTTCCATCATGGTTAATGAAAAGTTAAAGCCGTTTGGCTGACTCCCGTCCATGCGCTGTTTTGACTCAGGTGGGATAAATCCCGTCATTGACCAGTGGATAACCTCACTTTATAGCTTGGGTGTTGCGCGCCAGTCTCACTTGACTGGCGTTTTCACTTTTGGAGAGAGGGCTAAAGCCATGATTGCTTCCGTGTTGCCAACCTATAACCGTGCGCCATTGGCTTTTGTGCGCGGTGAAGGTTGCCGCGTTTACACGGAAGAGGGCGAAGCCTATCTCGATTTTGGTGCTGGCGTTGCCGTCACATCGTGCGGGCACCTGCATCCGCATCTTGTGAAAGCCCTGACCGAGCAGGCACAGAAGATTTGGCATACCTCCAATCTCTATCGCATGCCGGGACAGGAAAAACTTGCCGCACAACTGATTGAGCACACTTTTGCTGACACCGTGTTCTTCTGTAATTCCGGTGCTGAAGCGCTGGAATGCACCATCAAGATGGCGCGCAAATTTCATTTCGCCAATGGCCAGCCGGAACGCACGACCATTATTACCTTTGAAGGTGCCTTCCATGGCCGCACACTGGCGACGATTGCAGCAGGTGGGCAAGAAAAATACTTGGAAGGCTTCGAGCCGCGCATGAGTGGTTTCAAGCAATTGCCTTTTGGTGATCACCAAGCGTTGGAAGAAGCGATCACGCCTGATGTGGGTGCAATTCTGATTGAGCCCGTGCAAGGTGAAGGCGGCATTCGCCCGGTGCCAACGCAATGTCTGAAAGGCTTGCGGGAACTTTGTGACAAGCATGGCATGCTGTTGCTGCTGGATGAAGTGCAGTGTGGCGTGGGCCGTACGGGGAAATTATTCGCCCATGAATGGGCAGGCATTACGCCTGACATTATGGCGATTGCCAAAGGTATCGGCGGTGGCTTTCCCTTGGGTGCATGTTTGGCCACGGAAAATGCAGCAAAGGGCATGGTGGCGGGCACCCATGGTTCGACCTATGGCGGCAATCCACTGGCAACAGCAGTTGGCTCAGCCGTGATGGATGTTGTGACGGCGGATGGTTTTTTGGACAATGTGCAGAAGCAAGCCTTGTCGATGAAACAAAAACTTGCCGCACTGAAAGATATGTACCCCGATGTGATTGAAGACATCCGAGGCTCCGGCCTCATGATGGGCATCAAATGCAAAGTTCCCAATACGGCGTTTGTTGCAGCGGTTCTTGCTGAAAAAATGTTGGTAATTGGTGCAGGAGATAATGTGGTGCGACTGTTGCCCCCCTTGATCATTACTGATGCTGACGTGTCCGAAGCCATGACAAAACTTGAAAAGGCCTGCAAGGCCCTCAAACCGAAAGCGGCCTGACCTAACATGCCAAATCATTTTCTCGATATTCATCAACTGCAAAGTTCGGAACTCCGGACGATCCTGAATAATGCCCATGCCATGAAGGCCAAGCGCAAGGGCATGTCGAAAGGCACCAAGGAAGCAGGCTTGCCATTGGCCGGAAAATCCCTCGCCCTGATTTTTGAACGCCCTTCCACGCGTACCCGCGTTTCGTTTGAAATGGCGATGAAGCAATTGGGTGGTGAAGTGATCGTGCTCAATTCCGGCGACATGCAATTGGGCCGCGGTGAAACCATTGCTGATACGGCGCGCGTGCTCTCGCGTTATGTTGACGGCATCATGCTGCGTGCGGCCTTGCACGACAATCTCAGCCGCTTGGCCAATGCCGCAACTGTGCCAGTTATCAATGGCCTAACCAATCGCACTCACCCGTGCCAGGTCATGGCGGATCTGCAAACCTTGGAAGAACGTAAAGGTGACGTTGCCAAAAACAAGATCGCGTGGGTCGGTGATGGTAACAACGTTGCGGCCTCATGGGTGCATGCTATTGGTCAACTGGGTGGTGAATTCCGGCTAGGGTGCCCGGAAGAATTCAGCATGGAAAAACCAGTGATGGATTGGGCCCGGTCTAAAGCTGCGAATGTTACGGAGATGACCTCACCAACCGAAGCTGTCGAAGGTGTTGACTGTGTGATCACCGACGCATGGGTGTCGATGCATGACAAGGACTTTGAAGATCGACACACTTTGTTGGCACCCTATCAAGTCAATCAAAAGCTGATGAGCAAGCAAAGCCTGATGCGATTTTCATGCACTGCCTGCCCGCCCACCGCAATGAAGAAGTGACCGATGCCGTGTTCGATGGGCCGCAATCGGTAGTATTGGATGAAGCCGAAAACCGCATGCATATTCAGAAAGCAATTTTGTTGCATTGCCTTGGTGGTAATTGATGTCGGGCGATGATCTTGTTCTGCCCTTCGAAGTAAAACCGCTTGGCATTCGTGGGCGCGTGGTGCGGCTTGGGCCGGTGATTGATGATATTCTGGCGCGCCATGACTACCCTGAAACCGTATCAGCCCTGCTGGCACAGTCCGTGGCCTTGGCAGCACTTCTGGGATCGACATTGAAGTTTGAGGGCAAGTTTATCCTGCAAACCAAAACCGATGGTCCGGTGAATATGCTGGTGGCTGATTTTGTATCGCCCAATGGCATTCGCGGTGTGGCACGATTTAATAAGCAGGCCGTTGGCGATGCGGGACGCTTGGCAGCTGAGTCCGAATTGATGGGCGAAGGTTATCTTGCCATGACGGTTGATCAAGGCCAGGACATGGAACGCTACCAAGGCATCGTGCCGCTGGGTGAAGGCACGCTTGCTGACGCGGCACACACTTATTTCGCGCAGTCAGAACAAATCCCCACGCGGCTGCACTTGTTTGCCGGACCCGTAATGTTGCGCGGGGAAAAAGCCACCCATTGGCGCGCCGGCGCCATGCTCATTCAACATTTGCCGCGCGAAGGCGGAATTTCATCCGTGTCATTTTCGTCCGGCGATGTGCCGGAAGGAAGTGAATATGAAGTTGTGGAAAATGACGATTGGGTAAAGGCGCGTTTGTTGCTGGATACTGTCGAAAGCCATGAACTGCTGGACCCGACGTTGTCAGCCGAGGATTTGCTATATCGACTTTATCACGAGGATGGCGTGACGGTTTATCCCGAAACCCAACTTGCACGCCATTGCACCTGTTCGCGCGAAACTGTTTCTACGATGATCATGGGCTTTTCAGCCGATGATCGCGCCGCCATGGTGGAAGACGACGCGATCAAAGTGGTGTGTGAATTTTGTTCAACACCCTATGTGTTCACGCCTTCTGAATTTGCTTGAAGTCTGCAAAGGTGTCCATAATTTATCGGTTGAGACCACCGTCTTGCCAACAGGGAAAAGCGACGCCACGGCCAGCTTGACGTGTTGCCACGCAAACGGAATGCCAATGATGGTGACGGCATAGGCAATGGCCGCACCGATATGCATTATGGCCAACCACCAGCCGGCGAGCACAAACCAGATCACATTGCCAATTGTGCCCAAGGCACCGGTTCCCAAATCTTCACGGCCATAGAGCTGGTCACGGGCAATAATGTCATAGCCGAAAGGCCAGAACGAAAAGCGTGCCAGCATGAAGCAAGAGCGCGCCCACGGCAGGCCCACAATGGTGATCGCCATGATCACGCCAGCGAGAATCCACGCAAGGCCAGCAATCACGCCACCCGTGATGAACCAAAGCACGTTTAGAATTAAAAGAATGAGTTGCATTTCATGGCCCTCCGATGCGCTCTAGGTGGTGCGCCGGAGACGGGATTTCAAGCTTTGTCGTTTCAACAACAGCGCTCGGCCAAGCGACGCAAAAACACTTCGCACTTTCGAAGTTCTGAAACAGCAATGTACTCATCCGGCTTATGGGCCTGTTCAATAGACCCTGGCCCACACACCACGGCGGGAATGCCCGCTTGCTGAAACAGTCCTGCTTCCGTGCAGTATGAAACCGTGTGGGTGGAATTGGTGTGGCTGCAATGCAGGGCCAATTGTTCGGCAGGTGAGTCTTTTTCTGCTGCCAAACCGGGCACGGAATTCGCTTGTTCCACCACAATGCCCGCTGTGGGGGCGATGGCTTTCATGGCAGGTTCAAGTTTCCGCGCAACGGCATTGACGCGGGTGGGTACGTAGGTTCCGTCAAAGCCCGGCAACAAACGGGTTTCCCAATTGAAGCTACAAGTCTTGGGGATAATATTGTTCGCCGTGCCACCTGAAATCACACCAATGTGAATTGTGGAATAGGGCGGATCAAATGCGCCGGATGCATCCCCCATTTCAATCATGTCTTCCCGGATTTTATTGATCTCGTGAATGAGTTCACCCGCCACCATGATGGCATTCACACCTTGGTCGGTGAGGGCGGAATGGGATTCATGGCCCGTCACTTCGGTTGAAAACCGGACGGCACTTTTATGGCCATTGACCACCTGCATCATCGTGGGTTCGCCAATAATGGCTGCCGCGGGCTTCTTGGCACTGTGTTTCAAATAGTCCACCAGCGGGCGCACGCCTTTGCACCCCACTTCTTCATCACACGAAAATGCCAAGTGAATGGGGACCCGTAAATTCAGTTTTACAAATTCAGGAACCAGCGCCAGCGCCACGGCAATAAAGCCCTTCATATCAGCAGTACCGCGTCCGAAGAGGTGGTTGTCGCGCTCAATCATTGTGAAGGGATCAGTCGTCCAATCCTGCCCATCAACCGGCACCACGTCGGTGTGGCCGGAAAGCACAATGCCGCCAGCATTATCAGGCCCGATGGTTGCAAACAGATTGGTCTTGCTTCCCACCTCATAGTCTACGCGCACATGCGGCACATTGAATTGATCGAGATAATCTTCAATCCATGCAATCAAGGGAATGTTGCTGTTGCGGCTAGTGGTATCAAAGCTGATGAGCTTCGCCAGAATCTGTTCGGAGTTCATGTTCAATTGATGCTGTGTCTGTCGTGCGGACTGTCGAGTGAAAAAGCTGGAATAATGACATCAAACTTGCGGCCTGCTGCTGTAATCATGCCGTAGGTTCCAGTCATCATGCCAGATGGCGTGTTAAGGGGGCAGCCGGATGTATATTCAAAGCGTTGGCCCGGCTGTAAAGTGGGTTGCTCACCCACCACGCCATCGCCACGCACATCCTGCCGCCTGCCCAAGCCATCGGTAATGATCCAGTGCCGCGTCAGCAAGGTCACGGTTTCAACGCCCAGATTTTCGACGCCAATGGTGTAGGCCCAGACAAATTTCTGGTTCTCGGGCTGCGACTGGCTTTCCAGAAAGGAGGGGTGCACGGTAACCCGTATGAAGTCTGTGATGGCTTGGTACATAGCTGCAATCTAATGCTTCTCCAGCAGTTTTCCACTCCCAATCTTTCGAGGCTTGATAACCCTTCAGAACTTGCCCAAAAGGGCCGTCATGACCAGCTCCGTTTCAAATTTCATGCAAGGCATCTTGCCCGCCGCCGCTATTTCACGCCTCTGTGCGGAAGGTGCTGTTCGCCTCGATCGTCCGGTGGATGACGACCAAATTCAACCCGCCAGCCTGGATTTGCGCTTGGGCACCAAAGCCTATCGTGTCCGGGCCTCATTCCTGCCCGGGCTGAAATACAAGGTTGCGGAAAAGCTGAAGGACATCGCACTGCACGAAATTGACCTGCGAGACGGTGCCGTGTTGGAAACCGGCTGCGTTTACATTGTGCCATTGATGGAAAGTTTGACGCTGCCCAAAGGGTTGTCGGCTGCCGCCAACCCTAAAAGTTCAACGGGCCGTCTCGATATTTTCACCCGCGTGATTGCAGACCATGCGCAGGAATTTGACAAAGTACCGGAAGGCTATGACGGGCCACTTTATGCTGAGATTTCGCCGCGCACCTTCCCGATTTTGGCGCGGCAGGGCTCTCGTCTGTCACAAATCCGCTTTCGCGCCGGCGCACCTTCGGCCAGCGATGCACTTATTCATGCGCTACATGACGCTGAACCATTGATCACCTCGGGCGAAGTCAACATCGATGGTGGCTTGGCTTTAAGCGTTGACTTGATGGCGATGCAGAAAGATGCCCCCGTGGGCTTTCGTGCCAAGCGCCATTCCGCCTTGGTGGACGTCGACAAAAAAGGTGCACTTGAAGTGCTGGATTATTGGGAACCCATCTGGAGGCAAGGATCGCTGATTTTGGATCCCGATCAATTTTATATTCTCGCCTCAAAGGAAGCCGTGCGCGTGCCGCCTACCCATGCGGCTGAAATGGTGCCCTACAACCCGCTGGTGGGTGAATTTCGCGTGCATTACGCAGGCTTCTTTGATCCCGGCTTTGGCCATTCATCCGGGCAATGGCGAAGGTGCGCGCGGGGTTTTGGAAGTGCGCTCCCACGAAGTGCCGTTCATTTTGGAAGACGGGCAAATTATTGGTCGCCTTGTCTATGAACCACTGACCGAAAAGCCCGACAAGGTTTATGGTCAAGTCGGTTCAAACTATCAAAAACAGGGCTTGAAGTTGTCGAAACACTTCAAGCCCTTCATTGCAGGGTCGAAATAATTATTTCGGCAGCGAAACAGCTGACGTCGCGTGGATTACGCCGTTTGAGGCATTGAGATCCGCCACCACAACTTGGGCCGCACCACCTGATTGGTCGTAAATCCATACCCCAGACTTGCGCAATTCAAAGGTCAGGGGTGCACCAGACAAGGTCTTCAAGTTAAAACGCTTTTTGCCGTTGTTGGTGTGCTTGACGATGTCAGCTGCCGAATAATTTCCGGCGACCACATGCGAGGTCAAAATCTTGACCAGCGTGTCTTTGCTTTCTGGCTTCACCAAGTTTTCAACTGTGCCTGCTGGCAGCTTGCCGAACGCGTCATTTGTGGGGGCAAAGACCGTGAAGGGACCTGCCCCCGACAACGCATCACCAAGGCCCGCAGCCGTAACGGCGGCAACAAGTGTGGTGTGAACTGATGACGCAACGGCGTTTTCCACTATGTTTTTGTCAGCCATTTGAGCGTGGGATAACGTCGTCAAGGACAGCAAAGCTGTGCCCGCCACCAAGGCGCGCAATGAAGAATTAAGTGTCATGAATAGGAACTCCCGAATGCCACTGCATCATGCTGTGGTTGATCGCATTACGCGGAGGCTGGATGCAACGGATGATTAAACTTCAGACAGATTTGGCTGTGACATGCGTCGCCCTGGCAGCGATCATCATCCGCTTTGTATTGCTGTAACCCGCAATATGAAGTGCGCCTCTATCAGGCGTAATTCGCGATTGTCGGGGCAGGCACCGCCTTAACTTGCGGTTTTGCCAGAGCTCTGGATTTTTGCCACTCCATAAAACTCTGCAGGGATAATTTTCCGTCGAGGTCTCGGTATAGCTTGTCCAGCAGTTGATGAGGAATGGGGCGACCGAAGTGGAAGCCTTGCAGTTCTTCACAACCCGATGCTTTTGCGAATTGCAGTTGTTGTTCGGTTTCAACACCTTCCGCCAATACCGGAACACTGAGTGCTGCTCCTAATCCGACCACGGCTTTAAAAATCGCGTCAGCGCGTTCGTTGTTGCCTGTCAATTGAATGAAGGACCCGTCGACTTTGATGCGATCAAATGGGAATGAACTTAACAGTGACAGTGACGAATAACCGGTACCGAAATCATCCATCGCGATGGAGATGCCGAGCGCCTTTATCTGTCGCAAATTGTGAAGTGCGCGATTCAAGTCATGGATCAAGGCCGTCTCAGTCACTTCCAGTTCCACACGACCCGGCGCCACGCCAATTTCAAACAATGCCGAACGCACCTGCGACACAATTTGTGTCTGGCAAATGGCTTTGGCCGAAACGTTGATTGCCAATCGTGGCAGCCAGCTATATTGCTCCAACAGCCTGCAAGCCTTGTTTAGAACCCACCTGTCAATTTCAATGATCAGACCGTTTTCTTCTGCCACAGGAATGAATTGCGCCGGAGAAACCGACCCACGAACCGGACAGTGCCAGCGCAACAGCGCTTCGAAGCCCACCAATTCACCGGTGCCCGTCATGAATTGTGGTTGCAAATCGAGACTCAATTCGTCGTCCTGAATGGCGTGACGCAAGTCATGGGCCAAGGTGCGACGGTCACGAATGAATTGGTCCATGCCTGCGTCGAAAATGCAAATGGAGCGGTCCACTTCGGCCTTGCCGCGGTACATGGCAATGTCGGCATTGGCCAGCAACTCTTGGCGGTTCTTGCCGTGCGCAGGATAGAGCGCAACACCCAAAGAAACGCTAGCTTCAATAACTTTGTCTTCCCACTTCAGTGAAACAGCAAGACTGTCAACAATACGACGCGATAATTCCATGGCGTCGACTTCATTGCTGTCGCCCTGGATCAGCACGAATTCATCGCCACCCAATCGTGCGCAGAATTCGCGCTCGGTCAATGTCTTTTGAATTGCCGTAGCCGCGTAGCGAAGAATGTGGTCGCCAGCGGCATGGCCGAACAGGTCGTTCACTTCCTTAAATCGATTGAAGTCGAAAAGTAGAACGGCAATTTTTGTTCCATTCTTGCTCGCATAAAGCAAGGATTCGTCTAAAAACTGGTTGAAGGCTAGACGGTTGGGCAGTCCGGTAAGGCCATCCTGCATGGCGATTGCGCGAATGCGTTCTTCGGCAAGTTCCCGCTCGCGCAAATCATTCACGCGGTCAGTTACGTCATGCAGCGCCAAAATGGATCCGCCATCGGGAAGTTTTGTGATGTGGGATTCCAAAACCACCGAACCGACAACAATGTCTTTTTGCTCACAACTATAAGCAAGTTCGACCAGTTTTTCCTTGGCAGCGCTTTCGTCGCCAAAAGCGCGTATGGCGAAATTCGCCATTTGGCTATTGGACAGCGTCACGCGCCCGTCGGCATCCATAACTGAAATGCCAGACTTGGTGTTTTTCAGAATGCTTTGCAAAACGCTTTGGCGGTTTGCGTGCGCCATAGCGTAACGCACGGACCTGTCCAACACATCGCCTGTGATGGCTGTCTTCGGAATGAAGTCTGAAGAACCTGCTTCGAGGGCCGCATTATCCACCATGGCATCAGAAATACCAGTGAGGAGGATAATGGGCGTCTCGATGCCGGCAGCACGCACGCTGTTGATGAAATCAACACCCGTAACGGCGCCCAAGCGATAGTCACTGAATATGACATCAAAGCTTGAATTTGAAAGTTCAACCATGGCAAGGAGCGACGACGATGCAGTCGTGATGGCGTAGCGCGTACGCGTCACTTCACTCAATGCGTCTTTGATGAGATACAGATCGTCCTCATCGTCGTCCACAATCAGTAATTTTATTGCTGCACCAGATGTCACGTCAGACCTTGCCAGTTTTGTTGATTTTCAATTCGTCTCTAATGTCAGGCGGTTTTGCGTTCAGCTGGCGCATCGTTCAGCTTGATGTTCTTCGCCGTGAGCAATTGACGGATGTCGCCCAGCTTACGCAGGCCTGAAATTTCAGGCATGGTGAAGCGCACATGGAAAGCGTTTTCCATTGCAAACACCACTTCGATGTGACGCAGTGAATCCCACTTTGGTGTGTTTTGAGCGTTTGACTCTTCGTTCAATTCCGAAGGATTAACACCGAGTACTTTACCGATCAGTTCATAGAGTTGCATTGTCGCGGTCCCTTTTTCCAGTTTGAATTATTAAGCGAAAATAATCTTGCGAACGGCTTCCGGCCACCGTTGCTCGTCGAAGCCATGTTGCGTAAATGCGGCAAGCACCCAACGTTCAATGCCGAGTCCAACGCAACCGGTTTGTGCCGGCTCACCGTTCTCACAGGTGAAGCCGAAGCGTTTGCCGAAGAAATTGCCGTGCAGGTTGATCGAACCGCAAGCCAACATCTTCTTGCTGCCATCGTTGCCGAGAGCAGGAATCTTAATTTCGTTTTTCACTTCTTGTGCTGCCTGCCAGAATTTCTTGGCAGCAGAGACTGTCGCAAAGAAGGGGTCAGTTGCCGTTTGCACTTGGCAATCAATGTCCATGAAAGCTGCCAGTTCTTCAACAATCGGCAATGCCTTGGCGCGCACGCTGCGCACGAATTCTTCGTTGCCCACGAACACCAATTCGCGCACGTTGAATTCATACAGACGATCAAGACCATTGATGTTGCGTGACTCGTAACGGAACACACGGCCCAGCCATGAATAGCATTGGCCTTCCGTGAAATCCTGCCCTGTCAACGTCGGGTAGCAGGGGAAACAAGCTGCCGGATTAAGGCACATGCCATCAATGTGGATATGATCTTGGTGCGGCATCAACGCGCCTTCCGAACACGAGTTGGCACGGCGGAATTCTTCGATTGCATCAAAGTCTTCAACCACGTTGCCAACGAAAGTTACGGCATTTGGATGTGAGTCAAAATAACCACACTTGTGCAGCGTGTCGGCATCAATCATGGCAGGGAAATGCGAATCTTTAGCGCCAAGAATGGAGCTGTAGAGTTCGCCTGCCTTGTCGTTAATCAACTTGGCGAGTTTCAATACCGGGCCGCTGTAGGCAACCTGACCTTTGCCGTAGTCATGCATCCAGCCGCGCTTCACGAGTTCATCATTGACGCCGACGAAGTAAGGGCCGGTATCTTTGCGCTTGGTATCAACGAAAACCTTGATTTCAAAACCTGAAACCTGCTTCACCATCACATCAAGGAAGCGACTTGCCTTTTCCTTCATTTCCACCAAGTCGGCACCTGGCTTGGTAACAACGCGGGCCGTGCGACCATCGGCATTGACGAAAATGCGATCAATGAAGGGCGATACGAATACCGACTCTTTTTCAATGTCGCCTGCCACTTCGTGATCAACTTCACGAGGCAAGTCGAGAACGAATTCGGCGAAGCTATGGTTATGCGTGTTCATACTGATCTCCAGAGTTAAAATTTGTAGTAGAGGAACCCAGAACTGGATCCGATTGAGGTAATGGCGACGGTAAAGATGCAGGCAGTCACAAAGGCAGCACCGAATGTTGGGCGCCAAGCCACAAGACCTGCTGCGGTTGCAACTTCTTCAGGTTTGCTGTCGATGACGGGCCACTCATGATGCAGGATCTGTTGCGTGTTGGGCATCAGCAAGGTGATGGCGCCCATGATGACAATCATTGAAATAGCTTGCGCACTGTCGATTGTTATCGCTGACCCCTGAACTGCGGTTCCTGCCAGTCCCCACATATGTCCGAGCATGGTAAGGGCAGTCGGCACGTCAGGAGCGCGGAACATGACCAAGCCACTCACAACCGTCACCATCGTAATCAGCCACGCCACAGGTGCAGGCAATTTCACGCCAGCAAATTCGCGCCAGCCAAGGAAAGTCGCAATAGCCACACCATGCGTCACGCCGTAGATCACATAGGTCCAGCCCGAACCATGCCAAACACCTGCAACAAGGAAAGTGATAATAGAGGGAATGGCGGCAACCAGGAAGAAGCGTCCCACACGGCCCAAGCGCCAACCCATGCCTTTGCGCATACCGAACATGGCAAGACCAGAATAGACATAAGCGGTGAAGAAGCGTGTCATGGTCATGTGCCAGCGACGCCAGAAGTCTGAAATATTGGTCGACTTGAAAGGTGAGTTGAAGTTCAGCGGCAACTTGATTGCAAATACAGTCGCAATGCCAATTGCCATGTCAGAATAGCCGGAGAAGTCAAAATAGAGCTGCAAGGTGTAACAGAGGGCGCCAATCCACGCAGTCGCCACATCCAAAGACAAACCATTGGCAGCACCACCAAACACGCCATCGGCGAATGGTGCAATTGAGTCGGCCAGTACAACCTTCTTGAACAGGCCCATGGCAAACATGGTCATGCCAATTGTCACACGACGCACGTCAAACGCCGGATTTTTTGGGTCAGCAAGCTGCTCCATCATCTCGCGCTGCATCACCAGCGGACCAGCAGTGACACAAGGGAAGAACGCGGTGAAAACGATGTAGCGTGAAAAATTGTGTTTCAGCAATTGGCCGTTGAAGGCGTCAATCAAGAAACCAATTTGCACAAAAGTGAAGAAAGAAACACCAAGCGGAACAGCGATATCAAAATGGGTATAAGTCGTGCCAATCGTTTGGTTGGTCACATCAATGAAGAAGTTGGTATACTTGAGGTATCCCAACATCAAGAGGTTTGCAGCAACGCCACCGAGCAGCAAGTTCTTGGAAACCCGTGGATGCCCGTTGAGACAAGCGAGAACATTGCCAACGGTGAAATTGAAGATCATCGAGATCAGCAACACCAGCAAAAGCTGCGTACCAAACATGGCGTAGAACACCAATGACACCACGGCCAGAACATTGATGGCTTGTTGCGCGCCACCATAGCGGTGGGCGAGAACAAAGCCCGCATAGGATAGTGGCAAGAACAGGAAAATGAATTGAAGTGAGGTGAATGACATTAATTTGCCCCACCCTTTGCACTGATGGTCATGTATTGATCAAAAATTTTCTGCAAACACTTGTCGTTTGAATGTTCTGCGTCGATGTACATTTCAGGCGTGCAGCCCAGCGTATGTGGATTGTAGCTTCCAAAAACCGGAAGTTTGTGGTCGGTCGCAATTCTTTGAATCAACGTCTCAATCCGCGCGAGACCTTCCGCGTAAGGCGAGCCTTTCAGGCGGTCATAATATTGCGGATTGAAGGGCGGCTTAACGAGATAAACGCTCACACCTTTTTCCTTCAGGAATTTAAGCAAGGCCTCGAAAGCTTCCACACCTTTGGGATCTACCAATGGAGGGCTATTTTCACGAAGTTTCGCAAACGCAACCGACTCTTTCAGCGTGCGCTCTTGCGAAAACAGGTTCATGCGTTGGTTGGACCAAGTGATCGACCCATCAGGCAACAAGGTGTCCAACGTCTCAAAATGCTTCTTATCCGTGGGCGCGGGGCGCTCTGACGCATTGTGCCAACGCGTGAAATTCTCAAAGAACATGGGCAAAGAAATCAACGCACGACCCCGATCATAGGGCAGGGTTTTGACAATGCTGCCAGACTCAAGCCCGAGGCGCTTGGCCATTGCGCGGTAAGCCGGAATGCCAGGCTCCCACAAGAAGTCTTTGCGGTTTTCAACGGGTGTGAATTGGTTGTCGCGCACGCTGATAATCAGCTTTTTCGGCAAGCGATTATGACGTACAAGCAATTCAACCATGCCCAGCGGGTCTTCCCAATAGTCACGGTGAATATGGGCGTTGAAAAAGTCTTCTCCCTTGACGAGATCCTTGTGTGCTTCTTGCCAATGGCTTGCACCAAGAAGGATGACATCGGGGGTTTTAGTCATGCGCTTGAGTTGTTCATCACGCAGTGCGCGGATGTTGAGGTTCAAGTCGAATACTGAATAGTTCAATTGCTTGGCATGTGCTTCAGCTGCAGGAGCCATTCCGCCCGTGCCATACATTTCTGGGCCATAAGCTTGATTGCCAAACCAGACGGCGCTCATTCCAAGTGCGGTGGCCAACAGAAATGCGAGTGTGTAGCGTTTCGAACCATTGGCCTTTTTGCTTTTCACAGGTCGGGTTGCGACAATGGGAGCAACAACCTCAAGCAATGGCGCTGGTTCGGAAATGGTAGCTTGAGGTGCTATTTGAGCGACAACAGGTGCTGCCACTGGCGGCGATACGACCGGAGTGGAAACGACAAGCGGATTGCCTTGCAGCGTAGCACGCAGCGCCCGCACCACATCATCGGTGCTTGGATAATTGCTATTTACACTCAGGTTTACGCCGCTCACTTAACTCAGCCCCACAACTCTAACGTACAGATCATGATTAACACGCGAGCGGCTAAGCAATTGTAAACTGGAAATTTAAAGTGACATTGGCAGGCAAAGTTTCGGAATTGTAGTTAACTAATTGTCACCACAGGACGCACTGGGTTGTGATCAGAAATCAACCCGCAAGTTGCATTTGCGCAGGTGCACGCTGGCCACGCACAACGATACTCAAGACGAGGGGTGCCAGGAAAATCGGGATTTGAGAAACACCGACATATTCAGCCGTGGCTTCACCGGCCATTCCCGAAAGAAGCACAAAACCCAGTCCGACATTGCGAAATCCACTGACAATACTCGCCGTGAGTGAATCGCTGATGCCTTGTCTGAACATAACAATTGCAGTCAGATAAGCCATGCCAGCACCCAGCAACGTAACAATCAGGAGGTAAATTAAGAATTGTTGCGGATCACGCCACAAAAGGTCGCGCGCGGGACCAACGATGCCCAAGCCAAACACCATCAATGCCAGAATTGTCGAACGGCGTGAAAAGCCCTCAATTGATTCTGCGAGTTTTTGCGGCAGGCTGCAGGCGAAGCCCATATACACAAGGAACAACCCAAGCGGCAGGACTAAGAAAATCATGCAGCGGAACACAAATGCCATCACGTCAATTTCAACGTCGGAATGCAGTACGACGGTGAAGAAGAAGAAATAGGAAAGGGGCATCAGAAAGGTTGACAGAATCATGCACTGCAACGCCTTCTGCTTATTGACTTGAAGCAGCTCGGCAAAAGTCGGCGACGCAAAAAGGGAGCCGGCAGAAGCTGTGGTCACCATTAAAATTGTAATTGAACTGTTAACACGTGCCAGGTGGGCTGCTGCGATAATAATGGCTGGCAGCACCAACAGTTGCCACAGCACAATTTCCCATACCTTCACATCCAGGCTGAAGACTTCGTCGCCTTCCATCCGGCCCATGGGAACCAGAGACATGATGATGAGCAATAACAGGCTGATCGACGTAAAAGGAGCAAGCGCTTCAGAAAGCCCCGGGACAACAAACCCAGCGAGAATAGTAGCTGCCAAAAGCCAACACGCAATAGTTCTTTCAAAATTCGACAGCATACAAGGACTTCCAAAAAGGTGCGAAACAGATGGCTGGTCGCAGTTAAAAACGACTACACCGCGTCCCGTTTCATCTTGAATTTCAACCTTATGGTCCAAAATCGTTAAATATGGAAAAACAAGGGACCTGAAAAATTGTTTTGAGTTTTTCACCGTTCATTCATTGCTTGTATGTAAGTCTCCGCTGCAAATTCGGGAAAAAATTGTGCAAAACCAAAACCGTGTGACTTCCATTCAGGCCCCTCAAAAGACTGGCTCTCATCAACCCGCTATGCATCAAAGCAACACTGAAATTGCTGATTTGTTTGCTGGTGCAGACGTCGGCTTGGCCTTGTTCGATTCCAAGCTGTCGCTATTGGCCTGTAACGATCTTTACAAAACGCTGTGCGGCTACCTGAATTCGGATGTAACAACGGGCGTACAGCTCGAACAACTGATGCGCGTCACGTTCAAGCGTTTGAATGTTCCCGCAGATGAAGTTGACGACAAGATCGAAAAAATCATTTCTCGTCTCGAACCCGGTACCGCTTATTCATTCCGCTATACCGCACCAAGCGGAAGCATTGTTGAAATTCGCCGTCGCCGGCTGCCAAACGGTACGGCCGTTGAAACGGCGCGACAAGTGGATGCGCCGTCCTCCGGTATTGATCTGCATTCGCAATATGAAATGATCGCTGAGCAGTCGCGGTCAAGACTGACACACGCACTTGACGTGATGGCTGACGGCTTTGCGCTTTACGATGCCAATGATCGCATCGTTCTTTATAATCGCAAATATGTTGACTACAGCCCACAAGCTGCCGACATCATCATGCCTGGCGCGTCCAAAGAAGATATACTTTGGCAGTCCACCATGCGCGGAGCCTTTGTTCTGAATGGCATGTCGCAAGAAGAATACTACAAATGGCGTCTCGACAAGCATCGCAATCCGTCAGAGCCCATTGAAGTTCAATTGACTGATGGGCGCTGGTTGCTGATCACTGAAAAACGCACCAATGATGGCGGCGTTGTCGGCACGCGATCTGACATCACGGAATTGAAACTGCGCGAAATTGAAATGCTCCGTATTTCGCAACAACTTCATGCGCGGAATCTACAATTTGACACCGCACTGACGAACATGGTGCAGGGTCTTTGTATGTTCGACAAGAATCAAAAGTTGATTGTTGTGAACAAGCGATACTTGGATGTTTACGGCTTCTCGGCAGAAGTGGTGAAGCCCGGAATTACCTTGCGTGAATTGATGCAATACAGCGTCAGCTTGGGCAACTATACGGCAGAAGAAGCCGAACGTGCTCTTGCTGAACGTAACGACCCGAGCCAGCTCAGTCGCCGCAGTGTGATCAAGCAGCGTTTGAAGGACGGCCGCGTTATCGCCGTTATGAACGAACCAATGTCTGATGGCGGCACGATTGCGACCTATCAGGATATTACAGAAACTGAAAAGAACGCATCGATGATGCTGCTCTATACGCAGAAACTCGAGCATTCGAATCGCGAGCTCGCTGACTTTGCCTATGTTGCTTCCCACGACTTGCAAGAGCCGCTTCGTAAGATTGAAGCTTTTGGCGAACGGTTGGTCAACAAATATTCAAGCATCCTGCCAGATGATGGCAAGATGTTTGTGGACCGCATGCAAAACGCCGCTGGCCGTATGCGCAAATTGATCAACGACCTCCTGTCCTATTCCCGCGTTACGACGGATGCCAAGGCATTCCAAAAAGTGTCGTTGACCAAGGTGTTGACAGAAGTCATGTCTGACCTTCAAATTCGTATTGAAGAAACGGAAGCAACCATTGAACATGGCGAACTTCCGACGATTGAATGTGAACCCATGCAAATGCGCCAGTTGTTGCAAAACCTACTGGGTAACGCACTGAAATTCAGAAAGCCCGGCGTTCTGCCATGCATTCGCGTCAGCGCTGACATTGTGAATACTCCGGACAACGATCCAACGCCGTCACATATTGTATTAAAAATTGCAGATAACGGCATTGGGTTTGACAACCAATTCAAAGACCAGATCTTTACAATTTTCCAGCGACTCCATAGTCGCAATGAATATGAAGGAACCGGAATTGGTTTGGCCACCGTGCGCAAAATCGTAGAACGCCACAGCGGTACGATTGATGCGGATGGTCAATTGAATATTGGTGCAACATTCCGCGTTGCACTCCCACTTGAGCAAGGCAGCAAGGACAAAGCATTATGAGTCGAAGTAATTTCCCAGTTCGCATTGTCGTCGCCGACGACGACATTGATGACCGCATGATGATCAAGGATGCCTTTGATGAGTCCAAGTTGGGCAACCCAATTGATTTCGTTGAAGACGGCGTTCAGTTGCTCGAATACTTGCGCCGTGAAGGTCAGTATTCAAAACACGAAGGTCAGCCTTATCCCGGGTTCATTTTGCTCGACCTCAACATGCCGCGCAAAGACGGTCGTACGGTGTTGAAGGAAATCAAGAGTGATCCAGTCCTGCATCGCATTCCCATTATAATCCTCACCACATCGAAGGCCGAGGAAGACATTATCAAGACCTATAATCTTGGTGTGAACTCATTCATTTGCAAGCCGGTATCCTTTGATAAACTGGTGGATATTGTAAGGACGGTCGGTCACTACTGGATCGAAATTGTGGCTTTGCCACCGGAGTGCCAGCGCACCGCCGCCTGACACATAGTAAAAAACATCATAGCAAAAACCCCGGCTTCACAAACCGGGGTTTTTACTTGCGTGGAATAACTGCTGTTTGTATCCGCTACTGTACGGTCGGTGGCAACATCAAAGATGGCAGCCAGGTTGCAAGGCCCGGAAACTCAATCATCACAAACACCATGATGAACATGATCGCAAACATTGGGAATGACCAGCGTGCGACTTTGAATATGTTGTGGCCGGTCATGGATTGTAGAACGAAAAGATTAAATCCAACGGGCGGTGTAATCTGTGCAAGTTCGACAACAAGAACAACAAAAATACCAAACCACACCATATCAATACCGGCCTGGCGCACCATAGGTTCAACAATGCCGATGGTAAGAACAACGCACGAAATTCCATCGAGGAAACAGCCCAACACAAGATAGAGTAACAACAGCGCCATGAGCAGACCATAGGCCGACAGGTTCAAAGTTTTCACCCACGTAGCAAGATCATTTGGGAGCCCCGTGTAACCCATGGCCAGAGAAAGTGCAGCAGACCCCGCAAGGATGAATGCAATCATCGCTGATGTGCGCGTGGCCCCCATCAAACTTTCTTTGAAATTTTCCCATGACAGGGTGTTCTGCCACCAGGCTAGGCCCAATGCGCCTGCCACACCCATTGCGGCGGATTCTGTGGCCGTGGCAATACCCGCAAACATGGAGCCGAGGACGATGAACAGCAGCACGTGTACCGGCACAAGCAACCAAAGTGCTTCAGCTTTTTCGCGCCATGTCGTGGCAGCTTCCGGTTTCGGATTATAACTTTTGTCGGTTTTGGAAACGATTACCACATAGAGTGTGAAAAGCGCTGCCAAGACAAATCCCGGCAGAATGCCAGCAATGTTTATGGCGGCAATCGACTCATTGGTCATCACACCATAGACGATCATAATAATCGAGGGTGGGATCATGAGGCCCAAAGTAGCTGGACCAGCCAGAGTGCCAACAACCAGATGTTCGGGATATCCCCGTTTCTTTAATTCAGGAACTGTCATTTGCGCAACTGTCGTAAGTGTTGCCGCCGATGAACCAGAAACCGATCCGAATATTGTGCAGCCCATCACGTTGGTGTGCAACAAGCCACCCGGCAATCGTCCCATCAAGGGGGCAAGACCACGAAACAGATCTTCTGATAATCGCGTCCGAAACAGAATGTCTCCCATCCACACGAACATGGGGAGGGACGACAACATCCATGACGATGACGACGACCAAATGGTTGTAGCCACCGGCGCACCCGCTGAGCGCGAGGCAAACATTTCGATGCCCACCGCCGCTAATGCGATAAGGGTAAAACCAACCCAAGTTCCGGTTGCCATCAGCACGCAAAGCAACGCGATGAGTGTGAGGAGGAGTTCAAATTGTTCCATGATCAGAGCTCAATCACAATGCATCGGGTGAATCTGGCAGTTGATGATTACCCGTCAACAGCAAACGCAAACTATGATCGACAAGGCAAAAGGCAAGCACCGTCAAGCCAACGGCCATGGACAACTGGGGAATCCAGATCGGCGTTGCGTCAAGGCCTTGGCTGATGTCATTCAACATGTAAGACCAATAAACCATCGCCCATGCAAAATAGCTTAACCACAGGGCAATGACAGCTGAGGCGATGAAAGAAAGCCATTCAGCAAATTTGCGGAAACGCCCCATCATCGACAAGAAGAGTTCGATGCGAATATGCGCACCATTATTGAAGGTGTGAGCAAACGCCAAAAAGGCCGAGGCCGCCATGAAATATCCGGCATAGTCCGTAAGGCCCGTCAGGTTGATGCCCGATAGACGACTGCCAACTTGCAAAATTGTCGTCAGGAAAATGCACGCCAAAAAGAATGCGGCCAAGTAGCCACAATATAGATAGAAAGTATCCAGCCGTTTCCACACCCCATCCAATGCATGGGGTGTCGAATCAGCGGTACCTACATTTGTTGTCATCGTGACGTAATCCGACCTACGCTTGTAAAATGCGTAGGCTTATTTCTTGAAGTTCTTGATGATCTCAGTGCCAGCATCGCCAGCTTTAGTCGCCCATTCGCCGGCCATCGTATCGCCAATCTTAGCCAATTCAGCCCCGAATTTTTCGTTCGGTGGCAAAACCTTCATACCATTGCCAGCCAAGACACCAAGAGCTTTGTCGTTGGATAGTTTAGATTTGTCGAGGCCTGCAGTTTCAGCGACTGCTGCGCAATCGGTGATGGTTTTTTGCTTTTCAGCTGACAAGCCATCCCAAACGCCTTTGTTGACGATAACAGTATTGCGTGGCATCCAGGCCTTCACTTCATAGAAGTGGTTGAGCTGTTCCCATGCTTTGCTGTCTTGGCCAGTCACAGCCGAAGTAATGAGCGATGAAATGACGCCTGCAGATAGTGCCTGGCTGATTTCTGCGGCTTCAATTGAAATAGGGGCCATGCTGGTCAATTCTGCCAAGCGTGCGGTTGCCTTGTTGTAGGAACGTACTTTAACGCCTGCCATGTCGGCAACGGAATTCACTTCCTTTTTGAAGTAAAGACCTTGAGGTGGCCAAGGCACCGAATATAAAAGCTTCAGGCCTTGCTCTTCTAATACCTTGTTCAGTTCCGGTTTTGCAGCAGCGAACAGTTTGACCGATGCTTCATAGGATGTGGCCAGGAACGGAATTGAATCTGTGCCGAAAACCGCATTTTCATTTTCATGTGATGACAAAAGGCGCTCACCAATTTGCGTCTGGCCGGTTTGAACGGCGCGCTTGATGTCG
Source organism: uncultured Alphaproteobacteria bacterium (assembly GCA_963840765.1). GTDB lineage: Bacteria > Pseudomonadota > Alphaproteobacteria > Rhizobiales > Aestuariivirgaceae > Aestuariivirga. The sequence continues at coordinate 12,966 of CAWJAE010000010.1, read as the reverse complement.
TTACCCTTGAACAAGGCACCGTTTGGATGGAGCACAATGTTAATGTCGCCGTTGGTACCTTTGGCAACACACTTGCTGAATTCCTGTGCGTTGACCGTTTGGAAGTTTGACGCGGGATAGGCCGTAGGCATGTCCCATGTTTCGGCTGCCATTGCCGTGGAAATGGTCGGTATAACCAGGAATACGGCTGGAATAAGAGACTTGGAGCGTTTCATATGTTGCGGCCTATCTATATCAATCGTGTTGTATGCTTCTTGACTGGCACAGCCAGTTGGCAAGACATTTCCTAGAACTGGAAATGGTTGTAAGACGGAATCCGTTAAAATGGAGTTGGTAACGTCCGTGTACGGTGCAGTGCGCCAAACAAAATTTGAAAATTCAAAGTGGTTGGTTAATGAAACTTGATGGTTCTACGTTGCATTTGGAAATATTGACGGCATTGCGCGCCGCTATTGTTTGGGCAGTGCCGCCTGAGGCAGGCATGTCCATTGCCGCATTCTCAGATAACAATGACTTCGATGAGGCTGAACTACGGACTTGTCTCTCGGAACAAGAGCGCGCCAAAGCACTGCGTATCGGCGATGCCAAAGAGAAGCGACACTATGTTGTGAGGCGATGCTTTCAACGTGTATTTGTAAAATCCGTCATCAATTGGCAGGGCGAAGCAAGTGCCCTTGCGATAGAGCATAAGCTAGACACCCAGCCCAAATGCCTGAATGCCCCGGAACTTCGATTGTCATTTTCATCAAGCGGCTCTACGGCCCTAGCTTCCGCTTCGCCCCTCCATATCATTGGAGTTGATATTGAAAAGCGACGGCCAATTGAGAATGTTGCGGCGCTTGCTCAGCGCTTTTTCAGTCCTGCTGAGTCTGAAACGCTCTTAAAAATGCGCAGTGATGAGCAGAACGAAGCATTTTTGAAGCACTGGACTGCAAAGGAAGCAGGCTTAAAGGCAATCGGAAGGGGCATCGTGTCAGGCCTGAACAGCTTCAAGCTTAAACCCCACGGTGACTATTATCACATTGATTGTATTGATGAAATAAGGCGGTCTTCGCCTTGGAAGCTGGACTATCTCAATTTTATGCCACACCATATTGTTGCAGTTGTGCACAACATCGAAAAATAACTTCACTTTTGTTGAACCGCCCTCTTCACTCATTTACCTGTCGTTAACCAAGTTGGGATAGGTGAATGATTCGGCGTGCGTTAAAAATGTTGGCGGTTTGTGGAATGTGTATCGCCTCAGTGGCCGATGCTGCCGACTTGCCATCCTACACGCCAAAAAAAGTTGTCACGGCGATTAGAAAAGCACCAAAGCCGCAAAAGCCCGTTGCAAAACCGCAGCGTAAGGCAGTAGCCAAACCAACAATAGTCAAATCAACAATAGTTAAGCCAACGGCAACGAAACCCGTCAGTAACGCCCCGCAGGTCGCAGTGGTGCCTGATGACCTCGATATGAATTTGGTGTGGGTGCTCGATCCATTGGTGGCGAATTCAGATGGCCCCAAGCGTGAAGACTCTGCCAGCGTTGAAGCTAATCTGATTGTAGTGGAACCTGGACAGGTATCTCAGTCCACGATGGCAATCGAACTTACGGGTCATATCGTTAAGACCGCTCGCACTACCGCTCGCCTTGATATTCAAATTGGCGGCTCTTATCGGACTGTGGCCTGGACGTCTGACGAAGTGCGGGCAGAAAAATTCACGATTTCGCTGAATGAACCCATGAAGGCAGGCGAACTGCCGGGATATTTTCCAGTATCAGCGTTGGCATTTGTGACCAAGGAAAGCAAAGAGGGTGCCGCAATGGTTTCCCTCGAAAAAGTCACGGTTCGCGTCGGGAAGGTTAAACACCTTGCCAAAAAGAAAGACCCGGCAACTGCTGAGGTTACCGGGTCAATTTCAACGAATTAATATCTTGCGTTAGCTCAACGGCTTAAAGGATTGACGCACAAACAAGCGCCAACGGCCATCTTCCTTTTTCCAAGTCTGAACAATGCTCAGCAGGAAGTTTTGATCTTTGCCTTGGAAGAATACGTCGGCGTCAAAAGTGTGGCGCGCAATGGCCAGGTCACCTGAAACGCGAATGCTGTGGTCATAAAGCTTGATACCGTGGAACACTTCTACTTTGTCCACAACGGTCTTTACGAATTCAACTTTGGTCTGCACAACGCCGTTTGCGTGGCCGAATGACATGTCATCAGCGGACATTTCCAACAGCCGTGCGCCGTTGCCGTCAACCATGGCTTTGCGATATTCTTCAATCGCGGCCAAAACATCGCCTGTGCTGTCAGCAGAAGCAGGAGCACTTCCAACGGTACCAGCAACAGCAGCAAGCATGGCCAATGAACCGCCCCAAGCCAAATTACGTCTATTCATCGTGTCCAATCCTTCCAACTTAGTTGAATGGAGCAATACAGATGACCTGTTAAGTTATCGTAAATCGCAAGGGTCGATCTGACAATTTAGTCCGAAATACCCATGCAAACACGAAAGTTGAACCGCAGTGAAGGCTTCGAAAAGTCGAACTTTATAAGCTCCACTGATTTCAATGGCTTGCAAGAAGCACATGCGGGGAATGCAGGCGCCGCGCCAGGTTTTTAATTTACGGAACCCAACGAATGTGTGAAGAAAGCGGTGTTACTAATTCATGGACAAGCCCGCCCAAATGAAAACGTCCTATAAATATGCAGCCCGGTTGAACTCGTTCAAAAATGGCGCGAAAGAGCATGGCTCGTCTGCTCAACGTGGCGTGATGGGGCTGTTGTCGCGTGCAGCCAAGGTGCCGGGGCTGAATGCTGTCGATCTCAATTTCCCAGATCATCTTGAGAATGTTGAACTCAAGGAGATGAAACGTCATCTCGATGACCTAGGCCTTTGCGTCAATGGCTTTGCCATGCGCTATTACAGCGATCCCGGCTTCAAGATCGGCGCTTTCACCAATCCGGATGCGCGCCTGCGCCGTTTGGCTATCGACCAGACGAAGCGTGGCATCGACCAGATGCTGGAACTCGGCGGCTCGCTGATGACGTTGTGGATGGGTCAGGATGGTTTCGACTATTCCTTTCAAGCGGATTATGCGCGGTTATGGGACCAGACATTGGACGCGATTTCAGAAGTAGCTGACCATGTGCCGGCGAGCGAAGTCAGCATTGAGTACAAGCCCAATGAGCCGCGTAGCTTTGCACTGATGCCTGATATTGGCACCACCTTACTGGCCATCCACGAAATGGGCCGCAAGAACGTAGGTGTCACCATCGATTTTGCCCATGTTCTGTATGCGGATGAAATGCCCGCATACGCTGTTGCTTTAGCCGCACGATCTTCAAAATTGTTTGGCGTGCATCTCAATGACGGTTACGCCAAGCGTGACGACGGTTTGATGGTGGGCACCGTGCACCCGATCCAGACCATGGAACTGATCTATGTGCTCGAAGAAATAAAATACGACCGCCCGATTTATTTCGACACGTTCCCCGATACGACAGGTATGGACCCGGTCGCCGAATGTTCCGCCAACATTGCAACCGTTGAAGCCATGCGCATAGCCGTCAGAAAACTGCAAGCAGACAACCGCCTCAAGACGGCCATCGCCGGACAAGATGCTGTAACCAGCAACAATGTCGTGCGCGATGTACTTTATGGAGGGGTGGCAACCGCCAAACCCGAGGCTTGATGAACCAACGCGACGAAATTCATAGGTCACTCATTGACGCCTTGCCCGATGGTGCCCTTGTCATTGACGCTGCGGGGCAAGTCACAGTTACGAACCATCTCGCAATTGATATTTTGCAAGCTAATGCTGAAGGATTGTCCGCAACAACTGTAATACGAAATCCGGCCTTTGCGTCGACGCTTGGTGCTGTGAAGCTTTCCGGGCTGGCAGCGGCAATTGACGTCGAATTTCATAGTCGACCGCCGCGGCAAGTGAATGCCTATGTGGCGCCAATTGGCAAGGACGGCAGCATACTTGTGGTGTTGCGCGATCTCACACGCGAGCAGGCCATTGAAAAAATGCGCTCAGACTTCGTGGCCAATGCATCCCACGAAATGCGCACACCTTTAGCCACGATTATTGGAACCATTGAAACGCTGCAAGGTGCAGCCAAGAACGACACCAAAGCACGCGAAATGTTCTTGTCAACAATGCTGTCTCAAGCCCACCGCATGAAGTTGTTGATTGATGATCTGCTGACGTTGAGCCGCATTGAATTAAATGAACACGTCCGCCCCATCGGCAAGGTCGTCGTGTTGAATGTACTGAAGCAAGCCAAAGCCAATTTGAAACAACAAGCTGAAGACGCAAAAGTCGTCGTCAATTTAGAGGGAGATGCCGAGGCCTTCGTTGCGGGCGATGCAGACGAGCTTTTGCAGGTTGCGCAAAACCTTTTGGAAAATGCAATCAAGTATGGCGGCAATGGTGGGCGCATAGAATTGCGTTGCACGTGCGTGGACGGATTTGTGATTTTGGCCGTGAAGGACTTTGGCAAGGGAATTCCAGAAATCCATTTACCGCGCCTAACGGAGCGTTTTTATCGTGTTAGCACGCAGGAGAGCCGCCAACGTGGCGGCACTGGCTTGGGCCTTGCCATTGTGAAGCACATTGTCCTGCGCCATCGTGGCAAGTTGGATATAAAGTCCGATATTGGTGATGGCAGCACGTTTTCCGTGTCTATTCCCTTATATAAATCATAATCTTACGTTGTCACAAAACCGAAATATAACTGTCTCATATATCTCACAACGGCTTCCTATGTAGGTCTGGTCAAAGAAGACAGGAGACATAAAAATGAAACGCTTTATTATTGCCGCAACCCTTGCGACCCTTGCCACTTCGTCCTCAGCATTTGCCCGCGATGAAATTCGCATTGTCGGATCCTCCACAGTTTACCCATTCACCACTGCCGTGGCCGAAAGTTTTGCAAAAGCTTCGGGCATGAAAACACCTGTTGTTGAATCAACAGGTACAGGCGGCGGCTTCAAATTGTTCTGCGCGGGCGTGGGTGCCGATCACCCCGATTTCACCAATGCTTCACGTGCCATCAAGAAGGCTGAATTCGAAACCTGCGTCAAGAATGGCGTCACCGATGTTGTTGAAATCAAGGTTGGTTTTGATGGCTTGACAATTGCAAATGCGGCCTCCGGCCCGGAAGTAAAATTCACCAAGCAACAGATTTTCATGGCGCTCGCCAAGCAAATTCCCGACAAGGACGGCAAGCTCGTCGACAACCCATACAAAATGTGGAGTGAAATCGACGCTTCATTGCCAGCTGAAAAAATCGAAGTTTTGGGCCCGCCGCCAACCTCCGGCACCCGCGATTCTTTCGCTGAATTGGTGATGGAAAAGGGTGCGGAAAAATTTGAATCACTTGCGGCACTCAAGAAATCTGATGCCAAGGCCTTTGAAACGGTTTGGAAAACAATGCGCACGGATGGCGCTTATGTTGAAGCTGGTGAAAACGATAACTTGATCGTTCAAAAGCTTGAAGCCAACCCAAAAGCATTTGGTATTTTTGGCTTCTCCTTCCTTGAAGAAAACGAAGGCAAGATCAAAGGCGCTGAAGTTGATGGTAAGAAGCCAAGCTTCGAAACTGTTGCATCGGGTGAATATAAGGTGGCGCGTCCACTCTTCATCTACGCCAAGAAGCAACACATCGGCACAGTTCCCGGAATGGCTGAATTCGTTGCTGAATATACTTCGGCCAAGGCCATCGGTGACGAGGGCTATTTGGCTGACAAGGGACTGATACCACTTCCAGCTGACATGGCAGGTGCCAGTGCGGCTGCTGCCAAAGACATGGTTACACTAACTGCTGACAAGGTAATGTAAGCCAGCGGTTGCTTGTACTCAGGAACGGCTTCTGCGGATGTACCAGGGCCGTTCCTGTTTTGAGAGTTTGAGACATGACAGACATAGCCGCTCCCACACCTCGATATAAACCAAAGCTCTCGCGCAAGTTTGAGCCCTTGGTACTTGTGCTTTTGGCTGCTGCATCTGCGGTTGCTATTTTTGCGACTGTCGGAATCGTACTCTCAGTTGTCTATGAAAGTTTGCGCTTCTTTGCTGAAGTGCCATTGTTGTCGTTTCTTTTCGGAACGGAATGGGCCCCCACCGCTGAGCCTGGCCGCTTTGGTATTCTGCCCCTGATGGGCGGCACGTTGCTGATCACGTTGATTGCCATTGTCGTGGCCGGGCCATTGGGTTTGTTCTCCGCCATCTATCTTGCAGAATACGCCAGCGCAAAGGCGCGGCTTTGGGTGAAACCAATCCTTGAATTGTTGGCTGGCATTCCAACAGTTGTGCTGGGCTTTTTTGCAGCACTGACTGTCGCACCACTTATCCGTCGCGCTGGTGAAGGTCTGGGTCTTTCCGTCGCGTCTGAATCCGCGCTCGCCGCAGGTCTTGTCATGGGCATGATGATCGTGCCGCTGATCTCATCGCTGTCAGACGACATCATTAATGCCGTGCCGCAATCCTTGCGCGATGGCTCCTATGCATTAGGGGCTACAAAGTCAGAAACAATCAAGAAGGTCGTGCTTCCCGCAGCCTTGCCCGGCATCGTGTCCGCCTTCATCCTCGCAACATCGCGCGCGATAGGTGAAACCATGATTGTTGTCATGGCGGCTGGCCTTGCTGCAAACCTCTCCTTCAATCCGCTGGCGGCCGTCACCACCGTCACTGTCCAAATCGCCACGTTGCTTGTCGGTGACCAGGAATTCGATTCAGCCAAAACACTTTCAGCTTTTGCTTTGGGCCTCGTGCTATTCTTGGTCACATTGGTTCTCAACATCATCGCGCTGAAGGTCGTTCGGAAATACAAGGAACAATATGAGTAAGCCCCGTTCCACCGCACAACGTTACGCCGCTGAACGCAGGTTCAAGGCACTTGGATTGACGGCAATTGTCATCACAGCAGCATTTCTGGCCTTCCTGTTGGTTGACATCATCGGCAAAGCCATTCCGACGTTCACCGTAAATTCAGCGACACTCTCCGTCATGGTTGATCCAGCCATGGTTGATGGCGCAAATCCAAAGGCTGGTGACTATCAGGGTCTCGTCAAAAAAGCTTGGGGCGCAGAATTTCCAGACGTCACCTCGCGTGGTGACAAAAAGAAACTCAATGGCTTGATTTCAGCCCGTGCCGCTGATGCATTGCAGGATGCCGTAGCTGCTGACACGACGCTGATCGGTCAAAGCGTTACCATTCCACTCGCGTTTAGTTCGGAAGCTGACTTGTATCTCAAGGGCTTGGCACCAGGCTCACTGGATGAAAAGCAAACAGCATGGCTTGAAGCTTTGCGTGAGAAGGGCGGAATCACTTCTGGTTTCTCAACAAGTTTTTTCACCAACGGCGACTCTCGTGAACCGGAAAATGCCGGCATTCGCGGCGCTTTGCTGGGTTCCATTTTTACTATTCTTGTAACATTGGCCCTTGCCTTGCCCATTGGTGTTGCCGCAGCGCTATACTTGGAAGAGTTCGCATCTAAAAACCGATTTACAGATTTGATTGAAGTCAACATCAACAATTTGGCTGCCGTGCCGTCGATCATATTCGGTTTGCTTGGCCTCGCGGTATTCCTCAATGGATTTGGCTTGCCGCGTTCCACAGCTTTGGTAGGTGGCCTGGTATTGGGGCTGTTGGTACTCCCTACGATCATCATCGCGTCACGGGCCGCCATTCGCTCCGTGCCGCCATCGATTAAGGAGGCCGCATTGGGTGTGGGTGCTTCCCACCAACAAGCGGTGTTCCACCATGTTTTGCCCTTGGCCTTGCCTGGCATATTGACGGGCACAATTCTGGGTGTTGCCCGCGCGTTGGGTGAAACAGCGCCATTGCTGATGATCGGCATGATTGCCTTCATCGCGGATATTCCGGGCGGCATTACTGACTCTGCCACTGTGCTTCCAGTGCAGGTCTATCTCTGGTCAGACTTGCCGGAAGAAGCTTTCAAATCACGCACGGCAGCGGCCATTCTGGTTCTGCTTGCTCTTCTCTTTTGCATCAACGCGCTGGCCATTTACCTGCGCAATAAATTCGAACGGCGGTGGTAATTATGAATGATATGAGTTTTCAGACTGTGCAGACACCCGCACCGCCCAAGATAACGCAAGAGCGGAACGCCAAGATCATTGCCAAGGAAGTTGACGTTTTCTATGGTGAGAAGCAGGCCATCAAGAAATTGTCGATCACCATTCCAGACCGTGCTGTATCAGCCTTCATCGGTCCATCTGGCTGTGGCAAATCCACTTTCTTGCGTACCATTAACCGGATGAATGACACCATTCCTTCGTGCCGCGTAGTGGGTGACATTCGCGTTGATGACGAAGACATTTATGCCCGCACGCTTGATGTGGTTGAATTGCGCGCGCGCATTGGCATGGTGTTTCAAAAGCCAAACCCCTTTCCAAAATCCATTTTTGAAAACGTCGCCTATGGACCCCGCATTCACGGTCTTGCGCAAGACAAGCAAGACATGGAACGTATCGTCACGGAGAGTCTCAAAAAGGCGGGCCTTTGGGAAGAAGTGAAGGACCGTCTGCACCAGCCGGGAACGGGGCTTTCCGGCGGCCAACAACAACGCTTGTGCATTGCCCGCGCCATCGCCGTCAATCCAGAAGTCATCTTGATGGACGAACCTTGTTCAGCGCTTGACCCTATCGCAACAGCCCGCATTGAAGAACTCATTCATGAGTTGAAAGAAAATTTCTGCATCGTCATCGTCACACATTCAATGCAGCAAGCCGCACGCGTGTCCGACCTCACGGCCTTCTTCCATCTTGGCGTTCTGGTTGAAGTAGGAGACACCGACGTGATGTTCACAAGGCCCCAGGACAAACGCACACAAGACTATATCACGGGCCGTTTCGGCTGAGGAGAAATTACATGTCAGACCACATTGTTAAAGCCTATGATGATGATCTTGCAGCCCTCAAGTCCATGTTGTCACAAATGGGCGGCTTGGCTGAAGATCAATTGGCACTCAGCATCGATGCCCTTGTGCGCCGCGACACCAAGCTTGCTGATCGCGTGGTGCAAGCCGATGAAAAAATTGATGCCATGGAAATTGCGGTGGAGGAAAAAGCCGTGCTTACCATTGCCAAGCGTCAGCCCATGGCAAAAGACCTGCGCAACATCATGGTGGCCATCCGTATTGCTTCCGACATTGAACGCATTGGCGATCTGGCCAAGAACATCGCTAAACGTTCACATGCACTTTACGATAATATCCCCCAACGACTGACCAAGGGCTTGGCACCATACGGATTCCATGCGCTGCTCAGCGACATCGAGTCTGAGCTGGATCCCGGCTCCAGACGGAACCGAGGCGCCGGAGCGCCCGACGGACTAGTTCTTCGTCGTCGCCTTGCTGAGCACCGCGAAGCCTGCGATGCCCGCCAGAACGGTCGGGACCAGCGACCAGGCCGCGAGGCCGATCGCGCCGCTCTCCGTGGCCCAGGCGCCGATCGCCGCCCAGCTGTTCGTGTAGGTGATGAGCGCGAAGCCTCCGACGAGCGCAACACCGCCGAGCACCCAGAACAGCACCATGCCGTTGACGCGCCAGCGCATGTAGATCGTGGCGATGGCGGCGCCGACGAAGCAGCAGAACAACTGCAGTGTGAAGAACAGGAACCAGTAGGCGAGCGGGCTCGCGTCCGGCCCGAGCACGGTGAAGATCGTGCCGTTCAGCCACCAGCCGCCGCTGGCCACCTCGATCGCGGCTAGCGCAGTGAGCACCAGCGCGTTACCAGCCCCGATCAGCGCGAAGGTGAGAGCGGTGCCCAGGTAGAAGTCGCGACGGGTCACGCTGAAGCCGAGCGCGAAGGGGAAGGTGAGGTTGATCGACATGATCGCCGCCACCATCAGGTAGATGAAGATCGAGCCGACCGCGCCGCTCGCGACGCCGATGCCGGTCACGCCGACCGAGCGCAGGATCATCCAGATCGCGAGGGTCATGGCGAATGCGGTGCCGAGGATGATCCACGGCAGCACGATGTAGGTCCAGCGGTTCACGAGGTGCAAGCGCACGACGTTCCAGATGCGGGTCATGGTGGGGATCCTTACTCCGTTGTCTGCCTGGGGCGCTCAGGCCGAGGCCTGGAACTCGTGGGCGGAGGTGTTGGTCGTGCGCACGATGAGCTGCTGCAGCGAGACGGGCGCGAGCTCGAGGCCGGCCTCGGCGGCATCGCGCGCGTTCGGCGCGTTCAGTTGGCCCTGCGATGGTGACCGATGCCAGCCCGCCGATGCTCTCGCGGTGCAGACAGCTCGCGGCCGGCCGACGAACGCGATCGACGGCGGCGCGGGTGCCCGCGACGGTCGTGGCCGAGCCGCGCAGGGCGTCGGCCTCCTCATCGATGATGATGCGGCCGTGGTCGATCACGAGCACGTGCTCGAGCAGGTTGCTCACCTCGTCGATGAGGTGGGTCGAGAGGATGACGGTGCGCGGGTGCTCGGCGTAGTCCTCGAGCAGGCGGTCGTAGAAGATCTGCCGGGCGACGGCGTCGAGGCCGAGGTAGGGCTCGTCGAAGAAGGTGAGCGGGGCGCGCGAGGCGAGGCCGACGATCACGCCGACCGCCGAGAGCTGGCCGCGGGAGAGCTTCTTGATCGCGCCGGTTCAGCGGCAGCCGGAACTCGTCGATCAGCTGCTCGGCGAAGTCGGCGTCCCAGTTCGTGAAGAACCAGGCGTGCGCTGCGGAAGACGTGCTTGGCGCGGAACTCGTCGGGGTACTTCTGGCTCTCCTTGATGAAGCACATGCGCTGCAGCACGCGCGGCGTTCTCGACCGGCGTCGCGCCGAACACGCGATCGTGCCGGATGTCGCGAAGTCCTGCCCGGTGAGCAGCTGCATCAGCGTCGTCTTGCCGGCGCCGTTGCGGCCGAGCAGGCCGTAGATCGTGTTCTCGTCGATCGTGAAGCTCACGTCGTCGACGGCGGTGACCTGGCCGAAGCGCTTGGTGAGGTTGGCGACCGAGACGACGTTGCCTGCTGCTGTGGCGTTCATGACTGTGCTTCCTTCGGCTGTGCGTGGTTCGGTCGTGCGAGTGTCGGCTGGGAGTGGGTCGGATTGTCTGCGGCGAGCGATGCGTACACGCGCTGCGGTGCTGCGCGCTGCCGCGTCGCGCCCGAAGAGTCGCCGTGGGCCCCGGATGCCAGGGCGGCCGCCTCCTCAAGAAGCAGCTCGCCGAGCCGGGCGGGGGAGATGTCGAGCTTGGATGCCTCGGTGAGCAGTGGCCGGAGGTACTCGATGCTGAAGCGCGCTCGCCGCTTGTCGATCAGGCGCTCGCGGGCGCCGCTCGCGACGAACATGCCGATGCCGCGCTTCTTGTAGAGGATTCCGTCGTCCACGAGCAGGTTCACGCCCTTGCCGGCGGTGGCGGGGTTGATCCGGTAGAACGCCGCGAACTCGTTCGTCGACGGCACCTGGCTCTCCTCGGCCAGCTCACCGGCGATGATGTCGTCTTCGACGCGCTCGGCGATCTGCACGAAGATCGGCCGATCGTCGCTGATCACCGCACGCCTCGAAGCCCATGCAGCTTCGTCGGTTCATTACTCATGTAACTAACCAACAACGCCGACGGCCATTTGTCAAGCGGTCCCGCTGGTTGAGCCTGTCGAAACCTCCGCTGGTTGAGCCTGTCGAAACCATCCCGAACCCGCCCCAATTCCGTTGGTCGAGTAGGCCCGCCAGGGCCGTATCGAGACCCCGCCGCGACCACCTCTTGTGCACAGCCCCCGATTCCCGAAAACTTATCCACATCAGGCCTTTTTCCTAGGCGACCACGCCCCGCCGGGGTAAAATTGAACCCATGGGAACCCCGACGGAGACAGTCACAGAAGCACACGCCCTTCTGCTGTCCGCCCTCGCCGATTCCGACGACCGCCTGTTCCACCACGACGCCCTGCTGGAGTTCACCGCCGCGGCCGAAGCCGCCGGCCGGCTCGCCGATGCCCTCCGCATCCGGGCCGCCGGCGAGGTCGCGTTCCACTCCCGCCCCGAACTCGGCGACGACCGCCTCTCCGCGAAGAAGGGCTGCCGGAACGCGGTCGAACTCCTCGCCCGCATCACGCTCGCCTCCGAACGCACCCTGACGCAGCGGATGCGGCTCGGCGAAGCCACCCGCGCCCGGCTCGCGCTGAGCGGCGAGACGATGCCGGCCCGCTTCGACCAGGTCGCCGACGCGCTCGGCTCGGGCACGATCGGCTACGACAGTGCCGCGGCGATCACCCCGCGCGGCAAGCGCCGATGCGCCCCTCGAGGTCGAGCACCGCGCCCGTGGCGGCGTCGTGTACGCGGGTAGCGCGCCGCGACCCCGCGCATCGATGCGCGCGCCTCGCCGTGGCACGACGCGCAGCTCTTCCCGGCGGCCCCGGCGGGCGCGTTCCACAGCTTCTCGCCGCTTTCGACCCACAGCATGCCGGGATTCGCGGCGTCGTCCGCCTGCATCGCGCGCACGTCGGCGCCGGAGAATTCGAGGCCGGAGCGCAGGACGGGCAACGGCAAATCCTCGTGCGATTATTGCCCAGCCGGTTGGACCATTTGAAGGAAATGTCCTACGACGACTTTAGCCGCATCTTGCAACAAGAAGCGTCCTACTTGTCGTCGCACAATAACGAGCCGGAACTGCGCTACTCCGTGGCGTCCATCTTGACAAAGTCGGATTCGGCGCGCCTCTACTTCCGCGAGCTCACCGGACGGCTCAATCACAACGTCATGGCAACAACGTCACAGTCGTCGACGACCACCATGACCACGGCAGCAGCGTCCCGGCGGGCTGCCCACCAAGCAGAATCCGAGCGAAGATGAAGGACAGGTCGTGGAAGACGACGATGAGCTGAACGAAGCTTGAAGAATCCATGAACAAGGCAAAGTCTTACCTCGTGGTAAAAACCAGGGAGAAAAAGTTTGAATCTCACAGATTCGCAGCCATCATTCAAATCGCGAGCAATGCTTCTGAATAATTCATTTT
>CAWJAE010000009.1:0-638547 GCA_963840765.1 uncultured Alphaproteobacteria bacterium | reverse complement strand
TTTTGTTGATCCTATGGCCTGCAAGGCAGAACCGGATCACACAAAGTGCAATCTGGCGAAAATTTTGGATCATTCCGGTATTGCCGATGCTTGTTTATGGCGTCTTGTATTACAAGAATAATGGCGTTTATCCCTTTGCCCTCCCCGGGCAATACAACTCGGCAACTCTCGCAACCTTGCTTGCCTTTGAAGTTGCGACAAAAGATCAGCCAGAGCGCAAAGAGGTTGCTTGGACAGCAGAACAGAGTCCGCAGTGTGAAGCATATTCTTGTTTTGGTGGATGAAAGTATTCGTGCTGATTTCATTGACCTTCAACCCGGCAACACCACCACACCTAATCTCGGCAAACTGTCGAACCAACTTATCAATTTTGGACCTGCTGTTTCAGGCGGCGTGTGTAGCAATTATTCAAATGCGTTGATGCGATTTGGTGCCTCACGCAAAGACCTGACGAACTCGGTCAATTCCAACGCCACCATTTTCGCCTACGCCAAAAAGGCAGGCTATCGTACCGTGTATATTGACGCGCAAGCCTATAACAATTCGCGAGGTCATAAAATTCAGAATTTCATGAACCTCCGGGAAAAGGGCGAAGATTGACGGCTTTTTCGCGATCTCATCCACCAAAGTCATGGATGCTGATTATGAACTGAATAGGATCGTTGCAGCAGAACTGAAATCAAATACACCTGTCTTCATCTATGCCAACAAGAACGGCGCACATTTCCCCTATGACGACAGCTATCCCGCAGACCAAGCGGTGCATCACCCAACCCAGACTGAAGCTGGCGACACTGTTACGAGCAGATTGAATTCATATCGGAACTCTATCGATTGGACAGTTGACCGTTGGATGGCGAACCTTTTCAACATTGCGGATCTTTCGCAAGCCGTGATGATTTATACCAGCGATCATGGACAGCGATTTGAACCGGGCAAGATTACCCATTGCCAGACCGATGCTGTCATCCACAAACAGCTCTTGTTCCATTGTTTGTTTATGCGCCGAACGGAAACTGGGCTGATCGATTTGAGCTGCCGTGCTACAATTGAAGAACCGCGCCAGTCACTTCCAAATTGCGCCCACGGTCTATGAGTTGATGGGCTACGACCCAACTGATATCGCCGCCTTACGACGAGTCACTTTTGAACGGCACCACACGCGCCCGACCGAGTTTACATCAGGAGATGTATTTGGCCTTTTCGGAAACCCCGTCTCCTTCAGTCCCATCGAACTGACAAAACCGTTTCCAATACAAACCGGCGAGACACAATAACCATCAAGGCGAATAGGCTGATGGCTTGATAGTTGCAGTTTTAACTGCATGCAGATCAATTGTCCCAGATTGACACACGGCATTGCGCAGCACAAACGCTGGCGCGAGCTGAGCGGCTGCAAGTAAAAGGCAGACACAGTGAAAAAGTCAAAGTCAACGTCGCGTATCCGCCAACTGGCAAAACCGGAACCAACCCAAATTATGAAGGCCTTGCCAAATTTGGTAACACTTGCCGCACTTGCGGGTGGCATGTCGGCCATCATGTTTGCCATCAATGGTGCCTTTGCAAATTCTGTCGCATGTCTTGTAGTTGCGATGGTACTCGACGCCTGTGACGGTCGCGTAGCCCGCTATGTTGGGACCAGTTCGAAATTTGGTGCCGAACTTGATTCATTGTCTGATGTTGTGTGCTTTGGGGCAGCTCCTGCTTTGTTGCTTTATATGTGGGGTTTGGATGAAAAGGGTTTGCTGGGTTGGCTTGCTTGCATCACGTTGACATCAGCCACGGCTTTGCGCTTGGCACGGTTTAATGTGGCTGTTGATCAGCCGAACAAGCCCGTTTGGTCGTCGGCGTTTTTCCAAGGTGTGCCTTCGCCAGCCGGTGGTTTTTTGGCGCTGTTTCCGTTTTATCTGAGCCAAGCTGGGGTTATGAGTTTTGAATCAAGCCGAGCTCTTGCCATGCTGTGGGTGCCGTTTGTTGCGTGGCTGATGGTATCAAACATTCCCACTTTTTCCGGTAAGTTGGTTAGCGGGTGTTGTCGCGGGCCTGGGCGCTTATGGCCTTGTCGATTGTTGTCGTGACATATGCTTTGCTGGTGCATGGCGTTTGGGTTGCAGCGATCGTTCTGACCCTGGGATATGTGTTGTTGTTCCCTTTCAGCATTTTGCGCCATCGGCACCTGTCGTCTAGGGCTTGAAGCGTCGACGGCTTTCCACTTGCGGTCAGGCTTAAATTTTTCTATTGAGCCCCACTTTCGAACAAGTGGAGGGTCTCATGGCCAAAGAAAAATTCAACCGCGACAAGCCGCATTGCAACATTGGCACGATTGGCCACGTTGACCATGGCAAGACGTCACTGACGGCAGCGATCACCAAGATCTTGGCTGAAACCGGTGGTGCGACCTATACCGCCTATGATCAGATCGACAAGGCACCGGAAGAGCGTGCGCGTGGTATCACGATCAATACGGCGCACGTTGAGTATCAAACGAAGGCCCGCCACTATGCCCACGTTGATTGCCCAGGCCACGCTGACTATGTGAAGAACATGATCACGGGTGCGGCCCAGATGGACGGCGCTATTTTGGTTGTGTCAGCTGCTGACGGCCCAATGCCACAAACGCGCGAGCACATTCTGCTGGCCCGTCAGGTTGGTGTTCCAGCGCTTGTTGTGTTCATGAACAAGGTTGACCTTGTTGACGACGCTGAACTCATTGACCTCGTTGAAATGGAAGTGCGTGAGCTCTTGTCGAGCTACCAGTTCCCAGGCGATACCATTCCAATCACCAAGGGTTCGGCTGTTGCGGCTTTGAACAACGTAGACGCCTGAGATTGGCCGCGATGCCATTCTGGCCTTGATGAAGACGGTTGACGAATATATTCCACAGCCTGATCGTCCGATTGACCAGCCATTCCTGATGCCGATTGAAGACGTGTTCTCGATCTCGGGCCGTGGCACGGTTGTGACGGGTCGTATTGAGCGTGGCGTTGTGAAGGTTGGCGAAGAAATCGAAATCGTCGGCATTCGTGACACGGTCAAGACCACCTGCACGGGCGTTGAAATGTTCCGCAAGCTGCTCGACTCCGGTCAGGCTGGCGACAACGTTGGCGCACTTCTCCGCGGTATTGACCGTGAAGGTGTTGAACGTGGCCAGATTCTCTGCAAGCCAGGTTCTGTGAAGCCCCACAAGAAGTTCAAGGCAGAAGCTTACATTCTGACGAAGGAAGAGGGTGGCCGTCATACGCCGTTCTTTGCCAACTACCGTCCACAGTTCTACTTCCGCACCACGGACGTGACCGGTGTTGTGACCTTGCCTGAAGGCACTGAAATGGTAATGCCCGGCGACAACATCTCGTTTGATGTTGAGCTGATCACGCCAATCGCCATGGAAGAAAAGCTGCGCTTCGCCATCCGCGAAGGTGGCCGCACCGTTGGTGCCGGCGTTGTTGCCAAGATTACAGATTAAGGCATTTCCAAATGTAGTTGAAGGGTCGCAGCGTAAATTCTGCGGCCTTTTTTATTGGATATATCCTTTGGAGGGTAAGAATATCAACGACCTAGGCGTGGCTCCGGCCCAACGCGATTTTTTTGGAGCCAGGCAATTTTCGCTCGTAAATACTTGGTCATTTTTGAAAGTTGTTTTTCTTTTTCTTCCAGTTTTGAAATTTGAACTTTCATGATTTCAATACTTCTTGATGGGTCAAGTGCAGCAGTATTATACTCTGTGTTCAGTGACGAAATTTCCTTGATCGAAAATCCAAGTGCCTGCGCAATCCGCACCATGCGTACGATCTCGATGTGCTCAGGTTTGAACAGTTGATAAGGCTTCGAGCCGCCTTTTGCCGTAATGTGCGGTTTGATCAGGCCTTTGCGAATATAGAACCGCACAGTGTCCACGCTCAGTTCAGTAATACGGGAAAATTCTGAAATCAGCATCACAACCCTCTTGACTATGGTCTTAAGGCAATAGTTATAAGCTGCATCCTGACGTGGTTTCAACTGTTGTTAAAGCCATCAGAAAAAGGATGAATCATGCCGAAAACCATTTTTATAACCGGCACTAACTCGGGCTTTGGCAAAGCAACGGTTGAGAGGTTTGCTGATGCTGGATGGCACGTGGCAGCGACCGTGCGACACCTCAATGCGCATCCCGAACTGTTTAAGGATCAAAACAATGTTACTCTGTTTGAGCTTGATGTTACCAATTTTAAGCAGGTGCTCAGTGTTGCAAAAAGCGCAATCGCTAAGTTCGGCAACATTGATGTTGTTGTAAACAATGCAGGCTATTGCTTGATGGGGCCAACTGAAACTACCAGTATTGAGCAAATCAAAAGTCAGTTTGATACCAATGTTTTTGGCTTGTTCGCAGTGACCAAAGCATTCATCCCGCATTTCCGCGCCAAGAAATCCGGCATGTTCATCAACCTTGCGTCAGCCAGCGCCCAGTTCAATTATCCATTCATCGCTGCTTATGGTGGTAGCAAATGGGCAGTGCGCGGAATTACGGAAAGTTTGGGCATTGAATTGTCGCCTTTCAACATCGAAGTAAAAGCCATTGATCCTGGTTTGCACGCGACAAAGATTTTCACGAAACTCGACAATGGCGGTGACGCTTCAGATCCGGAATTTGGATTTTATGAGACATATTTCAAAACGTTTTTATCAGCGCAGGAATCCGTGCCAAGTGTGACTTCACCCAGAAGTATTGCCAACGCGATTTATCAGGCGGCAACACAGTCCAATGGCAAGCTGCACATCATTTCTGGAGGTGACGCTAAACTCTATAAGGTTCTCAAAACCATATTGCCAGAACGCATGTTTCAGAAAATGTTGATCTGCACCATGCAACAGCCCATGTCAGCGATGGCAACTTTCGTTTTGCCAAATGGCTGTTTGGTTCAAACCTCGCGAAACTCGAAGTTGGTAAATCAGAACAATAGGGATGCATGATGGAATTTGCGCAGCATATGATCAATTATTACCGGGGTGAAAAGCTTGAGGCTGCTTTGTTGACGGCATTTGGCATTTTGTTGATGGCGGCGACCATAACGCTATGGCGACATCAAGATGGGAGCGGTTTGTTGAAAGGGTTGTTCTACCCAGTCGCAATTTTGGCTGTTTTTACGACTTCTTGTCGGTGGCTTTGGTGTCTATAACAACAGTCAGCGATTGCAATTTTTTCCAGTTCAATACGCCGAAAGCCCAAATGAGTTTGTGGCGGCGGAGCAAAAACGATTTAATGGCCAATACGGGATAAATGCGTGGTGGATGCCTTTGAAATTGCTGTGGGCAGCTTTGGTGTTGGCTGGTATGGCAATGACATTTGGCCCTCGTAGTGATGTCTATCATGGCGTTGCAATTGGCTTGATCATAATCGGTGCCGCGGGCTTTGTGATCGACGGCTTTGCGCACCAACGAGCCAGATTTACACTTCGGCGTTGGTGGCACAGTAGTCGACCAATACCTACCAAATGGCAATCGCCATGGAAGAAAAGCTGCGCTTCGTTATCCGCGAAGGTGGCCGCACCGTTGGGTTCGGCATTGTTGCCAAGATTACAGGTTAAAGTAACTCCAAAGAATTCAAGCAATGCCGCAGGCGGAAGCTTTCAACCTTTTTGTTATGCTGGTGGTTCTGCGAGATTAAATCGCAGAGCTTTCGGCTGTACCGGACTTCAGATTTTCTATTTTTCGCTTCGCGATTTGTAGAGCTTGACGATCGTTCCCATGAAATCCTTGGCGATGAAGCGTGCCATCGGAATGCCGTAGAAGTTTATGCCTGAATTTACGCTGTAGTGGGAAATGATTTCGAGGCGTGTTGTTGTTGGCGACAGCGGCTCTAGGTTAAATGTTGTATCATAGAGGTTGAAATATTTTCCGCCTACGGTGACGTGGTCATCGAGCGAGCCCTTGGGGAATGAGTTTGGTGTGAACCGATAGCGCCATGTAATACTGCGGTGTTGGATTTGTTCGGTAATTTCGGCCGAGAAGTTGACACCACGTTCCCATGTTGAAAAGCGAACCTCTCCATTCGTGGTTGCGATATTGTAACCTTCCAAGGGGCGTGGCACGCCGATCATATGCGCGAAGCTGAATGCCAGTTCGTCCCGTTGAATGCTGCGGGCATTTTTTATCTCAGACCAGATTCGTTGGGGTGTTGCTTCAACAATGAGAGCAACCTGCTCTTCAAGAACGATTGGTTGTATTGCTAGAGGTGGCTCAATCAAAAACAACGCAATGGGTAAAACCAGAAAGCCGTTGAGCGTCGCTTTGCTTTTTCCCCGCCAACGCAGGAGTAGCCCCATCACCAATCCGCCCAGACTGGAGGCAGCCAGAAAAAGTGGGGCGACGAGTATGATGCAGATAAAACCCTCAAGCAGGGCGATCATCGAACCCACGAGCGCCAAGAGAATTGCGAGCCATGGTGCCCAAATCATGCGCCAGACTGAAAGTGCGCTATCACGCAGACCATAGACGACAATGGCCCCGATGGTGACGGGAGTGGCACACAGAAATGCAAAGGATAGAATTTCCAAATTCCAGCCAACTGGCGCGTGCGGAACCAGAAAGCGCCCGAACAAGCCATAACTTGCTCCGAACAATATCCACACCCACTCTCTTGAGGTTTTTGCATTCATTTTGGCTTATCCAAAGTGGAAGTTTGAGCCACTTCAGCTGGTTGGCCTGAATCCTCTTGTCTAGCAGCGAAACCGTCCGTTCTGCCTTGTCTGCCGCGCAACCGATTATACTCGTCCACGCTCAACAATACGAGACGGGGCTTGCCGCGTTGTGTTATTGTGACAGGAGCTTGCATGGCGTGGGCGATGATGTCGCCGGATTTGCGGGAGAGGTCTGACGTTGAGTAGCGCATTTCCCGGATATACAGCATTGCTGTAAATGCTGCAAATGTTGAATGTGCAACTGCGAAATATGTCAGGTTGACGAAATAGACTCATATGTCTAAACGTTTGTTATTCCACATGCGTCGATTTAGCGGCAAGGCTCTTGGGCTTTGGCCGCCATGTTGCGTATGCTAAACTAATCAAATGATTTCATGCGTTTAGGCGTTTGAGATAGGGGTATAGCTCAGTTGGTAGAGCGATGGTCTCCAAAACCATAGGTCGTGGGTTCAAATCCTACTGCCCCTGCCATTTGATTCTAGAAGGTCAACCTGAACTTTGACGAATTCGTCAAAGTCCGGAAAAGTTGATCGAAGATAATAAATTTGGCGATTTTGACTTTTCAAGAAAAGTCAAAACGCTGAGGTCTGTGATTTGGGGTGGCGGCACCTTATATTCCACGGACTTGCACTGAAAACACGTTAAAGGACTATAATGGCCAAGACCAATCCCGTCGAATTTCTGCAGGAAGTACGCGACGAGTCCCGCAAGGTATCATGGCCATCGCGCCGTGAATTGGTGGTTTCCACGATCATGGTAATGATCATGGTTGTTGTGGCCAGCCTATTCTTTCTTGGGGTGGATGCCATCCTGAAATACGTGGTTGACGGTATATTGTTCGGATTCTGAGGCAAGGAAAACCCATTTCAAATGGCTAAGCGGTGGTACATCGTTCACACCTACTCGAACTTCGAGAAGAAGGTGATGGAAGACATCAAGAAGCAAGTTATCCAGAAGCGTCTGGATGAGTTGTTTGAGCAGATCATTGTGCCGACGGAAGAGGTGGTTGAGATCCGCCGTGGCCGCCGCATTAAGAGTGAGCGTCGGTTCTTCCCAGGCTATGTGCTGGTGAAGGTGGATTTGACCGACGAAGTGTTCCATTTGATTAAGAACACACCAAAAGTTACGGGTTTCCTCGGTTCGGGTTTGAAGCCTGTTCCCATTTCGGATGTTGAAGCCAATCGCATTCTGAACCAAGTCGCTGAAGGCGTTGAGAAGCCAAAGACCACCATTCACTTTGAAATTGGTGAGCAAGTCAAAGTGGCCGAAGGGCCGTTTGCATCATTTAACGGTCAAGTTGAGGAAGTGGACGAAGAACGTTCGCGTCTCAAAGTGGCGGTTTCCATTTTCGGCCGGCCAACACCGGTGGAACTCGAATTCGGACAAGTCGAGAAAATGAAATAATTGTCTGCTTCCGCCGCGTCGCGGTGGGAGGTTTTTAACCCGTGGGAGGCCCGATGATGAAAATCACAAAAGCCCAACCACTAACCTTGAAAGAGGGATAACATGGCTAAGAAAGTTGTCGGCTACATTAAGCTGCAAGTTCCGGCTGGACAGGCGAACCCTTCGCCACCAATCGGCCCAGCGCTCGGTCAGCGCGGTTTGAACATCATGGAATTCTGCAAAGCGTTTAACGCTGCCTCGCAGAAAATGGAACCGGGTTCACCTGTTCCAGTCGTTATCACGGCGTTCCAAGACAAGTCCTTCACCTTCGAAATGAAGGCTCCACCGGCCTCTTTCTTCTTGAAGAAGGCTGCTAAAATTACTGCCGGTTCAAAAGAGCCAGGCAAGACTGTTGCTGGCAAAGTGACCATGGACCAGTGCCGTGAAATCGCTGGCCAAAAGATCCAAGGCATGAACGCCCGCGATCTCGAAGCTGCTGCGAAGGAAATCGCAGGTTCTGCCCGTTCGATGGGCCTCGTGGTTGAGGGAGCTTAAGATTATGGCAAAGCTTGCAAAGCGTATTCAAAAAACCCGTGAAGGCGTTGACCGCTCGAAGGCCTATGGCCTTGATGAAGCCGTCAAGCTGATCAAGGACCGTGCCATTGCCAAGTTCGATGAAACCATCGAAGTGTCAATGAACCTCGGTGTTGACCCACGTCATGCTGACCAGATGGTTCGCGGTGTGTGCAACCTGCCAAATGGTTCGGGCCGCAAGGTTCGTGTTGGCGTGTTCGCCAAAGGTGCCAAGGCTGAAGAAGCCAAGAAGGCTGGTGCTGACGTTGTTGGTGCTGAAGACCTTTTTGAAATTGTCAGCAAAGGCACGATCGACTTTGATCGCTGCATCGCCACACCTGACATGATGGGCCTTGTTGGCCGTCTTGGTAAGGTGCTCGGCCCGCGCAACATGATGCCAAACCCAAAGGTTGGCACCGTGACCATGGACGTGACCGCAGCTGTGAACGCAGCCAAGGGCGGCGCTGTGGAATTCCGCGTGGAAAAAGCAGGTATCGTTCAAGCAGGTGTGGGCAAAGCTTCATTCACTGCTGAAAAGATTGCTGAAAACATCAAGGCATTTATTGATGCCGTGAACAAGGCAAAGCCAGCAGGCGCAAAAGGTACCTACGTTAAGAAGGTATCGCTGTCGTCTTCGATGGGGCCCGGCGTGAAGCTGGATCAATCGTCACTGGGTGTTGCCTAAACAAGAATTCCGTTTGTAAGGGCGTTGAGCCCTTACAAACGGTAGCCGAGAATTCCGTACGGAATACCGGCACCCGACAATTCTAACGAATTGCGGGGATCTGTCCGAGATTGCAGGCGCTGCCTTTCGAGGTGGCTTAATAAACCAGCCAGCATGAGATGGGTGTCAAAACGTTTTGCGCTTTCGCATGAAAGCAAAGAGTCGGTTGCGACCTCACAAACCTCGCGCCTTTGAATAAAGGGGCAGGGGACAGGCAAGTAGAGCACCGGACACATTGTGTGTCCGGTAGGTCAAACCGGTGAGAGGGGGTAACCCTGATCACCTAAATGGAGAAGAGCACGTGGAAAAAGCTGAGAAAAAACAGCTCGTCGCGACGTTCAACGAAGTGGCTAAAACCGCTTCCGTTATCGTTGTGGCCCACAACAAAGGCTTGACTGCGAACCAGGTCCTCGACCTGCGTAACAAGATGGCCAAGGCGGGCGCAACCATTAAGGTTGTGAAGAACCGTCTTGCAAAAATTGCTCTTGTAGGCACTGACGCCAACGGAATTTCAAATCTGTTCGAAGGCCCCACTATGGTGGCTTACGGCGCAGACCCCGTTGCGGCACCAAAGGTTGTTGCTGACTTCGCAAAGGCCCACGACAAGCTCGTGGTTCTGGGCGGTGCACTCGGCAAAACAGTCATGGATGCCAATGGCGTTAAAGCACTTGCAGAACTGCCCTCGCTGGATCAGCTCCGGGGCAAGCTTATTGGTCTTGTACAGGCACCTGCGACGAAAATCGCTGGCGTTCTGGCGGCTCCGGCCGGTCAATTGGCACGCGTCTTCAATGCTTATGCTACCAAGTAATTTTTGCATTTGTTGAAACCTTAACAACCGACTTTAGAAAAGAGAGTAACTCACATGGCTGATCTCGCCAAAATCGTAGACGACCTGTCCGCATTGACCGTTCTTGAAGCTGCTGAACTGTCCAAGATGTTGGAAGAAAAGTGGGGCGTTTCCGCCGCTGCTCCAGTTGCTGCTGCTGCCGCCGCTGGCCCAGCTGCTGCCGCTGCTGAAGAAAAGACCGAATTCACAGTCATGCTTACCGCCGCTGGCGATAAGAAGATCGAAGTGATCAAGGAAGTTCGCGCAATCACAGGCCTCGGCCTGAAGGAAGCCAAGGACCTCGTTGAAGGCGCTCCAAAGGCCGTGAAGGAAGGCGTCAACAAGAAAGACGCTGAAGACATGAAGAAGAAGCTCGAAGCGGCTGGTGCCAAGGTTGAGCTGAAGTAATTTATAATTTCCCCTCCTCCTTAGGGGGAGGGGAAGTCTTGGTTTGTAACGGTTTGTTTGAGTGCCCGGACTTTGGGCTTTCGAACAAGCCGTTCGGTTCGTCTCAAGAGACGGACATTTTGATAGATTAGATACAGGGAAAAACACATGGCCGATACCCGTACCATTGCAAGCCGCAAGCGCATCCGCAAAGTGTTTGGCAAAGGCATTGAAGTTGCCGAAATGCCAAACCTCATTGAGGTGCAACGCGAATCCTACGAACAGTTCCTGCAAATGAAGGAACCTGCTGGCGGACGCTTGAACGATGGTCTGCAATCGGTTTTCAAGTCGGTATTCCCGATCACCGATTTTGCTGGTCAGGCTGTGTTGGAATTCGTGCGCTATGAATTCGAACAACCCAAGTTTGACGTTGATGAATGCCAACAACGCGGCATGACTTTTGCTGCACCTTTGAAAGTAACGTTGCGCCTGATCGTGTTTGAAATTGATCCAGACACGCAAGCCAAGTCCGTCAAGGACATCAAAGAACAAGACGTTTACATGGGCGACATTCCGCTCATGACCAAGAACGGCACCTTCGTTGTCAACGGCACCGAACGCGTTATTGTTTCGCAGATGCACCGTTCACCCGGCGTGTTCTTTGACCACGACAAGGGCAAGAGCCATTCTTCGGGCAAGATCCTGTTTGCAGCCCGCGTCATTCCTTATCGTGGTTCATGGCTCGACTTTGAATTCGACCATAAGGACATGATTTTTGCGCGTATCGACCGCCGCCGCAAACTGCCTGTGACCACCTTGCTGTATGCCTTGGGCATGCAGGGCGAAGAAATTCTGCACTCGTTCTACAAGTCCATTCCGCACAAAATGGTGAAGGATGGCTGGACGACGCCTTACAGTGCGGATCGCTTCAAGGGCATCAAGCCACAAACGGATTTGATCGACGCCAAGACGGGCCAAGTTGTTGTTGAAGCTGGTAAGAAGATTACCCCACGTCTTGCTCGCAAGATTGCGGAAGACGGCACTAAGGAATTGCTGGCGAAGGACGAAGATTTGTACGGTCAATATTTGGCCGACGAATTGGTCAACATGGAAACCGGTGAAATCTACGCTGAAGCTGGTGATGAGATTACCGACAAGTCCTTGGCCGCACTGAAAGAACAGGGCTTCAAGGAACTCAACATTCTCGACATCGACCACATCAACACCGGTGGTTATGTGCGTGGCACGTTGAAGGCCGACAAGGTAGAATCCTATGAGCAGGCGCTCATCGAAATTTACCGCGTTATGCGCCCCGGTGAACCACCAACACGCGAAGGTGCGGAAGCGCTGTTCAATGGTCTGTTCTTCGATCAAGAACGCTACGACTTGTCGGCTGTAGGCCGCGTGAAAATGAACATGCGTCTTGAGCAAGACATTCCAGACACCATGCGTGTATTGCGCAAGGAAGACATTCTGGAAGTCATCAACGTGTTGCACAATTTGCGCGATTCGAAGGGCGAAGTGGACGACATCGACCACTTGGGCAATCGTCGTGTGCGCTCGGTTGGCGAGTTGATGGAAAATCAATATCGCTTAGGCCTCGTGCGCATGGAACGCGCCATTAAGGAACGCCTGTCGTCGGTTGATATCGACACGGTGATGCCGCATGACCTGATCAACGCCAAGCCAGCTGCTGCAGCTGTGCGTGAGTTCTTCGGTTCATCGCAACTTTCGCAGTTCATGGACCAAACAAATCCATTGTCTGAAATTACCCACAAGCGCCGCCTTTCGGCACTTGGACCTGGTGGTTTGACGCGTGAACGCGCAGGCTTCGAAGTGCGCGACGTTCATACAACCCACTATGGCCGTATCTGCCCTATTGAAACACCGGAAGGTCCGAACATTGGTCTGATCAACTCGCTTGCTACTTATGCCCGCGTGAACAAGTATGGCTTTATTGAAACGCCTTACCGCAAAGTGGTGAACGGCCAAGTGACGAATGAGGTGAAGTACCTCTCGGCCATTGAAGAAGGCAAATACTACATCGCCCAAGCCAACGTGGCCTTGACCAAGGACGGCAAGTTTGCCGACGAAATGGTTTTGGTGCGTAAGACGGGTGACGTGTTGCCAGTTCCTGCTGACCGCGTTGACTATGCTGACGTTTCACCAAAGCAAATCGTTTCGGTGGCTGCGGCCCTCATTCCATTCCTTGAAAACGACGACGCCAACCGCGCCTTGATGGGTTCGAACATGCAACGTCAGGCCGTTCCTTTGGTGCGTTCATCTGCGCCGTTGGTTGGCACAGGCATGGAAAGCGTTGTGGCCCGTGACTCTGGCGCTGCCATTACCGCTCGCCGCACCGGCATCGTTGACCAAGTGGACGCCAAGCGCATTGTTATTCGCGCCACGGAAGAAACCGACCCGACAAAGCCCGGTGTTGACATTTTCACACTGTCGAAGTTCCAACGTTCGAACCAGTCAACCTGCATCAATCAGCGTCCGCTGGTGCGTGTGGGAGACGTGGTTGCTGCTGGCGAAATTATCGCTGACGGTCCATCGACGGAATTGGGTGATCTTGCACTTGGTCAGAACGTGCTCGTCGCGTTCATGCCTTGGAACGGCTACAACTTCGAAGATTCGATTTTGCTGTCGGAACGCATCGTGAAGGACGACGTGTTCACCTCCATCCATATCGAAGAATTCGACGTGATGGCACGTGACACCAAGCTTGGGCCTGAAGAAATTACCCGCGATATTCCAAACGTGGGTGAAGAGTCTCTCCGCAACCTCGACGAAGCCGGCATTGTTTATATTGGTGCCGAAGTGAAACCTGGCGACATTCTTGTCGGCAAGATCACGCCGAAGGGCGAGTCGCCCATGACGCCTGAAGAAAAACTTCTGCGCGCCATTTTCGGTGAAAAAGCATCCGACGTTCGCGACACTTCATTGAAGCTGCCACCCGGCGTTTCGGGTACGGTTGTTGAAGTGCGTGTGTTCAACCGCCACGGTGTGGACAAGGACGAACGTGCAGTTTCGATTGAGCGCGAAGAAATTGAACGTTTGGCCAAGGATCGTGACGACGAACTCGCGATCCTCGACCGTAACTCCTATGGCCGCTTGAAGGACTTCCTCAACGGTAAAGTTGCGACAGCAGGCCCACGCGGCCACAAAATGGACGGCAAAATTTCAGCCGCCCAGCTTGATGATGTGCCACGTTCGCAATGGTGGAACATTACACTCGGCAACGATAAAAATATGGCCGAACTTGAAGCCATGAAGGTGCAGTACGACGAGTCCAAGAAGGGTCTCGAAAACCGCTTTATGGACAAGGTTGAAAAGCTGCAACGCGGTGATGAACTGCCACCCGGCGTAATGAAGATGGTAAAAGTCTTCGTGGCTGTGAAGCGCAAAATTCAACCCGGCGACAAGATGGCCGGCCGCCATGGCAACAAGGGTGTGGTTTCCCGCATCGTGCCACAGGAAGACATGCCATATCTGGCTGATGGTCAACCTGTCGACATTGTGTTGAACCCGCTCGGCGTGCCTTCGCGCATGAACGTTGGTCAGATCCTTGAAACCCATTTGGGTTGGGCCTGTGCCGGCATGGGCAAGAAGATTGGTCAAATGCTGGAAGTTTATAAAGACACCCAGAAGTCCAAGCCGGTGCGTGATGGCTTGCATGCGATCTATGGCAACAACACTGAACTTGACAATCTCGACGACAATCAAATTGTTGAGTTTGCCGAAGGTCTGCGCAAGGGTGTGCCCATTGCAACGCCCGTGTTTGACGGTGCCAATGAAGCCGACATTGCCAAAATGTTGACGGATGCTGGCCTTGCCACTTCAGGTCAGATTGACCTTTACGACGGCAAGACAGGTGACAAGTTCGACCGTCAGGTGACTGTGGGCTACATCTATATGTTGAAGCTGCACCATTTGGTTGACGACAAGATCCATGCCCGTTCGATTGGTCCTTACTCACTTGTCACGCAGCAGCCGCTGGGTGGTAAGGCGCAGTTTGGTGGTCAGCGCTTCGGCGAAATGGAAGTCTGGGCGCTTGAAGCTTATGGCGCAGCATACACGCTGCAGGAAATGCTCACCGTCAAGTCGGACGACGTTGCAGGTCGTACAAAGGTTTATGAAGCCATTGTACGCGGCGATGACGCCTTCGAAACGGGTATTCCCGAAAGCTTCAACGTGCTTGTCAAGGAAATGCGTTCGCTTGGCTTGAATGTGGAATTGCAAAATGGAGCGGCCACGGCTGTTCCAGATGCGCCCGCGCAAGCTGCTGAATAAGTTTCGAGATCCGACAGATGAATTTTAATTCCGCGGAACAATCCTTCCGCATTTTAGGAGAATGACACCATGAACCAAGAGGTCATGAACGTCTTCAATCCGGCAGTGCCGGCCCAGGTTTTCGACCAGATCCGCATTTCGATTGCGAGTCCGGAGAAGATCTTGTCGTGGTCTTTCGGCGAAATCAAAAAGCCGGAAACCATCAACTACCGCACGTTCAAGCCTGAACGTGATGGCTTGTTCTGTGCACGCATTTTCGGACCCGTGAAGGATTACGAATGCCTGTGCGGCAAGTACAAGCGCATGAAGTACAAGGGCATTATCTGCGAAAAGTGCGGCGTTGAAGTCACACTCTCGAAGGTTCGGCGCGAGCGCATGGGCCACATTGAGCTTGCAGCGCCTGTTGCCCACATTTGGTTCTTGAAGTCGGTTCCATCGCGCATCGCGACATTGCTGGACATGACGCTGAAGGATATTGAGCGCGTCCTGTATTTTGAAAACTACATTGTGCTTGAACCCGGCCTGACACCGCTGAAGCAATACCAGCTGATGGGCGAGGGTGATTACCTCAAAGCGCAAGAAGACTATGGCGATGACAGCTTCACGGCCGCCATTGGTGCCGAAGCCATTCGCGATATGTTGATGGCGCTGAACCTTGAGCAAATGAAAGAAACATTGCGCGAGGAATTGAAGGTTGCCACTGGTGACTTGAAGCCCAAGAAATTGGCCAAGCGTTTGAAGCTGGTTGAGAACTTCATGGAATCCGGCAACCGTCCGGAATGGATGATCTTGACTGTTGTTCCGGTGATCCCGCCAGAATTGCGCCCCTTGGTGCCGCTGGATGGTGGACGTTTCGCAACATCGGATCTCAATGATCTTTATCGCCGTGTTATCAACCGCAACAACCGTTTGAAGCGCCTCATTGAGTTGAAGGCGCCAGACATCATCGTGCGTAACGAAAAGCGCATGTTGCAGGAGTCGGTTGACGCCCTGTTCGACAACGGCCGTCGTGGCCGCGTGATCACGGGTGCCAACAAGCGTCCATTGAAGTCGCTGTCTGACATGCTCAAGGGCAAGCAGGGTCGTTTCCGTCAAAACTTGCTGGGTAAGCGCGTGGACTATTCAGGCCGCTCGGTTATCGTTGTGGGTCCGGAAATGAAATTGCACCAGTGCGGTTTGCCAAAGAAAATGGCACTCGAACTGTTCAAGCCATTTATCTATTCGCGTCTTGAAGCCAAGGGTCTTTCGACCACGGTTAAGCAAGCCAAGAAGTTGGTTGAAAAAGAAAAGCCGGAAGTTTGGGATATCCTCGACGAGGTTATTCGCGAACATCCGATCATGCTCAACCGTGCGCCGACGTTTCATCGTCTTGGCATTCAGGCGTTTGAGCCAGTTCTGATTGAAGGCAAGGCCATCCAGTTACATCCGCTCGTTTGCACGGCGTTCAATGCCGACTTCGACGGTGACCAAATGGCTGTTCACGTTCCATTGTCGCTGGAAGCCCAGTTGGAAGCCCGCGTGTTGATGATGTCCACGAACAACGTGTTGCATCCTGCCAACGGCCACCCGATTATCGTTCCATCACAGGATATCGTGTTGGGCCTTTATTACCTGTCGATCATTGCGGAGAACGAACCTGGCCAAGGCAAGGTGTTCGGCAACCTGCAGGAAATCGAACATGCTCTGGCGGCTGGCGTTGTTACGCTGCATGCTAAAATCAAGTGCCGTATTAAGGACACAGCTGCGGATGGCATGGTGCGCAATCGCATCATCGACACCACACCGGGTCGTATGCGTATCGGTGAATTGTTGCCGTTGGCTATGAACATCACTTACGATCTCTGCAACAAGCTGATGACCAAACGCGACATCTCCAAGATGATCGATGCTGTGTATCGTCATTGTGGTCAGAAAGAAGCGGTTATTTTCGCTGACCGCATCATGGCCTTGGGCTTCTTGAACGCGTTCCGCGCCGGTATTTCCTTCGGTAAGGATGACATGGTCATTCCGCCAACCAAAGTGAAGCTGGTGCAACAAACCCGCGAAGCTGCAAAAGAATATGAGCAGCAATATATCGACGGTTTGATTACGCAGGGCGAAAAGTACAACAAGGTGGTGGATGCCTGGGCCAAGTGCTCGGACAAGGTAGCAGAAGAAATGATGAAGGAAATTTCCTCCGTCAAGTTCGACCCTGAAACCAAGCGCCAACTCCCGATCAACTCGATCTACATGATGAGCCACTCCGGTGCGCGTGGTTCGCCAGCGCAGATGAAGCAGCTTGCCGGTATGCGCGGTCTTATGGCCAAGCCGTCGGGCGAAATCATTGAAACACCGATCATTTCGAACTTCAAGGAAGGCCTTTCGGTTCTCGAATACTTCAACTCCACCCACGGCGCCCGTAAGGGTCTGGCCGATACGGCGTTGAAGACCGCGAACTCGGGTTACTTGACACGTCGTCTGGTTGACGTTGCACAAGACGCCATCATTTCAGAAGAAGATTGCGGCTCGCAACACTTCATCACCACACGTCCAATCATCGACGCCGGTGAAGTGATCGTATCTTTGGGGACGCGTGTGTTGGGCCGTACAACGGCGCAAGACATCGTGGACTTGGGCTCGGGCGAATTGATCTTGGCTGCTGGCAATGAAATCCTCGAACAACATGTCGAGTTGATTGAAAAGGCCGGTATCTCCGAAATCAAGATCCGCTCTGTGCTGACATGCGAAACCAAGTTTGGCGTGTGCGCGACCTGCTATGGCCGCGACCTTGCACGCGGTACGCCTGTGAACATGGGTGAAGCTGTGGGCGTTATCGCCGCGCAGTCCATCGGTGAACCAGGCACGCAGCTGACCATGCGTACGTTCCACATCGGTGGTGCGGCACAGGTGATGGATGACTCCTATGTTGAAGCCAACATGGAAGGCACCATCGAAATCCGTAACCGCAACTTGGCCAAGGACACAGCTGGCAAATTGGTTGTTATGGGCCGTGCGATCACCATGGTGATCAAAGACGCCAAAGGCAACGAACGCGCCACCCACAAAATCGGCTATGGCTCCAAGCTGTTGGTTGATGATGGTGCTGCTGTGAAGCGCGGCATGCGCATTGCGGAATGGGATCCATACACCCGTCCAGTGTTGTCGGAAGTTGATGGTGTTGTAGCGTTCGAAGATGTGGTTGACGGTATTTCCGTGAATGAAATCATCGACGAAGCAACCGGCATTACCAACCGTGTCATCATCGATTGGCGCACCAACCAACGTGGTACAACATTGAAGCCAGCTATTGTCATCAAGGACAAGCATGGTGAAGTGATGAAGTTGCCACGCGGCGGTGAAGCCCGTTACCTGTTGTCAGTTGACGCTGTTCTGTCGGTTGATCCAGGCGGCAAGATTGGTGCTGGTGACGTGCTTGCACGTAACCCACTTGAAAGTGCGAAAACACGCGACATCACGGGCGGTCTGCCACGTGTTGCCGAGTTGTTTGAAGCACGCCGTCCAAAGGATGCCGCCATCATCGCGGAAATCTCGGGCAAGATCGAGTTTGGCCGTGACTACAAGAACAAGCGCCGCATTCGCATCGTGCCACAAGAGGGCGAGTCAGAAGCCGTTGAATACCTGATTCCGAAGGGTAAGCATTTGCCAGTTCAAGAGGGCGACCTCATTGAAAAGGGCGAATACATCATGGACGGCAACCCAGCGCCGCATGACATTCTGGCAATTAAGGGCGTGGAAGAGCTGGCCTCTTACCTCGTCAACGAAATCCAGGAAGTTTACCGCTTGCAGGGTGTGAGCATCAACGACAAGCACATTGAAGTGATTGTGCGTCAGATGTTGCAGAAGATGGAAGTAACGGATGTGGGTGAATCCACGATGTTGATTGGTGAGCAAGTTGACCGTGAAGAGTTTGACCGTGAAAACGCCAAGCTTGAAGCTGAAGGCCTGCGCCCTGCAACAGCACAACCCGTGCTGCTCGGCATCACCAAGGCTTCATTGCAGACTCGTTCGTTCATCTCGGCTGCGTCGTTCCAGGAAACCACACGTGTGCTGACCGATGCCGCAACCGCAGGCAAGATCGACACACTCGATGGCCTGAAGGAAAACGTCATTGTGGGTCGTCTGATCCCGGCAGGTACGGGCGGCATGTTGAGCCGTCTGCGCCAGATTGCCGTGAAGCGCGACAAGCTGATCATCGAAGAGCAAACCAAGACCCAGCTGCCACAGGCTGCTGCGGAGTAAACGCTCTAAGATTCCAAATACATAAGGCCCGGAAGCAATTCTGGGCCTTTATTCTGGCTTCACTTCTATCCGGTTGATGGTCAGCGCCGGGTGGAACTTCTGTGCAAGTGCAAGAATTTCCTGATCGTTTACGCCCTCAAACGGACGCAGCGTAATTTTAGGGGCTGTGATCTTGGCCATTTTTTCCGGGCTATTTTTATCCCATTTCTTGCCAACGAACGTGATTGAAGGTGGTGATTTTCCACTATGTTTGCCGACGATGGTCCTAATCTCCAAGTGATCCATCATATGCCAAGAAATGTGCCGGTATTTAAGATAGTCGATCCCGTATATGCCTTGTGGGCCAATGGCAAAATCCGGCCGCTTGTCCAACATCCACACCAACATGGCGATGCGGTAAATGATAAATTCCGACAGCGTGGTGATGACGATGGGCACGCGCATCCAAACTGGCAGCGATATAATTAAGAAGAAAAGATAAACCCAAAGTGCGCCTTTGCCCCGCACGTGGCGTGGCCGTTTGGGATACCAGTTGGGATCAACAAGAAACCAAACTGCGATGCCTAACGTCATGATGAAAAAGATCAGGAATGAAATTGTAGGCGCAAACAGTTTGTTCCGGTCCAAATAAAAATATCGGTGATATTGGTTTTGTCGCCATGGCATTGAAGATGAACAACATGAGTTCGTACGCGAGTCAATGTCTTGGCCGACATCGTCTGCGGGTTACTCCATGCCAATAATTGCCTTCAATGCAATCAACACAGCCATTGCCGCCAAGATTGCCAACACTGCTTTCTTGAATTTTGCAGGGTCCGTTCCTTTGAAGCTTCTCGATCCCAACCATACTCCTGCAATAAGTGGCGGTAAAAACCATGCGGCGTGCCATGCTGCGTCGCGTGTTACCAATCCGTGTACGGACTGATTGGCCAGTCCAATCACATCGGTAATCAGGAAAAACGCAATTAACGAAGCCCGACCCGCAATGTTGCCTGCGGGTGATGAGAAGTAAAACAACACGACGGGTGGTCCACCCATGCCGAATGCTCCATTGGCGAGGCCAGAGGCTGCGCCTGCTGCGGTTGATGCAATGTTGCCGGGCATGGTTTTCAGCGCGTAGCCTTTCCAGAGCAGGGCGGTGGCCGCCAAAACGAAAGCGGATAGTGCCAATTGCATGGGGCGGGCAGGGACATTGGCCAATAGATAAACACCGAGAGGTGTTGCGATGAGGCAACCCAGTGTCAGTGGCAGCAATGACCGCCAATGCACGTCTTTCCAGATGGACGGTAGCAAGTGAATGCTGGCGGCTATTTCAAGGAGGAAAATGGAAGGTATGATTTCAGCTGGTGAGAAAACGAGCGACAATGCACTGATCGACAACAACGAAAAGCCAAAGCCAGAATAGCCGCGCACAATGGCTGCACCAAAAATACTGAGACATGCGAAGATTAAAGGGAGCCAAGCCATTGGCAGATGCTAGCTGCAATGCCGCTCAATAAAAAGGGAGCTTTTCCTGCGGCAAGAAAAGCTCCCGATGCTGCGACTCATAAATAGTTACGCTTACTAACCAACGCACGCCACTTACGGGGGGCAAACTTTTATTTGGGCAAATGTATAATGCCAAAAGTCTTCGTCATTGCGAAACTTGCATTAGTGAACAGCAAGCGCGTGGGCACCGTCAGGCTCTATCAAGCCAATCATGGCGCCGGTTGCGTCAGAGACGACGGCCAACTTGCCCACACCCGGCACACGGACGGGAGCACGCATGATTTCGCCGCCCGATTTCGACGTCTCATCCTCGGCTTTCGCTATGTCGGCCACCGACAGATAGGTCATCCAATGAGATGGGATGCCGTCATAATCAGGTGCAGTCAGTTCAAAAACACCTCCTACGGGCTTGCCGTCTTTGCGGGCAATCCAATAGCCGGCACCATCGGGCAGGGTTGTTGGTTCGAACACCCACCCCAACGTACGCCCGTAAAAAGCCAATGCGGCCTCTGGCTCCCAGGTGTTCAGTTCGTGCCACCACTGTCTTTGCGGCATGGTCATCGTTGGTTACTCCTTCTGAGGGGGAAATCCCGAATTCACATGTCGCCGTCGACTCGGAGATTCGCTTTCCAATCGGGCGGGGATGGGGCGGGAATGCGATGAATTGTGGCGTGGCGAATGTTGCAGCGTAATTGAGAGTTAACCGTCTTCAACTAAACATAGTCTTCGTACTGCGTTGGGGAAGACGATGGGATTAGATATCAAGCAACTGCGCGCGTTGCAAAATCGCAGCTTTGAAGCTGCGAACACGCTGCAATCCAAACCAACGCAATCGCCGCAGGTTGGAAAATTCCTCGCGCGAAACACACTTCGTATGTCAATGTTGGCCAGTGTTTTTGTGGCCTACGGCGCTTTGCGCGTTTACACGGGGCCAGTGCCCGCATTCTTCGACAGCATGTTGAATAGATCAGTTGTCACGGAAGCCTGTTCTGTTGGTTGGCAAAGCAGAAGCGTGAATATAGACGAACTGCATTGTGTCATGACCCGGCAGGTGGAACGGCTGTGCGACGGAAATGAAAAACTTGCCCTAATCGCTGCAATCTTGCGCTTTGAGCGCGATTTGGCGCGCAACGCGCAGCAAGAAAATGCATTGGCATTGGTGCAAACCCAAGACTTGTCGAACGCAGGCGATTTCATGCAACAAGTTCAAGAGATACAGCGGCAGGGCATGCAAGCAGCTTTGGCACACGCAAAATATGCAAAAATGATGAATACGCCGGGTATATCGCAAGAAGAGTTGCAAGCAGCCGAAGCGCAGATATTTGAAGCAACTGGTGAGGCGAATGCGCTGCTTACAGACAAGGATGCGAAGAGCAAATTCACGCCGGATAATTTAACAAATGCCGCGCGTGCTTTGATCGCAAGTGGGTATTTGAAGGTAGACGACTTGCCGCTTCCGCGCCCTGCCTGGTGGCCAACTGGCACTGGCGCACTTGCATTGAGGGCAAGTTCGTGTTGAGCGCGCAACGGCTAAACCAATTCGTGCAGTTGGGAATTGTGCTTTGCGTGCTTTTTTTCGGCCAGCAAATCGCCCGCGATATTTTGGCGTATCTCGGGCATGACCAACAAAGTATCGCGGCAAACCAACTTCTTTCCGAACCATCACGAAATTGCCAGCCCTTGTGGCTCAATCACGCAAGCAATGATCATTGGCTTGAATGTGAAGTTACGCAAAGACTAGCGCGTTTCTGCGGGCCCGATGGCCACAAGGATATTGTCGCGAAGATTTCAGCTTATGCCGAACACAAGACGAAAATTGATGCAGGACTGGCGCACTATAACGTCGATCTGGCCAAGCACATGCAAGTCACTGGTGAGTACAACGAGTCTGTAAAACGGGCAGCCCAAGATTTTGTAAACAAGGATTTGAAAAAGGCCGCCCTGCATCCGCGGTTGAATGAAACCCGCATCGTGGATTTGATTGCAACTCTTGCACTTCAAGGATTGGTTAAACCGACTGATTTTGATCTTGCTCTGCACCCCGTCCTTCAAAGTGCCTTTCAAGGCATTCCAGAACATGTTCCCAACGCTTGTAACGCCTTAACTTAACTTCAGCCTCGAAAGAATTGTCATGACACTTCGCATTTCGCCCGATCAAATTAACCGCCGACTTGGTGGTTCACCCTCGCAAGGGCAGGGTGGTTACGAGCCCCCCAATGATGATGGAGAGGGTGAAGGTAGCTCAGTGACGATGTATGTTTCGATGCTTGCCGTTTTCGCTGGCATCGGGTTGGGCACATATTTTTACCTCGGCAATGCACCCACAGGCCCTGAGCAAGTGGAAGAACAATCAGTCGCGCAAGCGGAGACGGATGCCGATGTTCCATTCAAAACGGGTCTGGACAGTAAATGTATGAAGGGTTGGCAGAAGGGCTTGCCAAACTATGATCAGATGCATTGCCTGATGACGTCTGATCCAAAGCGACTGTGCAGCAGTGCCGGCCGCGCGGAATTGGCGGAGCGGGTTGCATACTACGAGGCTGACTATGCAAGCTATCGGGCTGTCGTTGGGCGGCAGGAGAACACACAGGCTCTCAAAATGATTGGCGGTGGCGGCATGAAACTGGGGTGGCAGCAAGCCAAAATGCAACTCGCAATGAGCGACCCCAAACTCTCCCAGGCCGAAAAAGATAAAATAGCAGCAGATTTCTTTAAAAGCGTCGCCGAGACGACGACGACCAAAGACCCTATTCAACGCAAAGTGTCCAGCAAAGTTGGGCAAAAGAAAATGGTCAAAGCCGCGCGTGAACTGTTGCGCTTGGGCTATATGCAGGTTGAAGACTTCGGATCTCGGACACCGGGATTCGTGAAGGAAGCCGCTAGGGATCTCGGTGAGATTTACGAGAGTTGCCCGAAAGAGGGCTAAACTTAACGGCCTACTGATTCCGCATTGCAGCAAAATTTGCGTTGCAATCCCACAAATTTTACGGAAAAAGTGGTCAAAACCCTTGTAAAATGATTATTTGCAAGGGGGTTGACGAAGGCGCTGCGAGTCAGTAGAAGCGCGACAACTTCCGGCACTGCAGGCCGTCGGGGCTTCGCGCCCACGAAACGCTGTCACGGAAGGAAAGAAAAGACATTCGAGGTCACGCACACTGAGCCAGGCCGGTTCACTGTGCCTCTGGTTTTGAGCGCTGGAAAAGTCCGGATCGGATTTTCCAAGCGTTTTGTTGTGTTTGAAACCCGGTCCCGGGGCAACATGCAAATGCAAGTTGCTTTCGAAAAAAAACAATTTTGCAAGGAAGATCAGTCGGATGCCGACAATCAACCAACTGCTGCGGACAGCCCGCACGAAGCCAACGTACCGGAACAAAGTTCCGGCGATGCAAGCTTGCCCGCAAAAGCGCGGCGTTTGCACACGCGTTTATACCACGACCCCGAAGAAGCCGAACTCGGCACTTCGTAAGGTTGCCAAGGTTCGTTTGACCAATGGCTTCGAAGTGGTGAGCTATATTCCAGGTGAAGGCCACAACCTTCAAGAACACTCTGTTGTCATGATCCGTGGCGGCCGTGTGAAGGATCTTCCTGGCGTTCGTTATCACATCATCCGCGGTGTTCTCGATACGCAAGGCATCGTCAAGCGCCGCCAGCGTCGTTCGAAGTACGGCGCGAAGCGTCCGAAGTAAGCAGGAGAGTAAGCAATGTCACGTCGCCATAAAGCTGAGAAGCGCGTCATCAATCCCGATCCAAAGTTCGGTGATCTGATCGTATCAAAATTCATGAACAACCTCATGGTTGAGGGCAAGAAGTCCGTTGCTGAAGGCATCGTGTACGGTGCGCTCGAAACCATTCAAGCCAAGGCAAAGTCTGATCCAGTGCAGATGTTCCATCAGGCTTTGGACAATGTTGCTCCTGCCATCGAAGTGCGTTCGCGCCGCGTGGGTGGTGCAACATATCAGGTTCCAGTTGAAGTGCGCATGGAGCGCCGCCAAGCCTTGGCGATCCGTTGGATCATCACGGCTGCGCGTAACCGCAACGAAAAAACAATGGTGGAACGTCTTTCCGGCGAACTTCTCGATGCTGCCAACAACCGTGGCACCGCCGTGAAGAAGCGCGAAGACACCCACAAGATGGCCGAAGCGAACCGCGCATTCAGCCACTACCGCTGGTAAGAGAGATAGATCGTTATGGCCCGTACACATGAACTTGCAGACTATCGTAACTTCGGCATCATGGCCCACATTGATGCTGGCAAAACGACAGTTACAGAACGTATTTTGTTCTATTCAGGCAAGAGCCACAAAATTGGCGAAGTGCATGATGGCGCTGCCACCATGGACTTCATGGAGCAGGAACAAGAGCGCGGCATTACGATTACCTCAGCTGCTACCACAACGGTTTGGAATGGCAAGCGTTGCAACATCATCGACACCCCAGGCCACGTGGACTTCACCATTGAAGTTGAACGTTCGCTGCGCGTGCTTGACGGTGCTGTGTGTGTGCTTGACTCAAACCAAGGTGTAGAACCACAAACGGAAACAGTTTGGCGTCAGGGCGACAAGTATGCTGTTCCGCGCATCGTGTTCTGCAACAAGATGGACAAGACTGGTGCATCTTTTGAGCAGTGCATCAAGGACATCAAGGAACGTTTGGGCGCGCGTCCAGTTCCAATTCAGCTGCCAATTGGCGCTGAAGCCGCATTCAAAGGTATCGTTGATCTGGTTCGCATGAAGGCCGTCGTTTGGGAAAACGAAGAGCTGGGTGCAAACTTCCATGACGAAGAAATTCCAGCTGACATGTTGGAGGCTGCGGTACAAGCCCGCGCTGAAATGATCGAAGCCTGCGCTGAACTCGATGACGCTGCCATGGACGATTATCTCAATGGTATTGAGATGTCGAATGAGACCATCAAGAAGTTGCTCCGCAAGGCCGTGTTGAACGCTTCGTTCTTCCCTGTGCTGTGTGGATCGGCCTTCAAGAACAAGGGTGTGCAAACACTGCTGGACGCCGTTGTTGATTATCTGCCTTCGCCACTGGATCGCCCTGCGATCAAGGGCATTGACGTGAAGACCGGTGGCGAAACCACCCGTCCTTCATCTGACTCTGAACCACTTGCCTTGCTGGCGTTCAAGTTGATGGATGACCAATATGGCGTGTTGACATTCTGCCGCATTTATTCCGGCACGTTGTCGAAGGGCACTTCGCTGCTTAACTCGACACGCGACAAGACGGAACGTGTAGGCCGCATGGTTCTCATGCACGCCAACAACCGTGAAGAAATTGCTGAAGCGCATGCGGGCGACATCGTTGCTCTCGTAGGCCTCAAGGAAACGCGTACGGGCGATACGCTCTGCGATCCAGCCAAGGCTGTCATCTTGGAAAAGATGGAGTTCCCTGAGCCCGTTATCGAAATGAAGGTTGAGCCAAAGACAAAGGCCGACCAAGAAAAGATGGCCGTTGCTTTGTACAAGCTGGCTTCTGAAGATCCATCTTTCCGCGTTTCGACTGACTCCGAGTCAGGCGAAACCATCATCAAGGGCATGGGCGAACTTCATCTCGACATTAAGGTCGATATTTTGAAGCGCACCCACAAAGTTGAAGTGCAAGTTGGCGCTCCTCAGGTTGCTTATCGTGAAGCCATCACCCGCAAGGTGACGAAGGACTACACACACAAGAAGCAAACCGGTGGTACGGGTCAGTTTGCCCGCGTTATCCTGGAAATTGAACCAGCAGAAGCTGGTGCTGGCAACTCGTTTGAAGCCCGCATCGTTGGTGGTTCGGTTCCGAAGGAATATATCCCAGGCGTTGAAAAGGGCCTGAACTCGGTGCTGTCTAATGGCCCATTGATTGGCTTTCCTGTGGTTGATATGAAGGTTGCACTGGTTGACGGCGCATACCATGACGTTGACTCTTCGGCGATTGCATTCGAAATCGCAACACGTGCAGCAATGCGCGAAGCTTTCGAAGTCAGCTGGTGCGGTTTTGCTTGAACCTACGATGAAGGTTGAAGTAACAAGCCCAGAAGAATTTGTGGGTTCAGTCATCGGTGATTTGAACTCTCGTCGTGGCCAGATCTCGGGCACGTCGATGCGCGGCAACGCCAACATCATCAACGCGTTGGTGCCACTTGCCAACATGTTTGGTTACATCAATACCT
Source organism: uncultured Alphaproteobacteria bacterium (assembly GCA_963840765.1). Classification (GTDB taxonomy): domain Bacteria; phylum Pseudomonadota; class Alphaproteobacteria; order Rhizobiales; family Aestuariivirgaceae; genus Aestuariivirga. Next base: position 611,800 of record CAWJAE010000009.1, on the reverse strand, counting down.
TGCGCTCAATGAGCCAGGGACGCGCATCTTACACGATGCAATTCGATCACTATAGCCAGGTTCCTGGTGCAGTGGCCGAAGAAGTAAAAAAGAAATACGCTTAATTAGTTTTTGAGAACGGAGAGCTCCGATGGCCAAAGAAAAATTCAACCGCGACAAGCCGCATTGCAACATTGGCACGATTGGCCACGTTGACCATGGCAAGACGTCACTGACGGCAGCGATCACCAAGATCTTGGCTGAAAGCGGTGGTGCGACTTATACGGCCTATGACCAGATCGACAAGGCACCGGAAGAACGTGCCCGTGGTATCACGATCAATACGGCGCACGTTGAGTATCAAACGAAGGCCCGCCACTATGCCCACGTTGATTGCCCAGGCCACGCTGACTATGTGAAGAACATGATCACGGGTGCGGCCCAGATGGACGGCGCTATTTTGGTTGTGTCAGCTGCTGACGGCCCAATGCCACAAACGCGCGAACACATTCTGCTGGCCCGTCAGGTTGGCGTTCCAGCGCTTGTTGTGTTCATGAACAAGGTTGACCTTGTTGACGACGCTGAACTCATTGACCTCGTTGAAATGGAAGTGCGTGAGCTCTTGTCGAGCTACCAGTTCCCAGGCGATACCATTCCAATCACCAAGGGTTCGGCTGTTGCAGCTTTGAACAACGTAACGCCTGAGATTGGCCGCGATGCCATTCTGGCCTTGATGAAGACGGTTGACGAATATATTCCACAGCCTGATCGTCCGATTGACCAGCCATTCCTGATGCCGATTGAAGACGTGTTCTCGATCTCGGGCCGTGGCACGGTTGTGACGGGTCGTATTGAGCGTGGCGTTGTGAAGGTTGGCGAAGAAATCGAAATCGTCGGCATTCGTGACACGGTCAAGACCACCTGCACGGGCGTTGAAATGTTCCGCAAGCTGCTCGACTCCGGTCAGGCTGGCGACAACGTTGGCGCACTTCTCCGCGGTATTGACCGTGAAGGTGTTGAACGTGGCCAGATTCTCTGCAAGCCAGGTTCTGTGAAGCCCCACAAGAAGTTCAAGGCAGAAGCTTACATTCTGACGAAGGAAGAGGGTGGCCGTCATACGCCGTTCTTTGCCAACTACCGTCCGCAGTTCTACTTCCGCACCACGGACGTGACCGGTGTTGTAACGCTTGCCAGAAGGCACTGAAATGGTAATGCCCGGCGACAACATCTCGTTTGATGTTGAGCTGATCACGCCAATCGCCATGGAAGAAAAGCTGCGCTTCGCCATCCGCGAAGGTGGCCGCACCGTTGGTGCCGGCGTTGTTGCCAAGATTACAGATTAAGGCTGAGTAAAAACATGCAACGCCAAAATATCCGGATCCGTCTCAAAGCGTTTGATTATCGTATTCTTGATAATTCGACAAAAGAGATCGTGAACACCGCAAAGCGCACCGGCGCACAGATCCGCGGACCTGTGCCACTGCCAACGCGCATTGAGAAGTTCACTGTGAACCGTTCGCCCCACGTGGACAAGAAAAGCCGCGAGCAATTCGAAATGCGTACGCATCGTCGTTTGCTTGATATCGTGGATCCCACACCGCAAACCGTTGACGCGCTGATGAAGCTCGACCTCGCTGCCGGTGTAGACGTTGAAATCAAGCTCTAATTTAACAGAGCCTCTGGAGAAGAAAATGCGTTCAGGCCTTATCGCCAGAAAGCTGGGCATGACCCGGATCTACACAGCCGAAGGAGCGCAAGTTCCTGTGACTGTGTTGAAAGTGGACAATGTTCATGTTGTTTCACATAAAACGGTTGAGAAGGACGGCTATTTGGCTGTTCAGCTCGGCTCAGCCACACCCAAGATCAAGCGCCTTACAAAGGCTGATCGTGGACACTTCGCCAAGAATGGCGTGGAACCCAAGCGCAAGCTGCAAGAGTTCCGCGTTTCTGCTGACATGACAATGCCAGTAGGTGCGGAAGTGACTGCTGATCACTTTGTTGCCGGTCAATTCGTTGACGTCACGGGCACATCAAAGGGTAAGGGTTTCCAAGGCGGTATCAAGCGTTGGAACTTCTCCGGTTTGCGCGCCACACACGGTGTGTCGGTGAGCCATCGTTCCATCGGTTCGACGGGTAACCGTCAGGATCCTGGCAAGGTGTTCAAGAACAAGAAGATGCCGGGTCACCTCGGCGTTGATACGATTACCACCCAGAACGTTGTTGTTGTTAAGACCGACGTTGAACGTGGTTTGATCCTGCTCAAGGGTTCGGTGCCAGGTGCGCCGGGCGGTTGGGTGTCTGTGCGTGATGCTGTGAAGCGCAAGCTTCCAGACGGCGCTCCTAAGCCTGGTGCCTTCAAGGCTCCGGTCGTAGCGCAAGCATAAGTGAGGCGTCAGATATGAAAATTGATGTTACAAATTTTGACGCTGGAAGTGCTGGTTCGGTTGATCTGAACGATGCCATTTTCGGTCTCGATCCACGGGTGGACATCATCCACCGTGTGGTGCAGTGGCAGCTTAACAAGCGCCAACAGGGTACACACCAAGCCAAGTCGCGCGGCGAAATCAACCGCACGACGGCAAAGTTCGGCAAGCAAAAAGGTGGCGGCGGTGCCCGTCACGGTTCGCGCAAGGCCGGTATTTTTGTCGGCGGTGGTAAGGCTTTTGGCCCGCGCTTCCGCAGCCACGAAACGTCTTTGAACAAGAAGGTCCGCGCACTCGGTTTGCGCCATGCCCTCTCGACCAAGATGAAGGCGTCTGAATTGATCATCGTCGAGAAGGCTGATGGTTTTGAAAAGACAAAGAACATTAAGGCTGCGTTTGAAAAGATGGGCCTTGTGAATGCGCTCATCATCGATGGCGCAACGCTGAACGAAGGTTTCGCCAATGCTGCGCGCAATGTCCCAAACATTGACGTGCTGCCGATCCAAGGCATCAACGTTTATGACATCTTGCGTCGCAAGAACCTGGTGTTGACGAAGGCCGCTTTGGAAGCGCTGGAGGCGCGTTTCAAATGAGCAAAGAAAAATTTTATAACACTATCATTTCGCCTGCCATCACGGAAAAGGCGACGATGGCTTCCGCATCGAACACCATCGTGTTCAACGTTGCACCAAACTCAACCAAGCCTGAAATCAAGGCTGCTGTTGAAGGCCTGTTTGGCGTGAAGGTTGCTGCGGTGAATACACTGGTACGCAAGGGTAAAAAGCGCAGCTTCAAAGGCCGCACTGTTTTGCTTTCAGACAAGAAAAAAGCTTACGTCACGCTCGCTGAAGGCGAACGTCTTGACGTGACAACGGGTCTGTGAGGGTAGGGTAGGAATATGGCACTCAAGACATTCAATCCCACAAGCGCCGGTCGCCGCCACCTCATCCAGGTGGACCGTTCGGGCCTGTTTAAGGGCAAGCCTGTAAAGGCATTGACCGAAGGCCTGTCGAAGTCCGGTGGTCGTGGTAACACGGGCCGCATTACGTCACGCCGCATCGGTGGTGGTCATAAGATTTCTTATCGCTTGATTGATTTTAAGCGTACGAAGCACGACATGGCCGCCGTGGTAGAGCGTTTGGAATATGATCCAAACCGCACCGCCTTCATTGCGCTGATCAAGTATGCTGATGGCACGTTAGCCTACATTCTGGCTCCTCAGCGTTTGGCTGTTGGCGACAGTGTGATTTCCGGTCAAAACGTTGACGTGAAGCCAGGCAATGCCACCCAAATCGGCAGCATTCCAGTGGGCACCATCGTTCACAACGTTGAAACCAAGCCAGGTGCAGGTGGCTCGCTTGCCCGTTCGGCAGGCACCTACGTTATGGTTGCTGGTCGTGATGGTGGTTATGTAATCATCAAGTTGAAGTCGGGTGAAACCCGCATGGTTCCAGCAAGCTGCATGGCTTCGATAGGTGCTGTGTCGAACCCGGACCACTTGAACGAAGTTGTTGGCAAAGCCGGTCGTACACGTTGGAAGGGCAAGCGCCCTGTATCACGCGGTATCGCACGTAACCCGGTTGACCATCCTAACGGCGGTCGTACCAACGGTGGTAAGCACTGGGCAACACCTTGGGGCAAACCAACGAAGGGTTACAAGACACGTACCAACAAGCGTACAACCAAGCTTATTGTGCGCTCACGCCACAAAGCCAAGAAATCGTAAGGGTAGCGACACATGACACGCTCCGTATGGAAAGGCCCGTTTGTAGACGGGTATATTTTGAAGAAGGCAGAGGCCGCAAAAGGCCAACGCAACATGGCAATCAAGACGTGGAGCCGCCGCTCCACGATTTTGCCGAACTTTGTTGGCCTGACGTTTCAGGTTCACAATGGCAACAAGTTCATCCCCGTTCATGTGAGCGAGGAAATGGTCGGTCACAAGCTCGGTGAATTTGCGCCAACACGCACGTTCAAGGGCCACAGTGCCGGTGATAAGAAGGCTGGTAAGTAATTATGAGCAAGCCAAAAACACCACGCGCCTTGCCGGCGAATGAAGCAAAGGCTGTGACACGCAGCATTCGCATCAATCCGCGCAAGCTTAACGAAGTTGCTACGGAAATTCGCGGTATGAAGGTTGCCAAGGCTTTGGCCCACCTTACATTCTCGCGTCGCCGTATTGCCAAGGACGTGAAGAAGACACTCGAGTCCGCGATTGCGAACGCCGAAAACAACCATGATCTGGACATCAACAAGTTGATCGTTTCAGAAGCATGGACCGGCAAGAACCTCGTGATGAAGCGTTGGTTCCCTGACGCGCGCGGCCGTGTTGGACACATCCACAAGTTTTTCAGCGAACTGACCATCATTGTGCGCGAAAATAAGGAGTCTGCATAATGGGTCAGAAGATCAACCCAATTGGTTTTCGTCTTGGTGTTAACCGCACGTCAGACTCGCGTTGGTATGCCAACAGCCGTGACTTCGGCAAGTTGCTGCATGAAGACATCGCCATCCGCGAGTACCTGAAAAAGGAACTCAAGCAAGCTGGTGTTGCCAAGGTTATTATCGAACGCCCACACAAGAAGTGCCGTGTGACGATTTACTCGGCGCGTCCAGGTGTTGTTATCGGCAAGAAGGGCGCAGACATCGAAAAGCTGCGCAAGAAGGTTGCCGATATGACCGGTTCGGAAGTTCACCTCAACATTGTTGAAGTGCGCAAGCCTGAAATTGACTCCTATCTTGTGGCTGACAACATTGCTCAACAGTTGGAACGCCGCGTTGCTTTCCGTCGTGCCATGAAGCGTGCTGTTCAATCTGCTCAACGCATGGGTGCCTTGGGCATTAAGATCACGTGTTCGGGCCGCCTCGGTGGTGCTGAAATTGCGCGTGAAGAATGGTATCGTGAAGGTCGCGTTCCGTTGCACACGCTGCGCGCTGATATTGATTACGGTGTTGCCACGGCCCATACGGCTTACGGCACCAACGGTGTGAAAGTTTGGATTTTCAAGGGCGAGATCATGGAGCACGATCCAATGGCCCAAGACCGCCGCTTCAACGAAGCCCAAGAAGGTGGTGGTGGCCAAGGCCATCGTCCACGCCGCGACGCATAACGCTGAGCGCAAGGGATTTGAATCATGTTACAACCTAAGAAAACAAAATACCGCAAAGCCCACAAGGGCCGCATTCACGGTAAGTCAACGAGCTGCAACACGCTCGATTTTGGCAACTTCGGCCTCAAGGCCATTGAACCAGATCGTTTGACAGCCCGTCAGATCGAAGCTGCACGTCGTGCGCTTGCCCGTGGCATGAAGCGTGCCGGCCGCATCTGGATCCGTGTGTTCCCAGACGTTCCTGTGTCGAAGAAGCCTGCTGAAGTCCGCATGGGTTCCGGCAAGGGTTCGACGGAATATTGGGCAGCCCGCGTTAAGCCAGGCCGTGTATTGTTTGAAATCGATGGCGTGCCACGCAACGTTGCTGAAGAATCTCTCAGCCTTGCCGCCGCTAAATTGCCAATCAAGACGCGCTTTGTTGCCCGTCTTGGCGAAGCGTAAGGGAGCGTGTTATGACAAAGATGAGTGATGTGCGCGCACTGACAAAGGATCAGGTTAAGGATGAAATCCTGAAGCTTCGCAAGGAGCAGCTGAACCTGCGTTTCCAACGCGCTTCGGGCCAGCTCGAAAAGACGAACCGCATCCGCCAAATCCGCCGTGACATTGCGCGCCTTAAAACCGCGCAGTCCGCATCGGCTGCAGCGAAGTAAGAGAGACGAAGAACATGCCAAAGCGCATCCTGCAGGGTGAGGTCGTCAGCGACAAGAATGACAAGACCATCGTGGTGAAGGTCGAACGCCGCCTGCGCCATCCTGTATTCAAGAAGACCGTGCGTGTGTCGAAGAAGTATCACGCACACGATGAAAAGAACGAAGCCAAGACTGGCGAGATCGTCCGCATCGAAGAGACGCGTCCGCTGTCAAAGCAGAAGCGTTGGACTTTGGTTGCCAAAGTCGATCCGTCCAAGGCTTAAGATTGAACAGGTGAAACCATGATCCAACAAGAGACAAATCTCGACGTTGCCGACAATTCCGGTGCCCGCCGCGTTCAGTGCATCAAGGTGCTCGGCGGCTCGAAGCGCCGCTACGCTTCGGTGGGTGACGTTATCGTCGTATCCGTCAAGGAAGCCATTCCACGCGGTCGCGTGAAAAAAGGTGCCGTGATGAAGGCAATCGTCGTTCGTACGGCGAAAGATATTCGTCGCGCTGATGGCTCTGCCATCCGCTTCGACCGCAACGCTGCTGTGTTGATCAACGCACAGGGCGAGCCAGTCGGCACGCGTATCTTTGGACCGGTTCCACGTGAACTGCGCGCAAAGAACCAGATGAAAATCATTTCGTTGGCACCGGAGGTGCTGTGATGCAAATCGCGCAGAAAATTAAGTTGAAGATCAAGAAGGGTGACAAAGTTATCGTCATCGCCGGCCGCGACAAGGGCAAGTCAGGTGAAGTGCTGAGCACGATACCGACAGAAAACCGCGCAGTTGTTTCCGGTATCAATCTGGTGAAGCGCCACACCAAGGCACAAGGGGCGCAAGAAGGTGGCATCATCACGAAGAGCCTTTCGATCCACGTGTCGAACCTGGCACTGAAGGATCCGAAGGACGGCAAAGCAACACGCGTTGGCTACAAGATGGTCGGCGACAAGAAGGTGCGCTTCGCCAAGCGCTCAGGAGAGACGATCGATGGCTGAGGACAAGAAGGCAAAGCCGGCAGCTGCAAAGCCCGCCGCTGCCAAGGCTGAAAAGGCCCCAAAGAAATCGGCTGAAAAGTCTGGCGTTGAAAACGCCAATGCTGGTCTGCCGGAAAATTATGTGCCGCGTCTGCGCACGCATTATGAAGATGTTGTGAAGCCTGCGCTGATTAAGCAGTTTGGCTACACCAACGTTATGCAGGTTCCACGCATCACCAAGATCGTGTTGAACATGGGTGTGGGTGAAGCAACACAAGATTCGAAGCTGGCTGCTGTTGCCGCGTCGGAACTGGAAAAGATTGCCGGTCAAAAGCCAGTGATCACCAAGTCCCGCAAGGCCATTGCACAGTTCAAGATCCGTGAAAATCTCGCCATCGGCACCAAGGTGACGTTGCGCAAGGTTCGCATGTATGAGTTCTTGGATCGTTTGATCACCATTGCTCTGCCACGCGTACGCGACTTCCGCGGTTTGACTGATCGTTCGTTTGACGGCCAAGGCAACTTTGCCATGGGCATCAAAGAACACCTCATTTTCCCGGAAATCGATTACGACAAGATTGACCGCGTTTGGGGCATGGACGTGATTGTATGTACGTCTGCGAAGACCGATGATGAAGCGCGTGCGCTTCTCACCGCCTTCAATTTCCCATTCCGCAAAAGCCACCGCCAGGCGGCCTAAGGAGAGCGATTTAACATGGCAAAAACAAGCTCCATTAACCGCAACGAAAAGCGCCGCAAGATGTCCAAAGTCGCGGAGCCAAAGCGCAAGCGCCTGAAGGCGATTATTGCCAACAAGGACACGCCGATGGAAGAGCGTTTCAACGCTGTTCTGAAGCTGGCCGAAATGCCGCGCAACTCTGCCAAGGTGCGTATCCGCAACCGTTGCGAAGTGACGGGCCGTCCGCGCTCATATTATCGCAAACTCAAGATGTCGCGTATCGCGCTGCGTGAATTTTCCAACCTGGGCCTGGTCCCAGGCATGGTCAAGTCAAGCTGGTAAGGAAGGATCAAGGATCATGAATATCAACGATCCCGTCGGTGACATGCTGACCCGCATTCGGAATGCGCAGGAGCGTGGCAAGAACAAGGTCGCTGTACCTCCTTCTCGCCTGCGTGAACGCGTGCTTGGAAGTGCTGCACAAGGAAGGCTACATCCGCGGTTTCACCACCATCGAGAAGGACGGCAAGTCTGAACTCGAAGTGGAACTGAAGTATTTTGATGGCGCGCCGGTGATCAAGGAAGTTCACCGCGTGTCGAAGCCCGGCCGCCGCGTTTACGCATCGGTTGCAACCCTGCCATCCGTTTATAACGGCCTGGGCATTGCCATCCTGTCCACGCCCAAGGGTGTTATGACTGATGCTGATGCCCGCGCTGCAAACGTGGGTGGCGAAGTGCTCTGCACGGTATTCTGAGGTACGATCATGTCTCGTATTGGCAAGAAAGCAGTTCCAGTTCCGGCCGGTGTGACGGTTTCCGTCAATGGCCAGACCGTGGCCGTCAAAGGCCCGAAGGGTGAACTCAAGGAAGTTCTGAACGAGCAAGTGCTCGTGAAGATGCAGGAAGACGGCGTGAAGGTTGATCCAATCAACCAGACCAAAGTTGGCCCGCTCGTCCTGGGGCATGTCGCGCACACTGGTTGCGAACATGATGAAGGGTGTGACGGATGGCTATTCGAAGTCGCTGGAAATCAACGGCGTGGGTTATCGCGCTGCGCTGGATGGCAAGGTTTTGAAGTTGAACCTTGGCTATAGCCACGATGTGAACTATCCAGTTCCAGAAGGCATTGAAATCAAGACGCCGAAGCCCACGGAAATCGTGATCTCCGGCATCAACAAGCAGCGGGTTGGCCAAGTGGCCGCAGAAATCCGTGAATGGCGTGGACCTGAGCCTTACAAGGGCAAGGGCATCAAGTACGCCGGTGAAACCATCTTCCGCAAGGAAGGGAAGAAGAAGTAAGGGTCCAGATCATGACAAAAAGCTCGGCAATCGCCCTGCGCAAAGTGCGTGTACGCAAGACGCTTGCAAAGCGTCTCAATGGCCGTCCACGTCTTTCGATTTTCCGTTCGGGCGAGAATATCTATGCCCAGGTCATCGATGACACCAAGGGTGTGACGGTGGCTTCCGCCTCTACGCTTGAGAAGAGACCTCAAGGCTTCGCTCAAGACCGGTGCCGACAAAGCCGCAGCAACTGCCGTTGGCAAGTTGGTGGCCGAACGCGCCGTTAAGGCCGGTGTCAAAGATGTTGTCTTTGATCGCGGCAGCTACATTTATCATGGGCGCGTTAAAGCGCTCGCCGACGCCGCCCGTGCGGGCGGCTTGAACTTCTAAGGCAGAAAAGCACATGGCAAAAGAACGTGCAGAACGCGGTGAACGCAAAGACCGTGGTGGTAACAGAGACGCTGAAAAGGCGGACTCCGAATTCATCGACAAGCTGGTTCACATCAACCGCGTCGCCAAGGTGGTGAAGGGCGGTAAGCGCTTCGGTTTCGCAGCCCTCGTGGTTGTTGGCGACCAAAAAGGCCGCGTTGGCTTTGGCCACGGCAAGGCACGTGAAGTGCCGGAAGCTGTGCGCAAGGCAACGGAAGCTGCAAAGCGTACGCTTGATCCGCGTGCCATTGCGCGAAGGCCGCACACTTCACCACGACATCGATGGTCGTTGGGGTGCAGGCAAAGTGACGTTGCGTACGGCTCCTCCAGGTACGGGCATCATCGCCGGTGGCCCAATGCGCGCCGTATTTGAATCAGTCGGCATGGCTGACGTTGTTGCCAAGTCCAAGGGTTCCTCGAACCCCTACAACATGGTGCGCGCCACGTTCGACGCCTTGAAGCAGCAAACCTCGCCGCGTTCGGTTGCAAACCGTCGTGGCAAGAAGGTCAGCGATGTGTTGCGCCGTCCGGCGACGAAGCAGCTGTTGCAGAATAAGACAGGATTGGATTGATCATGGCTAACCCGCAAAACAGTCACCGTGAAGCAGGTTGCAAGCCCGCAGCGCCGCCCGGCTGATCAGCGCCAGACGCTGATTGGTCTCGGCCTCAACAAGATGCACCGTACCTCTACTTTGGCTGACACGCCTGCAGTGCGTGGCATGATTGCCAAGGTGGCCCACCTCATTCAGGTGGTTGAATAAGGATCGAGCAGTTATGAAACTCAATCAAATCACCGACAATGAAGGCGCCCGCAAGATCCGCACCCGCGTGGGCCGTGGCATCGGTTCCGGCCTTGGCAAAACTGCCGGTCGCGGTGGCAAGGGCCAAACAGCTCGTAAAGGCGGCGCAAAGGCCGGCTTCGAAGGCGGCCAGATGCCGATCTATCGTCGTTTGCCAAAGCGTGGCTTCAACAAGCAAACCCTGTTGCCTACAACGAAGTCAACTTGGCCCGTGTGCAGGTTGCCATCGACTCCAAGAAGCTGGATGCCAATGCACTCGTCACTGGTGCAGCCTTCTGGCAGCTGGTGTGATCACCAAGCTGGCCAAGGGCGGCGTTCGCCTTATTGGCAAGGACAAGTTCACGTGCAAAGCTGTCGTTTGAAGTTTATCATGCCACCAAGGGCGCGATTGCCGCGGTTGAAAAGGCAGGTGGCAGCGTCAAGATGACGAAGCCTGTCGAAGAACCCAAAGCAGGCTTGATCGCTTCAAGCCTGATCCCCACATGTGGGGGCCGGGCTTCACAGACAAGGTATAGAAATGGCATCAGCAGCTGAACAACTCGCCGCGAATTTGAGCTTCAGTGCTCTCGCCAATTCAGAAGAACTCAAGAAGCGCATCTGGTTCACGCTGGGTGCGCTGATTGTTTATCGTCTTGGCACCTACATCCCCATTCCGGGCATCAATTCCGTTGCGCTTGAGCAATTCGCCACTCAGAATTCATCTGGCATTCTGGGTTGGGTCAACGGCCTCGCCGGTGGTGCACTTGGGCCGCATGGCCATTTTCGCGCTCAACATCATGCCTTATATTTCTGCATCGATCATCATGCAGTTGATGACAACGGTTTCGCCGACGCTTGAAGCCCTCAAGAAAGAGGGTGAGTCGGGCCGCAAGAAGATCAACCAATACACGCGCTATGGCACGGTGTTTCTGGCCGCCATTCAAGCCTATGGCATTGGCATCGGTCTGCAAGGGCAGGGCGGAATTGTCACCAATCCCGGGCCCTTCTTTCTGGCCTCAACTGTCATCACCTTGACGGGCGGCACCTTGTTCCTGATGTGGCTGGGTGAGCAAATCACTTCGCGCGGCATTGGCAATGGTATTTCGCTGATCATTTTCGCAGGTATCGTGGCAGGCTTGCCCTCTGGTGTTGCGGCATTGCTTGAACTTGGCCGCACGGGCCAAATGAGCTTCTTCGTCATCCTCGGCATTCTGATTTTGGCTTTGGCCGTGATTGCCTTCATCGTGTTCTTTGAACGTGCGCAACGGCGCTTGCTGATCCAATATCCCAAGCGGCAAGTTGGCATGAGTATGACGCAGGCTGAAAGCAGCCATATGCCGTTGAAACTCAATACGGCTGGCGTTATTCCGCCAATCTTTGCATCGTCGCTGTTGTTGCTGCCAATCACGGTTGCCAATTTCAGCGCAGGGCAGGGACCTGAATGGCTGAACAGCCTTGACGGCGATGCTGGGCCACGGCCAACCCTTATTTCTTGCCTTTATGCGGCACTGATTGTGTTCTTCTGTTTCTTCTATACGTCGATCCAGTTCAACCCGAAGGAAACAGCAGAGAATCTGAAGAAGTCTGGTGGCTTCATTCTTGGCATTCGCCCTGGTGACAAAACTGCTGAATACATCGACTGGATTTTAACCCGCATCACTGTGCTTGGTGCAGCCTATTTGGTGATCATCTGTTTGTTGCCGGAATTGCTGGTGGGCTACTCTGGCATTCCGTTCTACTTTGGCGGCACGTCATTGCTGATTGTTGTATCCGTAACGCTTGATACTGTTGCCCAGTTGCAGGGCCACATGCTGGCGCAGCAATATGGCAAGCTGCTGCAGAAAGCATCGTTGCGGAGCGGCAAGAAATGAATTTGATTCTTACTCGGACCACCTGGTGCTGGCAAAGGCACGCAAGCAAAGATTCTGGAAGAGAAGCGTGGTCTGAAGCAGCTCTCGACAGGCGATATGTTGCGTGCAGCCATTGCTGCCGGCACGGATATTGGCTTGAAAGCCAAAGCCATCATGGACCGGGGTGACCTGGTTTCTGATGATGTGATCGTTGGGATTGTCGGCGAACGCATGGCCAAGCCTGATGTTTCCAAGGGTGTGGTGTTCGATGGTTTTCCGCGCACACCGGCGCAAGCTGAGGCACTCGATAAAATGCTTGCATCGCGTGGCCAAAAGCTGCATGCGGTGATCGAAATGAAGGCGGATGACGATGAACTCGTGGCCCGCATTGCTGGACGTTTTACCTGCAAGTCTTGCGGCAAGGGCTACCATGATAGCTTTGCGCCAACAAAGATTGAAGGAACCTGTGATTCTTGCGGTGGACATGACTTCGTTCGCCGTCCGGATGACAACGCTAAGACGGTTCGTGACCGTCTGACCGTTTACAACAAGCAAACCGCCCCCCTGGTGGACTACTATCGGGAAACGGGGAATTTGCATGTGGTGGACGGCATGGCCGAGATTGCTGCTGTAACAGCGGCAATCGGGGCTGTGCTGGATAAGTTGGCGTAAGTTTGCCCGCATCACGCCGTGAGGCGTGTGTGTGAAACAGGTAAGCTTCCAACACATCGGGAGGTGCTTTAAAAGCGCCGCACTGATTTTGTGTTTCCTTGGGTTGACGCGGTAGCGATTCACCTCTAAGGACGCGCATTCTCAGTCTCACGAAGGCCAGCTTTGAGGGGAAACCCTCTCCAAGCGCGGCCTTGATCGTTTGGGAAAAGGGCATTTGCCCTGATCCTTGAGACAATAGACCCTGGGCATCCGCCCTTGAATGAATTGGAGATAAACCGTGGCCCGTATTGCTGGCGTCAATATTCCGACAAACAAGCGCGTAGAAATCGCGCTGCGTTACATTCACGGCATTGGCCCAGTGAATGCAAAAATCATCTGCAACGAAGTCAAAATTCCTGACGCAAAGCGCGTGAATGAACTTTCCGACGCCGAAGTTTTGGCGATCCGCGAAATCATCGACCGTGATTACGTCGTGGAAGGCGATCTTCGTCGTGAAGTGTCGATCAACATCAAGCGCCTGAAAGACCTTGGCTGCTACCGTGGCATGCGCCACCGCAAGGGCCTGCCGGTTCGTGGTCAGCGCACCCACACCAACGCTCGTACCCGCAAGGGCCCGGCCAAGCCGATCGCTGGCAAGAAGAAATAAGGAATTCAGAGAATGGCTAAAGAAGCTGCTGGCCGCGCTAAGCGGAAAGAACGCAAGAACGTCTCATCCGGCGTTGTGCATGTGAATTCTTCGTTCAACAACACCATGATCACCATCACCGACGTGCAAGGCAACACGATTGCCTGGGCATCAGCTGGCAAGTTGGGCTTCAAGGGTTCACGCAAGTCAACACCTTACGCTGCTCAGGTTGCTGGTGAACAAGTTGCCAAAGCTGCCATGGAACATGGCATGCGCACGGTTGAAGTTGAAGTGTGTGGTCCTGGTTCGGGCCGCGAGTCTGCGCTTCGTGCGTTGCAAGCTGCTGGCCTTCAGGTAACGTCGATCCGCGACGTGACCCCGATTGCCCACAACGGTTGCCGCCCACCAAAGCGCCGCCGCGTCTAACGAGATTGTTTCATCGCAGCGATGAATTTGGTTTCGCCGCCGCGGTGCAGTTTGAAATTTGAAAGAGGCCGGGACAACCCGTCCGGAGGCACACGGGAACATGAACATGCAGGTTAATCAAAAGAACTGGCAAGAACTGATCCGTCCCAGCAAGATTGACATTCAATCTGGCAAGGACAAGCGCCGCGTTGCAACAGTGGTTGCAGAACCACTGGAACGCGGCTTCGGCACTACACTCGGCAACGCGCTGCGTCGCATTTTGCTGTCGTCGCTGCAGGGTGCAGCTGTTACTTCAGTTCACATCGATGGCGTTTTGCATGAGTTCTCGTCGATCGCCGGTGTGCGTGAAGACGTGACGGACATCATTCTGAACATCAAGGAAATTGCTTTTGCAATGCATGCGGAAGGCCCAAAGCGCCTTTCACTGCGCAAAGAAGGCCCCGGTATTGTTCGTGCTGGTGACATTCAACAGGCTGCTGACGTTCAGGTGTTGAACCCTGAACACGTGATCTGCACACTCGACCACGGTGCTGAAATCCGCATGGAATTCACCGTCAACAACGGCAAGGGCTATGTTCCTGCTGAAAAGAACCGTCCGGAAGATGCGCCAATCGGCCTGATCCCGGTTGACTCGATCTATTCGCCAGTGCGCAAAGTGTCTTACCGTGTGGAAGCCACACGCGAAGGCCAGGTGCTGGACTATGACAAGCTGATCATGACCGTTGAAACCAACGGTGCCGTAACGCCAGACGACGCCGTGGCCTATGCCGCACGCATTCTGCAAGATCAGATTTCTGTGTTCATCAACTTCTCTGAACCTGTTCTCCACGTTGTTGAAGAAGCACGTTCGGAACTGCCGTTCAATGCAGCGCTGCTCAAGAAGGTCGACGAACTCGAACTTTCCGTGCGTTCTGCAAACTGCTTGAAGAACGACAACATCGTTTACATCGGTGATCTGATCCAGAAGACCGAAGCCGAAATGTTGCGCACGCCGAACTTTGGCCGCAAGTCCTTGAATGAAATCAAGGAAGTGTTGGCTCAAATGGGCTTGCACCTGGGCATGGAAGTGCCGAACTGGCCACCAGAAAACATTGACGAGCTCGCCAAAAAGCTCGAGTCACATTACTAAGAATTGCTGAGTTAGGAGATATATTATGCATCATGGATTTCGCGGACGCCGGTTAAACCGTTCGTCAGCCCATCGCAAGTCGATGTTCGCAAACATGTCGGCTTCGCTCATCAAGCATGAGCAAATTGTTACAACCTTGCCGAAAGCCAAGGATTTGCGTCCGATCGTTGAAAAGCTGATTACGCTGGCCAAGAAGGGCGATCTTCATGCCCGTCGCCAAGCCATTTCGCAAATCAAGGATCTCGATCAGGTGAAGAAGCTGTTTGACGTGCTTGCTGCCCGTTACAAGGACCGCAAAGGCGGCTACCTGCGCATAATGAAGGCGGGCTTCCGCCACGGCGACAACGCCCCAGTGGCCGTGATCGAATTCGTTGATCGTGACGTCAATGAAAAGGGCAAGGACTTCAGGTCCAAAGCAAGGCAAGGCTGAAGCCGAGGCTGTTGCAGCGTAAGCTGTTTGCGAATTAAGAATTGGAAGCGGGTCAGAAATGGCCCGCTTTTTTTATTTTGCAATCTCCATCACAAACTCCGCAAACAGCGAATTCGCCCAAGCAAACCACGGCCGGGTGAATTGGCTGGCGTCATCTTTGTGGAAACCTTCGTGCATCAATCCAGTACCGGCATCAGTGCGCAACAAAGTTTCCAATAAAGCCAATTGTTCGTGACGGTCGTTTGTCGTGAGGCCCTGCATGCAGAGTGAAATGGGCCAGATATGATCCTTCGGCGTGTGGGGGCTGCCAATGCCGCGCGCCGCCTTGCCTTCATAATAAAAGGGATTATCGGCACTCAAAACAAAATTACGCGTGGCTTGGTAAACGGGGGCATCGCTGTCGCAATATCCCATGTAAGGAATGGCCAGGAGACTGGGCACATTCGCATCATCCATCAAATTACTGTGCCCTAAGCCATCAACTTCATAGGCAAAAATTTTGCCGTGCACCGGGTGTTGGACAATGCCATGAGCCTCAATCCCGGAGCGAATGGCGCGGGAAAGGCTTGTGCATTTTGACACAAATCATCGCCCACCGGCATGTCTGCAAGGTGTGCCAAGGCGACAACGGCCAACATGTTTGAGGGTACGAGATAGTTATAATTGCAAGCATCGTCACTGGGGCGAAAGCCGGACCAGCTCATGCCGGTAAGAGCAACAGGATTTCCGCGACCTTCATTTTCCAGCGTATCGCTTGGCGCACCATTGAGGCGTTCGAAGGTGTAAGATGAAGAATGATGGTTTTGCTCTAACTTAATGGTTTGCACGATGAGCTGTGCGGCGCGCTCAAAGTCGGCGTCAAGATGTGAGGTTTGCCCCGTGGTTTGCCAAAGATCATGGGCAAGAACCAGTGGAGCACAGAGTGAATTGAGTTCGTATTTGCGTTCCCAAATCCATTCACCCATGTCGGTCTTGTCTTTGTTGTGACAATGGCCGTTTGCGGCTTCGTTGAAGGCGTTGGCATAAGGGTCAATGAGAACACAGGCGACTTGTCGCTTCACAATGCCTGCAATGAGCGCTGCAAAATGTGGATCATGCTTGGCCAGCCGCACATAGGGCCGCACCTGAGCCGTTGAATCTCGCAACCACATAGCCGGAATATCACCGGTGATCACGAAGGTGCTGCCGTCAGGTTGCGGTTTTAGCGTTGTCGCGTAGGTGTTGCTAAACGTATCTGCGAAAATTTGCGGTATTCGCGGATATTGCGGCAATGCTTGGGACACTTGCGCGATCACGGTTTGCATGGATTGAGGAAGCATGGCCGCAGGCATAGCAGAATTTATCCTGCGCCGGAATGTCGGTCGTGAATTGTTACATCTCCAACACGCGATCAACTGTCACAATGTCATGTTTGCCATAGCCATTAAATCGCGTGGCGGTTGCTAGGCCATAGGCGCCGAGGGTGCCAAATTCGATGAAGTCACCTTCGCGGATGCCTTGGTAAAGGTCTAAGCGATGTGGCAACACATCCAAGGGATCGCAGGTTGGGCCGAAGACTTTGTATGACTTGGCCACGCCTTCCAATTCTTTTCCATCGCGTATCAAACGATAGGGCGGCTTCAAGTCCGGCACTTGCATATATTCCATCAATCCACCGTAAACACCGTCGCTAATGAAAATGTCATCGCCATCGGTGCACACAAGCTTCACTTGAACAAGCAAGCTCATGCAAGTCGCAACAATGCCGCGTCCGGGTTCACATTCCAATGCTGGGTGATCGGCTCCAAAAGCCTTGGTTACCGCTTGGTCGATGGCGCGAAAGAACACTTCGGGTTCAGGAGCGGTCGACAATTCATAATTTGCCGGAAAGCCTCCACCGACGTTCAATTTTTTGACAGCTACGCCTGCATTTTTGGCAATGCGTGCAGCGGCTTCAATATGGCGCACATAAACTTGCGGTTCCTTGCTTTGAGAGCCCGGATGGAAGGTCAAAACAGGTTGATAACCAGCCGCGACAGTTTGTTGAAGCAGCTCAATGCAAATGTGCTCGGGTGCGCCAAACTTGCTGGAAAAATCATGGGCTGAAGATCCACGGTCGCGCGGCAGAACCAAGCGAACGGCCAGTTCTACTGTTTCGTCGTTACCCACGACATCGATGATTTTCTGCACTTCCTCGCGGCAATCCACGGCAAAGCGACGGCAGCCATAGACTTCATAAGCTTCCTTGATCTCGCGACGGGATTTTACAGGGTTGTGGTAGTGAAAATGCGTAGTTTTTGACACGGCGTGAACAGCCGCCATTTCATGAACCGAGGCCACATCCCAATGTTCCACGCCGGCAGCTGCCAGCGTTGCAATGACTTCAGCTGACGGGTTGCACTTAACGGCATAGGACACGGTGCCTGGAAAGCTATCGGTGAACTGGCGCGCGCGCGAGGTCAACTCACTGGCTGAAAACAAAAATACGCCTTCCTCAGGAGACAAGGTTTTCGCAACGGCAGCCGCATCAGCGAAGTGCGAAACTTTGGCCGGATGGTGCAATAGGGTAGCGGTCATTGGTTGCTCCTGTGAATTCGTCAGTATTTTGATGTGAGTCTGTGTCAGTTGATAGACTGCAATGTGTTGCTGCGAGTCGGAATTTCCGTCATATTGCCGACTTAACCGTCGGAGTGATCATGTCTGAGAAAGATGATGCGCTGTTGGATTTGTTGAAGCTGGACGCGCGGTCACCTGTGGCTTCTCTTGCGCGCAAACTTGGCGTTTCGCGCACTACTGTGCAAGACAGGTTGAAGCGGCTTGAAGAGACTGGCGTTATTTCAGGCTATGTCGTGAAACTTGGCGCCGCTGCAAAAGTACCCGGCATTTCAGCGATGATTACTTTGGGTGTCGAACCGCGCCAGCAAATTGAAGTGGCACGTATCATAGGCACTTACCCGCAAGTTGAGACGCTGCATACGGTCAGCGGCAAGTTTGATCTTGTGGCTGTTGTGAAAACGCCCACATCGGAGGATATGGACAAACTAATCGACAAAATTGGTATGCTCAAAGGTGTTAGTGACATCGAAACCGCAGTCATCTTGTCAACGAAATTGGATCGCAGGTAACGCTGCGGAATCAGGAGAATCTCAATGTTGCGTGTGACGTTATTGGTTGTGTTATTTTTGTTGTCGACTGGTGCACTGCGGGCTGAAACGCTGGTGCCGCAATCTCGAACCGAAGTTCAACTTAGTTTTGCTCCGATTGTAAAGCGAACCGCTCCAGCCGTTGTCAATGTTTATGCACAAACTGTCGAACGCCAACAAGAAACCGGACTTCTCGCCGATCCTTTCTTTCGACGGTTTTTTGGCGAAGATGGCAATTTTGGTCGACCGCGAGAACGTGTTGCAAACTCTCTAGGATCAGGTGTGATTGTTGATGGTTCGGGATATATCGTCACCAACAATCACGTCATCGGAAAAGGTTCCGACATCCGGGTTGTGTTGTCTGACCGCCGCGAATTTGAAGCCAAGTTATTGTTGGCGGATGAGCGTACGGATTTAGCTGTATTGAAAATCGATGCGCCAGATGAAGTTTTACCATCACTGAAATTTTCTGATTCAGACAATCTGGAAGTGGGTGATCTTGTTCTTGCCATCGGCAATCCGTTTGGCGTGGGACAAACAGTGACGAGTGGTATTGTATCGGCCTTGGCGCGCACTCAGGTGGGGGTTACGGATTATCAATTTTTTATTCAAACCGATGCCGCCATTAATCCTGGCAACTCTGGCGGTGCACTCGTTGATATGAATGGTGATTTGGTGGGTATCAACACCGCCATTTTTTCACGCTCTGGCGGCTCAATTGGCATTGGATTTTCGATCCCTTCCAATATGGTCAATACTGTTGTGGCAACTGCGAAAAGTGGTTCTTCGCGCATCAAGCGGCCTTGGATGGGTGTGGAGTTGCAGGACGTCACACCCGATGTGGCTGAGAGTTTGGGCTTTGCACGGCCTGAAGGCACGTTGATTGTAAAATTGCACCCCGACAGCCCCTTGCAAGCTGCAGGACTAAAGCGAGGCGATGTCATCGTTGGGATTGATAACCGTTCCGTGGAAGGCAGCCGTGAATTGGGTTTTCGCGTTGGCACGGCAAAAATTGGCGAAACGCGCATTTTCGAGTATCGACGTGGAGATAAGACATTCGAAAGCCGCGTCAAATTAATTGCTGCGCCAGAAACAGTGCCGCGCGATGAAACACTTGTCGGTAATCAGTCGCCGCTTTCTGGCATGGTTATCGTCAATCTTTCACCCGCCGTTGCTGAAGATATAGGATTTGCGGCTGATGCTGAAGGCGTTGTTGCGTTTGACATAAAAAGTAACCCCGCCGCACAGCTATTTAAAAAGGGCGATTTGATATTTGAAATCAATGGAGAGGCCGTGCGCAGCGTCAAAGACGTGATCGCAGCAACTGTTGAAGCCAAGCGCCGGTGGGAATTTGGCATTCAGCGTGGCAACAGAAAATTGAGGTTGAAATTTCGCGGATGACATCGCTTTTCGAACAGGCTGGGCTGCCCGAAGGGCCGCGCCCACTGGCTGACAAGTTACGTCCACAGAAACTGGATGATGTTGTGGGGCAAGATCACTTGGTCGGGCCTGATGGCACGCTGACCCGCATGTTGGCGGCATCGCGCATTCCTTCGCTGATATTTTGGGGCCCACCGGGTACGGGCAAAACCACAATGGCGCGTCTATTAGCCGGTGCCACGGGGTTGGTGTTTGAGCAAATGTCGGCGATATTTTCAGGTGTTGCAGATTTAAAGAAAGCTTTCGAACAGGCCCGCATGCGCCGGGAGCAGGGGCGGGCGACATTGTTGTTTGTGGATGAGATCCACCGTTTCAACAAAGCGCAACAAGATTTGTTTTTGCCATTTGTTGAAAATGGCACGATCACGCTGGTTGGTGCCACTACGGAGAATCCGTCATTCGAATTGAATGGCGCGTTGTTGTCGCGTTGTCAGGTTTTGGTGCTCAACCGATTAGATGAAATAGCGCTCGGCGCGCTAATTGGTCGTGCTGAAATGTTTGAGCGTAGGCCATTGCCAGTGACGCCAGAGGCACGTTCAGCGCTCGTGGGTATGGCGGATGGCGATGGGCGCTACTTCCTGAACCTCGTTGAGGAGATATTCGCGAGCGTGCCGGAAGGTACAACTGAAGTTGGGCCAGATGCGTTAGGTAAGATTGTTGCTAAGCGCCTGCCGCTTTATGATAAGGCCAATGATGGCCACTACAACCTCATTTCGGCCTTGCATAAATCGGTGCGCGGATCTGACCCTGATGCTGCGCTTTATTATTTAGCCCGCATGCTGACAGCGGGTGAAGACCCCTTATTTCTGGCGCGGCGGTTGGTGCGCATGGCTATTGAAGATGTAGGTTTGGCTGACCCTGAAGCGCTGAAGCAGGCCTTGGCCGCCAAGGATACATTTGATTTTCTAGGCTCACCTGAAGGTGAGTTGGCCTTGGCGCAGGCCACCGTTTACATCGCAACTGCGCCAAAATCGAATGCCGTTTACATGGCATACAAAGCTGCAATGTCAAAGGCGGGTGAAACAGGTTCACTGATGCCACCTAAAACCATTTTAAACGCGCCCACGAAGTTGATGAAAGCGCAGGAATATGGCACGGGCTATCGCTACGACCATGATGAGCCTGAGGCGTTTTCTGGTCAGAACTATTTCCCTGACGCTATGGTAAGGCAAAAATTTTATCACCCTGTGGAGCGCGGGTTTGAGCGCGATATCGCAAAGCGCCTCGACTATTGGGAGCGGTTGCGCAAAGACCGCAAGAGTTGAAAAGGGCCGGCGTAAACCGGCCCTTATTTTTTATTTGCGGTTTGCATCCAGACTGAACGGGCCAGCGCCTGCTGTCGCCAGCCAGAGGAACACGAAGCTGAACAGTATTGCCAGTTCGCCGCCGTTGAAAATTGGGAAGAAGGCTTGGCCAGCGTGGGCCATGAAATAGGCAACGGCCATCATGCCTGACAAAACGAAGGCAGTGGTCCGTGTGAACAATCCGATGATGATGAGGAGACCACCAACAAGTTCAAGCAAACCTGTGACACCCATGAACGACATCAATGGAACACCGTCCTTGAAATATTCGGTGACGGGAAATTGGAGAAGTTTTGTTGTGCCGTGTTGCAGGAAAAGTAAGCCTGTCATGACGCGCAATGCGGCGTGGGTGTAACCCTGCCAAGCTGTAGGAAGAATACCGTTGAGCATAGATAAGTCCATTCTGTTTGTGTTAGCCAGCATTTCTGCAATGCCACCTCACAAATAGCGGGAGCTCTAATCAGTTACAATAGTTATTACATTAAATTGGTGAAGTTGTGAATTTCGGCCTGATTTCCTTAGGCCGAGGCTCTAGAGCCTTTTTGATGAATGACAAATCGTCCTCATCACATTCAATTCGTTCGACAAATAGGCCAAAGGGACCATCGACCAATTTCAATTTTTGACGCCCTGTGTGGTCGCGGCCAATCAGAAGTTTTGCACCCTTTTTCACGGCTCTGCAAATTCGGACACGTTCTGACGCTGACAACATGACATACACCACGGAAATTTATAAAAGCCCCGACAGGAGAGCCTAACGCGGATGTAAACGTATGTAAATATGTTTCAAAAAATCCAGTCAAGGCAGTTAATGACAAAAGTCGCGTGCAGGTAATTGTTATAAACTTCTGCACTCAACATTTCCCAAATTGATTGCTATATGAGGGCCATGTCCAAATCACCGATCAAACACGACGATAACCAAGATTCCGGCGTTCTGACGCGAACGAAACCGAAGACAAAAAAGCCTTCGCTGTACAAAGTGTTATTGCTGAACGATGACTACACCCCCATGGAATTCGTGGTGTTTATACTTGAGCAGTTTTTCAGCAAAAACCGCGAAGACGCGTACACGATCATGTTGCACGTTCATCAAAAAGGTGTTGGCGTGTGCGGCGTATACACATTTGAAGTGGCGGAAACCAAGGTGACGCAAGTCATGGATGCTGCACGAGGTGCGGGACATCCGTTGCAGTGTACGCTCGAAAAAGAATAGAATTGAGGGACGCTGAATTGCCCCTCGTCAAATTCAAATTCCATCCTATATTAGCAATTCAAGGAGCTGGGCATCAGGTGAAAGCTTGAATGGTCGGTCATCGTTTAGGAGTTTCAGTTGCCCACATTTTCTCGCAGTCTCGAAAAGGCCCTTCATCGTGCGCTGTCTTTTGCAGCAGAGCGTAAGCAGGAATATGCCACGCTTGAACATCTGCTGTTGTCGTTGACGGAAGACAAAGATGCGATTGCGGTAATGCGTGCCTGTGGCGTGGACCTTGATGAGTTGCGTGATGATTTGAAAGACTATCTCGACAATGAGTTGTCGAATCTGGTCACGGATGCCAATCAGGAAGCCAAACCCACGGCCGGCTTCCAGCGCGTCATTCAGCGTGCCGTCATCCATGTGCAATCTTCAGGACGTGAAGAAGTTACGGGTGCCAACGTATTGGTTGCCATATTTGCGGAAAGGGAAAGCCACGCAGCGTTCTTCCTTCAGGAACAAGACATGACGCGTTACGACGCCGTCAACTACATGTCCCACGGTATTGCCAAGCGGCCGGGTTTGAGTGATTCCCGCGCTGTACGAGGCGCTGAAGAGGAAGATCCATCAAACGAGGAACAAGCACCACAAGGTGGTGGCGCTGGCGGCAAGGGCAAGAAAGAGCAGAGCGCTCTTGAAGCCTATTGCATCGATCTCAACAAAAAGGCCGAGAATGGCAAAATTGATCCGTTGATTGGACGTGAGGCGGAAGTAAACCGCACCATTCAAATTCTGTGTCGCCGTCAAAAAAACAATCCGCTGCTGGTCGGTGACCCTGGAGTTGGCAAAACGGCAATTGCCGAAGGTTTGGCCCGCAAGATCATCAAGGACGAAGTGCCTGAAGTGCTCAAGGGCTGTACGGTTTATCAGCTCGACATGGGGGTTTTGCTTGCGGGCACGCGTTACCGTGGTGATTTCGAAGAGCGCCTCAAGGCTGTCATGCGGGAAATTGAAGCAAAGCCCGGCGCTATCATGTTCATTGATGAAATTCACACCATCATTGGGGCAGGTGCCACGTCAGGCGGGGCTATGGATGCGTCTAACCTGCTCAAACCTGCCTTAGCGTCAGGCACACTTCGTTGTATCGGATCAACCACTTACAAGGAATATCGCCAGCATTTTGAGAAGGACAGGGCGCTTGTCCGTCGATTCCAGAAAATCGATGTCAATGAACCCTCATTGCCGGATGCAATCGCCATTTTGAAAGGCCTCAAGCCATACTACGAAGAATACCATAAAGTTCAGTACACGGACGAAGCTATTGAAACGGCTGTGCAGCTTTCGGCTCGCTATATGTCTGACCGCAAATTGCCGGACAAGGCTATCGACGTGATTGACGAGTCCGGTGCGGCTTTGATGTTGCTGCCTGAGGCAAAGCGCAAAAAGATCATTGGTGTTGAAGAAATTGAGGCGACTATTGCCACCATGGCGCGCATCCCGCCCAAAACCGTGACGCGCGATGACGCTATGGTGTTGAAGAACCTCGAGTCCGAATTGAAGCGCTTGGTGTTCGGCCAAGACAAAGCGATTGAGCAAGTGGCCAGCGCCATCAAACTGGCGCGTGCGGGCTTGCGTGAGCCTGAAAAGCCCATTGGCAGCTATTTGTTTGCGGGTCCCACGGGTGTGGGCAAAACGGAAGTGGCCAAGCGGTTATCGGAAGTTTTGGGCGTCAAGTTCCTGCGCTTTGACATGTCGGAATATATGGAGCGGCATTCGGTATCGCGCCTCATCGGTGCACCTCCGGGCTATGTGGGTTTTGACCAAGGCGGATTGCTGACGGACGGTATTGATCAAAATCCTTACTGCGTGTTGCTGCTTGATGAAATTGAAAAGGCCCATCCGGACCTGTTTAATATTTTGTTGCAGGTCATGGACCACGGCAAGTTGACGGACCACAACGGAAAGTCCGTTGATTTCCGGAATGTGGTTTTGATCATGACCACCAACGCCGGAGCGGCTGAAATGTCGAAGCCTGCGATTGGCTTTGGCTCGACGGTGCGGATTGCTGAAGACAACGAAGCCATTACCCGCATGTTCACACCTGAATTTAGAAACAGGCTGGATGCCACTGTAAACTTTGGACATTTGCCGCCAGAAGTGGTGCGCAAAGTGGTCGAAAAATTCATTCTGCAATTGGAAGCGCAACTGGCTGAACGCCAAATCAACATCGAAATTTCAGCCGATGCCGCCGATTGGCTGGCCAAGACGGGTTATGACCAGCAAATGGGTGCAAGGCCATTGGCCCGCGTCATCCAGGAGCACGTCAAAAAACCACTGGCGGAAGAAGTGCTGTTCGGCAAGCTTACCAAGGGTGGCACGGTTCGCATTTTGATGAAAGATGACAAACTTGATCTGGCCTATCTGGGCCGGGAAGAGGAACGGTCATCGCTGCCAAAGCCACCCGAACGGAAATCATTGCCGCGGAATGCCAAAGCAAAGGCAGATGAGCCGAAGAAATCCACGGTGAAAAAAGTGCGTAAGGCGCGGGTGAAGTGACAATGTTTCCCTGCCTGAGAGGGCGGGGAAGGACTTAGAGCAGGTCGCTGAATTTTTTGGCCAACGCCGCTAGTTGTACATGATCCGCCATCTGGCCTGAATGAGGCTTCAAATCCACACCTTCCTTCATCGGCAGGATGTGGACATGCAGGTGGAACACGGTTTGTCCGCCTGCTGCTTCATTGTATTGGCGGATTTGAAAACCGTCAGCGCCCGTTGCTTTCACCGCAGCGGCGGCTACTTTCTGGACGGTCGCCATGACATGGGCCAGCACCGCAGGGTCCGCGTCTAACAACCCGCGTGAGGGTGTTTTCGGCACGACCAAACAGTGGCCTTCCACTTGCGGCATCACGTCCATGAAGGCGAGGGTGTGTTCGTCTTCGTAGATCTTGTGGCACGGAATTTCACCGCGCAGGATTTTGGCGAATATGTTGTTGGGATCGTAGGTCATGGGGTAAGTTTAGTTCAAGAGATTTGTTCTGACTAGATCAAGAAATGCCCCCCCACAGCCCGTCATCCCGGCGAAGGCCGGGGCAAAGCTTTTTAGCATTTATTGGTCGACTAAGCCTCGTCCCGGCCTTCGCCGGGATGACGGTGGTTAGATTATTAATGCTCGACGCATTATTCGCTTTCAACATTTTTAAACGGTGAATGTTCGTTTAGCAATTGTTGGTCCTGGTCGATGCTGGCGCGTTCGTGTTCCAGATATTCTGCCACGGCGCGGGCTAAGCCTTTGTGGGCGAAGTAGTGCAGGCTGTGGGTTTTAACCGGCAAATAGCCGCGCGCCAGTTTGTGTTCGCCTTGCGCTCCAGCTTCCACAACTTTCAAGCCCCGCGCAATCGCGAAGTCGATGGCTTGATAGTAGCAGGTTTCAAAATGCAGGAAGGGGTGGTCTTCAACCGCCCCCCAATTGCGCCCGAACAATCGGTCACCACCAATAAAATTCAGCGCGCCCGCGATGATCTTGCCCTCGCGCTTTGCAAGCACCAGTAAGGTGTGTTCGGGCATACGTTCATTGATTAGCGAGAAGAATTCGCGTGTTAAATAGGGGCGGCCCCATTTGCGCGCTCCGGTGTCCATGTAGAATTTGAAGAAATGGTCCCAGTGGTCTTCCGTTAGGTCTTTTCCCGTTACATGTTCAAAGGTGATTCCGCGCGCCGCAACAGCTTGCCGTTCCTTGCGGATGTTTTTGCGTTTTGATGACGAAAGGCTGGCCAAAAAATCAGCGAAGTTTACGAAGTTCTGATTGTGCCAGTGGAACTGAATGTCTTGCCGCTTCAACCACTGTTCAGGTGCTGCGGACCAGTCTTGCTCTGGCATAAAAGTGATATGCGCCGAGGATGTGTCCAACTGTTGCGTTGCGGCTTCGAGGCCACGCAACAATTTCAGTTTGTTTTCCGGCAGTGACAAAAGTCGCGGGCCTGTGGCTGGTGTGAAGGGCACTGACACTTGCAATTTCGGATAATAATTGCCGCCAGCTCTGGTGAAGGCATCGGCCCAACCATGGTCGAAAACATATTCGCCCATGGAGTTTGATTTCAAATAGCAAGGCACCAATCCTAGAATTTTACCGTCATCTTCCAAAATTAAGTGGGCAGCCGCCCAACCGGTTTTAGCCGTTGCAGAACCTGAATCTTCCAAACATGACAAAAAGGCATGCGACAGGAATGGGTTGAACGCTTGTCCGATAGGGTTGGCCAGTGCATCCCAAATTGCAGCATCGACGTGTTTTAATGATGAAAGGCTACGGATGCGCTCTGCCATCAGGCTGCATAGCCTTCAAAGGTCACTTGGTCGGAATAGCGCCGCGCTTCTGCCTCTTGTTCTTTGTTGCGAATTGTCCAAGTGATGATGGGGTGGCCCAAAGCGCGGATATTTTGGATGGGCGCATAGGGCAGGTCGCGGAAATAGAACGACACGAAATGCGGGCGTGTTCGTTCGAGATGGCTCAAGTGTTGGAGTTCGAGGCGTCGTTCAACGGACAAAATATTATAATCAGCGTGGACAGCGCGATCCGCCGTTATGCCGCGTATCGTGGATGGCGCGCGTTCAGCGACTGCGGCAACCAAGTCCGGATCAAAAGACATCAGACAATAGGGCCCCTTGTAATTTTCAAGCACTTGCAAGGCGCGAGACGCAAGAGCCGTATTTCCATTCCAGTGTGATTTGAGTTCGATGACCAGCGGCACTTGGCCCTTCACTTGGTCCAACATTTCACGAAGGGTTTGAATGCGATCTTTGGAATTGTTGATCGTGCAGGATTGCAAATCCTTGGCGGTGCATTCGCGCACGGGTCCAGCCTTGTTGGTCAAACGTTGCAAGCCGTCATCATGAAACACCATGGCCTCGCCATCGCTTGAAATTTGCAAGTCGCATTCAATGGAATAGTTTTGTGAAATCGCTCCAGCAAATGCCGATGCCGTATTTTCGATGATGCCATTGGCTTTGTCGTGCAGTCCACGGTGGGCAATGGGCCGCGCAACCAACCAATCAAGAGCGCGAATTTGCGGGGTGAAGCGCATCAATCAATCTCCACAACGGCCTCAATTTCGACGCATGCGTCAAGCGGCAGTGACGCCACACCAACAGCAGAACGGGCGTGGCGGCCCGCATCGCCGAACACTTCAACCATCAGGTCCGAAGCACCATTTAAAACGAAAGGATGATCGGTGAAGTTCGCAGCGCAGGCGACAAAGCCGGTAAGTTTGACGACACGTTTGACGCGAGACAAATCTCCGCCACATGCCTCCCGAACTTGGGACAAGACGTTGATCGCGGCTTGTTTGGCAGCGGCCTTGCCGTGGTCTTTGTTCAAAGATTCTCCTAAAATTCCAGTATGCAAAATCTTTCCCTCATGGAAGGCCACTTGACCTGCAGTGAAAATCAGGTTTCCGGTCTTAACCCAAGGCACATAATTGGCCACGGGCTTTGCCGGAACTGGAAGTGCGATGCCCAGCGCTTTCAATCGATCATCTGGTGTCGTCATCACAGCATGTCCTTCGGTGTTGCCCCGGCAAAATGCGCCTGCATATTGGCCAAGGCGCGCAAACCCATATTGGTACGTGTACGGATTGTTGCGCTGCCCAGATGTGGCAGCAAGAACACATTTTCAAGTTCACGATAGCGAGGATCAAGATTAGGTTCGTTGTTGTAAACATCCAGGCCAGCCGCCGCCGTTTGTCCGGAATTTAGTGACGCAATCAAGTCGTCATCAACGACAATGCCGCCACGGGCAGTGTTCACCACAATCGAGCCTTTTGGCATGAGGGACAATGTACGGGTGTTGATGATGCCCTTGGTTTCAGGCGTCATGGGGCAGTTGACGGACAAAAAATCACTGTGTGGCAACAGCGCTTCGAAGCTTGTGTGGTATGTGGCACCCATTGCGTCAGCGTCGGGCGAGGGGCGGCGGTTGTGGTAATGAAGTTCCATGCCAAAGGCTTTGGCGCGTTTGGCCACGGCCACACCAATGCGGCCCATGCCAAGGATGCCCAATCGCATGTCTGAAAAATCATGACCGAGCGGATAAACAATGGAAAATCCTGCCCAGCGGTTCTCGCGCACCATGCGTTCGCCCCAATAGGCACCACGTGCGGCACCCAGCATTAGCAGCAAGGCAATGTCGGCGGTGGCGTCAGTCAATACATCAGGCGTGTTGGTAACAATGATGCCGCGGGCCTTGGCGGCTGGAATGTCGAGGTGCTCATGGCCCACCGAAACTGTTGAAAGAATTTTGATTGAGGCAGGAAGCCGGTTGATCAATGCTGCCGGAAATTTGTCCATCGACGTCAGAGCTATGCCGTCCATGCCTTCTGCGTGAGCAATGATATCGTCTGGTGATTTTGGTTTGTCATCAGCATTGAATTGGCATTCAAATGCATCGGCGAAGGCCGCTTCAGCTTTTGGGGGTAATTTTCGCGTTAGCAGAATTTTAGCCGTTGTTTCGCCATTCTTCATGTTAGGATCGCCCGATTGTTGAGAAAGGCCTTTTGACCATGAATCGCATGTTGTTGACCAGACGCATTTGCGCAACCTCGTTTGCTTTAATAGCAGGCACTGCGCCACTTATGGCGTCGGGACTCGCGCCACACCGGGCGTTTTATGTGCTGGAAGCTGATCGATTGGACGACAAGGGCGGGATTACTGCGATTGCTGGCAAATTGGCCTATGAAATAACTGGAAATGACTGTGATGGTTATGCCGTCAACTATCGGATTGCCAATCGTTACATCCAAGGTGAAGGGTCGCCCCAGACCATGGACATTCAACTGACGTCCTTCGAATCCGGCGATGGGTTGGAACTTGATATGCGACAGAAACAATTCGTCAATGGCAGTTTGGAAACCGAAACCCGCGTCAAAGCCTCCAAACCTAAAGGCGGTGGAGCTGGCAGTGGCGAACTAGAGGCCAAGGAAAACAAGTCATTTGAAATTGATGCAGCGGCCATTTTCCCGGCAGCCTTTCAAAAGCAACTGGTTGTTGATGCAGAAAAGGGTGAAACGCGGTCAGCAGCTGTCGTGTTCGAAGGGTCAGATGATCAAAAGGCTGCACGTGCTGTTGGTTTTATTGGCGCCAGAAAGCCAGTGGGTAAGATCGACAATGGTGCGGATGTTGCCACACTTGATGATCTCAATAAATTGCCGTCGTGGCCCGTTACGGTGAGCTATTACAACCTCGATGCCAATGGGGACGAGCAACCGAACTTTTCTGCAAGCTTCAACATGCTGCAAAACGGAGTTTCGACCGACCTCGTGTTGGATTATGGAACTTACGCTCTGAAAGGCAAGCTTGAGAAAATTGAGATGCTGAAATCCGAGGCCTGCAAATAAGCCTTTAAAAGCAAGGGAAACGCCCCATATAGGCGCAGTCTGGCGTTTTGCGCCAAACCTCGGGGGGAGCCTTTGGTACATGAGCAATTTAAGTAAATCAGGCAGCATTCACCCGCCAGAGTCGACATCGTCTGATGTTGACGCATTCTTGGCCTCGGTGAAGAATATGCCCGCTGCTACGGGTGAGGGGCGGCTGGTATTTGCCATGGACGCCACTATGAGCCGCCAGCCGACATGGGACACGGCCTTGGGTATTCAGGGTCAAATGTTCATGGCGGCAAAAAAGGCCGGTGGCTTGTTGGTGCAACTGGTTTATTTTCGTGGCTTCAATGAATGCAAAGCGTCGCGCTGGGTGAATGATCCGGAAGCGCTGGCAAATTTGATGACCAAGGTTGATTGCCGTGGCGGCAATACGCAAATTGGGCGCATTCTGACACATGTCAAAAATGCTGCGGCTAAATCCAAAATCAACGCCGTCATTTTTGTGGGTGATGCATGCGAGGAAAATATCGACGGTCTTTGTCAATCAGCGGGCGAAATTGGATTGCTGGGCGTGCCCTTGTTCATGTTTCAGGAGGGCACGGACGGAACGGCGGAAAAAGCCTTCCGTGAGGTCGCCAAATTGACGCGTGGTGCATATTTCCGGTTGGACAGCGCATCGCCCAAAGTATTGGCGGAATTGCTGGGTGCAGTTGCAGCCTATGCCTCAGGTGGTAGAAATGCTTTGGAACAACACTCTGGCCAAGCGGCGCGTGCTTTGCTTTCGCAATTGAAGTAAACAGGACCAATGCCACAGTTTTTTATTGCACTTGCGATTGTTGTCGGTGGACTTTGGTTCATCCGCAAAATGGCCCGCACGCCTCAAACCGCCATGCCCGGCTTTATGCAGAAAGTTGCCGGCTTTGGTATCATGGGATTGGCGGGGCTGTTTGCCCTGCGCGGGGGCATGCAGATTGCTGTGCCGATGTTTTTATTTGGTTTGGGGCTTGCGGGAAAAGGTTCCGCTTTTCCAAATGGCTTTAATTGGGGCAAGAATAAAACACCGGGGCAAAAGAGCCGCGTTGCAACGTCCTTGTTGGCGATGGAACTTGACCATGATTCAGGCGGCATGGACGGTGAAGTTCTTGCCGGTACTTTGAGGGGGCGGCGCCTTTCTTCCTTGAAACAAGATGAGATGATGGGGTTTCACAAATTGTGCCAGACGGCAGGTGACCAGAGTTTGCCGCTTTACGAGGCTTGGTTGGATCGGGCACAGCCTGAATGGCGCGCGGCGTGGGGCAGTGGTCCCTCATCCAATTCAAACGCAAGTGGTGGTGCTATGAGCCGCAGCGAAGCGTTTGCGATTTTGGGTATCAAAGATGGCGCAAGTGCAGCAGACATTAAGGCGGCACACAAGCGACTGATGAAAGACTTCCATCCCGACAAGGGTGGTTCTGACTATCTCGCGGCAAAAATCAATGCTGCAAAAGACGTGTTACTCAACTAGCCTTGCGGGTTCAGAACCGTGCAGGCCTTGCCCATTTTTGACGCCTTTGCGCATGACGATTTTGCAGACTTTTCGGAGAAGCCAGAGATCATCACGCGGTAGGTAACCTTGCCGTTTTTCTTTACGGAAATTGTGTAGGCGTCTTTGCCCCTCATATCCTTGCCAACGGCAGCGCGCATATTTCCCAAGGTGGTTTGGGCGTCTTTTTTGTTGGCGAAAGCACCAATTTGAACGGTGTAGGCCTCCGGCAAAGATGCGACAGTGAGTTCATCCGATTTTTTTGCAGCAGGCTTTACAGAGAAAGGCATTTTTCTGATTTTTGAGTTCGTGCTCAATTCTGGCTCATCCAGTTTTGCTTCCAAAACTTGTGGACCTTCGTTTTCGCCTTCGTCTTCTGCGGTCTCAACGGCGGCTTCGGCAGCAACGGCCGCCATCAAATCCTTGTCTTGCACTGCTTCTGTTGGCGTTTTAATTTCAGCGACCGCTAAAGCTGCGGGTTTTGATTTTGCTAGAGGATTGATTGCGCCTGACGACGACCCCGCAACCGCTGCAACCGTGTTGCCAGATTTGGCTTTCGGTAGTGCGCGAGAGATGATGGTCATCATATGTGCATTGCGCGAACCTGACGAGCGAGCGCCCATTACTACGCCAACAACACGCTTTCCGTCGCGTTTGGTGGATGTGACCAAGTTGAAACCAGAAGCGTTGATATATCCAGTTTTGATGCCATCGGTGCCGGGGAACCGCCCAACCAAGCGGTTGTGCCCCCGGATGACACGACCCTTATAAACAAAAGACGTGCTGCGGAAATAGGGATAATATTGCGGGAAATCTCGCATCAAGCGCAGGCCCAAAGTGGCCATGTCACGCGCCGTTGTTACTTGTCCCGGATTGGGCAAGCCCGACGCATTTTTGAATGTCGAGCGTTTCATGCCAATGGATTGGGCAACGCGCGTCATGCGTTGGGCAAAAGCTGCTTCACTACCACGACCTAAATTTTCGCCCACGGTTGCTGCTGCATCATTGGCTGATTTGATAACGAGAGCTTTGATTGCTTGCTCGACAGTGATTGTTGAGCCGGGCTTCAGTCCCAGTTTCGATGGTGACATGCCGGCGGCGCGGCGCGAAACTTTAAGAGGAGTCGACAATTTTATGCGGCCCGCCTTTAGGTCTTGGAACACAATATAAAGCGTCATCATTTTTGTGAGGGAAGCAGGATAGCGTCTGCCATCGGCGTCATCTGCGGAAATGATAGAACCCGTGCGGGCGTCAACAACAACGGTGGAGAATTTGGCGGCGTGGGCTGGACCAATGCCTGCGAGCATCAACGCGAGAGTGGTCGTCATGACCGATGCGAGCTTTGCAGCTCTGGCAATCAACTGATTCATAAAATTTCTCTTTCCACACGTGCCCCACGCACTGACATTCACCATGCACCCCCCAATTGGCACAATTTGGTCACGCGAGACTATTATTAAGACTTACTGGAAACGCCGTTACTAACCGGTAAATGTCTTGATTCCGATAAGAGCGCTTCTAGTCGCTCGTCTGTTATGTTGCAATGCAAAATAATCTTGACAATTTTATTGCAGTGCACATATAAAGACACATCAACCCAATTGGAGAGCGCCCCATGAACAATTTTGAAGATGCACAAAAGATCGGCAAACAAGGTTTTGAAGCATTTGTTGCTTCAGCAACGGCAATGGGCAAGGGATATCAAGCTATTGCGCAAGAAATGACAGATTTCGCGACCAAAGCTGTTGAGCACAACAAGGTGACTTTCGAAAAAGCAACATCAGCTCGTTCGTTCGAACGTATTGCCGAAGTACAACAAGGTTATGCCAAGGAAGCTTATGATGCTTTCGTTACGCAGTCGACCAAGCTTGGCGAAATGTATAAGGCAGCCGCTGCCGATGCGTTTAAGCCATATGAAGAGACCTTTGCTGCTTTCGGCGTGAAGGCCCCTACCAAGTAATTCTTCGCTACCGCATGTGATTGAAAGGCCCGCTGGTTTCGCCCGCGGGCCTTTTTTATTGCAGTGTGATTTCGACAGGCACGTGGTCGGAGGGCTTTTCATGGCCTCGGGTAGCGCGGTGAATTCGGCTTGCGACAAGGCGGTCGGCAGCTTGCGGCGAAACGAGGAGGTGGTCAATGCGAATCCCGTTGTTCTTTGGCCATGCGCCCGCTTGATAATCCCAAAAGGAGTATTCGCCCTGACCCAAGGGGTTAAGTGCACGAAAACTTTCTGTGAGGCCTAGGTGTTTCAAACTTTCAAACGCGCTGCGTGACTGCGGAAGGAACAATGCGTCCTGCAACCAATTTTGTGGATGTTTTGCGTCACCAACTGTTGGTATAATATTGTAATCGCCCGCTAAAACGAATGATTCCTGTTTTTGCATTTCAGTTTCTGCGAAGTCTTGCAGGCGTTGCATCCATCCGAGTTTATAATCATATTTTAGACCCGGCACGGGGTTGCCGTTGGGTAAGTAGAGGCCACCAACCCGCACCGTAAGTTGTTCTTCCGTCACAGTGGCCATGATAAAACGCGATTGTTCATCCGTATCATCGCCGGGAAGGCCGCGTTGCACATCTTGCAGGGGGAAACGCGAAAGCAGGGCCACACCATTGTAGGATTTCTGGCCGTGAACGGCGCAATTGTAGCCTAAGTCTTCAAAAGCAGCCGTTGGAAATGCATGATCCTCGCATTTGATCTCTTGCAAACAAACAACATCAGGCTTTTCAGCCTTCAACCACTCCGTGACTTGGTCGAAGTGAGCTTTGATCGAATTAACGTTCCAAGTGGCAATGCGCATGCCGGTAAAATGGCCGTTTCCCTTCCGCTTCGCAATCTAAATTCAGCCGCGCATTGCCATTGGCAAACCGCCGGACGGACTTAAACCTTCACGGATTGCGAAGTTGCGCAAGGGTGGGATTTTAGCGACCGCAGCCAAACCTGCGGTACGGGCCAAGTGGGGCGGCAAAAGGTCTGACAAGAGGGATTGGTTCATCAGCGAAATGGCCGTTTGCCGTGGGAAAACATCACTGCGGCGCAAGGCATCGTATTGTTCCATGGCCGCATCAGAGCCTGCGTCTTCATTTGCCGCGATTACGTCAACCAAATGCCCGGCATCGCGCAATGACATGTTGAGACCCTGCGCACCGACGGGTGGGAAAACATGGGCCGCTTCACCCACCAGAAAATGTACGTGCGGCCGCAAACTTGTCAGCTTTTACGCCACGCATGGCAAAACTGCTGGGCTTGGCCACATTGCTGATCAACCCCAAGGTTCCGTGGTTCATCAACTGAATGTCTCGTGCCAGCGCCTTGTCATTTAGCTGCAAGAGGGTTTCGATTTTGCTCGGTTTGTCCATCCACACCAAGGCTGAATTTTGACCGGGAAGCGGCACCGTGGTGAAAGGGCCACCCAGTTTATGCCATTCGGTTGAAACGCCTTCATGATCGCGACTGTGGGAAAAGCGCGTAACAAGGGCAGATTGGTCAAAAGACCATTCGTGGGATGTGATTCCCGCCGCTTTGCGCAGCAGTGAATTTCGCCCATCGGCACCCACCGCACATGTCGCCTCAATAATCAGGCCCGTTTTCGTTGTTGCCGAGATATACGTTGATGAAAGGACTGATGTTATTTCATCGTCAACAAATTCAACCCCCAGCTCTGCTGCACGCTGCCTTAGCGCGGGCACCAGGTTTGCCAAGGGAGTGTTCCAGCCAAAGGCATCAAGTTTTGCTTCTGCTGCTGCAAAACGCAAGTCAGGTGCCTGCACAAGATTTCCGGTGTCATCGCGTAAGTGCAGTTGTTTAAGGGGCGCACAGTGTTGGCGCAGGTCTTCACTCCACACGCCTAGAAATTCCAGTAGGCGAATGGATGGTGCCATGAGGGCTGTGGTGCGCGGGTCACTTGTTGTTTGTGGGGCAACACAAATTGTCGTAAATCCGGCCTTCGCCAACAACGCTGCCGCTGCGAGGCCAGCGGGGCCACCGCCTGCGACGAGGACTTTTGCATTTCGTGTCGTCATGCCAGCGGCCACGCTTCCATGCTCAGTCTGGTGTTAAAGCGCTTTGCAAAAGCTGTGAGCTGTGGCCTGCCCATGCGCCAGTTCATTACATCGTGCCGCAGATCCACGTAGTCCAAGGTGCAAGCGACAGCAACGCTTCCGGCATGCACATCTTTCAAGGCATCCAACCAGTTGGCCTCGATTTCGTTCAAACCATCTTCGATGCGTGCTGTAAGCCGCGCTTTGTATTCGGGCCAACGTTTATCTTCTGGGCGTTGCACCTGTTCATAGCGCTTGGCAACCGCTGCATCGGCAATGCCTTGGGCCAGTGCCAACAACGTCAAGACGCGAAAGCGCTTCACGCCATCGTCGAAAAAGAAGTTCCTCTCGCCGGCGTGGTGCGCCAGATATTCCATGATCACGCGGCTGTCATAGATCGCGTGGCCGTGGTCGGTTTCCAATACGGGAATTTTCCCGATCGGCGAGAGTTTGGAAAGGTGAGTATTCACTTCAAAGGGCTTTACGGCAGCATGTACCAACTGCACCTTGTCTTTCAGTCCCACTTCATGGGCGGTGACGAGGCACATGCGAGTGAAGGGGGAAACAACGTCACCATGAATTTTCATGCAAACACCTCTTAGTTGGGAACGCCTGAATTGAAGGTCATCGAGGGGTCCATGTCAAAGAAAAAGGCAGGCCGAATGGTCATCTCATGCCAGAATGTTGGCAAAATCGGAAAGTCCTCCGGGCGTGTGACATGGCGGAACCCCATCGTGTACCATAGCACCAAGTCTTCATTCGTTGCCGATTCACCGTTCGCCACAAACTGCGGCAAGCCTTCATCTTTGGGGTTGAGGTTGGGGTACAGGCCCGCTGCCCAAAGCTCCAATGGGTTGTATTTGGAAATCCAGAACTGATGCTTTGAAAATTGTGCCCGCGCTTGCGGCGGATCTTCGGGATCGAGGATGGATTGGGCGTCGTGGTGTGCATTCAGCCAGAGACTGGGGGATTGCTTGAGGCCGTTCTTGGTGTTTGGATTTGTAACACGCAAGTTATTGCCACCTACTACCATATGGTCAGCCACGATGGGGCCTTCCTTGATGAAGCGTTGGGTCTTGCTGGTCCATACGGAGGTGCGTCCGGCCGAGTCCTTAACCTTGTTCAAAACGAAGCTGTCTTGAACCATGGTGTTGTTGGTGCCGTCCACATCGAGGTCAAGCCTGTAGTTGAAGTAATGATCGTGAAATGGGGCAACGGTGTAGGGCGCAATCAAATTTCCGTAGGCCGTATCTTGTTTGGCGGTTTCCGCATCCATGTCCTTGGCTTCAACTGTTTTTATGGCGTCGAAACCCGTGGCACCTACGCGCAGTTTAATGTTGCCTTGCGGCGAGAACACATAGTCAACGATGTAATCATAATTCCCAAGTGTCGGGATGTGGCGTACCACCAGTTCGATTTGTGGTTCACCCGCAACTGTCTTTTGGCCGGACGAATAATGTCGCCATGCGGGGTCGCCGGTGGGGCGTTCAAACACGCATAGCCCGCGATCACGCACATAGGTTCCGCCAAGGTCATTCGGCAAAGTTATGTCAATGAAAGCGGCAGTCTCGGGGCAGTCAACGCCGGGGCGGAGTGATGACAGCAAATATCCTAGGCCAAATTCACCGGCGTCTAAAAAGGCACGGTAAGACCATGTCGGATTAGGGTCCATATAGGGCACGAACATTTCCGACACGTTCATTTGGTAGGCCAAGTCGCGCCAAGCTTTTCCATCGTTGAATTGAACGAGAGATAAAATCATGCCGGCACGCTTGTCGGGTCGAACATGAAACCGCCAGTCTAACCAATCCACGTTGAGATTGCCTGAGAGCTTGAGATTGCCGAGGCCCTCGACCTTGAAGCCGATACGCGCAGCCACAGGCTTGAGTTGAGGCAATTTATCGCCGTAGCCCGGCGGCACGGGGGACAGCAGTACGGTTTCGCGGTCATATACGCTGAGTACTTCGCCGGATTCCGCATCGACAACCCCCATAAGGCCTTCAATGGGGCGGGCGAGGGAAGGGTGCAACATATTGGCCACGGTGTAGCACGGCACTTTGACAATATGGCGGCCATCCTGCGCTTCACCCGGGAACCAGCCAGCCGACCCCGGAGTGCACATGATGTCCTCGTTGAATTCTATTCCCCGCTTTTTGAGTGCTGCTAGAAAACGCGGATCTTTTTGGAAGGCATCGCGCGCGCGGGCCCAATTTTCGTCCAGCACAATGGGGTGAAGATTGGGCTTTTCAGCCGCGCTGATCATGCGATTGTTTGAGATATCAATTTGGGCTTCATAGGTTTTGCCGCGACGGCGAATGACAGTGAAGGCTTGGCGTGGCGGCAGTGGCTTATCAGGCGTCCACGTTTTGACGATGGACTTCGGGGCTTCCAGCAACGTCATGGCGCTGAACAGGCTTTTATCATCAACGTGGCCCGCATCGCGCAGAATTTTCGCGGCAGCCTCTACTTCTTCCTGCGTGAGCGCATCCAGCGGGTGGAACACGGGGATTGGTCCCACTTCTTCGACATTCTGTTCCTGCGCAAAAGCTGGTGCTGCGAATGACACGAGAAAAGACAATAAAATAAGGCGCATAAATTTCTTCATGCGCCTCACGATAAATGATTCTTCAACTTGCCAGCAGCGGATTGAAAGCCGCAGGCTGTATTATTCAATACTTACGCAAAAGCCCAACCAGTTTACCCTGAACGCGCACGCGGTCTGGTCCAAAAATACGGGTTTCATAAATTGGATTTGCAGCTTCCAAGGCAACAGATTCGCCCTTTTTGCGCAGGCGCTTCAATGTGGCTTCCTCGTCATCAACGAGGGCGACCACAATATCACCGTTAATAGCGGTTTCGCCTTTGCGAATGATGACCGTGTCACCTTCGAAAATGCCAGCCTCGATCATTGAGTCGCCTTTGACCTCCAAAGCGAAGTGCTCTCCGCCGCCCAACATTTCAGGCGGAACGTTTATGTTTGCCGTATGATCTTGAATCGCCGAAATTGGCACACCAGCCGCGATACGGCCCATCAAGGGTACAAAGGTGCTGCGGGGGCCGCCATCATTTGCGGCGGAAGCTGCAGGTTGTGGTTTGGCACGTCCAAGGTTGCCTTCAATAACGCTAGGCTTGAACCCGCCTTTTTTGGTTGAAAGACTTGGGTTGTGGGCATCCGGCAGTTTAAGAACTTCCAAGGCGCGGGCGCGATTGGCCATGCGCTTGATGAAGCCGCGCTCTTCCAGAGCGACAATCAACCGATGAACGCCGGACTTGGATTGAAGGTTTAAAGCCTCTTTCATTTCCTCAAAAGAAGGCGGCACGCCTTCTTCCTTCATGCGCTCATTGATGAAAAGAAGAAGTTCAAGTTGTTTTCGCGTGAGCATGGTGCATCACCTCTGTTGAAACGGAATCGGAACGTATACGCAACAAAGATAACATGTTCCGCCAATGTTCTGCAAGTGTTTTGGCGGAATTACCTAGAAATCCAGCAAAAGTACGGAAACTGCATCACCATTTCGGGCGGCGGGGGCGTTTGGCACTCTTACAATCAAGGCTTGGGATGATTGTAGCGTACGTTGCATCGAGGAATCTTGTGTTGAAAACGGCGATACAAAGCGTGTGCCGTCGGCTGCAATACTGAGAGTTGCCCGCATGTAATCTTGACGCTGGTCATTGGCTTCGAGGGTGCCTTTTAGAATAGCTGTGGTCGCAAGTTCTGTGGCAGGCAGTCCCATGAATATGTCGAGCAATGGCTTCAAGAATATGCGAGCGGTTACAAGGGCTGAAACCGGGTTGCCGGGCAGACCCATGACGTGCGTCTTGGCTTTTCGGCCATACATAAAAGGCTTGCCGGGGCGCAGGGCGATTTTCCAAAAATCGATTTTTATGCCACAGGCCTTAAACGCTTCTTGCACGTAGTCATGATCACCCACCGATGCACCACCAGTGGTCAACAACACGTCTGCGCCCAATCCCTTTTTAACGGCCTTGATTGTGTCTTTCAGGCTGTCTTTGACAATGCCAAGATTGACGACTTCTGCGCCAAATTGTTGCACCATGGCGCTCATAGCGTGGCTGTTGGAGGAAACAATTTGGTCCACACGCGGGCGTTGGCCTGGAAGCACTAATTCATCGCCTGTGGTGAAGAGGACCACTCTCGGTCGCTTGAACACTTTAATGGTGGCCGCATTTGCAGCCGCTAAAAGACCAATATCGCGGGGGGTGAGTTTTGCACCTGCGGAGATAAGTTCGTCGCCTTTGGAAAAATCAAGCCCGGCGCGGCGGATATTCTTGCCCTTTAGCGTTGGATGGAGCACCAGCAAGGATGTGCCCTGCCGTTCTGTGTTTTCCTGAATGACGACGGTGTCTGCTCCCATTGGCACGGGTGCACCTGTGAGTATGCGAACGGCTGAATTTGGGCGAAGTTGGGACTTGAAACCATGGCCCGCTGCGCTGGTGCCGATGATTGTCAGTGTGGCAGGAAGCGACTGTGCATCTTCATGGCGAATGGCGTAACCGTCCATGGCGGAGGCGGGGAAGGGCGGTTGGTCTCGTTTGGCCTTCACAGATTCGGCCAACACGCGCGCGCATGCCGCATCGAGGGCAACCCACTCTTTGCCGATAGGTTTTGCCCCCTTCAATATGCGGGCGCGGGCTTCGGCAACAGGCAACAGCGGCATGGCCTAATCCGCCTTAAAAGTGCCGGATTTGCCGCCGGTTTTTTCGACCAGACGGAGATCGGAAATGACCATGCTGCGGTCAACGGCTTTCAACATATCATAGATCGTCAAG
This sequence comes from uncultured Alphaproteobacteria bacterium, assembly GCA_963840765.1. Taxonomy (GTDB): domain Bacteria; phylum Pseudomonadota; class Alphaproteobacteria; order Rhizobiales; family Aestuariivirgaceae; genus Aestuariivirga. The sequence continues at coordinate 571,598 of CAWJAE010000009.1, read as the reverse complement.
CATGCGATGGAACACGCTGTCAGGGCTTCCATTTCGACGCCGGTTTTACCTTCGACTTTTACCGTCGCTTCCACTTCAATTTGCTGTTCCGAGATATTGAAATCGACGGTAACTTTCGAAATCATCAGCGGGTGACACAAGGGTATAAGGTCGGAAGTTTTTTTAGCGGCCATAATGCCGGCCAAACGCGCTGTCGCGACTACATCGCCTTTTTTTGCCGTTCCGGTGGTGATTAAAGCAATGGTTTCCGGGGCGGCCGACACACGCGCTTTCGCTGTTGCAGAACGCGTGGTGATGTCTTTGTCCGACACATCCACCATGTGGGCCTCGCCCTTGTCGTTCAAATGGCTGAGCTTGGTCATGGCTTTTTCAGAATGGCCTGCGTTGCGGCAGTAACGTCAGTTTGGCGCATTAGGCTTTCACCAATCAAGAAGGTTTGCGCGCGGCAAGGTTCAAGACGCGCCAGATCATGCGCTGAGAACAGGCCGCTTTCAGCAACCACGATACGATCTTGGGGAATGTTTGGCGCGAGTAATTCCGTTGTTGCCAAAGAAACTTCGAAAGTGTGGAGATTGCGATTATTGATGCCGATGAGCGTAGATTTTAATTTCAATGCGCGATCCAGCTCCGGCTGGTCGTGCACTTCAATCAAAACGTCCATGCCATAGTCAACGGCTGCGGCTTCAAGATCTGCGGCGCAAGCATCATCCACCATGGCCATAATGATCAAGATGCAATCGCCGCCCCAAGCGCGAGCTTCGGTTACCTGATATGTGTCCAGCATGAAGTCTTTGCGTAGGGCAGGCAACGTGCAGGCCTTGCGGGCCTCGGTCAGGAATTGCGGTGCCCCTTGAAAGCTAGGTGTATCGGTCAAAACAGAAAGGCAAGCCGCTCCGCCCGCTTCGTAGGCTTGGGCCAAGGATGGGGGATCAAAATCAACACGTATCAACCCTTTGGAAGGGGAGGCCTTTTTGATTTCGGCAATAAGTGCCCATTGGCCCTTTTCATGCTTGGCTTCGATGGCGCGTTTGAAACCGCGTGGCTTGCGTTGGGAACGGGCATGAAGGTCTAGCGAAGCAAAAGGCATGGCCGCTTTGGCTGCAGTAACTTCATCGCGTTTATACGCCGCAATTTTATCGAGTATGGTTGCCATCAGCTGTTTGAAACCTCGACCAAATGTTTCATTGCTTTTGCGGCAGCGCCTGAGGCGATGGCTTCTCTCGCATGCACAACGCCTTGCTTCATGGTCGGCACTTTTCCAGCCACCAGAAGGGCGGCTCCCGCGGTCATGGCAGCAGCATCAGCGAAGGCTGAAGGTTTGCCTTCCAGCACAGCTTTCAATGCAGCCGCATTTTGTGCGGCATCTCCGCCCTTTAACTCTTCGAAATTTGAGCGCACCACACCGACACTTTCGGGTGTGAAGTTAAACGTGTTGACTTCACCGTCCTTCAGTTCTGCAATCCAGGTTGTTCCTGTTGGCACAATTTCGTCTACCCCACCCTTGCCATGGCATATCCAGCAGGCTTCGCTGCCTAGAGACTTCAGAACATGGGCGAGAGGTTCCAGCCAAGTCTTTGAATATACGCCTGTAATTTGTCTCTTGACGCCTGCCGGGTTTGACAACGGTCCAAGCAAATTAAAAATGGTGCGCGTACCCAGTTCAACGCGCGTTGGGCCTACATGTTTCATTGACGCGTGGTGTTGGGGCGCAAACATAAAGCCAAGTCCGGCTTCGCGAATGCATTCGGAGATTTTATCAGGGCCTGTATCTAACTTGACACCGAGTGCCATCAGCACATCTGCCGAGCCTGACTTTGATGACAAGGCGCGGTTACCATGTTTTGCCACTTTTAGTCCGGCACCAGCCGCAACAAAGGCCGCACAGGTGGAAATATTATACGAACCTGAAGCGTCGCCGCCAGTTCCCACGATGTCGATGGCGTCTGCCGGTGCTATCACCCGCAGCATTTTTTGCCGCATAACGGTTACAGCACCAGAAATTTCGTCAACCGTTTCGCCGCGCACGCGCAGTGCCATCAGGAACGCCCCGATTTGTGAAGGCGTTGCTTCGCCCGACATCAGCACATTGAAGGCCGTTACCGCTTCATCGCGGGACAGGCTTTTGCCATCGGCAACTTTGGCGAGGAGTGGTTTAAGATCGCTCATGGTTTTGTCTTTACCGCCGCCATATCGAGGAAGTTTTTAAGAATGTGGTGGCCGCCCTCCGAAGCAATGCTTTCTGGATGGAACTGAACGCCGTGCACATTCTTGGACTTGTGTTGCAGGCCCATAATTAAACCATCGGTTTCCGCCGTAATTTCAAGTTCTGCCGGGAGCGTTGACCTGTCAACCACGAGAGAGTGATAGCGCGTGGCCGCAAAACCTTGGTTCAGCCCTTCAAACACACCGCGGTTTTGGTGTTGCACCGGAGAAATTTTTCCGTGCATTTGGCTGGGCGCGCGGATCACGTCTCCGCCGAATGCCTCACCAATGGCTTGTAATCCCAAGCACACACCAAACACGGGAATTTTGCCAGCAGCTTCCTTGATGAGGTCAATAATAATGCCGGCTTGCGATGGTGTGCCGGGGCCTGGAGAAATGACAATAGCTTCAGGTCGGGCCGACATGACTTGACCCACACTGATTTTGTCGTTGCGATGCACGATGGTATCAGCACCCAGTTCACCCAAATAGTGATAAAGATTCCAAGTGAAGCTGTCGTAGTTGTCGATGAGGATAATCATTGTCCCCTCCCGGCACGGCCAGCAAAACGCACAGCCTCTTCAGCGGCGCGAAATAGGGCCTTGGCTTTGTTTATGCATTCCATGTGTTCGTTTTCCGGCACTGAATCTGCCACCACGCCGGCGCCTGCTTGCACATACATTTTGCCGTCTTTCACAATTGCGGTACGTAAGACAATGCAGGTGTCCATTTCACCATCGGCGGAGAAATATCCCACACAGCCCGCATAAACGCTGCGTTTGTGTTTTTCCAATTCATCGATGATTTGCATGGCCCGCACTTTTGGCGCACCCGACACGGTGCCTGCGGGAAAGCCTGCGACGAGCGCGTCAATCACATCATACTTATTGTCCAATCGACCTTCGACGTTGGAGACAATGTGCATGACCTGACTGTAATATTCGAGGATGAATTTATCAGTGACTTTGACAGAACCAATTTCAGCCACGCGCCCCACGTCATTGCGGCCTAGGTCGAGCAGCATCAGATGTTCCGCAAGTTCTTTTGGATCAGCCAACAGTTCCTCAGCCAATTCCTTGTCCCGCGTGGGGGTGGCGCCGCGCGGGCGGGTTCCGGCGATGGGCCGTATAGAAACTTTTCCATCGCGCACGCGCACTAGAATTTCTGGGCTCGAACCTACAACGGCGAAATTGTCAAAGTTCAAATAATATAGAAACGGTGAAGGGTTGACGCGGCGCAGTGACCGATAAAGCGCAAAGGGCGACAGCGTGAAGTCAGTTTCAAAACGTTGGGACAATACGACTTGGAAAATGTCACCAGCAGCGATGTATTCTTTCGCGCGCAACACCATGGCTTTGTATTCGTCCGGCGAGGTGTTAGAGGTTTGTGGCTTTATGGGCGGCGCATCATCATCCCGCAATGACATATCCAGCGGTCGGTCAAGCGCATCAACCACTTCGGAAATGCGTTCGCAGGCCCGCGTGTAGGCGGCTTTCGCAGACACAGACGCATCAACGTAGATGGGCGTTGTAATGGTGACTTCGTCTTTTACGCTGTCAAAAATGGCCATGACTGTAGGGCGGATCATGATGCCGTCTGGTAGGCCCAGAATATCTGGATTTTGGTCGGGCAGGTGTTCCATCCAACGCACGGCGTCATAGCCAAGATAGCCGAACACACCGGCGGCCATGGGGGGTGCGTCTGCCGGCAGTGGAATTTTGCTTTCAGCAAGCAGGCTTCGCAGTGCCGTGAGCGGTTCCTGGTCGATGGATTCAAACGGTCCCTGCGGCGTTGAAAGCGCTTTTCGGTTGATGGAGGCTTGGTCGCCTTCGACTTTCCAGATTAAATCCGGGTGCATGCCGATGATCGAATAGCGCCCACGCACGGCGCCACCCTCAACGGATTCCAGAAGGAAGGAATAGCGTGCATTGCGCGAGAGTTTGAGCATTGCTGAAACGGGTGTTTCAAGATCAGCCACCAAGCGGTGCAGAACAATTTGTGGCTCGCCGCGCCCGTAGGCTGCGGAGAACACATCATAGTCGGGGGTGAAGTTCATTGGAAAAGTCCTGCATGAGAATAACGGGGGAGGTTACTGCGTTTGAGTATTGCCGCCGTTCTGTCGCCAGAGCTCTTCATTCAGGGTTATCGTTGTACCAGCACGGGCTGACTTCATAAAGCTATCCATCAAGTCGCTGCCCAAACCACGTTTAGCAGTGTCTGCCACTTCCTTGCTGCTAGCCGTTGCACCGGCTGCGGGCAAAGTGACCTTCGCTACTTCAATGATACGGGCGGTTTTTCCATCGCCTTCCAGCGACCAGGTCAGTTTCTTTTCAGCTGCGCTGAACAACGCGAGAGTTGCGACACCATCAAAGTCCTCCGACACGCTGCTGCGCTTGACGCCAGAAACTGACTTTACCATGCCGTTCAATTCAGTTGCTACGGTTTCTAAAGTGGCATTGCCTGACGATTTTTCAACAATGGCCTTGGCCTTGTCTGAAGCCAAGGTCCGCAGTTTGGCGGCAACCCAGTCAGCCTTTACTTGTTCTTGCACTTCAGTTTGTGGGCGCACGGCTGATGGAATGATCTCGCGCACATCAACCCAGACATAGCCATCATTGGCTTGAATAGCATCCGTGTCCAATCCTACTTCACTGCTGAATATGGCTTTCAAGACTTCATCTTGCGCGGGCATTGAAACGGGTTGGCCGGACTTATCTACGCCCGCTTGGCTAATCGCGGGTATGACGATTACAGGAACACCAGCCTTAGCGCCAATATCCTCAAACTTGGTTTGTTGGGCACGGGCGTCTTCAACGGCATCGTAAACAGACTGGATTTCGTCGCGGGCTTTTTCCAGCTGCATACGCTTGGTCAATTCTGGTTTCAATTGATCAAGCGTCGGTTGGTTTGCAGGAGCAATTTTCACGACTTTCAACAATGCCGTGTTGAGCGATCCAACAACTGGTGCACTGACTGTGCCTTCCGCCAAAGTAAATGCAGCTTCGGCAATTTTTTCATCCAGAAAGTCGCCCTTCAACTTATCATTAAAGGTGATATCTTTTTCTTTCTGACCAAGTTCAGCAGCTACTTTTATGATGTCTTCGCCTGCTTCAATTTTGGCTTTGGCCTTTTCTGCGGCCGCCACATCGGGGAAAGACAGTTGCAGAATGTTGCGCTTTTCAGGTTGGAAGTATTCTTCCTTATTGGTGTTGTAGAAATCTGAGACTTCCTGGTCCGACACCTGAATTTTGCTGGCGAGATCTGACGGATCAATTTTCAGAAGCACGACTGAACGGTATTCAGGTGCGGTGTAGGCAGCAGGCGCTGACTCATATTGTTTCTTCAAGTCATCGGCTGTTGGCGTTGGCACATCAGCTTCGGTGACGCTGAACGACACATAGCGGGCATCGCGGCTTTCTTCACGATAGCGCGTCAGTGCATCAAGCAAGGTGCGGGGCAGGGTAATGTTTTGACCAGCCAGATCTGAGAACGCGCGGCGTTGCATTTCCGCTTTGGTGTTGGCGATGTAGCTTTGTTCCGTCATGCCGTTTTGTTGCAGCACGTTGCGGAAACGACCCAAGTCAAACTTGCCATTGCCGTCTTGAAAGAATTTTTCTTTTTGAACTTCAGCAGAAACGGCTTGGTCGCCCACGATGACGCCGATGCGTTCAGCTTGCACGTCCAGTGAGGCTTGCGCGATCAAGCGGTCGAGCACTTGCTTGTCAATGCCCAGTCCGCGCGCGTCTTCAAGAGAAATGTTTTGACCAGATTGTTGGTTGTATTGTTGAATGGTGCGGGTCAGGTCTTGGCGATACACCTCACTCGAAATGCTCTTATCGCCCACTTCCACCAGATCAGCCGACTGAAAGCCTTTGAACACGTCTGTAATGCCCCACACGGCAAAACTTGCGATCAACATGCCCAGCAACACCTTGGCTACCCAGCCTTTGGCGCCTTGGCGCAGAGCTTCCATCATTTTATTATATCCACTTCCGTAAACAGCGCCGATGAATCACAGCAGCGCGCAAAATTGCAGTTAAGCTATAATAGGTAGGTCAACGGCTGGGAGCAAGCCAAGGATTAGTCGGTATTTTCCGCTTGAGGTGCGTTGCTCATCAAGGCTAAGCAAGCGCCGAAACCAAATTGAGGATCCGTTATGTCGCAGACCATTAAGCCACTTGTTGCCGGAAATTGGAAAATGAACGGCTCCACCGCCATGTTGAAGGAGCCGCGCTTGCTGGCTGCCATGATGCGCGATGTCAAAACCAAGTGCGATATTCTGGTTTGTCCGCCTGCGATTCTGACGCGCCGCATCAAAGGCGTTGTTTCAGGTTCGAAAATTAAAGTTGGTGGCCAAGATTGCCATGCGGCCTCTGCTGGGGCCCATACAGGTGATATTTCCGCCGAAATGTTGAAAGATGCTGGTGCTTCCTATGTCATCGTGGGTCATTCGGAACGCCGCACAAACCATAAGGAAAGTGACGCAACTGTTGCCGCAAAGGCAAAAGCTGCACATCGCGCAGGGCTTATTGCGATCATCTGTATTGGCGAAACCCTGGATCAGCGCAAAGCCGGTCAAACCTTGGCGGTATTGTCAGAACAATTGAAAGGTTCAATTCCAGACGGCTCTACCGCTGCCAATACGGTGGTTGCGTATGAACCCGTTTGGGCGATTGGCACCGGCTTGACGGCATCTACGGCGGAGGTGGCTGAAGCCCACACCCATGTTCGTGCAGATATTTCAAAGATCATGGGCGAAGAAGGCCCGAAAACACGCATCCTCTATGGTGGATCGGTGAAACCATCGAATGCGGTTGAATTAATGGGTGCTGCCAATGTGAATGGCGCGCTTGTTGGTGGTGCAAGTTTGAAGGCTGCTGATTTCATTGGCATCATCAAGGCATATATTTGAACTTGCCTCACGGTTGCTTCGCCCCCACTTAACGGCTAAGTGCCACGCAAACATATTGGAATTGTCATGCAAAATATTATTCTTATCATCCATCTCATTATCGCACTTGTGCTGATCGGGGCTATCTTGCTCCAGCGGTCAGAAGGGGGCGCTTTGGGCATAGGTGGTTCGGGTGGAGGCGGTGGCAACCTGTTTTCGGCGCGTGGTGTAGGCAATGGATTGACCCGTGCAACAGCAATTCTGGCCGTGTGTTTCTTCATCACTTCGGTGACATTGACGGTTCTTGCGACACGCAAGGGCTCGGACGGTTCGATTGTTGGAAACCAACCAGCGGCCAGTGGCGAAGCTGCTCCTGCTTCGGATAACGCTGGCGGCGAAGCTGTTTTGCCGAATTTGGGCCAACAGGCGCCTGCCAAGCCTGCCGAACCAGCGGCACCTGTAAACTAAATTTTGCTTCGACCCTCGTGAAACATTTTGTGTTTCACGAGGTGTTTCCACAGGCATTCGCATTTTCAAACATTCGGCGCTTCGAATCGAGAGCGCACATGGCTAAGAGGAACTCCCATGGCGCGATATATCTTCATTACTGGCGGCGTGGTGTCTTCCCTCGGAAAAGGCCTCGCCGCAGCTGCTCTCGGAGCATTGTTGCAGGCACGTGGCTATCAGGTCCGTATCCGCAAGCTTGACCCCTATCTCAACGTCGATCCCGGCACCATGAGCCCATACCAGCACGGCGAAGTTTTCGTGACTGATGACGGGGCAGAGACGGATCTTGATCTTGGACACTATGAGCGGTTTACGGGCCGCCATGCGTCAAAAGCAGACAACATTACCACAGGACGCATTTACCAAGACATTATCGCGAAGGAACGGCGCGGCGATTATCTGGGTGGAACGGTTCAAGTCATTCCCCATGTTACCGATGCCATCAAAGATTTCATCAAGTCCGATGATGGTGGCGTGGATTTTGTGCTGGTGGAAATTGGCGGAACCGTGGGCGACATTGAAGGCCTGCCATTTATGGAAGCTATCCGGCAATTTGGCCAGGAAGCACCGCGCGGCCATTGTATTTTCATCCATCTGACTCTGTTGCCTTGGATTCCTACGGCTGGAGAATTAAAAACCAAGCCGACCCAGCATTCGGTAAAAGAGCTGCGTTCGATTGGTATCCAGCCTGATATTTTATTGTGCCGGGCGGACCGCGAAATTCCATTGAACGAACGGAAGAAGATCGCGTTGTTCTGCAATGTTCGACCATCTGCTGTCATCCAAGCGCTTGATGTGGCTTCGATTTATGATGTGCCGCGCGCCTATCACGCTGAAGGTCTGGACCAAGAGGTTTTGGACGCTTTTGGAATTTTGGACGCCAAGAAGCCGGATTTATCTATTTGGAACAATATTATGCAACGCGTTACTCAGCCAGAGGGTGAAGTGACGATTGCAGTGGTTGGCAAATACACCGGCTTGTTGGACGCCTATAAATCCTTGAAGGAAGCGCTCATTCACGGTGGCATTGCCAATAATGTGAAAGTGAACCTCGAATGGATCGAGTCCGAGGTTTTTGAGAATGAGGACCCCACACCATTTCTTGAAGGCGTTCATGGCATCATGGTGCCGGGCGGCTTTGGCGAGCGCGGGGCAGAGGGAAAAATCAAAGCCGCCACATTCGCACGCACCCGCAACGTGCCTTATTTTGGCATTTGTTTTGGTATGCAAATGGCTTGCATCGAAGCTGCGCGAAACCTCTGTGGCATTGCTGATGCAAGTTCAACCGAGTTTGGCGAAACCAAGCAGCCTGTGGTGGGCACGATGACGGAATGGATGAAAGGCAACGAGCTTGAAATCCGCAAATCTGGTGGTGATTTGGGCGGCACCATGCGTTTGGGTGCTTTTGACGCGACGTTGGCTCAGGGCAGCCACATTGCCGAAATCTATGGAGATACCCGGATTTCAGAACGCCACCGCCACCGTTATGAAGTAAACACGGCGTATCGCGCTGAACTGGAAAAAGCCGGTTTAAAATTTGCCGGCATGTCGCCAGATGGTTTGTTGCCGGAGACTGTTGAATATGCTGACCATCCGTGGTTCATCGGCGTGCAGTATCACCCGGAACTGAAATCCAAACCCTTTGAACCGCATCCGTTGTTTGCCTCATTTATTGGGGCGGCCGTGGTGCAGAGTCGATTGGTTTGACGGGGCGGGCAATCATCCAAACTGTTTTTGCAGTGGTTTTGCTGCTGCTGTGCAACGTCTCGGCCTATGCTTATGACGAAGTGAAGTTGAAAGATGCCGAGCGCATTGCCACACTGTTGCAAGCGCAATTGCGCAGCGTTGCAAATCGTATTGATAGCGGCACGCTGCAAGACGAGGCATTGGCCGCACAACGCACCACTCTGGAAAAAATGCGTGCTGCTGCAAATGTGGGGGCCGAGAAGGCCGCTGGGCCACTCAATGAAATTTCAACACAGGTAACGGAGCTTGGGCCGCCGCCTGCGGACGGTCAGCAAGAAACCGAAGCCATTGCCAACCAGCGCAAAGAATTAACGGCGCAGCTTGCACGCGCCACGGCTGCGCAAAAACAATTCGTACTTATTGGACTTGAGGTTGAACAAGCACAGGCGCGGTTGACCAGTTTGCAGCGCGGGCAATTTTTGCAGCGCATTTTCAAAGCCGATCGTTCTGTGCTTAATCCTTCGCTGTGGGCGAATACGTGGGATGGTGCCGCCATCCTTACCGCGCGTATTGGCAACTTATTGGCACGCGGTTTGAGTGATGCCGAAGGGCGGACGAATTTTACGGGCTTTTTGCTATTGCCCGTCAGCTTCGCCATTATTGGAATTTTATTTCTTAAATTGTTGCCAAGTTTCGCTGCTCGTTTCGGATTTGCGGGGGCAAATGTTGAGGAAGAAGCGCCGTCAGGGCTTTCAAAACTTTGGCATGTGATTTGGAGTTACACCAAGTATTTCCTGGTGTTGATGATTGCACTTGCGCTGTTGATGGCGACTTTGGATGTGTCAGGGTTTCTGACGCCTGCCATCAAAAATGTCGTCGATATTTTCGTGAACGCGGTTACGCCCGCCTTTGTTTATGGGGGATTGGTCTATTTCGTGGCAGCACCACAAAATCCATCCTATCGGTTGTTGGCTATTGATAATGCGGCGGCACGCGGTTTGGTTTTAGTGGTTGTTGCAGCCTATTTGATTTATGGTTTTGGCGAACAGATTTCCGACTTTGCTTCATCGGTAAATCTTCCAGTGAGTTTTGCTGTCGGGCAATCGGCAATCTCCGCAATTGGGCTTATTGTGTTGATTGCGATTGGTTTGGTGCTGGTGCGGCGGCAAGCCGCGAAAGGGCTCGCATCAGAAGGAACTGCCTATTTCCTGATTTGGTTCATGAACTTCATGCCACTGTGGTGGGGTCTACTGGGTGTTGCCGCCTTGGCGCTGATTTTTGGCTTCATTGCACTTTCATATTTTATAGCGGGCAATTTGTTGGATACGGCCATTCTCGCTGTTGCCATGGGTCTGCTGCATGCGTTTACAGATGCATTGGCCACTGCTGTATTAGATCCTCACTCGCGTACAGGCCATACGTTGCGGCGTTTCATCAGCCTATCTGACCATGGCATTCAGCGCGTTGTTTTGATTTTACGGACGATTGCTGACGCTGTTCTGATTATTGTCAGTATACTTGCCATCATCGCACTGTGGACTGTGGTGCTGTTTGATATTGGCGGTTTCTTGGGTTCCATTGGCCAAGGCATTCGCATCGGCAATATCACGCTGTCGCCTAAGGCAATTGCAATCGCAATTGCGGTGCTGGTGATTGGTGTGACGGCAACCAAGTATTTCTCTCGTTGGTTGGAACGGCGCGTATTGGCCGAGACCCATCTCGACAAGGGCGTGCAAGATTCGCTGCGCGCCGTTGCTGGCTATACGGGCTACAGCCTTGCTGCTGCCTTTGCGCTTACGGCGGCAGGACTTGATTTTTCAAGTCTAGCACTGGTGGCCGGTGCATTGGGTGTGGGTATCGGGTTTGGTTTGCAGTCCATTGTCAATAACTTCGTTTCAGGCCTCATTTTGTTGGCGGAGCGCCCCGTGCGCGTGGGCGATTGGGTCGTGACAACGGCGGGCGAGGGCATCGTCAAAAAGATCAATGTACGCTCAACCGAAATCGAGACATTCGACAACTGCACGATCATCGTTCCAAACTCGAACCTGATTTCAGAAGCCGTGCGGAACTGGACGCATCGCGACAGTGTCGGTCGATTCTTTGTCGGTGTCACTTACAGCCACAAGGCCAATGCTAAGGCGGTTTCCGATCGGCTTTTGTCTATTGTGCAGAACCACCCCAAAGTGATGCGCCATCCGCCACCGCAAGTTCAACTATCTAAGATATCAACAGTTGGATTTGAGTTTGATGTGCGTGGACATTTGCGAGATGTGTTTGATGCCGCACAAGTAACCAGCGATATTCGCATGGCCATTGCTGAGGGCGCAGAACATGAATTCCTGTCTTCAAGCTTGCCACCCGCAGCGAAGGCTGCACCAGCTACTGCCAAAACTCGCAAGCGGACCTCATGAACGATTACGCTATGATTTTTAAAGAATTAAAACAAGTTCCAATGATGGAGCTCATGAATCAAACTGTTACTTCTATTGGTGATGGTGAGGCGACGATTACGTGCTTGCCAGAAGAAAAATTCCAGAATTCGATGGGGCGGATGCATGGCGGATTTGTTGCTACACTAATAGACTCGGCCATGGGCTGCGCCGTTCACACCAAAGTGCCTGAGGGCGCAAAATTTGGTACGATTGATATGAATGTGAAATTTGTCCGCAAAATTGAAGTGTCGACGGGCTTGTTGATTGCGACAGCACAGGTTGTGCATGCGGGCCGCACCTTGTTGACCGTCGAGGCAAAAGTTGCAGACCAAGCCGGCAAGCTTTATGCGCATGGTTCCGGCAGCTTTATGGTTTACCCTCAACAATGACACCACAACACATCGTCGCAATCGGCAACGTCAGATTTGGCAATCACTTGCCGTTGAGTTTAATTGCTGGCCCCTGCCAAATGGAAAGCCGTGACCACGCCTTTAAAATAGCAACAGCCCTGAAAGAAATATGTCAGCGTCTGCAAATCGGATTGGTCTATAAATCCTCTTTCGACAAAGCAAACCGCACCAGTTTGCAGGGCAAACGTGGGCTGGGCATCGACAAATCCTTGCGTGTATTCGAAGAAATTAAGCAGCAGTTGAAGCTTCCCGTCATTACCGATGTGCACGAAATCGATCAATGCGCCACTCTGGCCACTGTTGTTGATGTTTTGCAAATTCCAGCATTCTTGTCGCGCCAGACAGATTTGCTAGTCGCTGCCGCCAAGACGGGATGTGTTGTCAATATCAAGAAGGGGCAGTTTTTAGCACCTTGGGACATGAAGAACGTTGCCGCCAAGGTCACTGAAAGTGGCAACCCGAATGTCATGTTGACGGAACGTGGCGCCAGTTTTGGGTATAATACCCTAGTTTCAGACATGCGCTCATTGCCCATCATGGCTGAAACGGGGCATCCCGTTGTTTTTGATGCGACGCATTCGGTGCAGCAACCAGGGGGGCAGGGTACGGCCTCGGGTGGGGATCGTCGCATGGTGCCGGTCTTGTCGCGCGCAGCCGTTGCTGTTGGCGTGGCTGGTGTATTCATTGAGACGCACGAAGACCCTGATCAAGCACCGTCCGATGGGCCCAACATGGTGCCGTTGCACCAGTTAGAAGTGCTGCTGGAAAAACTACAGGCGCTTGACGTGGTTAGCAAAAGTCTTTGATTTAAAACGAAAAACTTGTTCCGCAGCCGCAGGATGATTTAGCTTGCGGGTTGTTGACCTTGAAGGATTGTCCCATCAGACTGTCTTCAAAATCCAGCACAGATCCATCAACATAAAGCATTGAAACATTATCGACGAAGACCTTGGCTCCGTCTTTTTCAAACACCAAGTCTTCAGCGTCGCGGCCTGTTGCCACGTTAAATTCATATTGGAACCCAGAGCAGCCTCCACCATTCACGGCAAGGCGCAAAGCCGCAGTTTGGTCACCGCCCGTGATCTTGAGGATGCGTTCGGCTGCGGCAGATGTTACGGTGAGGAATGGAGTCGTCATAAAGGGAATTTCGGAATTGAAGGGGCAAATGTCAAGTAAAGCATCGGTGTCATGATGAGCGGCCTTGCACCATTTGCATGCCATGCCACCAAAAGCCGGGGCAGGCTGGTGTTGGAACCCGACATGCCGCCGCGCAGTTGCTTTGCGCGAGATCGTGACCGTATCGTACATTCATCGGCATTCCGACGGCTTAAGCACAAGACGCAAGTATTCGTTTATCACGAGGGCGATCATTACCGCACCCGGCTAACCCACACCATTGAAGTGGCGCAAATTGCCCGTGCCATCGCCCGTGCACTGCATGTGGATGAAGATTTGACGGAAGCATTGGCGCTTGCGCATGACTTGGGCCACACGCCCTTTGGCCATGCGGGTGAGCGGGCATTGGATGCGCTGATGAAGCCTCATGGTGGTTTTGATCACAACGCGCAATCACTCCGCATCGTCACGCGTCTAGAACGACGCTATGCTGAGTTCGATGGCTTAAACTTGACTTGGGAAACCCTAGAGGGTTTGGTCAAACATAATGGTCCGCTTACGGACAATCTTGGCCATGCAGCGGGCAAGTATAAAGAAGTCGGACTGCCTGCCGCCATTATTGAATACTCAGAAGCCCACGACTTGGAACTTTTCCGATTTGCATCAACGGAAGCTCAGATCGCTGCTATTTCTGATGACATTGCTTATAACGCCCATGACATTGATGATGGCTTGCGGGCAGGGTTGTTCAAGGTCATCGATCTTGGTGACATTCCACTTGTGGGTACGGCCTTGGCGGATGTGTTACGGCGTTACCCTGACCTTGAACACAATAGGCTGGTACATGAAACAGTACGTCGTGTGATTTCCGCCATGGTGCAAGACGTATTGGCGGAGGCCAAGAAAAATTTTGCGCGGGTTCATCCCAAAAGCGTTGAAGACGTTCATAATTGTGCAGAGCCATTGGTGAAATTTTCGGCGCAAATGGCGGAATATAATCGTGTGCTGCAGCAGTTCCTTTCACAACAAATGTATCGTCATCCCCGCGTCATGGACATCATGGGGCGCGCCCAACGTGTTATTGACGATTTGTTTGATGCCTACATGAATGATGAGACTTTGCTACCTAAGGATTGGCGCGAATGGGCAGGGGCGGGAGAAAAACGCCATACAGCGCGGCAAGTGTGCGATTTCATTGCCGGCATGACAGATCGCTATGCGCTCGACCAGCACAAGCGTTTGTTTGACCTTGATCCGCTTTTCCGATAGGGGCGGGCTTTCGGATTTTGGTAGATTAGAATGAATATTTTTGCAGACTTTCAAACTCATGTGCTTGCTGCTGTAGCGTCATTGCAAACAGAAGGCGTCTTGCCTGCGGGCATAGACACATCGAAAATTGCGGCTGAACCGCCGCGTGATGTTTCGCATGGTGATATTGCCACCAATGTGGCGATGGTTTTGGCGAAACCTGCAGGTTTAAACCCGCGCGCACTTGCGGATGCAATTGTTGCCAAATTGCAAAATGCCGCTGATGTTAAATCGCTTTCGATTGCCGGTCCGGGGTTCATCAACGCCACTTTGAATGCTGATGTGTGGCCACGTGTGCTCGGTGCAGTTCTTGAACAGAAATCCCAATTTGGTCGTTCCAACTTTGGCGCAGGCCTTAAGGTGAATGTGGAATATGTTTCCGCAAATCCGACTGGTCCGCTGCACGTTGGCCATTGTCGAGGCGCGGTGTTTGGCGATGCGCTTGCCACGTTGCTGCAAGCAACAGGTTTTGACGTTACAAAAGAATACTACATCAACGACTTTGGTTCGCAGGTAGATACTTTAGCGCGTTCGGCGCATTTGCGTTACCGTGAAGCCTTGGGCGAAACTATCGGTGATATTCCAGCCGGGCTTTATCCTGGTGATTATCTGGTTCCGGTCGGACAAGCCTTGGCGACGGAATATGGTGACACCCTCGTCAACAAGCCCGAAGCTGAATGGCTCGACTTGGTGCGGGCCAAGGCCATTGCCATGATGATGGACCTTATCCGGGCTGACTTGGCGGCATTGAACATTCGGCAAGATTTGTTTTTCTCTGAAAAATCTTTGCACACGTCTGGTGCGGTCGATGAAGTCATTGAATATCTTGAGCACAAGGGCGACATCTTCAAAGGTCGCCTCGACAAACCGAAAGGTGAAGTGCCGGAAGATTGGGAAGACCGCGAGCAAACTTTGTTCCGCTCCACAGCCTATGGGGATGATGTTAATCGACCACTGAAAAAATCGGATGGGTCCTATACCTACTTCGCTTCGGATGTCGCCTATTCCAAGAATAAGATTGATCGTGGTTTTGGTGAGCTGGTTTACGTGTTGGGCGCTGACCATGGCGGCTATGTTAAACGGCTGGAAGCGGTTGCCGCGTCATTGGCTGGTGAACGTAGTGTAGAGGTTGTTGTGCAGGTTATGCCAACTCGTGAAGTTGTTCCGCAACGGTGAGCCTGTGCGCATGTCGAAACGGGCAGGTGAGTTCGTAACTTTGCGTGAAGTTGTTGATGAAGTTGGATCAGATGTGGTGCGGTTCATGATGTTGATGCGGAAGAATGAAGCGCCACTGGAATTTGATTTTGCGAAAGTAACGGAGCAATCAAAAGACAACCCTGTGTTCTATGTGCAATATGCCCATGCGCGGATCTGTTCGGTGATCAGAAAAGCCAAAGAGCAGGGAATCACGGGTGGCGAACCTGTGCTGGCTGATTTTAATCAGTTAACGGATGAATCGGAAATAGGGTTAATACGTAAAATTGCAGCTTTTCCGAGACTGCATGGAAGCCGCAGCTGTGGCCCATGAACCGCACAGAATATCTTTTTATATCCACGAGTTAGCTTCGGAGTTTCATGCCCTCTGGAATAAGGGCAAAGAATCGCCGCAATTACGCTTCATCGTTGAAGATGATGCTCGGCTGACTAAGACCCGTCTCGCTTTCTTGATTGCAATACGGTATTGTATTGCCAATGGGTTAGGGATTCTCGGCTTGAAGCCGGTCGAGGATATGTGATGGGGCGTAAGGGATAAATGGACCAGGACAACTCCAAGGGCCAAGATAAACGCAATTGGCGCGAACGCCTTGGCATTGGCGCGCAAGGCGGCAAAGACTTGCCCAAAATTTCCGACGACTTCCGCAAGGAAGCCAAAGAAGTTCCTGCACCTTCCGGTCGCCCGGTAGCAACAGCGCGCCCAGCGCCACGGCCTGCGGCTCCGTGCAGCCGTAAGGCCCGCACCGATGGCACCGCGCGCCAATCCAAAAGCTATTTTCCAGTAGCGGCACCCGTATCGCCTGACAAATTGGCCGAACGCTTGCGCTCGCAGCGTGAAGCTTCAACAAGATTGGCTGAACAACGCGTTCAAGTGGCAAAGCAACGGGCCGAAGCACAATTTACGCCTGCTGCACCAATCTGCAAAAGCTGCGCCTGTCGCTCCACCCCAGCCACAAGTCCAAGCTGCAAAGCCAAAATTCACATTTGCGGAAGAGAACGCCGCACAGCGAGAGTGGCCAGCACCTCAACCCGCACGCCATGCTGCACCCGTTCCGCCACCTATGCAACCTCAAATGCCACCTGCGCGTCCGCCATTGGGCGGCATGCAGGCCCAATGCCATTCACGCAACGCCACCGCTGTACCGGCACCTCCGCCACCTGCACAACATTATCAGCCGCCAATGCAGCAGCAACCGTTATCAGCCCAATTACAACCAGCAGCCAGTGCCGCCTTATCGGCCTATTGATCCGAATTCGGGCTATGCGCCACAGCCAGGGTATGTGCCGCAGCAGCGTGGCTTATGTTCCACCACCTGCAGATGCAACCGTTGCAGCAGCCCGCATATGTGCCGCAATCAAGTGGGCCACGGTTGAATGTTCCGCAACGCCCATCAAACCAGGCTATGCGCCACAACCACAACAGCCCGGTTTCAATGCAGGTCCGCGTCTTGACACGTCCGCGTGCACCTGCTCCTGAGCCAGAAGGCGAATACGAAGAAGAATTCTACGACGAAATTCCAACACCGCGTGCCACGCGGCCTACCAGCAATGATTATCAGCAAGCTTACCGCGAAGCTGAGTATGGCTATGAGGATGAACCACAACGTTCGAAGGCACCTTGGATTTTGGCTGGCCTTCTGTCTTACTGACCATGCTGATGGCAGGTGTTGGCGTGTGGCTTTATCAAAGTTCATGTAAACCTTTGATGACAGGTCAAACGTCCACTCAGGAAGTGCCTGCTGTTGCTGCACCTGAAACACCTGCGAAAGTTCAAGCCGAACAGACAGCAGCAGAACCGCCAACAACCAGCTGCGGCACCTGCGCCAACCAAGAAGCAAATTTATGATCGCATTGTTGGTGATCAAGAAGTTTTGGGCGGTGAAGTTGCTCCTCCAGCTGAAGTTCCTGCAGCTATTCCAGAGCCAACAAATACAAACGATGCAGCAACGGAACCCGCTGGGCGGGTCGAGTGATGACGCTGCGCCGTTGCCAATTCCGCCGCCACCCGGAGAGGGTGGCGACCAGCAAGGTTCACTTGATCCTGCATCACAAAAACAATCTGTTGATACGATTACTCCTGCCGCCGGCGAAAGCCAGGCGGCAGTTGCCGCTCAAGAGGGCCTCGCGCAGCCCGCAATCGCCCCCCCAGCACCAGGGGACATTGCGGACAACACCGCATCCACACGCAGTCTAGTTCCCGAATCTGAAACGATTGCTGATGCTCCGGCTGTTGTTCCACCGAAAAAAACCGTGGAAATTGTTGCGAAAAAGAAAGTAGAGGCAACCAAACCTAAAAAGGTTGCGGCGAAAAACTTGGGGGCCAAACCCGTCGTTTTGGTCGCCCCTCAGCAAAAAGCGAAGGCTAAGGCGAAGCAAGCGGCTGGTGCAGATGAAAGCGATACTGCGAACGCCGACGATAGCCTTTATGGGGGCGAAGGCATTGTAGACGCCCAAGTGCCACAGGCTGCAGCACCGGTTGAAGTGCCGAAGAAAAAGAAATCACTGTTTGGCGACGTATTTAAAACCAACGATGCTGCCGATTTTGTTGTGGATGCCGCGCCAGCGGTTGAAGCTCCTGCACCTGTCAACGTGCCTAAAAAACCGATTGTCGCTGAAACGCAAGTCGCAAGTGGGGCAGGTGGTTTTGTCGTACAACTTGCTTCATTCCGTTCACGCGCTGAAGCGCAAACTGAGTATGCTCGGTTGCGTTCACGTCACTCAGGTACTCTTGGTCGCTATTCTCCGGTCATTACAGAAGCGACCGTTGGTGGCTCCACACGTTACCGTTTGAGTGTTGGCAGCATGGCCAGCAAATCTCAAGCCGATGCCGTTTGTTCTTCACTGTTTGCCGGAGGTGAGCGGGATTGTTTGGTTAAAAATCGTTAAATTCTCGAATGTTAAGCGAACATATACTTCTGCGTGCAAATATCGCGTTGCATCGAGCAGAACTTGAAACATTGAGATCGTGAGCAATACCATGCGTCAACAGACCAAAGCCTATATCAGCGGGTGTGCGGGTTTTGAATTGTCGAAAGACGAGCGAGAGTTGTTCCGTCATCATCAGCCTTGGGGCCTCATCCTTTTTCAAAGAAATTGCGCTTCTACACAGCAATTGAAAGCCTTGACCGATGATTTTCGCGCGATTGTCGGGCGAAAAGACGCGCCCGTATTGATTGACCAGGAGGGGGGTCGCGTTCAACGCATGAAGCCGGATGCCAATCCAGAGTGGCGCAAATACCCTTCTGCTGCACG
The DNA here is from genome assembly GCA_963840765.1 of uncultured Alphaproteobacteria bacterium. Lineage (GTDB taxonomy): Bacteria > Pseudomonadota > Alphaproteobacteria > Rhizobiales > Aestuariivirgaceae > Aestuariivirga. The sequence goes on along the minus strand of CAWJAE010000009.1, from coordinate 552,579 downwards.
TTTTGGTGAGATGTATCAAAAATGTCCGCTGCACGCTTTGCGTGTAGCCCGCAACATTGGGCGCCTGATGGCACAGGATTTGGAGAACGCCGGCATTAACGTGAATTGTCTGCCGGTTTTAGATGTGCCGCAGCCGGGCGCCCATGCCGTAATTAGTGATCGCGCCTATGATACGACACCAGAAATCATTCTGGCGCTGTCACGGGCGCAGATTGCAGGTTTTTTGGATGGCGGTATTTTGCCTGTCATGAAGCATGTTCCGGGCCATGGACGCGCTACCGTGGACAGCCACAAAGAATTGCCACGGGTGACTGCAACACGTTTAGAACTGGAAAATCTGGACTTCAGGACATTCGCTGGATTTGCGGATTGCCCGATGGCCATGAGTGCCCATGTGGTGTTTGAAGCCATTGATAAACGCAACCCTGCAACGCTGTCTAAAATCGTGATCCGCGATGTCATCCGCAAGCAACTGGGATTTAATGGCTTGTTGATGACGGATGATCTTTCCATGAAAGCGCTCTCAGGCAGTTTTGCAGAAAAGACGACAGCTGCGCTGACCGCTGGTTGTGATGTGGTGTTGCATTGCAATGGTGTGATTGAAGAAATGGGGGAAGTGGCCGAAGCTGCAGCTCCCTTGGCAGGAAAAGCCATGGTTCGGGCCAAGGCTGCATTGAAACATCGGCGTAAGCCGCTACGTTTCGACAGTAAAGTCAGTTCTCAAGGACTATGACACTGTGATGGAAACCAACTTCGCCTGAGTGGTTGGAAGATGGCTTGGGGAAAACCCGTATTTTTATAGAATAGTTTGTGCAATGTCGGACTGAAACGGCTAAAATCCTATCATGTCCGATGCATACGCAAATCCGCAAAACACATGGCCAGATGGCGAGGGCGATCCTCGCCGTGTGGAAAGTGTTATTGATGAAGATGCGCTCATCATTGATGTGGAAGGTTTTGAAGGGCCACTAGACCTGCTGCTGGATCTTGCGCGGACGCACAAAATTGATTTGTCACGGATTTCAATTCTGGCCTTGGCTGATCAGTACATCGCGTTCATTGAGCAAGCGCGGACCATGCGGCTTGAACTGGCTGCTGATTATTTGGTGATGGCGGCGTGGCTGACTTACCTCAAATCCAGATTGTTAATTCCCCAACCGCCAAAGGAAGGCGAGGTTGAACCGCAAGATATGGCCGCGCGTTTAGCCTTCCGCTTGCAGCGTTTGCAGGCCATGCGTGATTCTGCAGATAAGTTGATGAACGGCACACAGCTTAGGGCGTGATGTATTTGAACGTGGTGCCCCAGAACCTTTGGTGATCGAAACACAGAAGGAATATGGAGACACGCTGCTTGATCTGCTGAAGGCTTATTCGTCGCGCCGCCAACGCAAGATGGTGCATCAGATCTACACTGTCAAAAAGCAAACGGTTTGGTCGATCAAGGAAGCGCGAGAAACGCTTGAACGGCTGATCGGTGTGATGGACGAGTGGGGCACGTTTGATCGTTGGCTGGAAAAATACATTGCCACACCAGAAACACGCCGCTCCGTGCGCGCATCCAGTTTTACTGCAAGTCTGGAACTCGCCCGTGAAGGCGTTATCGAAATTCGTCAAGAACAAGCATTTCAACCGATTTTTCTACGTCGCCGTGTTGCGACAGGTTCGTAAGGTAAGGATTTTTCGACATGCAAGCCCAACCACACTTGGATCAGGTTATGGACGAAACTGCGGATACGCCTCAGAACGATTCGATCGAACAATCGGCCGTGGTTACGGAACATCCATTCATGGACCGCGACCAACATTTGCGCATTGTTGAAGCCATGTTGTTTGCAGCCACTGAACCATTGAGCCTTGAGAAACTCAAAGCTTTTTTGCCAGAACAAGCCGATGCCATTTCTTTGATTGAAGATTTGCAAGCCAACTATGCCAATCGCGGGGTCAATCTGGTCCAGGTTGCTGGCAATTACATGTTGCGCACTTCGCCGGACGTGGCTTTCGTTTTGCGGCGCGAAACTGTCCAGCAAAAGAAACTCACGAAAGCAGGCCTCGAAACGCTTTCAATTGTCGCTTACCATCAACCTGTAACTCGGGCTGAAATTGAAGACATTCGTGGTGTCGCGATTTCCAAAGGCACACTTGATACCTTGCTGGATATTGGTTGGGTGCGCATGCGCGGCCGCCGGAAAACACCGGGACGTCCTGTGACATATGGCACGACGGACGGCTTCTTGCGTCACTTCGGTCTCAACGAAATCACGGACTTGCCGGGCCTCCATGAACTGAAAGCAGCAGGCTTGTTGGAAGGCAATTTGCCTCCTGGTTTTGATATGCCACTGCCAAAAATGTCAGATGATTTGACGGAAGACGAAGATCCGTTAGATGGCACAGAAGTGCAACAACCACTCGATATGCATGTGGTTGAAGATGAAATCGGGCGACACCCCCCCGCCTGCGGACGCGTAAACCTAAATCATTTACCTTACCTGTTCAGCTTAACAGCCGAAACCCCAGCGTTTACCATAGGTTACGCTGGCGCTTTCGTGTGCTGATAGATATAAATTTACATAGATTTTAGAGACCCGGCAGCACACTAAAAAATCGGGAAAGACTCTAAGGAGAGGCGGCGTTACTCCAGAATTTCGCCGTCTCTCCCAGCACATTCGGGCGAATAGCCCAACCGTAATGGCCCAAGGCTTCAGGATAGCCGCATCACCTGAACCATGGGTCCGCCGGTCCGGACGCGAATCGAGTGGCCTCCTCGTTTGCAATTTGTCCGGGCCGGCATTTTATTATCTGGTGGTACACAAAAGAAAAGCGCCGACAATGCGGCGCTTCAACTTTCCGACAAAAATTCAAACCAGATTACTTGATCTTGGTTTCCTTGAATTCCACGTGCTTGCGCACAACGGGGTCGTACTTCTTCATCGAGAACTTTTCCGTCTTGGTGCGGGAGTTCTTTTTGGTCACATAAAAGAAACCAGTGTCTGCAGTTGATTGCAGCTTAATCTTGATAACGTTGCCCTTGGCCATAACAGTCTCCAAACTCGAATTTGAACGCGATAGAGCCTATGGCAGCCGGAAAGTCAAGGACCAAGGCTGGTTGGGTTTTCTTTCTCTTTGGCAAAGCCGTGCATGCCCAAAGCCCACTGAATGCCCACAGTTGCACCCTTGGCCTTGGGTAAAAGCCAGAGTGTCAAAAGCAGCGTTGCAGGCAACCAGATTGCAAAGTGAATCCACAGGTCGGGCTTCCACATTTTCTCCACGACCAACATCGCCGGTATGATGATATGGCCCACGATAAAGATCGTAAAATAGGGTGGCGCATCATCGGCACGTTGATGGTGCAAGGGTTCGTTACAATGTGGGCAAGTCTCGTGCACGCCAAGATAACTCGAAAAGATTTGACCTTTGCCGCATGACGGGCAGCGTTTACCAAAACCACGATAAATTGCGGATTTCCAATTTCGCTTCATCTACGGCGGCCTTTCTGCTTGCGGAGCATTGGTTTGTGAACGCGCTTGAGCTTCTCGCCTTTTTTGCCTTCGGACAGCATTTCGAAACGCAGGCCACCACGCAGCGGTGTGACTTCCATCAAGCGTACTTCAACGTCGTCACCCAGTTGGAAAGTTTCACCCGTCGAGCTGGCCACCAAGGCATGACGCGAAGGGTCGAAGGCGTAGAAATCGCGGCCCAAGCTTGAGGCAGGAACAAACCCATCCGCACCTGTTTCATGTAACACCACAAACAGGCCCGCGCTGACAACGCCACTAATGCGACCTTTGAATTGCGCGCCCAAATTATTGCTCAAGTGGGTGGCAACCATGCGGTCTATGGTTTCACGCTCGGCCACCATTGAGCGGCGTTCGGCGATGGATATCTGCTCTGCCGTATCCTCAAGATTCGCGACATCTTCAGCAGACAGGCCGTCTTCGCCAAATTTCAACGCTGAAATCAAACCACGGTGCACAATCAAATCGGCGTATCGGCGAATGGGCGAAGTAAAATGCGCATAGTTTGCCAAAGACAATCCGAAATGCCCCTCATTGATGGGGCGGTAGTTGGCCTGGGCTTGCGACCGCAACACTACTTCATGCACCACGCGGTGTTGGGGTGTGTCTTTTGCCGCCCGCAAAATTTGATTGAAATGTTTGGCTTTGACCACTTGGCCCAGCGCGAATGGAATGTTGGTGGTGCGCAAGAATTCCTGTAGCGCCCGCAATTTTTCCGCCGATGGATCTTCGTGAACGCGAAACAGCAATGGCGTGCGCTTTTTATTCAACTGTTCAGCTGCTGCAACGTTGGCTTGGATCATGAATTCCTCCACCAGTCGGTGGGCGTCCAAGCGATCCGGCACAATAACCTTGGCCACGTAGCCTTCGGCATTCAGGACGATTTTGCGCTCAGGTAAATCAAGATCCAACGGCCCGCGCTTGTCCCGTGCCTTAGAAAGGGTCGCGTAGGCCGCCCAGAGGGGCCGCAGGACACTATTCAGCAGTTCATGCGGTTGTTTGCCGTCAATTGCAGCTTGCGCTTCCTCGTAGGCCAGGCCAGCCGCCACGCGGATGACGGCACGGGAGAAATGGTGGGATTTCTTCTGGCCTTCGGCATCGATGGTCATGAAGCAGACGAGAGCAGGGCGCTCTTCGCCTTCTTTTAATGAGCACAAATCATTGGAAATGCGCTCTGGCAACATTGGTACAACGCGGTCGGGAAAATAAGTGGAGTTGCCGCGCTTGCGGGCTTCACGGTCCAGCGGTGTTGCCGGACGCACATAAGCTGCCACATCAGCGATGGCGACGATGATTTTGTAGCCACCGGGATTATCAGCGTCGGTATCAGCAGATGCCCATATGGCATCGTCGTGGTCACGCGCGTCGGCAGGATCAATTGTGATCAGTGGAATGTGGCGCAGGTCTTCGCGGCCTTGCAAAGTGAAAGGGCTGAGGTGCTGGACGTCATTCAAAACAGCATCTGGAAACTGATCGGGAATGCCATGGGTGTGAATGGCAATGAGTGAAATATTCCGTGGATCATCAGATGCGCCCAAACGTTCGCGCACGCGGGCTTGGGGCAGGCCACGGCCTTTCTGGCGTGTCACTTCTGCCAAAACAAGCTCGCCATCTTTGGCTTGAGCTTCGTCGCCCTTGCTGACCATGAAATCGTCACGGTCTTTTTTGCCGGAGGGCACGATACGACCACTGCCATCCGCAGCTTTCCGGAAAATGCCGACAACGCGCGTTGCGTCTTTCGCCAAACTGCGGAGAATGCGGGCTTGGTGCGTGAACGGTCCTGTTCCCAAATAGACTTCAAGTTTCGCCAGCAGTCTATCACCTAGTCCCGGTGCCGATTTGGTGTCAGCAATAACCAGCATACGAGGAGGTGGGCCAGAGCGGCCTTCATTCCACATCAGAGGAATGCCAATTGCGTCGCCATCTTTATCGATTTCAATGACTTCAATTTCAAGAATAGGTGGCAGGCCGTTGGCTGCTGATTTGGTTTTGCGTTCTGGACCAAGCGTTTTCAACATGGCTTTCAATGCCAGTTTTGCAGAACCCTTAATGCCGAAGGCGCGGCCAATATCGCGTTTCCCCACATGCCCCGGCGAGTTGGCGATGAAGGCGCGCACGTCTGCCTCGCTCGGCAAAACATGAGCTGCGGGATTTGGCTGTCGTTTTGCCTTACGCGGTTTCAGTGGTTTTTTTGGCACGCTTGGTTGCCTTCACCGCTTTTTTTGCAGGTGCTTTCTTGGCCGCAGTTTTTTTAGCGGCTTTTTTTGCTGCTGCTTTTTTTGCTGGTGCTTTTTTAGCCTTTGTTGGTTTGCCGCCGCCCTTAGCTTCACGTTCTGCGATTAGGGCAAGTGCTTCCTCCAAAGTAATTGTTTCTGGCGTCTTGTCTTTCGGGATGGTGGCGTTGACCTTATCATGTTTGACGTAGGCACCATAGCGACCGCCAAAAACTTGCACCTTGCCTCCATTCGGGTGTTCGCCAAGCTCACGCAACGCGCCGGGGGTGCGGCGGTTGCTTGGGCCTTTAGCACGCTTTTCAGCCAGCAAATCCACGGCGCGATTCAAGCCAATGGTGAACACGTCTTCTGCAGATTCCAAATTCACATAGGTGCCGTCATGCAGAATGAAGGGTCCGAAGCGGCCAAAGTTGGCCACAATTTCAGTTTGTGTTTCAGGGTGTTTGCCAATTTCGCGCGGCAGCGAAAGCAAGCGCATGGCATGTTCAAAATCAATCGTTGCAGCGTCTGTTCCGCGAGGGATTGAGGCACGTTTTGGTTTCTCGCCTTCGAGCGGTTCACCCAATTGCAAGTAGGGTCCAAAGCGGCCGATGCGACGTGTAACATTGGCACCTGTTTCAGGGTCTGTACCCAGTACAATGCCTTCTGCGGGAACCATTGCTGGCGCACCTTCAGCGGGAATGCTCATGGGGCGGGTATATTTGCAGGTTGGATAATTCGAGCAGCCAACGAAAGAACCGAATTTGCCAAGTTTCAAAGACAACTGGCCTTCATTGCAAGAAGGGCAAAGTCGCGCCTCCTTGCCGTCAGCACGCGGCGGGAAAATGTGGACGCCCAAAACGTCGTTCAGCGCATCGATCACTTCTGTAATTCGCAAGTCTTTCACATCGCCAATTGCAGCGCTGAAGTCCTGCCAGAATTTACGAAGGACGTCTTTCCAGTTCACATCGCCGTTAGAAATGAGGTCAAGCTGTTCTTCTAGATCAGCCGTGAAATCATATTCGACATAGCGTTTGAAGAAGTTCTCCATGAACACGGTGACCACACGGCCTTTGTCTTCCGGGATCAATCGCTTTTTGTCGATGCGGACGTAGCCACGATCTTTCAATGTGGTGAGGATGCTGGCGTAGGTGGAAGGCCGGCCGATGCCGAGTTCTTCCAGTTTTTTGGTCAGAGATGATTCTGAATAGCGCGGTGGCGGTTCAGTGAAATGCTGCACCGGATTGATTGCAGTGACACCGACAGAATCGCCCCGCGCCATCGAGGGCAGGCGGCGGGAATCTTCATCTTCACCATCATCCAAGTCTTCGTTATAGACTTTAAGGAAGCCATCAAACTTTACGACAGAACCATTGGCGCGGAAACTGTAGGCCTTGCCATCACTGCCTGTCGCGTCGATGTCAGCGGTGGTGCGTTCCATCTCCGCACTTTCCATTTGGCTGGCAATTGTACGTTTCCAAATCAAGTCGTAAAGCGCCATTTGATCGGCGTCTAGGAATTGGCGAATCTTGTCAGGTTGGCGCGAAATTTCCGTTGGGCGAATGGCTTCGTGGGCCTCTTGCGCATTCTTTGCCTTGGTTGTGTATTTGCGTGGTGCTGAAGGAACGTAGGGTTCGCCATAGATTTTTAGTATTGATGTTCGGGCCGCCGCGATCGCTTCAGGGGCCATGTCGGCACCGTCCGTGCGCATGTATGTGATGAGACCTACCAGCTCTCCGTCAATATCCACACCTTCATAAAGCTTCTGTGCAATTTGCATGGTGCGCGAAGATGAGAAGCCCAGTTTACGGGAGGCTTCCTGTTGCAAAGTTGAAGTGCGGAAAGGTGGGAAGGGGTGGCGCTTGGCTGGCTTGCTTTCAACGCTGCCAACTTTGAACGGCGCTCCCTTTAATGCCGCATGAATAGCAGTGGCTTGTTCTGCATTTGAAATTGCTAGTTTTTCCAGACGCTTACCGTCAACACTTGCGAGATTGGCTTCAAAGGCAGCGCCTGTTGGCGTGGTAAACTTGCCGTCGATTGACCAGTATTCCTGACTGCGGAAAGCTTCAATTTCCAGTTCGCGATCACACACCAATCGTAAGGCAACGGATTGCACACGGCCTGCGGAACGGGCACCCGGAAGTTTGCGCCAAAGCACGGGCGATATTGTGAAGCCCACAAGATAATCGAGGGCCCGACGTGCCATATAAGCGTCCACCAACGCAGCATCAACATCCCGTGGATGGGCCATTGCATCGAGGATGGATTGTTTGGTGATGGCATTGAAAGCAACGCGCTGAATTGTTTTACCTTTGAGCGCGCCCTTTTTCCCGAGCACATCCATTAGATGCCAAGAGATGGCTTCGCCTTCGCGATCAGGGTCGGTTGCGAGGACGAGGCGGTCGGTCGTTTTTAGCGCATTTACAATATCGGCCACGCGTTTGGCTGATTTAGGGTCGATCTCCCAATCCATTGAAAAATCATCATCGGGACGGACTGAACCATCTTTGGCCGGAAGGTCGCGGATATGGCCATAGGAGGCGAGGACCGTAAAATCCTTGCCTAAATACTTATTGATGGTTTTGGCCTTACCGGGCGATTCAACCACAACGACTGTCATATATTTTTCCAATCACGCTTGGCCACGACGCCATTTTTGAGCCCTGAAGCAAAACTCAAAGGCGCCCGCTCTTAGGCGGAACCGAGCGTTGTGGCAAGTTTGTGCGGAAATGAAGAAAATCTAGCGTGCTCGCCCCATTGCAACCTAAGGGCTGTTTACGAATGTAAACGCTCGTTTAACATGCAATTATGGTTAATGAGTGACGGCGTCGAACAAAACTATATCCAGCAATACAATCTTGGCAAGAAATATCTCTATGCAATCAATTTCAAGTTATGGGGGCACCTATGGAAAAGCAAACTGCAACTTATATCGCTGACATGATTATTGAACTACGCAACTTGGCGAAGGGTTCGCACATGATCACACTCCAGGGCTTATTAGAGATCAGCTATTATGAAGCCTATCGCGTGGCTAATCATGTGGAAATTCCAGCAGATGAACCACAACATTTGCACGATATTGCGGAAGACGTTCGTAAATATGTTGCCAGTGCCGCCTGAGTTCAGGTGTTTGATGGTGTAATTTGTAGTTTGCGCTCCCGCCAAAAAATATAAAGGCCTGACGCAATAATAAGTGACGCGCCGAGCCAGACATTCGTTCCGGGAAAATCTCCCCAGATCGCGTAACCAATGATGGTTGCCCAAACAAGCGAGCTATATGAAAACGGCGAGACGACAGATGCGGGAGCATTTCGGAACGCTTGTATAATGCACAAGTGACCTAACATGCCCATGAACCCACTTGCAGCCATCAAGAACCAGCCATAGGCATCGGGTGAACTCCAGTGCCACGGTAGTATGAGTGATGTCACGATAGCGCCAAAAGCAGCGGTAAAAAGTAGGGATGTCTTGGGATCATCTTCCCTGACCTTACGTGTCGCGATTTGATAACTGGCGTTCGTTATTGCAGCGACTAAAAGAAACAGGGCCCCCGGGTTGATGCCGTTGGAAAGTGCGGCCCATGGCTGCACGACGATCAAAGCACCAAGAAAACCGATTGCAATGCTGCTCCATCGCCGCATACCCACGTGTTCGCCCAAGACAAGTACGGAAAGCACTGTGGTTATTACAGGCGTCATAAACATGATTGTGGTTGCTGTTGCCAAAGGCACAAATATAATGCCGGCATTGAACAACCCTGTCGTGACCATCAGAAAAAACGACCGAACGGACTGCTGATAGGGAACACGGCTGATTGCCAATTTCGGCAAGGCGGTACCGCACCACATGGCTGCGAACACCATAGCGAAGAAAAAGCGTCCCCATGTAATTTGTACGAGGGAATAACGCTCAAGGCCAAGTTTCATGAACGAATCAAGGACGATGAAGCAAGCCATGGTCAACAGCATCCAGAGAATGCCACGCGTACGGTTTTCAATGTGCATCAAGCAAACTTAATCTTTCCACCCAGCTCATCCTCAATATGGACTCGGATAATATCGTCAAACTGTTGTTCAGCCTCAAAGCCTAACGCTTTCGCGCGGGCAGAATCGAAATTTTGTGGCCATCCTGAGACGATACGCATGATGGTTTCGTCGGGAACATGTTTGATGTGTGCAACTGCAGCTTTACCGGCAACCCGCTCAAGCGCTTCGATTTGCTCGCCAACGGTGCAGGACAAGCCGGGAAGTGACAAGTTGCGGCGAGCGCCAAGTTTTTCTCCGCCCATGCTTGCCGCTAGCAGCAAAAATTTAACCGCAGCACGGGGTGATGCATGCCAATGACGCGTTGATGTTGGCACAGGTAGCACTGCGTCCAAACCATTCAACGGCTCACGAATGATATTTGAGAAAAAACCAGATGCGGCTTTATTGGGAGAACCAGGTCGCACGCATACGGTAGGCATGCGAAGCGCAATGCCATCTAAAAAGCCGCGGCGTGAATAGTCGTTGATCAGCAATTCGCAAATGGCTTTTTGTGTGCCGTAGCTGGTGAGGGGCGCTGCCAGGAACTCGTCGCCAATTGCATCAGGGAACGGCGATCCGAATACGGCAATGGAAGAAGTGAATATGAGTCGCGGGCAATATCTGCCGCCTTTTTTGCGGATTGCGTCCAATAGATTGCGTGTACCATCCAGGTTAATCGCATATCCCTTTTCAAAATTGGCCTCAGCTTCACCTGATACAATCGCTGCCAAATGAAAAATCAGGTCAGGCTGATGTGCAATCAGTTTTTCAGCTTCACCTGGCACTGAAAGGTCACCCATGAAGGTTTCGACGCTAAAGCTTGCATGGGCGGGCGGGGCGGGGCTGAGGACCACGTCGTGCCGGATGAGCTTATCTGTAGCAAAATTCGATTTGCCTGATGCAAGAGCTTCGACAAGTTTCCGACCAAGCATACCGGCCGCACCAATAATCAATATGTTCATGTCTGAGTGTCCCTTGCTGAGGCAAGGCTACACGGCGGAAGGCCCCAGAAAAAGCCTCGTCTGGCGCGTTGCACTCTCATCAAAATGCATGAGCCAAGCGCTTGATATTTGCTTGAAATAACGACTCGGCAAAATCACTAATTCACAACCTCTAACACTTTTTGATTGCGGCTAGTTTATAAATGACAATCTTTTCAATAGCTTGAAACAAGTACTCGTGGTTACATTGGATTGTGGTATTCATTGATTGGGCAATTAAATGGCAAGCGTCAGATGGTTTTGCCTGTTGTAAAACTTAACTGACGCTGGGTGGATGGAAAAGTTGAAAGATCAAGCACAAGCGCATCCTGCTGACGTGTTGGCCAAGGCTCTGGATCGGGTCAGTGGTCTGTTGGGAACATTGGGTCATTTGTTTGACGCAGATAAAGAGAACTTTTCAGGCGGCAATATTTTTGTTGCCCATGCAATCTCAACATCTACCACACTAGTTACAGATGCTCGGGCAGCTCTAGATGAATTGCACTATAGCTGCGATTTAACATTGCTCGATGGGTTTCATGAATCTGACACTGTTCTTGAAATGAATTTTGACGACAACAAGCAAGAGCTACCGACTTTTTCGAATGTAGCTGCGGAAAAAAACGTCCCTATTGCGCAACAGGATGATCAGTTTGCAAAGACTTATTTAGAGTTGCTGCGGAAACTGACAGCCGCAGAAGTGTTTGCTGCCGAACAACAAGCCTTGTCAGTTCCCGGCGCGGCTACACAATTGCTGCCGCTTTTGCGCAGCCTGCGCGAAGACCTCGAGAAAATTCATTCTGCCGCTTAAGTGATTTTTCAACGCGTGGCGGAGGGGGTGGGATTCGAACCCACGGTACGCTTTCACGCACAACGGTTTTCAAGACCGTCGCAATCGACCACTCTGCCACCCCTCCGCATTGACGCGGTAATGGGCGGGCTATGCACCAAGCGCGCGATTTGGTCAAGCATCTGTCAATTCGCGTAAGTCGGGTCTTCCTTGTCCAGCAATAGACTTCATTTCCGAAAAATGCGCATGGAATTGGTCGCGGTCTGATTCCCATTCCTGGGCGGTTTTCTCAGCGACATCAGCCGACATGACATGCAAAGGCTGACCGGTTTGGTAGGCCAGCACCAAATTGCGGCACGAGCGTTCAAATAATAAGTCAAGATCATAGGCTTCGGCCACGGTTGCAGCACAGATCAGAACGCCGTGATTGCCCATCATCATGATCGATTTATTGCCGAGCAAACGCGCAATTCGGTCGCCTTCGTCGTCGGTATTGGCCATGCCGCCATACTGCATATCAACAGCCACGCGATTGTAGAAACGTGCAGTATTTTGATCGATGGCCTTGATTTCGGGATCGGCCAAAGATGCAACAACCGTGGCATAATTGCGGGTGCAAATGGATGATGCAGCGCGCATGGGGCAGGGCCGCATGCAGCCGCCCATGAAGAGACCATGCCGTCAAATCCGGCGCGTCTGGCCTTTCCATAGCTTGTTTTGTCATCGACATTGAGGTGCAGAAGTTCAGACGCCCGAATTTTGGAAAAGTGCCGCCATCGCGGGTTCATCAAGAAATTTTTGCCATCAGGTGAGGTCGCCAGGCTGAAATGGTTGGCAACGGCCTCATGCCAGTCGTTGCGGGCAGCCAAGCGAAAAGCAGCCGCAAGATCGACACGCAATTGCCATTCTGCTGCTTCAGAACTGCGGGTGGCAAGACTTGTTACGTTCGTCATGTCAAAATCTCCTGAGGCTTCAAAGCTATGCTGACGCGCCACCTGAGGCAAGTCCATGTGGATCGACAATCTTGTGCAATACGTAAAGTTTCTGCATATGTTTAGATCTTGGGGTAGTTGAATGTTGCGACCAGTTTTATTGCGTAGTCTTTTACTTGGCCTGTTGGCGTTTGCTGCCTCGGCAGCTTTTGCGCAATCTGACTGAATTGGCTGGATTGTCCTTTATCAAACGGCTAAGCTGGCGCGGGCAGGAGATGATGTTGCTGCTCTGTCGGTTGCACTCGACTATGAAAATGGTTCCAATGATGCGCGTAAAGACCCTGTTGAAGCTGCCAAATGGTATCGCCAAGCCGCCTTGGCGGGAAACATTGAAGCACAGTTTCTGTTGGCGAAATTGATTGCAAAAGGTGCACCGGGCTTGGCGGTTGAATGCGGCAGATGGGATCAAGCTTTTGCAGTCGGCCGCAGAGAAGGGCTATGCACCTGCGCAGAATGAGTTGGGTTTACGCTTTCAGAAAGGCACTGGCATTGCTGCCAGTTCGACTGCAGCTGCACAATGGTATCAAAAAGCATCGGACCGTGATCATGTGCCGGCACATGTGAATTTGGGTCTGTTGCTGGTCAAAGGTGAGGGTGTTCCACAAGATTTTGCAAAAGCACTTGAATCTGTTTCAAAAAGCTGCGGATGCTGGCGATGGCTGGGGCCTAAACAATTTGGGCAGCATGCATGAGATGGGATGGGGCGTTCCCAAAGACTTGGATAAGGCCAAACAGTTTTATGCGCAGGCGGCAGCCAAAGGCAACGCCATGGCACCACTGAACCTCAGCCGCCTTGGCGGGCTTCAGTAAGCCTTAACCACGTTTTCCAACCGAAGATTTACCTCGACAGCGATAACACTGGAAAGTGTTTTCCTCCGGAACGGCGCAGGACAGTACAGCTTGAGTGTGGGGTTTTGATATGTTGCGTCAGTTGTTTTCAGTGGCTTTGCTTGGCGTAGCCGTTTGCCCTTGCCGGCTGTTCGTCAAAGGAAGCAACACAACCTTTGTCTGCGAAAGCATCGTCCAAGTCCATGCCATCGAAGAACCGTTTCGGCGAAAGCCTTGCCGGGTTTGAAGGCAATGGCAGCCCATACTTCAAAGGCACAGGAAAAATTCCCCGTGGTGGTGGCAAGTTCCACGTTGGCAAACCCTATCAAGTCGCTGGCAAATGGTTCACGCCAAAGGCGCAACCGGGTTATGACCGCAAAGGTGCTGCTTCTTGGTATGGCGAAGCCTTCCATCGCCGCAAAACGTCGAACGGCGAATATTTCGATATGAACATGTTGACGGCGGCACATCCAACTCTGCCATTGCCGAGTTATGCAAGGGTAACCAATCTCGACAATGGCAAAGTAATCGTGGTGCGCATCAATGATCGTGGTCCTTTTGTTGGAACGCGCATCATTGATTTGTCGAAACGTTCTGCCGAAGCGCTTGGATTTTAAAGGCAAGGGCAAAGCCAATGTGCGCGTGCAATGGATTGGCAATGCGCCGTTGAATGACCAAGGCTCACACTTGGCCATGATGAACAAAAAAGCCAATTCCGGTGCCTCAATGGGCACCCTAATTGCTGCTATCGATGGACCTTCAAATGCACCTGTTCAAGTTGCTGAAGCTGAAGCAACTTATCAAGAAGCCACGTTTGAAGCGCCAAAAAAGAAGAAGCGCGCGCGTGGCGAAGCACAAATTGTGCAAGTTGGAGCCTTCAAGACATTGGAAAGAGCTGAAGTAAGCGAGGGCGGCGTTGGCAGCAATTGGACCTGTTCAAGTTTACGAATGGGAAACGGCGCAAGGACCGCTTTTTAAGGTTCAACTTGGGCCGTTCATGAGTTCGGTTGGTGCCGATGAAGCATTGGATGCTGTCCGAGCTGAGGGTTATGCCAAGGCCATTCTCGAAACGGCGCGCATTGAGCAAGTGGCTGTGCACCACTAAACTTCACCGTTTGCAATCAATGGCGGGGCACCTTATCCTAAGGCTATGAATTATCGCCTGAGTTTGCTGCTTGCCCTTTTCGTTTGGTGCGCGCCTGTTTTTGCACAGGAAGCACTGGAGACTCCGCCCGCGTTTGAAAGTCTCGCGCCCAATGCCATTTTGATTGACGGCAAGACCGGCGAAGTGTTTTTCGAAAAAGCAGCAGACACTGCTGTGCCGCCCGCCAGCATGAGCAAGTTGATGACACAAGCCGTTGTGTTTGATCAGCTGAAGGCTGGCAAACTTACTGACGACCAGGAATTCACTGTGAGCGAAGATGCTTGGCGGCGGGGTGGGTCACCTTCTGGCAGTTCTACAATGTACGCTGAGCTCAACTCCAAAATCCGCGTGATTGATTTGCTGCGCGGCGCCATCATTCAATCAGCAAATGATGCCTGTATCATTCTTGCCGAAGGTATTGCAGGTTCGGAACTCGCCTTCACAGAATTGATGCGCAAGAAGGCTGACGCCTTGGGCTTGAAGAACAGTACATTTAAAAATTCGACGGGGCTTCCGGATGCGGGGCACCTGATGAGTGTCAGAGATTTAGCATTGTTGGCGCGTCACATTGTTTACGACCACGCTGATCGCTATCCGCTCTATTCGGAGGGCAAATTCACTTGGAACAAAATTGAGCAAGCCAATCGCAATCCATTGTTGAAAGATTACGCTGGCGCGCAAGGCATGAAGACGGGTTTTACCAACGAAGCCGGTTACGGACTTGTAGGCAGCGTACAGCGTGATGGACGCACCTTGATCATGGTGGTTGCCGGTTTGAAATCAGCCAATGAGCGCAAAGCTGAATCCCAGAAATTGTTGGACTGGGGTTTCCGGCAGTTCAAAACGTCAGATGTATTTGAGAAAGACGAAACGGTGGCCGAAGCCCGGGTTTGGGGCGGAACCCAGAATTGGGTTGAACTCAAAACCTCCCAAGCTTTCCAAGTAGCTTTGACGCCGCGTGAACAAAAGAATGTGGAGTTGAAGTTGAGTTATGTTGGGCCGCTGATGGCACCTGTGAAAGCTGGCACGGAAGTGGGCAAAACACGCGTCATCGTTGACGGTCGCACAGTTGCTGAAATTCCCGTTGTCACGGCCGCTGATGTTCCGGCCGTTGATTCAATGTTCGACAAAGCTATCGACAGCGTTTCCATTATGGTGTTCGGGGGCTGACGTGTCTGGAATATTTATTACATTTGAAGGCGGTGAGGGAACTGGCAAAACTACTCAGATTGTTTTGTTGGCAAAGCATTTTGAAGCAGCTGGACAAAAGGTTTGTGTTACGAGAGAACCTGGAGGAACTCCCGAGGGCGACGCTATTCGTAGTTTATTGGTGTCAGGCGAACTTGATCGTTGGACGCGGAATTCAGAAATTCTATTGAATTTTGCTGCAAGAGATATTCATTTGAGAAAGGTAATCCGTCCAGCACTTGCTAGGGGTGAGGTTGTACTCTGTGATAGATTTATTGATTCAACAGCGGTCTATCAGTGTTATGCTGGCGATGGAGACATTGATCTATTTATGTCTCTAAGAGATTTGATTGTAAAAGACACTCTACCTCACTTTACAATTATTTTAGACATTGATCCTGTCTTGGGTGTGCAGAGATCTAAGAAACGCATGTCTGATTTAAGAAGTGTTTCTAAAGAATTGTACGAGTTAAACGCAATTAACAGTGACTTGAATATACTGACAGAAGCTTTTGAAGTTGAGGGACGATCTCAAGAAGACAGATTTGAACGTATGGATTTAGACTTCCACAAAAGAGTGCGAGAAGGCTTCAATCGTATTGCGCTTCAAGACGCTGAACGATGTATTCTTGTAGATAGCAGTTCAGGCATTGAAGCGGTTGCAGCTTTGATCAAGAAGACTTTTTATGAACGCGTCAGATAACGAAGACCCGCGCGAAGTGCCGTGGCACCCGCGATTTGCGCGTCACATCGTCGGTCACGATGGTGCTTCGGCGGTATTCAAGACTTCCTTTTCTTCAGGCAGGCCGCACCATGCGTGGCTGATCACGGGTGCTTCGGGCATTGGTAAAGCGAGCTTTGCTTATGAGATCGCACGTCATGTGTTGTCTCAAGGCCAAGATCCGCAACAGGTCGAACGTTGGGTGCAAGCGCGGGCCCATCCGGATTTGGTGGTGCTAGAACGATCGCTAAATGACGCTAAACCGAAAAAATTGAAGTCCGAAATATCGGTTGATGATGGGCGGAAATTCATAGATTTTTTTGCACGCACATCAGGTAGCGGCGGGTGGCGCGTTGGATTGGTTGATGCGGCCGATGATTTGAATACCGAATCTGCCAATGCACTTCTGAAATTGGTTGAAGAACCACCGTCTAAAACATTGATATTGTTAGTTTGTCATGCCCCAGGTCAACTCTTACGGACTTTGCGGTCGCGTTGTCGCAATTTGCCATTGTCACCGACGACGACAGCGCAGTCGCTTGATGTTTTACAATGTCTACCACTTGATCCAATGCCGGAAGCTGCTTCATTGCAAAATGCGAACGCAATTTGTGGGGGCAGGCCCGGTTTTGCTTTGCAATTGCTGGGAAGTGAAGGGGCTAAGGCATTTCACGCTTTTGCGACGGCCAAACGGCTGGATGCCGCGACGCGCAATGCCATTGGCCAACATTTTGCCACGCGTGCCTTAGCACCGCGCGATTTTGATGTTTTCATGGGGCTGTTGCTGGAGTGGATGGCAGAAAAGGCCAAATCTGCGCAAAGCCCCGTCTTGGCCGCACTTTACAGCGAGATGGGGCGGCAACAGTCAGTGGTGGGTGCTTACAACCTTGATCGACGCACAGCCGTGATGGATCTGCTGGCCCAAGTTGATCTTGCCTTGAAGGCGGCGTGAATTCGGGGCATTACGCCCCCATGACTCACGCCCCTTATCTTATCACAACTGCAATTCCCTATGCCAACGGTGCGCCGCATATTGGCCATGCCTATGAACGCATTGCCACCGACGTCATGGCGCGTTTCCAACGGTTAGATGGCCGCGACGTTTTATTCGTGACCGGCATGGACGAACATGGCCAGAAAATGCAGCAAACGGCGGCACGTGAGGAACTGACGCCACAGGGCCTAGCGGATCGCACGGCGGCGCAGTTTGAAGCCATGGGCGAAATGTTGAACGCGCGCGCGGATGACATTGTGCGCACCACGTCAGATCGCCACAAGGCCTCGGTAACCGCCATTTGGAAACGCATGGAAGAGAAGGGGGATATCTATCTCTCTAAGTATGCAGGTTGGTATTCGGTGCGCGATGAAGCCTATTACGGCGAGGATGAAATTGAAGAGCGCGAAGGCCGCCGCTTTTCGATTAAAACCAGCACACTGGTTGAATGGGTGGAAGAGGAAAGCTACTTCTTCAAGCTCTCGGCTTATGCTGAGCGCCTGCTGGATTATTACAAGCAAAACCCCGATTTCATTGTGCCTGAGCAATACCGCAATGAGATTGTGTCCTTTGTAGAACGTGGACTGCTGGATTTATCTGTCAGCCGCACGACGTTCGATTGGGGCATTCCAGTGCCGGGTGCTCCAAAGCACGTTATGTATGTTTGGGTGGATGCACTAACCAACTACATTACGGCTACTGGCTTTCCGGACCGAGATGGTGAACGCGCCAAATTCTGGCCAGCTGCGGCACATGTTATCGGCAAAGATATAACGCGCTTTCATGCCATTTACTGGCCGGCATTTTTGATGTCGGCGGACTTGCCGTTGCCAAAGCAAATCGTGGTGCACGGATTCCTGTTCAACCGCGGTGAAAAAATGTCGAAGTCCATCGGCAATATCGTATCACCGACCGATCTGGTGGAACGCTATGGCGTAGACCCCGTGAGGTATTATTTCATGCGTGAAGTGCCCTACGGCCAAGACGGCAGCTATAGCCATGAGGCGATCATTGCACGTATGAATGCTGAATTGTCGAACGACCTTGGCAATTTGGCGCAGCGTTCGTTGTCGATGGTGAACAAGAACTGCAACGCTGCCGTGCCAGCCAAAGGTGAATTGGCTCAAGCTGACGATGATATGTTGGCAGCCGCAGATGCCTTGATGGCGGAGTGCCGCAAGCAACACACAGACTACGCCATCAGCAAAGCAATGGACGCGATTTGGCGTGTGGTGGCTGATGCGAACCGATATTTTGCGGGGCAGGAGCCTTGGGCGCTTAAAAAGTCAAACCCTGCACGGATGGAAACTGTTTTGTGGACCACAGCCGAAGTTTTGCGAATGGTGGGCATTCTGATTTAGCCCTATGTGCCGCAATCAGCTGCTAAGCTGTTGGACTTGTTGGCCGTTCCTGAGGGAAAACGCAGCTTTGCCGATTTTGGGAACCGCTTGGTTTCTGGAACAGCATTACCACCACCGGCACCGGTGTTTCCGCGATTTGTTGACGACGAAGCCAAACCAACATGAGCTTGATTGTCGATAGCCATTGCCATTTGGACTATGACGGCATTTATGAAAACCTGCCTGCCGTTTTGCAACGCGCGGGTGATGCTGGCGTTGGTTTGGTACTTTCAATTTCATCACGTGTTCGTAATTTCCAGAAAATACTTGGCATTGCCGAAGCTCATGAAAAAGTTTTTTGTACCGTGGGCACGCATCCACACAACGCACACGAGGAACTCGACATTCCCGTTGCGGATCTGGTGGCGTTAACACACCACCCCAAAGTCGTTGGCATCGGCGAGGCTGGGCTCGATTATTTTTATGACAACGCGCCGCGTGATGCGCAAATGCAAGGCTTTAAGAACCACATAGCTGCTGCGCGCGAAAGCGGACTGCCTCTCGTCATTCACACTCGCGACGCCGAGGAAGATACTGCAAAACTTCTCGAAGTTGAAATGGCGCGGGGTGAATTTAAAGCGCTGCTGCATTGCTTTACCAGCCAACAATGGCTAGCCGAACGCGCTGTTGAGCTGGGGCTATACGTGTCGTTTTCCGGAATTTTGACCTATAAGACAGCGCAGAATTTGCGAGACACCGCAAAGGTGTTGCCGGAAGATCGGTTGTTGGTTGAAACCGATGCGCCGTTCTTGGCCCCATTACCCATGCGTGGCAAAAGCAATGAACCCGCTTACGTTGCTCATACACTTGAAGTGCTAGCGCAGACTCGTGGCGTTTCGCGGGAGCACATGGCGCAAGTCACGTCGGCCAATTTCTTTCGCCTGTTTGACAAGGTGCCAATGCCAAAAACCTTTCAGGTGACTCAATGACATTGACGGCCACCATTTTGGGCTGCGGCTCTTCTGGTGGCGTGCCGCGCGTGGGTGGTGATTGGGGCGTATGTGACCCCGCTGAACCAAAGAACCGCCGCCGCCGATGTTCGATATTGCTGCGACAGGGGCAGGGTGAAGACCTGACAACGGTTCTCATCGATACCTCGCCTGACATGCGTGAACAAATGTTGTCAGCAGATGTACAAAATCTGGATGCGGTTTGGTACACGCACGAGCATGCCGACCACACTCACGGCATTGATGAATTGCGTGGATATTTTTTGCAGAAACGCCAGCGTATTCCCGTCTGGGCTGATGCACAGACAGCCGCCATGTTGAAAACGCGCTTTGCCTATTGCGTGGTGAAGGCACCGGGCAGCGACTATCCGCCGATACTGGATTTGCACACCATCAACGCTGGTGAAGTGGTTACGGCCAATGGAAAAGGCGGACCTATATTAACCATACCGTTTTACGTGCAGCACGGTAACATGCAGGCCTTGGGGTTTCGCGTTGGTAACATGGCTTATACGCCGGACGTGAATGACATTCCTGAAGCCAGTATCGCTGCGTTGTCCGGGCTTGATGTTTGGATTGTCGATGCATTGCGTCCAACACCGCACATCAGCCATTTTAGTTTAGCTGAAACATTGCAGTGGATTGAGCGCTTGAAGCCCAAGCGCGCCATCCTGACGAACATGCATGTGGATTTGGACTATGCTTGGCTGTGTGATCATCTTCCACCACATGTGCGACCAGCCTATGATGGCATGACCGTCAGCATTGAGGCGACGTGGTGATGCATAAGCAATTGATGGGGCTCGTTAATGTCAGCCATCTCCGCCTAATCACACAATCATTTATATTCCATAATATATATTATGCGAACGGCTGACGCATGACACAAGACCCAACTAAAATGGATCCCCGTTCGTTGCAAACACTGCAAGTTATCATGGCGGCCCTGCGCACGCCAGTAACCGGCTGCCCGTGGGACTTGGAGCAAAGTTTCGAAACCATAGCGCCTTATACGATTGAGGAAGCTTACGAAGTGGCTGATGCTATCGCTTCAGGCTCACGTTCACACTTGAAAGAAGAGCTCGGCGATTTGCTGCTGCAGCCGGTTTACCACGCCCAAATGGCGAATGAGGAAGGCTCGTTTACGCTTGAGGACGTGATTGAAGGCGTTGTGAACAAGATGATCCGCCGGCATCCCCATGTGTTTGGCGATGAACAAGCTCGCGCGGCTGGTGTTGCCAAGGGGTTCTGGGAAGCCAACAAGGCAAAAGAACGCGCGGCTGAAGGCAAAGTCAATCAGCGCACGCTGGACGGCGTTGCGTTGGCCCTGCCCGGATTAACGCGTGCACTTAAGCTCCAGTCCAAAGCCGCCAAGGTGGGCTTTGACTGGCCGCATGTGAATGAGGTTTATGCCAAGGTCGCTGAAGAATTGGCAGAACTGCAAGAAGCACCGCTGGATAAGCGTGAAGAAGAGTTGGGCGATTTGCTATTTGTGATGGCGAATTTGGCTCGGCACTACGGTATTGATCCTGAGGCTGCAATCCGCGGGGCCAATGCCAAATTTGAGCGCCGTTTCAGGTTCATCGAGGATGCGCTTGAAAAAGAAGGAAAAAAACCAAATGATTCTGATCTCGAAGAGATGGATTCATTGTGGAATGCATCGAAGCGTGAAGGACTTTAGGCGGAGACTTTCTTGATCGCCTTGCCGTAAGTGCTTTCTGCTTGGCCTGCCCGTTCGGTGCTCATGCGTACGCGCAATTTGATATTGCCGCTTTTCATATCGCGCCGTGACAGAACTTCCGCCCGTTCATGGAACCAGGCTAATCCTTTGCCGTCATCAGGTTTCAGCGTCACTTCGTACTGGTCAGCCGTGCCGCCCAAACGCGCTTCAATCATCGCCATCAAATGGTCGATGCCTCGGCCTGTGGTTGATGAGACGAGTACACAGTCTTCGCGGCGACTGGCAGCAGCCTGTAGCGACGTGCGCTCTTGAGGCTCCAGCAGGTCAGACTTGTTCCACACTTCAATCATGTGGTTGCGCTTGCCCTCACCCAGCCCCAATTGCTCAAGCACCAACATTACGTCTTTTGCTTGGGCTTCAGATTCAAGGTGGCTCGTGTCTCGCACATGAATAACAACATCGGCTTCCAATACTTCTTCCAACGTCGCACGAAACGCTGCGATAAGTGCGGTTGGCAAATCAGAGATGAAACCGACCGTATCGGACAAGATTATTTTGCGGCCATGCGGCAGCGAAATTGTGCGCATGGTGGGATCAAGCGTTGCGAACAACATGTCTTTGGCCAGCACGTTTGCTGACGTCAGGCGGTTAAACAGCGTTGACTTGCCGGCGTTGGTGTAGCCAACCAAAGCGATGACCGGATAGGGCACACGTGCCCTGCCCTTGCGGTGCAAGGAACGGGTTTTCACAACATCTTCAAGCTGGCGTTCAATCTTTGAAATGCGTTCCTGAATGAGACGGCGGTCAGCTTCCAGTTGGCTTTCACCGGGGCCGCCGAGGAAGCCGAAGCCACCGCGCTGACGTTCCAAGTGGGTCCAAGAGCGCACGAGGCGGCTTTTTTGGTATTGCAGGTGAGCAAGTTCAACTTGCAACGTACCTTCTTTGGTCGAAGCGCGTTCGCCGAAAATTTCCAGAATCAAACCAGTGCGGTCCAAAACCTTGGTGCCCCATGCCTGTTCCAGATTGCGCTGCTGGATGGGCGATAATTGCGCATTTACGATTACCAAGCCCGTCTCGTGGTCTTCGACCAGCTTGGCTGATTTCTTCGACCTTTCCGGTGCCGATCAAAGTGGCAGGGCGTGGTAATGCCAACGGCACGATCATGCTGTGCTGGATTTTCAGGCCAATGGCTTCGGTCAATCCGATCGCTTCAGCCAAACGGCTTTCCGGCAAACGGTCAGCAATTTTAGTTGTGGAGCGGCCCTTGGGTTCAATGTGAATGACCAAGGCGCGCGTTTCGTCAACAGTGTTGCCATCATCTACTTGACCCTGAAATGTTGCGGCTGCTTTTTTTAGACGTTTTACTTGCGACGGCAGCCGCTCACGTTCAGAATCACTCAAGGAGCTGTACTTTCATCGTCAAACAGGCTGATTGGACCGCCCGGCATTATTGTTGAAATCGCATGTTTGTAGACCAGTTGCGAAACGCCATCGCGACGCAACAGCAAGCAGAAATTATCGAACCACGTAATGATGCCTTGGAGCTTTACACCGTTCACCAAAAACACGGTCACTGGAAGTTTCGTTTTGCGCACATGATTTAGAAATGTGTCTTGCAGATTCTGCGGTTTTTCTTGCGCCATGGTGTTCACCTGGTCCTTTTTGTTCTTGCCCCGTAAGGCATATAATCGTTCAGCTTGGCGGCGAGTGCAAGCCCTAGTGTTAATAAATTACTCTTCATCTTTACCGTGCATGCCGATAGATTTAATCTTCCGGTGGAGTGCGGAGCGCTCCATCCCTATGAATTGTGATGCGCGCGAAATATTTCCACCAAAACGTGACAGTTGCGCCGAGATATAATCGCGCTCGAAAGCTTCTCGTGCCTCCCGCAAGGGCATTGCAAGCAAGTGTTCTCCGCCGAAGCCTGATGATGTTGCAATTGCAGAGGGCTCGGCTGGCAAGTGCGCCGCGACGATTTCATCTCCGGATTCGCCGACGGTCAGAATCATGATGCGTTCAACCATGTTGCGCAATTCGCGCACGTTGCCCGTCCAATTGCGTGTCTGTAGAACGGCCAACGCATCACCAGCAAAGCGCCGCAGCGCCTGCCCCGATGATGACGAAAAAGTTTTCGCAAAATGTTCAATTAATTCTGGAATGTCTTCACGCCTTTCAGCTAAGCCCGGCACCGACACCGGCACCACGCTGAGGCGGTGATACAGGTCCTCACGGAATGCCTGTGTACCGATCATGCCTTGCAAGTCGCGCGCGGTGGAAGAAACGATGCGTACATCAACTTTAATCTTCTTACTGCTGCCTACGCGTTGGAAAGTTTGTTCGAGCAAGACCCGCAACACCTTGCCCTGTGTTTCGATTGGCATGTCTGCCACTTCGTCCAAATAAAGTGTTCCACCGTGCGCTTCTTCCAACGCGCCAACCCGGGGGGACAATTCGGGGCCGTTATCAACGCCAAAAAGGTTTTCGTCGAGGTGGTCAGCATCCATCGTTGCTGCAGCAAGCGACACAAATGGGCCATCCGCTCGCGCAGACATGGCGTGGATGGTGCGTGCCACTAATTCTTTGCCCGCCCCCATAGGACCCGTCACCATGACGCGGCTATTGGAGGGGGCAATTTTTTTCAAGAGTTGGCGCAGGTTGCGCACGGGCAAGGAATTCCCCACTAACTCCGGCGCCAAACCCGATCGGCCCTTCAATTCATCATTCTCACGCTTTAGGCGAGATGTTTCAAGCGCCCTGCCCACAACCAGCAATAGCCTGTCTGCATTGAACGGCTTTTCAATGTAATCATAAGCGCCGCGACGAATGGCAGACACGGCAGTCTCAATGTTACCGTGGCCTGAAATAATTACGACTGGCAATTCGGGAATGCGCTTCTTGATTTCCAAAAGCAGGTCAAGACCATCCATGCGTGATCCTTGTAGCCAGATGTCCAATACGACGAGTGACGGTCGGCGTTGGCTCAATTCCGAAAGTGCTGCATCAGAATTATGTGCCAAACGGGTTTCAAAACCTTCGTCTTGCAGGATGCCAGAAATCAATTCGCGGATATCGGCTTCGTCATCAATGACAAGAATGTCTGCTGCCATGGTTTCAAGCTTCCTTATATTCATGCACTGCTGCAGGTGCAAAAAGTAGTGTTACAATTGCGCCCTGGTGTTCCTGCGCATCGCGTAAATCAAGTCGTCCGCCGTGCTCTTCCATAATGCGTTTGACAATGGCAAGACCAAGGCCGGTGCCCTTTTCGCGCGTCGTCATATAAGGTTCAGCCAAACGGTGGCGGTTTTCTTGCGGCAGGCCAATGCCATTGTCTGTGACACTGAGATAAGGTGCGCCATCGGCCACGCCCGTTTCAATGAGAATATGGCCGCTTTGGTCTGGCGCCGTCGCTTGTCTTGTTTCGATTGATTCACGGGCATTCTTGACAAGGTTGGTAATCGCTTGAGTGACCAGTCGACGATCAAATGCAAAGCGTTCAATGTTTTCGTCGAGCTCGAATTTTATGTCGACATTATCTGCAGATGATACGCGCTGAAGCACAGTCGCATCACGCACGACATCATTCAAATTATTGGGTTCGGGTATGGCCTTTGGCATGCGTGCAAAGGATGAGAATTCGTCCACGATGCGTCCAAGATCGCCCACTTGTCTGATAATGGTGTCCGTGCATTGCTCGAACACATGTTTGTCTGTCGTGATTTCCTTGAGGTATTTTCGTTTCAAGCGTTCGGCTGAAAGTTGGATTGGCGTGAGTGGGTTTTTGATTTCATGGGCGATGCGCCGCGCAATGTCGGACCAGGCTGAATTGCGTTGCGCACTAACCAATGATGTTATGTCGTCAAATGTAAGGACGTGGCCGTGGGAAGCATCGTTTGAAGCTTCTGTCGTAATGCGCAGAAACAAGTTCAACTCCCTGCCCCCGACGCGCATTTCAACTTGGCCTTCAGCTTGTCCTGAAGGGCGAGACATGGCTTGTTCCAATAGTAGTTCAAACTCGGGCAGTACGTCGCCAAGTTTCTGCCCATCACATTGGTTTCGCGAAGGCCCATTAACTGTAGTGCCGAACGGTTGAGCAGTGAAATGGTATGATCAGGTTCAAGCCCGATCACGCCTGCGCTCACGCCAGCTAACATGGCTTCCGTGAAACGGCGTCGTTCATCCAATTGCTGATTAGTTTTCACCAATTGGTTTTGGTGAAGCCGCACTTGGTCTGTCATCATGTTGAAGGTCTGTGACAGGTTAATCAAATCCCCCGGCCCGTCAACTGCGATAACTTTGGCATTGAAATCGCCTTGCGCAACCCGGCGTGCCGCACTCAGTAAGCGCACCAATGGTTCTACAAGCCGTTCTGAAAACCGCATGCCAAGCCAAATAGCGGCCAGCAAAAACACCAAGGCAAGAAATGCATAAGTGAAACCAAAATTGAGCTGCACGCCAAGGCGTTGCTGCATAAGCTTGTCATACTCAGCTTTTGCCTCACGGGTTTTTACCATTTGCTCCTGAACGACGGGAGATAACACACGGTAGACGTACAGATAATGAGACGGATAACCTTGCAATTTAATCAGTGCACGGACGACGTTTCCGCCCGGCGAAGGAGCGATAAGTACAAGTTCACCCTTGTCGGCCTGTTTCATGTGATCTTCGTTTGGAACAACAAATTTCAAACGCTCGTTGGATGTTATGTTGGCTTCGATGCGTTTGTTCGATGAGTCGAATACGAATGCGGCGGCCAAATTACGCAATAATGCATGACGTGCCACGCGACTTACAAAAGCCGGGCGGTCATCGGAGTAGAGTTTGAACTGCTGGTTTAAATCAGTGGAGATTGACGCTAGATCATTGCGGGTAGCATCGGAGGCATTTTGTAAATAAGCCTCTGCTACGGTCGATGCCGTATCCACGATGTTGCGGGTGCGATCAGAAAACCAGGCATCCAGACCACGATTAAGCGTCACCGCTGCAAATGCTGCAACCAGCAAGGCTGGAATGACTGCCACCAAGCTGAAAAGTGAAATGAGGCGGATGTGCAACCCAGCACCAGGCATGCCCTGTTTGTGCGCCCAAAACAATTTGATGAGCGGTACGAAAACCAAAATCGCCATCAAAATGACGAGGACAGCATTTGCAAACAAAAGTCCGGTAACAACGTCTTCTGATGGCTTGACAGGAGTCAAACCTGTCAGCACCATGAACGTGACAAGCCCCATCAACGTGCCGAGTATAATCAATGCCACAGTTGCAAAGGCGGATACGCCTTTGAAGAATTGTGGCATGTGAATGTTGCTCGGCTTGAGCATGCGAACCCCTTGTAACTGCACGATCAAGTTCACCCGATCTGTTGCCGTTATACAACAGTAAATGTGGCTGATCTGCGACAGTGCGAAGAATGGCTTTAGCTAAGGCCCCGCATGGCGACGATTTTACGTTCCCTCAATTTGCTGCGCAATGTGTTGCGGTTAATTCCTAATAAATCTGCGGCTTTCAATTGGTTGCCATGCGTTGCCATGAGGGCAGCGCGCAGCAATGGAGGCTCAATTTCTGCCAAAACACGCTCATAAAGGCCGGGCGGCGGCAGTTGGTTGCCAAAGCTGGCAAAATAAGCTGTGCATGTTGTTTTCAACAGCTTCGCTCAGGTCTTGTGCTGCATGACCGGAAGATTGCGGCGTCGTATAAGCGGGAATTTCTGCTAATTCGCGTTGCACGGCTGAGGCAGGAATGACGTCTTCCACTTCCATTGCGAGAAGGCGTTTGATTAGGTTTTCCAGTTCGCGAACGTTTCCGGGCCAGCGATACCCTTGCAGGACACGGATTGCTTCGGCCGATAAATCCTTGCGCGGCAAGCCGTCTTTCAATGCACCATCAAGAAAGTGGCGGGCAAGGTCAGGCACATCTTCTGCCCGTTCGCGCAATGGCGGCAACCGCAGGGGTACGACGTTTAGACGGAAAAACAGATCTTCACGGAATTGACCTTGGCTAATCAACTGCCGCAAATCTCGATGAGTGGCACAAATGATACGGACGTTAGTTTTGATCGGCGTGGTGCCGCCAACAGTCGTGTATTCTCCCTGCTGCAAAACGCGCAGCAAACGCGTCTGTGCTTCTAAGGGCATGTCGCCAATTTCGTCGAGGAAAAGCGTACCGCCTTCCGCCTGTTCAAATCGACCAGCCATGCGGCCCGCTGCCCCGGTGAACGATCCCTTCTCGTGGCCGAAAAGCTCCGACTCGATCAAATCCCGTGGAATTGCCGCCATGTTGATGGCAACAAACGGGCCTTTTTTGCGACGGCTGAAATCATGCAATGCGCGGGCAACAAGTTCTTTGCCCGTGCCGCTTTCACCAACAATCGTAACCGTCAAATCAGTTTGCGTGAGGCGGGCGATGAGCCGGTAGATATCCTGCATGGCCGGTGAACGACCAATGATTGGCAGTGCTTCGCCCTGCTCTTCCAGTTTTGGGCGGGCAGGTTTGGTGGCCTTTTCCAAGGCGCGGGTGACAGTTTGCACCAGCGCATTCAAGTCAAAAGGCTTTGGCAAATAATCATAGGCACCAAGTTCAGTGGCGCGAATAGCGGTCATGATGGTGTTTTGTGCGCTCATCACAATAACAGGCAGCATGGGGCGCAATTTGCGGATGCGGGGCAACACGTCAAATGCATTTTCATCTGGCAACACCACATCGGTGATGACCACGTCACCCTCGCCATCGCTGACCCAACGCCACAACGCACCAGCGGTGCCCGTGGAACGTACGTTAAAACCCGCGCGGTTCAGGGCTTGAGACAAAACGGTGCGGATGGTGCTGTCGTCATCCGCGATCAAAACGGTGCGGGCGCTCATGAGGTGGTGTCTCCTGCGTATGGTGTGTCGGTATCAATCATTGGCAACAATGTTCGGAATGTCGTGCCGCGTTTTCGTGGTTGGCATTCAACGGTGCCGCCGTGGTCGCGCACGACCTTGGCGACAAGGGCAAGACCAAGTCCGCGTCCTTGTGGCTTGGAGGTTACGAAGGGTTCAAAAATGTGGGGCGCCAAATCCTCAGGAACACCCTTGCCATTGTCATGCACGCAAATTTCAAGTGGCAACGAAACCCGTTCAATAGATCCTGCAACCTGCAACTTCATGCCGGGGCGAAAGGCCGTTGTGAACAAAATCTCGCCACCCTCTCCCGTCTCACGGAGAATATCGGCGGCGTTTTTGGCGAGGTTTAAATAGACTTGAACCAATTGATCTGAATTGCCTAAAACGGGCGGCAAGGAAGGATCGTATTCCTCCTTAATTGACAAATGATCACCCGACTCGGCCAAAATCAGTTTTTTCACGCGGTCCAGCACAACGTGAATGTTGACGGGTTTACGGTCCAAAGGCCGCTCGTCGGAAAACACTTCCATTTGGTCCACGAGTTTGCGGATGCGTTCTGTTTCATCGCAGATCAGTCGGGCCAGCGCGCGGTCACCATCGCTTAACGTGGGTTCCAACAATTGGGCTGCGCCACGAATACCTGCCAAGGGGTTTTTGATTTCATGAGCCAGCATGGAGGCCATGCCTGAAACGGAACGGGCCGCCCCTTGGTGATTCAGTTGGTGGCCGAGCTTGTGTGCAATAGAGCGACGCAACAGCATGAGCATAACGTGACCGCCGTCATCACCGAGTGGTGCAGTTTGCAAATCGACAATGCGCTCACCGCCCAATCGCGGTGTGCCAACGCCCACGCCATATTCATTGACGACGCTTGCAGCATTGCGCACTTGGTGCACTGAGTTTATGACGGGGCTGGAGAATGGCACCAGGTCTTGCAAGGTGTAGCGCATCAACACGTTTGCGCCGGATTGGAAAAAGTCCTCGGCCGCAGAGTTCACCATGCAAATGCGATCATCGCTGTCGAGCACAATCAATGGATTGGGCATCGCATCCACTACTGCCTGTGCCGCAGGCGGGTTTCGGCTTGGGGCAACATTCATGCGGTGTCCTCAATCATCGAAAAAATCTGCCTGATGCCTGTCGTGACATGTGCATTGTCGGCGTGTGGCAGGAGTGAAGTTCGGGCGTTTTGAAGTGCTTCGGTTGTCATCAAAAGCCGATCGTGCAGGCGCGTGAGTAGCCAACCCAAATGTTTGCGGAAGGTTTTGTTGCCCAGTGATGCGCCGTATAGCGACAAGGTTTCTTGCTGGTGCCAAAGCGCAATGTCGCGCTCTTCTGCCAACGTGGGTGCCGGCCTTCCGGTGCCAGGGCTGAGCTCCTCCGCAACTGCCCCGGGCCACCAAGGCCTGCCATAGGCCGAACGGCCAAACATGACGGCGTCAGCACCAGATGCGGCCATCATTGCTCTGGCGTCGTTTGACGTTGGCCATCGCCATTGGCAACCAACGGAATTTTAATGGCATCGCGCACGGCCCTAATTGCGGTCCAATCCGCTTTACCAGTATAAAATTGGCAACGCGTGCGGCCATGAACGGTAATCATTTGCGCCCCTGCTTCTTCAGCGCGCTTTGCGATGTGCGGGGCGTTCATGGTGCCGTCATCCCAGCCCAGCCGCATTTTTACCGTTACAGGCACTTTCGTGGCCCCTACAGTTGCCTCGATGAGGGAGATTGCATGATCAGGGTCACGCATCAAAGCGGAGCCGGAGAGGCCCCCTGTGACTTGGCGTGCGGGGCAGCCCATATTGATGTCGATTATGTCAGCACCCAGGTCTTGCGCGAGTTTGGCACCTTCGGCCATCCATTTTGCTTCGCGTCCTGCGAGCTGAATTACAAAAGGCGATAACCCTTCCCCGCCGAAGGTTCGGCGCACCATGTCTGGCCGCTCACGTGCAAGTTCCTCGCTCGCCACCATTTCAGACACAACAAGCCCGGCACCATGGGCGTTGGCAACTTTGCGAAAAGCAGCATCAGTGATGCCGGACATGGGAGCCAGCAAGACCGGGTTCTTCAGCGTGATTTTGCCGATTGTTATGCTCATTAATTAGGCAGTGCTCCGAGGCGGTGAATATTTGTGCAGATTACCGCATCGCACACAGCCGTCAACCGATTTTGTGCAAGTGCGGCATTCTCATTCCACATGGCTTGGTTTATGCCGTGTCTATGTCGGTTGTTGCAGTCATTGTTGCGGGGGAAGCGGTTTGCGCGCAGGCGGAGGCTTGCCCAAGCAATATCAGCTTGTTGGCGGCAAACCTGTCATTCGCTGGACGCTTGAAGCTTTCCTGGCTCATCCACTCATTTCACGGGTGCAGACGGTCATTGGTTTTGGCCATGAAGATTTGTTTGCTGAGGCTACTGCTGGACTAAGCACGCTGCTTTCTCCCGTGGTGGGTGGTGGTTCGCGGCAAGATTCGTGTCGCGCTGGCATTGAGGCCTGTGCGGAATTTCTGCCTACAAAAATTCTGATTCACGACGCCGCCCGGCCATTTCTGTCACCCGACCTGATCAGCAGTGTTATTGCGGAGCTGGACTACGCACCTGCCGTGATTCCCGGATTGCCGGTTGCCGACACCATGAAATATGCGCCCAGCGGCATGATTGAAAAAACCGTTGACCGCGCTTCGCTGTGGTTTGTGCAAACACCGCAAGGATTTCGTTATGACCACATTTTGGAAGCGCATCGGCAAGCCCTAGCTGATGGCAAGACCAGTTTTACTGATGATGCCGCAGTAGCTGAATATGTCGGCATGAAAGTGCAAATTGTTGCGGGCGAACAGAAAAACCGCAAATTGACGACGGCGCATGATATTCTGGAAGCAGACAGGGAACATTCAGCCCACCGCTTTGAGGACTTGCCAGATGTGCGCATGGGGCAAGGCATTGATTTTCATGTGTTTGAAAAAGGCACACACGTCACGTTGTGCGGCGTTCAAATTCCCCATACGCACAAACTTAAAGGTCATTCTGATGCGGACGTGGCTTTGCATGCGGTAACCGATGCAATTCTGGGCGCCATTGGCGAGGCGGATATTGGCCAACATTTTCCGCCCTCTGACAAGCAATGGAAAGGTGCGGCGTCTTCCATTTTTGTTGCAAAGGCCATGGAGTTGCTGAGGGAGCGGGGTGGCATGTTGGCGCATATTGACATTACGATTCTGGCGGAAGCGCCGCGCATTGGGCCACATTTGGCAGAGATGAAAGCGTCATTGCAGGAAATGCTGGGAATTTCGATTGACCGTATCGGCATCAAAGCCACAACAACGGAAAAAATGGGCGCGATTGGCCGCAAGGAAGGCATGTCAGCTTCCGCTATCGCAACTGTGCGGCTGCCGCTGTGAGTGCGGCTGAACTTGTTCGGAAACTGGTAGAGAACAAGCTCGACTCTTGTGACGGCTGAAAGCTGCACGGGTGGCTTGGTGGCGGCGGCAGTGACGGATATTGCGGGGTCCTCGGTGGTGTTTGATCGTGGCTTTGTGACGTATTCAAACGCCGCGAAAACACGAAATGTTGAGCGTGGATGCAGCGCTGATCTCAGTGCACGGTGCAGTCAGTGCTGAGGTAGCGCGGGCCATGGCCGAAGGTGCTTTAGCTCATTCCAATGCCACAGTGAGCGTTGCAATTACTGGAATTGCCGGGCCCGGCGGTGGCAGTGCTGCCAAGCCTGTTGGGCTGGTGCATTTTGCCTGTGCGACGAAATCAAAATCCACGCACCTTGAAAAGCGCTTTGGGATTTGGGCCGCGATGGTATCCGCAAGGCCGCTGTAGCGGTGGCGCTTCAGCTGGTATTAGATAGACTGTGAAGTGCTTTGCCCGCGTTTCAAAAGCCGTCATGACTTTGTTCACGGCCATGTCCATGGCCCCGCCAAAGCAAACTGCATCAACATTGAGCGCATGGCATATTCAATTGAAATGGTCACTTCAGATTGGCCAGCTACTTCGCGATCGCCCATACTGTCTTCATGTCTTTGAAATGGCGCATCTCTTGAGGTTGCTGTTACAGTGTTGTTGATTGCGCATCACAACGACTTTGCTGATGAAGGCTTCGCGCATATTTAGCTTGGCGTAGCCCACTGCAATTCGGCGTTGAAGTTTTGACGCCGTTAATTTCCACCGGCGTGCCGCGAATGGTCGCGACGCTCCAGCAAGGGCAAAAAATCTTTGTAGGAAGCCACATCGGCGGCCACGCATATGCCACCTCTGGTGGAACCGCCACGCGGCGTGTGGTTTTAAATGTCGGCATTGTCGGCGCGTGCTTTCAGCCGCGCGAAATCTTCGCCTGCGTGGTGCGAAGACCGTGTGAGTGGTGATGATGAGACCATCAGGAAGCCTTTTGCATAGGCAATGGTTTCGTAGTTCTTGAATTCTTCCGGCGTCACAAAACGGTCGATGGGCGCATGCTTGCGCGTGGGCTGCAAATATTGCCCGATGGTGATGAAATCAATGTTGGCCGAACGCATGTCATCCATGACTTGCATGACCTGTTCGCGGGTTTCACCCAAGCCCACCATGATGCCGGACTTGGTGAACATCGTCGGGATCGAGTTCTTTCACGCGCTGCAACAAACGCAGGGAATGGAAGTAGCGCGCACCCGGACGGATTTTCAAATAGAGGCCGGAACAGTTTCAAGATTGTGGTTGAACACATCGGGCTTTGCGTCAACAACACGCTCTAAGGCACCATCTTTCTTGAGAAAATCGGGGGTCAGAATTTCGAGTGTGGTGTTGGGTGCAAGTCGGCGAGAGTGTTGCAGCATCTCAACAAAATGCTGTGCACCGCCATCAGTCAAATCATCACGATCAACTGATGTGATGACGGCATGGTGCAGCCCCATGGCGGCGATGGCTTCAGCCACGCGCAAAGGCTCGCCCTTGTCCAGCGCTTCGGGCATACCAGTCTTGACATTGCAAAAGGCGCAAGCCCGCGTGCAGGTGTCACCCATGATCATGAAGGTGGCATGCTTCTTCGACCAGCATTCGCCAATATTGGGGCAGCCCGCCTCTTCGCAGACGGTGACGAGTTTTTTGTCGCGCACCAGTTTCTGCGTTTCGGTGTAGATGGCGGAGCCCGGTGCCTTGACCCTGATCCAATCCGGCTTGCGCAAGATTGGCGTATCGGCCTTGTGGGCCTTTTCAGGGTGGCGGAGTTTCCGGGCCTCGCCGCTATTGTCAATCAGTGTGGCCAAAGTTTTAGGCTCGGCCCTTGATAGCGCGATAGAGCAAGATTAAGAACACAGGCACCGACGACAGCGACAACGCAACTTGCACCGACGAGCCCGCCGCCAAGACCAATGCCGATGAAGCCGAGCAGGAAGTTGCCAACCACGGCACCCACGATGCCGAGAATGATGTTCATGATCAGGCCCGTGTTGAAGCCCATTACTTTTTCAGCAATCCACCCGGCGATACCGCCGAGAATGATTGCATGATGATTCCATAACCTTCCATGTTTTTAT
Source organism: uncultured Alphaproteobacteria bacterium (assembly GCA_963840765.1). Taxonomy (GTDB): domain Bacteria; phylum Pseudomonadota; class Alphaproteobacteria; order Rhizobiales; family Aestuariivirgaceae; genus Aestuariivirga. Next base: position 518,768 of record CAWJAE010000009.1, on the reverse strand, counting down.
CCTCTTCCTGTTGTTAGCGCTTCTTGCCGCGCAGCAGCTTGAGCACGGTCAGCAGAATAACCGCACCTGCGGCTGACACAAGCAAATTGCCCCAGAACCAGCCTGAGAAGAATTCTCCCAACTGAATGCCTGCGGCCTTGGCGGCAAAGAAGCCAAGCCATGAACCAGCGATGCCGAAAATCAGGTTCATGATCAGGCCATGGTCAGAGCCTGTCATCTTTTCAGCCACCCAACCTGCAAGATGCCAATCAGATTGTACCGCCAATGCCGACGGCACCGAGTTGCATGATTTGGTCCATATTCTCTCTCCTCAGTTAAAATATTGGCGATGATCATCACGATGACCGCGCCGATTGTTGCCGTTGCGATATCGCGTCCAATTTCATTGTTGATGCCAATGTTGATGTCGGCTTTGTTCAGCACAAAGGAACCTACAAAGGAGCCTAAAACGCCGCTCAGCAAATATTGCACCAAACCACCGCCGCCGCACCATGAAACTGGCCAGCCAGCCAGCGACCAAGCCCCATCAACACAGCGATTACAATATTCGTTTCTGTCCATTGCGACCCCCTTCTCAAACATCGTGCGAGATATGGTGCATGAGTGTGTGTTTGCTTCAAGTCGTTACATATGGATGACGCGACCGTAGGCATCAAGAACGCTTTCGTGCATCATTTCGCGAGAGTGTCGGATGCGGGAACACGGTGTGCATCAGTTCTTCTTCTGTGGTTTCCAGCCCCATGGCCACAACGAAGCCTTGGATCAATTCCGTCACTTCCGCACCCACCATGTGCGCACCAATCAAGCGGCCGGTCTTGGCGTCGAAGATGGTCTTGATCAGGCCCTGGTCTTCACCCAGCGCAATGGCCTTGCCATTGGCGAGGAAGGGGAACTTGCCGATCTTGAGTTCGTAGCCTGCGGCCTTGGCCTTGGCTTCGGTCAGGCCCACTGAAGCCACTTGCGGGTGGCAATAGGTGCAGCCGGGGATTTGGTCTTTCTTCATCGGGTGGGCATCGAGGCCCTTGATCTTCTCGATGCAGATGACGCCCTCATGTTCGGCCTTGTGGGCCAACATCGGCGGGCCTGCCACGTCGCCGATGGCGTAAATGCCTTTGACGTTGGTGTTGCCGTAACCATCGATGACAACGCAGCCCTTTTCGGTTTTGACGCCGAAGGCTTCGAGGCCAAGGTTCTCGATATTGCCGACAACGCCCGTTGCGGCGATGACGCGATCAACGGTGAGGGTTTCGGATTTTGCCGCCTGCTTCGATGGTTGCGGTGACACTGTTGGCCTTCTTGTCGAGCTTGGCCACCTTGGCGGAGAGGCGGAACTTGATGCCCTGCTTTTCCAGCTGCTTCTGCGCGATCTTGGAAATCTCGGTATCTTCCACCGGCATGATCTGGTCCATGATCTCCACGACCGTCACATCAACACCCATGGAATTGTAGAACGAGGCGAACTCGATGCCGATGGCACCGGAGCCGACGACCAGCAGCGACTTTGGCATTTCCGTGGGCACCATGGCCTCGAAATAGCTCCACACCAACTTGCCGTCATGCTCAAGACCCGGCAGCACGCGGGGCCGCGCACCCGTGGCGATGATGATGTGCTTGGCGGTGTAAGTCCCTGCCCCGATCACGCCCTTTGGAATCGGGTTCTGCGGCTGCACGATGGCTTTCTTGGTATCGGCCACGACCACTTCGCCGGGCTTCGTGACTCTGGCTTCACCCCAGATCACTTGCACTTTGTTCTTCTTGAGCAAGCCGCCGACGCCCATGTTCAAGCGACCCGACACACCACGCGAACGTGCCACGACTTTGGCCGCATCGAAGGTGATGTCCTTGGCAGACAAGCCATAGTTTTCGGCGTGCTTCATGTAGTGGAAAATTTCAGCCGAACGCAGCAGCGCCTTGGTGGGGATGCAACCCCAGTTGAGGCAGATGCCACCCAAATGTTCGCGCTCGATGATCGCGGTCTTGAAGCCGAGCTGTGCAGCACGAATGGCGGTGACGTAGCCACCCGGGCCTGCGCCAATAATCAGAACGTCGAAGTTGTTGTCGGCCATGTCTATCTCCACTCAATGTCATCCAGGAAGCCGGACCCATTTCATGTCAGTATCGCGCATATTCCCATGCCGAACCGTTTCAGTGGTCTCGGCTATTCACCGGGATTACGCTATTCGCCCGAATATTCCTTTCACAACAGGCACCAAGCCTGACCCAGTTTCCGTGTTTCAGCAGCCGACATAGTGCCCGCCATCGGTGGGGTCGGTCTTTACAACGTTGCCGCATCAAAGAAATGCACACCCTGCTCTTCGCCACGCGTTTGTAATGCTTTGCGAAGCAGTTTGGATTCTTCAATGCGCATGGCCCCACAATTCGTTGAACCATGGGTCTTGCGTCGTTGCACAAATGCAGGTGGCGACATGATGAGGATTTCAGGCGCTTTATATTCTGGCAGTTATAAATCAAAATGCTTCACGTAACTTGATCAAACGCTCCATGCCCATTGAGGCATCAAAGGCGCGGCAGCGATTGGCATATTTGATGTCGTTGGTGCCCAGCATGATGATGACAAGATCAAGCGGTTGGTGTGTCATCAATAGCATGGGAAGAGCGACAGCGCCATTGCGCTCTGGCGTCGCTGTCGGATCAGGGAACACCGTGGTCCGCCCGTTCATGCCTTCTTCTATAACGCGGGCTTTGTTTTTGAGGCCAGCAGCCAGCGCATTGGGCCAGCGAAATTCATGAAGGTGACGCCTCGAACCAACGGCTTCAAAACCCCAAGTGAGACTGTCACCAAATGCGAGGATCGATTTCATATCCTGCTCCTCACACCAACATCAACCCTGGCTCTTCCAGATACTGCTTGATCGCGTTGATAAACTCCGCACCCAGCGCGCCATCTATGCAGCGATGATCCGTGGACAGCGTAATCGTCATCTGCTGCTCGATCTTGATCTCATTGCCGCGCACCACAGGGCGGCGTTCGCCGCTGCCGATGGCGAGGATTGAGGCATGTGGTGGATTGACGATGGCTTGGAAGTTTTTGACGTTCATCATGCCCATGTTGGAAATGGCAGCACTGCCACCGTTGTATTCTTCGGGCTTCAGTTTGCGGTCTCTCGCGCGTTTGGCGTAATCTTTCATTTCTGAAGAAATTTGTGCGAGGCCTTTGGTTTCGGCTTTGCGCACAATCGGCGTGATCAAGCCACCGGGGATGGTGACGGCGATGCCAATATCGGCGTGCTTGTGTTTCACCATGGCTGATTCAGTCCAAGACACATTGGCGTCCGGCACCTTGATCATCGCCATGGCCATGGCCTTGATGATGAAATCATTGACTGAGATTTTCCAGGTCGGCAGGCCTTCCTTGTTCTTGGGAGCCGTTCCGTTCAGTCGTTCGCGCATGTCCAGCAAGTTGTCGAGCGACACGTCAACCGACACATAGAAATGGGGAATGGTTTGCTTGGATTCTGTCAGACGGCGGGCGATAACCTTGCGCATGCCGTCATGGGGCACGAGTTCGTAGGATCCTTCGGCGAAGTTTTTGAGGACTTGTGCGTCTGATGGTGCTTGCGGCAGCCCCGCTCCGGCGCTGCGCGCCACCTCTCCCCCGAGGGGCGAGGAAAGTTTGGCGTTCTCAACGTCTTTCGACACAATACGGCCATGGGGGCCGGAGCCTTTGATGGCTTTGAGGTCTATGCCTTTTTCTTTGGCCAAGCGTTTGGCGAGGGGTGAGGCGAAGACTCTCGTCCCCTCACTGGCGCGGGCCGCGCCGGTCTCTCCCGCAAGCGGGAGAGATGAAGGGTGTGGTGCTGAAGCCTTAACCTCGCCCGCTTGCGGGAGAGGAGTCTTCGGCGCAGCCGGAGACGATGAAGGCGCATCTCCTGCCTTCTCGCCCTCTGCCAAAATCGTGGCCAGCAACGTGTTCACCAAAACATCGTCAGTGCCTTCGGCCACCATGATCTTGCCAAGCGTGCCTTCGTCGATAGCTTCAATTTCCATCGTTGCTTTGTCGGTTTCGATTTCGGCCAATACGTCGCCGGATTTAACTTGGTCGCCCTCCTTCTTCAGCCATTTGGCAAGCTTGCCTTTTTCCATGGTGGGTGAAAGGGCTGGCATCAGAACGCTGGCGACCATTGTCTTAACCTTTGTTGGAGAGAACCGAATTTTGGGCGGCGGCCTTCGCGAGGTCTTCCGCCATGACTTTACGAATTACTTCGAGATTGTGGCTCGTGGTTGAATGGCCCATTTCTTCCATCGAGGCAGCAACCTGCTGCGCCATGCCGGCCAATACATGGCCCCACACATCAGCCTTGCCGAATGCCATTGCATGCAGCGACAAGCTTAAATGACCATTGGTAATCCAAGCGCGGGCAATTTCACCAGCACCCGCGTCATGAAACACTTCATGGGGCGGTTGCAATTGATGGGGATGGGTTTCTTTTGAATGATCATGGTGGTGATGATCGTGGTCGTGGCCTTTTGCCATTTCAGTATTCCTTCAAGTTAAACGTACAGAACGGATTTGACCGCTGCGACGACATCATCAGCATTCGGCAAAGCCAGCTTTTCAAGATTTGCAGCATAGGGCATGGGAACATCTTTGCCAGCCACACGCAGCACAGGTGCGTCGAGATAATCAAACGCGTGTGTCATAATTTCGGCTGCAAGTTCGGAGGTAACAGAGAAGCGTGGATAGCCCTCCTCGACGCATACGCAGCGATTGGTCTTCCGTACACTGACGAGTACGGTTTCTAGGTCCAGCGGGCGAATGGTGCGAAGGTCGATGATTTCCGCTTCGATGCCTTCTGCTGCCAGCTTGTCAGCCGCTGCATGGGCGTAGGTCATTCCGATGCCGAAGGACACGATGGTGACGTGATGGCCAACGCGGGCCACGCGGGCCTTGCCGATGGGCACGACCCAATCATCCAATTTCGGCACATCAAAAGTCTTGCCGTAGAGAATTTCGTTTTCGAGGAATATGATGGGGTTCGGGTCGCGGATGGCGGCTTTCATCAAGCCTTTGGCGTCCGATGCCGTATAAGGCATGACAACTTTCAGGCCGGGAATGTGGGCATACCACGCAGCGTAGTCCTGTGAGTGTTGCGCGCCCACGCGGGCGGCCGCACCATTGGGGCCACGAAACACGATTGAGCAACCCATTTGCCCGCCGGACATGTACAGCGTTTTGGCGGCGGAGTTGATGATCTGGTCAATGGCCTGCATGGAGAAGTTGAAGGTCATGAATTCGACGATGGGCTTGAGGCCCGCAAAGCCAGCACCCACTGCAATGCCCGTGAAGCCATGTTCAGTGATCGGCGTATCGATGATGCGCTTGTCGCCAAATTCTTCGAGCATGCCTTGGGAAATTTTGTAGGCCCCTTGGTATTGGCCCACTTCTTCACCCATCAGGAACACATCAGGGTCGGAACGCATTTCTTCGGACATGGCAGCGCGGATGGCTTCGCGCACGGTCATCGGCACCATTTCCGTGCCTTCGGGAATTTCGGGGTCAGCGAGCGTTTGCGCGACCGCAACAGCGACGGAGGCAGCTGCGGCGACTTCGCCTGCAGGAGCAACAGCTGCAGCAGGTGCCTTCGCAACATCAGCAATTCCAATCACAGCAATCGGCGTATTCACTTTGACACCTTCAGTGCCAGCAGCAATCAGAATCTCCGTCAACGGACCGTCATCGACGGCTTCAATTTCCATCGTTGCTTTGTCGGTTTCGATTTCAGCAATGACGTCGCCGGACTTGACGTTGTCGCCAACGTTTTTAAGCCACTTCGAGAGCTTGCCCTCTTCCATGGTAGGCGACAGGGCGGGCATGAGGATGGTTGGCATTTGCTTGTTTCCTCACACTTCTACATAAATATCAGTCCACAGCTCAGACACGTCTGGCAATGGATCGTTGGTGGCAAAGTCTGCGGCGGCTGTAACGATGTCGCGGATTTCGGCGTCGATTTTTTTCAGGTCGTCTTCCGTCGCTTGGTTGGCGCGTAAGAGGCGGCCTTTTACTTGTTCAATCGGGTCGTGCTCTTCGCGCATTTTTTGCACCTCTTCCTTGCTGCGATACTTTGCAGGGTCGGACATGGAGTGGCCGCGATACCGGTAAGTCATCATTTCGAGAATGTATGGGCCCTTGCCCGAACGGCAGTGCTCCATGGCGCGGTCGGCGGCGTCTTTCACGGCGCGCACGTCCATGCCATCAACCTGTTCATTCATGATGCCATAGGCGTCACCACGTGCGCCAAGGCTCTCGGCCTCTGCGGTGGACCGGGCGGCAGACGTGCCCATTGCGTAGCGGTTATTCTCGATCACGAAAATCACCGGCAGCTTCCAGAGGGCGGCCATGTTGAAGGTTTCATAGACTTGGCCTTGGTTGGCAGCACCGTCGCCATAATAGGCCATGGAGACATTTTTGTTGCCACGATAGCGATTGGCGAAGGCGAGCCCTGCCCCCAGCGGCACTTGCGCGCCGACAATGCCGTGGCCGCCGTAGAACTGTTTCTCTTTCGAGAACATGTGCATGGAGCCGCCTTTGCCGCGGGAATAACCGCCCTTGCGGCCCGTGAGTTCAGCCATGACGCCGCCCGCATCCATGCCGCAGGCCAGCATATGGCCGTGGTCGCGGTAGGACGTGATCGTCTGGTCGCCTTCAATGGTGGCCATTTCCATGCCCACGACTACGGCTTCTTGTCCGATGTAGAGATGGCAGAAACCGCCAATCAGGCCCATGCCATAAAGCTGACCGGCTTTTTCCTCAAAACGACGGATGAGCAACATGTCGCGATAGGCTTGAAGTTCTTCCTCAGCCGTAAAGCCGCTGTTCTTGAGATTGGCAGCTTTTGCGGCTTTCGCCTGCTTTGCTTCTTTGCGTGCCAGATAGGCTGACTTGACGGCCATGCCGGTTCTCCCTGCTAATGGCTTACGCTATAGCACCTAAATCCTTGTGTGCACTGCAAAATATCACGATTAACCGGATTTTGGTTTATCGCATTAAATCACATAGCGGATTCAGTTATTTTGCAGCACAACAAAACTGTTGGGATGGGCCATTTGCAGCTCGGTGCGGGCCAGTTGTTCCAGCATGTCACGGTCTATACTTTCGGGGCGAACAAGTTTGACTTGCCGTTCGAGTGCCATTTTTTCGTCTGACAGTTTAAAGTTTTCGGCGTTCAGTTCGTCGATTTGTTGTTCCAGGCTGGTGCGATACTGATAACCGCGCGGCCCTTTTAGCGCATACCATGCGAATGAACTCAGCAACGCGAGGCAAGCCAAGGATACCAAAACGTCATATCGGCGGAATCGCAAAATGTTCATCGGCCCGTTTTTGCGCCCGTGTTTCTTAATGTCTGGTTAGCAATTCTTTAGCAAAGGGCTTGCAATTTGCCGAGGAAGTGCCGAATTAAGGGGCATGTTATCAAGCAGCCGCTTCATTGTCGCCATTCACGCCCTCAGCGTGTTGGCCCGCAGCACCGGGAAAGGCCCTGTGTGCTCCAATGCTATTGCGGCCAGTGTCCATACCAACCCTGTTGTCATTCGCCGCCTGATGTCGGAACTTGAAAAATCTGAAATCGTAAAGTCAACGGCAGGTCGTACTGGTGGTTTTGAGTTGGCGCGTCCCGCGCTGAACATTTCACTCGCTGATGTTTACGGTGCTGTTGAAGATTCAACAGTGTTTCGGATGCATAAAATGGACCCGGCGTCAGAGTGCCCGATTGCTGCGCAATTGAAGAGCGTTCTTTCAAAGCCACTGCGTGCTGCCGAGGATGCCATGACGGTTGCGTTAGGTAGAACTTCTTTGCACGATGTGGTCCAAGGATTTGCTTGATATCTGACAATATGCTGACATTTTTTCATGCCTAAATGTCAGGCGATATTAACTAGTTTGAAATTGTGACGTTGCGTCACTCACAATTGCGGCCCGCAGCTAAAATTGTGATGATGAGCCGGATGAGTCCTCAGCGCCCTTCCCCATGCTGCCGACAGTAGGGTTCTGCTGGATTTATTCGGCTCATCGTTTTATTGGGACTGTATGATGTTTAAAATCAACAAACAATTGGCGTTGTTCGTTCTGCTGGTAGCGCTTGGTGGATCTGTCGCGCCTGCATATGCCAGTGATGATGATTCTAGCGGTGGCGATTCCGATAGTGGCGATTCAGACGGAAGTAGAGATTCAGATAACAGCGGCTCTGGAAGCGATGGTAGCGGATCTGATGATGGTGATCGTGACGAGGACCGGGATAATGATCGGGAAGATCGCCGGGACAATGATCGAGAAGACGGCCAAGACAATAATCGGGGAAGTGGCCGCGATCCTTTAGGCAGTAACCAGAGGGGCAGATCACACGATCAAGAAAATGCAATAAAAGCTGTCAGAAACGGTCGTGCTGTTTCTCTCCAGAGGCTAAAGTCATTTTTGGATACGAACTATCCCGGTAGCATTTTGGGGGTGGAGTTGAGCCGCAGATCGGGCGAATACTATTTTGATGTGCGAATTCTAACCAAAGGCAACCGTATCAAGTCGCTGTCGTTGAACGCCTTAACGCTCCGGCCAAGGAAGAGCTGATGCGCATTCTTGTTGCTGAAGACGAAGTTGATCTTGCAAACGACGTTGCCCGCGCAGTGCTTCCCCAGGGACTGTTGCCAACCATTTGCCACGATGGCGAAGACGCGTGGTTTTTAGGCTCAACGGAGAATTTCTCAGCTATCGTCCTCGATTTGGGCTTACCGAAAATGGATGGCCTAAGCGTCTTGAAACGATGGCGCAAAGAAGGAGTTTCGACTCCTGTAATAATCCTTTCTGCGCGAGGCACGTGGGCTGAGCGCGTTGAGGGAATTGACGTTGGCGCAGATGACTATTTGCCAAAACCTTTCGCAATGGAAGAGCTTTTGGCAAGACTGCGTGCCATCACACGCCGAACTCATGGAATTGCACAAGCTGTTGTTGAGCACGGTAATTTGCGGCTGGACTTGCGCACGAGTAGTACATTCCTGAACGGCACACAGGTGAGTTTGACTCCTTTGGAGTTTCGCTTGCTTCATCACTTGATTGTCAATCGAGAAAGACACGTGAGCAAGGAAGAATTGGCAGAACAGCTTTACGCAATTAACCACGAGCGCGAAGCCAACGCGGTTGAAGCCATTGTTAGTCGGATCCGCCGAAAACTTGGCCCGCAAACCGTTGAAAGCAAACGAGGTTTTGGCTATCGGTTCAGTGGAGCTTAAATGTGAAGCCGTGGTCTTTGAAAATAAGACTTTTGATTTTTGCTGCACTCGGCATCAGCTTTGTTCTCGGAGCAGCAGGCCTTGGGTTCAGTTGGCTTTACAAACAACACGTCGAACGGTTTGTGTTAACCGAGCTGTCTACGCATTTGGAACAACTGCTAGCGGGGGTGGCCGTTGCTGATAGTGGCATCGTGGAAGTCTCTTCCCAACTGAGCGATCCACGGTTCGAGCAACCCGGTGGCGGACTCTATTGGCAAATTGATGTGGCGGGGCAGGATTCCTTGCGGTCACGTTCCCTGTGGGATGAAGCTATTGTCGTGCCGACTCCGCCGTCGACAACTGGGGAAGACCATGCGCACATACTCGTCCTTGCATCTGGAAAAGAGTTGTTTGCGCTTGAAAAAATGATCGTTGCCAGCCCACAGAGTGGACAGGATAAAAATCTGGTTGTTACGGTTGGAATTGATAGGGATCGTGTCACAAATCCTATTAGTGAATTTCTTCAAGCTCTTATTTTTGGTCTTGTGATTACCTACGCCGCGTTAATGGCGACGACATTTGCCATTATCTTACTCGGTTTAAGACCGTTGCAAGCCGTAAAGCTTGGTGTTGCAAGTCTTCGAGCTGGTGCCAAGAATTTTGACAGTACCAATCTTCCAAGCGAGGTCAGCCCATTGGCTGATGAAGTGAATGCACTGGTAAGCGCGCGTGAACAACAATTGGAGAGTGCGCGAAAGCGAGCTTCTAATCTAGCTCACGGTCTAAAAACGCCACTCGCCGTGATGATGGCGATTTCAAATGAATTGCGCGCCCAGGGCAATGCAACGCCTGCCGATAATATCGCGCTTAACGCTAGTCAAATGCGGGACTTGGTTGACCGTGAATTGACGCGTAGCCGCATGGCGCAGGGGTTTAATACGCACCGGGCAAACGCAAGCGAAGTTCTGATAAAAGTCATCGCAACAATGAAGAAGGCACCGCGTGGTGATGAATTGGAGTGGCAACAATCACTGCCCGATGGTTTAATTTTCGCCATGGATCAGGTCGATTTGATGGAGTTGTTTGGTAATCTGTTGGATAATGCTCGAAAGCATGCACGGCACGTTGTGCGCGTTACTTTTGATGATAATCATTTAGTGGTCGAAGATGACGGCCCCGGTGTTTCGGAGCAACAACTTGATATGATCTTGAAGCGTGGCGTACAACTCGATGAGAAGTTGCCCGGCAGTGGCATTGGGTTGGCAATCGTCTCTGATCTTGCCGATGTATATGGTTTGAGTTTGCAGACTAAGCGATCAGCTTTGGGTGGATTGGCAGTTGAAGTTGGAATTGGCTGCGCACCAGACTCGTAAAACGGCGTTTGGCTCTATTTACTTTCCATAAAAACACCCATGCGGTGTTGCGCACGGGTGTTTTTATTTCAATCTTGCAATTAATTAAGCGCGAAGCATTGCCTTGCCTTGATAAACAGCAGATGCGCCCAGTTCTTCTTCGATACGGAGCAGTTGGTTATATTTTGCCAACCGGTCAGAACGGGCCAAGGAACCAGTTTTGATCTGACCGCAATTGGTGGCCACTGCGAGGTCAGCAATCGTTGAATCTTCAGTTTCTCCCGAACGATGTGACATCACGGCAGAGTAACCAGCCTTATGGGCCATTTCGACGGCAGCCAACGTTTCAGTCAAAGAACCAATTTGGTTCACTTTCACCAGAATGGAATTGGCGATCTTTTCGTTAATGCCGCGCTTCAAACGGGTGGTGTTGGTCACAAACAAATCATCGCCAACCAGTTGAGTTTTAGCGCCGATCAAATCTGTTACTTGCTTCCAACCATCCCAATCATCTTCGGACAAACCATCTTCAATCGAAATGATTGGATAGTCTTTTGCCAACTTGGCGAGGTATTCGGCTTGTTCCGTGATCGAACGGGTTTTGCCTTCGCCTTCATAAACGTATTTGCCATCCTTGAAAAATTCAGTGGCAGCGCAATCGAGTGGCCAAGAACATGTCAACGCCAGGCTTGAAGCCAGCCTTGCTGATCGATTCCATGACGAAATCGAGGGCCGCTTCAGCTGATGGCAAGTTTGGCGCAAAGCCACCTTCATCACCCACGTTGGTGTTGTGGCCCGCTTTTTTCAAGGCGCTCTTCAAGGTGTGGAAAATTTCCGCACCCATGCGCAGGGCTTCTTTGAACGTGGACGCGCCAACCGGCATGACCATGAATTCTTGGAAGTCGATGGGGTTATCCGCATGTGCACCACCGTTGATGATGTTCATCATCGGAACGGGCAAGGTGCGGGCCGATGCGCCGCCAACATAACGATAGAGCGGCATGCCACATGATCAGCAGAGGCTTTGGCAACTGCGAGTGAAACACCGAGAATGGCATTGGCACCCAAGCGCGCCTTGTTCGGCGTGCCATCCAAGGTTGATCATGGTGCGATCAATATCGATCTGATTTTCGGCATCCATGTCGGCCAGGGCTTCATAAATTTCGCCGTTAACGGCTGCAACGGCCTTAGTACACCTTTGCCCATATAGCGGGACTTATCACCATCGCGCAGCTCCATGGCTTCATGAGCACCTGTTGATGCACCTGATGGCACGGCGGCCCGACCGAAAGACCCATCTTCCAAGGTTACGTCAACTTCAACAGTGGGGTTGCCGCGGCTGTCGAGAATTTCGCGGGCGGTAATGTCGAGAATGGCGGTCATGGGAAGCTCCTTAAATGCGACGGTCGATTTGGACGCGCTTATGTCGGGCTTCTTTGACGATTGCAAGAAATTTGAGGGGCGTACGTCAGAAATCAGGTGGTCGTTATTGTATGACCGTCTGGTCAATGTCCTTCGGGAGAAATTTGGCGAAGTTGCGGTAGACACAACTTTCAAAATTCTTGGCACTAATGTTGATCAAACCCAAAGCTCTGTATTCGTTATCGGACTGTTCCACGCCCCATCGACTTCATGGATTTAAATTTCTTGCGAACCATTCTTGAAACCAACTCGCGATAGTCTTCCGGGGATGATTTATCGGGTTCTTCACGAATGGCGCGATTCATGACGCTGGTGTAAATCTCAGCCATCAGCAGTGTTGTTTTGGGGTTCTGATACATATCAGAATAGCTCTTTGTGCAGAATTCGGCTGCTCGGGCAATCGCGTGGCGGCCATTTGTTGGCTGCAGTTTGGCAAAAGCAAAAACTTTTGCTTGGAGGCCGTTTTTTACAGTTCCTTGACTGTCATCAATGCCGCTGCTGCTGATCACGAAACTGGAACTTGTCGTCGCAGACCCACCTATAAAATTGGGTCCAAATATGTAAAGAGCGAAGACAACAAAAACTACCGATCCCCAACTTTGTGAATTCTTGAACATTTGCACCCCTTCGACTGATGCTTAATGTACCCGAATCCTGTTGCGAAGCCGTAAACCAGCTTGCTTAATTTTATGAGGAACTTCCAAATTGTCGTAACGCCAACATCATAATGGCGTGGGCGTCACCTGCCCCCACATTGACGATTTTATGCGGTAAGTCAGCTTTGAACCTCAAGGTCTCACCTTGCTTCACGAGGGTTTTTTCTCCGCCTGTGGTGACTTCGATTTCACCTTTAACCAGATAAAGATGTTCAACGGTTCCTGCTGGGTGGGGGTTTGATTCCAGAACGCCATGCTGTTTTGCGTTGAAATCATACCACTGGAAAAAATCGACAAGGTTCAAGGGACCAGCGATGGCCAAGCGGCAAAGGCCGTCCTGACTTTCAAGAATAGGCACGCCAGACTTGGTTTGATGTTCGATGAAAAGGGATTTGGCCTCACCGCGCAACACTTCGTCGATGGTTGTGTCCAACGCTTTTGATAGTCGAGACACTGTGGAAATTGTGGGATTGGTTTCATTTCTTTCAATTTGCGAAATGATGGATTTGGCAACGCCGGACTGTTCTGAGAGTTCGCCCAACGACATGTTGTATGCCTTGCGAAGGCGCATGATTGTGGCCCCTAGGGCCTGCCCCTCTTCTTCGCTGGAAGTTGAAGTTTCCTTTTTGCCGCGCCGCGTTGACATTCCTGAATTCCTTATGTAGAACTACTGTTCGGTATAACGAACGGTGCTTATTCCACGATCTGTTTGCCTGATTTTTCGGCTGTTTTCGCTGAAAAATCAATCAAAATCACAGAGATGGTCAATGCATAGTGAGGTTTGAGTCTTCATACTGGACGAAGTAACGAACGCGGGCAAGACCCGTTTGGAATGGAGAACACTACGATGCGCTATTTTCCGATATTTATTGACCTGCAAAACGCCCGCGTGGTTGTTGTTGGCGGCGGTGAAGAAGGCTTGCGCAAAATTCGGCTGCTGTTGAAAACAAGCGCCAAGATTGACGTTATTGCTCCCGAACTCCATGACGAATTGAAAGCCAACTCGCGCGTGAATTGGCTTGCCCATACTTACAAGGCTTCGCTACTGGATGGTGCGACGCTGGTTTATTCCTCTGACAGTGCGCTCAATGCACAAGTGAGTGCCGATGCTAAGGCACGCGGCATTCAAATCAACGCGGTTGATGAGGCTGGCATTTCGACATTCATTGTGCCTTCGATTGTTGATCGTGACCCTGTCGTCGTGGCAATTGGCACAGAAGGAACTGCGCCTGTTTTGGGCCAAGGCATTCGCGCCAAGATAGACGCCATGTTACCGGACAAGCTGGGAGCACTTGCTGCAACTGCGCAAACCTTGCGGGAACGTGTGGCGCGCCATGTACCCCATGGAAACCGACGCCGTGCGTTTTGGCAGCAGTTCTTTTTTGGTGCACCGCGTGACGCATTTGTCGAGGGGGATGAGTCTAACTTTCACAACGCAGTGCACGAAGCGGTGAACGATGCGTTGTCGGGCAGAACTGGGCGTGTTTCACTTGTTGGCGCTGGTCCGGGTGATCCGGAATTATTGACACTGAAGGCACAACGCAAGCTGCAAGAAGCTGACGTAATTATTTATGATCGACTCGTATCAGCTGGTGTTCTGGAAATGGCACGGCGCGATGCGGTGCGTATTCCAGTTGGCAAAACGCCATTTGCTCCATCACCATCGCAAAATGAAATTAATGACATTCTTATTGCTGAAGCCAACAAGGGTTTGCGTGTGGTGCGGCTTAAGGGCGGAGACCCTTATGTGTTTGGTCGCGGCGGTGAGGAGCAGGCAGCACTCGAAGCAGTTGGCATACCGGTTGATGTTGTACCCGGCATTACGGCGGCACTTGGTTGTGCGGCTTCGCTGAAAACGCCTTTGACTCAACGCGGCCATAACCGATCAATCACCCTGCTCACAGCTTCCAGCGAAACTGGTATTGCGGATCAGGATTGGCAAGCCCTTGCCAAGCCCGGACAGGTGTTGGCCATCTATATGGGAGTGCATGCGGCGGGCACCATTTCAGCACAATTGCTGGAGGCTGGCATTAACCCCGCCACGGCCGTAACACTTGTCGAGAATGGCACACGCCGCGATGAGCGCGTACTTCATACGACTGTCGGAAATCTGTGGGACACTGTGCAACGGGCAGGCATTCACGGCCCGGCATTAATTTATGTGGGATTGTCGCCAGCAAAAGCTTCGGCTGAAGTTGTGCCGTTTCCCATTCGTGAAGACATTCAACTTGCAGCATTAAGAGCCATATCATGAACACTCAAGAAAAAGGTCAGGTGATGACCGCAAACCGATTGCGCGACGGGGATGTTGTATTCCTTACGCGCTCTGGCGAATGGTCGTTGGCTATCGACAACGCCGTTTTGGTGCAGGAGCCGCAAGCAGCTGCAGCACTGGAAGCGCGTGCCAAAGCTGACGAAAAAGAAAACCTGGTGACGGGAAGTTATTTTTTCGATGCTGAACGCATTGATGGCAAAGTCAAAGCTTCGCACATTCGAGAACGTATTCGCACCTTGGGTCCAAGCGTGCGCATTGATTTGGGCAAACAAGCAGAAGGCACGGCAGGCGCATTTTCTCCTGTCGATGCATAAATAAGTGGACGCATAAAATGTATCGTTACGACGAATTTGACCATAGCTTTGTTCAGCAACGCACGGCGCAATTCCGCGACCAAGCCAACCGCCGCATGGCGGGTGAATTGACGGAAGAAGAGTTCCGCCCGCTGCGTTTGATGAATGGCCTTTATTTGCAGCTGCACGCCTATATGCTGCGCGTGGCCATTCCTTATGGTACACTGTCGTCTAAGCAAATGCGGCGTCTCGCGTATATTGCCGACAAGTGGGATCGCGGTTATGGCCACTTCACCACGCGCCAGAACATTCAGTATAATTGGATCAAGCTTGAGGACACGGCCGATATTTTGGAAGCCTTGGCCGAAGTTGAAATGCACGGCATTCAAACGTCTGGTAATTGCATTCGAAACGTTACCACAGACCATTGGGCAGGTGCAGCGGCGGACGAAATTGCAGACCCGCGCCCGATTGGGGAGTTGTTACGTCAATGGTCGTCACTCCATCCCGAATTCTCGTTCCTGCCGCGTAAATTCAAAATTGCTGTGACGGGAGCGCCGAATGATCGTGCCGCTGTTAAAGTACACGACATCGGATTGCGTTTGCATAAAAACGACAAGGGTGAAAACGGTTGGGAAGTGATGGTTGGTGGTGGCCAAGGCCGCACACCAATGATTGCGGTGACGGTGCGCGACTTCCTGCCTGAAATTGATCTGATCCCCTATATCGAAGCTATCATGCGGGTTTATAATCTCTATGGTCGGCGCGATAACAAGTACAAAGCGCGCATAAAAATTCTGGTGCATGAACTTGGTGCTGAGAAATTCCGTTCGGAAGTAGAGGCTGAATACGCCCGCCATCCTGCACAAACAACGGAAGTGGATGCACGTGAACTTGCGCGTATTTCGAAATATTTTGCCCTTCCATCTTTGGAAAAGCAGTCTCGTTTTGCGCCGCATTTCGAAAATGCAAAATTGACCAACAAGGACTTTGCTCGCTGGGCCAAGAACAATCTCGCAGCACACGCCGTTGATGGTTACACCATCGTCAACATTTCCCTGAAACCGGAAGGTGGCATTCCAGGCGATGCAACGGGTGAGCAAATGCGCATCATGGCGGATTTGGCAGAACGTTATTCTTATGATGAATTGCGCGTGTCACATGCCCAAAATATCGTTCTTCCCCATGTTAAGCTGGAGGATGCGTTCACCATTTGGGAGCAGCTGACGAAAGCAAATTTGGCGGCTGCAAATTATGGATTGCTGGGCGACATTATCGCCTGCCCCGGCCTAGATTATTGCGCCCTTGCTACAGCTCGCGCCATTCCGGTGTCGCAGGCCATTTCACGCAAGTTTGCCGATATGGATACGCAGGAAAAATATGGCCCGTTGAAGATCAACATCTCAGGCTGCATAAATGCATGTGGTCATCATCATGTTGGCCACATTGGCATTCTGGGACTCGATAAAAAAGGTGAAGAATATTTCCAGATTACGCTTGGCGGATCTTCTGGTGACAAGGCATCGATTGGTAGCATCTTAGGCCCCGGATTTGCGGCTGAAGAAGTGCCGGATGCCATTGAAAAGATTTTAAACACCTATGTGAAATTGCGGCTGCCCGGTGAGGAATTCCTTGCTGCCTATCGCCGCCTCGGCCCACAACCTTTCAAGGATGCGCTTTATGCCGCTGCTTAAGAACAACAATTTTATACAAGACGCTTGGGTTTTCGTGGCTGATGACGAGGCTATTGCTGAAGGCGCACGCGTGATTGTGTCGCTCGATCGCTTGCTGAAAGAGTGGGATACATTGGCAAGGCACACAGGTTTGCTTGGTGTTACCGTGCCAAACAGTTCCGACGAAAAAGCATTGCACCCCTATTTCTCGCAACTCGCGTTAGTGGTTGTAAACTTCCCCGCCTTCACGGATGGGCGCTCCTACAGCTTGGCCCGACAGTTGCGCCTCGATGGCTATCGCGGTGAAGTGCGCGCCACGGGCAATATTTTGCCTGACCAGTTGCAACTCATGTTGCAAGTGGGTGTTGACAGTTTTGACGTGTCGGACCGGTTCGCGCTGGAAGACTGGCAGAAGGCTGCGCAACACATGCAACTAACTTATCAGTTGGGTTACAACCGCACGGGTGCTGAACGCGAAATTTGGGCACAGCGGCACCAGGGTTTTGCCGCCTGGGAAGAGCAGCCCCATGCCGGATAATTCCCCCCTCAACGACATTGTTGAAAGTTATGCGGGTCTTGAGGGCCGCCAACTGATCAGCGCTGCTGTCAAACAACATCCGGGCCGCGTCGCTTTGTTATCTTCATTTGGCGCTGAATCTTCCGTTTTGCTGCACATGGTCTCGGAAATTGCGCCGGATTTGCCGGTGTTATTTTTGGACACTGAGAAGCTGTTTCCAGAGACATTGCAGTATCGTGACCAATTGGTCCGTGAATTGCGTTTGACGAACTTGCAGAACATCCACCCAGACACGGAGGATCTGGCACGGGTGGACCCAGATGGGATTTTACACACCTTTGACCGGGACCTATGCTGCCATTTTCGCAAAACCGTGCCGATGCAGAAAGCCTTTGCGAACTACGACATTATCATTTCGGGCCGCAAACGTTTTCATGGCGCTACCCGTAGCGACCTGCAGTATGTGAGCGTGCAGGATGGAAAAGTGAAACTTGAGCCTTTGGCCAGCTTCACGCCACTTGATCTCCATCATTACATGATAACCCACAACTTGCCTTCGCACCCATTGAAGCTGCAAGGTTATCGTTCGATTGGTTGCATGCCTTGCACGGTTCAAGGGGGCACTGATGAAGATCCGAGAGCTGGCCGTTGGGCTGGTTCAGACAAGACCGAATGCGGCATTCATTTTTCGGTGAATGGTGAAGTAGTTCGAACTGAGACGCGGCAAGCGGCAGCCGTTTAATTTTTTATGACTGAATTGAAGAAAGGCAGACCATGTCTGATTTCTGGACTTTTGCTGCGGTAGGCTTTCTCGCACAGTTGATTGACGGCACTTTGGGGCTAGGATTTGGAATCATTTCCGCTTCAGTGCTTTTGGGGCAAGGAGTGGCACCTGCCTTGGTTTCGGCGGCAGTAAACGCTGCAAAAATTCCGACGACAGCGACAGCTGCTTGTTCGCATTTTTTCAATAAGAACCTCGACTGGAGCATTGTCGTTGCGCTTGCCGTTTTTGGTACGTTAGGTGGCACTTTGGGCATGTTGCTGTTGACGAGTCTCAAAGGCAAGGCCTTGACGATATTGGTGACCAGCTACCTGTTTTTCATAGGCGCGTTAATTATCTGGCGGGGGGTGAAAGGCGCTTCACCGCGACTGTTGCCTGCCGCTTGGAAACGCATGATTGGTTTCATCGGCGGCTTGATTGAAGGCATCGGCGGCAGTTGGGGTCCGGTTGTCACCACAAGCTTGTTGGGGTCCGGCGTCAATTCGCGATACGCTATTGGTTCAAGCAATTTTGCAGAATTTGCCGTTAGTGTATCCGTGTTCTCCGCCTATCTGGTCGCGTTTTATGTTGGCCATTGGGAAGGTGGCACTGATTGGCAATCGGTCGCTTACCCCGTTGCAGGTCTTATGGTTGGAGGACTTCCGGCAGCTGTGGCTGGTGGCTGGTTAGCGCGGGTCGCACCAAGCCGTATACTAACGGTGGCTGTGGGGCTGCTTGCCATTGCAATTGGTCTTTATCGGTTGATTTCCGTTTAAGAAAAGAAGGGGGCAAGGCCCCCTACTCCGCAGCCTTCATTTTCTGTGGTTTGGTCGAGAGTGCTTCCACAAATCGATCCTCCACAGCGTCAATCTTGTCGGCCAATTGTTCCAATGCCGTTTCTGTTTTACTTTGTTGAAGTGCCAATTCTTCTACACTGCCTGCAAGGGCAGGTTCGTCAGAGGCGCCAATAAAGCGGCCAAACATCCAGCGGAACAAGTTGGCCAGATCGTCCATCACAATATAGAATGAAGGAACGAAAACGAGGCTGAGGAAGGTTGCTGCAATCAAGCCACCAATCACGGCGATGGCCATCGGCGCGCGGAATTCGCCGCCTTCACCAATGCCCATGGCAGACGGCAACATGCCGGCGCCCATAGCCAATGTGGTCATCACAATCGGGCGTGCGCGTTTCCGGCCCGCGTCGACAATCGCGTCAATGCGGCTCATGCCGTGGCGTACGCGCTCTACCGCAAAATCCACTAACATGATGCCGTTCTTGGCGACAATGCCAATGAGCATCAACATACCTATGATGACGGGCATGGAGAATGCACGATCTGTAATCAGCAGGGCAATAACGACGCCACCGATAGATAGAGGCAGTGACAACAGGATCGCGAAAGGCTGGAAAATGTTACCCAGCAGCAGAATCAAAACACCCAGCATTAGTACGATGCCCAAGCTGGCAGCCTTGACGAATTCGCGGTTGATGTCTCCCTGAATTTCAGCGTCACCACCTTCTTGAATTTTCACGGAGTCAGGGAAGTTGAGGCTCTTTGCTACGGCTTGAATGCGTTCAGTCGCAGTACCGAGTTCCGTGCCGGGCATAATATCAGCACCCAATGCCGCTTGCCGTTGGCGGTTCAGGCGCTTGATGGAAGACGGACCTTCACTGAATGTCACATCCGCCACCGAAGACAAAGGTACGGTCTGGCCGTTGCTTGTGGTGATGCGCAGATTTGTAAGATCACTGAATTGCGTTCGGGCCGTTTCAGGCACTTGCACCCGAATGGGCAACAGCCTGTCACCCGCATTGAACTTCGCGAGAAGCGGATCAAAATCCCCGATCATGGCCACGCGCACCGCTTGCGAAATTTGCGCTGCCGTAATTCCAAGCTTTGCTGCTTCATCCGTACGCGGAACAATTTTGACTTCCGGACGATTTAACGCGCCAATCCCCATAACAGAGCGCAGAATTGGTTCTTGACGCAATGCGCCTTCCAACTTTGCCACTGCTGAAGCAAGCGCCACAGGATCGTTGGACAACATGTTGAATTCAATTTCGCGGGTGCCGCGTTCGGTTACCTTATACCAACGTACGTCCGGCAAATTTGCAAGCAGAGGCAGAACAGCATTTTCCACATCCCACTGCGGCGTTTCACGCCCATTGGTTTTAATGCGCGGAATTGAAATGCCGGGCAGGCTATTGAGTCCGCCAATAAATGAATTGCCAATACCCGCAAACAGGTTGTGATCGCGCTTGTTGAGATTAACAAAAATCGATGCGTAGCGTGCCTCAAGACTGCCTGTCGGCGTGGAACCGCCAAGCACAAACACGTGGCTCACATCCTTGTTGGTGCGAATGGTGTCTGCCATGCCTTGGGTGGTCTTCAAGGTTTCCTCCAAGCGTGAACCTGGTGGAAGTTCGACACCTAACACAAATCGAGACTCGTCACCCCGAGGAATAAAACCAGTCGGCAAGTAAGGCGTCAGCGACATCGATGCCATCAACACGCCGAAGGCGAGAACGATGGTCACGTAGCTCATGAACCGCGGCTGCCAAACGCGCCCTTCCGGAACGAATTTTGTGCGCTCGTGGGTTAGTGTTGGTGCCCAATTGAGCACTTTCAGCAGCTTGATGTAACCACGCAAGATACGTCCTGGCTTCTCTTCCTCGTGTCCGTGTGCTCGCATTAAATATGCCGCCAACATGGGCGTTATCAAACGCGCAACAAGAAGCGAGAACAATACGGCTACAGCAACTGTCATGCCGAACTGTTTGAAATATTGTCCAACAATGCCACCCATGAAGGAAACGGGCACGAACACGGCAACGATGGTGAACGTAATCGCAATAACAGCGAGTCCAATCTCATCAGCGGCGTCCATCGAAGCGCGATAGGCAGACTTGCCCATGCGCATGTGCCTGGCGATATTCTCGATTTCCACAATTGCGTCGTCGACCAGAATACCGGTTGCGAGCGTAATGCCAAGGAACGACACGAGATTCAGTGAGAATCCCAACATGTCCATGGCCCAGAATGTGGGAATTGCCGACAATGGCAGTGACACTGCTGAAATCAAAGTTGCACGCCAATCCCGCAGGAAGATCAACACCACGATAATGGCGAGAATAGCCCCTTCGATAAGGCCTTCCATAGCGGCGACGTAATTGCCGTAAATCGAAAATACAGTGTCATCAACCAGGGAGAAGGTGACGGCATCATTTGCCGTGTCGAGTTCTTGCACTTTCACATTCACACGATTGCCCACGTCAACCGAACTTGAACCTTTGGCGCGGAACACAGCAAATGTGACGACAGGGTCACCGTTAAAGCGCGCAAAGGAACGGGGTTCTTCAGTCGTATCAACAACAGAGCCCAGTTCACCCAATCTGATTTTGTTGCCACCGGGAAGTGGAATGGTTGTGCTGCGCAGGCTTTCCAGATCGCGCGCGCCGCCTAGTGTGCGGATGGCTTGTTCGTTGCCGCCGACTTCGCTTTTGCCAGCGCCAGAGTCAGCGTTAATGGCGCTGAGTTGCTGGTTGATGTAGGATGCTGTCAATCCCAGCGATTGCATTTTACCGGGATCAAGATCAACGCGGATTTCACGGTCTGCACCGCCGAAACGGTCAACCTTGCCGACACCGGGCAAACCTTGCACTTGGCGCCTTACGACGTCATCGACATACCATGACAATTGTTCAAGCGTCATGCCAGGGGCTTTGACGGCGTAGGTTTGAATAGCTTGGCCTTCTACATCGATCTTTTGGATGATGGGTTCGTCAATACCGCCGGGCAAGTTTGAACGGATTTTAGCAATCGCGTCCTTCACATCTTCTAGCGCTTGATCCGTCGGCTTTTCGAGGCGAAACTCAATAACGGTGGTTGAAGTACCATCGGACATGGTGGAGTTGATGTTCTTCATGCCGGCAATACCGGAGACTGCGTCCTCCACACGCTTTGTGATCTGGGATTCAAGTTCAGCCGGCGCAGCGCCCGATTGCGCGACGGACACCGCAATCAAGGGCACGTCGATATTTGGAAATTGGGTAATCGGCAAACGCATGAACGATTGCCAGCCCATCAACAATAGCACGGCAAACAGCAATATCGGCGGAACCGGATTGCGGATTGACCAAGCAGAGAAATTCCAATTCATTCTAAAATCCTTACTCGGTCTGCGTAACAACGACCGGATTTACCAAGTCACCCTGACGCACAAAACTGCCCGCGCGCGCCACAAAAGTGTCGCCAGGAGAAACGCCATCGGTGATTTCAATATCTGTTGTGCTGACCAAGCCCGTAATGACTTTGCGCACTTCAACTTTTCCATCTTTAACAATTTGAACCGTTGGGCCGTCTTCGCCAAAGGTTACGGCGGTAAGCGGCAAAGCAACGCCCTCACCTGCTGCCAGCGAAATTGTCGCACGGCCAAAGGCACCCAGCGGTATTCTTACACCCTCAGCCAATTTTATGTGCGCCTGCCCCATGCGGGTTGATTGATCGACCTCAGGAGAAATCAGGGCGACATCACCAATCAATGCTTTGTCATAGCCGTTTACGGCGATCGAGGCTTTCTGCCCAATCTTAACTTTAGGCAGATCAGATTCGGGAACTTCAGCCACTAATTTCACTTGGCCTTTCGCGACAAGATTGAACATGGTGCCACTGGAGGAATTTGAAATCGCGCCGTATTGAACCAAACGACTGCTGATGTAGCCATCAACCGGAGCTTTGATTTCTGTACGACTTTTGCGCAATTCAAGTTCTTTGCGTTGTGCAACGATAACTTGCCTGTCTGCTTCAGCTGAAATGAGCGACAGTTCCGCAGCATCATATTGCGCCGCAGCGAGATCGTAGGCTGCTTGCCGTTGGTCGAATTGTTCAACAGTGCTGACACCTGTTGAGCGGAGCTTCTTGGTGCGGTTTAAATCAGATTGCGCACTGGCGCGGCTGATTCTGGCTTGCTTAATCTTGTTTTTGGCTTCCATTATTGACGCATCATTTTTGGCCAAGCTCGCCGTGTTTTGTGCCAAAGAAATATCAACGTCGTTGCCATCAAGCCGCGCCAGTATTTGCCCGTCTTTTACCGTATCACCCTCTTCGACCAAAATTTCTACAACAGCATAACCATTTACGAGTGGCGAGATCAGCACATTTGCACCGGCGGCAAAACTGCCTGTAACGACAAGCTCTTCAGCAATTTTCTTCTTTTCAGCGACCATGACTGAAATGGTGGGCGCATTTGCAGCAGCGGTTTCCTCTGGCGTGGCAGCGGTTTGAGCCAAGGCAACGCCTGCCATGAGCTGAGATGCAAGCACTGTGGTAACAAAGAACATCCGCATAATTCAATCTTCCTTCATTCCGCCGCTTGTTTGTTCTGACTTAAGGCGAGTTCAGCCAGTTTTTGTTCTAAATAGGTGACACCTGCTGTCAGCACTGCTTCGCCGTACCCTAAGACGAAGTCGCTGGCCGGTTCTGATGGTGCGTTGCATTTGCACTCGTCAATGTTTGAGAGATCTGCTTTCAGATCCGCCAGTTGTTTCTCTATTGCCGCCATACGGTGATAGGGTGTGATATGGTGCTGCAGCAGCATCATGAAAAGAAACTCAGATTTGTACTTGTCCCGCGAAGGCAACACCAACAAAGCCTTTTTAAGAGCCGCGTTGCCTGCATCAGTAATTGCGTAAACCTTTTTGTCGGGCCTTCCTGATTGCTCCTCTTCGCGCACTGTGACCAAGCCTTCAACCGCCAATTGATTGAGCGCGGGATAAATTGATCCATAACTTGCTTCAAGAAAGTGACAAAACAGGCCTTCCTCGAAATCCTTCTTAATTTCATAGCCAGTCGCTTCGCGCAGCGAGAGATAGCCCAAGCACAGGGTACGTACGTTCACAGGCCAATCACTCCGCTATATTCACATCCGATATATATCGATTTAGAAGTAAAGTTCCGCAAGGTCAATTCAGATGAATGCAAAATTTTTTGTCGGGCATGGCTCGTACGTTGGTCAATCAAGCAAGATTTCCTTGCGTTGTCGGGGAATTCCACTGTTTGACCGTCCTTATTTGGAGGTTAAGTGCGTTTGTATCACTTGTATTCGTGGCTTTGTTTCATTATTGGTTGCTCAAGTGGCCGATATGAGCCACGATCGGGTCGCATATGCGTCGGTAACATAAGGGGGGCGGAATGGAGTATTTTCTCCAGCAGCTCATTAACGGACTTACACTCGGGTCCATCTACGGTTTGATCGCCATCGGCTATACGATGGTCTATGGCATTATCGGGATGATCAATTTTGCCCATGGTGACATTTTCACCGTCGGTGCATTCATGGCCTTGATCGTTTTCCTCGCCATCACATCGTTCTTTTCGGGCGTTCCTGTGGCTGTGGCGCTCATCGTGATGATGGTTATTGCGGTGGTGCTGACAAGTCTATGGAATTGGACGATTGAGCGTGTGGCCTATAAGCCCCTGCGTGGTTCCTTCCGCTTGGCTCCATTGATCACGGCCATTGGCATGTCCATCGCACTTTCCAATTTCTTGCAAGTGTCGCAAGGCCCGCGCAACAAGCCAATTCCGGCTTTGGTTTCCGGTAATATCTCCATCTCCGAAAATATCCAGATTTCCTGGAAGCAAATCTTGATCGTGCTCGTCACAACGGTGTTGCTGGCCGTGTTTTGGTACATTGTTCACAAAACTCCACTTGGTCGAGCACAGCGCGCCTGCGAACAAGATCGCAAAATGGCAGCTTTATTGGGTGTTGACGTCGACAAGACCATCTCGATCACATTTATCATGGGTGCTGCGCTGGCCGCTGTGGCGGGTACGCTCTACCTCACTTATTATGGGGTGATTGTTTTCACAGACGGTTTTGTGCCGGGTGTGAAAGCCTTTACGGCCGCTGTGCTGGGAGGCATCGGTTCTTTGCCGGGGGCTGTTTTAGGCGGACTTTTGATCGGCCTGATCGAAGCCATGTGGTCGGCCTATTTCTCCATCGATTATAAGGACGTGGCCGCCTTCTGCATTCTCGCCATTGTCTTGATTTTCATGCCGTCCGGCATTCTCGGACGTCCAGAAGTTGAAAAAGTCTAACCATGTCCACATCTCCTGAACTCCCACAAGCCGACATGAAAAAAGCATTGAAAGACGCGTTTTTTGCGGGGCTTATCGCTTTTGGATTGTTCTTTTTGTTGATTGGTTTCAAAACTGATCAAAACATTCGCAATGAACTTATTTTGGTGCAGCGCTGGGGCCTTTTGGCCATTGTCGTTGGCCTCGCTGCTGGGGTTCGTTTTCTTATGACTGCTGTTGTTGCGCCTGCCCTAGCGGAACGCAAGGCTGCGAAAGCAGCCATGAAGGTAGCAACGGATGCGCCAGATAGCTGGTTCAAGACAAATTTCTCCAAGTTGGCTTTGGCCTTTTTGCTTATCTATCCGCCATTGGTGGTTATGCTTGTAGGTATGCAAGGCTCTTTGAAGTGGGTTGATAACTTCGGCATCCAAATCTTGATCTACGTCATGTTGGCCTGGGGTTTGAACATTGTTGTAGGCTTGGCTGGCTTGCTAGATTTGGGTTACGTTGCATTTTACGCTGTAGGCGCTTATTCCTACGCGCTTCTCTCGGACCAATTCGGTTTATCGTTCTGGATCTTGCTGCCGCTTGCCGGCATTTTGGCTGGTTTCTGGGGTGTCATTCTTGGTTTCCCAGTGCTTAGGTTGCGCGGAGACTATTTGGCGATTGTGACGTTAGCCTTTGGTGAAATCATCAGATTGGTATTGATCAACTGGACAGCTGTGACCAAGGGCACATTTGGTGTTTCTGGCATCGCCAAGGCGACACTATTTGGCTTTTACGAGTTCAACTCTTCGAAGGAAGGCTTTGCAGCGGTTTTTGGCTTGCCGCCCTCCTCCGCCTACTACAAAATATTCTTGTATTATCTTATTCTTGCTTTGGTGCTGCTGACAGGTTTTGTCACCCTGCGGCTGCGTCGCTTGCCAATTGGCCGCGCTTGGGAAGCGTTGCGTGAAGATGAAATTGCTTGTCGCTCATTGGGGATCAACACCACAACGACAAAGCTGACTGCCTTTGCTATCGGTGCGATGTTTGGTGGTTTTGCTGGTGCATTCTTTGCTGTGCGCCAAGGTTTCGTTTCGCCTGAAAGCTTCGTGTTCCTTGAATCGGCTGTGATCCTCGCCATTGTGGTGTTGGGTGGCATGGGCTCGCTCGGTGGTATTGCCATCGCCGCTATCGTCATGGTGGGGGGCACTGAACTGCTGCGCCAACTCGATTTCTTAAAGGAAGTATTTGGCAGCGACTTTACGCCGGAACTTTATCGCATGTTGATTTTCGGAATAGCGATGGTGGTGGTGATGCTTTACAAGCCGCGTGGCTTTGTGGGCACGCGCGAACCTACGGCATTCTTACATGCTGACCATAAATCGATTTCTGGTGAATTCTCGAAGGAAGGTCACGGCTAAGATGACCAATAAAACATCTGATGCAATTTTGCAGGTTGAACACGTTTCGATGATCTTCGGCGGTCTTGTTGCCGTCAATGATTTGTCGTTCGAAGCCAAGCGTGGTGAAATTACCGCTTTGATTGGCCCCAATGGTGCAGGCAAAACCACGGTTTTCAACTGCATCACCGGTTTTTACAAACCAACATCCGGCATGATGAAAATGAACCGCAGCAATGGCTCCAGTTATTTGCTCGAACGCATGCCCGATTTTGAAGTGAACCGCGATGCTAGGGTTGCGCGCACGTTTCAGAATATTCGGTTGTTTTCGGGCCTGACGTTACTCGAAAACTTGCTGGTTGCACAGCACACGCCTTTGATGAAAGCGTCTGGTTACACGTTTGGAGGCCTGTTTGGGTTGGCGAGCTATCGCAACAAGTCGCAGGAATCAGAACGTAAAGCGGGAGATTGGTTGAAGCGCATTGGCCTTTATGACCGTGCTGATCAACCTGCTGGTGATCTGCCCTATGGCGCACAACGCCGTCTGGAAATTGCCCGTGCCATGTGTACGGATCCTGAATTGTTGTGTTTGGACGAACCAGCAGCGGGTCTGAACCCCGCGAGTCGCTTGAACTGAACACGCTGTTGAAAGACATCCGTAAAGACACGGGGACCTCCATTCTGCTGATTGAGCACGACATGTCGGTGGTGATGGGTATTTCCGACCACGTTGTAGTGCTTGAATACGGCACCAAGATTTCTGATGGTAATCCCAACCATGTTAAAAACGATCCAAAAGTTATCGCCGCTTATTTGGGTGTGGATGAAGACGAAGCGGAAAAGATCATCGCTGCGCCTATCGTCGAGATGCCTGTTGCAAAAGCTGTACCTGTCGCAATCGCTGCGCCCATTGCTGCTTCGCCAAAGCCTTTGAAAGCAAAAGCAGCACCTCCTGCTGCGAAGCCCACCCAGCCAAAAACTGTTGTTAAACTTTCGGCGAAAGATGACCTCAAGTTGATCAAGGGCATTGGCCCTGTCAATGAAGGTAAATTGAACCGGAATGGTGTGCGTACATTCGCGCAAATTGCGGCATGGAAGAAGGCAGATGTTGTTGAGGCTGAGGCCTACCTCGAATTTGATGGCCGCATCGCGCGTGAAGACTGGGTGTCACAAGCTAAAAAACTGGCGCGCGAAGCCACTAAAGAAAAACCGTCCAAGGGTCGTAAATAATGGTAGCTTCTGAACCACTGCTGAAGGTGCGCGGCATCCATACTTTCTATGGCAATATTCAAGCTTTGAAAGGCATTGATGTTGACGTGCATCCGGGTGAAATCGTCGCCATGATTGGTGCAAATGGTGCCGGCAAATCCACTTTGATGATGACCGTTTGTGGCAGCCCACAAGCCCGCACCGGTAACATTATTTTTGACGGTCAAGATATTACGAAAATGCCGACGCATGAAATTGCACGGTTGCGCATTGCTCAGTCACCCGAAGGTCGCCGAATTTTTGGACGTATGACGGTTCGCGAAAACCTGCAAATGGGTGCAGGTCTCGATAATCTCAAATATTTTGACGAAGACGTTGCAGAAATATTTAAACTTTTTCCACGGTTGAAAGAACGTATCAATCAGCGGGGTGGCACGCTGTCGGGCGGTGAACAACAGATGTTGTCGATTGCACGTGCTTTGATGGCACGTCCAAAACTGCTGCTGCTGGATGAGCCTTCTTTGGGGCTTGCTCCCATCATTGTGAAGCAGATCTTTGACGCTATTCGTGTGTTGAACCAGACCAAAGGTTTGACTGTGTTCTTAGTGGAGCAAAACGCGTTTGCTGCGCTGAAGTTGGCCACACGAGGTTATGTGATGGTGAATGGTCAAATCACGCTGAGCGGCACGGGTAAAGAGTTATTGGCCAATCCTGAGGTACGCGCGGCCTACCTTGAAGGCAGCGGGCACTGAGAGAACAAACAGATGTTGCAAGATATTTTTTCCGGACATGCCTTGGCTGGCGAGTATATATTCATGTTGCTTTGCATGGGGGCTGCTTGGATGACTGGCCGCTCCATTGCGAGTGATTGGAAACCCATTTGGAATTTGGTCGTTGCAGTGTTAGGGCTCGGGTTTGGTGCTCGATTTTTACACTTCGCTTTGTATGAAGCACAATTCGTAAGTGTGGGCCGATATCTTTTGGATACCGCTGTGCTCGGGCTGGTCGCTTACGTCGGCTATCGCTATACCCGCACCAATCAAATGACGCGGCAATATCATTGGCTCTATGAGAAAGCATCACTCATTAGCTGGCGCGCCAAAAGTTAACTTACCCATTTGTCTGACCCGCCAAAAACAGAGCAGTTTTCGGCGGAATTCAGCGTGACATTTGCTGAAAATTCGGCAAATCTTATTCCTAAGTGGTGTTTTCGAAACACTGCGAAGGGATAAACCTAAAGACCCTAAATCACACACACAGGGAGTTGTGAAATGAAGAAAATCCTTATGACGGGCCTCGCCCTTTCGGCGCTTATGGCTGTCAACACCGCAGCTTGGGCTGAAATTCTGGTTGGCGTTGCTGGTCCTTTGACCGGTCCAAACGCTGCTTTCGGTGCCCAGTTGCAAAAAGGCGCTGAAGCTGCTGCTGCTGAAATTAACGCAGCTGGCGGCATCAACGGCGAACAAATCAAGCTTGTATTCGGCGATGACGTTTCTGATCCAAAGCAAGGCGTGTCCGTTGCCCAGAAGTTCGTTGCTGATGGCGTTAAATACGTTGTTGGTCACTTCAACTCGGGTGTAACCATTCCAGCTTCGGAAGTTTATGCTGAAAACGGCACATTGGTGATCACACCATCCGCTACGAACCCAACCTTGACCGAACGCAACCTGTGGAACACCTTCCGCACATGCGGTCGTGACGATCAACAAGGTACGGTTGCTGGCGGTCACATCGTGGCAAACTTCAAGGATGCCAAGGTTGCTGTTCTCCACGACAAGACACCATACGGCCAAGGCCTTGCTGACTTCACCAAGAAGGCCATGAATGATGGCGGCTTGACCGAAGCCATGTATGAAGGCGTCAACATTGGCGACAAGGACTTTGCAGCCCTCATCACCAAGATGAAGGAAGCTGGCGTATCATTCGTCTATTGGGGTGGTCTGCACACCGAGTTCGGTTTGCTGAAGCGCCAAGCCGCTGATGCTGGCATGACTGCAACATTCATGTCCGGCGACGGCATTGTGTCAAACGAATTGGCTTCGATCGCTGGTCCAGCTGTTGAAGGCACCTTGATGACATTTGCTCCAGACCCACGTAACAATCCATCTGCAAAAGCTGCAGTTGAAAAGTTCCGTGCAGCTGGTTTCGAACCAGAAGCCTACACGCTCTACAGCTACGCTGCTTTGCAGATCGTTGCTGCTGCTGCAACCAAGGTTGGCAAGTCTGACGATGCGCAAGCTGTTGCTGCTGCCATTAAGGCAAGCGGACCATGGACAACGGTTATTGGCGACATTGGCTATGATGCCAAGGGCGACATTACACGTCCAGACTACGTTCTGTACACCTGGCAGAAGCAAGCTGATGGCAGCTTCACCTACATCCAGAACCCATAATCGGTTCTTCAGCTTTAGCTGAAACGCCGCCCGGAGAAATCCGGGCGGTTTTTTTGTGTCTTGCAGTTGCGAGTGGCTTCGCCATAGTTGGTTTGTCGATTTAAACTGGAGTTGCCCTTGCGCAATCTTACCGCCCTCCTCTTTTGCACTTTTTATGCATTGCCCGCGCAAGCTGAGATTTTTGTTGGCGTCGCCGGCCCTTTAAGTGGGCAAAACACCGTTTATGGCAACGAATTGCGCAGCGGCGCAGCAGCAGCCATTGCTGCGTTGAATGCCAAGGGTGGTATTAACGGGGAGTCGCTGACACTGGTCGAAGGTGATGATGCCTGTGACGCCAAACGTGCCATCGAAGTGGCGAAACGCTTTGTCGCGCAGGACGTGCGGGCAGTTATTGGCCACTTCTGCAGTAGCGCCAGTTTAGCCGCCGCACCAACTTACGCCAGCGCTGGTGTATTAATGTTGAACCCTAGTGCCACCGCTCCTGAACTGACGTCGAAAAGCCTCTGGAACGTTTTCCGGCTTACGGGACGTGACGATGCGCAGGCTGAAATTGCAGCGGCTCGTATTAAGGCCGAGAGCCGTGATGTCGCCTCTTATGTCATTACCGACGGACTGGCTGAAACTGCGTCCTTGGCCAAACGATTTCTTGGTGCTCTGCCCACGGCGAGAGTTTTAACTGTTAAAGCGGGCGACGTAAGAATAGCTGACGAACCTGGATTGATTGTTGCCTCATCAATATATTTCGCACTCCAAGCGACGGACGCCGCCGATGCCGCAAGGTCCATTCGCGAAGTAAATGAAAATGTGCCATTTTTTGGTTCGGACATTTTACAGTCGGAAAACTACGGCTTAAAGGCCACCGATGCCGCCAATTTAACTCATGTAACATTCTTGAAAGACAACGCTACATCGGCGGGTTCCGTTGCTGGTTTGGCGTCGAATGAGGGTGCGGCTTTGGCCGCTTATGCCGCAGTTGAAACCTTTGCCAGTGCTGCAAAAGCCCGCAGCGTTAATGACAGCCGAGGCATGGCTGCTTGGCTTAGCGCTGGCAATGAAGTTCAGACTGTTGTGGGGCCCTTGCGATTTAATGCATCCGGTGATCTTCAACAACAACCCTATATTTGGTATCAATGGAGAGATGGAAATCTCGCTCCAGAATCCCCTTGAGACAAAGTCATTACAGATGTTGAAAACATTGTTTTCTTTACTCTGCTTTTCCTGTGTATCTATTGCGCAGGCTGCCGATGGTGCAAAATTCCGTCCCATTGGTTTTTCAAGTGACGCACATTTTTTTGCCTATGAACAATATGGTGTGCAGGATGGATCAGGCTTTGCTTATAGCGATGTATTTGTTCTCGATATTCAACAAGACGCGTGGGCCAAAGGGACTCCCATCAATGTTATGCTGGAAGATGAAACGCTCTCCGTTACAGCTGTAAGAGCAAAATCCAAAAAAGACGCGGCTGAGATTTTAAGTTTCTATACAATTGACACGGATGCCGAATTTCTTGCGGCCAATCCATTCACCGAAGTGCTTGCCGATCGCTCAAAGCTAACGTTTCACGACCATTATAACAATGCCATGGGTCCTTATGGAAACGTCGATAACCAAGGCAGTTGGGATTTGATCACCAGCAAAGTTGCCGTTCCCCTGCCCCAAGGCTGTGAAGCTGACATCGGCGTTGTTGGTTTCAAACTAGAGCTCAAAAACATTAAAACTGGGGCCGAAACGGTTCTGCATCTAGACAAAACTCTGCCAAAGTCTCGCTTTTGTGCCGTGGGTTATGACATTGAGGCTGTTGTACAGCCCGCTGGCGGGACTGAGTCCGGGCAGATGGTGGCTATCATTGGGGTTTATCGGCGGGGCTTCGAAGGTGCTGATCGCCGATTTATCGCCATTCCAGTGAAGTTTAACTGAAGGCGCGATTGCGACTCGCAACACTTCACCACATTTGCTAAGGCCAGCCTAAACAAAGGTTTGCCCATGATACCCCGCTATTCTCACAAAGACATGGCCCAAATTTGGGCACCCGAAACACGCTTCAAGATTTGGTTTGAGATTGAAGCTCATGCTGCTGATAAAATGGCAGAATTGGGTATCGTGCCCAAGGAGGCCGCACGCGTTATCTGGGAAAAAGGTAGGGATGCGGAATTCGATGTCGCCCGGATTGATGAAATCGAATCCGTTACCAAGCATGACGTGATCGCCTTTCTGACCCATTTATCGGAAATCGTAGGGCCGGAAGCGCGCTTTGTGCACCAAGGCATGACGTCGTCTGACGTTTTGGACACGACGTTCAACATTCAGCTTACGCGTGCGTCTGACTTGTTGTTGAAAGACTTGGATGGGCTGCTGGCTGCGTTGGAGCGCCGCGCATTCGAACACAAAATGACAGCATGCATAGGTCGCAGCCATGGCATCCATGCGGAGCCAATTACGTTTGGACTGAAACTGGCTTATGCCCATGCTGAATTTCAACGGGCAAAAGAACGGTTGGTTTTTGCCCGCAAGGACGTTGCCACATGCGCCATTTCGGGAGCTGTCGGCACATTCGCCAACATCGATCCTTCGGTGGAAGCACACGTCGCGGAAAAGCTGGGCCTGGCTATTGAACCTGTGTCCACGCAAGTTATCCCACGCGACCGCCATGCGATGTACTTCTCCGTACTCGGCGTTATCGCCTCATCGGTTGAACGACTTGCAACTGAAATTCGCCATTTGCAACGCACGGAAGTTTTGGAAGCCGAAGAGTATTTTTCGCCGGGTCAAAAAGGCTCGTCGGCTATGCCACACAAACGCAATCCTGTTTTGACAGAAAATTTAACAGGCTTGGCACGCCTTGTACGTTCAGCCGCCATTCCCGCTATGGAAAATGTGGCGCTTTGGCATGAGCGCGATATTTCACACTCATCCGTAGAACGCGGCATTGGGCCTGATGCCACAGTGCATTTGGATTTTGCCTTGCGGCGCTTGACGGGTGTGATCGATAAATTGCTGGTGTATCCTGAAAACATGCAACGTAATCTCGACCGGTTAGGCGGCTTGGTGCATTCGCAACGCGTACTGTTGGCTTTGACGCAAAAAGGTATGTCGCGTGAAGATTCCTATTCCGCCGTGCAACGTAACGCTATGCCCGTGTGGCGTGGTGAAGGGCAGTTCTTGCCCCTTCTCAAGGCAGATAAGGATATTTCGCAGTTGATGAGTGATGCCGAACTCGAAGCTTTGTTTGATTTAGGTTATCATACAAAACATGTTGATACGATATTCCAACGCGTGTTTGGTAGGTCGTGATGGATAAAGTGGCCCACGCAGACTTGACGTTGATCACAACTACATCGGCACTTGCTGCGTTTTGCGATGCAGTGTCGAATGACGAATTCATTACCGTGGATACAGAGTTTCTTCGCGAAACTACCTATTATCCCAAACTATGCCTGATCCAGATTGCGGGACTCACAACGTCTGCACTCATTGATCCACTGGCAGAAAATTTAGACCTTAAGCCGTTTTTTGATTTAATGGCAAATTCCAATGTCTTGAAGGTTTTTCATGCGGCGTCGCAGGACATCGAAATTTTGGTCAACATGGCCAATCTGGTGCCAACACCGGTTTTTGATACGCAGATTGCAGCCATGGTGTGTGGCTTCGGCGATCAGGTTGGATATGAAGCTATTGTGCGGAAGTTAGTCGGTGCGCAAATTGATAAGTCTTCACAATTCACCGACTGGTCGCGCCGCCCATTGACGCCCAAGCAGTTGGCCTATGCGCTGTCTGACGTTACCCA
Source organism: uncultured Alphaproteobacteria bacterium (assembly GCA_963840765.1). Classification (GTDB taxonomy): domain Bacteria; phylum Pseudomonadota; class Alphaproteobacteria; order Rhizobiales; family Aestuariivirgaceae; genus Aestuariivirga. The sequence continues at coordinate 484,756 of CAWJAE010000009.1, read as the reverse complement.
TTTGCGGGTGGTCTATGAAAAATTGAAGGCGCAAATCGATAAGGAAGACCGCAACTCTTGGCTTGCTGGGGAATTGGCGGATTTGGCGGACGCGTCGAATTACCGGGTAGACCCGGAACAAAGCTGGCGGCGCATCAAGGCCCGTATACAGTCTAAAAAGCAGCAAGCGACGTTGATTGCGGTTGCAGCTTGGCGCGAGCGTGAAGCACAGGGCAAAAACGTGCCGCGTGGACGCATTTTGAAGGATGATGCCGTGGCAGAAATTGCCATTCAAATTCCACAGAACAAGGAAGCAATGCAGCAACTTCGGTTGTTGCCGCGTGGCTCGGCTGATTCCAGCATTGGCAGAGGTATTTTGGCGGCAGTGGCTGAGGCATTAGCTAGAGATCCTGAAACTATTCCCGCCCCCAAAGGACGCGGCGATGAAATGACATCGTCTCAGGAAGCAGCGGCCGAAGTTTTAAAACTGGCCTTGAAAATTGTCAGCGAACGCGAAGGTATTGCGCCCAAACTATTGGCCACCAGTGCAGATATTGACGCCATCGCTATATCTGACACGGCTGACGTTTTGGCCATGCAGGGCTGGCGACGCGACGTGTTTGGCGATGTGGCCTTGGCGCTTAAAAACGGTAAAGCCACCATTGGTCTTGAAAAAGGCCGCGCGCGCATTTTCATGGACTGACTCTTATTTGGCGCCAATCACCACACGCGGGCTGCGGCCCATTTCAAACGCCAAACTGGCCAAGCGCTTTTCGACACGTTCGCCCATCAAGTCTTTGAGTTTGGCAGGAAGTGACAAGGTCAGCGTTTTGTTGTTTTCAAGTTTTAGTCCGATGCGGGGCAACATGCCGGGCATTGCTGCCGATAGAATGTAAGCCAAGCGGAAAATAGAACTCAGCAAGTGCGCACGCTCCATTTCAGATTCACTTAGCAACCGTGTTAGGTCGTCTTTCATGACCTCGCCCTCATAGCGATAGAAAATGGTGAGGGCCAAAAAAACGCGTCCCGGGTGGTCAACACCTACAAATGCGGCCTGTGAAATCATGCTCATGGAGCGGTCGGCACGATAATCCGGGTGTGCCCGCCAACCAATATCGGCCAACAAACAAGCAGCATAACGCAGGCGTTTTTCGCCCTCGGTTTCCTTCATCACCTTGTCGCCGAATAATTGGTCAGTCCAATCGCACAGTTCCAATTCATGTTCCGGTGATCGGGCATAGCGCCGCGCAAAATCCCAACAAGAGGACAACAAAGCATCCAGTTTGGCTTTTTTGCGGGGAAGTTTGGCGTAAAGGTAGCCTTCGCGAACCCCATAAACCGAACAGACAATATCCTTTGGTTTTCCAATTTCGATCAAACGTTCCAAAACCATGGAGCCAAAAGGCATTGTGTTTGAACGCGATTTCGAGACGTCTTTAACGTCTTTCAAAGCAGAGCTGGTCATGCCAGATACAAATTCAGCGATGGATTTCGCCTGTTGGCGCGACATGGTGTATTGGTGCAACACATGCAGGGGGTATCCGGCATGGGACAGTTGTACGCGGGCGAGGTTGCGCCACGTGCCGCCCACGGCATAAAAACTGCGTCCCTTCAATGCTTCCAGAACTTTTGTATCGTGCAAATATTCATCTACAATTTTGCGGGCGCGACCCATATTATCGCCCGACATGTCGATAAGGCGCAGTGGTCCGAGTGGTAAGGTCACGCCGTCAAATAACTTGCCGTCATTGACATTGATAAGTTCAAGAGAACCACCACCCAAGTCACCCACAATGCCATCAGCATCAGGCACACCAGCGATGACACCCAATGCTGCGTAGCGGGCTTCTTCTTTCCCGGTCAGCACATCGATGCCTGCACCTAAGGCTTTCTCTGCATCCTCAATAAATGCCGGGCCATTTTCGGCTTCACGCGCAGCAGCTGTCGCGACGGCATAAACTTCATGACATCCAATTTGCCGCGCCAGTGCACGAAAGCGTTTCAATGCTGCAATGGCGCGAACCACGGCTGCCGCGTCAAGCCTTCCTGTGATTGCGATGCCCTTGCCCAAACCGCACAATATTTTCTCGTTGAAGACAGGCGTGGGCGAACGACGCAGGCCGTCATAGACGACCAGACGCACGGAATTGGAGCCAATATCTACAACCGCAACGGGGCGATATTTTGGGGGCTCTGTTCGAAAACCGGTATGCCAACTCACTTTTGTCGCGTTGCCTTTCTGCGGCTGTGTGGAATTTTGGGTGGCACACTGCCCTCTAAAGATCGTCCTCGACCTGACAATGACGCATTGATCATGAAATATTCGTGAGCGTTGAACGGCTCTTCATTCGGGCCCTGCTCCACGCGTTTTGATGTACCGTCGGATTGTAGAAGCCAGCTTTGTTGGTTGTCACGCAGGTTCGCAACCATAATCTGGTCCAGCACCTGATCGTGCACCGTTGGATTTTCAATTGGAATGAGGGTTTCCACACGGCGCTGCAAATTACGCGGCATCCAGTCGGCTGAGCCAATGTAAACCTTTGCAGCGGGATGTGGCAAAGCATGGCCATTGCCAAAACATACGATTCGGGAATGTTCCAGGAACCGACCGATAATGCTTCTGACCTTGATGTTTTCAGACAATCCAACGATGCCCGGACGCAGGCATGAAATGCCGCGCACAACCAGATCAATTTTAACGCCTGCCATAGATGCGCGGTAAAGTGCGTCAATCACATCAGGATCAACCAGCGAATTCATCTTCGCCCAAATTTGGCCAATGCGCCCGGCCTTCACATGGTCGATTTCGCCCTGAATATGTTCAAGCAGTCGCGCTTTTAAATTCATGGGCGAAAGTGAAATGCGTTCCAGTTCTTGCGGCTGAGCATAACTTGAGATGAAGTTGAACAGTCGCGCTGCATCCCGCACCAATGCGGGGTCGCACGTAAAGAACGAAAGATCGGTGTAAATTTTGGCTGTGATTGGGTGATAGTTGCCGGTGCCGAAATGCACGTAGGTGCGAACGGCACTGCCTTCGCGGCGCGCAACCATGGAAACTTTGGCGTGAGTCTTCAGTTCGCGAAAACCGAAGACCACTTGTACGCCTGCCCGTTCCAAATCGCGTGCCCATTGAATGTTGGCTTCTTCATCAAAGCGGGCTTTAAGCTCCACCAAAGCCATGACGGATTTTCCGGCCTCAGCCGCCTTGGCCAATGCTGCAACAACGGGTGAATTGCGGGAAGTTCTGTAGAGTGTTTGCTTAATTGAAATGACATCGGGGTCGAGTGCGGCCTGCCGAATGAATTGCACCACAACGTCGAATGATTCATAGGGGTGGTGAACGATAAAATCTTTTTGCCGGATTGCTGCAAAAATATCACCGCCATGATCGCGAACCCGCTCAGGGAAACGGGCCACGAACGGTTTGAATTTGAGGTCGGGGCGCTCATCCAAAATAAGGCGGGAACAGTCGGCAACGCCTACAAGTCCCTTGGTTTCTACTACAATGTCGGGCGAGACATCCAATTCAGCCGCGATAAATTCAATCAGGCTACGCGGGCTTTTAGCGTCCACTTCCATGCGTATCACGGAGCCACGGCGGCGGCGTTTGAGCGCGCTTTCGAAAACGCGCACCAAATCTTCCGCTTCTTCTTCAATTTCAATATCACTGTCGCGGATAATGCGGAATAAGCCATCGCCCAGCACTTCATATCCAGGAAACAGCCGCGGCAAAAAATGCGCCAATATATTTTCAAGCGCCATGAAACGCGTGGTGGTGCCAGGCAAACGGACAAAGCGTTCAAGCTGCTGCGGAATGGGCAAGAGCGCGCGCATGATATTACTATCAGTGCGATGGCGAAGCTCTGTCGCCAATACAAAACCACGGTTTAAAATAAACGGAAACGGATGGGCTGGATCAATAGCAATGGGGGTTACGACGGGCAGGATTTGTTCAAGAAAAAACTGATCCAGAAACACTTCGTCCGAAGGCGTCAGTTCATCTGACTCAATAAGATCGATTCCGTTCTCACCGAGTTCATCACGCAGTTGCAGCCAGCGTTTGTCTTGTTCGGTCAACAACACGCGTGCTTGTGCTTGTATGAGCGACAGTTGCTCAGCCGGGTTCAAACCGTCTTGGCTGATCTCTTGCACCTGCTCGCGCACCTGGCCTACCAGCCCTGCCACACGCACCATAAAAAATTCATCAAGGTTCGAGCCGGAAATTGACAAGAACCGCACCCGCTCCAGCAGGGGGTGATGGTGGTTCTTGGCTTCCTCCAATACACGCATGTTGAAGTCGAGCCAGCTAAGCTCGCGGTTAAAAAACCGTTGCGGAGACTGAAGTGTTACATGAGCATCAGAAAGGTCATTCATATTGGAACGTAGAATACGTGTTCATGACAGTTTTGTGAATGCCATGCTGTCATTGCAGTTAAAGAAAATCTGGATTTTCGAATTCTGTTAAAATGCGACCTGCAAAGACGCGGGTGACTTCAGCGCCCTGCTCCAACGCAGCCTTGTCGATACGCTCCACGAGCACGCGCGCCACATCCAGTGAACGGGGCATGCGGGCTAGCAGATAACTGATCAAGCTTTCGTCGACAGAAATTTGGCGGTCATTGAACAGCTTCACAAGAACGCCCCGCAACAATGCGTCATCTGGAGGCATAATCGTGGCGACGGGCAATGCTTGCAGGCGCGAACGCAAATCAGGCAGTGAGACATGCGCCAATGGCCAAATTGCTGACGTGAAGAGCACGGAATGGGCATTCTGACGTGCATAATTCAAGAGGTGGAACAAAGAACTCTCGGGCAAGTCGGGAGCGCTTAAATCTTCTACAACGAGGGTGCCGCGAGATATTAAGTCTGGGATATACTCGATTTTGAGATCCGAGGATTTTTCAATTTGTGCGCGCGACGTTTGTCGCCAGACTTCAGCGAGATGGGTTTTGCCAGAGCCCGGAGGCCCCACCAACACAGCTGCATAAGATGGCCAGTCTGGCCACTGATCGACCAATGCGACCGCCGCCGAATTGGACTCGGTGACCAGAAAATCATCGCGGCCCAAGGCTGGTCTGAAGCTCAGGTCAAAGGTCAGTTGTTTGCCCAAGTCTTACCTCTTTCGCGCTTTGGCAACAGGTGTGATCAAGGGGGGTGGGAAGCCGGTATAGAGTTTCGAATGGAGGTAACGCCCCAAACCAAAGCGCACCAACACGCCAACCGCAGCTGCCAGCGGAACAGCCAAAAGAAGGCCGACAAAACCGAACAAATAGCTGAAAGCCAGAAGTGCAAACATCATCCAAACCGGATGCAGCCCGATTGATCCGCCCACTAGTTTGGGAGACAGAAAATTGCCTTCGATAAACTGGCCAGCTGCAAAAATTCCAACGATGATGAATATCGATGAATAGTCGGGCCAGAACTGAACGAGGCCAACACCAATTGCCAAGACGCCTCCAATAATTGCTCCCACATAGGGAATGAAGCTGAGAATGCCTGCGCCAAAGCCGATAGCCAGGCCGAACTTGAGGCCGGCAATTGAGAGCCCTATCGCGTAAAACAAGCCGAGCAACAAGCAAACCGTACCCTGGCCACGAATGAACCCTGCCATGGTACTGTCGATGTCGCGGGCAATGCCACGCACCTCTTCGAGGTGATCACGCGGAAGCCAACTGTCAACTTTGGCGACGAGCTTGTCCCAGTCAGCCAGCAAATAAAACGCCACAATAGGTGTTATGATGAGCAGTGAAAACACATTGACCAGCGCCATGCCGCCGGACCACAAAGATTGAATGAAAGTGGCAAGCCAACCCGTGGCCTTGCCCATCATGTCGCCCAATGAACCCGTGTTGGAACCGCCCGCGCGGGCCAGCATGTCTTTCAAGGATTGCGGCATTATTTCATCAACGCGTGCCACCAATGCGGTCACAAGAGCTGGCAAGTCCTGGGCAAGCTTCAACGCTTGATCAGCCAAAACGGGCACAACGATTAATACACCCACGACAACGGCTGCGACCGCAATTGTTAAGATCAACAGGGTCGCGAGAATGCGAGGAATGCCAATGCGCTCCAAGCGGTCAGCTACAGGATCCAAAAAATAGGCCAGTACAAAGCCTGCAATAAACGGTAGCAAAATATCCTGTAGCAGCCATATGATCGCTATGAAAACCAACAGCGCAATGAGCCAAATACTTGCTTGTCGCTGCAGTGTCATGGAGTGTTCCCAGAGGTCATGTGATTAAGCCAAACGCGCATGTAGACGGCGAAAGACCACACTGTCAAAATGGCAACACCAATACTTGCTGCCAGTACGGTGACTTCATTGTTGTTGCCAAGGGCCAGTCCCAATAAAACGCCAGCAGCTAACGCGATTTGAGCCGCAGTATTTGCCTTCGATACGAACACCGGCCGAATGGCAACAGGCTGATCAACATAGCGCGAAAGTAGAACCGCACCTACAATCAATACATCCCGCGTCACGACAATGATAGCAAGCCATTGTGGAATATAGGATAAAACAGCCAGTGTTACATAGACTGCCACGAGAAGCGATTTGTCGGCCAGTGGATCAAGATAAGCGCCCAATGCTGTTTGTAAGTTGAAGCGCCGCGCCAAATAACCATCGATGCCGTCGGTAATGCCGGCAATTGTGAACGATAGAAAAGCCACGACGTAATCACCTTGCAGCAATGACCACACGGTGAGGGGCACCAGCAGGATACGCCCAATTGTGAGTGAGTTGGGAAGGTTTGCCCACATGGTTTACAACGGTGAGATCAACCAGCCGCCACCTTCGCGGGCTAGGTTCAGTCCACCGGCTTGCATGGAAGCCTGCATGTCATCAGGACTGCCAACATAGCTGAGCGTTACAATAGCCCCATCTCCTCCCAAAGATGACACGTCCAAGCCTGTTACCCCCGGCGTTGATAGAATACGTGAACGCAGCCCGTTCCATTGCGAAGGGCCGGAAAAAGGCACGCGGGCGCTGAGTGATTTGCGGGCGTTGGCAACGGACTGTTGTTTTTGTTCTGCTGTCGCACCGGCTGACTTGCCGGCACCTGACTTATACTTTTCCACCATCACGACGTGGAACCGACTGGCGGCCAGAGCCAAAGATTCCTCTATCCGGCCCGTCTCACCATCATAGACTTTGTCAAAGCTCAATTTACCCAAAGGTGAATCCCCCGCCATCTGGGCATGGACAGTTCCATTCTCGGCTGGTTCCGCAAAGGCAATGATGACTTTCTTCACGTCGTAACGCTTACGGATTGCCTCGATTTTCAACGCATCTTCACTTAACACGTCGGTTACTGAAATCATGGCCGTGTCGTCCAAGTCGCCAATTGGTACGATGATAGGTACCTGAGACTGCTCGGCGCGCAAATTAATCCACGCTTGCCGCCAAGGGTTGTCCTCCCAAAGAATCTGGCCACCCGGGCCTTTCCAAATCGCGAGGACCAAAAATGATGGTCCCTGTTCGCCACCTACACGCACACCAAATTCACCATATAGAGCTCGAATTTTGTTGGGGAGAAAACGCACCGTGATTTTGCCCTTGTAGCGGCCGGGGCTTATGCTTTCCTCTTCAATCGAGAGCGACTTCAAAAACGGCAAAACCCGCTTTTCTTCATATTTCAAAACTGAAGTCGATGAATTGAAGAATTTCCCAGACGTTCAGCCAGCAGGCCGAAGGCTTTGACCTGCGCTTCAATCAGGGCTTTGTTCTTGGCGGTGTCCGCATCCGTATCCGTCACATCAACTTCTACACCCTGCACGGCAAAAATGCTGGTCTCAACTGGGCCAGCGCCAAAGGCCACGCCGCACAGCATGGTCATCCACAGGCTAAACAAAAAAGATTTCAGCGTTATCCCCATATCTTCCATTCGGGCTTTCATTGCCCCGGCAATCTGGGCTAACACGCCCCAAATCACTCCACACCAAGTTTGGGGCAAACTAGCGGCATGACGAGCAGCAAACAAGCATTACAAAACGGATTAACCTACGCCGATGCAGGTGTGGATATTACCGCAGGCAACGATTTGGTCGATTTGATCAAACCACTGGCCAAATCCACCAGGCGCAAGGGGTCAACACCCAATCTGGGCGGCTTTGGCGGGTTGTTTGACCTAAAGGCATGCGGCTTCAAGGATCCCGTATTGGTGGCCGCAAATGATGGTGTGGGCACCAAGCTGAAACTTGCCATTGATTCAGGTATTCACCGGGGCGTTGGTATTGATCTTGTTGCGATGTCGGTGAACGACCTCGTGGTGCAGGGAGCTGAACCCCTATTCTTCCTTGATTATTATGCGACGGGGAAACTTGAGGTGAAGGACGCCCGCGAGGTTATTGCGGGCATTGCTGATGGCTGCAAACAAGCTGGCTGCGCTTTGATTGGTGGTGAAACGGCAGAAATGCCCGGCATGTATCATGGTGGCGACTATGACTTGGCTGGTTTTGCAGTGGGTGCCGTTGAGCGCAAAAAGATCCTGCCACGTGCCGATGTGAAAGCAGGAGACATCATATTAGGGTTGGCCTCTTCGGGCCCCCACTCAAACGGCTATTCGCTCATTCGCCGCATTCTGGATACTTGGGGCCACAAGCTGGACGCCCCCGCACCATTTGCCAAAGGCAAGACCATTGCTCAAGCACTTCTCACGCCGACCCGGATTTATGTGAAGTCTTTGCTGAAAGTTATCAAGAAGGGCAGCAGCATAAAAGCACTGGCCCACATTACGGGGGTGGTTTCACCGAGAATATTCCACGCGTTTTACCGAAAGGCACAGTTGCGGAAATTGATTTCGATTCGTGCCGTTCCCGCCGGTCTTTCAATGGTTGCAGGCGCAGGGCGGCGTTGCCGAAGCTGAAATGTTGCGCACCTTTAACTGTGGTGTTGGCATGATTGTTGTCGTGGCGCCCAAAGATGTAAAGGCCGTATCGGCTGCTCTGAAACAGTGCGGGTGAAAATGTTGTGACACTCGGCAGCATTCGCAAGCGCAAAGCCAAGGAAGCACAAGTCGCCTATTCCGGCTCCTGGGATGATGCAAAAAAAGCGTGTCGGCGTTTTGATTTCGGGGCGTGGATCAAACATGCGCGCCTTGTTGGAAGCTGTCAAGCGACCCTGATTATCCGGCTGAGATTGTGTTTGTCGGCTTCGAACATGGCCGATGCTGGCGGCTTGGATTTTGCCCGCGGAAACAGAATTTCCACGTCGGTTATCAACCACAGAGAATTTGCTTCGCGCGAATCATTTGACGCGGCTTTGAATGCTGAACTCCAGAAACACAATCTGGATTTGATCTGCTGTGCTGGTTTCATGCGCATTATGACGCCCGTGCTAATCTAGCCTTGGGCGGGCCGCATGCTGAACATTCACCCTTCACTATTACCGCTCTACAAAGGGTTGCATACGCATGAACGCGCCTTGGCTGATGGCGCAAGAATTCACGGCGCTTCGGTGCATTTTGTAAGTGACGAACTGGACGGCGGCGAAGTCATCGCCCAAGTGAAGGTCCCCATATTACCCAATGATACACCCGAGACACTGTCAATCGGGTTTTGGGTGTTGAGCACGCGCTATATGTAAAAGCGCTAGAACTAGTTGCATCCGGACAGGTTCAAGCCAAGGCATCGTAAAGTAACGCGGCGTCATTCTGCGATCGCGATTCACTCCAGCGTTTTAAGAGCGCTTTTCGGCTTTCGGTATATTTTTCGACGCGCACAGTGGCTTTCAATATCCGATCCGTTCTAAATCCGCGAAAGTCCTTGCGCAATTCACACCATGCAATGACCAGCCGCTGCACATCAAAATATGCAATTCCAATGGGCCAGATGACGCGTTCTGTCGCGACGCCCTTCTCATCACTGTATTGTAATTCCACTTTGCGTTGTTCTCGCATTGCCTGTCGCAAAATGGACAGGTCAACGGAATCCACGATTTTCTGAAAGATTGGCGGGGCCAATAATCCGGAATCAAAAAGCAAGGGCTTCAAAGCCTGTGGCAACACCGCGCCTATTTTCGCAGAGGTGTCTTGGGCGGCCCGCGCCAAATTATTATCGCCGCGTCTCGCCACCCAACGAAGCCCTAACATGATGGCTTCCAGTTCATCGGCATTGAACATCAAGGGGGGAACATCATAGCCTTCGCCCAGAACATAGCCAATTCCGGCTTCACCCCGAATGGGCACACCATCAGTGATTAGATCGGCAATGTCACGATAGAGCGTCCGCAGTGAGACTTCCAACTCTTCAGCTAGGGCCTGCCCCCGCACCGGACGACGGTGACGGCGGAGGATTTGGATAATGCGTAAAAAGCGGTCGGCGCGTCTCATGATTGGTCCATATCACAGATGGCTTGTCAGTATATGTCAGCAGGCGTAACAAATTTCGGACAGGGATAGGCAATTGCAATTTGCGCAAGCTATTCTCGTTGAAAAGGTAAACACAACATGCGCCACCCTATCATTATTGACACTGACCCCGGCCAAGACGACGCCGTTGCAATTCTACTCGCTTTGGCATCGCCAGAGTTCGAATTGCTGGGCATAACGGCTGTTGCTGGCAATGTGCCCTTGGCCCTGACCGAAGTGAACGCCCGCAAGATTTGCGAATTGGCTGGTCGAAATGATGTCAAAGTCTATTCAGGTGCAGTTAGGCCCATGTTGCGGACATTGGTGACGGCTGAACATGTTCATGGTCGCACGGGGCTTGATGGTCCCGTATTGCCTGAGCCTACGATGCAACTCGAAACACAGCATGCTGTCGATTTCATCGTAGAAACTTTGATGGTGCGCCCGGCTGGCACGGTTACACTGTGTGTGTTGGGGCCGATGACAAACATCGGGCTGGCATTGGTGCGCGAGCCGCGCATTGCATCGCGCATCAAACGCATCGTGGCGATGGGGGGCGGGTTCTTTGAAGGCGGTAACGTTACACCAACGGCAGAATTCAATATTTACGTGGACCCGCAAGCAGCGCGTTTGGTTTTCGAGTCCGACATTCCCATCACACTGATTCCACTGGATTGCACGCATCAGGCACTCACGACCAAGGCCCGCGTCGAAAAGTTTCGCGTAATGAAAAACAAGACGGGTCCAGCTACGGCGCAGCTTTTGGACTTCTTTGAGCGTTTTGACGAGCAGAAATATGGAACAGATGGCGGGCCGCTGCACGATCCTTGTGTGATCGCATGGTTGTTGCAGCCAGAACTTTTCACATCACGTGACGTTAACGTGTCAGTTGAATGCGAATCCGAACTCACCATGGGTATGACCGTGATTGACTGGTGGCGTGTAACTGATCGTAAGCCCAATGCAACGGTGTGCCGCGGCATTGATGCCGATGGCTTCTTCGCCTTGCTCACTGATCGATTGGCAACACTGGCCTAGGCTGACAATTTCACCAAAGTTTGCATTAATTGGCGCGTGCCTTTGAGGCGCTGTTCTGGCGTTGCCCAGTCGCGCATAATTACCAGTTTCATGTCAGGGCGCAGTTTTGCGAGTGTGCCTTGACTGTTGATCCATTCAACCAGCTTTGCAGGGTTGGGGAAAATGCCGTTACGCAGTGCGATTGAAGCACCCTTCGCACCTGCATCGACGGTTTGCACATTGGCGATGCGGCACATCATTTTTATGGCGACGATTTGCAAGAGGTGTTGCACATCTTCCGGCGGCTTGCCGAAACGGTCATGCAACTCTGCACCGAATGCATCTACTTCGTCCTGCACAGTGAAATCGGCCAAGCGACGATAGAGGCCGAGACGAACTTGCAAGTCCGAAACATAATCTTCGGGGATCAGCACTGAAGTGCCGATGTTGATTTGGGGCGACCATTGGCTATCGCCCTCGGTCGCCAAATCACCGGACCGCATTTGAGCGACGGCTTCTTCCAGCATGTTTTGATAAAGCTCAAAGCCCACTTCGCGAATGTTGCCGGACTGCTCTTCGCCCAACAGATTGCCGCCACCGCGAATATCCAAATCGTGGCTGGCCAAGGTGAAGCCAGCTCCTAACGAATCCAAAGACTGCAACACCTGCAATCGGCGCTCCGCGACCGCATTGAGTGCGCGCCCCGGTGGTGTGGTCATCAGGGCATAGGCCCGTGTTTTGGAGCGCCCTACCCGGCCCCGCAATTGATATAGCTGGGCCAAGCCAAACATATCAGAACGATGTACAACCAGCGTATTGGCGGTGGGCACGTCCAGACCTGATTCAACAATGGTCGTTGAAAGCAGCACATCAAAGGCGCGGTCATAAAAACCTGTCATAATGTCTTCAAGTTCTGTTGGTGGCATGCGGCCATGGGCGGCGCGGAATTTAACTTCCGGCACATTTTCGCGTAGGAATTCTCCAATTTCCTCTAAATCTGTGATGCGCGGCACAACATAAAAACTTTGGCCGCCACGGAAGTGTTCCCGCAGCAAATGTTCACGAATAATAACGGGGTCAAATGGGGTAATGTAAGTGCGCACAGCCAGACGGTCGATTGGTGGTGTTGCGATGATCGACATTTCACGAACACCGGACAGCGCTAATTGTAGGGTGCGGGGAATGGGAGTTGCCGTCAGTGTCAGCACGTGCACATCGGTGCGCAATTCTTTCAGCCGCTCTTTGTGCTTCACGCCGAAATGCTGTTCTTCATCGATGATGAGCAGTCCAAGGTCGCGGAATTTGACGAGGCCTGTCAACAGCGCGTGAGTGCCCACGACAATATCTATCGAACCTTCCGACAGTTCTTTTTTGACGAGGTCTAATTCCTTGCGCCCCACAAGGCGCGAAGCTTGAGCAATGCGCAGAGGCAAGCCTTTAAACCGTTCCGTAAAGTTTTTGAAGTGCTGCCGTGCCAGCAACGTCGTTGGCACCACCACCGCTACTTGTTTGCCCGCATAGGCCGCCACGAATGCAGCACGCAGCGCAACTTCGGTTTTACCAAAGCCCACGTCACCACACACCAGACGATCCATCGGGCGGCCTTTTTGCAAATCGTCAATGACCGCTTCAATGGCTCCCAACTGATCTTCTGTTTCCTCGTAAGGGAACCTCGCGCAGAATTCATCAAAAGCTCCTTCGGGCGGCGATAATATATCGCCCGTTCGCAACTCACGTGCCGCAGCCGTTTTAATGAGATCATTGGCAATATCGAGGATGCGTTGCTTGAGCTTTGCCTTCTTGGCCTGCCACGCACCGCCGCCCAATTTATCAAGCTGCACATTCTCGGTTTCAGAACCATAACGTGACAACAGATCGATATTTTCAACAGGAATGAAAAGGCGGTCGTTGTTGGCATAAATCAGCAACAAGCAGTCATGGGGGGCACCCTGCACATCGATGGTTTTAAGTCCTTCGAAGCGACCAATGCCGTGGTCCACATGCACCATGAAATCACCGGGCATGAGCGATGACAGTTCGGCAATCACATCTGCGGCTTTGCGGGCCTTGCGCGCACGGCGCACCAACCTGTCGCCCAATATATCTTGCTCGGTAATGACAGCAAAACCTGGCGCTTCAAAACCTTCTTCGAAAGGCTGAACGATGATGTTGATGAGCGATGAGTCGCGCATTTCCACATCCGCCCAGGATTTGCGTCAGCGATTGCACCCACGTCATGGTCACGCAAAATTGTAGCGAGGCGTTCCGATGAGCCTTCGGACCAAGCCGAAATAACGACGCGCTTATTTGCGGCATGCAGTGCTGCAACATGGGTTTTTACGGCGTCATAAACATTGCCACCTGCCTCAGCGCGTTCAGCGGCAAAGGTTTTGCCTTGGCGACCACCAAACGAGATGGCGCTGCTTTCTGGCCGTTCGAAAGGAGATGCCTCAGCCACTGTGCGGTCAGCTAAAAGTTGCTGCCACTGGCTCTGGCAAAATATAAAGGCGTTCAGGTCGTAGTGGCTTATAGGGTGCAGCGCCAAAACTCTGCTTGCTCAAAGCTTCGCGGCGCGCATCGAAATATTCATCAATCTGTACGTGCCGTGCTGCCGCACTTTCATGCACCATGTGGGACAGACTGATAATGGCTTCAGGCAAATAGTCGAACAGCGTTTCCAGTTGCGGGTGAAACAGCGGCAACCAATGTTCCATGCCTTGGTAGCGCCGGCCCCCGGTTACGCTTTCGTAAAGCGGGTCATTGGTGTCCATGCCGCTAAAGGCTTCAGCATAGTTTTTGCGGAATATGGCCACAGCATCTTTAGCTAAAAGCACTTCATTGGCCGCGTTGAGCGAAAATGACTTCAGTTGGTTCGTTGTGCGCTGTGTGTGCGGATCAAACGAGCGGATGCTTTCCAGCGTATCGCCAAAAAAGTCGAGGCGTACAGGTTGTTCCGCACCAGGCGGAAAAATATCAATTAAACCGCCACGAACGGCAAAATCACCGGGGTCCACCACGGTGCCGGTGCGGCTGTAGCCATTGTCGACAAGAAAGGCTTGCAGTTGATTACCGGACACACGTTGCCCCGGCGCTGCGCGGAAGGATGCGCCCTGCACCATCAACTTTGGCACCACGCGCTGGGTAATGGCGTTTACCGTCGTCAGCACCAATCGCTTTGCATTTGGTTGTGCCGTAAATTGCGCCAAAGCTGAGAGACGTTGAGCCACAATTTCTGTTGAGGGGGATACGCGGTCGTAGGGTAAGCAATCCCACGCCGGAAAGCGGACAATGGACAATTCAGGCGCGTGGAATCTTACTTGCTCCTCAAGTTGCGCCAAATGCTGGTCGTCAACACACACATGAATGACGCCTTGGGTTTGCGCGGCGTGGACCAGTTCCGGCAAGACATGAGCCAACATGCCCTGTGGCAGACCTGTCAGCAGATGTCGACCCGGTGTGCTTATGCGGACCTTGAGTGTTTCAATGGCTTTCATGTTTTGACCTGTTGTGGGCGGAAAGCGAGGATGTCCATGAGCATGGGGTTGCGCATTGTTTCCGGCACATCCTCCTGCCTCGTTACCCATGACAGCAGTTGCTGGTCGGGAATTTCCAGCATCGCCTCAAATACAATCAAGTCTTGCGCCGACATGGTAGGTAAATGCGCTTCCGCATAGCCACCGACGATAATATCCATTTCCTTGATGCCGCGGCGCGACGCCCGCCACGCCAACCGCTTGCGAATGTTCTCTAATTTTTGGTCGTCGTTGTGCATGGGCGGCGTCTTAGCGTTAGAACTGCTTGCGCCGCAACCGCTTCTACGTTCAAATAAAGTCATGCGCCCCGATTTGCTTAACCCATTATTCGCCGATGTTACCGCCTTGAAAGGGGTGGGCGACAAAGTGGCTAAGCTGTTTCAGAAAGTGTTGTCGCGCGGCACGAATCCCGTTCGCATCGTTGATTTGTTGTTGCGACCTCCGGGGGCATCGTTGATCGGCGTTTTCGTTGTACAATCAATAAATTACCGCAAACTGGTATTGTAACAGTTGAAGTCACGGTCGGTCGTCATGTGCCGCCGCCGTCGGGTAAAGCTAGTTTGCCCTATCGTGTGGAAGTGTTTGACGACACGGGCGAAATGACACTGGTCTATTTCAAGGCTTTCGCTGACAGCATGAAGCGCATGTTGCCCGAAGGAGAAAAGCGCTTCGTATCAGGCGAAGTCGGCTGGTTCCGCGACGAGCCGCAAATGAATCATCCCGACCATGTTGTAACGTCTGAAGGCTTTGCAGCCCTGCCAGCGATTGAACCCGTTTACCCTTTGACCGCAGGGCTTTCGACTAAAACATACACTAAGGCCATGGCTTTAGCCTTGCCCCGCATGCCATTACTGATGGAATGGCAAGATGCGGCTTGGTTGCAAAAGAACAACTGGGCAACTTTCAACGAAAGTCTTTATACTGTTCACTTGCCCACCACGCCTGACGCTTTGGACCCGCTGCACCCCGCGCGCGCGCGATTGGCTTTCGATGAATTGCTCGCCAATCAATTGGCGCTCGCAATGGTACGGCGGCATGTGAAGCGCAGTTCAGGGCGATCGCTCAAAGGCAATGGTGTGTTGCGGTCCAAAATTATTGCGGTATTGCCCTATAGCTTGACGGGCGCGCAGCAAGCATCGATGCAAGACATTGAAGCGGACATGGCGTCAAGCCAACGCATGATCCGCCTTCTGCAGGGTGATGTGGGAGCGGGTAAAACAGTCGTGGCTCTGTTGGCCTTGGCAATTGCCGTGGAAGCCGGCGCCCAAGGTGCGTTGATGGTGCCCACTGAGATTTTGGCACGACAGCACATGGCGACTCTCAATTGGATTGCAGTTTCGGTTGGTTTGCGTATGGGGCTGTTGACGGGACGTGAAAAAGGCAAGGTGCGGGAGCAGGTTTTGGCTGATCTTGCCTCCGGTGAAATTGATATTCTCATCGGCACGCATGCACTTTTTCAAGATGGTGTGACATTTAAAGATCTCGGGCTGGCGGTGATTGACGAGCAGCATCGCTTTGGCGTTCATCAGCGATTGGCATTGCAAGGCAAGGCACAACTCAGCCCTGATGTGTTGGTTATGACAGCCACACCTATTCCACGTACTCTAGCCCTCACGGCTTATGGCGACATGGATGTTTCGCGTTTGATGGAAAAACCGCCGGGGCGTTTGCCAATTGAAACACGGGTTATGCCATTGTCGCGCATGGATGACATTGTGGATGGATTGGCCCGCAGCATGGCGCATGGCGTGCGCGCCTATTGGGTATGCCCCCTCGTGGAGGAAAGTGAGTTTATGGACCTTGCCGCGGCGGAAGAACGCTTCACGCATTTGAAGACGGCTTTCCCCAGCAAAGTGGGCATGGTTCATGGGCGGCTCAAAGGGCCAGAGCGCGACATGGTCATGGCGGATTTCAAGTCCGGTGCTCTGTCGATTTTGGTGTCCACAACTGTCATTGAAGTTGGTGTGGATGTGCCAGAAGCTGCAATCATGATTATCGAGAATGCTGAGCGGTTCGGCTTAGCCCAATTGCATCAATTGCGCGGGCGCGTAGGGCGTGGCTCGGCACAGTCGCACTGCATATTGCTGTATAAGGAACCATTGGGCGAAACGGCCAAGGCTAGGCTGGAAATCATGCGGTCCACGGAAGATGGCTTTGTGATTGCTGAGGAGGATTTGCGATTACGCGGTGCGGGCGAAGTGTTGGGCACGCAACAATCTGGCATCCCTGAATTCAAGATCGCCGACTTGGCAGTACATGCTGAACTTCTAGCCGCCGCACGCGATGATGCGGCCCTCATTCTGAACAAAGACGAACGCTTGCAAACACCGCGCGGTGAAGCCTTGCGAAATTTGCTCTATTTGTTCGAGCGAGAAGAAGCGATCAGGCTTTTGAGTGCGGGTTGATTTGCGTTTGCAGCAGTTCGTTCCTTGGCTGCTGGCAATGGGAATTCCGGAAACACAAGCCCCATGGAAATTACGAGTTTCAACCCATCTTCTACCGTCATGTCTAGAATTTTGACTTCGGATTCCTCAACGAAGAATACATAGCCTGATGTTGGGTTTGGTGTTGTTGACACATACACGGCATACATTTTCTTGCCGGTTTTTAGGCCAATCTGACCACTGTCAATTTCTCGCGAAATGAAGGCTACAGACCACGTATCACGACGCGGCCATTCGACGAGGCACACCTTTTGGAAACTTGCGCCTTTTTCCGAAAACATCGTTTCAAAAATCTGTTTGGAGCCTTTATAAATCGAGCGCACCACGGGCGTGCGATTTACCAATCCATCCCAGTAGCCAATTATGGTTCGCCCCACGAGGTTGGCACCAAGGAAACCAACGATGGTAATAATTAATAACGCAAACACCAGTCCCGTGCCTGGCACTTTGAACGGTAAATAATTGTCGGGATTGTAGGCATAGGGAATGAGGGTTTTACCCACGAGTCGAATACGCCAATGAACCAAACGGTTGCCCAAACAGTTATTGCGACGGGGGCAAGAATGACCAACCCGGTGAAGAAATAGGTCCGTAAGCGTGCGAATGCTGATTTTCCGGAGTGGACTGGAAGCGGTGTGTCGTTTGTGCTCATGGGTCTTGATTGCTATATCCCGCATTCTGGTGCAAGACGCTTATCCGATGAATGCGATGAAATTGTTTTATTTGAGTTTGGGCTGGCTCAGTGTTGGCCTCGGAATTATAGGCATCGTCTTGCCAATCTTTCCAACCACGCCATTTCTGCTTGTTGCTGTTTGGGCTTTCAGCCGATCTTCGCCTGCCCTTGCCGAAAAATTGCGCAATCATTCCAAGGCAGGGCCCTATATTCGGGATTGGCAGGATCATGGCGTTATTCCGCCTATTGGAAAAATTATGGCCATCAGCATGATGACGGCGTCTTCAATCTATTTAGTTGTTTTCAGCGCATTGCCAATGTGGGCATCGTTGTTTGCTTGTGCGGTTATGGCTGCTGTGGGGGTGTATATTCTCCGGCAGCCGAGCAGGCCGCCCAAGACAGACCGAAACTAATTGTCACGTTCCGGTGGAAATTGTTCGGTCCAGACGCGGGCGCGAGCTTCAGCTTCTAATCGCATGTCACCGTCCACGATTGTTACGAGCTCATTATAGCGGCGTATAATCTGAGGGTTCTCTATCGGCTGCGCTGTTTCCATGGCCAGAATATACCACATCAAAGCCCTGGTTTCGCTCTTCTTGACGTTGCGGCCCGTCCAATACAGGTCGCCTAAGTAAGCTTGCGCACCCGGATGACGCTTGCGGGCAGCTGCCGTTAGCCATTTTAGAGCTTGCTGCGGATTTGCCTTAACACCCTCGCCCACCATGTTCATTTCGCCCAAGGCAAATTGCGCAGCCGGGTGCCCATAAGTCGTGGCGATGCGTAAATATTGCCGCATCGCCTGACCAGGATTGGGTTTCAGTCCGG
This sequence comes from uncultured Alphaproteobacteria bacterium, assembly GCA_963840765.1. Classification (GTDB taxonomy): domain Bacteria; phylum Pseudomonadota; class Alphaproteobacteria; order Rhizobiales; family Aestuariivirgaceae; genus Aestuariivirga. Next base: position 465,939 of record CAWJAE010000009.1, on the reverse strand, counting down.
ACTCAAGAATGCCGATAGCGCCGATAATTCGCGAGATGAACTTGGCTGTCCACGGCAATGCGTAGGCGTTTGTGGTCAGCTTCTTCCGGGTCATAGCTATCAGCAACTCGGCCATAATATGAGTATGCCACCGACGCATCACGAGGCACACCGTGCCCCAATCGATACATATGGGCCAAGTACCAGTCAGCCACGACATTGCCATCCTCTGACTCACGGCGGAAGAATTTCAACGCGCGACCATAGTCGGCACGGTTATAAGCGCGGCGTGCTTTCTTTAAGTCGTCCGTCCAGAATGGAATATCGATCTTGGGAATTTTGATTTCAGGGGCAGCGGGCAGATAATCAAAAAATCCGGCCCCTTCATCATCAGAAGCAGAAACTGCTGCAGAGTTCATGGTAAGAACAACCAGCGCTGTCGCCAAAATTTGCGACCCCCGTGTTCTTTTCCAAATGTCCGACACTTTTTGCAACGCAATCTCTACACTTAAGTTCGTGGTGTGCCCGTTGTTTCGCCCGAATTTGTCGTTCTCTATTGAGACGGAGTGTGGTTCAAATCCAGTTAACCCGGATGAGAGTTTCACACCTATTTCGACAATTTCATTCAGGAATCACTTCGGTAATCACTTGATAAGGATGATCGATAGTTGGCAATTGCGGCGGATCGTGGCTGCAAAAACGATTGCAAAGCCATATTTCATTAAATTAACAGTATGTTGCAACTTCGCAACAGCTCGAGCCGTGCCTTTGCGTTGCGGTCTAGAATTGTGCCACTGTGCGAGCGCGAAATCTTGAGGAAAATGATGACCGACGCAACAACAACTGAACTTTCTTCGCCTCCCGAACATTTGAACTTCACCTTTGTGAAACGGCCAGGACTTTTGAAATTGACCATCGTCAATTTTCTGCTGGGACTTATCACACTTGGCATTTATCGGTTTTGGGCGAAAACCAATGTTCGAAAACACATATGGTCTTCAGTCCATATTAATGGGGAGCCGCTCGAATACACCGGTACAGGCATGGAGCTGTTCAAGGGATTTCTCGTGGTGTTTGTGGTTTTAATCCTGCCCTACACCATCATTGTGGCAGTCGCATCATACATTCCAGCCATGGCAACGTTAGCCGGCATATTGCAGTTTGCATTTTTACTTTTGGTCTATTTCCTGCTCGGGTTTGCGATTTATAAGGCGCGCAAGTATCAGCTCTCACGCACCAATTGGCGCGGCATTCGTGGCACGCTTGTGGGGTCTGCAATGAGTTATAGCTTGCTGTACTTTGGATCGCTGATCGCAAAGACAGTAAGTCTGGGCTGGGCTTCGCCCGTCATGAACACGTTGCTTCAAGATCACATCACTAATGATATGCGATTTGGCGATGCTGCCTTCAAGTTCAAGGGAGGCGCGGGCGCGCTTTATCCCACTTTTGCCATGTGTTGGCTTTTGTCGGTAGGTGCAGTTGTGTTTGTGATTGTCGCACTCATCGCATCAACGCAGATTTCGACGTACCTATCGACAGTCTTTGATCCTTTTTCTTCCATCGACACAGTCACAGAAATGGCAGGTTATATTGCGCTCATTGCGATAGCCCTGTTCTTTATATTTATGCTAGTCATTCCCATGTTGTGGGCAATTTACACTGCCAAAGAACTACGCACATTTGCTGGTTATTCGCGTTTTGATGGCGTGCCTTTCAGCATGGACGTTTCAACGTGGAGCGTCATTCGGCTGACCGTCATAAATCTGCTCATTCTGATATTCACACTTACAATTGGGATGCCGTTTGTGCAGAGGCGAACCGTTAAATTTGCGGTTGACCGGTTGAGACTGAACGGCTTGGTGGACATCGACCGCATCAGACAATCGCAAGCGAGAATGGATACCCGTGGTGAAGGCTTAGTCGATGTATTTGACGTTGGAGGTTTGTGATGAGTGTGGATGCCATCTATTTTGATGGAGAGACGGCACGCGACAATCCCGTCACTGTCAAACGCGTGGGGGCAAGTCTTGAGTTCTTCGGTCCCCATACGCCCCACACCTTGTGGAGCATATCTGGCTTGCACCCGATTGATCCACCTGCTGCAGTGCAACCGTTTCGTCTCACGCATGACGATAAACCCGGCGCACGACTAATCCTTCGAGACTTGGCATTCATCGAAGAACTAATCCGGCAAAACACCCATTTGAAGGGTGGTTATTCGTGGCGGCACGTCGGCCAAGTTGCAGGATGGACGGCTGCAGGTTTGGTTGGTTTGGGTGCTTTGGGTTACCTGACGATGACGGTTCTGCCGCAACAGGTTGCTGGCTTGCTACCGCACTCCTTGCGCAATGACATGGGCACGGCGGTCATCAAATCATTAGCTGGATCGGCCAAAAGATGTGATACCGTAGGCGCTCAAAGTGCAATTTCCAGCATGGTTGCAGCTCTCGCCGAAAGCGGCACGGAGCTGCCTTCGGTTTCAATCGAAATATATGACATGGGCTTGGTCAATGCGTTTGCAGCGCCGGGCGGGCGCATTGTTTTGACACGGGGATTGATCAACGAAGCCTCGAACTCCGAACGAAGTGGTGGGTGTTTTGGCGCATGAACTAGGCCATACCTACCATCTGCATCCTGAAGCACAGATGGTGCGGCTGTTCGGATTGCAAATTCTAGCCAGTGCTGTTTCGGGCGGTGGAAGTGGCGACTTGATTTCGAGTGCTGCTGGCCTTGCAGCAATTTTGCGCTATTCGCGTGCAGCTGAAGTTGAGGCAGATAGTTTTGCAAGAGATGTCATGGCTAAGGCAACGATTGATCCTATGGGGCTCAAGACGTTCTTCGAAAAAATGTTGAAGCAAGAGGGTGTTAAACCCAAAGCCGATAGGGAGCAAACCTCAGCTTTAGATCGGATTGGCAACGTGTTTTCCACGCATCCCGGCACGGAAGAGCGCATCAAGAATATTATGCCGCTGCCCGACAATAAGAAAGCTGTCGTTGTGATGAATGATGCGCAATGGCAGGCTCTTCGTAAAGCCTGCAATTGATGTGAGGGGCGCGGATAGCCGAATATCGTATTATTTCTTCTTCGCCTTTTTAGCGGCTTTGGCAGCAACTTTTTTGACCGGTTTCTTGACGGCTGCTTTTTTCGCTACTGCCTTCTTCGCGGGGGCTTTTTTAGCGAGCACTTTCTTGGCAGCGGCTTTCTTTGGCGCTGCGGCTTTTTTAGCCGCCGGCGCTTTCGCAGACGCGGCCAATTCAACAAACTTGTCGAAAAATTGGCCGGCCATTGAGCGTGCTGTTGAGTCAATCAGGCGTGACCCCAACATGGCCATTTTGCCTCCCACTTGGGCGTCAACATCATAGGTCATTTTGGTGCCTTCGGACACGGTTTCCAAGTGAACTGACGCACCACCCGTTGCGAAACCGGCAAGGCCGCCTTCGCCTTTACCTTCAATGCGATAGGAAAATGGCGGCTTTAAATCTTTCAATTGAACCTTGCCGTTGAAGCCCGCTTTAACTGGACCCATTTTAACGACAACGCGAGCCGTCATTTCTGTGGGGGATTTTTGAACAATGCTTTCACATCCGGGAATGCACTGCTTCAATATTTCAATGTCATTCAGAGCAGCCCACACAGTTTCGATTGATGCGGGAATGATTTCTTCGCCGTTCATTTTCATAGATCGTCTCCTGATGTCTGCATCGATAGTTCAGATATCGCCGCGCTTCCACTGTTCCTTGGTCGATATGCGGAATTCCTCGAAGCGACCTTGGTCAATTGCATCGCGCATGCCCTGCATCAACGATTGATAGTAGGCGATATTCGCCCAGGACAACAGCATCATACCCAGTAACTCGCCCGACCTTATCAGATGGTGCAAATAAGCGCGTGAATAAAGCGATAGCGCGGGGCAAGAATGGGTTTCGTCCAGCGGGCGCTTGTCAGCAGCATGTTTGGCATTGCGCAAGTTGATTTTGCCAAAGCGCGTAAATGCCTGGCCATGCCGGCCAGACCGTGTCGGCATAACGCAATCGAACATATCAATGCCACGGGCTACGGCTTCCAACATGTCGTCAGGCGTGCCAACGCCCATTAAATAGCGAGGCTTATCCACCGGCAACATAGGCGCTGTGAAATCAATGGTGGACAGCATTAGTTCCTGCCCTTCGCCCACGGCAAGGCCACCAATGGCGTAACCTTCAAATCCGATCTGTTGCAAACCCTCAGCACTGCGCCGACGAAGAGATTCGTTAGTGCCGCCTTGCACGATACCAAAATTGCCCTTCCCCGGTTGCGTGCCAAAAGCGACGCGTGAGCGTTCGGCCCAACGCAGCGAAAGTTCCATGGCTTTTACGGCTTGTTTTTCGGTGTGCGGAAATTCAATGCATTGATCGAGCTGCATTTGAATGTCAGATCCCAAAAGGCGCTGAATTTCCATGGCGCGCTCTGGCGTCAGCTCATGCTTGCTGCCATCAATGTGAGACTGGAACATCGCTCCGCGCTCGGTGATCTTCCGGATTTTCGATAGTGACATGATCTGAAAACCGCCGCTGTCGGTCAGGATCGGGCCTTTCCATTTGATCAAATCATGCAAGCCACCAAGGGCCGCCACTTGTTCAGCTCCGGGTCGCAACATCAAGTGATAGGTGTTGCCCAAGATAATATCGGCACCTGTCTCTTTGACTTGGTCAAGGTACAGGCCCTTCACCGTTCCAACAGTGCCTACAGGCATAAAGGCTGGTGTGCGAATGTCGCCACGGCCTGTGTGAACGGTGCCGCGCCGTGCAGCACCGTCTTGCTTGGTCAATGAAAATCCAAATGCTTGAGTCATGGTGCTGGCCATAGCAGGCTGGCATCGCCGTAGGAATAGAAACGATAATGATTTGAAATGGCATGGGCATAGGCGGCCCGCATGCGCTCCGTTCCTGCGAATGCAGATACGAGCATGAACAATGTAGATTTTGGCAAATGGAAATTTGTGATCAGGCCATCGGCAGCTTTGAAGGAATAACCCGGCGTGATGAAAATATCAGTTGCGCCCGAAAAAGGCTCAAGCCCCGATGCTTCTAGCAATCGCAACGAGGTGGTACCAACCGGAATAATGCGCCGACCGTCGAACTTGGCAGATTTTAATCGGGCCGATGTTTCTGCTGACACACTGCCCCATTCATGGTGCATCTTGTGGTCCTTTGTATCCTCAACTTTGATCGGCAAGAATGTACCAGCACCCACATGCAATGTAACATATTCCTGTTGAATACCAATGTCTTGCAGTCGTTTCATCAAGTCAGATGTAAAGTGTAGACCAGCGGTGGGGGCGGCAACGGCACCGTCGTGCTTGGCGTAACTGGTTTGATAGTCAGATCGGTCTTGGGCGTCCTGTTGGCGCTTGCCTTCAATGTAGGGCGGCAGGGGCACCCTGCCCCACTGCATAAGTGCCGCATCAAGGTCGGCGTTTGACAGCGCAAAATGTAGTGTAACTTCGCCTGCATCGCCCTTGTGTTCGACCCGCGCAAATAGTTCCCCAAATTGCAAATTGTCGCCGGTTTCCAATTTCTTGGCAGGCTTCACAAATGCCTTCCACCGTGCGCCGTCCAACCGCATGTGCAATAAGGCTTCAATTTTTGGTGTGGTTCCCAAACGACCAATGCGATGGCCGGAAAGCGCTGCGGGAATAACCCGTGTGTCATTGAAAACCAGTACATCGCCTGCCCGCAATTGCGACGGGAGACATGCCACAGTCAGGTCTAACAGGGACGAGCCGACGACGAGGAGTTTTGCCAATTCGCGGGGAATGGCCGGTCGCAGGGCAATGCTCTCCGCAGGTAGTTCAAAATCAAAATCAGAAACGCGCATGGCTGGGTTTCAGCCACACGCGTTTTGTAATTGCAATAGAAAATCTGGCGCTTACTTCGCGTCGGCTGCCACTTGAGCCTTGGCGATCTTGTCCGGAGACTTCACGGGTTCGCCACGCTTGATGGTGTCAACGATATCCATGCCTTCAGTCACGCGGCCCCAAACGGTGTATTGCTTGTCCAAGAATGATGCGTTGTCGAATACAATGAAAAATTGGCTGTTGGCCGAGTTTGGATTGGACGAACGTGCCATAGAACATGCACCACGGGTGTGTGGTTCTGCTGAAAATTCAGCTTTCAAGTCGGGCTTTTTGGATCCGCCCATTCCGGTTCCGGTTGGGTCGCCGCCTTGCGCCATGAAGCCTTCAATCACGCGGTGGAACACCACGCCATCGTAGAAACCTTCACGTGCCAATTCCTTGATCCGCGTCACGTGGCCAGGGGCCAGGTCTGGACGCAGAGAAATGGTTACGCGTCCTTTGGCTTTGCCAGCGCTGTCGGCGATATCGAGCAGAAGGGTATTTTCAAGATCAGACATTATTGCACAGTCACTTTCGTCATTGAGTCAGGGTTTTCAACGGGTTCGCCCCGCTTGATTTTGTCTACACAGGTCATGCCGTCAGCATCAACGCTGCCCCAAACGGTATATTGCCCGTCAAGGAAACCACCGTCGGCAAACATCACAAAGAACTGGCTGTTGGCCGAGTTCGGGTCTGCACTGCGTGCCATGCCCACAATGCCACGTGCAAAATGTTCTTTGGTGAATTCGGCCTCAATATCAGGTTCAGATGATCCGCCCGTGCCCGCCATGGCATAATTGCCGCCGGCTTTGCCGTTCACCACGTCTCCAGTTTGTGCCATGAACCCATCGATTACTCGGTGGAACACCACGTTATCGTAAGCGCCGGCGCTGGCCAGCTTGGTGATTTGCGCAACGTGTTTCGGTGCCAGATCGGCACGCAGTTTAATTGTGAATGAACAGCCAAGGCTGGTGTCAACTTTAAGGCTTTCAGCCGCATAGGCTGGTGCCGACAATGCCGCGAAGCAAAGTCCGGCCAATATCATTTTCTTCATGGGAATCTCCAATTAGCGCCACAGCCCCTAGCCTAGCTGCAATCATGGCGCAACTTCGACGATTTATGAAATTGCTTTGCGTAATTCAGCCTCAGCTTCTTTCGGGAGGAACAACGAAATATCGCCGCCCATTTTGGCAATTTGCTTTACGAGGGACGACGCAATCATGCGGGTGGCAGGTGAAGCCGCCAGAAAAACAGTTTCCAATTCAGGTGCCAAAGCGCCATTCATTTGGGCCATTTGCACCTCGTAGTCAAAATCTGAGGCGTCGCGCAAGCCACGGATCACCAAATTGGCTTTAGCCTTGTGAGCTGCATCCACTGCCAGTCCGGAAAAGGTTACAACATCTATTTTCAGGCCCGAATGTTCGACAATAGGTTGGGTAACTGTTTCAACGAGCGCCACCCGCTGCGCAGCTGTCAGCAGTGCTTTTTTGCTGTCGTGGGCACCGATTCCAATCACCAGCCGATCGACCAGCCGCCCTGCCCGAGCAATAATGTCGAGGTGACCGTAGGTAACGGGGTCAAATGAACCGGGGTAAAAGCCAATGCGAACCATGTTGCGAATATGCCACAAATGGCTGACCTTTCATAGCCACTACAGCATTTTTCCCTGTGATCACAATTCATTGTTGTGTTAAAGATTGTTTAAGGGGCTGAGGTGACATTGAATGCGTTTATTGAAATCGATCTATGCCATGGCGATTTGTGGTATGTTAGCAACTTCTCAAACAGGGTTGGTGTTGGCTGCTGATCCAATGGGATCAGTCGTAGCAGTTGAAGGCAGACCAAGTGCGTCTGGTGCCAATGGCGCGCGCGTCCTGAGCGAAGGTTCAGAAGTTTTTGAAGGTGATACGATTACAGTTGGCGATGGAAACGCCCAAATGCAGCTTGATGACGGCACAAAGCTGGTTGTCGGGCCGTCGTCGCGACTTTTGCTTCAGGCTTACCTGCGCCGCAATAGCAACACCGCCTCTAAAGTTGGCCTGAAAGCACTCCGCGGCACGTTTCGGGTGATCACGGGAAAAAGCCCGAAGTCTGCTTATAAAATTTCAACCAACAACGCCACGATTGGCATTCGCGGTACTGGATTTGATTTTACCGTTCGCAACCGAACTGTTCTAGCCGTACTCACTGGTTCGGTGCGGCTGACAGGGCGCAATGGACAAGCAGTTGGAACAGCTAAGGGCTGCGGCGTTATTGAAGCGGGCAGCAACCAAACGAAGGCAACTGAATTGCAGGGCACGGCAAAAGCTAATGCTCTGAAAAATGAGTTACCCTACGCAACGAACCAGAACGAATTGAACAGGGCTTTCCACTTGCCGATTCAAACATGTCTGACTGCTTTGGGAAGTAGTGAATCAGCGCCTGGAGCAACCCAAGCTGCAGGCGTGCAGGCCGCAAAACTTTTGCCACTTATACCGGCTGCCGCCATTCCTGCTGTAATTTTTGCCACGAAAGAAAAAGACAGCATTTCCCCGGAAACAGCACCGTTTTGTAATCCGCAACAGATTTCGCCGCCGTGTGGCTGATGTTCTAGCTTAGCCGATCTTCTTCAGGCTGTGTTCAGGTTCAAAATGTCATTGTTGTGAAAATTTGAAATCGGATGCAGGATAATGACCATGAACCGACGCCTTTTCGCATTGACACTTACATTGCTGCTTTCAATTTTTTCAGTGGAAGCTTTCGCAGAAAAACGATGGGCGCTGGTCATTGGCAACAACGACTATAAGGATATTCCAAAGCTTGAAAAAGCTGTCGGTGACGCTGAAGCCATTGCACAGACACTTGCGGGCGTAGGCTATAACGTAACGACTGCTTTGAATTTGGACCGCCGCCAACTGAACCAAGCTCTGGCCAAACTTTATGCCAACATAGAACCTGGCGACACAGTTCTTGTTCACTATTCTGGACACGGCATTCAAATTGAAAATGACAACTATCTGCTGCCTGTTGATGTGCCGGCACCTGACGATGGCAATGCCGAACTTCTTAAATCAGAGTCCATTCGTTTGCTGACTTTGGTCGATACCTTAGGTGCAAAGGGTGCGGGTGCGCGCATTTTGATTATCGATGCCTGTCGCGACAACCCCTTTGCGAGTGGCGGCAAACGTTCAATAGGAGGCACGCGCGGACTTGCCAATGTTGCCACAGCCAAGGGCACCTTCATCATGTATTCCGCTGGGGCGGGCCAAGCGGCTTTGGACCGTTTAGGCGACAACGACCCTGAGGGCACTTCAGTTTACACCCGCGTTTTGCTCTCGCGACTTGGCAGCCCATCTATCAAGTTGCGGGATCTTGCGGCGTCCGTGCGTGATGAAGTCGAGAAAATGGGCAAGTCTGTAGGCCATGAACAACGCCCCGCCTACTACGATGACCTGCCAGCTGATTTTGCCTTGGTCCCAAACACCGGAAAAGCGGTTACGGAGGAAGCTGTTTTTGTCCCGCCAAAAATTGTTTCGGGTGCACCTGCTGCAACGGGCTTGAAGGAAGACCAAGCTTACAAGATGGCTGAAGGCATCAATACCATCGACGGTTGGAACGTATTTCTTAATCAATATCCCAATGGCGATTTTGCGCCTTACGCAAAAGCCGCGCGAGAAAAACTGGTTGGCGTTGCTGTGGCGCCAAAACAACAATCTTCTGTAGAACCGCCACCTAAAAAGAAACCTGCACCCACAAAATCAGCTGATGGATGCAAGACCTTCGGCAAAGTAAGTGGGCTTGACGTCAGTGGGGACAATTTCTTAGCAGTCCGCACAGGTCCAGGCACAGGCTTTACAGAAATTGACCGGCTCTATTCTGGCAATGGTGTCAGCATCTGCAGCCAACAGGGCAAATGGCTTCGGGTGAAATATGGTGGTGGTGCGGGCTGGGTGTTTGGGCGCTACGTGGCACGGTAAAAATTAACTGACGCGACCCATTGAAAAACCACGCACCAAATGTTTGCGCACCAGCAGAATGCAAATCACGCCGGGAATAAAGCCAATCACACTGGCGGCTGCCAACAGCCCGTAATCACCAAACAACACACCGCCAGCGCGCGTCATAATTCCGCTGATGGGTTTAGCCTCCACAGCTGTTAATGCATTGGCCAATAGAAATTCCACCCACGAGAACATGAAACAGAAAAATGCTGTAACGGCGATACCGGGAGCAACTTGCGGCAAGAGAATGTGACTGAAAAACCTGATGCGCGAATACCCATCAACGCTAGCACTTTCATCAATTTCTTTAGGCACAGAAGACATAAAACCTTCAAGTATCCAGATTGCAATTGGCACGTTGAAAAAACAGTGCGCCAAAGCAACGGCGAGATGCGTGTCGAACAAATTCAAGTCTGAAAAAATCTGTACGAAGGGCACCAACAGGATGACAGGTGCCATCATGCGGAACATCAACAGTGTGAAAAACAGTGTTTGCTTGCCTTTGAATTTATACCGCGAAAACGCATAAGCCGCTGGTATCGCTACGCCGACTGAAATTAAGACATTCATTAGAACGTAGATCAGCGCATTGACGTATCCCATCCACCAATCGGGGTCGGTGAAAATAATTTGGAAGTGCTGCCAAGTGGGTTGCTTTGGATAAAACGTGAGCTGACCTGCAATTTCTCCGTTGGTTTTAAAGGCCATGGTCAACAACCAGTAGACCGGCACCATCAGCAAAAATGTGTAAACTAGGGGTGCAATTGGAAGCTTCTTCATAGTGCCACTTCCTTTGTCGTAATCTGACGGAAGAAGAGCAGCGAAACTAAAAACACAATCACAAAATAGATGACAGCCATGGCAGAACCTTCACCCAAATCAAATTGGATGGTCGCGGTCTGCACCAATTCGTGGGAGAGGAAAGTGGTTGAAACGCCGGGCCCACCGCGGGTGACGACATATGCTTCCGCATAAATCACGAAACTGTCCATCAAGCGCAGCAACACAGCAATGCTCAAGACAAGTTTGAGTTTGGGCAATTGTATGTAGCGGAAAATTGACCACGGTGAAGCACCATCCACGCGGGCAGCCCGGTAATAGTCATCGGGGATGGACCGCAGTCCAGCATAGGCTAATAGGACCACTAAACTGGTCCAATGCCAAGCATCCATCAACAGTAATACAATCCAGGTCCAAATCTTGCTGTTCATATCCAGCGTCAAACCCGCGAATGAAAGCAAATAGGTCAGAACCCCCACATCGGGCAGTGACAACACCTTCCACAAATAGCCAACAACGAGAGACGGTGTCAGCAGTGGAATGGCGATAAGTACAACCAACACCGCGGCTAGTTTTCCGTCGCGGGGCATTCTTAATGCAATCCACAATCCTAATGGAACTTGCACGAGCAAAGCCAAACCTGAAAACATTAGGCTTCTGACAAAGGCCCACAGAAAATCTCGGCTGGTTAATACCTGTTTGAACCATTGCAGGCCGACAAAGAAAAAGTCATTGCCAGCAAACACATCGTTGACAGAGTAAAAGAATACGAATGCCAGGGGCAACACGCCTGTGGCCACCATGACCACGGCAGCTGGTGCAAGATAGAACAAGGCGTGCCGTGAGTGGGAATTCATGACATTAACTTTGCGCGCCGGAAATTTACAGTCAATCCGCGAATTGTAGCTTGTGCTTTGCGATTTCTACATATTGTGTGCTATGGGCCGTGCATCGTGCCGTCGGTTTCAATCGTTCCGCTTTAGCGCAACCTATGCCGTTGACGGTTTTCACTCGTTTTATTTGAAAAGTACCCCAGCTCTTGCCATTTCCTGATTTACCATCTGCCCTGTCCCGCGCGCTTATCGAGCGTAAATATGATGAACCAACACCTGTGCAACTTGCGGTGTTGGAAGCCAAAGCCGAAGGCCGTGACCTGGTGGTTTCGGCCCAAACTGGTTCCGGCAAAACCGTTGCCTATGGCTTGGCCATTGCCAAGACCTTGTTGGGTGATGCTGAACGCTTTGACATGAACGCGAGTCCGGTTGCGCTGATTGTGGCACCAACCCGCGAATTGGCTTTGCAGGTTGAGCGTGAATTGGAATGGCTTTACCTTCAAACCGCCGCCCGCATTTTGTCATGCGTTGGCGGTATGGACCCAAAACGCGAACGCCGCCGATTGGGCGATGGTGCGCATATTATCGTCGGCACGCCCGGACGATTGCGCGACCATTTGGAGCGCGGCGTACTTGATATTGCAAACCTCAAGGCCGTGGTTCTCGACGAAGCGGATGAAATGCTGGACCTTGGTTTCCGCGAAGACCTTGAATTCATTCTTGGAAGCAACACCAGCTGAACGCCGCACCCTGTTGTTTTCGGCAACCATGCCAAAGACCATCGCGAACCTTGCAAAGAAGTATCAGAAAAACTCCTTGCGCATTGAAACGCTGGGCGAAACGCGGGCCCATGCCGATATTGAATACAAGGCCATGCGCGTGGCACCGAATGAAATTGAGCATGCTGTTGTCAACGTGTTGCGCTTCGTTGAGCCGCAAAGCGCCATCGTATTTTGTAACACCCGTGAACATGTGAAACATTTGCATGCCACACTGTCGGAACGTGGTTTTGCCGCCGTCAATCTTTCAGGCGAATTGAGCCAGAGTGAACGCAACCACGCTTTGCAGGCGCTGCGTGATGGCCGTGCACGTGTTTGCATTGCGACTGACGTTGCCGCCCGTGGTTTGGATTTGCCGAATTTGAGTCTGGTCATCCACGCGGACTTGCCGAACGACGCTGAAGTCTTGCAGCACCGTTCTGGCCGTACCGGTCGTGCCGGTAAAAAGGGCGTGAGCGTTGTGCTCGTGCCATTGTCGCGCCGCCGCAAGGCTGAACGCTTGTTGCATGAAGCTGGCGTAGATCCAAAGTGGAGCGGCGTACCGCAGGCCGATGATATTCGCAAGCTTGACCAGCAACGCATGATGCAGGATCCGATTTTGACGGCTCCTTCCTCTGAGGAAGATATGGAAATGGCCAAGCTGGTGTTGGCTTCGCGCTCGGCGGAAGACATAGCGGCTGCACTTGTGCGGATTTATCGTTCACGCTTGCCCGCCGCTGAAGAAGTGTTTGACCCAGGACCTGGCCGTGAGGGTGACATTCTTAAGCAGTCCAAGCGTTTTGAACGTGGTAGTGGTGCGCAAGAATTTACATGGTTTCGCATGGATATTGGCCGCAAGAACAACGCCGATCCAAAGTGGCTTTTGCCGATGATCTGTCGTCGCGGCAAGGTCACCAAGCCTGATATTGGTTCGATTAAGATATCGGAAAACGAAACCCGTTTTGAAATCGCCAATGGCGCTGTTTCCCGCTTTGTGGCTGCGGCAAAAATTGAAGCTGATGATGATGTGAAGATTGAGATGATGGCCGGTGCGCCTGAACCGTCGTCAGAAAAGCGCAGTTTCAAACCAAAGTTTGACAAACCTAAATTTGAGAAGCCGAAATTTGGCAAACCGAAATATGAAAAGCGCGATGGCGGCGGCAGCTATGAAGAACGCAAGCCGTTTGCCGAGGGTGACAAGCCTAAGCGCGACACTGCTTACAAGGCCAAGGGTGACAAGAAGCCACCTTACAAAGCCAAGGGTGATTTCAAAAAGCCAGCCTATGCAGGTGCTGCCCGACCAAAGCCCGGCACCGTTGACTATGATGCGTCCTTGCAAAAATGATGGCCACCGGAGAACCACCACCACGCGCCGAGCGCCCTGAGTGGAAAAAGCAAAAGCGGAAGTGACTAAGATTCTCCCCGCCCTTGAGGGCGGGGCCGGGGGCGGGTGTAAGCTGGAAGTACCGCTTTTCACCTTAGCCCCCACCCACCCCTGCCCCTCCCTCAGAGGGAGGGGAAAGCTTTTTACTAAACTTCCTCGCCCTCTTCGCCCACAACCTCACTGATCCGTTCCACGCTGACCACGTGTTCGTCATCAGCGGTGTTGAGGACTGTTACACCTTGGGTGTTGCGGCCTGCCTTGCGGATGTCGTGGATCGGGCAGCGGATCAGTTGGCCGCCGTCGGTAACCAGCATGATTTCGTCTCCCTGCTCGACAGGGAAAGACGCCACAAGGGGGCCGTTGCGCTCATTCACCACCATGGCGGTTATACCTTTGCCACCCCGGTTGGTGATGCGATATTCATAGGACGACGTGCGCTTGCCGTAACCATTGGCAGACAATGTGAGAATAACCTGTTCGGCAGCTCCCATTTCAGCGTAGCGTTCCTGACTAAGTGAGGCATCGGCAACAACATCGTCGTCACTTCCATTTTCAATCTCTTCACCTGCCACGGCGCGTGACATCTTGATGAATGCGGAGCGTTCTTCTGCCGTCGCGTCAACATGGCGCAGAATGGCCATGGAGATGACCTTGTCTTCATCGTCCAATTTGATACCGCGAACACCAACGGAATTGCGGCCTTGGAACACGCGAATATCGTTGACCTCAAAGCGGATGCATTGGCCTTGTGCCGTTGTCAGCAGAACGTTGTCTTGCTCCGTACACAGATCAACCGAGACGATGTGGTCGCCATCATCCAGCTTCATGGCAATTTTGCCGCTGCGGTTGATCTGTTCGAAATCTTCAAGTTCATTTCGCCGCACGGTGCCGGCTTGTGTTGCAAACATCAGATGGGGTTTTGCAACATTCTCGTCCATATCCGGCAAGGGCAAAATCGTGGTGATGCGTTCTTTCTGGTCCAGCGGCAAAATGTTGATCAAGGCCTTGCCACGTGACTGCGGCGTGCCAATGCGGCAGACGCCACACTTTCATGCGGTATACCATGCCTTCTGACGAGAAGAACAAGATCGGCGTATGCGTATTGGCCACGAACATTTTAGTGACGAAATCTTCGTCCCGCATTTGCACGCCTGCCCTGCCCTTGCCACCGCGGCGCTGGGCACGATAGGTGGAGAGGGGCACGCGTTTGACGTAACCTGAGTGCGACACGGTTACTACCATGTCTTCCTTCTGGATCAGATCTTCGTCGTCAACCTCACCATCATTTTCGGTAATTTCGGTGCGACGGGGCGTTGCGAAATCTGATCTGATGGTCGTCAATTCTTCGCGGATAATCGCTTGAATGCGCGCACGTGAGCCCAAAATATCGAGGTAATCTTTAATCTCGGCCGCCAGTTTTTCCAACTCGGCGGTAATTTCCTCCAAGCCCAATTGCGTGAGACGCTGCAAGCGCAAATCCAAAATGGCGCGGGCTTGTTCGTCTGACAGGCGATAGGTGCCATCATCGTTGAGGCGGTGGCGCGGGTCAGCAATCAGGGCAATGAGCGGTTCCAACTGCTTGGCTGGCCAATCGCGGCCCATCAAGGCTTCGCGGGCTTCTGCAGCGTCTTTCGAGGCGCGAATGAGGCGGATCACTTCATCAATATTGGCAACGGCAATGGCGAGACCCACCAAGATGTGGGCACGGTCGCGGGCTTTGCGCAGCAGGAACTTTGTGCGTCGCGTAATTACTTCTTCGCGGAAAGCGAGGAAGTGCTTCAGCAGGTCCACCAGAGTCAGTTGCTCAGGGCGGCCATTGGCCAGCGCAATGTTGTTGACGCTGAACGAGGTTTGCAGCTGTGAGAATTTCCACAGCTGGTTCAATACAATTTCAGGCTCGGCATCGCGTTTCAGCTCGATGACAACGCGCATGCCTTCGCGTGAACTTTCGTCGCGAATGTCTGAAATGCCTTCCAGTCTTTTATCGCGCACCATGTCGGCAATTTTCTCGATCATGGTGGACTTGTTCACCTGATAGGGAATCTCGGTGACAATGAGGGCCTTACGATCCTTGCGGATGATTTCCGTTTCAACGCGGGCCCGCATGCACGATGGAGCCACGCCCGGTTGAGAAGGCTGAGCGATGCCAGCACGACCGAGAATGATGCCACCGGTTGGGAAGTCAGGCCCCGGAATAAGCGGCAAAAGGTCTTCGAATGTCGTGTCCGGATTGTCCATCATCGGCCAATGTAGCGTCGATGACTTCACCCAGATTGTGGGGTGCCATGTTGGTGGCCATGCCCACGGCAATGCCGCCTGCACCGTTGACCAACAGGTTCGGATATTTTGCAGGCAGAACTTTAGGTTCGCGGAATTCGTTGGAATAGTTAAGGCCGAATTCAACCGTATCTTTGTCGAGGTCGTCCAACAGCGGCATAGCGGTTTTGGCAAGACGGGATTCGGTGTAACGGTCGGCCGCAGGCGGATCACCATCCACCGAGCCGAAGTTGCCTTGGCCGTCGATCAGCGGCAAGCGCAGTGAGAAGTCCTGCGCCATGCGCACGAGTGCATCGTAAATCGCAAGGTTGCCGTGTGGGTGGTATTTACCCATCACGTCACCCACGATACGTGCTGACTTCTTGTAGGGCTTGTCCGGCGTAAAGCCGTTTTCGTCCATGGTATAGAGAATGCGGCGATGAACCGGCTTCAATCCGTCGCGCACGTCCGGCAAGGCACGACTAACGATGACGGACATCGCATAGTCGAGATAGCTTTTCTTCATCTCATCTTCGATGGAGATGATTGCAATGCCTTGCGGATTTACAGGTGGCAAACCACCCGGAATTTCTGTGTCGTCGCTCAACGTAAAGCCTTTGTGTCAGGGCCTTGCAACGCCGCGTGGGTGCGACTCGCAAAGGCTTCTGGACCATAAAGAATTCACGCTAACCGGGCAATGAAAACACTGTAAAAATCGCCGTATTTCTTCACTTTTCCACGGTGATAAACGGCCTCCGATTTGAAGCTTAGAATGGCACTTCGTCGTCTAAATCGCGGGCGAATGTTTGCTTTGCGCCGCCGCCTGCACGTGGCCTGTCCATGGGCGAAGACGCCCCAAAACCGTCGCCACCGCCATAACCGCCGCCTGCGCTTTCACCGCTGCCAGGTTTGCCGCCAATCATGGTCAGCGTGCCGCCGTAGTTTTGCAGCACAACTTCGGTTGAATACTTCTCAGCGCCGTCCTTGTCGGTCCATTTGCGGGTCTGCAATTGAGCCCTCAATGTAAACCGTTGAACCCTTTTTCAGATACTGTTCGGCAACCTTGGCAATGCCTTCATTGAAAATGACGACGCGGTGCCATTCGGTCTTTTCCTTGCGTTCGCCAGAGGACTTGTCGCGCCAGGTTTCAGACGTTGCAATTGACAGGTTGACGATGGGCTTGCCGTCCTGAGTATGGCGCACTTCCGGGTCCTTGCCCAAATTGCCCACGAGAATTACCTTGTTCACTGAACCAGCCATGACACGTCTCCCTTTGCACTGTTAAGCTTCTCTTAGGACGCTGCGCGCACGCCCGCACCACCCAAAAACAACCATCCACAACTTCAATCGTTCTTTATATGTTCCATTTCAAAACAAAAAACAAGGCCCCTAAAATTGGAGCCTTGCTTATTTACGTTGAAACGTTTTGAGCAGTCCCGACGCCTTAGCCACGGCCGAAAAGACGAGACAAAACAGACTTGCGTTGGCACTGCTGCCTTTGGGGCAACCTTCATGTCCTGCATCATGGCAGTCGAGTAAACGTTTGAATATGTTTCAAAAACCCAGTTCATGTTGAACTCCTTATGTTGTATTTCGTAAGCCATAGATAGCGCGTCTTCGCACCCGCAACAAACGTTGAAAACTCACATGACATGTTAGAAAATGTTACATGGTTGTGATATAAGCTGAGCCATGGCCCGCCGACTCCCCTCACTCAACGCTCTCAAAGCCTTTGAAGCCTCAGCCCGGCACGAAAGCTTCACCGATGCTGCAACGGAGCTTTTTGTGACCCATGCCGCTATTTCCCGCCATATCCGCGAACTGGAGGAAACCTTGGGCACCGAACTTTTCACCCGAACCGGGCGCGGCGTGGAATTGACTGAAGCCGGCCGCGCTTTGGTGAACGCCTCACCCCCTTGTTCGACCAATTGGCCGATGCCGCCCGTGAAGCCGCAGCTGTGGGTGCCGCCCGCACTTTGCGCGTATCTGTGGAGCCCGCCTTTGCCTCCCGCTGGTTGGTGGGCCGACTTTCGAAATTCAACGACCTCCACCCCGATATTGAACTCACCATCGACAGCACGAATCGCGCTGGTCGATTTCTATGCCGATGATGTGGACATTGGCATTCGCTATGGCAATGGCGTGTGGGACGATACGGAAGCGGGCAAACTCTCAGATGTGGTGATCTTCCCGGTGTGTGCGCCCAAGCTCATTGCTGACGAACCCAAACTGACGCCGGAGGGCTTGGGCGAATACACCCTGCTGCACGAAAACCGCAAGCAATGGTGGATTGATTGGCTGGCCGCAGCAGGTGTGAAAGCGGAAATGGATTGGCGCGGCACCATTTTCCAAAACCACCTCGCCATCGAAGCCGCTGAAGCAGGTGCGGGCTTTGCGTTGGGCGATCAGATTTTATGCACCGATGCATTGGTGGAAGGCTGGCTGGTCCGGCCCTTCGCAGTCGATATGAAAGACCACGGCGGCTATTGGATCGTGCGGAAAAAAGGCTCGAAAGAAACTGCCGTGGTGAAGGCGTTCCGCGAATGGTTGCTGAGTGAGTTGGTGGACACGAACAAGCGGTTTCAGGGGATGAAGGGAAAAATTGCAAACCCTTAAGGCGTGTGGGTGAGGTTTGGAACTAAACGCGTGTCTTGGTGTTTCATTGGCAAGTTGATCTAAACACATGGAGGTTAACATGCCTATGCTCGAAACAGATCGCGACAGAGACTCGCGCATGCGTTCTGAACAGTCCCCACTTGCATCCTACGGGAACAATGATCCGATTGCTGATGGCATGTCCAACACGCGGCGACAAAGCATGGTTTCAAACTCCCCCTATTTCGAAACCCGGGATATTATTGCCGTAACATTGGCCTCAATCATGATGCTTGGTCCCTTGCTGGCTTACGCAATTGGTCTCGGTGGATAGACGCATTTCTGCTTCATATTCTGGTTCTGCCCGAAACCAACGCGCGTTCCTGCACAAACGACAGGACCAGGCTGTTGTTTCTCTGCATAGGAAAATAACGCTTGATACCGTGCGGTTGACGTGCTAGTTTCAGATATAGTCCAGAAATGGGCAATCCGGCGGGAACAGCCATACCAACAACAGTCTGAGGACGATCAGGCAGACGACGTTGGGGGCGAAAAAGCGAATAATAAAAGGGTAGCGTCCCTCAATCTTCCAATGTACGTGCCGAGGCATTGGCTTGTTCAATATGGGGGCAGATTGTCGAGAAATATCTTTTCCAGCTTCGTTCTTTCTACTTCTGATGAAGCTACGCCATTATCGTTGAAATCTTTGACCGTGCTCCGACATGAAATCCAAAAGATAGATTGCCACATACAAACGAAAGATTTGGTCGTCACTGAATCCGCCAATAGTCAGCCATAATTCTGCATAACTTGTCTCAGCGCCAATGTTCAAAAGCGAAGCCATCGTCAACGCGACGACATAGCGGGGATCCCCAAAACAAAGATTGTCTACATCGACAATTCCAGAAAATGTTCCGGTCGGCGTTACAAGTACATTCTTCGTCGTTGTATCATGCAAGAACGCAGTTGCGGATTGCCCTTCAAGCTCTGTGCGATGGCGAGCCAGCAGGTTTTCCAACTTGGCAACATGTGATGTATCAAACAAACCAGCTCTGGCAATTCGCGTCTTTGAACGCAACAAATGGTCCTCCAATACCGATAGCCATGTGGCATGGGGTGCTTTTTCGGCCTTCACTGAATAACCAAATTTTTTGGCTCTCATTGAAGCGGCGGTGATTTTCTGCGCTAAGACCACGTGCGTTGCGATTAACGAAAGCTGCTCTTTGGAAAGTGATTTGATCACCTCTAGCAAATCCGTTCCCGGCAATCGCTCCAAAATCAAGTAGGGAAATTGATGATCCAAACCCTCTGAAATGATAAGCGGCAATGGGACGCCCTTTGGGCGCAGACAGCGGGAAAGCTCAAATGCACCAATCATTGATGGCCGGTTGACTGGTGTTGCAATGCGCACAACAACGGAGCTATGATTCTCCAATCCAACTTCATAGACATAATGATGCAATCCTGTGCTGAACCGTCGCACAAAAACTGGATCGGTTTTCAGCGCATCGATTACAATCTTTCGGGCAATCTCAACATCAGGGACAGGAGATAAGGTCGGATAAGGGGACGCTTCCCTTTTCATTCTCGCAGTCTGTGCTATAACCTGATCCATGCCACGCCTCGCCCGCTCCGTTTTCGCCAAAATGCCCCACCACATTACCCAAAGGGGGAACCGTCGGGAAGACGTGTTTTTCGATGATGAGGACCGCGAGGTTTATCTGGCTTGGCTGCAAGCCTACGCCCTGGAACATCAGGTTGAGGTGGCAGGTTATTGTTTGATGAGCAACCACATTCATCTCATTCTCATTCCTTCAACCGAGGACGGGCTGCAAAAGGTTTTGAAGCCGCTGCACATGCGCTATGCCCAGCGTTTGAACCGGGCACGCCAGCAGCAGGGTCATGTCTGGCAGGGGCGGTATTTTTCGTCGGTGCTGGATGGTGATTATTTCCGCGCGGCACTGCGCTATGTCGAGCGCAACCCGGTGCGGGCGAAAATGGTGCGCAAGGCCGAGAATTATGAATGGTCCAGTGCGCGCGGCCATTGTGGGCTTGCCACCGATACGCTGTTGCGGCCCAAATCAGCCTGGCGAAATGATTTCAGCGACATCACGAATTGGCAAGCATGGCTGGCCGAACCCGACGACGAAGCAGCCCTTCTGGTGCTGCGCCGCAACGCCATGATGGGCCTGCCCTGCGGATCAGAAAAGTTCATCAAGAAAATCGAAAAGCGCAGTGGCAGGGAATTGCACTACAAGCCACAAGGTCGGCCGCGAAAGAAACGGAAAAGTGAAAACAAAGGGTAGCGTCCCCTTTTCTTCTCTTTTCTTCTGCGAAAAGAAACGGAAAAGTGAAAACAAAGGGTAGCGTCCCCTTTTCTTCTCTTTTCTTCTGCGAAAAGAAACGGAAAAGTGAAAACAAAGGGTAGCGTCCCCTTTTCTTCGGTAGAACTTGAGATGTTAGTGCGGGGCTCAAGTCTCCTTTCCCCGGTCCAGAAACAGTAGTTCCAATACCAGACAACGAAATCCCTAGATCTCCTTTTCCTTCCAAATTGACTTGGCCCATTATCTTGTCGCTCCCCAGAAAAGTTCTTTTACTCTTGAAACAAAAAAGTTAGTTATTGTTGCCAGCTGCAAACTAACGAAAATTGACAAAGCCCAGTAAATGAAAAACTTAAGGTCTGTCTTGTTGTAGATGTTTGAAATTCGATTCTCACCTTCAAGAATTAGTTGAGGCAAGAAAAAAACAAAAAAACAAAAAATAAAACTAATCACACAACCAATAAAAAAATTTTTGACTAGATTGAAAGTCTCAAAGGATTTTGTTTGCTGTATTGTTAGTTGGTTTTTTTTTAATTGTTTAGTGAAGAATAACGCGGATACGATTTGGATTAAGAAAGGCAGCTGTTAACATAAAACAAATTATTGCGTAGCGTTCAGCATGGCCATTACCAAGAGGGACCAATACGTTAGTTCGGTATTGAAATTCTGGTATCGGAATGAAGCGAATGATATGCCAGTCCAAGTTAGGCACAACTAAATAAGTGACAATTGCAAGACAGTAAAATGCCGGACCAATCAACCAAAACAAGATCACCGAAAAGCACTCTTTGAATTTATAGATGTTGCGAAGGTGCTGCATTGAAGTCACAATTCATAAAACAAAGGGGACGCTACCCTTTTTATCTCCATCTTTGCGGTTGCGATTGTCTTCTTCTTTCAGTTTCATCTCTTCATCCCCACCCAGCTATAATTGCCAAACTTCAATCCAATCATTTTCCGCAGACATACCTGCCTATTACCCGATGCAACCATTGATTTGGCCTGCCGTCAAGCGGCCATGGCAAATGCGGCACCAATAGGCTGTGGGCGAAAGACCTTTGTCAACTTCGTTAAGCGGTCTTCATGCTCCGTCCCCTCTGGTGCTTCCACCCTGCCCCGCATGTCCGCCGCACTTGCCGCGCGCGTCTTCTCCTTATGGCAGCCTTGAGCTTCCATCGTCACTATTGCGTGGACCGTTCGGTGTTCCTGAAGTTTGAGCACCTGCGGATCATGGCACAATGTATTTATCACCATTGAAACTGAGTTCGGAGTTGCCGGCTTCAAGCCGCACCTCTTGCACCAAGTGTGTCCAATTAAATTCAATGACAGCTTTGCCCTTGCGGCATTACCTTGACCAATCCGCTATTTCCGGTGTGTTTGAGTGTTGCCCCCTGGGACACGAACTTAAGACTTCGGGAAAAAGTTTTAGTGACGGTTCATATCAGTCGCCTGGCTGCGTCCTTCCGGTGTATGAACCTGCCCGTCAACATAAGCACTGTTGTTAAACAGACTTCTTATTCAACGCTGTTTCTATCGCGTTTGAAATTCGATCAGCGGCAATTTTCACTGGATTGTCGGCCAGGTGCGCATATCTACTTGTTGTCTTGATATCTGCATGTCCCAGAAGCTTTGCAATAATTGGCAAAGTGTTTCCTTCAGCAATTGCAAAACTTGCGAACGAATGACGTAGGTCATGTAGTCGCAGATTTGCAAATTCTGTCTTTGCCTTGACTTTCTTCCAGACTTTTTCCGTACCTTGAAAATGACCATCACCTGCTTCGGCTGGAAAGACAAAAGTTGATGTTTGATTGCTTTTGAGACAGAGGAGATAGAGTTTTGAAGTAGATAGTTTCCAACTTTGCAAATGTTTGTTACTCTCAAACCTCCGCCAGCAACGCATACGACTTCAATCTTGCCCCGTGATCATAAACCGCTGTTGCAACCATCAGTTCATCCACTCCCGTACTTTCCATGAATGCCGCCAACTTATGCCGCAGGGTTTCGGTTGAGCCCGCAAACGAACACGCGAGCATCCGTTGAGCCTGGCCCTTTTCGGGGCCCGACCAATAATTCTCAATGTCGTCGATGGGGGGCTTCATGTAGCCGCGTACACCTCGTGCCATATCTGCAAAACGCATTTGCAGTGACGTGAAAAGTCGTTGCGCTTCGGCGTCACTATCGGCTGCGATGACGTTGACGCCGGCCATGGCGTAGGGCTTTTGAAGTTGCGCTGATGGCTTGAACGTGGTGCGGTAAAGTTCCATCGCTTGCATCAAATGATCTGGTGCAAAATGCGATGCGAAGGCAAAGGGCAGCCCCAGCATTCCGGCGAGCTGCGCACCAAATAGGCTGGAGCCTAAAATCCACAAGGGCACATTTGTGTTGGTGCCGGGAACGGCCTGAATGGTCTGGCCCTGTTGCAAGGGTCCAAGCAAAGCTTGCAGTTCCAAAACATCCTGCGGGAAATGCTCTGCATCTTGCGGGTTCACGCGCAAAGCCTGCATGGTCTGGCGATCTGTGCCTGGTGCGCGACCCAAGCCTAGGTCAATGCGCCCCGGGTATAAGCTCCTCCAGCGTGCCGAATTGTTCGGCTATCACCAGAGGTGAATGATTGGGCAGCATGATACCGCCTGCACCAACACGAATGGTTCTGGTATTGGCCGCAATGAATCCGATCACCACCGAAGTGGCGGCACTGGCAATTCCCACCATGTTGTGGTGCTCGGCCACCCAATAGCGTTTGTAACCCAAACGTTCGGCGTGTTGGGCCAAATCGCGCGCGTTTTGCAGGGCAATGGCGGGCGAAGAGTTTTCGGAAACGGGGGCAAGATCCAAGACAGAGAGTGGCAACATGATGAACCTTAACAGTTCTATATTGCAAATTGAAGGTGAAGGATTTCCCGCGACTAGACCCTCGAAACCCGCGTGTTGCGGATTAGGACTCCGCCCCATAGTGATATTTAAGGACTTGGCGTGGCATGTTTCGCGACAAAACGCGCTTTCAAACCGTGCAACGGTTCATCACGCTTATGAGCATCCATGTTTCGCCTCCCCTTGCGCTTGGCGCTGGCCTGTTGGATTGTGATTTAATCATAGCGGCGGAGAATCGCCTGTTCAACATTTGAGAGTGACGATGGCGAAGAAACCGAAATATGACTGCCTGAAATGCCCGGGCTATTGCTGTTCCTACCCCGTCATTGAAGTGAAGGACAAGGACGCTGAACGCATTGCGCGCTACTTCGACATACCTTTGGAAAAGGCGGAGAAAAAATATTTCAAAGCTGCCCATGGCTATAAACGCGTCATGCGGCGCCAAGCTGACCAACACTTCGGCAAAATTTGCCAGTTTTTTGACACGGCAGCGCGGCGCTGCGGTATTTATCATGCCCGCCCCTCAACGTGCCGTGAATTTCCGGGGCCTGACAATTGCGGCTATTATGATTTCCTGAAATTCGAACGCGGCACGCAGGAAGATGAAACTTTCATCTCCTCCACTTGGAATGTCGATAATTAAGTCGCTGGTATAACTGCCATGCCGGAGATGTGGCTGCACATTCTGTTCTCGTGCCGTTAAAGTTAGGCGATGGCAAAGCGTTCCCCACAAGATCATATTGGTATCGGCATCGCTATGGTGGCGGGCTCGGCATTTTTGTGGAGTTTTGGCGGCGCCATTTCGCGTTTCATTACCGTTGAAGACAGTTGGACAGTTGTGTTCTGGCGCAGTTATTTTGCCACGTTGTTTCTGGTGTTATTCTTGGTGTTGCGGGATGGTTTGCCGTCCACCGTCAATGCCTTCCGGGATATGGGCCGGCCTGGGCTTGTGGTGTCGGCGTGTTTTACAATCGCGTCTACTGCATTCGTAATTGCTCTGGCCCACACCACGGTTGCCAATATTCTGTTGATGCAAGCGGGCGTGCCCTTGCTGGCGGCGTTGATCAGTTGGCTGGTGTTCCGTGAGAAAACACCGTGGACAACATGGGCCGCCATTTTGCTGGTCATTGCGGGCGTGGGCGTCATGGTATCCAACACATTCACGGGCAAGGTTTCTCCCATCGGCGACGGGTTGGCGCTTCTCATTGCAACCGTGTTTGCAATTGCCACAGTTACCACGCGGCGGCACCGCAACATTCGGATGGTGCCCGCCAACACATTGGCCGTGTTCGTGGCTATGCTCATTTCTGGGGTTATGGCCTCCAATTACATCGTCTCTTGGACGGATTTTGCTTGGTTGGCGGCTTTTGGTGCATTGAACCTTGGGGCTGGTTTGGCCCTATTTTCATTTGGCGCGCGTATGTTGCCTGCTGCCATCGCAGCCTTGGTGGGCACACTTGAACCTGTGCTCGGCCCCATTTGGGTGTGGTTGGTGCACAGCGAAGTGCCAGACAACCGCACGCTTTTGGGTGGTGGCATTGTGTTTGGCGCGCTGCTGTTGCATTTACTCTATGAATTGAAACGCAAGCGACCCGCTTGAATATTTGCCACGATCTGCGACATTCTCACCATATTTGAGCCTAAATAACTTGGCAAAAGGCGAAGTGCACGGGCGCGACAGAATAACAGGATAGCAGATGATCATCGGAAAATTGACTTCAAACTTGCTTTGGAAGGTAGGCGTAGCAGTTGTCGCCCTGTCGTCGGTTCCAGCAATGGCGGAAGACAAGATTTCTGTGAGCTATGACATTTCATTGGCTGGCACCCGCATCATGAAGGCCAGCTATGCTGCAACATTGAATGACGTTGATTACAAAGCCGCTCTCGAAGCCCGCACTGTGGGGGTGTCCAAACTGGTTTCTAAAATTAAACTGAATTTGAACGCCAGCGGCAGTTTCTCAAATAACGACGTAACACCAGCAAGCTATAATTATTCGCGCAAAAAGAATGACAAGCGCAAGCAACGCAGTTTGAAATTTGCACCTAATGGTGATCTGGTGACAACGGGCGTCGACTATGACGCCAGTATTATGAAAGCGGTAAGCGCATCCGTCATGGACCCGCTCTCGATGTTGCTGAAACTCAGCCGCGCCAAATCACCTTGCACGGGCAAGCATCGCGCTTTTGACGGGCGTGATGTGTTTGATGTGAGTTTAAGCAGCGGCAGCAAAAACGGCAGCACCGTAACGTGCAAGGCGGTTTACACGCCCGTTGCGGGTGGTGATGTTGAAGACGGCGACACGTCGCCCAAAAGTTATGAAATTACGCTTGCCCCGCTCGGTACGGCACCGGGTTATATCCCTGTGCGCATTGCAGGCAGCACCAAGGGTGTGGGTTTTGATGTGAGCGCTACGGCTGTGACCGTAAATGGCGCGCCGCTGGCCTATTAAAACCGATAGCGCACACCTGATGACAGGAAAGTAGAGCCGCTGACTACGCCATTGAACAGGCCGAACACGCCTGAGCGGTGGTGGTAACGTAAGAGCAGTTCGAGGTTTTTGTTGTCTGGATCAGCAATGGTAATTTCTGGACCCATGTAGTGCAGCAATTCTTCGTTCTTAAAATTACCGTCGCGGCCGCGTTCAAAATCTGATTCTTCTGACAACAGGCTCAAACCCGTGTTGACGGCCAAGGTGGTGTAAACCTTGTCATTCCAGAAAAAGCCGTCGTAGCGGATATAAAGCCCGGTCCAGACCTCACCCAATTTTTCGTCGCCAAAACGGAAAGCGCCGCCAGCTTCAGTTTCAACAACAATATGGTCTGTGACGTGGTTTGAAGGTAGACCAAATACATCATGCAGTGAGCCCAAACGATAGCTGTACATGGCACCGATAACACCGATGTCTTTCAAATCATTTGTCCAAGGGGCATACATGCTTTCCACAAAATTAGTGTCAGTTGCTTGCCCTGCAAAGGCAGCAATTGAATGCTTGCCGCCGCGTTCAACGTCGGTTGCACCTGCTGCAACCGTTGAAGCAACAAGTAATCCAGCAATTGCCACCAAGTTCCGCATTTAATTCCAGCCCGTCCAAATCATCCCTTCGATTTATAACTAACTCATGCGCTTTCAACAACCCGAAATAATGGGCTGTGTATGCTGACACATCCTGCCACCTCAAGATGACGTATAAGTGTTGTCAACGTTCACCATTTGATCTAGCACCAAGCCATGACTGACAATAAACGTATTATTTCGATTCAAGGTGCCCGCGAGCATAATTTGAAAAACGTCTCGCTGGAATTGCCGAGGGACAAACTTATCGTCTTCACGGGACTTTCAGGTTCTGGGAAGTCATCGCTCGCATTCGACACAATTTATGCCGAGGGTCAGCGGCGCTATGTGGAATCACTCTCGGCATACGCACGGCAATTTCTAGAGATGATGCAAAAACCGGATGTGGACCAGATCGATGGTCTTTCTCCCGCCATTTCCATTGAGCAAAAAACCACTTCGCGGAACCCGCGTTCTACCGTGGGCACGGTGACAGAAATTTACGATTACATGCGCTTGCTGTTCGCGCGTGTTGGCGTACCCTATTCTCCAGCGACGGGTTTGCCGATTGAAGCGCAAACCGTCACTCAAATGGTAGATCGCACCATGGCGCTGCCGGAAGGCACGCGGCTTTATATTTTGGCACCCATCGTGCGTGGCCGCAAAGGTGAGTATAAAAAGGATCTGCAAGACTTGCAGAAGAAGGGCTTCCAACGCGTCAAGGTTGATGGCCAGTTTCACGAGATTGATGCTGTTCCGGCCCTCGACAAAAAATACAAGCACGACGTTGATGTAGTGGTGGACCGCATCGTGGTGCGGGAAGACATTGCAACCCGTTTGGCGGATTCTTTCGAAACGGCGCTGAAACTGGCGGATGGTCTGGCCATTGCCGAATTTACCGACAAGCCCCTGCCCGCCTCGCAAACCTCAGAAGAAAGTGCCAATAAAAGCAAAAACGAAACCCATGAACGCATCATGTTTTCTGAGCGTTTTGCCTGTCCTGTTTCTGGTTTTACGATTGAAGAAATTGAACCGCGGCTGTTCTCGTTCAACAATCCATTCGGTGCTTGCCCTGCTTGCGATGGCCTTGGCACCGAGTTGAAGTTTGAAGCGGACATGATTGTGCCGGACGCCAACCTGTCGCTACGCGAAGGCGCAATTGTGCCGTGGGCAAAGACCGGAGCAACCTCTCCTTACTATTTGCAAACCTTGGAGGCCTTGGCCAAGCACTATAAAGTGTCGATGACGACGGCATGGAAAGACCTGCCAAAAAAGTTCAAAGACGCTGTGCTGAACGGCACCGGCGAAGACGAAATTTCCATCACCTATGATGATGGTTTGCGTAGCTACAAAACCAAAAAAGCCTTTGAAGGTGTTATCGGTAATATCGAACGCCGTTGGCGTGAAACAGATTCCGAATGGATGCGCGAAGAATTGGCGCACTTATCAGTCAGACCATGAATGCCACGTCTGCACAGGCTATCGCCTCAAGCCACAGGCGCTGGCCGTTAAAATTGATCAACTGCATATCGGCAATGTTTCGCAAATTTTCAATTGCGGAAGCGGATGTCTGGTATGGCCAGTTGGCGGACAAACTTACATCGAAACAAAATGAAATTGCCGCACGCATCCTCAAGGAAATTCGGGACCGTCTTAAATTTCTAGTGGATGTGGGCCTGAATTATATCTCCCTGTCTCGTATGGCCGGAACCCTTTCCGGCGGTGAGAGCCAACGCATTCGTTTGGCCTCGCAAATCGGCTCCGGACTGACGGGCGTGCTTTACGTGTTCGACGAACCTTCCATCGGATTGCATCAGCGCGACAATGATCGACTGTTGAAAACACTGGTTCACCTGCGCGACATCGGCAACACTGTGATTGTGGTGGAGCACGACGAAGACGCCATCAAACTGGCCGATTACATGGTCGATATTGGCCCGGGTGCGGGCGTCAACGGTGGGCATATTGTGGCACAGGGCACACCTCAACAGGTGATGCAGAACCCTAACAGCCTGACGGGTAAATATCTCATTGGCATCGAACAGGTGCCGTTGCCCAAGCAGCGCCGCAAATGGGAGAAAAAACGCTCCATTCGCATTTCAGGTGCGCGGGCCAATAATTTGAAGAATGTTATCAGCTGAAATTCCGCTGGGTGTTTTCACCTGCATCACCGGTGTTTCGGGCGGTGGCAAATCAACCTTGTTAATCGACACAGTTTATCGTGCGCTTGCCCGCAAATTGATGGGTTCGCGTGAACCACCTCTGGAACATGACCGTATCGAGGGCGTCGAATTGCTGGATAAAATCATTGATATTGATCAGTCCCCCATTGGCCGCACGCCGCGCTCTAACCCAGCAACGTATACGGGCGCATTCACGCCCATTCGCGATTGGTTTGCTGGCCTGCCTGAAGCCAAGGCGCGCGGTTATGAACCGGGGCGCTTTTCGTTCAACGTGAAAGGTGGGCGTTGCGAAACCTGCCAAGGCGATGGCGTTATCAAAATTGAAATGCACTTCCTGCCCGATGTGTATGTGACCTGCGACGCGTGCCAAGGCAAACGCTATAATCGCGAAACTTTGGAAGTGCGCTTCAAGGACAAGTCCATCGCTGATGTATTGGACATGACGGTGAGCGAGGGTGCAGAATTTTTCCGCGCCGTACCATCGGTTCGCAATACCATGGAAACTTTGGAGCGTGTGGGTCTGGGGTACATTAAGGTCGGCCAGCAAGCCACCACACTTTCAGGCGGTGAAGCGCAACGCGTCAAGCTGGCGAAGGAACTCTCAAAGCGCGCGACGGGCCGCACGCTTTATCTGCTCGACGAACCCACAACAGGTCTGCATTTCCATGATGTGAAAAAACTATTGGAAGTGCTGCACACGCTGGTGGACCAAGGCAACTCTGTCGTTGTCATCGAACACAATCTTGAAGTCATCAAAACTGCGGATTGGGTAATTGACTTGGGGCCTGAAGGAGGCGACGGCGGCGGCGAAATCGTGGTTGCTGGAACACCGGAAGATGTTGTGAAAGAAAAGCGCAGTTACACGGGGCAATATTTGAAGGATGTGTTGAAGCGGCCACGGAAAGAAGCGGCGGAGTAATCATCTGGCTCGTTTCTTAACACTTTGAATAATGACGTGCATTCAGTAGAGAGCAGGTTCTCTGTGACGCATTCAATTGGGGTTCACTCTAAAACGACCGCTTCTCGACAAAAAACCCATAGAAGCTTGTCAGCAATGTGATGCCCATCACAGCAAAAATCCAATTGATGATGGCTTGGACAAATGTCGAAATACCAAAACCAAAAACGGGGCCAAGTACGCCGATTAAAACACTTGCCGCTAGGGTCATGACAAATCCTACCACCCATGTGATGACGGAAACAATTAACGCAACACCCACAATTTGCCACCAGTTGCCACGGCTGAGGTGCCAAGCGTCACCCATTTTGAAATCACGACGCCCCAGCGCAACAGCTGGCAACTTGATCGACAGGCGATAAATAATCGGCGTGACCACTATCAGTGTGTACGCCATGAACACGCCAATTCCTAAAGTCGCGGAAATACTTGCCAAGACACCAAACAAGACCAACATCGGAAGCATTGACATCAAGGCGAGAAGCCCAATCAAAATCAAATTGCCGAGATAACGCCAAACGGTTGCGTCCACGCGCAGCTTTTGCATTCCCACAGGTACTTCGTCCAGAAGTACGTATCGATGCCAACTCACGGCAACAGATGAAAAGGCAAGCAACATGAGAATTATGCCGAGAAATATTGATAAAACAAATAGTCCGACACGTCCTGGCGGGAGGTCTTCCATTTTAATGGGAGTATCAGTGCCCCATTGCGACATCGGCGCACCGCTGAGCCAAAGCAGGCCTGTAATCACCACTGCCGTAACTACAATCCATGGCCATTGGGCACGCAGCGCGAACCACAAATTATTGACCGTGGATTGCCACATGTGCGTGATGGCGGGAATGACAGGCAGCTTTTGCAAAAGTTTTCTCCTTTGAGAATCAGAACACTTTAGCGGCAATTTTTTCTCGTGGCAGCTTCATTGCAAGAAGCTGCTCATTCTCAAACATATAATCGCGCGTCAGTGCCACGGTGCCCACTTGCTTCGACAATTGCATTTGAAAATTCATGTGCTTACCGTGGCTAAATGCGAGTTCACTGGCAATCAAGTAAAACTCCCACATGCGGCAAAAACGTTCATCCATCATTCCGACAATGGTGTGCCGTTCAACTTGAAATCGTTCTTCCCAAATTCGAAGTGTCCGGGCGTAGTGCAGCCGCAAAATTTCAATGTCATTCACCCATAATCCCGACCGTTCGACAGCCTGCAATGTTTCAGAAAGTGCAGGCGAATATCCACCAGGGAAAATATATTTGCGTACCCAAGCACCGGTCAGTCCGGGGCCACCTTTTCGGCCAATGGAGTGCAATAATGCAATGCCATCGTCAGTCAGCAATTTTCTGATTTTGCTGAAGTAGGTATCGAATTGGGCGACACCCACATGTTCAAACATGCCAACCGACACGATGCGGTCGAACTGGCCCTCAACCTGCCGATAATCCACCAGCTCAAATTTTACCCGATGTGAAATCCCGCGCTGTTCCGCACGCTCACGCGCCAAAGCCAATTGTTCAGTGGAGAGCGTAATGCCTGTCACGGTCACATCGGCCACGGTGGCCAAGTAAAGCGCCATGCCGCCCCAACCACAACCAATGTCCAAAACCCGTTGGCCATCTTTCAAATCCAGTTTTGCAGCAATGTGGCGCAACTTGTTTTGTTGTGCCTGTTCCAGCGTATCGTTGGGTGAGGAGAAATACGCACAAGAATAATGCATGTCCTCATCCAGCCACAGCCGATAGAATGCATTGGATAAATCATAGTGGTGGTGCACGTTGGCACGCGCTTTTGAAATTGTGTTGCCTTGCCAAAAGCGTTTCAATTTTTTGGCTGTTGAGCGCACCACTTTTTGCCACGCATGGCCGCGAAACTTGACACGATTTTCGGCGAAGAGTGTCAGCAGATCGCGCACAGTGCCGCGCTCGATAGCCAATCGCCCATCCATATAGGCTTCGCCGGCGTGAAATTCTGGATTGAGAAAAAGCTTTCGATGCAGTCCAGAGTCAGTAAGTCGCACGGTCACCTCGGTGCCGGGACCGCCTTCATAGATATGTCGCTGTCCTGATGCGTCAATGAGTTCAAGTCGCCCCCGCTTGATGACGCCGTTCAAAAGCCTGTTCAATAAAAACACGCCATCGCTCCATACGCAAGTTTGGGTGTATGGGTGATAACATGGTTTAGTCGAAGTATCAATTCCTAAAGCGGTATATTGTCGTGCTTCTTCCATGGGTTGGAGAGCTGTTTGTTTTTAAGCATATCCAGTGCCCGCGCAACCCGCCGCCGTGTTGAATGCGGCATGATTACATCATCCAGAAAGCCACGCTCTGCCGCCACGAAAGGATTGGCAAAGCGCGCCTTGTATTCAGTTTCGCGTGCAGCAATTTTTTCTTTGTCGGAGAGTTCTGCACGATAGATAATTTCGGCAGCACCTTTAGCGCCCATCACTGCAATTTCGGCAGTGGGCCACGCATAGTTCAAATCACCGCGTAAATGTTTTGACGCCATAACGACGTAAGCACCACCATAAGCCTTGCGGGTGATGATTGTAATTTTTGGCACCGTGGCTTCGGCATAGGCAAAAAGCAGTTTTGCACCATGCTTGATAAGGCCGCCATATTCCTGCGCGGTGCCCGGCAGAAATCCGGGAACATCCACCAGTGACAAAACCGGGATATTGAAACAGTCGCAAAAGCGCACGAAACGCGCACCCTTGCGGCCCGCGTCCGAATCCAGCACGCCCGCCAAGACCATGGGCTGATTGGCGACGATGCCAACAGTGCGGCCTTTGATGCGGCCAAATCCCGTGATGATGTTTCTGGCGTGGGCTTCCTGAATTTCGAAAAAGTCACCGTTGTCCACCGTTTTAACAATCAGCTCTTTCATGTCATAGGGCTGGTTCGGGTTGGCGGGGATGAGTGTATCGAGGGACACATCAAGGCTTTCCGCATCGTTGAAACCCGGCAGAACTGGAATTTCGCTCGTGTTTGACGATGGCAGAAAATCGATTAACCGCCGCATTTGCAGGAGTGCTTCAACATCATTTTCGAACGCCTTGTCGGCGATAGATGAACGCGTTGTGTGAATGGAAGCGCCGCCCAGTTCTTCTGCCGTCACAGTTTCGTTGGTTACCGTCTTTACCACGTCAGGCCCGGTCACGAACATGTAGCTCGTGTCTTTGACCATGAATATGAAATCCGTCATGGCGGGGGAATACACATCACCGCCCGCACACGGCCCCATGATCACGGAAATTTGGGGAATGACGCCGGATGCCAGCACATTGCGTTGGAACACTTCACCATAGCCACCAAGGGCATCCACACCCTCTTGGATACGTGCGCCACCAGCATCAAACAAACCGATGATGGGTGCCCGATTGCGCAACGCCATGTCTTGCAGCTTGGTGATCTTGCGCGCATGGGATTCAGACAGCGAACCACCAAACACCGTGAAATCTTTGGCGAAGACATAAATCAAACGGCCATTTACAGTGCCCCAGCCCGTTACAACGCCGTCGCCCGGTGTGCGCGTTTCGTCCATGCCAAAATCCGTGCAGCGATGTTCCACGAACATGTCGAATTCTTCGAAGGAGCATGGATCCACCAAAAGCTCAATGCGTTCTCTTGCGGTTAATTTGCCTTTGGCGTGTTGCGCATCGATGCGTCGTTTGCCACCTCCCATGCGGGCTTCGGCACGGCGTTGTTCCAGAACTTCGAGAATGTGTTGCATTGCTGTCCAACTTGAATTTGAGAGTCTTGTTAAGCAGGGCAGCACACACCCGTCAAATTAGCATAGCGTCTAATTAAATTGTTCTTTATTCCGAACACCGGAGTCACTATATAGAACTCATTACTTAACAAGGAGGCTAAAATGGCATTGCAACTTGGCGATATCGCACCTGATTTTGAAGCCGACACGACAGAAGGTCGTATCAAATTCCACGATTTTATTGACGGCAGCTGGGTCGTCATGGTGTCCCACCCCAAGGATTTCACCCCCGTCTGCACCACCGAATTGGGTGCGATGGCCTTGAAGTCTGGCGAGTTTGAAAAGCGCGGCGTTAAGTTGATCGGCATTTCCGTTGACAGTGTGGATGACCATTTGCGTTGGAAAAATGACATCAAGGACGTTACTGGTGCTGAAGTGCAGTATCCCATGATTGGCGACTATGAAATGTCAGTGGCCAAGCTATACGGCATGATCCATCCCAATGCGTCGGGCGATGCCAAGGGCCGCACGGCTGCCGATAACGCAACCGTGCGCAATGTGTTTGTGATTGGCCCCGACAAGCGCATCAAGCTGATCCTGACTTACCCTATGAGCACAGGGCGCAATTTTGATGAAATTTTGCGCGTGGTGGACTCGTTGCAGTTGACCGCAACCAAGTCGGTTGCCACACCAGCGAATTGGCAGCCTGGTGACAAGGCCATCATTCTAGGATCGATTTCAGATGAAGCCGCCAAAGAAAAATTCCCACAAGGCTGGCAAACCTTGAAACCTTATCTGCGTTTGGTCGACATCAACTAATCACGGGCAACTCAGAACCTATGTTGCAATAGATAAACTAGCAGCGGTATCGTGAACACTGATACCGCTGTTGTTGCGATAACAGCCGCCCCTGCCCCAGCAACGTAAGCATTATATTGACGCGCAAGAATGAAGGCGTTCGTTGCCGTTGGAAGTGCGGCCATCATCACCGCCACTTGCAGCCAAGCCGTGTCAGCCGACACAAACAAATAAACTGCTGCAAAAGCCAGTGCCGGGTGCAGGAATAACTTGATGGCTGTTAGTGTGCCAAGTTCACGGTTGAGCGCCGGCTTGCCACGCAATGATACCGTTACACCCATCGCAAACAGTGCTACCGGAGCTGCCGAACGCATGAGCATTTCTACGGTTGTCAGAAGCCCGCCACTCGGTTGCCATTTCACAGCGGTTGCCAGTGCCCCCAGCATGGTTGCAATGTTGAAAGGGTGCGTGAAAACATCCCACAGAATTTTGCCGATGACTTGCATTCTGTGCATACGGTCCTCAAGCCCCGCAAACACCGCCGTCAGGATGAAGAGAACGATGATATCGAAACAGAACACTAACGCCGCTGGCACACCTGCCTCCGGACCAAAAAACGCGACGGATAGCGGCAAACCCATATAGCCTACGTTACCATAGGCGGCTGATGTTCCCATCAGCGAAGCTTCACGCATTGACACGCCGTAAAACTTTCGTGCCACCCACAGCATCAAGAAAAAACTACAGGACGTTGCGCCAGCCGTGGCAACCACAAACATGGGGTTTGCCAGTTTTTCGAGCGGCGTTTGCGCCACAATCATGAAGATCATCGGCGGCAATGCAAAATAGAGGACGTAGATGTTTCAGCCATGCCAGCCCCTCTTCACCCCGGTTCCAGATCCGGCCAGCGATGACTCCCAACAGAATCAACCCAAAGAAAGGCAGCGCAATGTTAAGAATTTCGATCATAACACCCTCTTGCCTTCACGCGCGCGAATTGGCAATCAGGTCATATGAGCAATTTACGCATGGCCAAATTCGGAATCGGACAAATCGTGAAACACCGACTGTTTGAATTTCGTGGCGTGATTTTTGACGTGGACCCCGAATTTAACAACACCGAGGAATGGTACAACTCCATTCCGGCGGAAGCGCGGCCCACCCAAGGACCAGCCGTTTTACCACCTTCTCGCCGAAAATGAGGAGACGGAATACACGGCCTATGTTTCAGAACAGAACCTGCTGGAAGACGCCCCCGCAGCCCCTGTGCGCCACCCGCAAGTTAACGACTACTTCAAAGGTTTTGACCCGAAGAAAGGGCGCTATTTGGTATTAGGTCGGCCGTACCCACTGATTGGGTTATTCCACTGTTACAGACTTTGCCAAATTGCGTGGCTGGTCAACGTCGGTGCCGATGATCACAGCCGCATGGTATGCCAAGAGCTGCACGGGAATGGCATAGATAAACGGACTGATGAAGGCATGGGCCACGCGGCACACGAATGTGACGGAAGGTTTTTTGCGCGTTGTCCTTGTGTGACAAATCATCTGTGATCAACACAATCTTGCCACCGCGCGCTGCCACTTCTTCCATGTTTGAAATGGTTTTTTCGTAGAGTTCATCGCGCGGTGCGATGACGATGACCGGCACATGTTCATCCACCAATGCAATGGGGCCGTGCTTCAACTCACCCGCAGCATAGCCTTCAGCATGGATGTAGGAAATTTCCTTGAGCTTGAGCGCGCCTTCGAGCGCCAATGGGATAGTTGATGCCGCGGCCGAGGAACAACACATCGCGGGCCTTTGAAATTTCCTTGGCGACATCAGCAATGTTTTTTTCTTCTTTCAGAATTTCAGTCATGTGGCGCGGCGCTGCAATCAATGCGCCGACCAATTCCTGCTCCATGCTCATGGCGTCAAAGTTCCACGCACTTTGCCGGCCAGCAGTGCAAAGCATGCCAGCGCTGCCAGTTGGCAGGTGAAGGCTTTGGTCGATGCCACACCAATTTCAGGGCCGGCATAGGTGCGCAACAACCATTTCGGATTCACGGGCAATCGTGGATTCAGGCACGTTGACCACGGCCACCGTGTGCTGGCCTTGCGATTTGGAATAGCGCAGTGCCGCCAACGTATCTGCGGTTTCGCCAGACTGCGAAATCACAATGGCCAGACCATTCTTTGTCATCGGCGCTTCGCGGTAACGGAATTCCGAAGCCATATCGACGTCGCACGGCAGGCGGGCAACTTTTTCAAACCAGTATTTTGCAGCAAGGCCCACATAAGCAGACGTGCCGCAGGCCGTGATCGTCACGCGGTCAAGTTTGGCAAAATCAAACGGCATCTTCTCAGGCACGCGCACGGTGCGCGTTGCAAAGTCGATGTATTCTGCCAGCGTGTGGCCAACAACTTCGGGCTGCTCGGCAATTTCCTTGGCCATGAAGTGGCGGTGGTTGCCCTTGTCCACCATCATGGAAGAGGCTTGGCTGAAGCTCATCGGGCGCTTGATGGGCTTGTTGTCAGCATCATAAATCTGAATCGAGTTGCGCGTCAGCACCACCCAGTCGCCATCTTCAAGATAGGTAATTTTGTTGGTGAAGGGCGAAAGTGCAATGGCGTCCGAGCCCAAGAACATCTGGCCGTCACCGTGGCCAATGGCCAAGGGTGGCCCGTTGCGGGCGCCCACCATCAAATCATTTTCGGATTTGAACATGATGGCCAAGGCGAATGCACCACGCAAGCGGCCCAACACGTTTTTGACTGCTTCCACAGGAGCAACGCCCTTTGCGCTCTTGCGCAAGCAAATGCGCCACAACTTCCGTGTCAGTCTGGGTCTCGAATTTAACGCCCTTGGCTTCAAGTTCGACTTTGATTTCGTAGAAATTTTCGATGATGCCGTTGTGCACGATCACCACATCGCCCGAAATATGCGGGTGGGCGTTGGCTTCGTTGGCACACCATGGGTGGCCCAGCGGGTGTGGCCAATGCCACTGTGACCGTTGCAGCGGTGAGCCGCGCAAAAGCTCTTCGAGATTGCGCAGTTTGCCTGGCGCACGGCGGCGCTCAATTGCGCCATTTTCGATGGTTGCCACACCGGCCGAATCATAGCCGCGATATTCAAGACGGCGCAGCGCCTCCACGATGTTCAAGGCCACGGGTTCATTGCCCAGAATTCCGACGATCCCACACATCTCATATTCTCCTTGAACTTGTCACTCTAACTTTATGATTTATTTGCCTTTTTCGCTGCTTTCATGGCGCGGTATCGTTTGGCCCAGCCTTCCTTGACGGTAGCTGGTGACCGGGTCATGGCAAGCGCATCTTCCGGCACATCTGCCGTGATCACGCTGCCCGCCGCAATATTCGCGCCATGACCCGATTTTGACAGGGTGCAACCAGCGCCGTGTTGGAGCCGACAAACACGTTTTCGCCAATTTCGGTCAAGTGCTTTTCATAGCCATCATAATTGCAGGTGATGGTGCCTGCCCCGATGTTGGAGCCGGCGCCAATGATGGCATCGCCGATGTAGGTGAGGTGATTGGCCTTGGCACCCTTGCCGAGTTGGCTTTTTTGATTTCGACGTAATTGCCGACATGGGCGTTTTCGCCAATGTCGGCGCCTGGGCGCAGCCGCGCAAAGGGTCCGATGCGCGCACCTTTGGCGATGGTCGCACCTTCGATGTGGGACGACGCCAGAATTTCGACATTGTCGCCGACAGTCACGCCTGGGCCCAAAAAACACGTTGGGCTCGATGATCACATCTCGGCCGATTTTGGTGTCGGCAGAGAAATAAACGGTTTCGGGCGCAAGCAACGTGGCGCCTTCCACCATGGCGTTGTGGCGCAAGCGGCGTCTGGAATTCGGCCTCAATGCCTGCAAGTTGCACACGGTCATTGACGCCTGCCACATCTGCTTCATCACATACGGCAAGCGCGCAGGGCTTGCCCGCCGTGGCCATGAGCTCCACC
Source organism: uncultured Alphaproteobacteria bacterium (assembly GCA_963840765.1). Classification (GTDB taxonomy): domain Bacteria; phylum Pseudomonadota; class Alphaproteobacteria; order Rhizobiales; family Aestuariivirgaceae; genus Aestuariivirga. Next base: position 427,640 of record CAWJAE010000009.1, on the reverse strand, counting down.
ACGTCGGTCAAATAGAGTTCGCCTTGAGCATTGGCGGGTTTGAGCTTCTGCAGCGTTGGCCACAGATCGCTTGCGGCAATGGCAATGATGCCGGAATTGCAAAGCGTAATGGCGCGTTCAGCCTCGCTTGCATCTTTGTGCTCGCGGATGGCCGTGATGATGTCGCTCCTGCCACGATCAAGCGGCCATAGCCAAATGGGTTTGCAGCTTCGAAACCCAAGCACCGCCATGGGGTAGTTTGCATTCAATGCATTGCAGTAATTTTCCAGCGCGGCAGGTTGCACCAATGGCACATCGCCGTAAAGCACCAGCACCGTGCCTGAGAACCCTGCAGCGCCGCTTCCGCCATCATCACGGCGTGGCCCGTGCCTTTGCGTTCCGTCTGTTCGGCAAACAAGCAATCTGGAATAATGTTGCTGGAGGCTTTTTTGACTTCGTCATGGCCGGGCCGTGAACCACGACAACTTTTGGCGCTTCAAGCGCCTTTGCGGCGTGCAGCACATGGCCCAACAAGCTGCGGCCGGCGGCCTTGTGCAAGACTTTCGGCACGGCCGACTTCATGCGCGTGCCCATGCCCGCCGCCAACACAACAACCGCCAAATCCGTCATAATTCCCCGTCAAATCCCAATGTGATCATCGCCTATAGCCGAATCTCCTAACGCAGACGCGTGATTAGACCGTTAATTGCGGCATTTTTGCTGTGCAACAAAGCCTTGACCGCTTCATCCGCCGCGACTATGACGCGGCTTCCAACGGACTGGATCGAGTCCGTAGTGGGCCCATAGCTCAGCGGTAGAGCATCTGACTTTTAATCAGAGGGTCGTGGGTTCGAATCCCGCTGGGCTCACCATTTTCAAACATTCGAATGCTTTGGTTACAACCCGGACCAATATTTCCGTGCCTTTTTGCAAAAGCGCGTCGTTGAAGTCATAACCAGAATCGTGCAGGCTTTTGCCGGCCCATTGCCAATGCCAAAATAGCAGCCCGGTACTTCTTGCAACATGAAGGCAAAATCCTCAGAAAACATCAGCGGGCCCTTCAAGTTGATATTGTCTGGTGTTTGCCCGGTTTCAAGAGCGACATCACGCACAAGATCTGTTGCAGTCGCATCGTTGATGCCTACGGGATAAACGATACAATCACCGTAATCGATTGTTGCGGTGCAGCCAAAAGAAGCAGCTTGTCCGTGGATGATTTCATTTAACCGTCTTAACAGCATGTCTCTGGAAGCCATTGAAGTTGTTCGCAAACCACATTTCATGGCAACGGTTTCTGGAATAGCAGTCGCGAGTTCGCCTCCATGAATTGCACCTACTGTGAGTACGGCAGGGGCGTGCACATCATTGTTTCGTGAAATGGCCGTTTGCAATGCCATGACGATTGCAGATGCCGCAATGATGGGGTCAACCGCCAGATGCGGCAATGCGCCGTGCCCTGCCACGCCCTTGATGGTGATGTTGAGAATATCCACAGCTGCCGTAATCGACCCTGCTTTGACTTGCACCTGCCCCAAAGGTGTTCCCGGCAAATTGTGAAGGGCGAAAATTTGATCTACTTCAAACTGTTTAAACAGCCCCTCATCAATCATCCGCCTTGCGCCGCTAATATCTTCTTCGGCGGGTTGGAAAATCAAATGAATCGTTCCGTTGAACGCCTTTGATTCCGCAAAATAGCGTGCCAGCCCCAACAACATAGTGGTGTGGCCGTCGTGGCCGCAGGCATGCATTTTGCCCGCAACGCGTGAGGCATAAGGAAGACCTGTGGTTTCGGAAATCGGCAATGCGTCCATATCTGCGCGCACTGCGACGGCACGATTGCCCTGCCCCACTTTCAAAGATCCCACCACGCCCGTTCCCGCTAAGCCTGTGGCCACGGTGTACCCTAGTCGATTCAATTCATGGGCAACGATGGCACTTGTTCGATGCTCTTCAAAACAGAGTTCAGGATTTTCGTGGAGGTCGTGCCGGATCGCAACGAGATAGTCTTGGAAGCACGCAATATGTTCAGCAATTTTATCCATTAGCGGCGCACAGGAATTTGCATTTCCAGATACTTGAAAATACGGGTGATGATAAAAGTAAGAGCAATGTAAATTACCATAACCATAATCAGTGGCGGGTAGATGATATAAGTCTCCTGCCGCACTTTGTCCGCAACGCCGAAGATATCAACCACTGTTACAAGTGCGGCCAAGGGCGTGGATTTCAAGGTTAGGATGGTTTCTGTTCCCAATGCCGGCAAGGCATTTCGCAACGCACGCGGCAACCACACCCGGCGCAACACTTGAAAAGGCGACATGCCATATGCGCGCGCGGCCTCTAATTCCCCCTTGGGCACCGATAAGAAAAACCCGCGCATCAACTCACCTGCATAGCCAGCCTCGTTGAGAATAAATGCGACAATGGCGTAGTAATAGCCTTCGCGCAGAATTGGCCAGAATATGGTTTGCCGCAGCTCCGGATATCCCGCGAAAATGCTGCCCAGTCCGTAATAGAAAAGATAGAGCTGCATTAACAACGGGGTGCCGCGCATGAATGTGCAGTATTCGCGTGCGATGGCGGCAAGCCACTTTGGTCCTGTCACTTGAACCAAGCCCAGCGGTATGGCCAGCAACAGACCAAACACCATTGTGTAAGTGACAAGTTGGAGCGTTACGAAAATCGCATGCGGAAGCATGGGAAGATATTTAGGCAGCCATGACCAATCCATGCTGCTGCCTCACGTCAACTGGGGTTGGCCGCGCCGAACATAACGTTCAAGGCGGTATATGAAGATGTTGGAGAATTTGGTCAGCGTGTAATAAATCATCAAGCAAACAAAATAGAACAAGAAATAGCGCTTGGTAAAACTCGCGGCGTTTTTAGTTGATTGTGCAAGTTCGGCACTGGCGCCTGTGACCATGATAAGTGCTGTATCCTTAATCACGACCAGCCAAAGGTTGGCCAAACCGGGAATGGCATTGGGCAACATGGCGGGGAAAATAATGCGGTTGAACATTTGGAAGGAAGACATGCCATAGGCGCGTGCAGCTTCGATCTGGCCATTGGGAATGGCCTGAATGGCCCCGCGCAAAACTTCAGTTGCGTAGGCACCTTGCACAAACCCGAGCACGAGAATTGCGGCGAGCGAGCCATTGATGTCCACCGTACCTAGACCGACGGCTTCAAAAACAAAGTTGATACCCCTCGTTCCCGCAAAAAACAGAAAGAGGATGAGCACCAACTCCGGCACTGAACGAATAACCGTGGTGTAAAATCCAGCTACAACACGAGCAATCGGCCCGCCGTACAGTTTTGCCATAGCTCCAGCTAAACCAAGCGACAACCCCAAGATAAAGGCTGCCCCTCCGATACAGAGCGTCACAAATGCGCCCCGCAGCAACTCGTCGGCAAATCCCGTGCGTCCGAATGTCATTACCTCTGGAATCATAAAGCTACGCCTCAAGAAATACGGCCACCCCAAATGAGTGGCCGCTGATTTCGATTTATTTTGGAGGCAGTGTCATCAAGCCTGTGAGCTTGTGCTTGGCCGTAAGTTCGTCAAACGTACCCTTTGCCGAGAGTGACTTGATGGCAGCGTTGATCTTGTCCAGCAAGGCCGTATCTTCTTTGCGCAAACCAACGCCCACGCCTGGGCCCAAAACTTCCACATCGACAGGCACGGCGCCGTAAACTTCACAACATGCGCCTTCAGCCGTTGCCAGCCATGCGCTCAGCACCACACCGTCAGCTTGCACCAAGTCAACACGACCAGCCGCCAAGTCGGCATTGGCTTCATCTTGGCCTTTGTAAGCCTTGGCCACAGCACCAGCAGGAACGTAATATTTTTCGACGTAATTTGCATGTGTTGTCGAAGCTTGAACACCAATGTTCTTACCCTTGAACGCGTCAGCGGAAATTGTCTTATCGCCGCCCTTTGGTCCAATGATCACCGAAGCTGTATTGTAATACATGTCAGAGAAATTGATCTGCTTCTTGCGTTCGTCGGTAATCGACATCGATCCGAAAATGCCGTCCATCTTCTTTTCAAGTAGTGCTGGAATAATGCCGTCCCAAGCGATGGGGATCAACGTGCATTTTTCGTTCATTTCAGCGCACATGGCTTGCAACAAATCATATTCCCAGCCTTCCCATTCACCAGCCGCATTTTGCGATGTGAAGGGTGGATAAGGTGCAGCATCGGTTGCAAAAACCAAGTCAGCTTGTGCCGTTGAACTCACAGCAGCCAAAGCGGCGGCGGCAAGCATGAAAGATTTAAATTTGTTCATGTGTATAAAACTCCCTGATTACACATTTCTCATTGTCCGCATCTCGCCCTATTCGAGGCCAGAAACGAATTGTTTGCAGCGCGCACTTTTGGGCGCACCGAAGACCTGTTTGGGTGGACCTTCTTCTTCAATCACACCCTTGTGCAGATAGATGACATGTGAAGACACATCACGCGCGAACTTCATTTCATGCGTTACGAGAATCATGGTGCGACCCTCATTAGCCAAATCACGGATGACTTTAAGTACTTCCCCCACCAACTCCGGATCAAGTGCCGAGGTTGGTTCATCGAACAACATCACCTTGGGTTCCATCGCCAAGGCGCGGGCAATGGCAGCACGCTGCTGCTGGCCGCCTGAAAGAAACGCCGGATATTGGTCTTTCTTGTCGTACAGTCCTACCTTGTGAAGCAGTTTTTCGGCGCGTTCGATCGCTTCGGCTTTTTTGGACCTTAAGACACATTCACCGGTGCTTCGATAACGTTTTGCAACACCGTCATATGTTGCCAAAGATTGAAACTTTGAAACACCATGCCCAATTGCGTGCGAATGCGTTCCACTTGGCGATTATCAGCGGGATGAAGATTTCCGTCTTTTGCTGGCTTGAGTGAAATTTCCTCACCGTTGACAATAATTTGCCCCCGCGTGGGCATTTCAAGAAAATTGATGCAGCGCAAAAAAGTACTTTTTCCTGAGCCTGATGACCCGATCATCGATACAACGTCGCCTTCACGCGCTGTCAGTGATACGCCCTTTAACACCTCCAGAGGGCCAAAAGACTTATGCAGATCATTCACCACGACAGCCTTGGGCCTGTCCGACGTGCTTTGAATTGCGACAGCGTTCAACGTGTCCCCCGTTGTTATTTTTTTTGAGAGGCTAGCAGCATTGTCAAAGCAAATGCAATCCGGCCCTTTGTTAAACTTGCGTCTAGCAGTTCTTTACCTTCTGGTCAAAAACTGATTATGTTTACGCTATCATGCGGAAACGGGTTTAGGCCGCCACGGCATCCCCCGCGAAAAATTGCGTGATCAACAGGGAGAAAAAACATGACCTCAATTCAGAAAACGACTTCCGCATTATTGGCGGCCACCGCCATTTTGGCCAGCACCATAGCGCCCGTTGCGGCGCAGGAAATGAAAAAAGAAATTGGTGCCGGTGAAGGCCAGGTCGATATTCTGGCATGGCCCGGCTACATTGAACGCGGAGCGACTGACAAGAACTTTGACTGGGTAACTGAGTTTGAAAAGAAGACCAGTTGCAAAGTCAACGTCAAGACCGCTGGCACGTCTGATGAAATGGTTGCCTTGATGAATGAAGGCGGCTTTGACCTTGTCACAGCATCAGGCGACGCGTCGCATGCGCCTCATCCGTGGCAAACGCGTGCAACCTGTGAACATTGATCTTATCCCCTCATACAAAGATGTTGATGACCGCCTGAAAACAGCGCCATGGCACACGGTGGACGGTGTGCATTATGGAACGCCTTATCAATGGGGTGCCAACGTTCTGGCCTATAACGCCAAAGTGTTTCCTGAAGCGCCCAACAGCTGGTCGGTTGTATTTGAGGAACAGAACCTGCCAGACGGAAAATCCAACAAAGGTCGCGTGCAGGCTTTTGACGGCCCTATCTATATTGCCGATGCGGCACTTTATCTGATGAAGAAGAAGCCGGAGCTGGGCATCAAAGACCCCTATGAACTGACCGAAGCGCAATACAAGGAAGCGCTGAACTTGTTGCGCCAACAAAAGCAGCTGGTCAGCCGCTATTGGCACGATGCGTTCCTGCAAATTGATGACTTCAAGAACGAAGGTGTTGTCGCTTCTTCGATCGTGGCCGTTCCAAGTCAATATCCTGAACTCCGACAAGGCCGCGATGGAAAAAACACCCATCCGCTTCAACCGTGCCTGAGGAAGGTGCAACAGGCTGGGCTGATACTACGATGATGCATACTGAGGCGGCACACCCCAATTGCTCTTACATGTGGATGGAGCATTCGCTTTCACCCAAGGTGCAAGGCGATCTTGCGGCATGGTTCGGCTCCGTGCCTGCCAATTTGGGTGCTTGCAAAGGCAACGCGTTGTTGACGGACGGTGGCTGCGATACCAACGGCTTGCAGAACTTCGAAAAAATTTCGTTCTGGCGTACGCCTGTTGCCAAGTGTGCCTCACAGGCCGAAGGCTGCGTGCCCTACCACCGTTGGGTTTCTGATATGATTGCAGTGTTGGGCGGCCGGTGATTCAAGTCTGACAAATCAATTACTGTCACTCCGGCTCTCGCCGGGGTGACAGCCATTTTAGAGAGACACGATGACTTCACCCGCTGTCCGGTTTCAAAATGTTTCCCGCGTCTTCGGCAATGTGCGTGCTGTTGATGGTGTCGATCTCGACATTGCGGCGGGTGAATTTTTTGCCATGCTCGGGCCTTCAGGCTCCGGCAAAACCACATGTTTGCGATTGATCGCAGGTTTTGAACAGCCAACCGCAGGCAGTATCCAAATTTTTGGTAATCCGCTGATGGTGTTCCGCCCTATCAACGGCAGGTCAACACGGTTTTTCAAGACTATGCCCTGTTTCCCCACATGACGATTCTCGACAATGTAGCCTATGGCCTGATGGTCAAAGGAGTTGATAAAGTAGCCCGCCATCGCAAGGCGGAAGATGCACTTTCTCTCGTGGCGCTCAGCGGTTATGGCGCGCGCAGACCCGGCCAACTTTCAGGCGGGCAACGGCAACGTGTGGCACTGGCGCGGGCCTTGGTAAATGAACCCAAGGTGCTGTTGCTCGATGAACCTTTGGGGGCCCTCGATTTGAAATTGCGTGAGCAGATGCAAGTGGAACTCAAAAGCCTGCAACGTCAACTTGGCATAACGTTTGTTTTCGTGACCCACGACCAAGGCGAAGCGCTTTCGATGGCTGACCGAGTGGCGGTGTTCAACGAAGGCAAGATTGTACAAGTTGGAACACCCGAAAACGTTTATGAAAAACCCAGCACGCGCTTTGTGGCCAATTTTGTTGGCTCTTCCAACGTATTGCCACCCCATGTGTCGGCTTCATTGGGTGGCCCTGAAAAGTGGGTTAGCTTACGACCCGAGCGCATTGCATTATCGAAAAACGGTGTGTCAGGCCAAGTTTCATCAGTGCATTATCAGGGCGCTACCACGAAGCTGCACATCAAAATTGCTGAAAACCACACCCTTATCGCCGTCGTTCCAGCGGGTTCCTTTGAAGGCCATGACAAAGTAAAACTTTCGTGGCCGACGTCGGCCATACATGTGCTGGCCGGTGAATCATGACCAAAGCGCGCGCGCTCCAGCCTGGTCTTTTGCGCAGCATTTCCGACTGGTTGTTCCGTAAGCCAAATTACTTTCTATTGCTCTTATTCGTGCCTCCCTTGCTGTGGTTGGGTGTGGTTTATGTTGGTGCTTTGTTGGTTTTGCTGGCGCACGCCTTTTTCTCGATCGATGAATTTTCAGGTTTTATAGTTTACGAGTGGACACTGTCTAGTGTCACTCAATTGTTCACGCCAGCCAACTTCGATGTCATCATCCGTACGCTGATCATGGCTGCTGCCGTGACAGTTGCATCCGCCATCATCGCTTACCCCTTGGCTTATTTCGCCGCGCGTTATGCGAAAGGCAAATGGAAAGCCGTGTTCTATTTACTGATCATGCTTCCGCTCTGGTCCAGCTATCTGGTCAAAGTCTATTCATGGAAATTGATCCTCGCAAAAGAAGGTATTATTTCGTGGCTGGCTGCCAAGCTGCATTTGACTTGGGCCTTGGATGTTTTGCTTTCCGCGCCCGTCATTGGCGGGCCTTCGCTGTCCACAAGCTACATCGGCACCTTTCTGGTGTTTGTTTATATCTGGCTGCCCTACATGATTTTGCCAACTCAAGCTGCACTTGAACGGGTGCCAACCAATTTGATTGAAGCCTCGGCTGACCTGGGCGGAACACCTGCACAAACTTTCCGCCACGTCCTGTGGCCATTGGCCTTGCCGGGCTTGGTTGCTGGCTCGATCTTCACCTTCTCGCTAACCTTGGGAGACTATATCATTCCGCAGGTGGTCGGTGGCTCGCAGCAATACCTTGGCAACGTCGTCTATCTACAGCAAGGCACGGCAGGTAATGTGCCACTTGCTGCGGCTTTCACCATTGTGCCGATCTTGATCATGATGATTTACCTGACAATTGCGAAGCGCATGGGGGCCTTCGATGCGCTTTGATGCTCAACACCCCGCGTGGTGGCTTTCAATTGCTACAGTTGCGGCCTTGTTGTTTATTCATATGCCGCTATTTCTCATTATAATTTATTCATTTTCGGCCGATGTTTCCTTCCAATTCCCGCCATCGGGCCTACACAAAATGGTATGGTGAAGCGTGGCAGCGGACGGATATGTGGAAAGCATTATGGTTGTCGGTGAGGGTTGCCTTCATCGCAACTATGATAGCCCTTGTATTGGGAACATTGGCCGCAGCCGCACTTTGGAAGTCTCGCTTCTTCGGCAAGGACTATGTATCCCTGCTTTTCATTTTACCAATCGCTCTGCCCGGCATTATTACGGGCATCGCGCTTCGCTCAGCCTTCAATCTGTTTGATATTCCATTCTCGATTTGGACAATTGTTTTGGGCCACGCCACGTTCTGTATCGTCGTGGTTTATAACAACGCCCTAGCACGCTTTCGCCGATTGTCTGGTTCGATGATTGAGGCGTCGATGGACTTGGGAGCGGATGGTTTTCAGACGTTTCGTTATATTGTGTTACCGCAAATTGGCTCAGCTTTGCTCGCGGGCGGCATGTTGGCCTTTGCTTTGTCGTTTGATGAAGTAATCGTGACGGTGTTCACCAACGGGCTTGAAAATAAAACATTGCCGATCTGGATTTTTGAACAGCTGTTCCGCCCGCGTGAACGCCCGGTTACCAACGTTGCTGCAGTACTGGTTATGGTCGTAACATTGGTGCCCGTACTCGCCGCCTATTACTTAACGCGCGATGCCGAGCACACCGGTGGTTCGGGCAAGTAGCTACGGTTTGGGCCGTGCCCGAGGTTCAAACACCCAAGGTCTTGCACCCTGTTGGGCCTTGGCATTCTCCGTTCGACCATCAGCATAAACCACGTAGGAACCGTTGCGCCACACGTCGAAGCGGTCAATGGTGGCCAGTTTGCCTTTACACCGTCGCCGTAGTGGTTCTTGCGCCACCAGAATATCCACCTTCGGGCAAGCGACTGTGGGGCGTGTCTGTCTCAGTAAAAATCCTACTCTCAAACCTGCTTGTTGAGCAGTGCAACTGACAGCACTACACGTCCAGCCCTTGCGATTGAGGGCAGCCTTAAAACCCGCATCATCGCCTGCTTGCGATAGCCATCGCGAAACGGTTGCGGCCGCCCGCTGCGGCACTGCGGGCACCAAACCTTGTTCGGTTACAAGTGCCACATTGCCTGCCCGTTCATCCACCAGCAGCAACGCCTGTTCTTTGGGTGCAAGTAACAAAACCGTTGCGACGATCATTAAAGGGACCGAAAGCCACCGCACCCTGCCGCTTGGCAGCAGCAACAAGGCCAACGAAATTGCCGCGGCGGCAGCAACCGACTTATCGAGCAATGGCAAACGAATGCCTGCCCCCGGCCAATTCGCTACCCAGTCTGACACCAGCATGACTGCCTTCAAGCCCCAGCCCATAATGAAGAGTGGCGCACCTTCCAACCCCAACGGCATCAGTAATACGCTAGCCATTGCCGCCGGCATAACAAGCAGACTGACGATGGGGAGTGCCAGTGCATTGGCAATGAGGCTATAGGGGGCCAGCCTGCCGAAGTGATGTGCCGCAGGAATGCCTGACAATACCCCCGCTACCAGTGATGTCCCTAACGATGCGAGGCCAAGCAACAGCACTTTTTGCGCGTAGTACACAAAACGTCCTCTTCGTCGAACGTTCGAAGTTTGCGGCACCCATCTTTGCCAGATTTCAAAAAACGCGGCCAATCCCATGACGGCCATGAAAGACATTTGGAAACTTGCCGCCAAAGCTTGTTCCGGCGACCACAATAATATCAGCACGGCAGCGAGTGCGAGATTGTGCATCGACAAAGCAGGCCGATCCACTAACACGGCGAAAAACACGACCGCAATCATGATGAAGGAACGCTCCGTGGCTGCGCCGGAATCCGCCAACAGCATATAAAGTAAGCCAACTCCGATGGCGAAAGCGGCCGACCATTTCTTGATGGGATATTGCAGAGCCAAACGCGGCACGGCGGCCAACATGGCGCGCATGGCCCAAAATGCCCCTCCTGCTACAAGTGCCATGTGCAAACCTGATATTGAAAGAATGTGGAACAGGCCAGAAGCTTGCAAACTTTCATTCATGGCGCGCGGTATGGTGGCGCGTTCACCGGTGATCAAGGCATCGGCAAAGCTGCCCAATGGCCCCGGAATGGCGGCTTTCACTTTTTCACCAATCTTCGCTCGCAAAGCATGAAAAGCCCTGCGAATTTGAAAGCGAAAGGGTGGCTTTTCGTGCAAAATCGTCACCGCATGTTTGCTGCGCCCGACGGCCCCAATCGACTGAAAATACAATTGTCGTCCATAATCAAAAGCGCCCGGTTGTGATGGGCGCGGCAGCGGTGCCAAGTCCGCTGTGAGGCGCACAGTATCACCCACCAATGGCGGTGCATGTTTACCTGTAAATGCGAAGGATATGCGGCGCGGGCGCTCCGTCTCCGGCAGTCCGGAAGCCTCTCGTGTCTCAACAATCATTGTGAAGCGCTGGCGAGAACGCACATCAACATCGACCACCGTGGCAACAATGGTTTGTGTTGGAGAATACGCACGAAGAAGCGGTGTTTCCACCATCTGGGTGCGAATTTGCGCCGCCGCGAATCCCAGCAGTACAAAACTTGCGAACTTCAGTGCGGAAGGAACGCGACGTGACAACAACACAAAAACACAACCAAGCGCCAGGGGCCACGCCAGCAACGTTGGTGGTTCGCGAGTCAGCGCAAAATAACCCCAAATGCCTAGCACCAGCAGTAAGGGGCTCCACACCGTCAGGCGGCCGCTCTCTCTAGAGATGGCAGTCTGCCATGCGGAAGCCCACCGTCCCCCTTTGACGGGTGCTGTCCATGTGCTATCCGCCTCGACAACTGCCATTTGTGCGTTTCCCCGTTTCGACCTTAGAAGGATTTTGGCGTCGATGTCATCGCCTGTTATCACCCGTTTTGCACCCTCCCCCACTGGCTATCTGCATATCGGCGGTGCTCGCACTGCACTTTTCAACTGGGCCTATGCCAAAGGCCAAAACGGTAAGATGCTGCTGCGCATCGAAGACACCGACCGCGATCGTTCAACAGAAGGTGCTGTGGCCGCAATTCTCGATGGCATGACATGGCTAGGCCTGACCTGGGATGGTGAAGCCGTTTCGCAATATAGCCGCGTGGAACGCCACCGCGAAGTGGCCCATGAACTTTTGAATCGGGGGAAGGCCTATTACTGCTATTGTTCACCCGAAGAATTGACGGCCATGCGGGAAAAGGCTGAAGCTGAAAAACGCCCCATTCGCTATGACGGTACGTGGCGCAACCGCGATGCTTCAGAAGCACCTGCTGGTATTAAGCCGGTCATTCGATTCAAAGCCCCACAAGAGGGTGAAACGGTCATCAACGACCACGCGCAAGGCCGCGTTGTGATACCCAACAAGGATCTGGATGATCTCATCATCCTGCGGTCAGATGGCAACCCCACCTATAACCTTTCTGTGGTCGTCGATGACCATGACATGGGTGTGACGCATATCATTCGCGGTGTCGACCATCTCACCAATGCGGCGCGCCAAACCCAAATTTATTTGGCCATGGATTGGGCCGTGCCATCGATGACCCATGTGCCCCTGATCCACGGACCAGACGGTGCTAAACTTTCAAAACGCCACGGCGCACTCGGTGTCGAGGCCTATCGCGAAATGGGTTACCTGCCTGCGGCCTTGCGCAATTATTTGGCCCGCTTGGGCTGGAGCCATGGTGACGACGAAATTTTCTCGACCGACCAGTTGGTGGAATGGTTCGGGCTGGATGGTGTTGGCAAATCAGCGGCACGTTTTGACTTTGCCAAGCTTGAGAATTTGAACGGCCATTATATCCGTCACACGGATGATGCAGAACTGTTGGAACATTTCCTCGCGTTCCTGCCCCATGTTGAAGGTGGCGCTACAATGTTGGCGAAGATCGATGCGACGATGAAAGCAAAACTTCTGAAAGCCATGGCGGGTTTGAAGGAGCGAGCAAAAACACTCGTCGAACTCAAAAATTCCGCGGCATATCTTTTCGTACAGCGCCCACTGCCTCTGGATGAAAAAGCTTCAAAGATACTCAATGATGAAGGCCGGACCGCTAATGCAGCGAGTTATGCTGTCCTTTCCAAAGTTGAAAATTGGAAAGCTTCTGAATTGGAAGCAGCCATCAAAGCATTCTCCATAGATACGAACACTAAACTTGGGAACCTTGCCCAGCCTTTGCGAGCTGCCCTCACAGGAACGTCAACATCGCCCGGTATCTTTGATGTGTTGGAGGTTTTAGGGCGCGAAGAAAGCTTGGGGCGGATTGCTGATCACACGACGACGTGATTGCTCTTGCATAACGTTCTTGGGCTAAAGTGGAATAGTGCAGCATCATTGACCTTTTTGGTGCGGTGCAATATCCTGATGCAAATGGGAGAAGATCATGGCTGATACCACCAAGACTGCGACTTTAACGTTTGATGGCAAGGCTTATGAATTTCCGGTGCACAAGGGCACAATCGGACCGGATGTGATTGATATCGGTAAGCTCTACGCGCAAACCAAGGCTTTTACGTTTGATCCTGGTTTCACCTCCACGGCGGCCTGCCATTCCGCCATCACGTATATTGATGGTGATGAGGGCGTGTTGTTGTATCGCGGTTACCCCATTGAACAGCTTGCGGAAAACGGCGACTTTCTAGAAACCTGCTATCTGCTTTATTACGGCGAATTGCCGAACGCCGAACAACGCAAGATTTTTGACCGCAACATTACCCGCCACACCATGGTGCATGAGCAAATGGCCATGTTCTTCCGTGGTTTCCGCCGTGACGCGCACCCTATGGCCGTTATGGTGGCTGTGGTTGGTGCCTTGGCCGCCTTCTACCACGACTCAACTGATATTAATGACGCGCGCCAGCGGGAAATCGCATCGCACCGCATGATCGCGAAAATCCCAACGATTGCCGCAATGGCCTATAAATACCACATAGGACAGCCCTTCGTTTACCCCAAGAACGACTTGGATTACGCTTCTAACTTCCTTCACATGTGTTTTGCTGTGCCTTGCGAAGACTATGTGGTGAACCCGGTTCTGGCCCGCGCCATGGACCGCATTTTCACCTTGCATGCCGACCATGAGCAAAACGCCTCCACCTCAACTGTGCGTTTGGCCGGCTCTTCAGGTGCAAACCCGTTTGCGTGTGTCGCTTCAGGCATCGCGTGCTTGTGGGGGCCTGCCCACGGCGGGGCGAATGAAGCGGCACTCAAAATGCTTGAAGAAATTGGCACCGTTGATAAAATTCCGGACTTCATTGCCAGAGTGAAGGACAAGTCATCGAATGTGAAGCTGATGGGCTTTGGCCACCGCGTTTACAAGAATTACGACCCGCGCGCCAAGATCATGCAGAAAACCGCTTATGAAGTGTTTGATGCATTGGGCGTTGATGATGATCCGTTGCTTGCTGTTGCCAAGGAATTGGAACGCATTGCGTTGTCGGATGATTACTTCATCTCGCGCAAACTCTACCCGAATGTGGATTTCTATTCGGGCATCATCTTGCGGGCCATGGGCTTCCCCACTTCCATGTTCACCGTGTTGTTCGCTGTCGCCCGTACCATTGGCTGGATCAGCCAATGGAAGGAAATGATTGCCGACGAGCACCAGAAAATAGGTCGCCCGCGCCAGCTTTATGTTGGTCCGAAAAAGCGCGACTTTGTGGACATGGCCAAACGCTAAACGCGGCTGTTACGCCACATCAACCATTGGGACCGGAGCGGCGATATATCGTGGCCCGGTCCTTTTGTTTTAAGCTTGCGCAAGCGGGCAGCCGTGGTGCTGGTTGGCAGAAATGCGGCACGCAAAGCTTGCGGTATCGTTTTCAAGAAGGGTGCAGCTTCTACCCAGCGCTTTTCAGCGTGAGCCAACAACGCGTCGAAATCATAACCTACTGGCATCAGTTGCACGCCGTTGTGCGGAAGCTTTGGCAGTTGAACACCCAAATCCGCAATGCCCTGCGCTACACCTGCCAAGCCTGCCGCATTGGCCAGCCCCTCAGCTTTGCCGCCTGACAAGATTTGCGCAGTCATTTGAATCACTGCACTTTGTGTTTCCCCGAGGTAGCCTTCGAGGTCGTTCAAGGTAGGCATGGGATCGGCGTAGAGATCGCGCACGTGGGCTTCCACCAATTTAAGCAAGGGCTCCTTCGGCAAGCGCCCCTGCTTGATGGCAGCCGCCAACTCCACTGCAACAGGGTGGTCCACGCGGCTGTTTGCATAAATCGCATCAATGGTATCCAGCCACCATTGCAAGCGGATTTCGCCGATTTGTGGTTCACTTACCAGAAACGGAATGCGACGGATTTCAACATCAAACGCATAAAGTGCCATCACATGTCCACGGAGGTCGTCAGGCGCAAACAGCGCAGCGATGTAGTGGGTTCGGTTGTGCTGGCGTACGATGTCTGCTGATGTTTCAGCCATAGGCCTTGTCCACTGCAATCAGAATTGCTGACACGCGGCGGTTTTCTTCGAGCACCACATTGTAAATGCGCACTGCGGCGTTGGTTGTCATTGCATCATAACCAATAGCATTTTCGCGCAGCCAACTCACCACAGCAACAGGCAATGAGGACATCTCATTGCCCGTACCAATCAGCAGCATATCGCTTTGGTTCTTTTCGGCCAGCAGGGTCCCTAACCGTTCAGGTGTGAGATCTGCAACGGTGTCGACTTCTAACGCCCTCGCACCACTTGGTGTTATCAATACCGAGCCGCTGTGTGAAACGCCGCCCAAGCGAAAGCCGCCATTGCCGAAGCTTTCAATCAAGTGGCGGCCGGGCAGAAAGCGCTGCATCAAGGCCGTGCGGCTTCGGCTTCCAATCGCTGGCTACGCTTTGCTTCGCGCGGCAAGCCCAGCAACATGAGGATCGGCACTGCCACAAACACAGACGAATAAGTACCAACGAACACGCCCCAAATCATTGCAAAGGCAAAACCGCGGATCACCTCACCACCAAAAATGTAGAGTGAGCCAAGCGCAATCAAGGTGCAGACTGAAGTCAGCAAAGTGCGCGGCAGCACGGAGTTGATGGAGAAGTCCAACAAGTCCGCCAGGTTCATGGATTTATATTTGCGCATGAACTCGCGCACGCGGTCAAAGTTCACCACGGTATCGTTGAGCGAATAACCGATGATGGTGAGAATTGCAGCGATGATGTTGAGGTTGAACTCCAGCCCAATGATTGCAAACAAACCAATCGACAACAGCACGTCATGCAACAGCGAAATCACAGCACCCACGGCATATTGCCATTCAAAGCGCGCCCACAAATATATCAACACCCCAACGATAGAAATCAGCACCGCCAGAATGGCCTGTTCTGTCAATTCGTTCGAGACTTTGGCGCCTACTGTTTCAATGCTGCGAAACTCAACAGCGGAACCCAGTGTTTCTTTCACTTTGGTTTGTGCCGCAAGTTCGGCCTGCTCACCACCAGACTGTGCTTCCAAACGAATCAACACATCTGACGGACCGCCGAATTCCTGCACTTCAACATCGCCCAGCCCAAGCCCGCTGAGTTGGTTGCGAATACTGTCAATTTGGGCCGCACCTTGCGTGCGGATCGTCAGAACCGTGCCGCCCTTGAAGTCGATGCCATAATTCAGGCCTTGGGCCACGAACAACCAAATGGAAAGGATGCACAAAATGCCTGAGAGAATGTAGCCATAGCGGCTCCACTGCACGAAGGGATAGTTGGTGCCGTCGGGAACGGGGCGAAAGGGTTTGAAGCGCATCAGAGATTGATTTCCTTGGGACGACGTTGCTTGACCCATACGGCTACAAGCATGCGTGTCACGGTGAAGGCCGTAAACATGGTGGTGAAAATACCGATGGCAAGTGTCACGGCAAAGCCGCGAACGGGGCCGGAGCCCACGCCGAACAAGACCACAGCGGCAATCAGGGTGGTGATGTTGGCGTCGAGCACGGTGCCGAGTGCCGACTTGAAACCAACCTCAATCGACGACAAAGCCGTGCGGCCATTGCGCCATTCTTCGCGGATGCGTTCATAGATCAGCACGTTGGAGTCAACGGCCATGCCGAGTGTAAGCAAGATGCCCGCGATACCCGGCAGCGTAAGTGTAAAGCCAAAGAAGCTCATGCAGGCAATTAACAACAGCAAGTTCGCCAGCAAGGCCAGGTTGGCGATGAAGCCAAAGAAGCCATAGGGCAAGAACATGAAGGCCATCACGCCCACCAAGCCGATGACGCAAGCAATGAAACCTGCATTGACGGAGTCAGCGCCAAGGCTTGGGCCTACCGTGCGTTCTTCCACAAGTGTCAATTTTGCAGGCAATGCGCCTGAGCGCAAAACGATGGAAAGACTGCCGGTTTCTTCAGATGTGAATTGGCCAGAGATTTGGCCAGAACCGCCGAGAATGGGTTCGTTGATCACAGGGGCACTTTGCACCACGTCGTCCAATACAATCGCGAATGGCTTATTGACATTATCGCGCGTCAAATTGCCAAAGCGCGTTGCGCCTCTTGTGTTGAAACGGAATGTCACAACGGGTCGGTTCGTTTGATCGAAACTTGGTTGCGCATCGGTGATATCTTGCCCATCAACAACGGAACGCGAGGACGTTTGCACCCAAAGCTTGGGCAGTGCCTTCAATTCCGCATTTGTTAGAATTTCTTTGCTTCCCGCATCAACTTTCTTTTTCAATGCTTCGTCATATTGTTCTTTATAGGGATAAGCGGCACAATCAGGTGGTGGGTTTTGTGCTTCACCTGTTGGCTGTTCTTCACACACCAGATTGAACGACAGTTTACCTGCACCTTCGAGGCGTTTTTTCAATTCCTCAACATTGCCAAGGCCCGGCCATTGCACGCCAATCCGGTCTGTGCCCTGTTGCTGGATGGTAATTTCCTTGGTGCCTGTAGGGTCAATACGGAACGACAGAATGCGTAGGGATTGCTGAATGGCCGCTGCGATTTTGGCTTGCAGCCCGGTTTCCGTAATCTTGAGGGCATAGCCTTCAGGCAGCGTTTGCAGTTCCAACAAATTAATCTGCGCACCGCCTGTGAGAATGCCGCCCTGCTGTGGTTGCAACAGTGTGGTCAAGCGTTCCTTGGCCTTTGCCATTTCTTCAGGCTTGGTGATCTTGACTGAAACACCATCCACATTTCTGGCAATGTTGCTGTAAACAATCTTGTCCGCCCGCAAGCCTGCCCGAATGTCGCTGGCGGTTTGCAGTTGGATTTTTTCCCGCATGTCCACTTTGTCAACTTCGAACAGCAAGTTGGTGCCGCCCTGCAAATCCAAGCCCAAGGTCATGGGGCGAATGCCAATAACGGCCAGCGTTTCCTGCTGGGCTGTCGGCAAAATATTCGGCACACTCAACAGTGCCGCAAGCACAAGCGAAAGTGTTATTGTAATGATCTTCCAGCGGGCGAAATGCAGCACGGGGTGTTTGTCCTATTGATTACTTGGCAGGTTCGCCCTTGGTGCGAATGTCGTGAATGCCGCCACGCAATACGCGCACTTTCACATTTTCCCCAACTTCCACCAGCAGTTCGTTGTCGTCAGTCAGTTTCACAACCTTGCCGATCAAGCCGCCATGGGTCACCACAGTGTCACCCTTGGAAATCTTCGCCAACATGTCCTGATGTTCCTTCGCCTTTTTTTGTTGTGGGCGGATCAACAGGAAATAGAACACACCCATGATCAGAACGAGTGGCAAGATCATGCCAACAAAATCACCGGCACCGGGGGTTGCGGCTTGCGCAATAAACATGAGGTATCTCCAAACCGGATGCGTCCGGCGAACAGGTTAAAAGGTTGCGCTAGATATAACGATGGAATAGGCCATTGCAAGTTGTGAAAAATCGACCTGTTGGAAGGGCTTATGACAAAAGATTTAGACTCCCACCTGTTGCAACGCATTGCCGAGGCTTTGGAACGTTTGGCCCCGCCCTTTCCCGCATCGGCTGATCTGGCGCGATTTGAAGCTTTCGTGTGGCGCTCCAGCCCGCCGGGCTTAGATGCCGTTGCGCGAAGTTAACCGTGTGGACCTTTCACTTTTGAAAGGCATTGACCTGACGCGGGACCAATTGCTGGACAACACCCGCCGTTTTGCAAAAAACCTGCCCGCCAACAATGCGCTGTTGTGGGGTGCGCGCGGCATGGGCAAGTCGTCGCTGGTCAAAGCTGCACAAGCTGCTGTCAATATCGAAGTGGGCGGCACGTTAAAGATCGTCGAAATTCACCGTGAAGATATTGATAGCCTGCCGCAGCTCACCTCACTATTGCGGGCGCAGCCCAACTATCGCTTCATCATTTTCTGTGATGACCTATCGTTTGATGGACAGGACACGTCCTACAAATCGCTGAAAGCCGCGTTGGATGGTGGGCTTGAAGGCCGGCCACAGAATGTGGTGTTTTATGCCACGTCGAACCGCCGCCATTTGTTGCCGCGCGACATGATCGAGAACGAGCGCTCCACCGCCATCAACCCGTCAGAAGCGGTGCAGGAAAAAGTTTCACTGTCAGATCGTTTTGGTCTTTGGCTGGGGTTTCACAATTGCTCACAAGACGAATTCTTCGCCATGCTGGAAGGCTATGCCGCCCACCACAAGCTTAAGATTTCGACAGCGGATTTGCATGCCGCCGCCGTGGAATGGTCGGTCACCCGTGGTGCAAGGTCTGGCCGCGTGGCGTGGCAATTGATTCAAGACTTGGCCGGAAGATTGGGGCAGAGGCTGGTTTAAAGCCCCTACCCTTCAATCTTCGAAAAATCCGCAACCTCAGCCATGGCTTCCCGAATGCGGTTTAACAGCCGCAAACGATTAACCCGCATATTGGGGTCAGGGTCATTCACCGTCACATTGTCGAGGAATGAATCAACCGGTGCCCGCAGTTTTGCAATGGCCCGCATGGTGGCTTCAAAGTCTTCTTCGGCAAGCGCCTTATGGGCCAGTGCCGAAGCCGCTTCGATAGCGCGGTGCAAATCCTTTTCCTCACCCTTCACAAGAATGGACTGGTCCACCTTGCCGGAAATAGCGGATGCCTGCTTTTTCTCTTCCGCCTTCACAATGTTGGTGGCGCGCTTCACACCCGCAAGCAAGTTCTTGCCGTCATCGGACTCAAGGAATTTGGAAAGCGCATCAACCCGCCGCACAATCATCAATAGATCATCCTGCCCACCGAGTGCGAATACCGCGTCGATAAGGTCGTGACGCACGCCTTGGTCTTTGAGATAGACTTTCAGACGGTCGGCGAAGAAGTCGAGGAGATCAACTGAGTTTGTGAGAACTTGTCTGCCTCGCCAATCCCGTGTTGTTCTCGCACTTGCAATAGAATGAAAGCCACCAGACCTTTGACTGTCAATTTGAGCACGTTCTAATTCTTTGCTTTGCTATTGGTTCATATCCAACATCAAAAATCTGAATGAGTGGAAGTTTAAGTTGATTTTCAATCGTGAGTTCTTACCACACCCAACGCGGCCCGCCGTAACGCAAACGGATCTTTTGAGCCCGTCGGCTTTTCGTCAATCGCCCAGAAGCCAACAAGCGTATCCAATTTCTCCGCCAGCGCCACGGCCTGCCCAACCTTGCTCACCGGAATTGTATCACTCGGACCCTTGGGTTTGTAGTGATCCCGAATAGCGTCTGCCACCTCTGCATCATGGCCCTGATCCAGCGCGTAATAGCGCCCCATCAAGCCTTCAAGTTCAGGGAATTCGCCCACCATGCCAGACACCAAATCGGCCTTGGCCAAGCGTGCGGCTTGTTTTGCTTTGTCCACATCGGCACCAATCGTTTTGGCAATTTCGCCTGCCAATGCTTCGATACGTTTGACGCGTTCCCCTTGCGAACCTAATTTGGCATGGAAGGTAATGGCATTCAGCTTCACCAACTGGTCCTCAAGTTTCACCTTTCGGTCCTGATCCCAGAAGAATTTTGCATCGGACAACCGCGCGGCAATCACCTTGTTGTTGCCACGGATAACTTCTGCCCCACCATCTGACGGAATGATGTTGGCCACCAGCAGATATTTATTGGCCAGCGTACCATCTGCCTTTTTCAGGCAGAAGCATTTCTGATTGTTCTTGATAGTAGTGATGATGACTTCCGGCGGCACGCTAAGATATGCCTCGTCAAACGAACCCATCAACACCACCGGCCATTCCACCAAGCCCGCCACTTCGCGCAGCAAGGCTTCATCCTCAATCATGTCCAAGCCTTGCGCAAAGGCCAAGGCCTTCGCATCGGCGCGGATGTGCTCAACACGCGCACTTGCATCCACGATCACCTTGGCCTTGTTCAGCGACAAGGCATAATCCTCAAAGCGCGAAGCTCGGATTTCACCCTTCGACAAGAAGCGGTGGCCCTTGGTGGTGTTGCCCGCCTTAATGCCATCCACGTCAAACGGCACAATTTCACCATCAAACGTGCAGAGAATACTTTGAAGTGGCCGCACCCATTTCAGTGAACCTGAGCCCCAACGCATGGGCTTGCCCCACGGAAATTTGCGGATCACATCCGGCACCAACGCCGCGATTACGTCAGTTGCAGCGCGACCTTCCTTCTTGATGATGGCGACATAGAAAGCGCCCTTTTTGTCTTCCTGCTTGGTGAGCTGATCAAGCGTCAAACCGGTTGAGCGCAGAAAGCCATCAATGGCAGGCTGAGGCGCATCCACCTTTGGGCCTTTGCGTTCTTCGCGCGTATCAGCGGCCTTGGCATTCAAGCCTTCAACCGACAGCACCAAACGGCGCGGCGTGGCGTGCACCTGCGCACCTTCATAAACAAGGCCCGCATCCACCAAACCATTGGTAATAAGCGACTTCAAATCATCAGCAGCTTTCGTTTGGAGACGCGCCGGGATTTCTTCAGAGAAAAGTTCAAGGAGGAGTTCAGACATGATTTGCGCCACCGCCAGCTGTTTTGCTCCAGGCTTCGCAACAGGCTTTTGCCAAGTCGCGCACGGCGAGGATGTATTTCTGCCGTTCCGTCACGGAAATGACGCCGCGGGCATCCAGCAGATTGAATGCGTGGGAGGCTTTGATGCATTGGTCGTAAGCTGGAAGCGCCAACATGTGCTTGCCGTCTGTTTCACCAGCCTTCAACAAGGCTGCACATTCTTTCTCGGCGTCTTTGAAATGTTGCAACAGAATATCAGTGTCGGCATGTTCGAAATTGAAGCGGGAATATTCTTGTTCAGCCTGCAAGAACACGTCGCCATATGTGATGCGGCCTTGGCCTTCCGGGCGCCCGTTGAAATTCAGGTCGTAAACATTGTCGACGTTCTGCACGTACATGGCCAAGCGTTCGAGGCCGTAGGTAAGCTCACCTGACACGGGCGAACAATCCAAGCCACCCACCTGTTGGAAATAGGTGAACTGCGACACTTCCATGCCGTCGCACCACACTTCCCAACCCAGACCCCAGGCACCAAGCGTCGGGCTTTCCCAATCGTCTTCTACAAAGCGAATATCGTGCAAAGAAGGATCCAGCCCGATGGCGGCGAGCGACCCTAAATACAGATCCTGCAAGTCAGGTGGTGATGGCTTGATGATGACTTGGTACTGGTAATAGTGCTGCAACCGATTTGGGTTTTCGCCATAACGCCCGTCCTTTGGGCGGCGCGACGGTTGCACATAGGCCGCAGCCCAAGGCTTTGGCCCAACGGAGCGTAATGTTGTGGCGGGGTGGAATGTGCCTGCCCCCACTTCCATGTCATAAGGCTGCAAAACCACGCAGCCCTTGTCGGCCCAATAGTTATGCAGTGTGAGAATCAGGTCTTGGAAAGAGGTCGTCGGTGATAAAGCCATGATGCGGGCGGTCTAATGGCGCAGGCCTGCGGGGTCAAGTTTTGACTTTCGACAGGTGTCAGCACGAAGACCCGGCGCTTTCGCAACCGGGCCTTCAGTCCTGCAGGGGACCTCTTTTATTCTTTTGTCAATTCGACGCGGTGGACGACGCCAGATATTTGTTGGGATCGAGCGCTGTTGCGCCTTTGCGCACTTCAAAGTGAAGCTGAGGGCTGGACACGGAGCCGGTTTGGCCGGCCTTCGCAATCACTGCACCGCGTTCAATCTTGTCGCCGCGCTTTACAAACAGTTCCTTGGCATGGGCATAGGCGGTCACATAGCCACCGGGATGGCGGATGAGCACTAGATTGCCGTAGCCCTTCAACTCATTGCCGGCATAGGCTACTACACCAGCGTCCGCAGCGCGGATGGATGTGCCTTCCGGCACCGCAATGTTGATGCCTTCATTTTTCAGGCCTCCCGGCTTGTTGCCAAAGCCTGAAATAACTTTACCCTTGAGCGGCCAACGCAGGTTCAAGCCCGCTGGCGAAGCAGGTGCTTCAGCCATTGGTGTTTCTTTCACCTTCGGCTTGGCTTCCGCCACAACCTTCTTTGGCTTTTCACCAATTGCAACTTCAGCATCAGAGTCAGCATCAGCTTGTTGTTCTTCGGTCAACGAAAGTGGAGCTTTCAACTTTGCCTTCGTCGGCTTTGTTACAGGTTCTGCATCCGCAACTGTTTCTTCTTCCAAGACAGGCTTGATGGCCTTTGATCCCGGAATTTTAATCTTTTGGCCAAGCGACAGTTGCTTGTCGCGGTCCAAACCATTGGCTTCTGAAATCGCAAATGGCGAAACGCCATATTTGCGGCCGAGTGAATACAAAGTTTCGCCCGACGCCACGGTGTGTATACCCGCAGACTTTGTGGACTTCTTGATGACGGGCTCAACGTCAGCCACTTCGTCTTCAACAACGGGCTTTGACTGGTTGAACTTGATTTTCTTCTTTGGCGCTGTTTCGAGATCAGCAACCTCTTCAACCGGAGCCTTTACGAGTTTCGGCTGGGCCTTTTTGAAAGGTGCTTGGGCGGCCACCGGTGCAACATATTCATCATTGCCAACATCGGATTCAGCAATTTCTTCTTGCGGCAAGATCAGTTTTGGCTTTTTAGTCGAGAGCTTCGGCTGCTTGTAGGCAGGCGTATAAGCAGAAGCATAATCCTTAGGCTTTGCCATTGGAATGGCAGCACGCTTGATGGGTGTTTCTTCGATGATGTCATCGGCTGAAGCTTCATACTTCGGCTCTTCATAGGCCGGGCGTTTGTAAGCTGGTTTGGAAATCTTTTTAGCGCGTGGCACGGATGCCGTGTACACTGGATCAGCATCAGACGGATTGTCATACGCTGATTGGAAACGCTCAATGCTGTTAGAGCAACCGGCCAATAAAGCCGCAGTGGCCACGGTGATCATGGCCTTGGCGATAACGCCACGGGTCAAAGAGGAACGCATACTCAAACTCCGGTACAAACAAACTCAACTGCCCTTGAGAATGACGGCTATGGGTTAAAGGAGCGTTAGCGTTAATGAAAATTGTTGAATTATATTTCAGCGTTCAACAACCACCGTGGCACCCACGGCAACACGGTCGTAAAGATCAATCACATGTTCATTCAACATGCGAATGCAGCCTGAAGAAACAGCCCGCCCTATGCTCCACGGCTGTGTGGTGCCGTGAATGCGATATTCGGTCGATCCGATATAAAGGGCGCGCGCGCCCAATGGATTCTTGGGACCACCCTCCATCAAATCTGGCAAGTAGTGACCCTTCTTTGCTTCCCGGCGCTTCATCACAGGCGGCGGACGCCAATCTGGCCATTCCGCTTTGCGTGACACGCGGTTACGTCCGGACCATGTGAATCCATCACGGCCCACGCCAACAGGATATTGCACTGCCTGCCCATTTGCCATGACGAGATACAGTTTACGTTCGCCCGTTTTGACGACCACTGAACCCACCGGCAAATTGCGATTGAAAGCGACGATTTGCTTTGAAATGCCGGAGCGTGAAGTCAACAAGTTCGCGGCCACGTCACCATCAAACTGGCTGGCGACCGATAAACCCTCACTGCCCGACATGCCGCCCAGCACTTCGAACTTCATAGGCTTGGATTTCGTTTCAGAGGCGTAAGACGGCGCAATGCACAGCATTGCGGATGCCACCACCAAAATTCCCGTCAGATATTTTCCGTCCCACACCATCACCGCCAAGTGTGGCAGAACAGGTTTAACCGCCGTTTAAGCGATTTAGTTGACGAAGCGTTAACGCCGCCGTTGCGTGCGTGACGGGATGCTTCCAATGTGGGGCGATTTCACGCAAGGGTTCAAGCACAAAGCTACGTTGCGCAATACCTGGGTGCGGCAATACCAGTGGCTTGATTGAGGTGCGACGGGGCTTTCGCACCAGTCCATGGTAATCCAATATGTCGAGATCAAGCGTGCGAGGCCCCCAGCGTTTCAGTCGCTTCCGCCCTGCCCGCCGTTCCACCATATGCAAAGCCTGCATCAAAACTTCGGGCGGAAGTACCGTTTCGATGCGCGCAACCGCATTGACGAAATTGGGTTGGTTGGTCACGCCAAAGGGAGCCGTTTCGATCAATGTTGAAACCTTCGTGATCGATATGTTGTGTTGGCGCAGTTCAATAAGTGCACGCAACACCGCTTCACGCGGACTGCCCCACGGACCTGATATATTGCTACCCAGTGCGATCAGGATCATGAAGTTACAAGCTGCAACATTTGGTCGGCATTGGCGGCCGGTTTGAGGACGGGATAAACGTCATGCGTGATGATGCCGTCATCAATGATCAACGTGCGGCGAGTCAAAAAATCAATTCCGCCTGCTTTAAACCGATCAAGTCGCAGTTCAGATGAAAACTTGCCCCCGGCATCTGCTAACAATGGAAACATCAATTGGGTGCGTTTTACAAACTCATCTTGCCATACTGACGCTTGTAAACTCAGCCCAAACACCTTCACATTCAACTTAGAAAACTCTGCATAACGATATGAAAATGCGAGACATTGTGGTGTTGAACCATGAGCCCCTGGAATGTCGTCCCAACCTTCAGGGTCTGGAATTCCCGGCACCCCTGTATAAGGATAGACAACCAAAACCACCCTGCCCGGCACCTTGCTCAGGTTCAACCGATTCACCTGTCGTTGCCATCAAGGCAACGTCAGGCAGTTTGCACCCGATAAGACTAGCCACGGTCTCGCAGCAGCCGCGACTTCTCACGGTTCCATTCCCGCTCTTTGGTATTTTCGCGCTTATCGTGCAGCTTGCGACCCTTTGCCAAGGCAATATCTACCTTAACCCGCCCCCGCAGATTGAAAAAGATTTTGAGTGGCACAATGGTCAGGCCTTCGCGCAGCACACCCACGGCCAAGCGGTCTATTTGCTTCCTGTGCAGCAGCAATTTGCGCGGGCGTTTTGGTTCGTGGTTGAAGCGGTTGGCCTCGCGATATTCCGGAATGTTGGAATTGAAAAGCAGCAATTCGCTACCCTTCATCGCCGCATAGGATTCACCCAAATTGACGTGGCCCACGCGCAATGATTTGACCTCTGAACCTTTGAGTTCAATTCCGGCTTCAAAGGTTTCAATCAATTCATAGTCAAAGCGCGCGCGGCGGTTATCACCTTTGACAGTGATGCCGCTCCCCGCGCCTGACTTTTTCGCGCCACCACTTTTGGATGACATTTAGTTAATCAGTCCCGCATGTTTCATCGCGTCCTGCACCGCCTTTCTTGGCGGAATCAGTTACGGGCACCATGGGCAAGCGTGCTTCATCAGAGCAATGCCCGAGCAAGCTCACAGCATACTTGATCGGTCCAGGATTGGTTTCGATAAACAATGCGTGATGCAACGGCATCAAACGATCCTGCAATTTCAACGCTGTTTTAAAATCACCTTTTAGCGTGGCTTCTTGAAACTCAGCACAGAGCCGTGGAGCCACATTCGCGGTAACTGAAATTGCGCCAACACCGCCGTGGGCGTTGAATCCCAAAGCCGTGCCATCTTCACCCGACAACTGGATGAAGCCTTCTCCCGATGCCAAACGTTGGCGGGAAGGCCTGGTCAAATCTGCGGTGGCATCTTTGGTGCCGATGATGTTTTTGCAATCTCTGCTCAAGCGCGCCAAGGTTTCAACCGACATGGCCACCACAGTGCGGCCGGGCACGTTGTAAACAAATATAGGAATATCAACAGCTTCTGCAATGGCTTTATAGTGTTGATAGAGGCCTTCCTGCGTTGGCTTGTTATAATACGGGCACACAATCAAGGCCGCATCCGCACCCGCCTTTTTTGCATGTGCTGTATACTCAATAGCTTCAGCCGTGTTGTTGGAACCTGCGCCCGCAATAACGGGAACACTGCCCTTTGCCTCTTCCACACAAATCTCAATCAAGCGCTTGTGTTCAGCAGGCGTTACGGTTGGGCTTTCGCCTGTCGTTCCAACCGGAACCAAACCGTGGCTTCCTTCTTTAATTTGCCACGCCACGAATTTTCGGAACGCTGCTTCATCAACAGCTCCATCTTTCATAGGCGTAATCAAAGCAGGAAATGAACCTTGGAATCGCACGGCGTCCTCACAAATTTAAAGTTGGTAACAAGTTCTAAACCATAAAACGGTTAGGTTCTGTTTTTGATGAACAAGACCGTCTTCCATCTGGTGGCGGAACCATAGTCGTTCACGTTCGGAACGGCAAGCAAGAGCGGCAATTGGCGCAAATTCGTCCAAATGCCGTCGTAATCTGTCGTTAGGCAGCGCCGCTTGTCTTTCCGGTTGAGTTCGTAAGTAGAGAATGTGGAGTTTGCGCATGTTGCCGGAGTTGAATTGCCGCGGTTTTTTGAAGTGTCTGTTGGTTGCGTCTGCCGCGGCGATGGCCCCCTTTACAGTGCTGGTTGAACCTGCCGAAGCCGCAAACGCGATGGCCGTCGCAGCAGTCAAAGAAGCCTTGCGCGGAAACTTCACCGACGCTGGTTCTTTTGCCGAACGCTCAGGCGACGAGGCGGCCATAAAACTGGTTGAACTTCTTTATTTGAAAGATCACGGCAAAGCGTTGGCTTTCAGCGCATTCGTGATTTTCAAACCGCAGCGCCAAAATGGCCCCTGTCAGACACCTTGAAGAAGCGTGCTGAACAATCGCTCTTTAAGACCCCCGAGTCACCCGAAACGGTTGTCACCTATTTTGACAAGACCGATGCCATGACCGCTGAAGGCCATGCTGCCCATGCGCGGGCACTTTATCAACTTGGTCAGAACGATGCGGCTAAGCAGCAGCTTCGGCGCGCTTGGATGAAAGTGGACATGGAGGGCGATGTTGAAAAGAAAGTTGCCTCTGAATTTGGAAGTCAGCTGTCCACAGCTGACCATAAGGCCCGACTTGGCCGATTGATTTATGGTCAACAATCCGCAGCAGCGGTACGCCAGGCAAAGCGTTTAGGTTCAGATCAGCAGAAAGTGGCGCAGGTTGCGCAATTGTTATTGCGCGGTGCCGGTGGCGCTGAAAAAGCCTACAGCAATTTGCCTTCATCACTCCGGAACGAATTGCCATTGCGTTATGCTTTGGCGAGGCTTTATCGCAAACAGGAAAAATTCGGGAAGGCACGTAGTGTGCTTTTGAGTGCGCCGTCAACGGCCGCCGAATTGGGTGATCCATCGGCATGGTTTGATGAACGCCGCATCATCGCACGCCGTTCTATCGGCCCGTATAACAAAGAAACATGGAAGCAAGCCTATCAAGTGGCTAGCCGTCACGGCATCACCTCTGGCGATGATTTGACGGACGCAGAATTCTTGGCGGGTTGGATTGCACTTCGCTATGTGCGCAACACCGATGCAGCGTTGAAGCACTTTACCAGTTTGCAAGAAGCCTCAAGCAGCCGTACCGACAAAGCCCGTGCCGGATATTGGTTGGGTCGCACCTATTTGGCGGCGGGCGACAAGGGAACTGCACAGAAACATTTCAAATCAGCCGCACAACATTCCACGATTTATTATGGCCAATTGGCCCGTGAATATGTAGGCCTCGGTGGTGTGCCTGAAGAAATTAACACAGGTGATGCTTCCTCTGCCGCCAAAAGCCATGTTGAAAAGGACGAAGTTATCCGTGCCCTGCGGCTGATGTATCAGGCCTCGGGCAAAGCCAATGTACATATGTTCCTTTACGCCATCGCCAGTCGGTTCAAGTCCGTTGATGAAATGAACGCCGCGGCCAACATCGTGCACGGCATGGGCGGCACATATCATGCGCTAAAGCTCGCGAAAGCCGCTGGACAGTTCAAGGTTGATATTGATTCTTGGTCGTATCCATTGCGTGGGCTACCGGATTGGAAGCAGGTGGGCCGCCCTGTTGAAAAGGCATTGGTGTTTGGCTTGTCACGTCAGGAAAGTGAATTCAACGCCACTGCCGGAAGCCAAGTTGGTGCACAGGGCTTGATGCAGATCATGCCCGCCACTGCAAAGCTGATCGCCCGCCAACACAAACTGACTTATCGCGCCGGCATGTTGACGTCGGACCCTGCCTTGAATGTGAAGATGGGAGCTGCTCATTTGGGAGATCTCATTGCGAAATACAACGGTTCCTATGTGCTGACGTTGGTGGCCTACAACGCTGGTCCACGCCGCTCTAAGGAGTGGACAGAGCAATTTGGTGATATCCGTTCAGGCCAAGTTGACCCTGTGGATTGGGTTGAAAACATCCCGTTCCAGGAAACCCGGCAATATGTGCAGAAAGTTATGCAGAATATGCACATTTATCGTTCACGCCTCGCGCCCAAGACAGTGCGCCCGATGACGGTTGACTTAAAGCGCGGCACACCTGCTGATGTGAATGTTGCGTCCATAACGCCGCTGGCTGAGGAAAAGGATTGCGGCAGCGAGCTGACATCGTTCTTGAGCGGATGCGAATAACCACCCGTTACCACTGAATTAAAAAGGGTCGGTTTTCACCGACCCTTTTTTATCCGTGTACGAACCAATCAGGATTTGCGGGTGCGCGAGCCTGATTGGGTTTCACCCTTTTTGTTCTTCAAGCCACCTGTGCCGTAAAGCTTTGAGAACTCTGCTTCCTTGCCTTCGGCCAACAACCTTGCCTGACGAATCCATTCTTCACGCTTGATGCGGCCACCAAAGCGCAAGTGGTCATCTACCCAGTTCACTTCTGTTGCCGTCCAAGCCGAAATTTGGTCGAAATGAAAGAAGCCGAGTGAGTGCAAAATGCTCTCATTTTTGGGACCAACGCCACTGATGCGTTGCAAGTCATCGGCTTTGCCACCGCGGGCTTTTGTAATTCCTTTTGGCTTGTTCATTTTGCCGGAAGCAGCAGCCTTGTCGTCAGCTGCTTTGTCTGATGCCGACATCAAAGTTGCTACGGGCGTTGCTTGGGCAGGTTTTTCGCTCGGTCCGCGCACGGTGCGCAAGCCAGCCTCCTTGTTGCCTTCGCCACCGGTGCCGTAAAGCCGGGTAAATTCAGCTTCATTGCCATCCGCCAGCAAACGCGCCTGGCGTATCCATTCTTCGCGATCAATCCGACCGCCAAAGCGCAGATGATCATCAACCCAGTTCACTTGTTCTGGCGACCAGTTTGCGATTTGATCAAAGTGGAAGAAGCCCAAAGAATGCAGGATTTTTTCGTTCTTTGGACCAACACCACTGATGCGGAGCAAATCATCCGGCTTGCCGTTGCGGGCCATGGTAATGCCGCGTGGGCGTTCCATACGGGCCATGCGCATCGGTTCCGCTGCTGCTACAGTTGTGGCAGGCAATGGTGCAACGACAGGACGTGGCATCGGTTGCACCACTGTTGCTAACGGTGTGGGTTCAGCAGCACTTAAGGCTGCAGCCCCTGCCCCCGTTGCCGCAACGGCAGCTGGAACGGCAACTGAATTGCCGCCAAACAATTTGCGCAACATACAGCCAATGCAGGCGCCGGCGAAATAAGACGCAAGCAGCCAAACGGCGAGTTCAATAAGATAATGAAGCATGTGTGTTCCCCGCCCGCTTAGTTCTGCTTGTCGGTTGACATGTCGCAGCTGCGCCAGCCAATCCAAACACCAATGACAGCGGCAACCAGCATCCAAAACCAGTTGTGCTGGGCTACGATCCAGGTGTCATTCCAATTGAAAAACTCGTTCATCGACAGTCCCCCTTATGGCTTTACCGTGAGTTCAACACGGCGATTTTTTGCGCGCGCTTCATCGGTCAACGCCGGATCAAGCGGTTCGGTTTTTCCATAACCTTTAACCGTCAACCGGCTTGCATCAACGCCAGCATCCGTCAGCATTTTGACAATGATTTCAGCACGGCGCTCGCTCAGGCCCATGTTGTAAATTTCAGATCCCCTGAAATCCGCATGGCCTTCCACTTCGATGTTGAGCGACGTGCAGCGCTTGTCTTTTAGCAAAGCCGCATATTGGCTCACTGATAAGTCAAACGGCTTGGTAATGTCCGTCAGGTCATATTCAAACCGGATCGGAAACACATTGCCGATGCGCGTCATCACCGCAACACAGTCATAAACGGCGGGAGGCGGAACAACGGCACCCTTCGCGACGATGACAATTTCACCTTCTGTCGAATTGACTTGAACCCGACCGCGCATATCCGTGGACTCGACAACCACATTATAAGTGCCTACCGACAATGGCTGAGTTAAAGCCATGTGCCAGTTTCCAGCGCCATCAGCAGTTAGTGGGCTTGCCGCTCCACCGAGTTCGGCCACCAGACTGGCTTGCGGAATTGAGACCTTAAGGCTCTTGGTATTGGCTTGGTCCCACGTTCCCGACAATTCGGCAGGTGAAGCCTCACCAGAAACCACAACTACAGTTGGAGATGCCGGTGGTGTGCCGTCCACTTCCAACTCGTCCTTGGTTTCGTCTTTGCCAAGTGTTCCCTCAGCGTCAGCTACGCCAACTTTGATATCATATTTCCCATCAGCCAACGCGCTGCCGGGGAAAAGGCTCCAATTGCCTTCCTTGGCTGACAAATTCGCGTCCTTGCCCAGCACATAGTTTCGTCCTGCCACATTCACGGCCAAAACCGTGGCTTTGTCATGGGGCCATGTGCCCTTGATAATAGGTGCACCCGTCAAATCCACTTGGGAGGTCACGGTAGGGGCTGGCAGAGTTTTCTTCGGTGGCGGCGGCGGTGGGGCTGGTGGTTCAGGCACCACGATTGCGCCTTGTGCCACCGAGATCTTCGATTCTGCCGTTGCATCGCTTGTTGTGAACACGACATCATATTTGCCGGGCTTCAGTGTGGCAGTTGGTGCGAAGCTGAATTTGCCCACGCCTACACTGCTCAAATCAGCATCTTTGCCCAACACATAAGTTTTGCCTGCGACTGAAGCCGAAAGGCTGTTGCCGGGCTTTTCGTCCCATGAACCCGTAATGGCGTAGGGCCACTTGGCATCGGCTGGCACTGCATCAAATGCCGCCGCCGTTGCCGGCACAACAGCAGGAGTTGGTGCGGGAACTACAATGGCCGCAGCCAAGGTTTGTGTTGCCACATTGCCCGCAGCGTCATTCACACTGACATCAACGTCATATGTACCGGGCGGCAATTCGGCCATAGGCGCGAAACTGAAGTTGCCGGTGCCGTCAGATTTCAAATCTGCGTCTTGTCCCAAAACATAAGTACGATTTCCAAGTTTGGCAGAAAGTCCGTTTCCTGCAACTTCCGGCCATTTTCCGGCAATCGGGTATGGCCATTTGGCGTCGGTTGCTGGCATCGAAATTTCAGCGATGGCTGGTGGTGTCACGTCGATTACAGCTTTTGCAGGTGCCGCAGCTGTTGCCAAAGCAACGCCGGCTTTATCCACAACAGTCGGCAAAACTTGCAATTCGCCTTCCAGAAGCGGCATGGCGGGCATAAACTGCCAATTGCCAACGCCGTCAGACTTCAATTCAGGTGCCTTGCCCAGAACATAGGCTGTCTCGCCAACTTTAACTTCCAGATTGGCCTCAGCAGCCTTCGCTTCAACTTCCGGCCACGTGCCTTTCAGCACTGGGGTGGCCATATTGCCGAAATAGTTTTCCACAGTTGGCGGCGTCAACGCAACCGGTGCGGGTGCGGGTTCCGGCTGCACAGCTGGTGCGGGCACAACTTCTGGCACATCCACGACTAATTTGCCGGGTGCGGCAGCGCCCATGGCTGTTTTGCCATCTGATGATTCCACCGTCACATCGTAATTACCGTCAGCCAGTGGGGCGGCTAATTTCAACAACCAGTTTCCCGCATTTGATGATAGTTCAGGGTTTTCACCCAGTTTATATGTTGCACCGGCAACAGTGACAGCGAGGGCCGTTGCAACGCCTTCGTTCCATGTACCTTTAATTTCCGGCAGTCCGGAGACATCGGTGATTGATTCCACTGTCGGAGCCGTCATTTTAACGGGTTCAACAATCTGGATTTTTGAGCCGTCTGTGGTGCGCACGCCATATGTGCCGGCTACAGTTTTTACAGCCGCATCAAGCGCTTCCTGACTAGGAGCAGTCCCGACGACCGAGAAATCGCGGCCACTTTGCTCTACTTTTGCCCACGCCGTTTGCTCGTTTGATGACAGTAGTTGGGTCGCGCGCGACGACACATCAGCGGTTAGCTCTGGCGTTTTAAGTACGTAGGCTGCCAAAAGTGGCAACCCCGCTCCCAGAAACGCCCAAGGCACCCACTTTGAAGGACGGCATTTTGCCATAGTTTGTATTCCCCCTGCTTTGATCACTCAATATGCTGCGCCAGTAAATACTGCCCGCGCGATCCCATTAAATTAAGGATTTATTAGCATTTTCAATTGGCTTTGGCTATGGCCTTAGTCTGAAATGTAAATGGCGCGGCCTGCTTTCACCTCGATTGCTAAAACTGTTGCAAGTCCGCCACATGTGCCCGAATTCTGGCCAAACCTTGCCCAAGTTGGTTGACGTTAACGTGGGAAGCGTCGAAACAGGCATGGTGTGTGGTGAATCAAATGCCACATTGCCTTCCCTTCAACATGCAGGGGATCGGGGGGCTCATCCAACTCCAAAGATTGGGAGAATACCAATGAACGTATTGAAACTCGCACTTCTCGGTACAGCAGCAGTTGCTGCAGTGTCGGTTAGCGCACGCGCTGATGATTTGTCGGATTTGAAGGCACAAATCGAAGCCCTGAACGGCCGCATTTCGCAACTTGAATCAACACCATCGGTTCCAGCTGGCTATCAGCTGTTGTCGGTTTCGGAAGCTGATGCAATCATCATTCCAAGCCTCGATGCAGACAAAGACTACGGCAAGAAGGCCACCAACATCGGCATTCTTCCAACAGCAGACGTTCCAGCTTCGACCAACATTCAGTGGTCTGGCTTCGTACGCGCTGGCGTCGTTTACAAGGATCGTGATTACGATGCAGCTGACGCTGCTAGGTAGACCTAACGACGACAGCAACTTCGTAATGCTGGTGATCAGCTCCTGCTTTCGACAAGGACTCATTCGACATCGTTTCGCGCGCTGGCATCAAGGTTGTTGGCACCACCGACACCGCTGTTGGTGAAGTTGGCGTTCGCGTTGCTCTCTTGGCATCCGTAGAAGGCACACCAGGCACAAACCGTTCGCATGACTCGTCTGTATCTTCAGATGGTTATTGGGGCTGGTGGAAAATGACTCCTGAGCTGACACTCGGCGCAGGCGTTGACGGTTCACTCGCAAACTCAAGCAACGCTTTCGATAACCGTTGCTCATGCAACTACATCGACACCGGCGGCGCATTCGGCAAGGGTGATCCAACCCAAATCCGTTTGAGCTATGCTTCGGGCCCAATCTCGTTCGCAGTTGCTGTTGAAGACTACGACAACACACAAGTTCGTCGGCTCGTCCAAGAGCTCGGCTTGGCGTTGCTTCAGAAGTGAAGTGGTCGGGCGATGCAATGAGCTTCGACCTGAACGGCGGTTACTGGGATTCGACAGTATCTGGCTCCAAGGCTGATTGGCACATCGACGCAAGCGCAAGCATGGGTCTGGGTGACATCGCCAGCTTGGGTCTCGCAGTTGGCACCGGTAAGACCGGCCACAACGGCACCAAGTTCAACAAGGGTTCGGTATTCTTGGGCTTCACGCTCTCGGATGCAGTATCAGCTGAAATGGGCGTAACCTACACAGACATTAAGTCTGGCAATGATGAGCTCACAGTTGCTGGCGGTATCTACTACACACCAGTTTCACAGCTCACCTTGGGTCTTGAAGCTTCGTATGCTGACTACAAGAACAGCCACGAAGATATCAGCCGCTGCTTTGGTATCGGTATATCGCTTCTAATCCAAGCTTCGGCTTGAGTTACAGAACGGCTCGCTTCGGCGGGCCGTTTTTGTTTGTGATCTGCGCCTTGTTGTTGTAACTTTTGCTTGCTATGTGGTGTTGCAATGATGCGCAAATTTGCTTTGATTTCTCTCGGGGTGCTGTTGGCATCCTGTGCTGCTGATGGTGGTCCGGGGCTTGAATTGGAAAGCCGCTCAATTGCGGTGGAGCAGAATGCTGTGCCAACATCTGGTGCAGGTGCTTCGGTTTCAGTGTCGCATTTGCTGCCTGCCACCGGCCCCACCTATGTCACACTGACAATTTCACGCAAAGACCCTTCCAACACCGAAAACCGTGGCGTGAATGGTGGCACACAAGCCGTCACTTCCGGCAGTGGCTATCTGGTTGACGGTTCGGGCTATGTGATGACCGCAGCCCATGTGGCTTTGGCCAAGGGCAACACCGTGTCGGCCCGTGCCTCCAATGGACGGGTGTATTCGGGCAGTGTCATCGCCGTTCAACCAAACAATGATATGGCCATCATCAAGCTCCGTGGTTTTTCCGGCAAGGCTGTTTCACCTTCGGCACCTGGCTGTGTGGCCAAGGGTGATTTGGTTTACACACTTGGCAAGCCCCACGCACAGGGTGACTTAGCCCGCGTAGGTGCCTTTGAAGCCAAGCATTTTGGTCGCGCTGTTGCCTATGGCAAATTCGGTTATCCTGATGCGCTCGTGTTGCGCATGAGCACGCAAAAGGGCGAATCCGGCGGCCCGTTGTTTGATAGCAATGGCAAGTTGATCGGCATGGTCGTCAGCACCTTGTCAGACGGTGAAGGCCGCCCCATCAATTTGGCGCACGCCATTCCTTCAACGGCATTGGCAAATTTCTACTGTGCCAATGCCAGTTGCTCGGCACCCTGGGCCGCATTGTCATCCAAGAATGTTGACGAGTGCGGCGGCGCTTAAGCGCTCAAGGCACCAACACTGTTGTTCCCGTGGTTTTTCGCGCTTGAATATCTTCATGCGCCTTGGCGGCATCGGCCAAAGCATAACGCTGGTTCACCGGCACCTTTACTTGTCCTGATGCCACAACATCCACCACGTCTTGCGCCGTTGTGCGGAAGTCATCATCCGTTGACGTGAAGCTGACAAGAGTGGGACGACACAGATAAAGCGAACCCCGCGCCGCCAACAGCCCGACATCAAAGTTTTTTACAGGGCCTGAGGCATTGCCGAAACTCACAAACATGCCCCTTGGCTGCAAGCAGTCCAGTGATGTCATCACGGTGTCTTGCCCCACACCATCATAAACCACGGGCACGCCCTTGCCGTTGGTTTCTTCGCGCACGCGCTTCACCACGTTTTCGCTGCCGCTGTTGATGACCACATCGCAGCCGTGGGCTTTGGCGATGTCAATTTTCGCTGCACTGCCCACCGTGCCGATGACACGCGCGCCTAAAGCTTTCGCCCATTGCGTCAACAGCAAGCCCACGCCGCCTGCCGCTGCGTGCATCAAAATCGTGTCGCCGGGTTTCACAACATAAACAGCACGCAGCAAATAGCGCGCCGTCATGCCTTTCAGCATCATGCCTGCCGCCGTTTCATCGCTGATAGTATCCGGCAGTTTGATCAACCGATTGGCGGGATAGTTTCGTGCCTCCGCATAGGCACCCAGAGCGCCCGTGCCATAGGCCACGCGGTCTCCCGCTTTTAAAGTCGCTACACCCTGCCCCACTTCTTCAACCACGGCAGCTGCTTCAAGCCCAAGGCCTGATGGCAGTGGCACAGGATAAAGCCCGGAACGATGATAAGTGTCGATATAATTCAGCCCGATTGCCGTGTGGCGCAGGCGCACTTCGCCCGCAGCTGGTGCAGGCAGGTTCACCGTTTCAAGCCGTAAAACCTCTGGGCCACCGATTTCATGGAATCGAATTGCTTTTGTCATCACTCAACTTTCTCTGACCACATGCCAGCGAGTGCGCTGACGAGCTTGTCATATCCCAATTCTTCAAGCGAAATCAGACGCACATCCAGCACAGCAGCCTTGCCCATCAAAGCGTTGTAGCGCGGCGCACCCCTAATTTCATCGTGCAGATCCGTTGTGACGAGCACTGCCACGCATTCACCGGGCTTGCCAAAATGATCCGCCAGATTGTCCGCTTCGTGCACGGCATCCATCAAGCGGTTGCGCTGCTTGCGGTCATGCATATCCAGCACAGAACGCAGCGCCTTGCAGGAGACAAAACCAAGTCTGTCGCCTCTGCGCATGATGAGGTCAATTTCGTTTTCGCCCGTGTAACCTTTCACTGACCAGCCAATGACTTGGCCATAGAAAGCCTCTTCAGCACCCGCATCCACAGCGCCGAGCCAAGCCAATTCTTCGAGCCACCCGCCAGATAAATAGCGCCGACCTGCCACTTCACAAATGGCGTGGCCGTGTTCCTCTTTCACCACAACGCGATGTTGCACCAAGGCAGCTACCATTTCGTGGCCTTGCTCCGTCAAAGTTTCCGGCATGATTTCGACATGGCGCATGAAGCTTTCGGTTGCGCGGAAAATGCGGTCGCGCACTTCTTCAAATGAAGCAATAATTGTTGGCAATCAGGCAGGTCAGCGCCTTGCGGGCCTGGGCTTCCTCTTGGTCACCGGTATCGCCTTTAAGCCATGCGCCCCGCGCAGCCAAAAGGGCTTCTATTGAAGTGTTCTTTCATGGCAAGTTTATCGCCTCGCCCGTCGTTTCATTCAAGCCTTAAAAGCGCAAGACTGTTCATGAATTTTCACGTCTCTCCACCCGTTTCGTCTGTTGAAGCCCCACCCATTGCTGAAGCCATGAGCTGGGTGCGGCAAGTGTGAGCGCAACCGCCCGTTTCTCAATCTCTGCCAAGCCGTGCCGAGTTACCCACCAGCAGCAGAACTTCAGGCCGAATTCGCAAGGCTCGCACAAACGGATGGCATTGGCGGATACACCAATATCTATGGCATCGAAGCCCTGCGCCAAGCCCATGCCGCAAGTATGGCAGTGGATTATGCCGGACAAATTTCACCGTCACAGGTGGCCATTACAACAGGGCTGCAACCAAGCTTTTGCAGCAGCAATCATGTCGGTTGCGCAGGCAGGCGACACGGTGGTCATGCCAACACCGTGGTATTTCAACCATCAAATGTGGCTGAAAATGCTTGGCATCGGTATTGAAGCCATTCCAGCTTTTGCAGCAGGCCGCAACTACCCTGATGTTGCTGATGCGGAAAAGGCTATTACGGCCAAAACCCGCGCCATCGTGCTGTGCACGCCTAATAACCCGACGGGTGCAATTTACCCGGCCTCCGTCATCCATGCATTCTTCGAGCTGGCGCAGCGCAAAGGCATCGCCTTGATATTGGATGAGACCTACAAGGACTTCCGGCCGGACGCCGCACCTCCCCATAATTTGTTCCAGCGTGCCGACTGGGCGGAAACGCTCATACAGCTTTACAGCTTTTCTAAAGTCTATGCGTTGGCCGGTTATCGTTTAGGCTCGATGATCAGCGGTGAAAAATTGCTGTCTGAGGCCGCAAAAATTCTGGACTGCATGACCATATGCCCGCCGCACATTACGCAAGCAGGTGCGGTGTTTGCCCTCAAGGAATTGGATAGTTGGAAACGCGGAAAACTAGACGTTATGGCAGGGCGCTTGGCGGCCATCCGCGCCGCTTTTGAAAATGCAGATTTGAAATTCGAGATGGTGTCGTCAGGTGCCTATTTTGCCTATGTGAAACATCCCTATCGTGGTGAGTTGTCCAAGCCCGTGGCCATGCGCTTGGCCCAGGAGCATGATGTTTTGTGCCTACCCGGTGTGATGTTCGGGCCGGGCCAAGAGGATTATTTGCGTTTTGCCTTTGCAAATGTGGATGGTGCGTTGATGCAGCCGCTGGTGCAGCGTTTAATCGGCGCGCAATAATCAGGCGCGTCCACGCAGGATAAGCGCCAATGAAAGTGCGGCAAAGAAAAACACCTCACGCCACATGATGGGTAAATAACCATCCCACAGCGCTTCAGCTTCACCAAAACAAAAGGCTGCAAGAGCGGCCATGCGCGGTGTGGAAAAACCACCTGCCGCCGCAATGAAAAGTACCTTCAAGCCATAGGTGAGGCCTGAGCCAAACGACATATTGCCGAAATACAAAACCGCCAGAATGCCACCCGCCATGGCCATGATGGCAGATGTCGCAGCCGTCATCACAACCACTTTGTGAACGGAAATACCAAGCAGGGCAGATGCAATCCGGTCTTGAGAGACCGCTCGCATATTGCGACCAATGGCGGTTGTGCGCCAAACATATTCAACAGCGGCCAACAGACCTGCAATGGCGATTATATTAAACGCTTGCAACTGTGTGATGCTGGCACCACGGCCAAGCTGAACAGATGCTGAAGCCACGGTTGGCAACCAGAAATCGCGGCCATCAGCACCAATTCGCACTGCTTCCATCAAGACAATTGCGGTTGCAAGCGTCGCAACAATCATCATGTTTGGCCCTTGTGACGCAAAACGCGGCACGATGAGATTTGCGAACACGCCAACAGCGAGCAGTGACAGGACAATTGAAGCTGCAAGTCCAAAGCCCATCGACGATGCAGTGGTGAAGATCAGAACATTATATGCCATGGTGGTGGCCAGCACGAAAATTTGGCCGGAGAGCGCGAAGAACGCGCCGTGGGCCAGGTTTGGTTTCGGCACCACCTCATGCAGTAGCACATAGCTATAGGCCAACAGGGCATAGAGAAATCCGTTGTGCAAACCATTGGCCAAAATCTGTGCGAGATAGTTCAATATGTCCCTCTGCGCCGAATGGTGTTAGGCTTAACCCGTCTCTGCTCTGGTGCAAAAGTTTTTTACGATGTTTGTCATCCGCATATTGGTTGTCATATTTTTGGCTTGCACACTCGCCGCCTGCAAGGATGAATCGCGGCAAGGTTATGTTGAACTGACTGGTCGCATTTTCATTTTTAACGTCCGCCTGTCCCGCGCAACCTACATGGTCACACTCGCCGTGCGAAAACCATTGCCCGTTGGTGCAAAAGTGATTGCTCATTTGGATGATCCCGCAGGCGGTCCGCGCATCAAGCTTGAGCAAAACATTTCGCCTGCTATGGACAATATCTCTTTCGAAAGCGATGCGCTTCAATGTGTCAAAAAAGGCAAGCGCTACGCTTTTGATGTGACGGTATTGGATGCAGGTGGTGCCACGCTTCAAAGCATTTCATCCTCGATCGAATCAACATTAGATCAAAGTGTGTTGGCCGATGTGCCGCTGGTGGTGGGACCAGGTTATGAGCGCAACCCGGAACTTGACGGTAATGGGACTGGGCGCTTGCCGGGCAAGCCCAAACCCGAATGCCCGCTATAACAGCACTGCGGTCTGGTAGAGTTTAATCTGCAAACCGCCATGATTGATCGGCGCGCTCGGTTTTTTGAATGGCAAAGTAGTGGCCTTGGCCAATGCTGGGTCGGTCGTGATCAATGCAACACGCCAGCCCTTGAACCGTTCACGCATCACCTTGCCAAATGCTGCGTGCAAATCAAACAACGGTC
Organism: uncultured Alphaproteobacteria bacterium; assembly: GCA_963840765.1. Taxonomy (GTDB): domain Bacteria; phylum Pseudomonadota; class Alphaproteobacteria; order Rhizobiales; family Aestuariivirgaceae; genus Aestuariivirga. Next base: position 387,385 of record CAWJAE010000009.1, on the reverse strand, counting down.
GCTTGTCGCCAATGCGCGTGCCATAGGGCGGGTTAACGATGACCAAACCCGGAAGCCCATCAGGGCGTTGCAAATCGCTGATGCTGCATTGTTTGAATTCGATGTGATCTTCAACCCTTGCCCGCTTTGCATTTGCTTCGGCAGAGCGAATGGCCCCTGCATCTCGATCACTGCCATAGAATTTGATGGTCGGAGATTGAGGGGACACCTGCCGCATTGCTGCCCATTTCACAGCATCGAAACCCACAAGTTGTTCAAATGCAAACTGACGGCTGCGCCCGGGGGCTAAACCCGTTGCCATTTCTGCCGCTTCAATCACAAAGGTGCCAGAACCACACATGGGGTCCAACACTGGTTCCGTGCCACCAAAGCCTGCAGCTCGCAGCAAAAGCGCCGCAATGGTTTCACGCAAGGGTGCCTTCGCAATCGCTTCTTTGTGACCGCGCTTATGCAGCATGCCGCCAGACGTATCAATGCTCAGTGTACAAAGGTCACTCTCGATACGCGCTTTGATGCACACTTCAGCAGCATCAGAAACTGTGATGCCGCATTCTTCCCGCAACGCCGTTTCAATGCGCTGCACAACGGCACCTGCATGATAAATGCGCGATTTGCGGCAACTTGCTTCCACACTGACCGCAACATCTTTCCGAAGGAAATTCAACCACGGAAACTTGCGTGACAATTTATCAAGCTGCGCCAAATGCCCAACGTGGAAAGCACCCATGCGCATCAATACGCGCCCGGCTCCGCGAATTTGCAAATTGGCCCGCCAAACCTCCGGCCAAGAACCTGTGAACGTAACACCGCCCGTCACCTGTTTTGGTTCCCGAAAGCCCAGTGCGATGACTTCAGCCAAAAGCACAGACTCAAGCCCCGGCGTGGCGACGCAGAAAATTTCAAATTCGTGAGACAGGGCCGACACTGAAAGGCCTTATAAAAGGAGGGAAATGGCGGAGACGGAGGGATTCGAACCCTCGATACACCTTACAGCGTATGACGATTTAGCAAACCGTTGCCTTCAGCCACTCGGCCACGTCTCCATTGCGGGGGCTTTTGCCGTGATTTGCGTTGCGCTGCAAGCTGACACAACGCATAACAGCTCATGATTTTTATATCCGATTACTTAAATCGGCTATTGACGTCGCGCAAAATCTAGCGATATTCGATAGTCCGATCAAATTACTCGGAGATACAAATGACCGTCAACCGCCGCTTTGCCCTTGCCCTTCTCGCACCTGCCCTTGCCCTTTGCCGCCACAGCCCATGCTGATGGCGTCGTGAATGTCTACAGCTACCGCCAGCCACAGTTGGTTGAACCGCTGTTCAAAGCCTTCACCGCCAAAACCGGCATTGACGTGAAGATGGTGTTTGCGGAAAAGGGCTTGATCGAGCGTCTTGGAGCAAGAAGGCCCATCTGAGCCCGGCTGACGTGTTGTTGACGGCTGATGTGGGCCGCCTTGGTGGAAGCTCGCCGACAAGGGCCTGGGGCAACCTGTCACTTCAGAAGCCATCACAGCAAAAGTGCCTGCCAACTTGCGCGCCGATGATAACCAGTGGTTTGGCCTCACCATGCGCGCCCGCGTGATCTACGCGTCGAAAGACCGGGTGACGCAAGATGCGATTTCATATGAAGACTTGGCCGACCCGAAGTGGAAGGGCAAAATTTGCACCCGCCCCTTCGACCACCCCTATAACCTTGGCCTGACTGCCGCACATGATTGCCAAGAACGGCGATGCTGCAACCAAGACCTGGCTTGAAGGTGTGAAAGCCAACTTCGCGGTAAAGCCCAATGGCAATGACCGGGCCCAGGCCAAAAGCGTTATGGCCGGCGAATGTGACCTCGCCATCGCCAATACCTATTACATGGGCCTGATGCTGAATAACGAAAAAGAACCCGAGCAGAAGGAATGGGCCAAGGCATCCCGGATTGTGTTTCCCGCCTCCGACACCATGGGCACCCATGTCAACATTTCCGGCATGTTGCTGACCAAGTCCGCGCCCAACAAGGACAATGCCGTCAAGCTGATGGAATTTCTTGCCAGCGACGAAGCGCAGGCGCTTTATGCCTCAGCCAATTACGAATACCCGGTCAACCCTGCCGTTAAGCCAAGCGACACAGTTGCTGCCTGGGGCAGCTTGAAGCCGGACAGCATCAACGTGGCCGAAATTGCCAAGCACCTGAAGCGCGCGCAGAACTGGTGGCCGAAGTTGATATGAACAACTGAGCCCGTTCACGCGCGAAACAGCCTGGGAGGTGCGACAAGCGCCCCGTTATACTTAACGAATTCTTCTGGCTTTGCGGGCAGGATTGTGCGAAATCGGGGTTATGAAAATGCGTGGCTTTGCAGTTGTGTTGAGCTTGATTGTTTGCATTTGCTGGCGCCTGCTTCTGCAGTTGGCTTATGAGAACTTTATTCCGCTGGGAACGGGCTATTCGACCAATGTCGACAGCCTGCCCACTTTGACAGCGAAGAAGGTCAGAATCATTCAGCACGCCGATGTCTATGAAACAGAGCTTTATCGGCTTGGCCGCAAGACGCATTGAAGATGAAAGCCGTTTGCGCGCAGTTCTTTCTCTGATGCTGAATCAACGGGTTCTGACAGCCATATCGATTACTGATCCGTTGATCGTTCAAGAAATTAAAAACCCCGCGGGGCCATTTTGGCTCTCTCGCGGGGTTTTTTGTTTGACGCCTGTTCTGTCTTAGTGCAGTGTCAGAAACTGACGGGCCTGGCGCTGGGCTTCAGCGATTTCTGTTGCCGTCATTTCCTGGCTCAACTCCAGACGGTAGCTCTTGGCCTTTTCGCTGCCCTTGATGGCGGCAATGTTGAACCACTTGTGAGCAATGATGTTGTTCTGTGCAACACCATGGCCGATGCAATATTTCATGCCCATGGCGAGGCAAGCTTCAGCGTTGGCGTTCATCGATGAAACGTCGTTGCCGTTGTTATTCAGAGTGTCCCAAATCATTTGTTAATCCCCTTGTTTTGTTGTGCGCCGCGGTTTTTGTTGCGTCTCGGTTGATGGGGTCATACTGACGCATCCATGAAAACAAGGACTTAAGCAGCAGGCTTAAGCGAGTTTGAACGCAGCAAGGTGAATGAAAACTCAATCCAATTTGATTCAATCACTTAGCGGCAAATTTCCGAAGGCTTTACCACGCGCGTGTTTACCCGCGATTCACCGCAAAATCGGAAGTGGGTTATTGTGTGGCCTTGCAGCGCCAGCGTCAGCAGGATGGGATAATGGTCAGAACCAGCCGCATTGCCGATCTGCTGGTTGCCAATAACGCGGAAATTGTTCGACGCAAAGGCATGGTCGATGGCCAGTTGCGGCACTTCAATAAAGCTAGGCCAGGTTGGAAGATCGGTCAAACGCCGTACGTTGGCAGCTTGCTCAAACGTCGTCGTCACCCGGGAAAAGGGTGTCGCATTGAAATCACCCACCACTATCAAATCGCCTTGAAGTGATTCAATCACGCGCGCCAATTCTTGCACCTGTTTTAAATGCGAACGCGAATGTGGAAAGCGCGTGGTGTGAACGGTCATAAAATTCACGCCTGTCATTTCGCCTCCAAGTGCAACGGCGGCAAATGGCGCTCCAACCCAAACACCTGCTCCTTTGGTTTCTAGAAATGGGTATTTAGACAGCACCACCAGCTCACAAAACTCAGTCCCAGTACAATCAAATTGGTGGGGATAATGTTGTTTCAACATCGGCAGAACAGCAGCCTTTTTTCGTTCGTTCATCTCCACCAAAGAAACCACGTCGGCATCAAGGCGCAAAACCTCATCTGCGATTCTGCGATAGTCGAAGTTATTTTTAAACGTGTTGAAATGAACGACGCGCAACGCCTTTTCACCGGACTGTAGTGTAAACGGCCCCGTTTGAAGTTGCGCTGAAACAAGATGTGGCCAAGCACCATAAAGGGCCACAAGCGCCACCATTGCTGCCGTTCCTATCACCGCTTTGTAGCGGCCAAAAACCAGCGCGAAGCTAAATCCTATGACGATTGCAATGAACTGCACACTGAACTGCGAGAACACATCAAAGATCGGATAGAGCTGGCCAAGTCTGCCCGCAATTAAGCCAGCAATGCCCACAAGAATACCAAATGTGGCTGTGCCCCATTGGCGGTGTTTTACTTTTGGTTGCTTGGCGTCTTCAACTTTTCCCGACGAAATTTCTAATTTGCTCTGCATATTCGGACACGGCATAACTTTCTGGTAGCAGCTGATTTGAAACGCTGCCTTACACCAGTCTGCTTTCCATTGGCAAAAGTTGTTCTGGAGGGGCAAAACCAGGCAAAGCCTCCATCCGCACTTTCCACCGACTTACCGCTGGATAATGCGAAAGATCGACATTTGCATCACTACAGTAGCGTACCACGCCATAGATGCCGATGTCTGCCGCTGTCGTTTTTTTGCCGGCAATCCAATCATTGCGTGAAAGTTCTTGCTCCAATACCGCCAAGGCGGCTTTGGCCTCTGTGTCATATAACACACGCACTTCGTCGCCGAATTGGCGGACACCTTTGTTGCGCGCACGCAAACGGTAAACCGGCAAAGCCAGCTTGTCCCATGCCAGAACAGCCATTCGCGGATGCGGCCTTTTTCAAGTGCTGTCTTGCCATCAAATTTTGCAAGCGATTCAGACAAATGCAACAAAATCGCCGAGGATTGGACATAGTAACTCTGGCCATCGCGCAGGGCTGGCACTTGGCCATAGCGATTTTTCACCAAATAGTCTGGCTGTTTATGGGCACCGTCACGCAAGGATACGTGAATGTAAGAAAATGGGTGGCGGCAAAGCGACAGCATCAAAGCGACGGTATAAGTATTCGTTGAGCCTGCAAAACCATAGAGTGTGAAGCGGTTCATTTCCGCTGCCGATGGCCCTTTTGCCGCAGGTGCCTTGGCCACAACCTTCGCGGCAATCTTGGCTACTGGTTTCTTGGCGGGCGACTTTATTGATGCCTTTGCCGCTGGCTTTGCCATTGCGGGTTTTTTGGATGGCTTTGCCATCGGATGTCTCTCCCTTTCACAAACTTAATTTCGCAATCCGGTTTGGCACCGGAACGCTCGCGAAATCGCCAATCAATCTGATTAAGCGGCAGCCCCCAGCTGGCACGCCAAAAGAATTCAGCATACGGATGATAGCAGAGTGGACAGGAAAGGAAAGCCCTTGTTTATGCTATTGTAATTACTCTGTAATTCCAATTTTTGAACGCAGAATATCGTTAACGGCTTGCGGGTTGGCTTTGCCACCGGTCGATTTCATGACTTGGCCAACGAACCATCCCAGCATGGATGGCTTGGTTTTAACCATTTCCACCTTGTCGGGATTTGCGGCGATCATTTCATCAACAGCCTTTTCGATGGCCCCCATATCGGTGACCTGTTTCATGCCACGGGCTTCGACAATGGCAGCGGGGTCGCCACCTTCAGTCCAAACAATTTCAAACACGTCCTTGGCGATTTTGCCGGAGATCACAGACGTTGAAATCAGGTCCACGATGCCGCCGATTTGGGCTGGCGACATGGGCGAAGTTTCGAAAGACTTGCCTTCCTTGTTCAAGCGGCCAAGCAATTCGTTGATGACCCAGTTGGCAGAAATTTTGCCGTCACGGCCTTTGGCAACCGCTTCAAAATAGTCTGCTGAAGCCCGTTCAGCCACCAACACATCAGCGTCATAAGCTGACAAGTTATAGGCTGAAATAAACCGCGCCTTTTTGTCATCCGGCAATTCTGGCAGCGTGGCCTTGATACCATCCACCCAAGCCTGTTCCAGTTTTAGCGGCAACAAGTCTGGATCTGGGAAATAACGATAATCATGCGCTTCTTCCTTAGAGCGCATTGACCGGGTTTCGCCCTTTTTCGGGTCGTACAACCGTGTTTCCTGCGCGATTTTTCCACCGTCTTCCAAAACACCAATTTGGCGGCGTGCCTCGTATTCAATCGCCTGCCCCATGAAACGAATGGAGTTCACGTTTTTAATTTCGCAGCGCGTACCGAATTCATCACCGGGTTTGCGCACTGACACGTTCACGTCAGCCCGCATGGAGCCCTGCTCCATGTTGCCATCGCAGGTGCCAAGGTAACGCATGATTTGGCGTAGCTTCGTCACATAGGCTTTGGCTTCATCGGCCGAGCGCATATCAGGGCGCGACACGATTTCCATCAAGGCGCAGCCTGAACGGTTCAAATCCACGTAAGACATGTTGGGATGCTGGTCGTGAAGCGACTTGCCGGCGTCCTGTTCCAAGTGCAGGCGCTCAATACCAACTCTCACCGTTGCGCCGTCATCCAGCTCCACGAACACTTCACCCTCGCCCACCACAGGCTGTTTGAACTGCGAGATCTGGTAGCCCTGCGGCAGGTCGGCGTAGAAATAGTTTTTACGGTCAAACACCGAATAATTATGAATTTCAGCCTTCAGGCCAAGGCCTGTGCGCACGGCCTGCTCCACGCAGAACTTGTTGATGACGGGCAACATGCCGGGCATCGCCGCATCCACAATTGAGACGTGGGCATTGGGTTCACCACCAAATTCCGCTGAAGCGCCTGAGAACAACTTGGCTTTGGACAAGACTTGCGCATGAACCTCTAGACCGATAATGATTTCCCAATCACCAGTGGCTCCCTTGATCCAATCTTTCTTGTCTGCAATGCGCTTGGCGGATTCCATAATTCTATCCCTTTAATTCAGGTGCAGGGAATAGGGTTTTGCAGGCGCTCAATCAACCCCCGTGATTAACCTCATATTGGCGTAGAACGAGCATCGCCTTGTCAACGAAAAACAATCGTGCGAGATTTCAATATGCTCTCATTATATCAAAGATGGTTTGGCGCATTCGCCCTATTTCTCGCCCCCTGTGGCGTTATGGCAGCTGAAGCTGCCGATCCATTGGCCTTAGCGCGACAAGGATACTTAGAATGCGGGACCGTCGATGTTGTTTCAAAGACATGTGAAGAAATTGCGCAATACGTCCCTCGGCCAGATGGTAAATTTAATCTGATCTCACAGCAGGTTGTTTCTTACGATCCACACATTGTCATGACGTACAGGTCACTTGTATTTGTGGACGGTGAACTTATTTGCTCGGGACTTGTGGCGTCTGACTTCGATTTTGCGACATTCACTGTTGCGGGCAAAAAAGCTGGCAGTGATGATGCGTTGTTTTACCGAAATCAAATGCGAGATTCGTGGCTTCAACTCGTCGGAAAAACATCGTGCATGAAACTCGTTGCACAAGGTGACACCATATTGGCGGAGTATTATCTGGATGGAGTGTTAATTCCCGACCGCCAACCCGCTGCAATGCAATGGATTAAGCCTGAAGACAATTTCAAGCTTAAAGGCGCAAATTAAGCACTTGGTTGGTTCAGCCCCCCGGATTTTCCATTTCTTTTTTAAAACTTCTGACCAGATAAACTGCAAACACAAATAGCACCGCCAATAGCGCCAGGAAGCCCTTGTCCCCTTGCTGCCAGGCAAAACCATCCGGCGTATAGCGCTGCCACAGCAATAACCCAGCGAACAGCACCAGCAGGCCTCCTGCTACCCAAGAACCCTTTTGCAAAATAATCATGAGAACGCGGGCCAGTGGTGACATTTCAGCCATGGGAAATCCTGTTGTTATGCGGCATAAGACCAACACCATAACGCAAAGCACATCATGGCCAAACAGATTAAAAATCGTTCTGCACTCAAACCCACCACAAAACTTGCTACAGCCGCACGGGAATACAACGAGCACGGTGCTGTAAATCCAGCGGTTTATCATGCCTCCACCATTACATTTCCGACTATGGAAATTTTGGAGAACCGCGCCCAACCCTATACCTATGGCCGTAAGGGCACGCCCACATCCCGCGCCTTTGAAACGGCAGTTGCCGAATTGGAAGGTGGCTTTGATTGCAAGGCTGCACCTTCGGGGCAAGCGGCTATCACCACGGCACTACTGGCCTTCCTCAAATCCGGCGACCATCTGTTGATGGTGGACACCGCTTATTGGCCGGTACGCCATTTGTGCGACACCTTGCTCAAAGGCCTCGGCATCGAGACAACATATTACGATCCGCTGATCGGCAAAAACATCGCAGGTTTAATGCGCCCCAATACGCGGGTGGTATATTGTGAATGCCCGGGCTCGCAAACGATGGAAATGCAGGACGTGCCCGCTGTTGCAGCCGCCGCCCGAGCTGGTGGGGCCATCGTGATGGTTGATAATACATGGAGTGCCGGACACTTTTTCAAAGCCTTTGATCATGGCTGTGATGTGTCGGTTCAGGCTGCCACCAAATATATCACCGGCCATTCGGACGCCATGTTGGGCACCGTGGTTTGCAATGAAGCCACGTGGCCGCAATTCAAGAATTGCTTTGAGGCCATGGGAATGTTTGCAGGCCCTGATGACATGTATCTGGGCTTGCGGGGTTTGCGCACCTTGGATGTGCGGCTGCAACGCCACCAGCAATCCGCCATCGCTGTGGCACAATGGTTGCGGGCAAGGCCGGAAGTGGAAAATGTGCTTTACCCTGCCCTGTCAAATTCCGCTGGACATGACATTTGGAAGCGGGATTTCACGGGTGCCTCAGGGCTGTTCTCCATCGTGCTGAAACCAATGTCCAACACTGCCGTTGCCGCAATGGTTGATAACATGGAATTGTTTGCCATGGGCTTTTCATGGGGTGGATTTGAAAGCCTTATTGTGCCCTTCACCCCCCACCGGACCGCGACGACATGGAATAACCTAGGGCCAGCACTTCGCCTGCATATCGGCATGGAAGATCCTGATGATTTGATCAGAGATCTCGAAGAAGGATTTAAACGCCTGAATGCCGCGCGTTGAAATTCATCTGTTCGTCCCCATATGCCTATCTCCACGGGAGAGTTTTATGAAAACGTTAGCTGCTGCACTTTTGACCGTCGCCTGCCTTGCTGCGCCTGCCATGGCTCAAGAAGCTGATGATCCAGAACTGATTTTTCAGAAAACCACGGTGTGGCGCATGTTGTCACCTGATGCCAAACTTTCAACTTACGCTATTGATGACCCTGGTGTTGAGGGTGTCGCCTGTTACTTTACAGTGCCAGAAGTGGGCGGCTGGAGTGGCTGGGCCGGTTGGGCCGACGAGCGTTCCGAAACCTCGATTTCCTGCCGCCAGATCGGCCCTATAAATTTCAAAGCGAAATTTGAGCAAGGCGAGGAAATTTACCGTCAGCGCCGTTCGCTGTTCTTCAAGAAAATGCAAATCGTGCGCGGCTGCGACGTGAAACGTAATGTGCTGGTCTACCTTACCTACACCGATCGCGTTATCGAAGGCTCGCCACAAAACAGCAATTCATCCGTGCCCATCATGCCGTGGGGCAATGCAGCTGCGCCAAAGTGCGCGGAGTTTGTGACGAATTAAGCCTTCTTCAAAAACTCGGTCCGCAACACAAGGCCTTTAACTTTTTCGTGGCGGCAGTCTACTTCGTCGGTGTTGCCCGTCAGGCGGATGCCCTTGATCATGGTGCCACGCTTCAGCGTAACGCCGCCGGAACCCTTCACTTTCAAGTCCTTCACGAGGGTAACATTGTCGCCGTCTTTCAGTTCTGCGCCATTGGAATCACGGGTAACGTCGGTCATGTCTCATCTTTCTGTGATATGGCGACCCCGGTTGGATTCGAACCAACGACCTAGCGCTTAGAAGGCGCTTGCTCTAGTCCAGCTGAGCTACGGAGTCATTTTGGCTGGACGGTAGAACTTAGTGCGTCCAATTTTCAGTACGTCCGAATTTGAAATTGTCGGAATAGGATTTCTTTTGTTGCTTCACTGGTGCTTCGGCCTGCACCTGTAGGCAATGCCCTTGCGCTTGGCATAGGCCTCAGCATCTTCAAGGGTAGCAAATTTCAGTTTCACTTGGGTTGTGGTGTCGCTCGATGATGTCCAACCCATCAATGGATCTGCGGCGCGCGGGCTGGCTTGTTCGAATTCCAAAACCCAATCCTGCGATTTGCCTTTGCCGGACTGCATGGCGTTGCGGGATGGTTTGTAGATGCGTGCTGGCATGAATTAAGAACCTTTTATCGCGCTGTTCGCTGCGGTGCGTGGCCGCACCGCTTTTTGCGAAAAGCAAGGGATGGTCGGGGCGGCGGGATTCGAACTCGCGACCCCCTGCGCCCAAGGCAGGTGCGCTACCAGACTGCGCTACACCCCGACTGACCCTTGGTGGCCGCTGGATAGCGATTTGTTTTGTGATCTGCAAGCAAATTACTACTGATTTTCAGTTTTAAAAAGCTCGTGATAAACCTTGTCGTTCCGTTTGATGCCCAAACGCTTGCACGGTGCCGGCTGCCAACTCCACCACACCTTACACAGGTTCTTCCACACTGATGGTTTGAAGTGATAGTGGCTCAGTATTTTCAGCAATGGCCGCAATCGTGCCATCCGCACGCACGAACAACATATCCAGCGAAATATAGGTGTTTTTCATCCACATTGCAGCGGGGCGCGGCTTTTGAAAATCAAACAGCATGGCGCGGTCAGGCGGCAAGACATGGCGGAACATCAAGCCCGCGACCGACGCAGTTCTTCATTGTCGGCGATTTCAGCCGCGAACAATGTTGCTGATTTATCCGTGACGATCGAAAGAGGTTCGATGCGCGCCGCCTCTTGGGCCAACGGCACTGGCTGAACGACAATGCCAAGAACACCAAAAATGATGAATTGCCGCAACAAGCCGTTTGATAACATGCCGCACCTCTCACGTTCAAATGCAGCAGAAGAATGGCAAACTCAATTGCCGCTCCACACCGTCAGTTGGTGTGGGCTGGGCCGCCTTCAAGGCTGATGCGCACTTCCGATGCCATCTTGCCGCGGTTGCTGTCGCCATAGCGCACATAAACCCACTCATCGGGAACCAGTTCCGCCATGGCGGTTTTGCGCATCACTTCCATGTGCACGAAAATATCGCCCAAGCCTTCGCCTTCGGTCACAAAACCAAAGCCACGGGCACGGTTGAACCACTTTACTTTAGCGCGCACCCAACCGGTTGTAGGCTGCACTTCATTATGTGTGCGGGCGCGGCGTTCGACCGGGTGAATAGCGGTTGATTGGTCAACCGACAGAACGCGCAAGCATTGATAGCCTTTTTGGCGGGCCACAACTTCACAGGTGACGCGAGTGCCTTCCAGCGGCGCATCAAAACCATCGCGCTTCAAGCAAGACAGATGCAACAAGAATATCAGGCAAGCCGTTGTCTGGAATTACGAAGCCATAGCCCACGGCCCACATCAAACCATTTGACCAAGCCATCAATCTTGATGATCTTTGGTGCTTGCGACAAGTCAGCTTGTACTACGCCTGACCCGATCAGTTCATTTTGCTCTTGTGCCGCCATGTTACTTACCCAACCCTTGCAGCGATGCCTCTCGCTGCCCCGTTAACATTTATGAACGAGAATCTGCTGCTTTGTACAGATGCTTGCAGAGGTGAAACGTGGAAAACATTTCGCGACCGTTCAGCACTTGCACGCGCGAAAAGATGGAATTCTTCCATATTCACAAGCATTTGTATTCAGCGGTGGCTTCGCGTTGACTGCACATTGCGATTGCCAACTCTTTGCCATTTCTGCTGTTTAACAAATCGACGCTTTTCAACCATTGTTGCGAAAACTCTGGCACATCGATTTGTTTTGAGGGAATGATTTGACGCATACAGCTCGAAAAGGAATCGACGATGAAATATCTGCACACCATGATCCGCGTTAGCAATCTTGAGCAGTCGCTCGACTTCTTCATCAACACTTTGGGCTTCGTGGAGCAACGCCGCCATGAAAGTGAAAAAGGTCGCTTCACGCTCGTGTTTGTGGCCTGCCCAGAATCACCGGATGCCCCTGTGGAGTTGACTTATAATTGGGACCCCGAAGTTTACACGGGCGGGCGCAACTTTGGACACCTCGCGATTGGCGTCGATCATATTTATGACTACTGCACGGCGCTGCAAAGAAAGGCGTCACCATCAATCGTCCGCCGCGTGATGGTCGCATGGCCTTCATCCGCACGCCAGACGGTATTTCGATCGAGGTCCTGCAAAAGGGAGATGCCCTGCCCGTTGCTGAACCTTGGGCCAGCATGGCAAATACCGGAAGCTGGTAAGTACCTCACCACTTCCCCTTCACTTCAAAGGCTTCATCAATGCCGGGCCAAGGTGGCATGGTTACGGCCACAGCTCGCAAGGGCTCCGTCACCTTCGCAACGAAACTGAAAATGCGTGCCAACGGGAATCGTCAGCGATAATCCCGCTGCGAGTTCGGTTACGTTTTCAGCATCATTGGACTTGCGCCACATCTGACCCGTGCCCGAAATCACATACCAAATCTCTTCAACGGTGCGATGCGCCACAGCCAGCGACGTTTGCCCGGGCAGTAGCGTGAAGTGCGCCATTGACCCACGCGTCGTGCCGCGCCAAAATCCGCACTTCGGATCCATCGGGAGCCAACACATCAACGTCGTGAGGTAACGCACGTTCTAACATCATGCCATCAATTGCCCACCATTCACTTCAACCACCTGCCCTGTCACATAGCCGGAGGCACCATCACTTGCGAGATAGAGGAATGTGCCCGTGCAATCATCAGCCAAGCCTAGGCGCTGCATAGGAATTGTTTTGGCGGTGGCTGCGCGTTTTTCGGCTGTTGAAAAACGATCATGGAAGGCCGTGTGGATGGTTCCTGGCGACACGCAGTTGACCCGAATATTGTGTTGCACCAATTCCCGCGCCAAACTTTTAGTGAAGGCAGATACAAAGCCTTTGGCGCCTGCATAAACACTGCCGCCGGGGCTGGCACCATTGCGTGCTGCAATTGATGTGACGTTGATGATATTGCCTGAACCTTGCTTCACCATGTGGTCAGCGGCAATGCGGCAACAGTGAATGAGTTGTCGGCAATTCAAATCAAACACCTTGTCGATGAACTCATCGCCAAGTTCCGCCAATGGCGTTCGCGCCACGAGACTTCCAGCATTGTTGACCACAACATCGATGCGGCCAAATTTTTCGATTGCATGGGCAATCAACACTTCAGCCGCACCTGCTTTGGTGAGGTCCAGTTGCAGCGTGGTGATTCCCGCTTTTTCAATCGCGGCCAGTTCAGGCCCGCCAGCAAAATACTGCGCCAGAACTTTGGCCCCAGCAGCAGCAAAGCCAAGCGACGCCGCGCCACCAATGCCCGTCACGCCACCAGTAACAACAACTACTTTGTCTTTTAAATCACTGAACATGCCATCCTCACGCTGTTTGCCTTCGTGCAAACGCTAAGAGGATTCCTACATAAAGTCATGCACCCGATTTTGCGGGGCTGGCCTTACGATAATGAAGGAAAATGGTGCGCCCTACGGGAGTCGAACCCGTCTTTACAACGTGAAAGGCTGTCGTCCTAACCGATAGACGAAGGGCGCACTGATGTGTTGCCACTCAAATCAGCGGCAACGTGGGCGGTCTATAGGGGGGAAATTTGGGAATGGCAAGCACGTTGGTGCGAGAAAAATTACCGCACCTCATGAGACCTTTGCCACGTCCTCGATCTGCACACTTGGCACACGTTTTGCACCCCATTCATCAGCCACGAGGCGGCCTGCAATGTGCAGTGGGAATGAGCGTTCTGATAGTAGCAATTCCCCCATTTCGGTTCCCATGGCGCGGAAGGCGATGGCCTTGATGCGCGTGCCGTCAGATGATGCCAGCGTGCAGCGGATATGGTCAGCACCTGCTGCATCAGCGTAAATTACGCGGTGGGCTGGAAACACAAACATGGGGCTGGGGTGAGCCGAGCCATAGGGGCCTGCCTGCTCCAATAGTTCAATCAATTCCAACGTTGCAGCCGTTGCTGTCAACGCGCCATCCACCTGCAGCGCATCATCGCGAGCGGCATCAACGCTGGCGTTGAGTGCTTCATCAAAGAACTGACGCAATGCTGCAAGACTTTCGGTTTTCAACGTCAATCCCGCCGCCATAGCGTGGCCACCGCCTTTGGTAATCAGCCCCTGCTCCAATGCCTGTCGCACGGCGGAGCCCAGATCAACGCCAGCAATGGAACGGCCAGAACCCGTTGCAAGCCCTGTGTGTTTATTGATGGCAAGGGCAAAACTCGGCACACGATAAGCCTCCTTCAAACGCGCTGCCGCCAAGGCCTACGACGCCTGGGTGCCAACCTTCCGAAGCGGCAACGATGACGGCGGGTTTGCGCTCCTTGCCCATGGACGCTTCAGCTTGAGCCTTGGCGTCTTCCACCACACGCATTTCAATGGTTTGGCGTTGGCGGTTCATAGCATCCAGGGCATGGGCGCGGTTATGGGCCTCGCCCTTATGCGGCTCCATCAACAAGCTTAACGCATCATCGGCATGGCCAATGCGCCCTGCCGCATTCAGGCGCGGCCCCAGCATGAAGCCCAAGCGCATAAACATCGGGGCGGCGCTTCAGCCCTGCCACATCGGCCAAGGCAGCCAGCCCCAAGTTATCACGACGCGCCATGACTTTAAGGCCTTGCGTGACATAGGCGCGGTTCAAGCCTTTAAGCGGCACCACATCGCACACGGTTGCCAGTGCCACCAATTCCAGCCATTGCAACATATTGGGTTCGGGGCGTTGCGTCAGTGTAATGTCCGCGCGCGCGCAATTCCTTATTGGTTGCAGCAATCAACATCATCACCACGCCAGCCGCACAGAGATAGCCCAGAGCCTGATGTATCATCCTGCCGGTTGGGGTTGATCACGGCATGGGCTTGCGGCAAATCCACGCCTGCCTGGTGGTGGTCAACGATGATCGCTTCCAACCCCAAATCCGCAGCATGGGCCAAGGGATCGTGGGACAGCACGCCACAGTCCAACGTCAGCAACAGTTGCGTGCCAGCGTCGGCCAACTTGCTCACAGCCATTTGGCTGGGGCCGTATCCTTCAGAAATCCGGTCGGGAATATGCACCGCCGCATCACTGCCGACAGCTTGCAGAAAGCGCAACATCAATGCGGCTGACGAGACGCCATCCACATCATAGTCTGAAATGATGCCGATACGCTCACCCGTTTCAATGGCGGTTGCCAAGCGGGCTGCACCTTTTTCCATATCGCGCACGGCGGAAGGTGGCGGCATGAGTCCGCGTAATGTTGGGTTCAAGAACGCTTCCGCATCATCAAGTCCCACGCCGCGCGCGGCCATTACGCGGCCAAGAATTTCAGGCAGTTCCAAGCGTTGTGAAATGGCTTCTGCAATGCGCGTATCTTCAAGCCGCGCCTGCCAACGCTGGCCTTTGGCAGAGCGGGTAACATTGAGGAAGGTTTGGCCCAGGCGCTGCCTTACAATCTCTCAATCCGAATGACGCGGGGTGCTCCCGCAACATGGCCGTCTTTTTCAATGCGGGCCACGGCCTTGCGGATCGACGGTTCCAATGTGTCATGGGTGATCAGTGTGAATTGTGCTGTTGATCGCGTTTCTTCTTTGCTGTGTTTGCCGCGCTGCACGATGCTTTCAATTGAGATTTTTTCGTCCGCCAGAATTTTGGCGATGGAAGCAACAGCACCCGGCTTGTCCAGCAATTGCAGCGCCACATAGAACCCGCCTTCGTGGGCCTTTTGCGGTGGAGCTTTGAAGGGTTTCAATTTTGCTGCGGGAACGCCAAATGTGGGGCGCATGTTGCCGCGCGCAATATCCACGATATCGCTCAACACCGCTGATGCTGTAGGGTGTGCGCCAGCACCACGTCCTTCAAGGAACAGGTCACCCACAAAATCACCTTTCACGGCAACGGCGTTGAACACGCCATCAGTATCTGCCATCGGTGCACCCTTGCGCACCAGTGTGGGGTGAACGCGTTGTTCCACGCCCTGCTCGTGCTTCACCGCAACACCCAGCAATTTGATTTTGTAACCAAGTTCGCCCGCGTTGCGAATGTCATCCAGCGTTATGGCTTCAATGCCTTCGATGGCAATGCCTTCGACATTCACTTGCGTGCCGAAAGCCAGCGACGTGAAAATGGCCAGTTTGTGCGCTGTATCAAATCCACCCACGTCAAAAGTCGGGTCGGCCTCGGCATAACCCAAGGCTTGCGCTTCTTTCAGCACATCAGCAAAGCTGCGGCCTTCGTCGGCCATTTTAGTGAGAATATAGTTGCAGGTGCCGTTCATAATGCCGAACACTTTGCGCGGCGCATTGCCCGCCAAGCCTTCACGCAGTGTTTTGATGATGGGAATGCCACCCGCCACCGCGGCTTCATAGTTCAGCGACACGCCCGCACTCTCCGCAAGCTTGGCCAAAGCAACACCGTGGTGTGCCAACAAGGCTTTGTTGGCGGTGATGACGTGCTTTCCCGCATTCAATGCAGCTTCAACTGCGTCTTTCGCCGGGCCAGAATCGCCGCCGATCAATTCAATGAACACATCAATGCCCGCAGATTTGGCCAAAGCGACCGGGTCATCATGCCATTCTAGTTTCGATAAGTCGTGGCCACGGTCCTTGCCCTTGTTGCGGGCTGCTACGCCTGTGACAGAAACACCGCGTCCGGCGCGCATGTCCACCAACTCGCCATGCGTTCGCAGAATGTCGAGCACGCCCGTGCCCACCGTTCCCAAACCTGCAATACCGAGCCGCAATGAATTTGACATGTTCCGTTCCACGTTGTTGCGTAAGGCGGTTCTTATGGCGGTCAACATGCGATTTGGCAAGAAAGCCAACTTTCTATTTCATCTCGCCACATTCTCGCACTACACTATGCGCATGACCACGGTAAATTCATCTGCTGAAACGGCCATTGCAACTAGCCTCGCCGACCCTGCCAAGCTGGCGCAAAACCTTGCACAGGTTTACGAGCGCATGGCACGGTTGGCGCAAATGATGGCGCAGAACTCTGATGCGCAACGGCAGGAATCTGAAACTCAAACGGTGCCGATTGCTCAAATCAGCCGTACCTTGGGTGAAGTCTGGCAGGCACATCTGGCCCAGCCGGAAAAGCTGGTGGAGATGCAGGGCAAGCTTTGGCAACAATATGCGCACGATCTGGCAAAATGCCTGGACGCGTGCCATGGGGCAAGACGTTGAACCCGTTGCACGCCAGCCAAGAATGACCGCCGTTTCAAAGATAAGGACTGGGTTGAGAATTCAATTTTTGACGCCTTGAAGCAAGCCTATCTCGTTACCACACGCGCCGCTCATGAGATGGTTGAAACAGCGGATGGCATTGACCCGCACACAAAGCAAAAGGCAAAATTCTATGTCGAGAACATTGCCAATGCTTTTTCACCCACCAACTCACCACTGACCAATCCAGAAGTCATTCGCGCCACGTTGGCTAGCTCGGGCGATAACTTGATCAAGGGCATGGATCAGCTTGGAAGCGGATTTGCAAAAGTCCAAGGGCCGCTTGCGCATAACGCAGGTCGATGGATCACCCTTCAAGCTTGGCGAAAACATTGCCATGACGCCGGGTAAGGTTATTTTCCGCAACGATGTGTTCGAGCTCATTCAATATAGCCCCCAAGTGGCGCGCACCTATGAAATTCCACTGCTCATCGTGCCGCCGTGGATCAACAAATATTACATTCTTGATTTGAATGAAAAGAAATCCTTCGTCAGGCACGCGGTTGAAAACGGCCTTACGGTTTTTATCATGTCATGGGTCAATGCCGATGAAGCACAAGGCCGCAAAAGTTTTGGCGATTATATGCGAGATGGTTTTCTGAAAGCTGTCGACGTTGTAACTGAGGCCACGGGTTCAGATAAAGTCAACACCATTGGCTTTTGCATTGGTGGTTCTCTCGTTGCTTCCACATTGGGTTATATGGCGGCAAAGGTGACAAGCGAGTCAACGCTGCAACATTTTTCACCACGCAAGTGGACTTCCGCGATGCGGGTGACTTGTTGGTTTACGTTGATGATGAGCAGGTGAACTGGATTGAAGAGCGCATGAAGGACAAGGGCTATTTGCCCGGCAACCGCATGGCCGATGCATTTAACCTGTTGCGCTCGAATGACCTGATCTGGAATTACGTGGTCAACAATTACATGTTGGGCAAAGACCCCGCTGCCTTTGACCTGTTGTACTGGAATAGCGATTCTACCCGCATGCCCGCTGGTGTGCACTCGTTCTATTTGCGTGAGTGTTATATGCAGAACAAACTCGCACTCGGCAAAATGGTGTTGGACAATGTGCGCATTGATTTGTCGAATGTGAAAATCCCGATTTACAATCTGGCCTGCAAGGAAGACCACATCGCACCCCTGCCCTCGGTGTTCAAGCTCGGACAATTTTTCGGTGGCGACACTACTTTGGTCGTCGCCGGTTCCGGGCACATTGCGGGTGTGGTCAATCCGCCATCGCAGAAAAAATACCAATATTGGACGAACAACAAGCGCCCCGCAAAACTTGAGGATTGGTTGGCAACAGCTACCGAAACGCCGGGTTCGTGGTGGCCGCATTGGGTGGACTGGATCACATCGCGCAGTGGCGACAAGGTGGCAGCACCTGTGCCGGGCGAAGGTTCATTCAAGGTGTTGTGTGATGCGCCGGGCGAATATGTGAGAGTAAGCGGCGTAGAGTAATCTCCACGCCGCTGTTTTCAGTTAATGTGTGACTGCCGTTTCTGTGGCACCCTTGTCTTTAGCGCGGGCGGCTGCAGCTGCTTCTTCGGCTTCCTCGTCCCACACAATGGCAACGGGTTGCTTTACGAGCGCATGCTTCAACACTTCATCCACATGCGAAACCGGAATCAATTCCATGCCGGATTTCACGTTGTCTGGAATGTCTGCCAAATCCTTGACGTTGTCCGCAGGGATCAACACTTTCTTGATGCCGCCGCG
Organism: uncultured Alphaproteobacteria bacterium; assembly: GCA_963840765.1. Classification (GTDB taxonomy): domain Bacteria; phylum Pseudomonadota; class Alphaproteobacteria; order Rhizobiales; family Aestuariivirgaceae; genus Aestuariivirga. The sequence goes on along the minus strand of CAWJAE010000009.1, from coordinate 368,548 downwards.
CAGGGCCGCCAGAAGTTTTTCTTTCAAGCCTCCGATTGGCAGCACGCGTCCCCGCAAGGTGATTTCGCCCGTCATGGCGACATCTTTGCGTACGGGAATACCGGTGAGCACCGATACGATAGCCGTAGCCATGCCGATACCGGCAGAAGGTCCATCCTTCGGTGTCGCACCTTCCGGCACGTGTACGTGAATGTCGCGCTTATCAAACAGCGGCGGCTTCACGCCAATGGAAGGCGCACGCGAACGAACATAGGATGATGCAGCCGAAATCGACTCTTTCATCACATCACGCAAGTTGCCTGTAACGGTCATCTTGCCTTTGCCGGGCATCATCAATGCTTCAATGGTCAACAATTCGCCGCCCACTTCCGTCCATGCTAGGCCCGTTACAACGCCCACCTGGTCTTCGCGTTCAGCTTCGCCGAAGCGGAACTTTTGTGCGCCCAGATAATCATTCACCACTTTCGCCGTGACTTTGATTTTCTTGCCCTTTTTGGCCGTCATCAAGTCTTTCACACCCTTGCGGGCAAGCGTATTCATTTCACGTTCCAGCGAACGCACACCAGCTTCACGGGTGTAACGCTGGATGATTTCACGAACGGCTTCTTCGGTGATCTCAAATTCCTTCTTCTCAAGTCCGTGGTTTTCCATGGCCTTGGGCACAAGGTGACGGCGGGCAATTTCTGCCTTTTCGTCTTCGGTGTAACCGGCAATGCGGATGATTTCCATACGGTCCAGCAACGCCGGAGGAATGTTCAACGTGTTCGACGTTGTTACAAACATCACGTTCGAGAGGTCATATTCCACTTCCAAATAGTGGTCCATGAAAGAACCGTTTTGTTCCGGATCCAACACTTCAAGCAGCGCTGCGGATGGGTCACCACGGAAGTCTTGGCCCATCTTGTCAATTTCATCGAGCAGGAAAAGCGGATTGGATTTCTTAGCTTTCTTCATCGACTGAATGACCTTGCCGGGCATCGAGCCAATGTAAGTGCGTCGGTGACCGCGAATTTCAGCTTCATCCCGCACGCCGCCTAAGGACATGCGAATGAATTCACGTCCCGTTGCTTTCGCAATGGATTTACCAAGCGACGTTTTACCCACACCCGGTGGGCCAACGAGGCATAAAATAGGTCCACGCAATTTGTTGGTGCGCGCCTGCACAGCAAGATATTCCACGATGCGGTCTTTGACTTTTTCCAAACCGAAATGATCTGTATCCAGAACATTTTGTGCAAATTCTAGATCAGCCTTAACCTTGCTCTTCTGGCCCCAAGGAATGTTGAGCAACCAATCAAGGTAGTTGCGCACCACCGTGGCTTCAGCCGACATTGGCGACATTTGCCGCAGTTTCTTCATTTCAGCTTCGGCGCGTTCGCGGGCTTCCTTCGAGAATTTGGTATCCTTGATGCGCTTATCGAGCTCGCCCATTTCGTCGCGCTCTTCACCGCCACCCGAACCATCGCCGAGTTCTTTCTGAATGGCCTTCATCTGCTCATTCAAATAATACTCACGCTGGGTCTTTTCCATTTGGCGTTTAACGCGGCTGCGGATCTTTTTCTCGACCTGCAACACGGAAATTTCGCCCTCCATAAGGGCGTAGGCTTTTTCCAAACGTTCATCGACGGTTGGCAATTCCAGCATCTGCTGCTTATCGGCAATTTTTAATGCCAAATGCGCAGCAATGGTATCGGCCAGTTTTGCAAAGTCAGTGATCTGACCCAAACCAGCCAACACTTCCTGTGGCACTTTTTTGTTGAGCTTCACATAGCTTTCGAATTGTTGCGCCGTGGAGCGGGCCAAACCTTCGGTGTCTTTGGTGAAGGTTTTTGGATCCGGCATCAAGGCCACGCGGGCTTCGAAATATTCAGGGCGTGCCGTGAAATCCAGTACCTTGGCGCGGTCAATGCCCTCCACCAACACCTTCACGGTGCCGTCAGGCAGTTTCAAAAGCTGCATTACTTGTGCAACAGTGCCCACGTCGTAAATCGTGTCAAAGGCCGGGTCTTCATCACCGGGGTTTTTCTGGGCGACGAGCAAAATGCGTTTTTCTTCGCGCATTACTTCTTCAAGGGCGCGAATGCTTTTTTCGCGACCGACGAAAAGCGGCACGATCATATGGGGGAACACCACGATGTCGCGCAGCGGAAGCACCGGAATGATTTCTTCGGCGCCGAGTTCAACGGGAGTGCTTACGGGCTTTTTTGCCATTTTTTATCCTTCATCGTTGCGCCTGTTACGCAACGTCATTGTCGAGCCCGATGTGGATATTGCCTGCACCAAGTTCAAGTGCAGGCAATCTCTGGAAAATCAGGCCGACGCGTTCGCTACGTCTTCGCGGTCGGCATAAATAAGTAGTGGTTTTGCAGAACCATCTACAACTTCTTTGGAAATCACGACTTCTTCTACGCCTTCCATGCCGGGCAGATCATACATCGTATCCAACAAGATATTTTCCATGATGGAACGCAAACCACGGGCACCAGTTTTCCGCTCAATGGCGCGGCGTGCAATGGATTTAAGTGCTTCCTCAGGAAGTGTCAGCTTCACGCCTTCCATTTCAAACAGGCGCTGATATTGCTTGATGATAGCATTCTTCGGCTCAGCCAGAATTTGAACAAGTGCCGTTTCATCCAAATCTTCCAGTGTTGCCGTAACAGGCAAACGACCGACAAATTCGGGAATCAAACCGAACTTCAACAAATCTTCTGGCTCCAATTCGCGCAGCACAGCACCCGTGCGGCGATCATCAGGTGAACGCACTGTGGCGCCAAACCCCATGCCTGTGCCTTTGGACCGCATGTTGATAATGCGTTCGAGGCCTGCAAATGCGCCGCCACAAATGAACAAAATGTTCGTGGTGTCAACTTGCAGGAATTCTTGCTGCGGATGCTTGCGGCCCCCTTGTGGTGGAACGGAGGCAACCGTGCCTTCCATAATCTTCAAAAGCGCTTGCTGAACGCCCTCGCCCGATACGTCGCGGGTGATTGAGGGGTTATCCGACTTCCGGCTGATCTTGTCGATTTCGTCGATGTAAACGATGCCGCGTTGCGCGCGTTCAACATTATAATCTGACGCTTGCAGCAGTTTGAGAATAATGTTTTCAACGTCTTCACCCACATAGCCAGCTTCTGTCAGCGTGGTGGCGTCGGCCATTGTAAATGGCACGTCAAGAATGCGGGCCAGTGTTTGGGCCAGCAAGGTCTTGCCAGAACCCGTTGGGCCAACGAGCATGATGTTGGACTTTGCCAGTTCAACGTCGTTACCTTTGCCGCCATGATTCAAACGCTTGTAGTGATTGTGCACAGCAACCGACAGCACGCGCTTGGCGTGATCTTGGCCGATGACGTAGTCATCCAGCACTTTGCGAATTTCATGGGGCGTTGGCACGCCATCCTTGGATTTGACGAGAGCCGATTTGTTTTCCTCGCGGATGATATCCATGCACAGCTCTACGCATTCATCACAGATGAATACGGTTGGGCCGGCAATCAGCTTTCGCACTTCATGTTGGCTTTTGCCGCAGAAGGAACAATAGAGGGTGTTCTTGCTTTCGCTGACGGGTGACTTGCTCATGTGACTATCCTTAACTTCGGCACGGTACTCAATGCGCCACTTAAAATTGGGCCTTAACGCTTGTACCACAGGCAATCTGGACCAATTAAGACTTATATCCCGACTTGCCGACTCATATCCAGATTGCACCCCAGTCAGTTAATCAATTCTTTCTGCTGTGGCTTATCCGCAATGCAGCTTTCAAAACATTGAAAACATTCAGTTATTATTTTCCGTCGGGTGCATCAGGGCGCTTTTCCATGATCTTGTCGATATGACCAAATGCCAGTGCTTCTTCAGCAGACATGAAATTGTCACGTTCCAGCGCCGTTTCCACCTCTTTAATGCTACGTCCTGTATGCTTCACATAGATCTCGTTCATCCGCTTTTTAATGCCTTCCACATGGCGCGCATGGATCATGATGTCCGTGACCTGGCCCTGATAACCACCGGAAGGTTGGTGGACCATGATCGAGGCATTTGGCAAAGCGTAACGCATGCCCTTTTCACCTGACACCGCCAGCAGCGAACCCATTGACGCCGCCTGCCCCATTACAATGGTAGAAACCGGGCATTTGATGAACTGCATGGTGTCGTAAATCGACAAGCCAGCCGTCACCACACCGCCGGGCGAGTTGATATACATCGAAATTTCTTTCTTGGGGTTTTCAGCCTCCAAAAACAACAACTGCATGTTGATTGATGCAGCCATATTGTCTTCCACCTGCCCGGTTAAGAAAATAATGCGCTCGCGCAGCAATCGCGATGGCAAGTCATAAACCCGTTCACCACGTGCTTCTTGTTGAATAACCGAAGGCCAAAAAGCAGCGTGTGGGGTGTTGTGGTCAAATGCAGACATGGAATCTCCAGCGTGAATCAGTGCAAATCAGGAACTATAGATAGGTGAGGCCGTTCGAAAGTGAAAGGGCATGCTTCGCACCACCATTCGTGCGATAAAGCCACCAAAATCTGAGGGACCGCCGGGCAGCCGACGTTTTCGAAGAAAAAATGTCGGGCAGTGCGTGAATGACCTGGCGGAAAGTTTCGTAAATTCACTAAATCAAGTCTTCATAGACGCTGAAATTTACGCAGCGAAAGCCCTTGCAGTGAGAAATCTATCATGTTCGAGACTGATTTTTTCAACGGCTGTTCCAACAACTTATGCACAAGGTAGGATGCACCGGCAATGCTTGGCAACACCAAAACAAGTGCAATCCATGCATTAATTCCAAGGGCGTTGCACATTGCGAGTAATGCGGCACCAACAGTCGTGTGCAGGAGGTAGAGCGGATAAGTGATGCTGGCAAGCATTCTCGCCTGAATCAAGCTTAGTGGTTTTGCGAGCAATTGGCCAAATTGAACACTGAGTACGAGCGCCACCAAACTTACAAACCAAATTGATTGCGCAAGAAGAGTATTCATTTGAAAGTTTGTCGCTAGCCCTTGAACGACGGAAGTTGATTGTATTTCAACAAGAGCGCCGCAAACAAAATATCCAATTGCGAGCCAAAGCCAGCGACTTCCGCTCTCACACAATACCACATACAGTAAGGCACCTATTGCAAAGTAACAGCCGTGCGGGATTAACGAAAGTTCAAAGTAACGCCCTAATGTTTTGAGCTGCATAACGTTCTGCAAAAGTGGGTGCGCAGTTTCTTCAGACCACCCCAATTGCAACAACCAATATGTTGAACTCACGCTTCCAAGTGCGAGACATATCCATACGATGTGCCGGCGCGCATTGATGGCCAGCAGAAGAAACACGATTGCATAAAATACAATTTCAATGCCCAATGTCCAATAAACACCATCAACCCAATTGCCTTTTGGCCAAAGCAAAACGCTGCGGACGATGCGGGTTGGCACTTCCGCGATGGGGAAGGCAGCAAATGCGATTGCAATAGCCAAACTAATGGGGGCACAAATCCAAACTGCTGGATAAAGCCGAAGGAACCGACCGCGCACAAATGCTGCGGCATTTACTTTTGTGGATCCAAAAATGACAAATCCAGAGATGACAAAGAATATCTGTACCCCGACCCAACCCACTGAAGTGAAGTCGTGAATGGCATCATAATGATGTGCGCCCCCAGAAATTAAATAGGCCGCACTATTTGGTGCCATTGTGTTCATGAAGGCAAGGTGAAAAAGGCACACACAAGCTGCCGCCAAAAACCGCAAAAGATCAAGTCCAGCAAAATTATTCGTTTTCATACCGCTAGAATGACGAAGCCCTTGTCTGCTTTCAAACCAGCATCCGGCCAATGATCTACTCTTACGGTGCGCCGTTCTATACTTTGGTATACCTAACTGGCGAACGGTGAATAGCAGCGTTGGTGTGAGCAAGGCTCAACAATCAACTTAAATACTCTTGAACATAAGCAAATCGGTCATGTAATCGAATTGACTTTTATAGAGTCTCAGCACATTCCTATTCACCATGTTTCGTGAATCATTCCTTGCACTTGCGGGCAGCGTTGTTCTAGCCACTTCAACAGTGGCCTATGCTGCCGATACATCCAAAACCGTGTCTTACCTGGTTCAAGGAAAGACCGCCCAAGAGATTTATGCTTTCATAAAAACCAAGTCGCCGCGCGCAGCTGGCAATGCCACCTTCGCATTCACAATGATCGCTACCAAAACTGACAAGATTGAAAAAAAATCGGCAAAAGCTTGTGGATACTCGTCTTTTAAAACTTCAGCGCTGTTCAATTTCGTATTGCCGCGTCATCAAGACCCAACAAAAATCAAAGGCAAAACCCGCCAAAGCTGGGCTGCATTTGCTGATTATTTGAAGACGCACGAAGAAGGCCATCGAACCATTTGGCAGTCCTGTTTCCGCCAATATGACAAGGCTGCAAAAGCATTGTCAGCCAAAGACTGCAAATCGCTCGACAAGCAGCGTGAAAAAATATTCACAAAAATCAAACTTGGTTGCTTGAAGCAAGACGAGGCCTACGACACAATTTTTCGCAAACAAGTTTTGAAGCATCCGTTTGTGGCTGAAGCGTTGAAATAGCTTGTACGTGGAAATGACGGATGCCCAAACTCTAGAAATTTAAGCGACAACCAGAAACATATGATGATCTTTGCGTCATTTGCCGCATGGTAAAGTGTTCAGTTGAGTGCTGAAGTGAGTTGTTTTTCAAGCCAAAGTCGGCTGGCACGATCTGTCGTCAATGCTATCGCCTGCTCATAGTCTACGATTGCTTCGGATAATCGATTGAGCTTCACCAATACATGTGCTCGTGCAGCATAAAAGGGTTGAAAGCCCGAGCGGGTTGCGCTGTCGATGTTGTTGAGCAGTCTTAAGCCAGTTTCAAAACCCGCGGCCTCCGATGCTGCAATGGCCCTACCCACTTCATTCCCCAACGTCGGCCAGAAGCGACAAAGTCCCTCCGTCAAATGCAGTATAGCGTTCCAATCCGTGGTGCCTGCCTGCACGCCGCGCAAATGCACCTGCTGTAAGGCAGCTTCAAGTTGGAAGCGGCCAAATTTCTTATGCTCTGCCGCTTTTGCTAAAATGTCATCAGCGCGCGCAATCAAGGCGTGGTCCCACAAATTGGAGTCCTGCTCACCAAGCGGCACTAGCATTCCATTGCTTAGCCGTGCCTTGCGGCGGGCATGCAAAAAACCAATCAATGCCGCTGCCCCTAATGCTTCCGGTTCATTCGGCAACAAGTCAGCCAGCAATTGTGAAAGAAACCGAGCTTCTTCACTCATGTCGCGACCATCGGCTTCATTCAACCAGTCAAGTGCGTAAGCGCCATAAATCGCCTCCAGCACGGAAGTCAATCGCTCCGGCAATACTGTGCGGTCTGGAATTTCAAAGGCAATACGGGCGTCTTTAATCTTGCGTTTTGCCCGTACCAGGCGTTGTGCCAATGCCGTGGGAGACACCATGAAGCTGCGGCCAATATCCGCCGCTTCAAATCCCAGCACAGTTTGCAACATCAATGCCGTATGCACCGAAGCATCTATGGCCGGATGCGCGCAGACAAACATCAAGGCTAAACGTTGGTCTGGAATGGGGCCATCGATGGTCTGATCTTGTTGCATGTCGTCCTCCACATCAGGCAGATCCTCAACTGCCGTAATGGGGCTGCGGGCATTGCGTCTGTGACGATCAATGGCTCGGTTTTTGGCAGCCGCCATCAGCCAGCCTTCCGGATTATCGGGAATGCCTGATTTGGGCCAAGTTTCCAATGCTGCTAAAAACGCATCAGATAATGACTTCTTCGGCCAGCGCAATGTCTCCGTTGCGGGCAGCAAGAATAGCGACCAAACGCCCATAAGACGCGCGCGCAACCAAACTTGCGCGCGCATTGGCGTCCATCAAATACTGCCCATCGCCGAGGCGCGCACTTCAATTTTGCCATATTGCGCGGCAGGGCATTTTTCGGCCCACGCCAAAGCCGCATCAAGGTTTGGCACTTCAATGACGAAATAGCCGCCGAGTGTTTCACGAGTTGCAGCAAAGGGGCCGTCTTGAATGCGGCGCTGGCCGTTTTCCATGCTGACCGTTGTGGCGGTTTCTACGGGCTGGAGCCAATCGGTTGCCACGAATACACCGGCCTCCTGCAAGGCACCGATATAGGCTCCGTAAACCTGCTTTTCACGAGCCCAATCGGCGGGCGTCATGTTTGCGAAGTCAGCTGGGTTTGAGTAAAGCAGAAAAGTGTAGCGCATGATTTTTTCTCCGATTGTTGCCAATTATTTCTTCAAAACTTCGCCAAGCAACTGAATGCCGCTGTCGTGGTTTGGTGCCAATCATGCCATCAAGGAACAAGCCCATCACGCGGCCAATTGGGTTGTTGCCCATGTCAGCATCCATAGCCCATGTCACCTTGCTGCCTGATCCGTCTGGCGTGACTGAAATGGTTTGATTGGGTTTGCCCATGGAGCCTAAGTCGAGGGCGTATTCAACGCGGTCAGCAGCAACTTTGGTCACCACGGCTTGACCCTTGCCGTCTTTGCTGTCGAATGTCCAACCAGAGCCAACGCCTGTTGCAGGGCCAAATACTTCGATACTTAAAGCCAGGTCGGCTTTCTTGTAAGGATTGAAGGTCTGATAGCTTTCAGCTGACGACGCGATGGCGATAACATCAGCAGGAGCCGCTGCAATTGTCGCCACACGCTCAACCCGCACATTGCGCGGCAACAACATGGTGCCAGCAGCCAAAATCGCGATAACGCCAGCGCCGTAACCTACATAAGATAGAATAGACATTTGAACTTCTCCCGTTCGATTGTTTCGAAGGATTATCCCTTCACAAGCATGACGAACGAAAGACACCCCAATCGACACACCTCACAAAAATAATTGAACTTTTTTGTGAGATTCTGTCAAGTGATTGAAATTTAATCCAAAACCCGCCGCACCGCGCCCTTGGCCGCACTCGTCGTCAACGCCGCATAGGCCTTCAGCGCGTTGGTGACGTTGCGTTTGCGCTTTTCCACCGGCTTGAAGCCTGAGGCTTCCATCGCCTTGCGCCGCACCGCCAACACCGCATCATCAACCCGCAGCGAAATCGTGCGGTTGGGGATGTCGATGTCGATCATGTCACCCGTATTCACCAGTGCAATCACGCCGCCTTCCGCCGCTTCCGGGGAAACATGGCCGATAGACAACCCGCTGGTGCCGCCGCTGAAACGTCCGTCGGTCAACAGCGCGCAGGCTTTGCCCAAGCCCTTCGACTTGATGTAGCTCGTGGGGTAGAGCATTTCCTGCATGCCCGGCCCGCCGATGGGGCCTTCATAGCGGATGACAACCACATCGCCTGCCTTCACCTCGCCATTCAGAATGCCGAGCACGGCGGAATCCTGTGACTTCGAACACGATGGCCGGGCCTGAGAATTTCAAGATGCTCTCATCCACGCCAGCGGTTTTCACGATGCAGCCTTGCATCCGCGATATTGCCCGACAACACGGCCAGGCCACCGTCTTTCGAGAACGGCGTTTCGGCGGAGCGGATGACGCCTGACACACGGTCCAGTATCCAAATCATCCCAGCGGCGATCTTGCGAGAAAGCTGTTTGCGTGGGCACGCCACCCGGCGCTGCCAAATAGAAGTCGCGCACGGATTTGGAGTTGGTGCGCGTCATATCCCAATGGTTGATAGCAGCGCCCAAGGTGGCCGCATGCACCGTCGGCAAATCGGCGTTGAGCAATCCGGCTTTTTCCAACTGGCCCAGGATCGACATGATGCCCCCTGCCCGGTGCACGTCTTCCATGTGCACGTCGGACTTTGCGGGTGCGACTTTGCACAACACCGGCACGCGGCGCGACAAGCGGTCAATATCCGCCATGGTGAAATCGATGCCGCCCTCATGGGCCGCGGCCAAAATATGCAACACCGTATTGGTGGAGCCGCCCATGGCGATGTCCAGCGTCATGGCGTTTTCGAAGGCGCCGAAGCTTGCCACATTGCGCGGCAACACGCTTTCGTCGTCCTGCTCGTAATAGCGGCGCGCGATATCAACGATCAAATGCCCCGCTTCGAGGAACAGGCGCTTGCGGTCGGCATGCGTGGCCAAGCGTCGAGCCATTGCCCGGCAGCGACAGGCCCAGCGCTTCCGTCAAACAGTTCATGGAATTGGCCGTGAACATGCCGGAGCATGAGCCGCAGGTGGGGCATGCCGAGCGTTCGATCTTGTCCACTTCTTCGTCGGAATATTTATCGTCAGCGGCGGCCACCATGGCGTCAACCAAATCCAGCGCCACTTTCTTGCCAGCGGGGGCGATGTATTTGCCAGCCTCCATCGGGCCGCCTGACACAAACACCGTGGGGATGTTCAAGCGCATCGACGCCATCAACATGCCGGGCGTGATCTTGTCGCAATTTGAAATGCACACCATGGCGTCGGCGCAATGGCCGTTGACCATATATTCAACCGAGTCCGCGATGATCTCGCGCGAGGGCAGCGAATACAACATGCCGTCATGGCCCATGGCGATGCCGTCATCCAGCGCAATGGTGTTAAACTCCTTGGCCACGCCACCCGCCGCCTCAATCTCCCGCGCCACCATTTGGCCGAGGTCTTTCAAATGCACATGGCCCGGCACAAATTGCGTGAAGGAATTGACCACAGCAATAATCGGCTTGCCAAAATCCCCATCCTGCATGCCCGTGGCCCGCCAAAGCGCGCGCGCGCCCGCCATATTGCGGCCATGGGTGGAGGTGCGTGAACGATAGTGGGGCATTTGACTTTAATCCTTCTGGGCAGCACTCCCAAACCCGTCATCCCGGCGAAAGCCGGGACGAGGCTTAGGGTGAACAAATACATGATGTTGAAACTCCTTTAGCCGGACAAGCGAAAGCCTTCAACCATCAAGCGTGCGGGTGCGCCCCGCACAAACGACATTCCCGTATCACACAAAATCGACATGCCCGCAGCCCCCACTACCGTCATCCCCGAATCTCCCATGGCCGTCATCCCCGCGAAGGCGGGGATCCAGCTTTCCTCACCATCCCCCACCAAATCGTCATTCCCGCGAAAGCGGGAACCCAACTTATTCAGCATCCCCCACACTCCCGTCATTCCCGCGAAAGCGAGAACCCAGCTTTCTTGACCTAAAAGGGAAGCGTCCCGTTTCATGCAACTTTCTTAACTTTCTTGATCAAAAAGGGAAGCGTCCTGTTTCATGACTTCAATTCTTTCTTTCATCAAGTTGGGGGAGTTTCACGCATTGATGACCATTTAATTTTTGGCAACAACGCCGTTGAAAATTGTCTCACCAAATCGACGACTACTTCTTTGAAAAAGAAGCTCGCGTCAGGATGAATGTAAATTGATTCTATGTGTTCACTAGGGTTCCAGGGAAGCCCAACTCCAGTCAAATTTTCTGCGTTAGTGGCCACGCTCTGGTAAAGTCTAATTTCCTTTTCAAACGCAAACATTCGCCTTTTGCTAGTAATCAAATTTTGTATTGTAGGCGTCTTTTCTAATAATCCTGCCTCTTGATAAAACACACGCTCGAGTGAAAGCCCTGAATGTTCGGCCAGCAAACTTGAAAGGTGCGGCACTGTTGTTTGGATGGCAACGCCTTCGTTAACGCCGCAGTAGAGCTTCCACAATGCATGAGATTCACTTTCGTCCAAGCTCCAGCAACTAACAAAAGTTGTGTTGCGCCAATTCTTTATTATTCTCCGACTTCTATCGATTGCGCTTTCGACAGATTTGTTATTTCCAACATGGTTGATTGGATGCCGCTGAATTACCCTTTCTAGTTGTCTTCCCGCTAATGTGAGTTCCCAATTGTCGCCTAGGGTGTCCGATCTTGACAGCCAAAGTTGCTTCTTGTCCAAAAGTGAAATAAATTTGGCCAAAGTCATGTATCGCCATATTTTTACAGATTGATCCATTTTCGTCCTCGCAAAGTTATTGCCTACAGGCGCAGCATCCCTTTGTTGCCACATTTTTGCCAATGGCCTGCACCCGCCCCGTCTCGCGTCGCGATCCACCTCGCCCTCGCAGGGCGGGGAGAAGTTGTCTCCACCAACCGTCTATTTGAGAACAGTGGGGCGAGGAGAACTAAGACTTGCTTGCTACACTCCATAGTCACAATCCGCACAACGGCGTCGGTACTTTCACTTCCATTTATGGCGTGGCATCAGCACACCTTCCACCGCGCTCAATAATAACCTGTTCTTCTGTTGATCTTCGCTGGTGGACATCTCTTGAAAATTTTCTTGCACGGGAACACTTCAATCTCGATTACATCGCTAACCACTTCCTGGGTTGATTGATCTTCAATCCAGACCTCAACATGGGTTCCATTCTGCTTGCCCGAGGTTGTGTAGTGTTGCCCTGGCACGAGTGTCACAGTGAAGTCGAATATATCCGAATATTTGGGCATGGCTTCAAACAAAGGATTTTTTGGTTTTATGTCAAACGACACGCCTACGCCGATTTCGTGTTCGCCGGCCGGCACCTTGATCGGCCCGTCAAACCAAACCCCTTTCGCCTTTCCATCAAGCGATCACTGGCCTCATACGCAAACCTTCGCTCCAGGTGTCGCCACCAGACATGGAACCGGCTAACAATGCGTAATGCCTTTTTATTTTGCGCCAAACCCGCTGTCGACGTTTGAAAAGAAAAAGCAGCACCAAAATAGCAGCTGCCAAAAACTTACGTATCATTATGACGCCCCTTTTGCAGCTTGGGGATCAACAAAGGTGACGCTTCCCTTTAGCGGCCTCTTCAATCACCAATGCATCGCACTGATTCATGTATTGAATGTGTTGCAGCACGCTCTGATTGTCAAATATGTGGTGGTGGGTGGAGGCTGCGGGTGAGATTTGGGTTCGTGGCCCACACCCGCCCCGTCTCGCTTCGCGATCCACCCCGCCCTCGCAGGGCGGGGAGAAGTATTCAATACTGTTTCTCCCCTCCCTAGCAGGGAGGGGTTGGGGGTGGGTGGAGGCTGTGCGTGAGATTTGTGTTCGTGGCCCGCACCCGCCCCGTCTCTAGCAATCGCAAGCGATTGCGGGATCCACCCCGCCCTCGGAGGGCGGGGAGAAGTTATCGCCGCTCGCCCCGCCCTTGCAGCGCGCAGTGACGCTCGAGTGAAAATAATCCTTGACATTGTTCTTCTTATGTTCCATTTGTCGCTTGTCACCCCAAACGGGGTCCGGTTCATGACGGTGAACCTGGGCGGGGATGGCGACGGGCTTGGAAGGGGTGGCTAACGTCGCCAGCGCTTCCCGGTTTGGTTGGAATTCCCTCGGCCCCCTCAAGAAGGGTCGAGCCATTAGGATGGGCGATACGGGGCCGGTAAGCAGCATGTTCTGCGCTCTCTTCAACGGGAAGTCCGGTCTGCACTGGAGGTTCGAGGGCGACACTGCGCGCGCCGCGGAACACTGGAGTGCAAACGTGCGTGCATGTGTTCCCGCTTTATAAACCCGTTATGCGTGGGGAAACCCGACGCTATACCATAGCGGCTCTAAACTAAGCCGCACACGCGAAGGGTTTCCCTGCGTTCCCACTTTTAGACCACCGGGGTTCCGTGTGAACTTGGGATGATGGCTGGGCGAAGCAGTTTCCAGTTGAAGTTGACTCTTTGTTCCGACGCGCCTAATGCCAGCCCAATCCGGCGCACAGGCGTTTTGGCGAAGCCTGCCCCCGCCCCTTTTCTTTCCATTTTTATCGCCGAGGTTTTTGTCCCTACATGCAATTTTCCGATCTGGGGCTCAGCCCCAAAGTTCTTGAGGCCGTAACCGCTGCAGGTTACACCACGCCCACGGCCATTCAGGCTGAGGCGATACCCCATGCCCTTGCCCGCCGCGATGTGTTGGGCCTTGCCCAAACCGGCTCCGGCAAAACTGCCGCTTTCGTGTTGCCAATGTTGACGCTTTTGGAAAAAGGCCGGGCTCGCGCCCGCATGCCGCGCACACTCATTCTGGAACCAACGCGCGAACTCGCCGTGCAAGTGCAGGAAGCATTTGAACGCCTTGGCACCAAGCACAATCTGTCCGTCGCCCTGCTCATCGGTGGTGTTGCGTTTGATCCGCAGGCCGCCAAAATTGATCGCGGTGCTGATGTTGTCATCGCCACACCGGGCCGCTTGCTTGACCATTTTGAACGCGGCAAGTTGTTGCTGAACGGCATTGAATTGCTGGTCATCGACGAGGCGGACCGCATGCTCGATATGGGCTTTGTGCCTGACATTGAGCGCATCTGCAAAACCCTGCCCTTCACGCGGCAAACCCTGTTTTTCTCGGCCACCATGCCACCTGAAATTCAGCGTCTTACGGCGCAATTCCTGCACAACCCCGTGCAGGTTGAAACGGCTGCCGTGTCTTCAGCTGCATCCACCATCTCGCAATTTGCGGTGAAGGTGCCTTCAGACCCCAAAGCCAAGCGTGACACGCTTCGCAAGTTGATCCGTTCACAAAGCAACGTGAACAACGCGATCATTTTCGCCAACCGCAAAACCACGGTGGCGCTGTTGGAAAAGTCGCTCATTCGCCATGGCTTCAATGCCGGCGCGCTGCATGGCGATATGGATCAGTCGTCGCGCCTTAAAATGCTCACGGCGTTTCGTGCACAGGAAGTCACTTTTCTCATCGCATCAGACGTGGCAGCCCGTGGTCTCGACATTCCCGAGGTGAGCCATGTGTTCAACTTCGACGTGCCAATCCATTCCGAAGACTATGTGCATCGCATCGGCCGCACCGGCCGCGCTGGCCGTGAAGGCCACGCCTATATGATGGTGTCGTCCGCCGACACCAAGCACTTCAAAGCCATCGAGGATTTGCTCAAGAAGGAAATTGAGTGGTTCAAGTTGGATGGTGCCGAGACGGTAGATGTCGAAGAAGTGGTTGCAGCCAAGCCAGAACGGCGTGAACGCAAGCCGCGTGAGAAATCACCTCGCGCACCCCGTGCGCCAATTGACGTGTCTGCTGTTGCCGAGGAAGAAGTTGTTGCACCCATTGCGCCGAAGCCGGAAGTACAGCGTGACGCAAGACCGCCGCGCCATGACACCCGCCCTCCCCGTTTCAAGCAGGATGATGCGGAAGACCATGGTGGTTTTAACGCCAGCAATATGCCGGCATTCCTTGCGCGCCCCGCACGCTAACGTTGAAGTTAACATCGGGTTTACGTTTGCTAAAATTGGGTGAATATTAACATTTCACTGTTAAACTTTTCACTATGAGCGACCTTCAACCCGATACTGACACGCTAACCACCGCCGAAGAACAACGACGCGTGGCGAAGCGGCAACGCGTGTTGAAAGGCGCAAAAATCGTTCTCGATGACTGGCGTGCCATTGATTGCACCCTGCGCGACACATCGGAAACCGGTGCCAAAATTATTATCAATTCAACATCCAACATTCCGCAAAAATTCCGGGTGTATTTCGTTTCTGACAACACCATGCGCGATGCACAAATTGCGTGGAAGCATCACAACATGCTGGGCGTACACTTCACGAGTGAAGCCAAAGCCTGCGCTTTGCGTAAATTTTAATTCGCTGGAAGTATGGCGGGGGTGATTTCAACACTTTCCCCGCAGCCACAGGCTGATGTTTGGTTTGGGTTGTTGAACACAAAGCCCGATTTCAATACACCCGTCTGGTAATCCATTTCGGTGCCCAGCAAAAACATCAAGGCCTTTGCCTCAATCATTATTTTGGCACCGTTTTCTTCTACAACTTCATCAAACGGCTTCTGTTCCTGCGCCCACTCCATGGTGTATTCCATGCCCGCACAGCCACCGTTTTTTACGCCAACCCGCAAGCCAATGCCTTCGCCTTTGGCCATGAGTTCGCGCACGCGGGTTCTTGCTGCATCCGTCATTGTTAAAATTGCTCGGCGTGTCATCGGCTCTGTCCTTACCACATATTCATGGCCATGCGGGCTTCGTCTGACATGCGCGACTGGTCCCACGGCGGATCGAAGGTGATCTTGGCTTTTACTTGCGCAACACCAGCCACGGAACCGACCGCGTTTTCAACCCAACCCGGCATATCACCAGCCACAGGGCAGCCAGGTGCTGTCAAAGTCATGTCGATGGCAACGTTCCTGTCGTCGTCAATGTCAACTTTATAAATCAGTCCAAGTTCATAAATATCAACGGGAATTTCAGGGTCATAGACTGTTTTCAATGCACCCACGATATCGTCAGTCAACCGTGCCAATTCATCTGCAGGAATAGCAGAAGGATTGGGGGCGTTCTCTATGGCGACGTCGGTCATGAAAATATCCTTTGTGCAGAGATAAGTGCATCTGCCAATTTATCAACCTCTTCATGGGTGTTGTACATCGCGAAAGAGGCACGGCATGTTGCGGTTACACCAAGGCGTTGCAGCAAGGGTTGGGTACAATGGGTGCCCGCTCTTACAGCAACCCCCTGGCGGTCGATCACCGTTGCAACGTCATGGGCATGGGCCCCTTCCATGCTAAACGAAATGATGGGGCCCTTGTGTTTTGCCGTCCCAAAAATTCGGAGTGAATTAATTTTGCTTAAGCGCTCCATGGCGTGTTCAAGCAAAGCCTGTTCATGCGCAATGATGTTTTCTGCGCCAATTTCTTGCATATAATCGAGAGCGGCACCCAACCCAATAGCTTCCACAATTGCCGGAGTTCCCGCTTCGAAACGGTGCGGCGGCTCGTTGTAAGTCACATTTCCTTCCGTGACCTCCAAGATCATTTCGCCACCTCCTTGATAGGGAGGCATTTTCTTGAGAAGTTCCGCTTTGCCATAAAGAACACCAATGCCGGTGGGGCCGTAGGTTTTGTGGCCCGTAAACACCACAAAGTCGGCATCAAGGGCTTGCACGTCCACGCTGCCATGCACGGCCATCTGGCTGGCATCCAGTAAGACGGGAATGCCTTTGTCATGGGCTAGTTTGATGATGTCTTGCACTGGCGTAATCGTGCCCAATGCATTCGACATCATGGTGATGGCGACTATCTTGGTGCGCGGCCCTAATAGCTTGGCATACTCTTCGATGAGAAAATTGCCATGATCATCGATTGGTGCCCATTTGATCACAGCACCTTTGCGTTCACGATGAAAATGCCAAGGCACAATGTTTGAATGGTGCTCCAGAATGGAGAGTACAATTTCGTCACCTTCGCTCAACACCGCGCCACCATAAGATTGGGCGACGAGATTGATTGCGTCGGTAGCGTTGCGTGTGAAAATAATTTGGTCCTTGGAAGGCGCATTCAGAAACTTGCGAACTGACTCCCGTGCATCTTCAAAAGCCTGTGTTGCAGCATTGGACAAGAAATGCAGTCCACGATGCACATTGGCATATTCTTCCGTCATGCTTTTCAGCATGGCATCGATGACCACTTTTGGCTTCTGAGCCGACGCTGCGTTGTCCAAATACACAAGTGGTTTTCCATACACTTCACGTGTCAGAATTGGAAAGTCGCTTCGGATTTTTTGAACGTCAAACATGCCGCCGCTCTACCAGTGCGGTCAAGGCATCCCGAATGGCATCATTTTCAACCGCATCAAAAGCCTCAGCGACAAAGGCCTGGACCAACATGGAGCGCGCCTGCACATAAGGAATGCCACGAGACATCAGATAGAACATGTGGTCATGATTGAGATCGCCGCAGGTCGTGCCATGTCCACACACCACATCATCTGCATAAATCTCCAATTCTGGCTTTGCATCAAATTCAGCGGTTTCAGACAACAACAAAGCATGTGACGACTGCTTACCGTCAATTTTCTGCGCGTCCGGGCGCACAATCACTTTGCCTTGGAAAATGCCGCGGGATTTATCGTCCATCACACATTTGTAAAGTTCGCGCGAGGTGCAATGCGGTACTTTATGATCCACAACCAAACGCGTATCAGCATGTTGCACGCCATTTAGCACGTAGCTGCCAGAGATTTTGGCCGAACTATTTTCGCCCAAGAAATCAATGTTTGCGTTTTGGCGGTTTAATAGTGCACCTGCTGTCAACGTAAATTCGTTGAATTCGGCGTCCTGGGCAATAGTTGCGATAACATGAGACAGATGTTGAGAAGCGCCTGCTTCAGTCTCGATTTTGACGCGGTCCAGACGAGCGCCATTAGCGACCTCAATCGTCGTCACAGGGTTATTTAAATATTCGCCTTCCCCCACAAAAGTTTCGATGACGGTTGCTGATGCCCCCGCTGCCACCGTGATGTGCAAACGTGAAGCTATCGCTACATTCTGCCCGGAGGTAATGTGCAGGACTTCGACGGTTTGATTGATGGTGTCATTGAACGATAGGCTGATGGCGCGGGCGTCAAGTTTCGCGTTCAATTCCACAAGTGGATCGACATGTGAAATTGCGGGTGCGTCAGGTGAAATGTTCACTGAATCCGGTTTGCTCAGGAGTTGCCCGTTTACAATCACGATCCGCTGAATTTGCAAATTTGCCAGCGGCGCTGATGCTTTCAACTGCGCAACAAGTGTTAAATCTGCGTCTGCTGCTGAAATTGCATAGGGCCGTTCGATCATGCGCTTGAGGTCGGTCCATTTCCATTCCTCGTCACGACGGGACGGTAATGTAAGACCCAGCGCCTGCTCGGCCGCTGTTTGAGGTGCCATCATGCTCACGCAGCATTCTCCACAATGTCTGCATAACCATTTGCTTCCAGTTCCAACGCCAATTCCTTGCCGCCGGTCTTGATGATCTTGCCGTCTGATAGCACATGCACTTTGTCTGGCACGATGTAATCCAGAAGCCGCTGATAATGGGTAATCACAATCATGGCGCGATCTGGTGAGCGAAGCGCATTCACGCCATCTGCCACAACGCGCAAGGCATCAATGTCGAGGCCTGAGTCCGTTTCGTCCAGCACGCACAATGAAGGCTCAAGCACGGCCATTTGCAGAATTTCAGCACGCTTCTTTTCTCCGCCGGAAAAGCCGACATTCACAGGGCGCTTCAACATATCTTGCGACACGTTGAGTTTTTCAGCGTTGGACTTTCACGTGTTTCATGAATTCGGGAATGCTGTATTCTTTTTCACCACGCGCCTTGCGCTGGGCATTGGCCGCCACTTTCAAGAACTGCATGGTGGCAACGCCCGGAATTTCGATGGGGTATTGGAAGGCCAAAAACACGCCCGCAGCGGCGCGCTTATCGGGTTCCATGGCCAACAGGTCTTCACCTTTGAAAGTGATCGAACCTTCGGTTACTTCATAACCTTCGCGGCCAGAAAGCACATAGGACAAAGTGGACTTGCCAGAACCATTCGGCCCCATGATGGCATGCACTTCGCCTGCTTTGACGGTGAGGTTTAGGCCCTTGATGATTTCGCGCTTTTCGTCTTCAAGACGAACGTGGAGATTTTTAATTTCGAGCATTAGCCTGGACCATTTTGTTCCACTTGGTATGTAGCCAAGTTGTTAAAGTTGAATTCTTCTCCCCTAGGTACAGTCACGCAGTCAAAATAAACTAGACTATTCGTGGGGTCTTTAAAGCTGAACACAGCATGGGCGCACTGTTCTTCATCGTAAACGACCGGAAGGACTTTGCCCATTTTCCGAAGCTCTCCATCCTCGTAATAGATCGGATAGACCCGCGGAGAATGTAGAACTTTGAAGTGGTCTAATCCGAAGGCGGCAACGAAGGGAACTGGGAATAAGTAATAATACCGTCTCACCCTACACTCCCCTCCAAACTAATCCCTATTAGCTTCTGTGTTTCCGCCATGAATTCCATCGGAAGTTGCTGGATCACATCGCGCACGAAGCCATTCACAATCAGCGCCACCGCCTCCTCCTGCGACAGCCCACGCGAGCGGCAATAGAACATCTGGTCATCGGAGATTTTTGATGTTGTTGCTTCGTGCTCGAACTGTGCCGTTGACGTTTTGCTTTCAATGTAGGGCACAGTGTGTGCGCCACATTTGTCGCCAATCAACGGCGAGTCACATTGGGTGAAGTTGCGCGCATTCAAGGCTTTGCGGTGGGCTGACACCAGACCACGATATGTGTTATCGCTCCGACCAGCTGCAATGCCTTTTGAAACAATGCGGCTCGACGTGTTTTTGCCCAAGTGGATCATCTTGGTGCCGCTATCAACTTGTTGGCGGCCGTTGGAAATGGCGATTGAATAGAACTCGCCGCGGGAATGATCCCCGCGCAAAATGCACGATGGATATTTCCACGTGATGGCAGAACCGGTTTCAACCTGTGTCCAGGAAATTTTAGAATGGTGGCCCCGACAGTCGCCACGTTTAGTCACAAAATTGTAAACGCCGCCCTTACCTTCCGCGTCTCCCGGGTACCAATTTTGCACGGTTGAGTATTTTATTTCAGCTTCATCATGCGCAATCAGTTCGACTACTGCTGCATGAAGTTGGCTTTCTTCGCGCGTGGGTGCTGTGCAGCCTTCAAGATAGGAAACATATGAACCTTTATCAGCGATGATCAACGTGCGTTCAAACTGCCCTGTGTTCTTGGCGTTCATACGGAAATAAGTTGAAAGCTCCATCGGGCAACGCACGCCGGGTGGCACGTAAACAAACGAACCGTCTGAAAACACGGCGGCATTCAAAGCGGCATAGTAATTATCCCCTTGCGGGACCACGGACCCCAGATATTTCTTCACCAGTTCGGGATGTTCGCGCAATGCTTCCGAAATTGAACAGAAAATGACGCCGTGCTTGGCCAGTTCATCTTTGAACGTCGTGACAACCGACACGGAGTCGAACACGGCATCTACAGCCACGCGAGCCTGAATGATTTCATTGCCTTCTTCATCAAGCTGGCTTTTTTCACCTTGCTTGCGCACGCCTGCGAGAATTTCCTGCTCTTTCAGCGGGATGCCCAACTTGGCGTAGGTTTCCAAAAGTTTTGGATCAATTTCGTCCAATGACTTTGGTGAAGCCGATGACTTGGGTGCTGCGTAATAATACAGATCCTGAAAATCAATTTTAGGATAGCTGACTTTTGCCCACGTCGGCTCCTCCATATTCAGCCAGACATTATAGGCTTCGAGCCGCCAATCGAGCATCCATTGCGGCTCATTCTTTTTGGCGGAGATAAAGCGGACAATATCAGCACTCAAACCCTTTGGCGCATAATCCGACTCAATATCGGTGGTGAAGCCGTACTTATATTTATCAACGTCGATTTCGCGTACGAGGTCTATGGTATCTTGGTCTGCCATACTTGGTCCTTAAGCCGCCGCCCGCGTTACATGGCGAGCCTTGAATTTATTGAATGCCGTTATGAAACGGCCAATGTCTTGTTCATTTGTGTTCCATCCCGAACTGATACGAATGGCACCGCTTGCCAGTTCTGCGGCAACCCCCATCGCGTCCAACACATGGGATTTCCCAACTTTGCCCGATGAGCATGCCGAACCTGAAGAGACTGCAAAGCCTTCCAAATCCAGATTCATTAACAGCGTTTCTGCCCTCATGCCGGGATAGGCAAAACAGGTGGTGTTGCACAACCGCTCAACGCCATCTGAAAAAATGACGCCGCCTTGCAATGCGCCTTCCAACTGGTCGGTCAGCGCATAGGTGTCAAGTTCTGGCTCCCCTGCAACAGCCGCAAAGCCAGCAATGGCTGGCAAGTTTTCGGTTCCTGCTCGGCGACGCAGTTCTTGACCGCCACCTGCAAAAATAGGTTCAATCACCAATCCATCACGCACCACCAGTGCGCCAATTCCAACAGGTCCACCCACTTTGTGAGCAGCCACCGTCATCATGTCACAACCCAACAGACCAAAATTCACTTGCCGCTTGCCGAAGGCCTGAACAGCATCGACATGGACCAAAGCGCCGGCTTGGTGCGCAATGGCAATGACATCTGCAATGGGCTGCACAACGCCCGTTTCATTGTTTGCTATCATGACCGTCACCAGCGTGTTGGGCTTTCCCAACTGGGCTTGCAGCGACTGCAAATCAACCCGGCCAAACCCATCAACCGAGATTGTGCCAACTGATTTACCGCTGGCTTTGGCTGCGGCCAGAACGCTGGGATGTTCTACTGCAGAAACAAGGATGTGTTCAGCTCCAACGCCGCGCAGCGCCATGTTATTGGCTTCGGTGCCGCCTGAAGTAAACGTCAACATTTGCGGCAGGCAGCCAAGCTTGAAAGCCAAGGCCTCCCGTGCATCGTCCATGACCTTGCGGGCCTTACGGCCTTCTTGGTGGATGGAAGACGGGTTGCCGTGCACATCCATAGCCCGCAACATTGCAGCCTTCACATTGGGGCGCAGCGGGCTTGTTGCGTTATGGTCGAGATAGACTCTCATCGGCCCAACCCCGGCACATGGCGATCTTTCGCCTGCTTGATGGAGGCGGCCAGCGCAAGGTTACGCTTTGACACGACGTCTTCCAGGGTGATTGATTCAAGAAAATACATCATTTGGCGGCCAAGCGATGACCACAAGTCATGGGCGCAGCATTGCTCACCCTTCACGCAGCCATCAACGCCGTCTCCCGAACAGCGCGTGACGCGCAAGGGCTCATCAGCCGCCATGATAACCTCAGACAACGCAATTTCACCCGCCGGGCGCGACAACTGATAACCGCCGCCTGGCCCGCGGGTGCTGTTCACCAAGCCGGATCGTCGCAACCTGCCAAAAAGTTGTTCCAGATATTCTTGGCTAATTTCCTGGCGTTCAGCGATCTCGTTCAGGGAAACAGGGCGATCTGCGCCATGTTGACCAATATCGATCATGGCCATCACAGCATATCTGCCTTTTGTGCTCATTTTCATGACGTTGGTCCTGGCTCATTGAACGAGATGCTTGCTTTTTGCCCCCTGTGGCGTGCTAAAGCCACGCCAGAACGCAAAATACACCTCACCCTTCCTTGGAATTATTCTAAGGTAGGATATAAGAATTCCGAGTTGCGGAGTCAAATATAAAGACTCCACTCTCCACCATCTGAAGGACACCAATTCCATGCCAGAAGTGATTTTTAACGGACCTGCAGGCCGCATTGAAGCGCGCTACCATCAGGCCAAGGCTTCCGGCGCACCTGTGGCCATTATTTTACACCCGCACCCCACATTCGGCGGCACCATGAATAACCCCATCGTGCATTCACTTTATGGGATGTTCCAGACCCGGGGGTTCTCAGTCTTGCGGTTCAATTTCCGTGGTGTTGGTCGCAGTCAAGGCATGTTTGACAATGGCGCTGGCGAATTGTCGGATGCAGCTTCTGCATTGGACTGGTTGCAGGCCCTCAACAAGGAATCAAAGGTATGTTGGATCGCCGGTATTTCGTTCGGTGCCTGGATTTCCATGCAGCTGCTGATGCGTCGTCCTGAAATTTCAGGCTTTATTTCAATCGCCCCTTTGGCCAAGCACTATGACTTCTCATTCCTTGCACCCTGCCCGGCATCCGGTTTGTTTGTGAATGGCGAAAAAGACACTGTCACTGCGCCCGAGGCTGTTCATACACTCGTGTCCAAGCTCAAAACTCAAAAAGGCATTGCGATCGAGCATAAGGTCATCCCTGCTGCCAACCACTTCTTCCAAGACAAAATTGAAGACCTGACAAAAATCTGTGCTGACTATCTTGATCGGCGCATGACGCGCGAAGAGTGAGCCAATCCCCACCGTCCGCTGACGCGCAAAGTTGGGCTTTGCTGTTTGCGCTTTCGGCAATTTGGGGTGGGTCGTTCTTGTTTATCGCGATTGCCGTGAAGGAATTGTCGGCGCTGCAGATTGTGTTTGCACGCGTCACGATTGCCGCTGCATGCCTGCTACCTATTCACATGTTTTTCAAAGGCAAGCTGCCGAAAGATTATAAAACGTGGATTGCCGCCAGCGGGATGTCGATCATGAATAACGTTTTCCCGTTTATGCTTATAACGTGGGGTCAGCAATTTATTACCGGAGGTTTGGCATCAGTTGTGAATGCGACCACGCCCATGTTTGCAGCATTGTTCATGGCGATAGCGGGCTACGAGGGCATCACAACGCGCAAAGCCTTTGGGTTGGTGATTGGCCTCGTTGGCGTTGCAGTTCTGCAAGGTGTAAACTTCAAGGGACTCGACGAGCAAAGCCTTGGCATTTTGGCCGTTGCGGCGGCAGCCATATTTTACGGACTTTCCGCACCGTGGTCGAAGAATATGCTCGTCGGAATTCCACCGCTTACCACAGCTACATGTCAACTTATTGTTTCGTCACTTTTGATGACACTACTGCTGCTATTGTTGGGCGATGTTTCACAATTTGCAGAGACAACAGGACCCGTCTGGGGCTCACTCATCGGATTAGCTGTGCTCTCTACCGCATTGGCATATCTACTTTTTTTCAGGATTATCCAACGCGCAGGCCCTTCATTTGTGTCGCTCTGCACAATGATCATTCCGGTGTCCGCAATTTTGTTGGGGTACCTGGTATTAGGCGAGCAGCTCTCGGTCCGAGAAATCGTTGGCGCGGGCATCATCGGCATAGCGCTGCTGGCAATCGACGGCAGGTTTCTCAACATTTTTGTAAAGCGACCAAACCAACACTAAGGGGTCGCGCGTACACCTCCGGTTACTGGTTCCTTGACACCCGTAGTTCCCGGATAAGTGAGGGGTAGCCCGCGTAAACTGCGGACCGCAAGGAAGGCCCACGCTTCCGCCTCAATGGCATCACCATCAAGACCAATGGCTTCGGCTTTGACGACATTACCTAACTGGGTTTCCAGCCCCCGCATTATGGCGCGGTTATGACGACCGCCGCCACAAATTATCCACCGCTTGGGAGGAATTGGCATGTGTCGTTGAGACAAAGCAATGGCGCGCGTGGTTACAGCAGCGAGAGTGGCAGCACCATTGGCGAGACTCAATTCGCCAAGCGAAACGCCAGCGAAGCTGTTCCGATCCAAAGATTTTGCTTGGGAGGTTTCGAAAAAGCCATCTCCTAAAAACTGACCGACAACCGATTCATCAACATGACCAACCAACCCTAAATTGCCACCTTCATCGCGCGCGATGCCTGTGTGGGTTTTCATCCAATCATCAATCAGTGCGTTGCCAGGGCCGGTGTCAAAAGCCACAAGTTCGCCATCAATGCCAATCCAAGTGACATTGGCAACACCACCAATATTCACGATTGCAACGGGGCCTGTTTCATGTCGCGCAACTAAAGCACGATGATAAGCCGGAACCAAAGGTGCACCCTGTCCGCCGTGGCGCATGTCGTTGGCGCGCATATCATAGACGACTGAAATACCGAGTTCAGAGGCTAGAAAATCGCCCAAGCCTAGCTGTACCGTTATTCCCCGCTCGGGGCGATGGATAACGGTTTGTCCGTGGTACCCCACCACGTCAACGTGATCTAAATTAATTGAATGTTTCGCTGCAAATATGCGCACCGCATCGCGATGCCAAGCGGTTGATTGTTTTTCAGCGTGATGCAAAACACCAGGACGGGCCAAGCGGTCTTCCAACCCGGCTGCATCGGCAAGGGCGCGACTGAGCAGACTTCGTTAAGTCTCGTCGTAAGGGACAGTCATGGCGGGGCCACGCGTTGTAACATTTTCCCCATCGGTCACCAGCCAAGCGACGTCGATGCCGTCGAGAGACGTGCCGCTCATCAATCCGATTGCTGTTAGAGGTTTTGACACGCCAGAATCCTGTCTCTATGACGCTGTTACCATGACACGACATTCTTCCGAATTCCTGAACATTCTTTCTCAACGTGGATACATCCACCAGTGCTCTGATTTTGCAGGCCTTGATGCACTTGCCGCAAAACAGGAATTAACTGCCTATATTGGATTTGATTGTACGGCTCCTTCTCTCCATGTGGGATCTTTGGTGCAAATCATGCTGTTGCATTGGCTGCAACAGACTGGAAACAAGCCGATTGTTTTAATGGGCGGTGGCACAACCCGCGTGGGCGATCCGTCGGGTCGCGACGAAAGCCGGCGGATTTTGTCGCTTGAAGACATCGAAAATAATAAGATTGGCATCCAGCAAGTCTTTGCGAAATTTTTGGAATTTGGGCCTGGCAAGTCCAATGCTGAGATTGTGGACAACGCCGAGTGGCTGACAAAGCTCAACTACATCGACATGCTGCGCGATGTGGGTAAACACTTCAGCGTCAATCGCATGCTTGCCATGGACTCAGTAAAATTGCGTCTCGAACGCGAACACGAGCTGTCCTTTATCGAGTTCAACTACATGGTCTTGCAGGCCTATGACTATGCAGAATTGGCGCGCAGTCGCGGTTGTAATTTGCAGATGGGCGGTTCAGACCAGTGGGGCAACATTATCAACGGCATTGATTTGGGACGCCGCATGGGCACGCATCAACTTTATGCATTGACCTCACCTCTGATCACGTTGTCGTCCGGCGCTAAAATGGGCAAGACCGCATCAGGTGCTGTTTGGCTTAATGCGGACATGCGCAGCCCTTATGATTATTGGCAGTTCTGGCGCAATACGGAAGACGCCGACGTTGTGCGCTTCCTCAAATTGTTCACGACATTGCCAATGACTGAAATTGAAAAACTGGCAGCACTTGGTGGGTCGGAAATCAATGAAGCCAAAAAAGTTCTGGCGAATGCGGCAACTGCACTGCTGCATGGAAATGCCGCAGCTGAACAGGCAGCGGAGACTGCTCATAAAACCTTTGTTGAGGGACAGAGTGCTGAAGGCTTGCCGAAGTTTGAACTCGCCCTGCCCTGCAGCATTGTTCAGGCTTGTGTTGACGTTGGCTTTGCAAAATCGAATGGAGAAGCACGACGCAGCATTCAGGGTGGCGGCATAAAAGTGAATGATGCAACCGTGAGCGATGAAAAATTGGAGCTGACCAAGGCGCTTTTGAATGCAGACGGCGTCATCAAACTTTCAATGGGTAAAAAGAAACACGTTCTCGTTTCAGCGGCTTAGAGCTACGGACGGTCAATGGACCATCTAAAAATGCTTTAACTCTTTGAATCTGGAACAATTACACTTCAAAAATGATTCCATTCGCTCGCATGTTGCTCTAACCGCAGGAACCTTGGAACTCGAAGGCTTTGCGCAAGAAACCGGGGGCCAATGCTGATAGCGGGTTAACTTGTGTCTTTGGTTTTGAGACGGTGCCGCCCATTGCGAAGGTTACACCAAACAGACCTTCGCCCTTGCCACCAGTCAAAATTTGGCCCAGCAACGGTACGTCATCCAACAAGCCGTTAATGCTCTGCGCCGGGATCATGGTGCCGGTAATATCTATGGCCCCGTCGGACTTGCGAATAACGCCACGCGCTACACCGCCCAAGTCACTCCCTTTCAATTCCACGTCACAAAGCCTGACAAATTTTGCGTCAGTGCGAAAAGGCATACGCAATCTTTTGAATGAAACGCCGTCCACGCGCGGGCCTGATTTTTTAGGCTTACCGCGGCTGTCAAGTTCGGCCAAGGCCGCTTCATTTCTGACGGCAAATTTACGCAAGACCAACTCACCATTGCGGATGGGTGAACCTGGAGCATTCAACATGACAGCGTCAAAAATCAAACTTCCACCCGCAACCTTTGAATAGAAATTTGCAGCGCGCAAGGCCGCTCCGCCATCGGTGCTCAAGACCTGTAACTTGCGGCCGCCTGCGGCAGGTTCAAGTTTTACGGTAATTGGATTTCCGCTATCAAAAGTTCCACTCAAATCTGCTTGCGTAATTTTCCCTGCTTCCGACATGAAAGTTGCTGTAACATTTCGAACACTTTCACCTCGGTGGGCTGTTACAGACTTGAACTTAGCCGTCACCAAGAAATCACCACCTTTGACGCCCTCATTTCCCTCACCGCTCTTCGCGGGGGAGATCAAGTTTTTAATATAGGGTCTTGCATCAAATGCATTTCCGGACACGATCAGTTTGGTGGTTCCTTCACTCGGTTCCATGCGAATGGAAAAAACATCTTCTTCACTGATGCGCACCTCATCGAGGTCGATCACACGCATGGCATTATTCGTGCCGAGGCGCACATTTCCGCGCAGACGAAAATCCTTGCCATCAATCTTGAGGTCTTCAATCAGGCGGCCATTGTCCTTGTTTTCTGAATAAACAAAGGTTGCTTTCGTTCCGCGTGAGGCTGCGCGTGACCAGCCGGCGGCCGCGACGCGCATGGCTACATCTGACAGATCTGCTTCAACTGCAATTCGACGTTGGTCTTTCGATGTCGATGCAATGGCAAGCTTCACAGGTACATCACCCGACATATAGGCACCGAACTTAATACCGAGCTTATCCCGCATTTTCTCCGTCAAAGTTGTTTCAACATCAACCTTGGCCTCGCCACCATCGCGCGGCTTCTGCCACTTCACTTTCGCGGCCACACCATTCAGTCGCGCTGGCCCTGAAACGGTCAGACCATCTTTGTCCATGGCAATTGCAAATTCGCCTTCTGTCAAATCCACACCGGGCAAAATATTCTTGGCTGATGCATCTCTCAGTGACACATCTTGTGTAATCAACACCTTGTCTCGTGGCACATCCTTAATGAGGGGGAATTTCAGTCCGATAATCGCGCGTGCATTGCCACTCACATTTGGCAATTTTGACACATCATCCTTGATTAAATTCAAATCTGGCAGCGAGGCAAATTCCATCATCTGCGGAACGCCACCTTGAACATCGAAACGGAATACGCCTGGCACAGCGCCAGACAACAGTTCCGTCGCATCAAAACGCCCTTCCGCGAGCGTCAGTTTGCCACCTGAGGGCAGGTCAACATAACCTTTATCAATGCTCAAACTAAATTTTCCGCCTTTAAGGGCAGCAGAACCGCTCGCACCATTCAATTCCGGAAGTGTTTTGAAATAGCGTGTTTTTACGTTTTTCATTGTGAATGAAAGTTCAACGGCATCCGGCGGCAATTGTTTTTCCGTTTGTGCTTTTGCCATTTCATCAGGCTTCAATTTCACCTCAAAAACGCCATCGTCAACAACGCCAGAAATCACATTGTCGGTAATCCAACCGCGGGTCTTGGGTGCCAACATCGGTGGCCATATTTTTTTTAACAAGCCAGCGTTCACATCACGCAGACGCCCTGCAGCTTGAATGCCGGCAGATTTTTCACCCCCAGTGATAATGCCCCGCAGGCGCACACCAGCAGCACCTGCCATCACCACAAGGTCATCTATATCCACCCGCTGTTCTTCAATCGCGAAGCTGCCCTTGTACGACACATGATCGACGAACACGGGATCTTTCACCGTACCTTGCGCATCAACGCTGACATTCGAAGCCTTGAGGTCTATGCCGTAGGCCACAACGCGACCGTCTTCAGCTTTTTGTGGGTTCAATGTGCCTTTCAAATCGGCACGTGAACCGCCCATCAGAATTGAGGATTCCAACACTTCAAAGGGTTTGCCGCTTCCATTCTGGCGAATACGCACTGTGCCTTCGTCAATGATGATGGGATTGGCCAGATATTCCGGCAAATTAATTTGGCCTGCTGCTGCAAAAACTTGGCCTTCAATACGTGCCAACTCCCCATTCTCGCCCGCATCAATTTCAAAATTTCCCGACAGTGGTGTGGTAAGGCGAGCAAATTGCGAGAAAGCATAAATTTCATCGGCCACATTTGCAGGCACTAAATTGTCAATGGCCACGTTCGCTGTAAAGTTTTTCTGCTCCTTGCGATAGGTAACGGAAGCTTCCAGTTTCCATGGCTCACCATCACTTGCCACATCTGCTTTAGCGGCAATCACGAATCCGGACGCCGTTCGACGGAACGCCAAATCTGCTTTTGGTGCCACCCACGTCGCATCGTTGGATTCATCGTAAAGCTTAACCGAGCCACGCGACAGGCGAACTTCTTCCAACTTCGAAAGCGATCCCTTTGTGCCACCTGCATCGAGCAATTCCAAAATACGTGCACCTGAAACCAACGGGGGCTGGGTTTGGACAGTGGTCGTTTCTGCGTCTTGCTGCACGTCCACTTGCTCTTGCTCGATAACCACTTCTTGATCGGGTGTGATCACATCATTGGCGATGCCGAGTTGCAAGCTGCCATCCAAATTGCGCCGGATGTTGACGCGTGGACCGATCAAATCCAGTGAACTAATGCTGACGGTGCCCCGCAACAAGGCAGCCGTTTCCAAAGCAACGCCAGCCTTTGGTGCACTGGCAATCGTTTGTCCATCGGCGTCAGAAAGTACAAGATTGCGCACACGCACATTTGGCGTTCGGGTTTCAGCATCCAGTTCCAATTCAGTTTCACCAAGAGTAATGCGAAAGCCGGGAAGTTGTTTGTTTATCGCATCTTCAATAGATTTACCCATAAATGCCAAGGAAACTGGGCCTTGGTTCAAACGCCAAAACGCTGCAGCCCCGCCAATGACGACGAGGCCAACAACCCAAATCAGGCTGAAAATCGCAATTTTTAGAGACCTTCGCCGCACTACGTCAGTATGCCCTTCTTCTGGAGACTCAAGCACCATGTGTGCGAGATATTAGCCATCACGACGGTGACTTTCCAATGCCTTAAGGCCAGCAAAGCATGTCGAAAGCATGGCAGTCTTTAGTTGAATGGAATCGCCACAATTCGAACATGACAAACCGCGAGGAACGCCATATTATTCTTGCGAATTGAGGGGGATGTCGCGATTGCGACGTTGGAAACATTTATGTTTTTCAAATCTAAGAAAAAGTCATCGACACCATCTTCCCGTGATCAGAAAGCTCCGTCAGCTGCGGAACCTTCATTTATCGGGCGAAATTGTGTTTTCGAGGGGCACATTACCTGCGATGGGGAGTTGCATATTGACGGTACCGTTCGTGGAACTGTCCAGGCTTCTCTCTGTGTTGTTGATACCGCTGGCGTTATCCAGGGCACGTTATCCGGCCATGTCGTGCATGTGCGCGGTCGGGTTTTGGGGCCCATTCAAGCAAGTAACGTGCTGATTTATGCAGGCGCCCATGTAGAGGGCGACGTATTCAACGATACGATCAGCATTGAAAATGGGGCTTACGTTTATGGCTCGATTCGTCACAACACAAGCCCGGCAGGTGTCAGCAGTAACACAAGTGCACCCTTAACGGGGGATCTGCTGTCTCCAAAAACGAACATGACTTCAAGTGAATTGCGGGTCGTATCCACCCGCAAATAATCAATCAATATCTTCAACAGCGTCTGGACCACCACCATAAACGCGGTGAGCCAATGATGACTGGATGAAATCATCCAAGTCACCATCCAGAACACTGGAAGGGTTGGTGCTGGAGTGCCCCGTGCGCAAATCCTTGATCAACTGGTAAGGCTGCAACACGTAGGATCGAATTTGGTGGCCCCAGCCAATCTCCGTCTTCTTGGCGTTGGCAGCGTCCACTTTTTCCTGCTTCTTTTGCAGTTCCATTTCATAAAGTCGCGCTTTTAGCATTTTCATGGCAGTGGCGCGGTTTTTATGTTGGGACCGTTCAGCTTGGCAGGCCACGATGATGCCTGAGGGCACGTGGGTAATACGCACTGCCGAGTCCGTGGTGTTCACGTGCTGGCCACCTGCGCCAGAAGCGCGATACGTATCAATCTTCAGGTCGCTTTCGATGACTTCAATTTCAATGTTGTCATCGACGACGGGATAGGCCCATGCAGAACAGAACGACGTGTGCCGCCTTGCATTTGAGTTCATATGGAGAAATGCGCACAAGGCGATGCACGCCGCTTTCCGTTTTTAATTTGCCGTAGGCATTATGGCCCTTAATTTGGAGCGTGCAGGACTTGATGCCTGCTTCTTCGCCGTCGTGCTGGTCTAGCACGTCAACTTTGTATTTATTCTTGTTGGCCCAGCGCACATACATGCGCATGAGCATGGAAGCCCAATCTTGGCTTTCGGTGCCGCCAGCGCCTGCGTTAATTTGCAGATATGAATCGTTTGAGTCTGCCTCGCCAGAAAGCAACGCATCCAATTCGGCAGCTGCAACTTCGCCTTTTACAGCTTCGATGGCTTTTTCCGCTTCAACAACAATCGATGGATCGCCCTCGGCTTCACCCATTTCAATCAGTTCCACGCTGTCAGCAATGGTTTGTTCAATGCGGTGAATTGAGCCGATGCGATTTTCAAGATCCTGACGGCGGCGCATCATTTCCTGCGCTTTTTGCGGATCGTTCCAAAGTGCAGGGTCTTCAGCTTTCGCGTTTAATTCCGCGAGATCTCTGACGGATTGATCCCAGTCAAAGATGCCTCCTCAGCAGTCCGACGGACTGCTGGATTTCATCAACCAATTTAACAATTTCAGCGCGCATGTTGTTTTCTGCTTCGATTCACAAGTCAGCGGTCAATAGAGGCCGCCACCCTCTTCCGTCAACCCACCACGTTCCTGTGCAGCAGGCGCTCCTGGAGAGGCTTTTTTCACGGCAGGCACAAGCACAACGCCGGCACCGCGCTTTGCAGGCGCAGCAGCACCCTCTGCCGTTTGCCCAATAAGCCGTGTATTTTCGGGCGGCTCATCTCCCGGCTTGAAGGCTTCCAGTATTGTCCCCTCTTCACCAAAAATAGCGCGCCGACCGTTAGCCGCATTTATAGGAATCAATTCAATGGCACGTGGCACATGAAATGGCACCGCTGCCTTATCTTTGAGTGCAAGTTTCATAAAGTCGGCCACGATGGGGGCTGCCAATTCACCGCCTGTTCGCTTCTTGCCCATAGGCTTGGGATTATCATAGCCCACATAAACGCCCACTGTAAGGTTCGGCGTATATCCAATAAACCACGCATCACGCTCATCATTGCTGGTGCCGGTTTTGCCTGCCACGGGTTTGGCCAACACCTTAACTTTTTGGCCCGTGCCGCGTTCCACAACACCCTGAAGCATAGATGTAATTTGATAGGCTGTGTAAGGGCTCATCACTTGATCACGCACGTCAATGAATTCCGGCTCAACCATGCCGTCGACATAGTTTTCAACACGGCAAGCAGCACAGTCGCGTTTGTCGTGACGGTAAATTGTCTTACCACGCCGATCTTGAATACGATCAATCAAGGTCGGTTCAATCTTTTTGCCGCCGTTAGCGAACATGCTGTAGGCAGCCGTCATTTTCAAAAGCGTTGTTTCTGATGCGCCAAGCGAGTTCGCGAGGTGGCGCGGCATATGCTCATAGATGCCCAAACGCTGGGCCAAATCGGCAATTTTTGTCATGCCCAAATCATCGGCCAAACGCACCGTCATGGCATTACGTGATTGTTCAATGCCACGGCGCAATGTGGACGGACCATAAAATTTGTCCGTGTAGTTTTTGGGCTTCCAGGTTTTGCCGTTCGTCAATTTAAATGTGACAGGCGCGTCTAAAACGACCGACGACGGAGTGTAACCATTGTCCAGCGCAGCTGCATAAACGATGGGTTTGAAAGATGAACCCGGTTGCCGCATGGCCTGCGTGGCGCGGTTGAATTGCGAACCTGAATAAGAGAACCCACCCACCATAGCCAACACACGCCCAGAGTGTGGGTCCATGGCCACAAGTCCACCCTCCACATCCGGAATTTGCACAAGATGCCATTGTTGCGCATTGGCCGAAGGTGCGACGTAAACAATGTCGCCGATATTCAATACTTGTGTTGCCTTTGTGATGGGTTTGCCAAGCTTGGTGCCATCAACGAATTCTTGTGCCCACGTCATTAGCTCCACAGGAATCTTAGCTGCTTCGCGTTCGTCTGCCATAGTGCCATTCGGCAAACGTGGTGGTTGCAAACCAATATCGGCCGCAGCATCATCAACCCCAGTAACGATAGCCAGCCGCCAAGGTGCCACATCGTCTGATACGCGCATGTCTTCCATGTGTTTGGCCCAATCGCCGCCCTCAAGTTCCACTTTCTTTACGGGTCCGCGAAAGCCGCGTTTACGATCAAACTCGATGAGCCCACGGGCCAATGCCTGTCTTGCAAAAATTTGGAATTTTGGTTCAAGCGTGGTGCGGACGGAATAGCCGCCTTTTCCCAGCGCTTCCTTTCCGTATAGTGTGACAAGATCACGGCGCACTTCTTCTGCAAAGCCTTCTGCTGCAAAAAGTTTAGCACCAAAAGGACGTGGTGAAACAGCCAAGGGTTTGGCCTGTGCCACCTTCATTTCCTCTACCGTTACATAACCGTTTTCCAGCATCTGCTCCAATACCCAATTACGGCGCTCGGTGGCGCGCTTGGCATGGCGGAAGGGATGATAATTGTTCGGGCCTTTTGGCAAGGCTGCAAGATAGGCCATCTCATCAATTGAAAGTTCATCAAGCGACTTTCCAAAATAGTTCAGAGATGCCGCAGCGATGCCATACGAGTTTAAACCCAAGAAAATATCATTGAGATAAAGTTCTAAAATCTGGTCTTTGGTGAAGGCTGATTCAATGCGCTGCACAACCAACGCTTCTTTCAGTTTGCGGGTGAGTGTCTGCTCATTTGAAAGCAAAAAGTTCTTAGCAACCTGTTGGGTGATCGTAGATGCGCCAACAATTTGGCCGCGCTGACCCATCACCTTAACTTGAACATAGCGTAATCCGGCGGCGGCAATGCCACGCCAGTCCAGACCTGCGTGCGTGTAGAATGTCTTATCTTCAGCTGCCAAGTAAGCTTGTACCAGCTTCTTCGGCACTTGGTCGATGGGCACAAACAAGCGGCGCTGTTCGGCATATTCTGCCAACAATGACCCATCGGCGGCGTGCATGCGCGTCATCACTGGGGGCTCATAAGCGGCGAGCTGCTTATAATCAGGCAGATCTTTCGACACATCCCAAACAATGTAGAGCGCTACCCCTGCAAGTCCGAGGACCAACATAAAGGCAACCGTAAACAGCCAACCTAAAAACCTAAGCATAAGTGCCGATTGCCTTCCCAATTCCACGTATCAAAACAGCCTTGCCCCAGATTGCGTTTCAACACAATTCGACCGTGCATGTTTCTTCAATCGGGATAAGGCGGAAATGTGGCTACTCGGCGGCATCCACGCCGGCAAAGTGAGCATCAACAGCTCTAGAAAGTGCGGCCGCCATTTTGGAACGCCAAGCCTGGTCTTTTAATTTTTTCTCATCGTCGCGGCTGGAAAGGTAACCGAGTTCAATCAATATCGAAGGAACATCCGGGGCTTTCAACACAACGAATCCCGCAGATCGAAGGGGCTTTCCCGTCATGGTGGTCACTCCTTCCAATTCAACAAGTGCTTTTCGTGAAAACAGGTTGGCGTGCGTCTGGGACTCTCGTTGCACCAGTTCTATCAAGATGTCGGCCACTTCGCCCACTTGTTCGCCCAAATTTACACCACCAATAATATCTGTGCGGTTTTCTTTTTGCGCCAAAGCCTCTGCTTCTTCGTCACTTGCGGTTTCTGAGAGTGTATAGAGGGTCGTGCCATTTGCCGTTTTGCCGCGCACTGTGTCTGCGTGAATGGCTATGAACAGGTCGGCCTTGGCGCGGCGTGTAAATGCCACGCGGTCCGTCAGCGACATGAACCTGTCTTGCGTGCGCGTCATTTTCACTTCGTAGTCGCCGAACTTGCCCAAAGTTGATTGTAATTCTTGGGAAAATGCGAACACAATATCTTTTTCACGGGTGCCATTGGCACTGCTGGCGCCGGGGTCCATACCGCCGTGTCCGGGGTCGATTACGATCACGCGCTTGCCGCTCGGCTTTGATTCATCTGGTTTCGTGGCGGGCATGATCATCGGCAAGCTGGCCGTGGTTTCAGGTGACGATGCTTCAGCTTCCCGGCTCTGCATGGCGGCAAATGATTCAGGTGTTGTTGCCACAAGGTCAATGGAAATACGGGCTTTTGACTTGCCCCTTTTTGGCAGCAGTTGCGATTGCTTGATCAGCACAGGCCCCGTGGTGTCAATCACGATGCGCGATTTGCCTTTCTCGATGATGCCGTAGCGAATTTGCGAAATCAGCCCTACCGCCTTTCGCCCGGCCCCCGGCGGTAAATCAAAATCCACATTCGCCAAGTCAATAATCACCCGGTACGGGCTGGACAATACATATGCGGTGAAACCTGTTTCGATTGTGAGGTCCGCGAGAAAGCGCGTATTGGCGCCTTTGGCAACAACCTCGATCGCAACGGCAGTCGCAGTTTTTTCAGCACTTGCGTGTTGAAACCCGCATGCAAGCAAAACAGATACAATGAGGAAAAACTTGAGAAAGCGCTGGAGCATGACCGCATAAAACAATGATAAGACGCATTAAAATGCCAATTTTGCTTATAGCGCGAAAGGCACGGTGTTGGCCCAAGTTAGGCCTTTATGGTTAACCCAACCTTGCGAAAACCAGAAAGCCGAAGCCAGCCCTTGCAACCCCTGCCAATGCCCCCTACAACTCAAATCATCCAATGGCAGACTCGGTGGCTTTCACCCTCTCTGGCTGCGGATGCAACAGTTTCGCAACAAACGGGTGTCCGGTTCGCTTCAAAACATGCAAGCAACCCGCTAACGGCGTGAAATAAGGGTTTCCTTGGGGGGCCCCGGTCTCGAAAAGAGTGGTCGGAACCACGAAAACGGGCCGAAATGAG
Organism: uncultured Alphaproteobacteria bacterium; assembly: GCA_963840765.1. Lineage (GTDB taxonomy): Bacteria > Pseudomonadota > Alphaproteobacteria > Rhizobiales > Aestuariivirgaceae > Aestuariivirga. Next base: position 332,122 of record CAWJAE010000009.1, on the reverse strand, counting down.
ACGTATATCCAACCGCCCGGGGCAGAGCTCGGGCACGAACTTAACCGAGAGGCATCTTGAGCCCGACTCTTATTTGTACAATCCAAGACCTGACGTCCCTAAATCGGGCGACACTGGGTCATTGTGCTGTGTTGGTCCGGCCTGCCTCGAAATTTGACTGCATGATCACCTTCGCTTCGCCCCGTGTCACACCGGACGGCGGACGCCGCGATAGCCATTATGCAGCTGCAAGGAATACAGACCATGGGCAACAAAATGCTCATCGACGCCAGCCAACGCGAGGAAACACGCGTTGTGGTGGCCCGCGGCACACGCATTGAAGAATTCGATTTTGAAAGCCTCAATCGCAAACCATTAAAAGGCAATATCTATCTCGCCAAAGTTACGCGCGTTGAGCCGTCGCTGCAGGCAGCCTTTGTGGAATATGGCGGCAACCGCCATGGCTTTTTGGCATTCGCTGAAATCCATCCTGATTATTACCAAATCCCAATAGCGGATCGTTTGGCCCTGCTCAAAGAGCAGGAAGAAGATGATGCGCTTGACCGTGAAGACGACGATGATCATGAAGATGATCACTCCCTCGCCAGTGACGGTGACGAAAACGGCCAGGCAACCGAAGCAGAACAGCATGGTGAAGCACACCACGATGATGTTGAACCAGTTGCTGAAGTAATGGCGCTCGAAGCGGAAGAGCTGCCTTCACTCGCCAGCGTTTCTGACCTATCAGATGAAACGCCTGTAGAGCCCGTCCCTACACCGGAAACAGGTGAAATCGTCAGCATTGAAGAACATGCGGACGATCGCAAAATCGAATCCGTTGGTGCGGAAGACGCGCTTGAAGAAGTGCCCCAGCGCCGCCAACAGCGCCGCCCGCGCCGCCGTGTTTACAAAATCCAAGAAGTCATCAAGCGCCGCCAGATATTGCTGGTGCAGGTGGTGAAAGAAGAACGCGGCAACAAGGGTGCTGCGCTGACAACCTATTTGTCGCTTGCAGGTCGTTACTGCGTTTTGATGCCAAATACCGCCCGCGGTGGCGGTATTTCCCGCAAGATCACGGACGCAGGTGATCGTCGCCGTTTGAAGGAAGTCGCCAAAGAGGTTGAAGTGCCACAAGGCATGGGCCTCATCGTTCGCACGGCTGGTGCCCAGCGCACGCGCCCTGAAATCAAGCGCGATTTTGATTATTTGATGCGCCTTTGGGAAAGCGTTCGCGATCTCACCTTGAAATCTGAAGCACCTTGCCTCGTTTATGAAGAAGGCAGCCTGATCAAGCGTTCCATTCGTGATCTTTATACCAAGGACGTGGATGAAGTTATTGTGGAAGGCGATGAGGCCTATCGTGAAGCCAAAGACTTCATGAAAATGCTCATGCCGTCCCACGCCAAGAACGTGAAACTTTATTCCGACAACAAACCGCTGTTCACCCGTCACGGGGTGGAAAGCCATCTTGATGCATTGTTCTCGCCAACAGTCACCCTTCCTTCGGGTGGTTATCTGGTGATCAACCAAACCGAAGCCTTGGTGTCCATCGACATCAACTCCGGCAAGGCCACGCGCGAACACAACATCGAAGATACGGCCACCAAAACCAATTTGGAAGCCTGTGATGAAATTGCCCGCCAATTGCGCCTGCGCGATTTGGCCGGACTTGTGGTTATTGACTTCATCGACATGGAGGAAAACCGCAATAACCGCAACGTTGAACGCCGTATCAAGGACGCGCTGAAAAACGACCGCGCGCGCATTCAAGTGGGCCGCATCAGTCACTTCGGTCTACTCGAAATGTCGCGCCAGCGTTTGCGCCCTGGTTTGATGGAAGGCACGTTCCGCACCTGCCCTCATTGTGAAGGCCGTGGCACCATTCGTTCCGTGTCGTCATGTGGGCTTGGCGTGTTGCGCCAAATCGAAGACCAGTTGCTCAAGCGGGTCGAAAATCTCAATGTCACGTGCGCGCGCGAGGTCGCTGGCTATCTGCTCAATGAAAAGCGCGATAGCCTGCTCATCCTTGAGCAAACCTATGGCGTTACCATTTTCGTGATTGGTTCTGTGCACGACGTTAAAGGTACACATGCCATTATCGAAAAGGCTCAGGACCGTGAAAATGCGCCGCGCCGCATTACAGCTGTAGCGCCTGTTCGCATGGATTCTGGTCTGACAGACGAGCCAGAGGATGAAATCGTCGAAGAACCGGATGCTCAAGACGAAGACGTTGAAGCGACGGCTGAAACCTCAACCGACGAAAACAATGGTGAAAATGGCCGCAGCCGTGGTCGTCGTCGTCGTCGCGGACGTCGCGGTGGCAAGCGCGGTGAAAATGGAACGTCGGAAGACAGTGAAGCTGAAAAAGCTGAAGGTGCCGAAGACGATCCGCAATCCCATGATGATCGTCCATTTGACAATGAAAGTGTTTCAGCTGAACCCGCCGAGGGTGATGTTGAGACCGTTGGTGGCGAAGGCGAAAATGCTGATGGTGAACAGCGCAAACCGCGCCGTGGCCGTCGAGATCGCTTTGGCCGAAATCGCCCGCGTCGGGATGAACGCCCATCACGTGTTGAAGGTGAAGTCGTTGCGGAAGACGTAGCAGCACCCGCGGACGGAGAAGCCGCTCCTGCTGTAACAGAAGCGACATCGGAAGAACGCCCCCGCCGTGGAGGCCGTGATGGCCGCCGTGATCGTGGCGAACGCGGTGATCGTGGTCCTCGCAAGGAGCGTGGAGACCGTCCTTCACGGGAACCTCAAATGGTGGTGCCTGCAGAACCTGCATTCAAGCTGGAAATTCCAGATGTGATTGCCGAACCTGAACCACGCAAATGGACCCCGCCTGCCCCCACAGTGCAAGTTGAAGCTGCCCCCAAAAAAGGCGGCTGGTGGAACAGGTTGAAATCCTAGTTGATTATTTCCTGCATCATGACAGAAACGTCATGATGCAGGGCCTCAAACTCGCCGCATTTGGCGGGAAAACCCAAGACGTGCTTACGACCTTCAAGACATCCCATATTTTCCGCAACTTGCTTGTTGCTTCCCTTGCATTTGGCCTTCTCGCATTGCCCGCTGAAGCTCAAAGTAAAAAGCGGCAGGAACGCTCTGGCCCAAACCTCATCCGCGATGCGGAGATTGAAGGTTTGCTTCGGCAATATTCAAAACCCATTTTCAAGGTCGCGCGAATCAACCCGGATTCGGTGCGCGTCTATGTTATCGCGGATGATAACATCAACGCCTTCGTGGCGGGCGGCCAACGCATTTTTGTCAACACGGGACTGTTCACGAAAACCAAATCCTACAAAGAAGTCATCGGCGTTTTGGCCCATGAATTAGGCCATATTGCAGGTGGCCACTTGGCACGATTGCAAAGTGAAATTGACCGCGCTTCAACCGAACGCATTATCGGCATGTTGATTGGGGCGGCCGCGGCCGTTGGGGGCACTGCCGCAGGTGTGGATGGTGCGGCTAAAGTTGGCCAAGGCGTTATCATGGGGTCACAAGGTTTAGTACAACGGCGCTTCCTGTCTTACCAACGTTCCATGGAAGCATCGGCCGATCAGGCAGCACTCAAATATCTCAACGCGACCGGCAATGACCCGCAAGGCATGTTGACGTTATTTGACAAGATGGCCAACGACTCGCTGGCCGCTACAATCAATGCCGACCCTTACCTTTTTTCGCACCCCATGCCGTTTGAGCGCGTGCGCACATTGGAAGAAGCCGCAAAGAAATCCCCACACTTTGGCAAGCCAGAGGATGCGGGCCAAAAGTTGCGCTATGAATTGGTGAAGGCAAAAATCATCGGATACACGCATGGTCCCCAGCGCGTGTTTCAGCGTTACCCCTCGAGCAATAAATCCATGCCAGCTCGCTATGCGCGTGCTGTTGCCATGTATCGGCGCGGAGATATTGCAAATGCAATTCCGCTTTTGGACGGTCTTACTGCCGAATTGCCGCAGAACCCATATTTCTGGGAATTGAAAGCCCAAGCCCTACTTGAAGCTGGCCAACCTGCGCGTGGACTACCTGCCATCAAAAAAGCAAGAGAACTATTGCCAAACAATGGCTTACTTCAAACACTTCACGCGCAACTTTTATTAGATGCGGGCGGCAAGGCCAATGCCGAACAAGCCTTGAAGCTGCTCACGCTCTCAAAAAAGACTGAAAGCGATTCGCCGCAACTTTATAAATTGCAGGCGCAGGCCCATAACATTAGGGGCGATGCAGCGCGGGCCGAGCTGTCCACCGCTGAATATGCTTTCGCCACGGGTGATCGAGAGTTAGCCATTCAAAAAGCCACGGTCGCGCAAAACCGGTTCAAACGCGGCTCGGCAGAGTGGCTGCGTGCCAACGACATTTTAACTTTTACTGCCAAAAAACAATAAGTGATCACGCAATTGCCATTTGCGCTTTCGGGCGAAATCAGGTCAAGCTGACCACAATTCAGAGGATACCATGAAATCCACGACCCGCTTTTTCTTCGCCGTTTCTGTCGCGGCGCTTGCGCTGCTCTCCCCGGCCCATGCCGAATTCGTTCAATGACCAACAGAAGTCAGACATTGAAACAATCATTCGAAGTTACCTGTTGGAGAACCCAGAAATTTTAAGGGAAATGGCGACGCAGCTCGAAGCCAAAGATAAGCAGGCCGAAGAAAATCTTCGGAGCACGTCGCTTGTTACTCACAAGGATCTCGTATTCAAAACCGCTGATGATCCTTCGATTGGCAATGCCAAAGGTGATGTCACCATTGTTGAATTCATGGATTACAATTGTGGATGGTGCAAAAAGTCCATGTCGGAGGTTTCTGCGCTTTTAAAATCTGATCCCAATTTGAAAGTAATCTTCAAAGACTTCCCGATTTTTGGCGAGCATTCAGAATATGCCGCGCGCGCAGCCTTGGCAGCCAAGAATCAGAATAAATATTGGGAACTTCATCAAGCCATGTTCTCCCAAGAAGGCCAAGTTACGACTGATGTGGTCAACCAGCTGGCTGAAGGCCTTGGATTGGATATGACGAAACTTAAAGCCGACATCGAGTCGCCCGAAGTCGCGGCCAAAATTGCCGCCAATATGCAATTAGGCAAAGATCTTGCCATCAATGGAACGCCCGCTTTCGTAATCGACGATCAAGTCTACGGCGGCTATTTGCCAATTGATGGCATGAATCAGGCCGTGGCCGAAGTTCGCGCCAACGGCTGTAAGCTCTGCTGATTGGGCCAATCGGTTTCCACAGCGCTTTAATCCACACCTGTCACTCAAGGGTTGGCCTCTGGGCCTAACCCGCCTATAACCTGTGCAAGCAAGGAATCTCTGTGTTCCCGCTGTCCGTTCAAAACAAGGGTCAATCATGGCAATTAAAAAAACTAAGGCTCCAACAAAAGCCGTAACACGTTCTCCTGAATTGACCCTGATCGACAATCTTGCAGACATTCTGAATTCTACAGGACTGACCGAAATTGAACTGGAACAAAAAGGCGTTCGGGTTCGGGTTTCGAAGTCAGTTATTTCCCATATGCAAGCTCCAGCCGCTGTAGCAGCTGCACCTATCGCAGCTGCAGTTGCTGTTGCATCACCAAGTGCAGCCCCTGTTTCAGAACATGCCGGTGGCGTTAAGTCACCTATGGTAGGCACGGTTTACATGGCTGCCTCCCCAGAAGCGGCACCTTTTGTCACCATCGGTGCGGTGGTCAAGCAAGGCCAAACGCTGCTCATCATCGAGGCCATGAAAACCATGAACCAAATTCCGGCACCGAAGTCTGGCAAAGTCATTCAGATTTTTGTCGACAACGGCAGCCCTGTCGAATTCGGCGAAGTTTTGATGGTGATTGAATAAACAATGTTTGAAAAAATCCTCATTGCCAATCGGGGTGAAATTGCACTTCGCGTGCTGCGTGCCTGCCGTGAATTGGGCATTCAAACCGTTGCCGTACACTCCACCGCCGATGCCGATGCTATGCATGTCAAGTTGGCCGATGAAAGTGTTTGTATCGGCCCTCCGCCTGCAAAAGACAGCTACCTGAACGTCGCTTCCATTGTTGCGGCCTGTGAAATTACCGGAGCAGATGCTGTTCACCCCGGCTACGGTTTCCTATCTGAGAACGCACGCTTTGCAGAAATTCTAAAAGAACACGACATCAAGTTCATTGGTCCATCGCCTGAAAATATTCGCACCATGGGTGATAAGATCGAAGCCAAACGGACGGCGAAAGCACTGGGCATTCCTGTTGTGCCGGGTTCCGAAGGCGGCGTTGCCACGGTTGCTGAAGCCCGTAAAGTGGCCCGCAGCATTGGCTATCCAGTCATCATAAAGGCTACGGCTGGTGGTGGTGGTCGCGGCATGAAAGTGGCCCGCAGCGAAAGCGACTTGGAAGTGGCTGTGGGCACCGCCCAAACCGAAGCCAAGGCTGCGTTTGGCAACGGCGAAGTTTACATCGAGAAATATCTGGAAAAGCCGCGCCACATTGAAATTCAAGTGTTGGGCGATGGTCAAGGCAATGCCGTTCATTTGGGTGAACGCGATTGTTCGCTGCAACGCCGCCACCAGAAAATTTGGGAAGAGGCCCATTCCCCTGCCCTCAATGCCCATCAACGTGACGAGATTGGCAATCGCGTTGCAGAGGCCATGAAAAAGCTTCGTTATGAAGGCGTGGGCACCATCGAGTTTCTGTATGAAAATAATGAATTCTATTTCATTGAAATGAACACCCGTTTGCAGGTTGAACACCCTGTTACGGAAATGATTACCGGGCTTGATTTGGTGCAAGAGCAAATCCGCGTTGCGTCTGGCTCCAAACTCACCATGCAACAATCCGACATTGAGTTTTCAGGCCACGCCATTGAATGTCGTATCAATGCCGAAAACCCTGCCACTTTTGCCCCTTCACCGGGCCGTGTGGATGCTGTGCATTTCCCAGGTGGTCTTGGGGTGCGGGTCGATAGTGCACTCTATTCGGGCTACAAAATTCCACCATATTACGACAGCTTGATAGGCAAACTCATTGTGTTCGGGAAGACTCGCGCAGAATGTTTGATGCGGCTGCGCCGCTCTATGTCGGAATTCGTTGTGGATGGCGTAGAGACTACTATTCCATTGTTTCAGCGTTTGCTGCGCGAAAATGACATCATCGATGGCCATTATGATATTCATTGGCTTGAGAAATATCTGGAACGCACAAAACCTTGAGCACCATTACGCCTCAGGTTTTATTGCAGGCCTATGCGGCTGGCATATTCCCGATGGCAGAAAGTGCAGACGATCCGGCGTTATATTGGGTGGAGCCTGATGAGCGTGGCGTGATCCCGCTGCAAGGCTTTCATGTGTCACGTAGTTTGCGCAAGCGTGTGAGGCATCAACCTTTCCAAATTCGTATTGATACGGCATTTAACGAGGTCATCCATCAGTGTGCAGCGCACTCTGACACACGGTCTGAAACTTGGATTAACAAGCGTATCGTTACACTTTACACCCAACTGCATCGTATGGGCTGCGCCCATTCAGTGGAAGCATGGCAAAACGAACAACTTGTCGGTGGGCTTTACGGCATTCGCATTGGTGCAGCATTTTTTGGTGAAAGCATGTTCAGCCGCGCTACCGATGCCAGCAAAGCTGCGCTTGTGCATTTAGTAGCGCGTTTAAAATTTGGCGGCTTTACTTTGTTGGACGCGCAATTCGTCAATCCGCATTTGCTGCAATTCGGCACACAAGCCGTGTCCAAAGCAAATTATCACAAACTGCTTGAACCCGCCATTGAGAAGGATGCTGACTTTTTCAAATTCAAGCACGATGCCGATGGATCGAAGACTTTGGACATTGCGTTGGGTTAGAACCAATACTTCCAAACATATGACAGCGTCATTACAATGCCGATGGCGACAATTGCTTTTTTCATCTTGGCCGCTGAAACAAACCCCAGCGCTTTTCCGCCAACAATGCCACCACAAAAACAAGCGGCCATCATCACAATTGTTTGCGGCCAGCTCACCACGTCTTGAACCACAAAAATCACAATTGCGGCCCCATTGGCCAATGATCCCAAGATGTTTTTAACAGCATTGTTGGAACGCAATGACCATCCTGTTGTCGCACTCAACACCGCCATAAAAATCACACCCATACCGGCGCCAAAATATCCGCCATAAATCGACGTCGGAAACAATAAGACGGCTTGCGCTTTCTGCCCGTGTCCCTCTCCCAAACCAAATAGCCAGGTTTGAATCGAACGCGAAAATGCAAAGATGAGGGTTGCCAGACCAATCAGTGCTGGGACAATGAGTGTGAACATTGTTTCCGGCGTATTAAGCAGCAACACTGCGCCCAAGGCTCCGCCCAATATCGCAATTCCGCAAGCAAGCCACATCTGTCGATTAATGGATGGTAGTTGCTTTCGTTCCGTCCAAGCGCCCATCAAATTTCCGAAGATTAATGCCACTGTATTGGACGCGTTCGCTGGAATGGGTGCCAAGCCCGCCGCCATCATTGCAGGAAATGTCACCAAAGATGCGCCACCTGCCATTGAATTGGCCACGCCACCTAGAAATCCTGCTGCCAACAAGAGCAAAATTGTTTCGTTCGTCATGCCGTCCCCTTAACAAATTTGTCATGTCCCGTATTTCGACATTTTATTTACATCTTGAGTGTTTATATGGCCTAATTCACTCCGGACGCGCATGGAACAAATTCAACCATATCTCGATTACTTTTCTGCCAACCCTATGTGGGCTATCGCCATCGTATTTTTGATTGCGTTTGGTGAAGCCTTGCTCATCATTGGCTTGTTTGTTCCTTCAACAGCGGTGCTGGTGGGAGCTGGCATGTTGGTTGGCACAGGTCACTTGGGGTTCTGGCCAGTATTTTGGGCAACAGCTATTGGCGCAATTCTGGGAGACCAACTGTCCTATTGGGCGGGCAAGTTGTTTGGCGAACGCCTCAAAACCATGTGGCCACTCAATAAATATCCAACGCTTGTGTCGCGTGGTGAAGATTTTGTGCGCCAACACGGTGGAAAGTCAATTGCAGTAGGCCGCTTCGTTCCCGGCGTCAAAGCTGTGGTGCCGGGCATTGTTGGCATGTTGAACATGAGCCAACCGTTCTTTCTTTTCGTCAATGTCACGTCAGGTTTGTTCTGGACCGCGGCACATGTGTTCCCCGGCATCTTGCTTGGCCAAGGCTTATCACTTGCGGGCGACCTATCAGGCCACCTTGTCGTGGTCCTGTTGGTCCTTTTGGTGGTATTGGGCGTCACAAGCTGGCTCATCCGCATCATGGCGGCAAGTTTACAACCGTATTCACGTGCTGCTCTCACCGGCCTATCAAATTGGGCAAAATCTGGAAAAAGTCGTGCATGGCAACGTTTTGGCCGCACCATACAGCCCGGCAATCCACGCGGCACAGCCGTCGTTCTGCTGCTAATAATTGCGATCTCAAGTTTGATTTTCCTGTTGGATATAGTTTTTGGTTTCGTTCTTCGGAATGCCGCGTCAAATCTTGATGTGTCGGTCGCCACGTTGCTGGGTGAATTGCGTAACGCCAATGCTGACGATTTGATGATCCCCCTCACCATGTTGGCAGAACGGCCAGTGGTGTGGACCATGGGTTTAGCTCTGGCGTTTTGGCTGATGCTTTGGCGTGGATGGCGCGTATCGATCCTGATGCTTGTTATCATGGGGATAGCCGAATTTCTCAGCCGTAATCTCAATCACTATGTTTCTTCACCAGAGCAGATGCTGCACGGCGGCTTTGTCAGCACACCAACTTTGATGGCAGGTTTGGTCTTCGGCTTTCTCTCAGCACTTGCTGGTCACACGATGGGCCGCTGGAGCAAAGGTCTGGTTGCAGCAATCTGCGGCAGCGTGGTCGTCGCTATTGCTTTCTCACGTTTATATCTGGGAGCTGAATGGTTGAGTGGCGTTTTGGCTGGCGGCTTAATGGCGCTGGTGCTGAGCGCCATATTTGGGATGGCAATTGAAGCCATACCGTCACGTCGCATTCGCCCTCTGGGGTTGGTTGGTTTTGCAGCAAGTGTTTTTGTGGTCGCAGGGTTTTTTCATGTTTCTGCACATCTTCACAAAGCAGAAGCGCGCTATGCGGCACGCCCCATAACTTTGGAACTCAGCATCGAACAATGGCGTCAGTCAGCGTGGATGCAACTTCCAGCACGCCGCATTGATTTGGCGGGTACGCCAGAAGAACCATTTTCCGCCCAATGGTCTGGGTCCATCGAAGACCTTGAAACTGCACTCGTGGGTACAGGTTGGCAACCTCACCATAAATGGACGTGGAAAGATGCGTTCCATTATCTCGATGCCAACGCGAAGATTGAAAATCTTCCGCCCCGTCCCGTTTTGCACCGTGGCTTGAAAGCCAAATTGACATTGACGAAGATCGTCCACGACAGAACAACGCGACGCTTCGTTTTGCGCGCCTATAAGGCCCATGCCCGCGCGAGCGAAAAGCCAGTTTATTTGATTTCTGTCACCGAAGATTACCCTGTCTCCAAAATGGGCCTCTATGCCTTCCCTGCCAGCAAATACACTGAGGTGCTCGATTTTGATGTGCGTGCCCTGTTAAGCACAATTCCCGGCGCTACCGCGACAAACGTGCACTCCGGAACGGACTCTCGACTTCTGTTGGACTATTCCAAGCCGTGACAACCGGTCTGTGATTGACGCTTTACCTCGGTCAACACTTCCGGCATATTCCCGACGGATTTTAGAGCCATCATTCAGGACTGTTATGCGCTTACTCAAACAATTTTTTACATGGTGGAACGGTGCCACTTGGAACACGCGTTTTTACACGTGGCGCAAGGGTGAACACGTCGGGACCGACCAATATGGCAACCACTATTATCGCGCCAAATCAGCAATTCCCGAATCAATTCCAGAACGTCGTTGGGTAATTTATGCTGACTATTCTGAGGCCTCGCAGGTGCCGCCCGGCTGGCATGGCTGGATGCACCACCGCGTTGGTAACCCACCAACTGAGGCTGAACTTCAAATGCGCGAATGGGAAAAGCCCCATGTAGAAAATGTGACGGGCACTGCAAAGGCATATCGCCCACCAGGTTCCATCTCCTTGGGTTCCGTGCCAAAGAAGCAGGATGCAAGCTATTCCGCTTGGCGGCCCGAATAAACATGTCCCAATCAGCCTCGGCCCGTGTTGAAACCATTGTCGGTGCTGCCGTCATCGCGCTGGCGGTTGGCTTCTTTTTCTATGCGTCCAAGACCGCAGGCATTGGTAGCGGTGTTGCTGGTGGATACACGGTGGTCGCCGAGTTCGATAATGCTGAAGGCATCAACATCGGAACGGATGTGCGTCTGGCTGGTATCAAAATTGGAACGGTTACAGGCCAAAGCCTCAACGCTGAAAATTATATGGCGCGCGTTGAAATGACGTTGGATCCCAAGATTTCATTGTCGGACGATACCGCAGCAAAAATTTCAAGCGAAGGTTTGCTTGGCGGAAAATTTATAGCCATGGAACCAGGCGGTTCTGAAACCAAGTTGGCCGAAGGCAGCATGATGACCTTGACCCAAGGTGCTGTTGATATTTGGTCGCTGATCAGCTCTGTGATGTTTGACAAGGCTAAGACAACTCCTGCACCGGCAGAGCCAGCCCCGCAATGACAATCATGCGGGCAACCGTTGCCCTTTTCTTTGTCTTGGCATCTCCTGCAGTGGCAGAACGTGTGAAGAATCCTATCGCGCTGTTTTCCGGCCTTGATAAAATCACTGGTGTTACCACCAGTTTTGAAATCAATGTGGGTGAAGAAAAACAGTTCGGATATTTATTTGTGAAACCCGAGGTGTGCTTCACCCGCCCCATCATCGAGGAACCCCAAACCGCTTCCTTCACCAAGGTTGATGTGCTCGGTTCAGATGGCAAACGCAGTGTTATTTTTTCGGGTTGGATGTTTGCTGAAAGTCCGGGCCTGAACGCTGTGGAACATCCGATTTTTGATGTTTGGTTGACCGGCTGCAAAGATCCTTCTGCGCCGCCGCCGCCCGTAGAAGTACCGGTAAAACCGCCGACCGGGGAATTGCCGGAAGAAGATGTGGGCGAAGAGACCCAGACACAGGATTAGGCTGGAAGGTATCTTCGCGCTTGGCATCGTTGACACAAATTTCAAGTAATTTAACGCGCAAGTGAGCGGTGATCACTTAAAAGTAATCTCAGAAGTTACACCTTTAAATTCAGAATGACGTGCCCATATCTGGTTCACGACGTCGCACTGAAACACAAACATAACTTCAAGGAGACTACTATGAACATTCGTTTTATCGCTGCTTCTGCAATCGCATTGGGCGTTCTCACGTCAGGTGCATTCGCTGGCAATTCTGACTATATCACAAGCTCAACTTATGGCTTGTCGGATGCTGAAGCGACGTACGCAATCGGCCGCGTTGCGGAGGCTTCACCTATTGTTGCTGAAGTAGCCGCACAAGCATTCGCCGTTGATGTGCAGAAGTTTGGCGGCGGTGATTATATCGACGAATCCGCAGTTGAATCTAATCAGCGCACAAGCAATCGTTAATGTGTAAACCGGGGGCGCAATCTGTTTTAAACAGTTGCGCCCCGGTATTGATTGATCATCAGGTCGAACACCTATTCGGCAATCAGCGGTACAATTTTTTCCACACAATTACGCCCCGGCAACGCCGTCTGCTCATAGACATTTTCCAAGTGTCGTTTGCGTAAGATTGCGCATGTCGGCAGTGGTTTGACAATGGGCGGGGGCACACCTTCTATAAAAGCACCGAACATTGTGTTGTCATGAAACCAAGCGTCATGCCCTTCCCAATTCATGGCGTAACTTGCATGAGGCCAAATTAGCATTGCCAGCGTAAGAAGGCTTGAAATTGAAAGCCTAAGTCGATGCCAAAAACACAATACGCCCTGCCCTTCGTGCCACGTTGGATTGGCTACCTCGCCCTCTGTGTGGGCATGTTCATGGCCATCCTTGATATCCAGGTTGTCGTTACATCGCTGAAAACCATCGAGGAGGCGTTGCATATCGGGCCTGAACTGATGAGTTGGGTACAAACAACCTACATCATTGCCGAGGTCATCGCTATCCCTGTTACCGCACTTCTCACGCGCGTGCTCTCCATGCGTTATTTGTTCGGTCTGGCCTTGGGCGTGTTTACTTTTGCGTCAATCGGCTGTGCTTTCTCTACGGGATTTACTGATCTGTTGGCATGGCGGGTGCTGCAGGGGTTTGCCGGCGGCGTGCTTATTCCTCTCGTGTTTTCTGCAATCTTTCTGTTGTTTCCCAAGGGGCTGGAACAAACTTTTGCGACAGCGATCGGTGGTTTCCTCGCTGTGCTCGCACCAGCCTTTGGCCCTATCATTGGTGGCTGGCTAACTGAGCATTATTCTTGGCATTGGCTATTCTTGATCAACGTGGGGCCCGGCATTGTCGCCACATTGGTTGGTCTCGTTTTTCTGCCGCGCACATTGCCGCAACTCAAAATTCTCCGCGAGTTAGATTGGCTTTCACTCGTCAGTTTTGGTTTCAGTTTGGCGGCACTCGTCATTGGCCTGAAGGAAGCGCCGGGCCGCGGTTGGCTATCACCAATTGTTATCGCTACCTTTGCGTTGTCTTTGTCGAGTCTATGGTTCGCTATTCGGCGCCCGCAACCCGCTATCATGTTCCATCTCATGAAGGACCGCGCACTGGCCTATGGTTGCGCGCTTTCATTTCTGTTGGGATTTCTGCTTTTCTCCAGCGTTTATATTTTGCCGGTGTTCCTGGGGTTTGTGCAAAACAAGGGGCCATTGGCGATAGGATTTGTTGTTCTCACCCTAGGCCTCACGCAGTTGTTGGCCGCTCCCTTCACCGTCGCCATTGACCGATTTGTTGATGCCCGCATTCTAACCGCCGCTGGCTTCATCATTTTCGCAGCAGGCCTTGCCACCAATGGTTTTCTGACGGTCAATACAAACACCGAGCAATTATTTTGGCCACAAGTATTGCGTGGTCTTTCAATTGCACTTTGTATTCTGCCGCCCATTCGTATTGCACTTTCGTTGTTGCCCGTTGAAAAAGTGAGCGACGCTTCTGGCTTGTTCAATCTGGTGCGCAACATTGGTGGTGTTATCGGCATTGCTATTATGGATACAGTGATGTTTTCACGCGCCCCCCACCACGCTGAAAACTTGATGGACCTTGCGCGATCTGCACCAGACGTCGCGGCGCCCTTGCTTGGTGTTGCCGTAACAGATCTGCCGGACCCTGAAGATGCCATGGGCATTTTTGGTTTGGGCGACCTTGCCCAATCCGCGGGCCTCACCATGGCGATTAATGAATGCTGGTGGCTTCTTGGTGCTTTTGCACTTACAGCACTCCCGCTTTTGCTGCTGCTTGGCAACGTGGAAAGCGCGCGGGCCGTGAAAAATCGAAAGCCAGAAGAGGTCTCAAACCTGTGACGTCTCGTGCTTTGACAAGGTTAGACGATTGAAATAGCACCACCGTTAAACAGCAGGCTTAAGTATCCATGATCCGCCATATCGTATTTTTCACTGTCCGCGACAGCCAAGACCGACGAAACCGTTTTTGAGGGTTTGAGCATGTTGACCAAAATTCCGCATGGCAAAGTGGAAATTGGCCGTAACACCGCTCTGGATACACTATCGCAAAACGTCGACTTCATCGTTTATGGCGAGTTTGCAGATGCCGAAGAACTTGCCTTGTACAAATCACATTCAACTTATCAGCACTGCATTGATGTCGTCAGACCGCTGCGCGACCTGCGCATCGCCGCTGATTTTTTGTCGCCATAAAGGGTAACATTTAGAATTCCCGCAAGACCCTAAAACCGACGTAAGCATCTTTGGTGTCGGCAGAGTCAACACTGCGGAAGGCAACACGCAGATAGTCGGTAGTCTGATTGTTAGGCGTGTTCCAACTGCCACCTCGATTTACGCCTTCACATTGATCATCACCGCTCTGTGCACTTCCGTCGGTTGAGGCGCGATCATAATTGGGCACAAAACAATCTGCCGTCCATTCGAAAACATTTCCGGCCATATCAAACAAACCGAAGCCATTGGCAGCATATTGCCCCACCGCAACCACACCACCTTTGGTGCCGCCGATATTTGCAAGTTCGTCACCTACATTGTCGCCCGTTACATAACGTGATGTGTTGCCTGCGCGCGCCGCAAACTCCCATTCCGCCTCCGTTGGCAGCCGATAATTGAATCCAGTTTTGGCTGACAGCCACGTTGCGTAAGCCTGCGCATCTGCCCTCGTCACATTTGCAATTGGTAATTTGCCATTCTTGATTTGCAGCAAATCCAAAATATCGCCCGGATGCTCCGAATTCGATAAGAATTCCAGATATTCATCACGCGTCACTTCAAATCGACCTATGGCCAAAGTTTTGCTGATGTTCACCTCATGTTGCGGCCCTTCGTTTTCCACGCGCCCCGTTTCGTCATCAGTAGAACCCATCATGAAACTGCCCGTTGGTAGAACCACAACTTCCGGGCATTTCTCACAATCGGCAAAACGCGTGCCAACCTCCAAGCAACGTTTCTCACCAGCAGCTTCAGCAAACACGCCTGCGCAACTAGGCTCCAATTTCAACCCGTCCAAAGACAAAGCCAAAATCGCCAACCGGCTTTTCGCTCTTTCAGTGAACACGGGGGTGTCGGGGTACTTCTCAATAAATTCTTTGATCGCTGCTTCATCGTCGGAGCTTTCAATTTGTCCCCACTCAAGCTCGACCAAGGGTTTCAATATGTTATCATTGAGGGCCAAATCCGTTTTACCAGTGTCAATCAACGGCAACTCGGGAACGACGTTTAACACCCCATCCTTCAAAATCACATCGCCAATAATTTGGTCATAATAAGCAGGGTTTTGCTTGTGGCCGATGCTGGCAGCAATTTGCGTTACTTCGTTTTGCACGGCTTTCGCCAATTGATATTGTGTCAATCCACCCGTTTTCAAAAGCGGTATGAGCACGCGTGTGAAGACGGAATTCGGGTTTTCGTCGGTTTCAGAAACGCGATCCAGCGCTTCCTGCCCAATGCCCGCGGCAAACAGAACAAACACACCCTCAGCCGTGTCGATCTTCTGCAAACCGTCACCACCACCCAGGGACTTTCCACCTGCCACCTTGAATGGATTGTTGCGGCAGGCATCCAACACCGTAAAAATAGCTCGAGCCTTTTTTTCATGAATGCGATCTATCAACTCAGCGGAACCGAAGCTGCGCCCCGTCAGAATTGTTTCTTCTCCCAAACGAGGCTGAGGGACATCTGTTGGGGTCAAAAAATTTTCGCCTCTGATAGCAACGCCGTGGCCTGAAAAATAAATGAAGGCAATGTCGCCTTCTTCCACTCGGGCTTCAAAATCATTGATCAGGGCATTCATCTGTCGCTGGTCCTGATTTTCACCATAGACGACCTCGAAACCCAAATCGTCTTGCAGCGCATCGCGCATGGCGCGCGCATCATTCACTGCTTTTTGCAGCACTGTAATTTCGGCATAGTCATTGTTGCCAATTACTAAAGCCACCTTCTTGGCGGCGAGGGCTGGCGCCATTGCCAAAACTATACATGCGGCAAACAATGCGAAGAAACGGCTAAACATGGGGAAAATCCTGAATTTTCCCGAATCTTAGCGATAATGCGCTGCTTTACAACAAGGTCCCACGCTTGACCTTGCTACGGCTCTTGCCCCCACTATGTTGGTTGTTGCTTCACCAGCTTTGGCCTTTCACGTGCGTAACCCTTTATGCCCCCAAAATTCTTGTAGAGGCTTGATTCCCAAGCGCCATCACCCACCCCCTGATTGAGCGCAAAATTATCACTCGCGCAGAGATACGTAGAGGCCAAAACTATTTTTTTGACTGCCGCCACCCCCGCCCCCTTGACGTCTGTCAAGCTTAACCACTCGTTAATCCACCGCTTCGCATTGGCCTGTGGCTTATATCGTGATCGTACTTGAGCTTAGCCCTAGAATCGGATGATGTTCGGTTCAAGACGGAGCTCTGCACGTTGCCACCCACAAGATGTAGTATTTAACCTTTCGTTAACGCACTAATTGTTGACGCGATTTTGTGGGTGTCATAGTATGCTTGTCTAAGGCCTGCGAGGCCAAATGGCATCAAGCCAAGTGAATTCAGGGTGTTTCTTGGGTTCCGCATCGCGGTTTTCGGGGCGTAACAACGCCAAAACAGGAAGTGTGTTGAACACGGGTGGGTTTTCATTCCGTGAGCGTAGTTTTGCGCTCGCGGGCAATAATTATGCGGATGGAGGCCATCCGCACCAAATGAATTAAGGGGAAGACTATGAAGATTGAACGTCGCTATACGGTTGAAGGTCAGGATGCGTACACAGGTATCGACTTCCGCAACGCTGTCAGCGAAATCAAAAACCCAGACGGTTCCATCGTGTTCCGCTTGGCTGATATTGAAGTTCCATCCTCATGGTCGCAGGTGGCCACGGATATTCTTGCGCAAAAGTATTTCCGCAAAGCCGGAATTCCAAAGTCCCTCAAAAAAGTTGAAGAAGAAACCGTGCCATCATGGCTGTGGCGCTCAGTCATGGACGAAGAGGCACTCGCAGGTGTGCCAGACAAAGACCGGATTACAGGTGAGCGTTCGGCCAAGCAGGTGTTCAACCGCCTTGCCGGCACGTGGACCTACTGGGGCTGGAAGGGCAAATATTTCGACACCGAAGCTGATGCCCGCGCCTTCTACGACGAGCATTGCGCCATGCTGGCCCGCCAGATGTGTGCGCCCAATTCTCCACAATGGTTCAACACGGGCTTGCATTGGGCTTATGGCATTGATGGTCCGGCGCAAGGCCACCACTATGTCGACCATGAAACCGGCAAGCTGACCAAGTCAAAGTCGGCCTATGAACACCCACAACCCCATGCCTGCTTTATTCAGTCGGTTGCTGATGATCTCGTCAACGAAGGCGGCATCATGGATCTTTGGGTGCGTGAAGCCCGCCTGTTCAAATATGGCTCCGGCACCGGCTCCAACTTCTCATACCTCCGCGGCGAAGGCGAAAAGCTGGCGGGCGGCGGCAAATCATCCGGCCTCATGAGCTTCCTCAAAATCGGTGACCGTGCAGCTGGCGCCATCAAGTCTGGTGGCACCACGCGCCGTGCGGCCAAGATGGTTGTGGTTGATGTCGATCATCCAGACGTCGAACAATATGTCGAATGGAAAGTGAAGGAAGAGGAGAAAGTTGCCTCCCTCGTCACCGGTTCCAAAATCGTCAAAAAACACATGACCGCGATCATGAAGGCCTGCGTCAATTGCGAAGGTCCGGGTACTGATTGTTTCGAGATTGAAAAGAACCCTGCCCTGAAGCGCGCAGTCAAAGACGCCCGCAAAGCCTTGGTATCAGACAACTATATCAAGCGCGTTATTCAGTTTGCCAAACAAGGCTATAAGGATATTTCATTCGATACCTATGACTCTGATTGGGATGGCGAAGCTTACCGCACGGTGGCTGGCCAGAACTCCAACAACTCTGTCCGCGTCACCGACGACTTCCTGAAAGCCGTTGAAACCGATGGCGACTGGAGCCTCAAGGCCCGCCGCGATGGTAAAGTGATGAAGACCATGAAGGCCCGTTCCTTGTGGGACAAGATTGGTTACGCCGCTTGGGCCTCGGCTGATCCTGGTATTCAATTCCATTCGACGATCAACGACTGGCACACCTGCCCAGCATCCGGCGAAATTCGCGCGTCAAACCCTTGCTCGGAATATATGTTCTTGGATGACACAGCCTGCAACCTCGCTTCGCTGAACCTCATTCAGTTCAAGCGTGCCGATGGTTCATTCGATATCGAATCCTATGAACATGCCGTTCGCTTGTGGACCATCGTTTTGGAAATCTCGGTGTTGATGGCGCAATTCCCTTCGAAGGAAATTGCCAAGCTGTCATTATGAATACCGCACGCTCGGCTTGGGCTTTGCCAATATCGGCGGTTTGCTCATGACCTCGGGCATTCCCTATGACAGCCATGAAGGCCGCGCCATTTGCGCTTCCATCTCGGCCATCATGACCGGTATTTCCTATGCCACCTCGGCTGAAATGGCCAAGGAACTTGGCCCCTTCCCCGGCTTTGCCAAAAACCGTGAGCACATGCTGCGCGTTATGCGCAACCATCGCCGCGCCGCCTATGGTGCTGCCGTTGGTTATGAAGGCATTGCCACCAATCCGGTGCCGCTTGACGAAAATGACTTGAAGGACAAGTCACTTGCCGAAGCATCGCGCAAGGCATGGGACAAGGCCGTTTCCTTGGGTGAAGCCCATGGTTATCGCAATGCCCAGTCCACAGTTGTTGCCCCAACCGGCACCATTGGTCTGGTCATGGATTGCGACACCACGGGTATCGAGCCAGACTTCGCACTTGGTAAAGTTCAAGAAGCTTGCGGGTGGTGGCTACTTCAAGATCATCAACCAAGCCGTGCCGGAAGCTTTGCGCTTCCTCGGCTATCAACCCAACGAGATCGAACGCATCATCGGTTACGCTGTTGGTCATGGCACACTGGCTGATGCACCGGGCATCAACCACGCCCAGCTTCAGGCCAAAGGTTTCACTGAAGAGTTGATCAACAAGGTCGAATCCGGCTTGGCATCGGCCTTCGACATCAAGTTCGTGTTCAACAAGTGGACGCTGGGTGAAGACTTCTGCAAGTCCGTGCTGAAAATCTCAGATGAACAACTGAATGACTTCGGTTTTGATATGCTGGCCCACCTCGGCTTCTCGAAGGCTGACATCGACAAGGCCAACATTCATGTTTGCGGTGCCATGACGCTTGAACAAGCGCCGGGCCTGAAGGACGAACACCTCGCCGTATTCGATTGCGCCAATCCTTGTGGTCGCATCGGCAAGCGCTTCCTGAGCGTTGACAGCCACATCCGCATGATGGCCGCTTCGCAGCCCTTCATCTCGGGTGCGATTTCCAAAACCATCAACATGCCAAACGACGCTGCCGTTGAAGAATGCAACGCGGCTTACATGTTGTCGTGGAAACTCGGCATCAAGGCCAACGCGCTTTATCGTGACGGTTCCAAGCTGTCGCAACCTCTGTCATCACAACTCATCGCTGATGAAGATGACGGCGAAGATGTTGGCGAAACCTTGGCCGCCAAGTCCATGCCGTCGCGTGTTGAAACCATTGTCGAGCGCATCGTGGAGCGCGTTGTTGAACGCCAGTTCGAACGCGAGAAGCTGCCATCACGCCGCAAGGGCTACACCCAGAAGGCCGTTGTCGGCGGCCACAAGGTTTACCTGCGCACCGGTGAATATGAAGATGGCAAGCTCGGTGAAATCTTCATCGATATGCACAAGGAAGGTGCGGCCCTTCGCGCCATGATGAACAACTTCGCCATCGCGATTTCTGTTGGTCTGCAATATGGCGTGCCGTTGGAAGAATATGTGGATGCCTTCACGTTCACGAAGTTCGAACCCGCCGGCATGGTGCAAGGCAATGACTCAATCAAGAACGCCACGTCGATCCTCGACTATGTGTTCCGTGAATTGGCCGTGTCCTATCTCGGCCGCAACGACCTTGCCCATGTTGAACCATCAGAGCTTGACTTTGACTCGCTCGGCAAAGGTGTTGATCAAGAAACGGCTAAGCCTGCCAAGCAATTTGTATCAACAGGCTTTGTGCGGAAATCAAACCTCAGCAACGTTGTGATGATCCCGCAAAGTGCAGCTGTTGCAAATTCAGCAGCTCATGCATTGCAAATGCGCGCCGCTGAATCGATTGGCTCATTGGCATTGGCCGTTGAAGCCAAAGTGTCGATGCCTGAACCCATCGTCATGCAACAAATGGACCGCCGCACCGAAGCCAAGCTGAAAGGCTATGAAGGCGATTGCTGTGGCGAATGCGGCAACTACACCATGGTGCGCAATGGCACCTGCATGAAGTGCGATACATGTGGATCAACGAGCGGGTGTTCGTGATCGCTAATCTAAGTTGAACAAGGCCGGGGGAAACTCCGGCCTTTTTTATTTACACTTGCTCCTAATTTGTCATTGCCGCACTTGTTGCGAAAACCATGGCGCTACGTTGGCGGACTTGTACGCGAGCGTTTGCATTTGCGCATGCCTCACGATGGATTGCCGGACCGAGTCCGGCATGACATGTGTGAAGGAGCAGTCGATGTATGAAGAGCAAGTCTTTCTGTCTTTCTGCTTGCATCAAAACGCTATGGCGCTTTGTAGATTGGCGTGACTTCAAATCTCGTTGGACGAGCCACGCAGTATCGCGAAAGTTACTTCAAAGGCTTCACTAAACGATATGGTGTGCATCGCTTGGTTTGGTACGAAAAATTTGCCGACATACAAGAAGCTATTCAATGAGAGAAAACCAAGAAGCATTGATCGCGCCAACAAAAAATAAATTTGATAGAACGCAACAACCCGCATTGGCAAGACAGCTATACGCGCTTCTTCGACGTTGAAGTAACGCCACTGCAACACTGTGATGAATTCATCGCATCACCACGTGTGGTGAAATTATTGTTGATTATTTTTTGTTGCATCATGCATCACTTCAAGTGTTGCAACGAAGCCAGCGCTGAAGACACGTGCAAATTTCACATTTCATCCGTTTACGGAGCACCTATGTTTCTCGGCGGTTTTTTGACATCAGTCAGCTTCAACTTATTTCATCCGTTCACGGACGAATTTTGATTGACAGCATTTGTTTACCACTTGTTAGGCACATTCAACGACAACACTACATATGGTTCGGTATATTGCCGAATCACACAACTAGGTTCAGAAAGATTTTCAGTGACAAGCGCGTAAATGACGAAGAGTTATGCACAGCGATTGTATCACGATAGTAGAGCCTGCGTTGTGGGGCAAAAACAACTCAATCATCCAGGAGATGAACATGGCTGCGAAAAAAGCTGCTGCTAAGAAGACCGTAAAGAAGGCCGCTAAAAAGGCTGCTCCTAAGAAGGCTGCTGCCAAGAAGGCCGCTCCTAAAAAGGCTGCTGCCAAGAAGGCTGCTCCTAAGAAAGCTGCGAAGAAGGCCGCTCCTAAGAAAGCTGCTGCAAAGAAGGCCTAAGCCTTTTTTGTTTGAGAGTTCTCTCTCGATCATCGGCTCCAGTTGGTTTTACCACTGGAGCCGATTTCGTTTATTGATAAACGTAGATCTTCGCGCCAACTTTGACTCGGTCATACAAGTCAATCACGTCAGCATTCATCATGCGAATGCAGCCTGAAGAAACAGCTCCACCGATCGACGCTTCATTGTTGGTGCCGTGCACTCGGTAAATGGTGCCGCCAATATACATTGCGCGCGCGCCCAAGGGGTTGCCCGGTCCGCCTTCCATGAAGGGTGGCAAGTCCCTGCCCTTTTCGGCTTCGCGCCGGATCATTTCGGCAGGTGGTGTCCATGATGGCCATTCGGTTTTACGGCTGATGCGGTTTTGGCCGCTCCATTGCATGCCTTCTTTGCCAACGCCCACGGAATAGCGAATGGCTTCACCTTCCGAGCTAATGAAATAGAGCGCACGTTCTGGTGTGCGAATGATGATAGAACCAACAGGATATTTGGTATCGTTCCAGTCCACGTTTTTACGCGATTTGGCACCCGACAAACCCGCTGATCCTAGGGAGGCATATTGCACTGGGCGGCCATTGGTGGTCACACGCACTTTCTTGGTGCCGAACAAGCATTGCATGAAACCCTTGCAGTCTTTCTTGGCAACAAGGCGCTTTTGCTTTTCGGCTTTCTGCAGCGAAGCCTTTTGATCTTTGAGTTTTTTCAATGCGTCCGCACGCTTTTCAGCGGTCAGCAATTTTTTCTTTTGGGCCGCAACAGCCGCTTTTTTCTTCTTCAGCACCAGGGCTTTTTCATCCTTGGGCTGGGTTGCTGCCGACGCCATGGGGGCAAGGCTGGTGACAGCAAAGGTAACGGCCACTGTTGCAGCCATCATATGTCGCATCATTCTTTTGGTCCTCGATTGTTGCTCAGGCGGAACTTTAGTAGCCCCCACGATTCCGCCCTTATGGTTAATATCAGGTTTCTGGCAAATTCAAACGTATGTGAAGTTCACGAAGCTGCTTAGGGGTCGCATCCGAGGGTGCGCCCATCAACAGGTCTTGCGCCTGCTGGTTCATGGGGAACAGCGTGATCTCGCGCAGGTTGCTGGCACCGACGACAAGCATCACAATGCGATCCACGCCAAAGGCCATGCCGCCATGGGGCGGTGCGCCATATTGGAAGGCACGATACATGCCACCAAACTTTTCTTCGACGACGGCCTTGTTCATGCCGGCAATTTCAAACGCCTTGACCATGGTTTCAGGCGAGTGGTTGCGAATGGAGCCTGAGGCGATTTCAAAGCCGTTGCACACCATGTCGTATTGATAGGCTTTGATCGTAAGCGGGTCTTGGTTCTGCAACGCCTCCATGCCACCTTGCGGCATCGAGAACGGGTTGTGGCAGAAGGCAACGTGCTTTTCTTCATCATCCCATTCGTAAAACGGGAAATCGACAATCCACGCCAATGCGAATTCATTTTCATTGGTAAGAGAAAGTTCCTTGCCAACACGTGTACGGGCATCGCCTGCAAACTTCACAAATTTCTCAGGGCGTCCTGCCACGAAGAAGCACGCATCACCCACGCCCAGTCCCAATTGCGTGCGAATGGCCTCTGTGCGTTCTGGACCAATGTTTTTAGCAATGGGCCCTGCTCCGCCCTCTTCGCCATCACGCCAGAACACATAGCCCAAGCCCGGCTGGCCTTCGCCTTGCGCCCATGAGTTCATGCGATCACAGAATGCACGAGAGCCACCCTTTGGCGCAGGCACGGCCCACACTTCCACCTTCGGGTCGTTGGCAATCATGCCGGCAAACACTTTGAAACCTGAGCCTGCGAAGTGTTCGGTCACTGCTTCCATAATGACGGGGTTGCGTAAGTCTGGCTTGTCAGTGCCATATTTCCGCATCGACACGGCATGGGGAATGCGCGGCACGTCTTTGCGTACAGTCTTGCCATTGGCGAATTTCTCGAACGTGTCGAGGATTACGGGCTCCATGGTCGCGAACAAATCGTCCTGCGTCACGAAGCTCATTTCGAGATCGAGTTGATAGAACTCGCCCGGCAAACGGTCGGCACGCGGGTCTTCGTCACGGAAGCAAGGTGCGATTTGGAAGTAGCGGTCAAAGCCCGCGACCATCAACAACTGTTTATATTGTTGTGGCGCTTGCGGCAGGGCGAAGAACTTGCCGGGGTGAATGCGGGATGGAACGAGGAAGTCGCGCGCACCTTCCGGCGATGATGCCGTGAGGATGGGCGTTGAAAATTCGTTGAAGCCAATGTCCGTCATGCTGTTGCGCAGTGATGTCACCACCTTGGTGCGCGTCATGATGTTCTTGTGCAGCGTTTCGCGGCGCAAATCGAGGAAGCGATACTTGAGGCGAATGTCTTCCGGATAATCTGGTTCGCCAAATACGGGCAGCGGCAATTCAGCAGCTTGTGAAAGCACTTCAATGTCGGTGGCGTAAACTTCAATTTGGCCGGTGGGCATATCGGCGTTTTCAGTGCCTGCAAGGCGCGCGCGCACGTTGCCATCAACCTTGATTACCCATTCCGAACGCACGCGTTCCGCTGTTTTGAAAGCGGGTGAATCAGGATCAGCCACAACCTGCGTCATGCCGTAATGGTCACGCACGTCGATGAATAACACGCCGCCATGGTCGCGCACGCGGTGAACCCAACCTGAAATTCGGGTATCAGACCCTTGGTGTTCGGGGCGAAGAGCGCCACAGGTGTGGCTACGGTAGCGATGCATCATGATAAGCGGAAACCCCTTAGATTTTCCGCGCTAAAACGCATGCGGCAAGCGATTTGTCAAGGTTGACGCAACAGCCTCAACCGTTCGATGCCGCCTTGGCGGCAACAGGCTTGCCACAAATTTTCTTGCCGTCTTTTTCAATGCATTTTTCGGCGATCTTTTTTGCTTTTACAGCAGGCTTTTTCGGCGTTACGGCGGCAACCTTTTTAAGCTTATCGTCAATCTTTTTCGACACGACGGCTTTTGCTTTCACTAAGTTTTTCTTGGCTGTTTTTACAGCGGCTTTGGGTTTGTTGGTTTGGCCGAAGCTCCAGAATAAACCGCGTGTAGGTTTCTTTTTTACAACCTTGTCGATGTCATTTCCGACTTCAGCAAAGCTGCGGCTGCTGCTGCCACCACCACCGCCATTAAAATCGAAGAAGCCGCCTTTAAGCACAACTTTCGTGTTGCCTAAACCTGCTTCATTCACAATTCCAAATAGTGTTTCTGCATTTTCAGGAGCCAAGCGCACGCAGCCGTGGGAGGCGCGACGGCCTAAGCTTTTGGTATGGAAGCTGCCATGAATGGCATGGCCGCGATCCGTAAAGAAAATGGCATGGGGCATGGGCGCATCGTCCCATTCCTTAGAGAAGTGCTCTGCTTCCATACGAAAGGGGCGGAAATTGCCCGATGGTGTTTCATATTTTGCAGCACCCGTTGAGACAGGCCACACATATTCAGTTGAACCATCAACCTTAACCGTCATCTTCTGGCTAACTTTGCTGATGACGATTTCCACCTTCTTGGCTGAGGCACTGTTTGCGAACGCTGTGATTGACAGAAAGAAAGCAACGGCAATGGCCAAGAGGCGGCTGGAGGGCATGTTTTTCATCCACAGTGATTTGAAGTGTAGCCAAACTACTCCAAGCGATGCAAAACTGTAAATCACATAAAATTATGGGGCGCGTGTGATGCCGTGGAGCCACAATAGAAGCATTTTTGCCAAGGATTTCAAATCCAAGCCATATTGGTGGGAAGCCTACACCCCTGTCAGCTTAGAGGAAATAGCGCTGCCAAAGTCAGTTCCAGTTGTCATCGTGGGGTCTGGATACGCAGGATTGAATGCGGCACTTGAACTTGCGAAACATGGCATTGAGTCGATTATTTTGGATGCCGCTGAACCTGGTTTTGGTGGATCTACACGTAACGGAGGCATGGTGTCGGGTGGCGTGAATGTTGGCAAGCGCATGCTCAACAAGCCTCTCTCACCGGAACAAGCGAAACCGTTTTTAAATGATGCCGTGGAGGCTTTCACCCACATTGAAAATCTGATTGCCGACAACAACATTGAATGCGGGTGGCATAAAAACGGATATTTCCTGGGGGCATGGTGCCAATCGCATTACGACGCGTTGGCGCACAAGGTTTCGGGTTTGAATGATGAAGCGCAATCCGGCGCATTCATGGTGTCCCGCAAAGAACAGCGCGCTGACATAGGATCAGACTATTATTTCGGCGGAATGGTGGTTTCGCGCGCGGCACATATACACCCCGCACTTTACTATCAGGGTTTACTGGAACTCGTGCAGAAGGCCGATGTGTCAATTGCATCACGCACACCCGTAAACGGACTTGTGCAAAATGCAGATCAAACTTGGCTGGCAAAAACCCCGCGTGGAAACATTCATGCTGCTCAGGTTATCATCGCCACCAATGGCTATACAGGGGATGTTACCCCGCAGTTGAAACGCCGCGTGGTGCCTGTGGGTTCTTACATGATCGCAACTGAAGAATTGGATCCCGCATTGGTTGCCGAGATCAGCCCAAGAAATCGTAGCTTTGCCGACACGCGCCGCGTGCTAACGTATTATCGCATGTCGCCTGACGGCAAACGGATGATTTTTGGTGGCCGCGCGAAGTTTGGTTTTTCAGACCCCACTGAAACAGCCCCCCTGCTCTACCGCTTCATGACCGATCGTTTTCCAAAATTGCGCGGCACACAAATATCCCACGCATGGACGGGCAACGTCGCCTTCACCTTCGATGAGTTGCCCCACATGGGCCAACAAGATGGATTGCATTTTGCACTGGGCTGCAATGGTTCGGGCATTGCTATGATGAGTTATTTAGGCCGCGAAACTGCACGTAAAATTGTGGGGAAATCCAACCGCAAAGTCGCATTCGACCAATCCGAATTTCCAAGCCACCCGCTCTATCGCGGCAACCCATGGTTCCTGCCCGCCGTGGGTGCGTGGTTTAGGTCAGCAGATTGGTGGGATCGAAAGTTTAGGTGACCGACGATACGGCAATTACATTGATACCGTTGGCGCGATGGCACGCTGCTCGCGCATTTTCAGCAATTGCCAAACAATCAGTACACCGATAGCTTTGCTCAGTACTTCCAGCACGAATGCGGCTGGCGACAAATATCCTGCGAGGTGTTGGAATACGACAGTATCCAATGGCACGGCAATCATGCTCGACACCAAGATGCGGCTTTGCAGCGATTTTTTCCAGAACGAGAAAATGCCCCAGTCCGCGGTTTCAGAAATCACAAATGCAACAAGGCTTGCAATGGCAATGGCAGGGTCGACCATGAAATAGGTCAACAAGCCGGCCACAAGTGTTGCAACCAAAATGCGGTGGCCGATTTCGCGTTGCGCATAATCACGCAATACAAATACGGCCCCCACAACGAGATTGGCAAGAAACACATCGCCCCAAGCCGTCTTCCAGAACGTTACACCTTCAACAAGTTGCGAAGGTGCAAAACAGCCAATTCACTGCCAGAATGGAAATGACGTAGCTGAGTGTCCAGAAAACGGCTTTGGGCTGAATGTTCATTAGCCAACGATTTCCTTGGCCGAGAAGTTTTGCTTGATTTCCTTCTTGGCGTTTTCAACGCTGTCGGAACCATGCACCGAGTTTGCATCGATCGAAATAGCGTATTCCTTACGGATGGTGCCTGCGTCTGCTTCCTTCGGGTTGGTTGCGCCCATGACGTTACGATACTTCTTTACTGCGCCATTGCCTTCAAGAACTTGCACAACGATTGGGCCCGAAGCCATGAACTTTACCAAGTCCTTGAAGAACGGACGTTTGGCGTGAACGGCATAGAACTTCTTGGCATCAGCCAATTTCCACTTTACGCGTTTTTGCGCGATGATGCGAAGGCCAGCAGCTTCGATCTTGGCGTTGATGGCGCCCGTCAGGTTGCGCTTGGTTGCGTCAGGCTTGATGATAGAGAATGTACGTTCGATAGCCATTTGTTCCGTCCTTCTTTGAAATGGAATGGCCCGCTCTTTAGCGGGCCATGTTTGATACTTCAAGTGTTGCACTGCAAGATAGAGCGAAGTTTACTCGTCAGCCTCACCTACCACAGCAGTTGCACGGCTGATGGAGACACGGCGATTTTCCTGCTCTTGCCTCGGCGGTTGGAATTTTCAAGTAACGTTCACCAAGGCCAACCGTTTTCAAATTTTTGGCGGGAATGATGTAGTAAGTGCTCAAAGCCTTCTTTACAGCTTCGGCGCGGGCCTTCGACAGTTTGTCGTTATAAGCATCAGAGCCCACAGCATCGGTGTGGCCTTCAATCAAGAACACTTCGCGCGGATATTTTTTCAATACGCGTTCGATGACAGAAGCAATTTGATCGAGGTTGTCCACTTCTTCTTCGCGCACAAATGCTTCGTTGAAGCCAAATCGAATGGTATCAATTTCAATACGCGTCATTGCATTGCGCGCCTTTTGGTTGGTTGGCAATTTCTTCAACCGCTATCTTGCGCGTAATTTTTTGGCGTGGCGGTGCCAACAACGCGCGCTCAATGTCTTCGTCTTCCACTTCAGCAGCGAAAATATCTTCTGGAATATCGTCATCTGCGAATTCCTGCATCGTCCTCAATCACAATACGACGAATGTTTGATGGGCTTTTCCAACTCAACGCGGCGAATATTGCGGTCCGTCTCTCAGGCGCCGGCGCAAAATTCGCGGTCAGCTGCTGGTGCGTTGCCGCCATTCATTGCGTTGATCTTCATCATAGTCGCGGAATTGTTCCGACGTTTCAAAATCGCGGCGGGCACGAATGCGGTAGCGCAATTCACTTTCTTCCAGTTCTTCAGCATGACGGCGATCACGCAGAATTTCACGCATCGGCGTTTCAGCATGTGATGATAATGTTGATGTTTGGCTTCTTGTCTTTCTTCGGTGCCGGCTGTGTCCGGCTTCAGCAGCGGCTTGCTGCTTCGTCTTGTCTTCGCGTCAGCCTTCAGCGCTAGCTGCCTTGGCTTCTTCCTCGGCCTTCGCCTTTGCTACACGGTCACGCAACACTATCACGTTCATTACGCAATTTTTCGCGCAATTCGCGTTCGGTTTTTTGCGACAGTTCGTTTTCAGCCATCAAGTCGCGCATGCCATCAAGCGCGCGCGCAATGCTTCATCGTCCAAATGATCAGCTGGCGTTGCATCATCAAGAAATACGCGAGCCTTCTTTTCCGCTACGGGATCACCGGCATTGCCATCCAGTTCTTTTACTTCCACCTTGTCCACGACGGGTGCGGGTGCTGGCGTTTCACGGCCTTTGGTTGCTTCTACAACAGGCTGCTCAGGTGCGGGTGCCGATTGTTCAGCCTGCTGAGGAGCAGGATCAACCACAGGTGCGGCTTCTGGCTCTTCTCTTTTCTTCGGCGGCTTGTTGGCGAGCAGCCAAAGCAGCACGTGCATCCTTAGCCAATATTGGCGAGTTTCGTCCGCACGTCTTCAGGCAAGGCTTCATTGCTTGATTGTTGGCGGGCAAACTTGGCACGTTGCGCCAGCTGCTTATCCGTTAATTCTTCAATCGCCGTGGTATTGTTCAAAAGTTCGGCCACTTCCGCTGGAATTTCAACGGGTGCTGGCGATGGTGCTGCTTCGGGTTCAGCCTGCTGAACGGGAGCTTCACTTTTGGCTCTGGTTGAACTTCTGGAACTGGAGCCGCCTCTTGAACTGGCTGTTCTGCCGGCTTCTGGGCCTGAGTGCGGGTTTCAAGTTCAGCGCGGTCTGCATCATTCAGGGCTTGGAGTTGGCCTTTCACATCTTCGGGCAGATCTGATGTTTTCAATAAATTCGCGCGCCTGACTTGGCGCGCTTTTTCAATTCATCATCACTCAGTTCCTGTGACGTGCGGCGATCATTGATGAGCGCCAACACTTCTTCCGGCACTACCGCAGGGCTTGCGGCTTCAGCGGGCTGCTCTGCAGCGGGCGATGTCTGGTTGTCCTGAGCCGTTGCAGGGCCCATAAACAATGCAATTGCCACCAAACTTACTGCTGCGAATTTAAATTTCATTCCGTCCTCCAAGTCATTTTCAGATTGGCTTTTGCCCCAGTAGTGGGGCGGAACTGTGTGGGGAAAGTGACATTTTGGCCACAAGCCTGAACCGGGGATGAACGGAAAAGCCTACAGACGGCCCGCCTCAATAATGCGCTTCAGGAACGCTCTTGTTCGGTCTTGCGTGGGAGCGCCGAAAATTTGTTCCGGTGGCCCCTCTTCGTGCACCACACCTTCGTGCAGAAAACACACCTTTGATGCAACTTCGCGGGCAAAACCCATTTCATGGGTTGCCAGCAACATGGTCATGCCTTGGGCTGCAAGATCACGCACAATGTTCAAAACCTCAGATACCAATTCAGGATCAAGTGCCGACGTAATTTCGTCGAGCAACATGCAGTTTGGGTTCCATGGCCAATGCGCGCACAATGGCCACGCGTTGTTGCTGCCCGCCTGACAACCGATCGGGGTAGTCCTTGGCCTTGTGTTCCATGCCAATGCGTTTCAACAATGCCATGGCGCGGTCCTCGGCTTCTGCCTTTGCTGAGCGTCAAAACTTTGAGTGGGCGCAAGCGTCACATTTTCCAGCACATTCATATGCGGAAACAAGTTGAAGCTCTGAAACACAATGCCGACCTGTTGGCGCAACCGGTTCACATCAACACCCGGTCCTGACACGCGATCATTTTCCAACCGGATTTCACCAGACTGAATGGGCTCAAGCTGGTTGATGCAGCGCAGCAGCGTAGACTTGCCGCAACCAGAAGGACCGATCAGGCAAAGCACTTGATGTTCTTCGGCTTCAAGATTTAACCCGCGCAAAACCTGCACGGGGCCAAAATGCTTTTCGACCTTCTTGATTTCAAGAAATGCCATTGTATCAGCCCCCCGCTTTCATGCGGGCTGCATCTTTTTCGAGAAGATGATCAACAAATCGCGCCTGCGGAATTGTGATCAGTATAAAGAGGATTGCCACCACTGTCACGGCTGACAAATTGAAAGCATTGGCGGCAATGATTTTGGATTGGTTGAAGGCATCCGTCAGCCCCACCACTTGCACCAAGGCCGTATCTTTTTGCAGGCCGATAAAATCGTTCAACAAAGGTGCCATGATGCGGCGCACGGCTTGCGGCACGACCACGTGGCGCATGGTCTGCATGTAACTCAAACCCAGTGAACGCGCAGCGGAAATCTGACTCCAATGGATGCTTTCAATTCCTGCGCGATAGACTTCGGCGACATAGGCACCATAGGTGAGTGTCAAAGCCAAAATGCACCACCACCACACAGGAATGCGCAAAGCTGTTCTGCAATTCTTGTGGTGTCATCGCTGAAGTATCGTAAAATAAACCATAGACATGCGGCATGATCAAATCAGGAATGCCAGATGTGGGAATGCCAAACCCGATCAGATAAAGCGTGACAATGCCGGGAATGCCGCGGAACACATCGCAATAAAGTGTTGCAAGTGCGCGAATGGGTTGGCCCGCAGCACCTGGCATCAAGCGCGCCAAGGCCACGAACAGGCCCCACATCAACACCAATATTTCGGCAATCACGAATACTGATAATGTTGACGGTGACGAATTTCGACGCCACCAACCACCATTTGGATTGCATCAAGGGCAACAGAAAAAAGGTTTTTCCAACTGCAATATCATTCATGAAAATAAACGCCAGAAAGCCAAGGCCAGCAACGCAAACACGCCCCAACCCATCGTCAGTTGAGCTTTGTCGCGGGCCGCTGCTGTTGCAATGCGGGCTTCAACGGCGTTATCATTGGCGCGCGTTCAACAGCTGCTTTTCGTGACAGCGCAAGCGACTGCAAAGCAGGCCAAAACAACAAGCAGTCGCAGCCAAAACAACTAAGACGCAATTACATTGAAGATCAGATGTGCGTCGCCCACCAAGGCTGCAATGGCGTTGGTCACCAGGCGCATCGCGCGAATTGCCGCCAATACACAAAGACTGGCAAAACACAAGCGCAGCGATAGACCCAGCGATCAGCGGGCTTGGGCATCATGGAAGCAGGAAATCGTCATTCGCAGCTGTCACTCCGGCGCGGCATGTGCGCTGAACTTCTAGACAAAAAATCATGGGCCGCCGCATTTTTGGTGCGACGGCCCGATTGAAGTTTAGGGTGTCAAGTATGGAATTGAGGCTGGGTCCTTGCCCCATGCCGAGGCCAGATATTTTGCACCTAACTTTGCCGATCGTGCCGTCATCGATCATCGACTTCATGATCTCGTCGATGGTGGCATTGTTGGCATTGCCCTTTGGATATATCGCACCATAGGTTTCGCCTGTGTCGTATTGTCCGATCACAACTGATTTGCCAGCCGTTGCAACTTCTTCAGCCAAATGTAATTGAAGTGTCGGTTATGGCGGCATCAATTTGTCCTGCGCGCAAACCCGCAAACATGCTGCCTTGATCATCATAAACTTGCGGTTCAGCCACGCCGAATTTTTCAGTCGCGATATGTTGCGCCAGTCGTGCCTTGTTGCACGCCGACTTTTGGCATGCCTTGATGTTCTTGCTGGATCAACCGGTGCATCAGCACGGGTAAAACGCCCATGCCTGAATTGAAATAAGGAATAGAGAAATCATGAACGGCTTTGCGTTCTTCGGTGATTGAAATTTCCGACATCGCCAAATCCCAGCCCGATTGGTTTGGCCAGAAATCATGGCATCCCAACCGAGGTTCACGACTTCCAGCTTGTCAAAACCAGCGCGCCAGGCAATTTCAGCGGCCATGCAATATTCCATACCGTCTTTGACGGCTTCTGGCGTATCGCCATTCCACCAAATTGGGGCTGGCAATGAAACACCAACAGTGAGTTGACCGGCCTTTGCTGGCGCAGCAATTGGCATGGACCCTTTGGCACCAGTGACTTCACAATTGCCGATCATATCGGCTGCAGCAGCGGTGCTGCCAACGCCAGTAGGCGGCGGCGGCAAGAAGGAAACGTTTGGTGATGGCCATTTTTAAGCTCCCTGTTGGATAATTACACTGGGTGCAATAAGAGCCGAAATTTTGGCTTGACAAGCATGAGCCAGACGATTTGACACCTCTTGATTTCTGGCACAGTCTGCCGCATTTCAGAGGCTATGACGTCGCACATTATCACCGTTGCCGCATTTTATCGCTTTCACCGCTTGCAAAACCCGGCGGTGATTCGTGAACCTCTTCTGGCCGCTCTGAAAGCGCCTGGCGCAAAGGGTTCAGTTCTGCTGGCAGAAGAAGGCGTGAACGGAACACTGGCAGCACCTGCGGACAACATTGAAGCAGCGCTTTGCTGGCCATCATTGACCTTATGCGAATTGCCGGAACTGGACCGGAAATATTCATCCGCCCCTCGCCCTGCCCTTCATGCGGCTTAAAGTGCGTTTGAAAAAAGAAATCGTCACCATTGGCAATGTCAAAGCCAACCCTAATGAAGTGGTTGGGCGAATATGTTGAAGCCGCAGGATTGGAATGCGCTGATCAGTGATCCTGATGTGATCATCGTTGATACACGCAATGACTATGAATATCGCGTTGGCACCTTCCGCAATGCGATTGATCCGCAGACGCAGAGTTTCAGCCAGTTTCCGACTTGGGTGAACAAGCAATTTGCACAACATGAAGGGCAAGAAAATTGCCACGTTCTGCACCGGCGGCATTCGCTGCGAAAAAGCCACCAGCTTTATGCGGCAAGAAGGTTTTGAAAATGTCTATCATCTGAAAGGTGGTATTCTCAAATATCTGGAAGAAGTGCCACATGAGCAGAGCCTTTGGGACGGAGCGTGCTATGTGTTTGATGAGCGGGTTGCCGTGGGCCATGGATTGAAAATTGCCGATTTCACAACTTGTCATGGTTGCCTTGAACCTGTTTCAGCGAATGATCGTCAAGTCCAAGGATTATGAGGAAGGTGTGTGCTGCCCGCATTGTGCGCGACAAATTGACTGCAGTGCAAAAAGCTTCCAACCGCGAACGGCAAAGACAATTTGAATTGGCACAAAAGCGCGGCGCAAAACATTTAGGGCCGGTGGAATAGCCGCAAAGCGTTTACACCAGCCCTTGTTAGTATGCCGTTTTAGTTACTATTGATTGCCGTTCAGAGCAGCTCAGGTTGTGGAACAGGCTCGGCTTCAGCCGTGTCTTCCAACACAATCTTGCCCTCAAGTAACTTGTCGAGAGCGGCACGCACTTCATCTGTTATCGGCTTGTTTGCGGCTGCTTCCAGCGCAGCCAATGCGTCTGCAGCACTGGTTTCAGCAGCGGCCTTTGCATCATCTGCTTCGTTTTGTGCTGTCTCAACATTACCTGCGAGAGTATCCAAATTGATGTTGATAAGAGCTTCGTCGGCGGTTTTGAGTGTTGTTTCTGCGACTTCGACTTTGCCCAGAAGTTCAGCCACTGCTTCTTCTGTTGGGCGTGCAGGATCATCAACAGGTAAAGTATCGAATGCTGCCTTCGCCACATCATATTCTGATTTCAGCGTGTCGTAATCTATTTTGGCTTTGAACGCAGCAGCTTGCAATAGTTTTGCACCTGCCAATTCTTCTGCCGCCTTCAACAAAGCTGCGTCTGCTTCAAGGACCGCTAGTGCAGCTTTGGCAGCTTCAGCGTTCGCAACATAGTAGGCCCGAATTTTACCGATGCGTGAATTGGGCGATGCATTTGCAAAAGCCTGTGCTGACGCGTGTGCCGCATTCAAGGCCCCCAATTTGGACGACACGGCGCCCTTATTAGGCTTTTCGAGTTTTGCGACCTTTGTGCCTGCAACATTTTTGTTCTGTTTTTTCGCCACACCTTTCGGGGAACTAGCTACGCGCTTTGCTTCAAGTTTCGTTTTGGTCGGAGAAACAGCAGCTTGCTTGTTTTTGGGACTTCCTAACAACACGTCCTTCAAAGATTTTCGTGTCTCAGTTGATTTAGTTCCAGACGATTCCTTGGTTGCTTGTTTTTGGCTTGCATTGCTCTGGCCACCAGCATTGCCACCGGCATTTCCACTACCACCACCGTTGCCGCTAGCATTTCCATTGCCACCTCCTCCACCGCCATTGCCATTGCCATTGCCGTTACCAGCAAAAGCTTGATCAGCGCCGAAAGGTATTGGTGACGAATGTAGCGCAGGGACCACCAAAAGCGTGGCTGACAAGGCAACTGAACGAATGAAAGTGAAATGGGACACGGCAAAGCTCCTCTTGAATCATAACGAATCGTAGCTTGCCGTCCCTAAATCCCTGTTAAAGAGTCTGTTAAAATTTTCAACACCTATGGAAAGATGATTAACCCGTCCAACCCAAGCCCGAGGCTACACAATTCATTGTTGCAAGCAGTGGCATGTTGAGGGCTTCACTGCCTTTTTGTTCGCGGGTTTGGCGCAGCAGCGAAACTTGCCATTTATTTGCCTGGTCCACCATGGGGCGCACGCGGTCAAAGCGGCGGCGGAAACCTTGGAAACGTTCGCACAACACTTTGGAGCCTGACAGTTCCAACATAACCTTGGAGGTGCGTTTATGCTCATGACTGATCAATGCGAACAAACGTTCGGCATCTACACGGTTTGGAACAAGGGCCGCATATTTCTCAGCTACATCCATATCGGCAAGGAAAAGTGATTTCTCAACTTCGTCCACTGCTAAACGGAAGCCCGGTGATTTTGCAAACATGCCGCGCAACAATTTAAGGCCGTCACCACCGCGTGCTGAAAGAAAATCGTCGAGCGCATAGCCAAGCCCAAACCAGCCGGTGAGCAAGTGGCGGTTCTGCGACCAAGCAAACACCCAGGGAATGGCACGCAAGTCAGAAAGTCCCTTCGCACCAAATCGGCGTGACGGCCGCGAACCAATTTTCAATAGCGCCAATTCTTCAACTGGACTTGCGTATTGGAAATAGTTCAACAAGCCCGGATCTTCCGCCAATTTGCGATAAGCCTTAAATGATTTCCTTGCGATTTCTTCCACTGCCTGCTGGTGGTCCGTTACCAGCTTCAAGCCGGGTTCCTTGCTGGATTTCAATGTGTGCAACAGAACACTTGCCGTCAGCACTTCAAGATTGTTTTGCGCGGTGCCGCGGTTTGCGAATTTGAGCGAGACAACTTCGCCCTGCTCCGTTACGCGCATTTGCCCCCCGATGGAGCCTTGCGGTTGAGCGGCGATGGCGCGACCCGTTGGTGCACCACCGCGAGATACAGAACCACCGCGACCGTGGAAAAATCGCAGTGATATTCCCGTGTCTTGGCCAGCTTGCATCAAGCTGCGCTGGGCCTCAAACAATTCAAAACTGGCACAGAAGAAGCCGCCGTCTTTGTTAGAGTCAGAATAACCCAGCATGATTTCTTGTGCGCCAGCATTAGCTGCGATTGAATTGCGCACCATTGGATTGGCCAAAAGTGTCCGCATAATGTCAGGACCTGCGCGCAAGTCCTCGATGGTTTCAAACAAGGGCACCACTTTAATGCGGCACGTTTCGCGAGCGTTCGCGTCCGAGAATAAACCACAGAACTTCGCGAGCAAATAAAGCCCTAGAATGTCATCGGCACTCTGCGTCATCGACAGAATAAAGGTGCCGATGGCCTCAGGGTCCGGGCCGTCAATTGTTTCGCGGATCAAGTCCAGCAGGCCCAGCAGCTCTTTGCTTTCGTCCGATACATTTTGGAAGCGCGGGATGAAACCCAGCGGCTTATCCAACTCCTCAGCCAGCCAAGCCGTCCATTCCTTCGTGCCGGGTTCCGGGGCCGCCACGTTGGCCGTAGGGTTTAACTTCTGCCAGATTTCACCCAGCACGCGATTAACAACGGTGGTGTTTTGTCGAAGGTCGAGGGCGGCTGTGCGGAAACCAAAAATCTCGGCTTCCCAGCGCACGGGCTTTACAAACCCTTCAGCCATGCCGCTGATTTTCATTTCCACAAGAATGGCTTCGGCCTTGCTCAACAAGTCTATGAATTCGGCAACGGAAGCAAAGGGCTTCGCCGTTCCCTCGCCATTGGTGGCAAGCAAACGCGCGTTAAGTGCGCTGAAAAACTGGCGAAACGGTTCCGTGGGGTTGCGGGTGATGATTGCGGTTTCATTGCCGCTCATGGCCAATTGCTCGGCCAATAGTGTTTTGAATTCGTCCGTGAACGGAATTTCATAGGCGCTTACCGAAATCAAACGCGACAAATCATTGAGCCGCATTGACAAGCGTTCAATGGCGGCAAAGCGGTTTTGGTCCAAGGCGTTGCGCGTTGTAGCTACGGTCACGAAAGGGTTGCCGTCACGGTCGCCACCAATCCACGTCGAATATTTTAGGGGTGGCGTCACACTGTTGTGTAATTCGGGGTAATGGCGGCTGACTGCGGATTGCAGGGTTTCACAAATATAGGGCGTTCGATCAAACAACGCCTCGCGGAAAAAGTGTAGGCCCCAGGCAACTTCGCTTTCAACCGTTGGCTTTTCCAAGCGCACTTCACCGGTGAGCCACAACAAATCGATTTCATTTTTGAGTGATGCCAACAGCGCATCACGTTCGCGCGGTGTCCAGCGAGGGCTTTCAAGTTCGTAGAGTTTCAAATAAATGCGACGGTGAATTTCCAATACCGTCACGCGCTTGGCTTCGGTGGGGTGGGCGGTAATCGTTGGCCCCACATCTAAATGTTGCAGCACGCGCGCTACGGTTTCGGGCGACACATCGGCTTTTGCCGCTTGGGCCAGTGCATGGGAGAATGAGCCGATAACCTCATCAGGGCCGCCTTCCTTTTCAATCTGTCGGCGGTTGCGCATCGAGGCATTTTCTTCGGCAATGTTCATCAATTGCAGCCAAATGCCCGTCACTTGCAAGGCGTGCTCCACCAAATGATCCGGGATTCCGGCGGAAGACTCAGGATCATCCAAAATGGGCAAAACAGAAGGTTCACGCTGGCGAATGACCTGCCGCAGCAAATCACGCAGGGTTTCTGTCAAGCCGTCAATGTAAGAGGTATCTTCAAAAATCTGATTGGCCTGCATGTTCACGGCTTAAAAACCTTAAATTCTGAGGGGCGTTCTGCAACTCTTGTGCAACGCAACATGATTTGAGTCAATGACATTGCTGTGCAGCGATTGAGCGGCTAAGCGAGCGGCATGTTACAGGTTCAAGGACTCACCTACCGCATCGGCGGCCGCGTTTTGCTCGAAAACGCCAGCGTTACCATTCCAACCGGCCACCGCGCAGGTTTGGTGGGCCGCAATGGTATCGGAAAATCGACGCTTTTCAAAATTGTGCTGGGGGAATTAGCGGCAGAGTCCGGCACAACATCGATGGCGCGCAATGCCCGCGTGGGCACGGTGGCGCAGGAAGCGCCAGGCGGCAGCGACAGTTTACTGGATATCGTGTTGGCCGGCGACGTGGAACGTGTCGAGCTTTTGGATGAGGCCGAAACCGCGACGGACCCGCATCGTATTTCGGAAATTCAAATGCGATTGTCTGACATCGGTTCACATTCTGCCCCTGCCCGCGCTTCGGCAATTCTGGCTGGTCTGGGTTTTACCGACGAGCAAATGCTAGGCCCCTGCTCAGACCTTTCGGGCGGTTGGCGCATGCGGGTGGCATTGGCGGCAGCGCTATTTGGCCAACCTGATGTGTTGCTGTTAGACGAACCAACAAACTACCTCGATTTTGAAGGCACCATTTGGCTCAAGACATTCTTGAAGGCCTATCCGCACACCATCGTTCTCATCAGCCACGACCGCGACCTGTTGAACGAAGTTGTCACTTGCATCGTGCATGTGGACCAGATGGTTTTGACAATCTACCAAGGCAATTACGATAATTTTGACCGTCAACGACGTGAAAAGCAGGCGCTAACGGTGAAGCTGAAGAAAAAGCAGCAAGACCAACGCGACCATATGCAGGCCTATGTGGACCGGTTTCGCTTCAAGGCGTCCAAGGCACGGCAAGCGCAAAGTCGCTTGAAAGCCCTATCGAAACTGGAACCCATTGCCGATTTGGTTGATGATCGCGTGGTGCCTTTCCGCTTTCCAAGCCCCGAGCGGGTTCTGGCCCCGCCGCTGATCAGCATGGACAAAGTTGCGGTTGGTTATGAACCCGGCAAACACATTCTCAAGAACATTACTCTACGTATCGACCCGGACGATCGCATTGCGATTTTGGGCTCTAACGGCAACGGCAAATCCACCTTTGCGAAATTGCTCATTGGAAAGTTGAAGGCACAAGGCGGGTCACTTGTCGCGGCCCCTAAAATGAATGTCGGTTTTTTTGCCCAGCACCAAATGGACGAACTAGCAGATGGTTCCACTCCGTTTGACTACATTACCAAGCTGATGCCAGAACGCAGTGTGGCAGAACGGCGAGCTCGATTGGGTGCGGCTGGTTTTGGTGCGGCCCATGCTGATTCAAAATGCTCCACGCTTTCCGGTGGTGAGAAGGCGCGGCTTCTGTTTTTGCTTGCCACCTTTAATGGCCCGCATGTTTTAATACTCGACGAACCTACCAACCATTTGGATATGGATTCTCGTGAAGCCCTGATCCGCGCCATCAATGATTACGAAGGTGCCGTAATTTTAATCGCCCATGATCGGCACATCATCGAAACCTGCGCCGATCGTTTGTTGTTGGTTGAAAATGGAGGCATTAAAAGTTTCGACGGCGATCTGGATGAATATGCAGAAATGGTATTGTCGCGTCGGCGGGTAAAGGAACCTGAAAAATCGAGTGTTACCCTTGTAGCGAAGCCCCTCGTCGAAAAACCAATTGCGCGACCTGCTAAAACACTTCAGAAAATGATCCACACACTCAATGCAAATATGTTGAAATTGCAGGATAAAATTACAATCCTTGATCAAGCTCTGGCGGACCCGTCGATCTATCAGGAAGCAACACAAAAGGCTGCGGATTACGCCAAGCTGCGCAACAAACTGGCGATTGAACTATCTGACAATGAGAACGCTTGGCTGGAATTAAACGAGGAACTTGGCGATGCATAATCTTGATTTGACCCAAAGCTGGTTTGGCTATGCGGCTTTGGCCATCTTTGTTGTGTCCTACATCCTCGTGATATTTGAAGAAGCGCTTGAACTTCGCAAGTCCAAGCCTGTGCTGATGGCAGCGGGCTTGATTTGGGCGATAATCGGATTTGCATACACCGCACATGGCGTGCCCGAAACTGCCAAAAAGGCAGCCGAACACACGATTTATGAATACGGCGAGTTGTTCCTGTTCTTGCTCGTGGCCATCACTTATGTGAACACTCTGGAAGAGCGCCGCGTGTTTGAAGTGTTGCGCAGCAAATTGACGTCACGCGGATTGTCATATCGGCAGCTGTTCTGGCTCACA
Source organism: uncultured Alphaproteobacteria bacterium (assembly GCA_963840765.1). GTDB lineage: Bacteria > Pseudomonadota > Alphaproteobacteria > Rhizobiales > Aestuariivirgaceae > Aestuariivirga. Next base: position 291,750 of record CAWJAE010000009.1, on the reverse strand, counting down.
GGTGTACTCGCTTTTTTTCTTTCAGGCATTCTCGACAATTTGACGACGGCCCTCATCATGGGTTCGGTGGTGTTGGCTGTTGGCAAAAACTCGCCGCGCTTTGTGGCCATTGCCTGCGTCAGCATTGTGGTCGCTGCAAACGCAGGTGGCGCTTTCACCCCATTTGGTGACATCACAACGTTGATGGTGTGGCAGAAAGGTAAACTCACATTCTTTGAGTTCTTTGTTTTGTTTATTCCGTCACTCGTTAACTGGTTGGTGCCGGCAACTTTCATGCATTTTGGAATTCCAAAAGAAACCCCTGCTCCCGTCGAAGAAAAAGTGCGCTTGAAACCGGGCGCTATTGGCGTCATCACGCTTTTTGCGCTGACCATTGCAACTGCTGTTTCGTTCAAGAATTTTCTGGGTTTGCAACCCGCCCTCGGCATGATGTTGGGTTTGGGTTATTTGCAGGTTTGGTCGTACTTCCTGCAACAAAAAGGCAAACGTGCCGAAAGCACCGACATGGTGCTCAATTCATTCAAGCAAATTGAACGCGTTGAATGGGACACTTTGTTGTTTTTCTTCGGCATCATTTTCGCCGTTGGCGGCCTTGGCGTGTTGGGTTATCTGGCTCAGGTTAACACCTATTTCTACCAACAATGGGGGCCAACATTCGCCAACATCATGGTTGGCATTCTCTCTGCCATTGTTGACAACATCCCCATTATGTTTGCAGTTCTCACCATGGACCCCCAAATGAGTCACGGACAATGGTTGTTGGTCACACTCACGGCAGGCGTTGGTGGCTCTATGTTGTCCATCGGTTCAGCAGCAGGTGTGGCGCTCATGGGCATTGCCCACGGAAAATACACCTTCTCAAGTCACCTTAAATGGACTTGGGCGGTTGCACTTGGTTATGCTGCTTCGATTGGAACACACTTGGTGGTCAACGCCGCCAAGTTCTAGGTTAAGCCGCAGCTTGGTCTTTCCAGCGGCCCTCGTCGTCCTGCTTCCAATATCGAATGGTTGCATTTTCAGATTTGAAACCCCGCCAAAGCGTGCGGGCCTGCGCAATTGCGGTTTCGTTGTTACCATCAAACATAATCGACGCACGCTCGATATTTTGGATTGTTGATGGTGCCGTGCCATCAAGATAGAAACAGTACACCGCCGCGTTGAGCGGCATATCGTCCGTACACAGATAAATGTTTTGTTGTGTCGCGTTTGGTTCACCCTCATAGCCATGGGGAATGAAGGCTGTGTCCTCCAGCCCCCAAAGCTTCAGCGAAAATTCCCGCACCCTCTCTATCGTTGGCAACACGACAGACATGCGAAGGCCGCGCTCAAGCCCGCGCTGCAATAGGCGGGGCAATTCATCATCCGCCGTCGTGCGTTCGAGATGGTAAAACCAGACTTCAGCCATTATTTTTCGTAATGCGTCGCCACCAGATGGTTTAACAGGCGAACACCCCAGCCTGAGGCCCAGCTTTGATTGATGGGCGATTTGAGCGAGTCCATCGCCGTTCCTGCCACATCCAAATGGGCCCAGGGCGTGCCGTTGACGAAACGCTGCAAAAATTGCGCCGCTGTAATGGAACCTGCCAACCTACCGCCAATATTTTTCATGTCAGCGACATCATGGTCAATCAGCTTGTCATATTCAGGCGTCAGCGGCAGTCGCCAAACCTTTTCGCCTGTCACTAAACCAGCATCGGTCAAGCGCGATGAGAGTTCATCATTGTTGGAGAACAGTCCTGCGTGTTCTTTACCCAAAGCCACGAGAATTGCCCCCGTCAAAGTTGCCAGGTTCACCATGAATTTTGGTTTGAACTTGTCCTGCACGTACCAAAGCACATCTGCCAAAACGAGGCGGCCTTCGGCATCCGTGTTCAACACGGCAATGGTCTGGCCAGACATGGACTTGACGACGTCGCCCGGCCGTTGCGCATTGCCGTCGACTGCATTTTCGACAATACCAATGGCCCCAATGACGTTGACCTTGGCCTTACGCTTGGCCAATGTATGCATCAGCCCAACAACGCAGGCGGCACCTGCCATGTCGCCTTTCATATCTTCCATGCCGGCAGCTGGTTTAATGGAAAGTCCACCTGTATCGAAGGTAACGCCCTTGCCCACAAAGGCCACGGGCTGCTCGCCCTTTTTGCCGCCATTCCACCGCATGATGACCAGACGCGCTTCGTGGGGTGATCCTTGTGCCACACCCAGCAGAGCACCCATGCCTAACTTTTTCATCTGAACTGGTGTGAGTATTTCGATTTCAACACCCAGCTTAGAAAGTGTCTTGGTGCGATTGGCAAATTCCACAGGCAGCAAAATATTTGCAGGCTCGTTGACAAGGTCTCGCGCCACATGGTTGCCCGCAGCAATGGCTTCAGCTTCAACAAATGCCTTTTTGGCGGCAGCAGCTTCGGCGGTGAGAATTGTGAATGCGGCAAGCTTGTCTTTGTCTGCTGTCTTTTTGGATTTATAGGTTTCAAACCGGTAGTTGCGCATTTGCGCGCCCGCAGCCAATTGCGCCAAGTCTTTTCCATTGGGAATCTCCCCCACATCAATTGAAACGGATGTGGCCTTAAACCCTTGCGCTATCCCAACAATTGCACCGCCTAGGTATTCAAACTCGCGTGCTACGAGGTTTGCAAGTTTACCCACCCCTATCAATACCAGCCGATCCAAAGTAGCATTTGGGGCCAATACATCCAAGACTTGTTCCTTCTTGCCCTCGAAACTACCGGCTTTCATGGCGCGCGATATTTGCCCATTTCCAGCATCGTCCAAAACCTTGGCGAAGCCAGAAAGTTTGGCCCCCTCTTCCAGCAACACCACGAATGTGCCGGTTTTTGGCTTAGTGAGTTTTTCAAAGCTGATTTTCATGGTGAATTTTCCGATTCTGTTGTTGCCCAATTGCATACGGCCAGATGGGCCTTGGGGCAACGCGTTAACGAATTGTTTACCCTGTAAAATCGGTGCCTTTTTCGCGACTTAGTTTGGCATCACAACAAACTGGGGACGTGTCGAAAGGGCTTTGCCTTGGGACAAAAACCCGTTAATGATTGGTAACGATTTGTGATCACTGGGGAAGAGGCTTGACGCTGACAAGCAAGGGGCACGGGCGGGAACGTAAAAGGCGTGGGCTTTCGGGCCAACGCGGCCTTCTGCTTGGGCTTTCTGGCCTTGCACTTATCGCACTCAACACCACTGCGTTTGCCATTGAAGAAAAGCCATTTATCGAACCTGTGTTGCAAGAACCTGCAGCGGGCACAGAAGCGGATTTTGTGGCCGATAAACTAACCTATGATCCTGCCACAAAAACCGCCGTGGCCACAGGTCGTGTGGTGCTGACTTATGGGCCCTATACGCTCAATGCATCCCGCGTTTCCTACAATGAAACCACTGATGAGTTTACCGCTAATGGTTCCGTCGAATTGCGTGAACCCAATGGCAATGTGTTGCAAGCTGCAACCCTCGCATTAACAAACAGGTTCAAACTGGGCTTTGCGAAAAAAGTCCGTGCCTTACTCACCAACAACGTCACGATTACGTCGACCTATGCCAAGCGCGTTGAAGGCGGCATCACGATTTTTGAAAATGCCCATTACACGGCATGCAAAAACTGTGAAACAAAATCTGGTGGGCCATTGTGGGAATTGGTGTCTGATGAAACCACGCATGATCAGCCTTCGAAAGATTTGATCCACGTAAATCCCCGTTTGAAAATCGCTGGCGTTACGGTCGGCGGTCTGCCCTATCTGCGCCATGCCGACCCGAGCGTGAAACGCCGCACCGGTTGGCTGGTGCCCAAAATTCATTATGGCAAAGAATATGGCGTTGGCGTGGAGACACCGTTTTTCTGGGCCATTGCACCTGACAAAGACATAACTTTCCGTCCGCGCTTTACACGTTTTCAAGGTCCAATTGCCGATGCGGAATATCGCCAACGCACAGAAACAGGGCTATTCAACGTGCGGGGCATCGGTGTTTACGAACTTTCGCCCAAGCGCACCAGCGAAGCTGATCGTTGGCGTGGTGCTGTTTCTTCGGCAGGAAACTTCTCACTGAACAGCATTTGGAATTGGGGCTGGGACGGCACGCTGGTGTCTGACCGTAACTTCCTGAGTGATTACGACTATGACGACCGCCGCATCGCGAAGAACGAAGTCTATGTCAAAGGCCTTTGGGACCGCAATTATGTTTCGGCGCAAGTCCTTCATTTTTCAGCGCTCAACGATGATGTTACGGCAAGTACGCTGCCCACCGCCTTGCCTTACGTGAATGGCGAACATTATTTTGATCAACCGATCATGGGTGGTGAGTTAAGTTTGAATTGGTCGGCCTATTCAATCAATCGCGATGCTTCGGCAACGCCGTTTTCGGAAGCAGCCCTTGCCACCGAACAAAGCCGTGCTACCGCTGATTTGCGCTGGAAGTCGCGCTACATATCCGACGGTGGATTGCTGCTCACACCCTTCGCAAATTTGCGCAGCGATTTTTACGTGACGAATAATTTAGCTGACCCCGCAGCGGCTGGTGGTGAACGCGAGCAGGAAACTACGGCGCGCATTTTGCCCGCCGCAGGATTTGATGTGCGCTTTCCACTCATCTCTGGCCATGACTATGGCCAGAATATTTTGTCGCCGGTGTTCCAATTCATTGCCGCCGATAATGCGAAAGACGCCGATCAGCTTTCAAATGAAGATGCTGTAACTCTCAACTTTGATCATTCCAGCTTGTTCCTTGAAGATCGCTTCACGGGTTTTGACCGTTATGAAAGTGGTGTTCGCATCAATACAGGTTTGACCTATTCATTCCTCGGGGCGAATGGTGGCTTCCTCAAAGCAAGCGCTGGTGAAAGTTTCCACCTGGCTGGTTCCAACAGTTTTGTGGCAGGGTCTGGACTTGATGGGTCAAAATCAGACCTGGTTGGCGCACTCACTTTGCAGCCATGGGATAGTTTCTCGTTGTCCTATCAAGTGCGTGCGGAAGAAGATTTGTCGGCCATCAATCGGCAAGAGGTTTTTGGCAGCCTCACTTTTGACAGGTTCTCGCTCAATGCTGGCTACATGAACATCGCAGCAGAGCCAGCTTATGGCCGCTTGCTTGATGAGGAATGGGCAGAAGCAGACGCGCGCCTTGCCCTCACGGACGGGTGGTATGTATTCGGTGGCGCACGCTACGACATTGAAAACAGTTTCATGAACCGGCGCACGCTTGGTCTTGAATTTGATTGTGAGTGCATGAATTTTAAAATGGCCTATTCGTCAACCAGAGACAGCAAATTCGAAGAGCTTGATCATCGCGTCATGTTGTCAATTGATCTGGCAACGTTGGGCGGCACCAGCGTATCCAGCAAATTCTGAGGACGTCATGCAACGCTACATTCGCATGTTACCAAGTATCTGCACCATGGCGGCTGTGCTGGTTCTAGCCGCACCAGTTCCAGCATCATTTGCGCAAGACCAAAAAGTTATCGTTACGGTGAATGATCAACCCATCACCAGCTATGACGTACAGCAGCGCATCAACCTTTGGAAAATTCTGGGTGATAAGCGTGCCAAAACTGCAAGCCGCAAAGCTGCTTTGAATGAAGTGATCGACGATATTGCCGTTGTGGAAGAAAGCAAAAAATTCGGTTTTCAGCCTTCGGAAAAAGATATCGATTCTCACATGTTGGACTATGCCAAAGGCCTTAAAACCGACGAACAAGGCTTGAAGAAGAAATTGAAGACGCAAGGCATTTCAACGGCGGCAATGCGACAATATCTGGCAGGTCGCGTTGCATTTAACCGTATGGTGCGCGGCAAGTTCAAAGAAGATTTCAGCGTGTCAGAAAGCGACGTCAAGAAACGTCAGGCACAGTTCAAGAGCGAAGTGGATGGCAACATTAATCGGCAAATTGCCAAGATTGAGGCTGACCCACGCCGTAAGCCAATCACGGTATATGAACTCATGCCGATTAAGTTTCCTATTGATGCGCCTGATGGCAATGTAACAAGTGAATTGCTGAATGCACGCGCTCTTGAAGTGGCGACCTTCGTGAAAAAGTTTAATGGCTGCAAAAGCGCTCGCTCTGCTGCAGCCGGTATTTTCAACGTGCAGATTGGCAAGAAGCTTGATGCCAATGGTGCCGCGATGAACGCAAAATTGAAAAACGCACTTGATGGTGTGGGTCCCGGTCGTGCACTTGGCCCAATTCCCGCTGGTAAAACAATTGAAGCAATCGCTTTCTGTGGTGTTCGTAAAATTACGCCGCCAAAAGTTGAACGGCCTAAGAACATTCAGTATCCAACAGAAACTCAAGTGCGGGGTTTACTGGCGCAAGAGAAATTCGACAAGGTTGCGGGCAAGTATTCCGGCCGTTTCCGCAAAGGGCTATTGATCGAATACCGCGACTCCTCATTTAGCCAATGAGTCGAGGCCCTCTTGTTTTGACGCCGGGAGAGCCCGGCGGCGTTGGTGCAGAAATTACCATCAAAGCTTGGAATATTCTCAAGTCACAGTCCGCAGTATGCTTCGCCTATTTGGGTGACGAGGAACATCTGCAAAATGTGGCACAGAAGTCTGGCCTGAATTACTCGACACAACGCATCTCTACACTCACGCAAGCGTCATCTGTGTTTTCTAAGGCACTTCCCATTTTGCATCGCCCCTTGCCCTACCCTGTTCAATTGGGCAAATTTTCAGCTGACACCGCGACGTGGGTAACGTCCGCTATAAGCGAAGCGGTGGCACTTAATTTAGGCGGCGAAGCGAGCGGGATGGTTACCAACCCCATCCAAAAAGAAGCACTCTATGCCGCAGGTTTCAAGCACCAGGGTCATACTGATTATTTGGCTGCACTGTGCCTAGAGCGTGGCCTTGACGCAAATGAAGTCATGATGTTGGTGGGGGCTGGCTTGCGGGCTGTGCCGATTACCGTGCACATCGCGCTGAAAGACGTTCCTCAAACCCTCACACAAAGTGCGATAATCACTCAAGGTGAAGTGGTGCACGATGCTTTGCAGAAGCGATTTGGCATTGCTGCACCGCGTATTGCCGTTACAGGTCTCAACCCCCATGCGGGTGAAAACGGCAGCATGGGCGCTGAGGAAATTGAAATCATCCGTCCGGCTATCGCAGCACTTAAGGTCAAGGGCATCAATGCTTTTGGCCCGCTCCCTGCCGACACGGCATTTTTTCCGCAAGCCCGCGAAAGTTATGATGCAATTCTTTGCATGTATCACGACCAAGCTTTGATCCCTGTCAAGACGCTGGACTTTCATGGTGGTGTGAACGTGACACTCGGCTTGCCCTTTATCCGCACATCCCCAGACCATGGCACCGCGCTGGATTTGGCTGGCACAGGCCAAGCGCAAGCTGAAAGCTTGGTGGCCGCCATCAGGCTTGCGGCAGAAATGGCGGCACGATGACCCGTGAAATGGCTGAAGATGGTTTGCCGCCATTGCGGCAAGTCATCGAAACACATGGCCTTGCTGCCAAGAAATCACTGGGCCAGAATTTTCTGTTTGATCTCAACCTTACACGTCGCATTGCGCGGTCCGCTGCGCCTTTAGACCAAGCAACCATCATTGAAATTGGACCCGGCCCCGGCGGACTGACACGTGCACTTCTGGCGGAAGGTGCACGAAAAGTAATCGCGGTGGAGCGTGACGCAAGGGCAATTCCGGCACTTGCCGAAATCGCGACCCACTACCCTGATCGTTTGCAAGTGATCGAAGGTGATGCGCTTGAAGTAGATTGGACAACACTCGTCGAATGGCCCTGCCCGCATCGTGGCCAACTTGCCATATAATGTTGGAACGCCATTGTTATTGGGTTGGTTGACCAAAGGCCAATGGCCGCCATTTTACGACTCACTGACACTCATGTTTCAAAAGGAGGTAGCACTTCGCATTGCTGCTGCACCGGGTTCGGATGACTATGGCCGCCTGAGTGTGATTTGCCAGTGGCGCTGTGTGTGCAAGAAACTTTTCGACGTCAACCGCAGTGCATTTACACCGCCACCTAAAATTACATCCAGCATTGTGCAACTGGTGCCGCGTACAAAGCCCGACGTTGATTGCACGGTTGCCGCTCTTGAAAAAGTTACGGCGGCGGCCTTTGGCCAGCGGCGAAAAATGCTGCGCTCAAGTTTGAAATCAGTGTTCCATGAACCAGAGATCGTTCTGGAAAAACTCGGCATTGATGCCACGCGCCGAGCCGAGGAGTTGGCCGTGAATGATTTTGCGCGATTAGCTTTGGAAACGACTTAGAGTTCTTTCGTCAACTCACGAACGAATTCTGTCAGTCCCAGTTGGCGGCGGCGGCGCAATCTTTCTGCTGTCAGTACAGATACCACTTGCGCATGGGCAACATCCACATTGTCGTTCACAATGACATAGTCATATTCAGGCCAATGGCTGATTTCATGGGCCGCTTCAGCCATGCGCTTTGCAATCACCGAAGACGAGTCTTGTGCGCGGTTGATCAGGCGCGTGCGCAAGGCATCAGGTGTTGGCGGCAAAATAAACAACCTCACCAAGTCTTCCGGCATGGCTTGCGCCAATTGCTGCGTGCCTTGCCAATCAATATCAAACAACACATCGCGGCCTGCTTGCAGGGCGTCTTCCACCAGCTTTTTGGGTGTGCCGTACGAATTGCCAAATACTGTGGCCCACTCCAGCAGTTCTTGCTTGTGTACCATCGCCTCAAATTGCGCCTGGTCGATGAAATGGTAATCCTTGCCGTCAACCTCGCCTGGACGGGGCTTACGGGTAGTTACCGATACTGACATTGAAATATTTGGTTCTGCGGCCAATAGTTTGCGCGACAGTGTGGTTTTGCCTGCACCGGATGGTGACGACATGACAAATAACAAACCACGGCGGGCAACATTGGCAGATTTTTTTTCGGTGTTTGGCATGTGGCTTACTCGATATTCTGCACTTGCTCGCGCAATTGGTCGATGGTGGTTTTAAGATCAAGTCCTACGACCGTGAGCGATGCATCATTGGCTTTTGAACACAGCGTATTGGCTTCGCGGTTAAATTCCTGCGCCAAAAAATCAAACTTGCGGCCCACGGGTTCGCGCGACGCCATCAAGGTGCGGGCCGCTGAAATGTGAGATTGCAAGCGGTCCAGCTCTTCTTGAATATCGGCGCGGGTGGCCAGCAACACCGCTTCTTGGTGCAGCCTTTGCGGGTCAAAACTTTCTGATTGTTCCAGCAAGCGGCCCACCAATTCACCCAAGCGTTTGCGAATAGCTTCAACGGAACGCGCGGGGTTCGCCTTCGCTGCATCGGTCAATTCGGTGATGCGTTGTAATTGCGCTTCCAACACTGCGGCAAGTCGTGCACCCTCTTCTTTGCGCGCAATCACTAACGCGTTCAACGCCACGTCAAAAGATTGCAACACCACGGCATCGCGCTCGCGCATATCCTCTTCCGATAATACTTGTTCACCGGACTCAAGCACACCACGCAAGGCCAACAAGTTTTCGGCTTGAATAGGAGCTGAGCCCAGGCGATCGCGCAGTGCCTCGGCGGCATCTGCAAATTGGTTCAGCAATGTTGTGTTAATTTTCAAAGTTTCTTCGCCGTCGCGATTCTGAACCGCGAGGTTGATTTGCAAGTTGCCTCGCTTCAACAATGGGGCGGCGGCGTTGCGGGCTGCCGTTTCAATCTGGTCGTAACCTTGCGGAAAGCGAAAGCGCAGATCCAAGGCCTTGCCATTCACGCTTTTAATTTCCCATACCCAAGTCAAATCACGCCATTGCCCCGTGCTGCGGGCAAAACCTGTCATGCTGATGATGTGATGTTTTGAAATCATGGCGCCGCCGGAATCATTGAATATGAAATGGTTTAGCGCCGCTCAAGGCATGGCCACAAGTCGCAGTAATTATGGTTTGGCTTTTTTCAAGCGTGGGATCGGCACTAATTTTTCGCCCACTTTCACAACACTGCCCGGTTTAAGCGCAACCTTGGTTTCCACGATTTTAGCCGTTTGGGGCTTTGGTTTCTTTTCCGTGGGAAGTGGGGGTGGTTCAGCGGCTTTGGGTGCGGCCACAACCGGTTGGTTACCGCCGCTGCCCTCAGCAGGCTCAGGAACGCTCTGGACGTTTTCTGCTGTGGATTCAGCCTCGCTCACAATAGTGTCTGTCGATGTTTCAGCGGTTGGTGTTTCTGGCACACTTGGCAGTGGGGTCTGCACCACGTCGTTTGTCGCTACAGGTTCAGGCTCGTTGGAACTCGGCAACTGAATGCCGTTCCTTTCAACTTCGCGCCACTTTTTGACGTTATCATTATGTGCTTCCAACGTGGCCGCGAAGGCGTGACCGCCAGTGCCATCAGCTACAAAATATAAGTCTTCTGAAGTGGCAGGCGCAACAACGGCTTCCAAAGCAGCGCGACCCGGCACTGCAATAGGGCCCGGCGGCAAGCCATCAATCTGGTATGTGTTGTAGGCGGTTTTCTCATCAATATCGCTGCGCAGCAACGATCTGTCTAGTTTTCCGGCACCACCGACAATACCATAAATTATTGTCGGATCAGATTGCAGACGCATGCCTTTTTGAAGGCGGTTCAAAAAAACTGCAGCTACGCGCGGGCGCTCTTCCGCCTTGCCTGTTTCTTTTTCGACGATGGAAGCCAGAGTCACCAACTCTTCCTTGGTTTTTATGAGGCTGTCAGCACGGCGCTTGGCCCATACTTCATCCACCAATTTAGTCTGGGCAGCGGTCATATCTGCTACCAGCTTGGCTCGGGTCATGCCACGGCGAAACACTTGCGTATCGGCAATCACAGCACCTTCTGGAACAGTATTCACCGGATCACCGGCCAACACGTCATTGGCATTGATCCGCGCAAGCGCCATTTGCGAGGTCCAGCCTTCAGGAATGGTAACTTTGTAGGTCAGCACTTTGCCTGACGCGAGTGCGTTCAGGACACCCGCCATGGGGATGCCGGCAGAAAACTCATACTCACCGGGTTTCAAACTCATTTTGCGAAATGAACCGATAATGCTCGCTGCATTCATCACCCGTGCATCTGAAATGACGCCTTGATCTTCCAATGTTTGCGCGATTGCCGAACGGCTGGCACCTTCCGGAAAGGTCACAACCTTGGTTTCTTTCAGTGGGCCTTCTGCTGTGTAACTACCCCACGCCCAAAATAATAAACCGCCCAAGGCGAGGCCAAAAAACATGCCCCAGCCCACAAGCGAACCCAGAACCCGCACCAGTGCTGGTGCACGGCGCTTAGGTGCCACGGCATCTGGAACACGTTCGTATGTGTTATCGTTACTCAACTTAACTTGCCCCTCTTCGGGTTAAAGCTTAGGCCGCATAGCGCCGCATAATCAATGAGGCATTGGTCCCACCAAAACCAAAAGAATTAGACAGAACTGTGTTGATCTCTTTTTTCTTGGCGGTGTGTGGCACAAGATCAATGGCGGTTTCAACCGACGGGTTATCTAGGTTTAGCGTGGGTGGGCAAATATTGTCGCGCATGGCAAGAAGTGAGAATACAGCTTCTACTGCTCCCGCAGCACCCAACAAGTGGCCCACGGCAGACTTGGTGGAAGACATGGCCATGTTGGCCGCAGCGTTACCTGTGATTCGTTCAATAGCACGCAGTTCAATTTCATCACCCAAAGGGGTGGATGTGCCATGTGCGTTGATATAGTCAATTTCGCCAGCTGAAATGCCAGCGCGTTTCAAGGCCGCCTGCATGCAGCGGAATGCACCATCACCATCGGATGAAGGAGCGGTAATATGGTAAGCATCGCCGGACATGCCGTAGCCAATAATTTCGCCATAGATTTTGGCACCGCGCGCCTTGGCGTGTTCCAATTCTTCCAGCACCAAAATGCCTGCACCCTCGCCCATAACAAAACCATCGCGGTCTTTGTCATAGGGGCGTGAGGCTTTTTCTGGCGTGTCGTTGAAGGCAGAAGACAGCGCTTTGCACGCAATAAAGCCAGCGATACCGATGCGGCAAATGGCCGATTCGGCCCCTCCTGCCACCATCACATCAGCATCGCCAACGGCGATGATGCGTGCCGCGTCACCAATCGCATGTGTGCCTGTGGCACAAGCCGTAACGACCGAATGGTTCGGCCCTTTCAAACCAAAATTAATTGAGATCAAGCCCGATGCCAAATTGATCAGTGAACCTGGGATGAAGAATGGCGACACGCGGCGTGGGCCTTTTTCCTTCATCAACAACGTGGTGTCTTGGATGCCGGTCAGGCCGCCAATGCCCGAACCCACGAGCACGCCAGAGCGATATTTTTCGTCTTCAGTTTTGGCCACATAGCCCGAATCTGCCATCGCTTGTTTGGCGGCGATCAATGCGAACTGAATAAAATCGTCGTAACGGCGTTGGTCCTTGGGGTCGATCCAATCATCGCGCTTCAAGGTGCCGTTGCTGCCGTCACCCTCTTTAACTTCAAATGCAATACGCGTTGGCAGGTCGGAAGCGTCAAAGCGTGTGATCGGTCCAGCGCCGGATTCGCCTAGCAATCATGCGGCTCCATGTGGCGTCAACGCCTGTGCCGAGGGGTGATACGATTCCCATTCCAGTGACAACAACACGGCGCATTTCAAGCCTCACAAATTTCGAATTGCATAATGATATGAAAACGCGGGGGCGCAGGATGTTTCAACCCTGCGGCTCCCCGCGCATATTCAAGTTAAACTGCCCGCAATATGCGAACGTGGCACAGCTATTATGCCTGTGCCTTTTCGATGAACTTCACAGCGTCGCCAACCGTCTGGATGGTTTCAGCAGCGTCGTCTGGAATTTCGATGCCGAATTCTTCTTCGAAAGCCATCACGAGTTCGACGGTGTCAAGGCTGTCTGCGCCCAAATCGTCGATGAAGCTCGCTTCAGTCTTCACCTTGTCGCTGTCAACACTCAGGTGTTCAACAACGATTTTCTTTACGCGGTCAGCGATATCGCTCATGTGTTTGTCCTTAAAAACTTTTCTTTAACGCCCTGCTAGGTCGGCACGGACATTGAACCGCTGACCCCCTCAAGCTGGTGCTTACTAGCACAAATATATGGCAGGTCAAAAGGGGCAAAGTGAAAGGCCGTTTTTGAGGTTGTATGTGCATTTGTCGGCCGTCATAAGCCCCGGTTGGGAGCTGTGAATGCCAAAACGACTCAAAATTCTGCGTGATGTGTTTGGCTATGAGAGCTTCAGACCCAATCAAGAGGACATTGTAAACGCCATGATTGCTGGCCAAAACGTGTTGGCAGTCATGCCCACGGGTGCTGGTAAATCCTTGTGTTACCAAGTCCCTGCCCTTGTGCGCGGCGGCTTGGCAATTGTGGTTTCGCCGTTGGTGGCCTTGATGCAAGACCAAGTTGCGGCGTTGAAACTAGCCGGTGTTGCCGCTGAAACAATCAACTCTGCAGCGGACCGTGAAGCCAATGTTGAAATTTGGAAGCGCGTCGCGTCGGGCGAGACTCGCATTCTCTATCTTGCCCCTGAACGGTTGATGACAGAGCGCATGATTGGCGCGTTGCAGAGGCTTGATGTTAAGTTGATTGCGGTTGATGAAGTACATTGCATGTCGCAATGGGGAGCATCGTTCCGACCTGAGTATGATGCGCTACAAGGATTGCGCAGTGCATTTCCGAATGCGCCCATTGGCGCATTTACAGCCACGGCCGATGAAGTGACACGGCGCGATATTGCCACCAAATTATTTGGCGGCAAGGTGACGGAATATGTATCAGGCTTTGACCGCCCCAATATTCGCCTCACCGTGAAACCGAAAAACAATCCCACCAAACAGCTTTTGGAATTTCTCGCTGAGCGCAAAGGCGAAAGCGGCATTGTTTATTGCTTGTCGCGTCGCAGTGTTGATGAAACAGCGCAAATGCTGCAGTCAAAAGGCTACTCCGCAGTAGCCTATCATGCCGGGTTGTCAGCAGCAACGCGTGCGGATGCTCAAGATCGATTCATGACGGAAAAAGGCATCATTGTTGTTGCAACCATCGCATTTGGCATGGGCATTGATAAGCCTGACGTGCGCTATGTGTTCCACGCCGATTTGCCGGGCACGCTGGACGCTTACTATCAAGAAATTGGCCGCGCGGGCCGCGATGGTGAAGATGCCGAAGCCCACATGCTATTTGGTTTGCAAGATATTCGCATGCGCCGCCAATTTGTTGACCAAGAAGGTGGCGGCCAAGAACGAGTGCGACGAGAGCACAAGCGCTTGGATGCGCTCGTCAGTTTTTGCGAAGCGCCTGATTGTAGGCGGCAGACATTGTTGGGTTACTTTGGCGAGTTTTCCGAACCTTGCGGCAATTGTGATGTGTGCCTGGATCCCGCCGACAAAATTGACGGCACGCCAGAAGCCAAATTGATTTTCAATGCCATTCACGCCACGGGAGACAGGTTTGGTTCTGTACATGTAGTGGATGTGTTGACGGGCAAAGCCAACGACAAGGCTGTGCAACTTGGCCATGACAAGTCGCCCGCATTTGGCAGTGGCAAGCACCGATCCCGATCAGATTGGCAATCCTTGATCAGACAATTGGTGGGAGCCGGATTCTTGACGCTTGATGTCGCGGGCTTTGGCGGCATTTCAGTTTCTGTAAAAGGTAGAAGTTTGCAAAACGGGGAAACTGCATTTCGCTATCGACCAGATCTTGTGCGTGGTGCTTCGAAAGCGACGCGTCGGGCAAGCCTTCCCCCTGCTGTGGATGATCGTGCTGATGCATTGTTGGTAGCATTGAAGGCACTCCGCCTCAAATTGGCGAAGTCTCGTGGCATTGCCGCTTATCTGATATTTTCGGATCGCAGTTTGATTGACATGGCAAACCGCATGCCTTTGACGAAATGGGATTTTGGCGAGGTGTCCGGCGTGGGGGCGGCCAAGCAGGAACAATTCGGCGATGTGTTCCTTGCAGAAATCAAAAACTTCGTCAGCACATCAGCGCGTTAACCTGGCGTTTACCACCCCGCCTTCGACTGGGCGAAAATTTGCAACGTTGAAATTGCGGCACAGCGGTTGTGCCAAAATGAAACGGAGCGCCATATGTCATTCTTCCAACCTACCAGTGCAAACTCTTCCAACGCCAACACACTGGCTGCACCCATCATCAATTTGAAGGGCCGTTGGGCTGACATCAACTTCGTTCCAGCAATTACAGGTGCAGTTTTGGCACTCGGCATTTCGCGCATCGGCGGTGATGTTATTGTGCAAGACTTGCATGCAGGTGCAACAGGCGTGCTCACATTTGCCACCAGTCTGGTACTTTACTTCATTCTGAATGCCGTTTGGAAACGCGAAGAAGTGGCACCACATTCCACACGCGGTATTTATAGTTTCAGCCGCAACCCTGCCTACCTTGCATTCGTGCTGCCATTGGCATCGCTGGCCATGTTTGATGCTATGACTGCCGCTGCATGCGCCGTAATCTATGTTGTGGCGATGAACCTGCTGGTTATTCAAAAGCAGGAAACTGCATTGCAAGCTGCTTACGGCCAGGATTACTCTGCTTACCGCGCTGCAACGCCACGCTGGTTTGCATAATCTGACTTTACCAGTTTAGGAAGAATGACGGCCAGCCATGCAAAGCTGGCCAAGCCCAAAGCGCCGATCGTGCCAAAAGTTACACACGCCATGACCGCTCCAAACTGATCGGACATCCAGGCAAAAACAAACGGCGAAACAGCCGCAGCCGCGTGACGAAATGATGCCATTAGTCCAAGTCTTGAACCATAGCCTTGGCTGCCGAACAATTCCAATGGCAAGGTGCCCTGCACGATGCTTTTCAACCCTGAACTCATGCCCACGAATACAACGCCAACAACTGCGCCAATAATGGCAGGCGCTGTTCCCGCCAATGCGAACAGCCCCAAGGGCATCAAGACGGCGGAAAGTATGGCCACAGTCAGCGGATGATGTTTTGAACCCAAAATCAAATTTGAAAACCGCACAACGACCTGTGCTGGCCCAAACAATGCGGCCACCCAGAGTGACGAAGCACCATAGCCCAATGACTGCATAACCGGCACCATTTGCACCAAAACGGCAGAAAGTGCGACGCCGGACATGACAAAACCCGACGTGATCAAAAATGTTGCGAGAGTGAAATGTCGCGGGTCTAGGCTGCCGATTTTATCGTTTGAATTGGCGGCAACAAATTCATCACCTTTGGCTTGGGCAACAATGGACCACTTGTTCAGAATGTAGTGCACTGGCGCACAAACGCACACATTCATCGCGGCAAAAACCAGCAATGTCGTCCGCCAACCATAACTTGCATCCATGGCTGTGGTGAGAGGCCAAAAGATTGATGATGCAAAACCAGCAATCAGTGTGAGGTAAACAATTCGGCGCGACCCTGCGATCGGCGAGAGTTGCACCAAGGCGGTAAACGCAGCGTCATAAAGCACTAATGTTGAGACAACATTTGCCGCAACGAAAGCCGCTGCAAACAATGGTCCTGAAGGTGCCAGTGCCGCTGCTGCCAAAGTCAGCGCCATCAGCACGGAGCCGACGGTCATCAACCGTGCCGCACCAAAACGATCGAAGGCCTTGCCAGCAAATGATGATGTCAGCCCGCCAGCCAAAAGCCCTATTGAAATGCAGCCAAAAAACTGCGCCTGCGTCCAACCAAAGTCACGGGCTATGTCTTTTGCCAGAATAGCGAAGCAATAATAGACAGAACCAAAACCGATGATTTGAGTCAGCCCCAGCAGCCAGACGGTACGAGCTGCTCTACTCACACCATCGCCATGCCGCCGTTCACATGCATGGTGTGGCCGGTCACATAACCCGCCTCTTCCGATGCAAGGAACAGCACTGCGGCTGCGATGTCATTCGGCGAGCCCATGCGGCCAGCTGGAATTTTTGCGAGAATGCCTTCTCGTTGTTTCTCGTTCAGCGCATCCGTCATCGGCGTTGCAATGAAGCCGGGGGCCACGCAATTCACCGTTACATTGCGCGAGGCCAATTCCTGCGCCAGCGTTTTCGACAAGCCAATGAGTGCGGCTTTCGACGCGACGTAATTAGCTTGCCCCGCGTTGCCCGTAACACCCACAACGGAGGTGACGGAGACTATGCGGCCCCAGCGTTTTTTCATCATCAGTTTCATGGCGGCACGAGCCAGGCGGAACGACGATGTGAGATTTACATCAAGCACGGCCTGCCAGTCTTCATCCTTCATGCGCATGGCCAAGCCATCGCGCGTTATGCCGGCATTGTTGACCAGAATATCCAAGCCACCCATTGCAGCGTCCGCTGCGGGCACCAGCTTTTCAACATCTTCTGCTGATGACAAATTGCACGGCACAACATGAACACGTTCGCCGCCCAGCGATGCCTTCAACTCTTCAAGCACAGCAGCGCGTGTGCCTGAAATGGCAATGGTTGCCCCTGCGGCATGCAGCGCTGTTGCAACAGCAGCTCCAATGCCACCCGATGCGCCGGTGACGAGTGCGGTTTTACCTTGGAGTGAAAACATCTGAATTATCCCTTCAAAACTTCAAGTGCGGCTGCAAAATCATCGGCATTGCCAATGGCCAGCGCCTTGGCTTCCGGCGCATTCTTTTTTGCCAATCCTGTCAATACTTTACCACTTCCAACTTCAACAAACGTGTGAACACCAAAATCACTCATGGCGAACACGCATTCGCGCCAGCGCACGGTGCCCGTGACTTGCTCCACCAGTTTTTGGCGAATGGTTGCAGCGTCCGTCAAGGCCTCGGCCACCACATTCGCGAACACGGGAACAACCGGATTTTTCATGTGGGCAGCGGCCAAAGCTTCTGCCATGGCGTCGGCGGCAGGCTGCATTAAGGCGCAATGGAAAGGTGCAGATACGGGCAACACGATGGCGCGTTTGGCACCCTTGGCCTTGGCAATATCAAGTGCACGTTCAACAGCCGCTTTGTGGCCAGAAATGACCACTTGGCCATCGGAATTGTCATTGGCTGCTTGGCACACATCGCCCTGTGCTGCTTCTGCGGCCACTTCTGAAGCGGTTTTGAAATCCAACCCCAGCAAAGCCGCCATGGCACCGGTACCCACCGGCGTTGCCGCCTGCATGGCGCGCCCGCGAATTTTCAAAAGACGTGCCGTGTCTGCAATTGTAAAAGTGCCAGCGGCGGCAAGGGCTGAATATTCGCCAAGGGAATGCCCGGCCACGCAAGCGGCGGAATTGGCCACCGTAATGCCATGCTCAACTTCCAACACACGCATGGCGGCAAGGCTCACCGCCATTAATGCGGGTTGTGCATTTTCAGTTAGCGTCAGTTGGTCGTCCGGACCATTCCACATCAGGTCAGACAATTTCTGCCCCAAAGCCGCATCCACCTCATCAAACACAGCCTTGGCCGAAGCAAAATTATCCGCCAGCGATTTGCCCATGCCAACAGCTTGGCTACCCTGCCCCGGAAATACAAATGCGATTGTCATGATTCAAATCCCGTTGTTTGCAGGGGTGGTGTCATGTGGGGCGGATTGAGTCAAGCCTCCTCTTACACACCTGCATTCTTCCCCATCATATCCACCAACCTCGGCACGTAGCGTTCGCCATATCCTTGCGTGTCGGCCAACACGAAAATCTGGTGAATGGTTTCAGCTATGGGCGAGCTTACGGGCATGTTCTCGGTCATGTTGGTATAATAGCGCAGATCCTTCCGGCCATTGCGGATGGCGAATTTGGCGTGGCTGTCATCATCGTGCAAGGGCACATTTATCAAGCGTCCGAACATGACGGATTGCGCACCGCCACCCATGATAACGTCACGCAACGCTTCCATATTAATGCCCGCCTTTTGCGCCACGGTTATGGCTTCTGCGGCCACTGCGGCGTGGGCCAAGGACATGAAATTGTTGATCAGCTTCACTTGGTGGGCGGCACCGGTTGCACCACAATGAACGATCAAATCGGCAAAGGTGTTGAGTACGGGGCGAATACTGTCGATCACATTTGCATCGCCGCCCACCATCAACCCCAGTTTTCCAGCTTCGGCTTCTTTCGGAGTGCGTGTCATCGGTGTATCAACAAAGGTGATGCCTTGCTTTGCAAGATCAGCGGCAATTTTGATGGTTGAATCCGGCACCGCAGTTGAACAATCAGCGATGATGAGGCCTTTTTTTGCACCCTTGAGAATTCCATTCTCGCCGTAAACCGCTTCCTCCACTTGCGGCGTTCCGGTGACGCAGAGAATGACCATGTCCGAATGGGCGGCGATTTCGGAAGCAGTTTTGAATTCTTTGGCACCCCGCTTCACCAGTTCATCCACAGGCTCACGATTGCGATGCGCAATAACATTTAAGGCAAATCCTTTTTCCAAAACATTTTTGCCAATGCCATGGCCCATCAGGCCGACGCCGATGAGTCCTACTGCTTTAATTGTCATTTCATTTCTCCTGCCAAAACATCCAATTCATCAGCTTCAAGAAAACAATTGTGCTGATCGGTTTTTTGTTTGAACCCTAAGCGCTCATAAAATTTTGCAGCGCGGGTATTATCGAGTTCAACTTCAAGCCTGATATAGCGGGCATCGATTTTCCGCGCCTCGCGGCTTAACTGCTTGAGCATGCGTTCACCAATTTTTTTGCCTCGCGCATGGCCCATGACAAATAAATCAGTGATATAAATACCCTTGCAGCCGCGCCATGTTGAATAAATCGGCATCCACACGCAGCAACCTAACAGCAAACCTGAATCGTCTGCCACCAATACTTCCAGCAAATCAGACGCTGCTCGCAATGACTCCCCCGTAACCTTGGGAACCACATCATGGCCAAGGTCGCGCGGCAACTGGCGGATCATTGCGGCCACGGCATCTTCCTGGCCCGCACGCATGGGGCGAAAACCAACACCCATTATCGACCCAACCCTGTGAGCAATGATGCGAGATTGTGGCCAAGCGAGTCCGACGGATAGCCGCCCTCTTGCACCACGACCATTGGCAATTTCATTTCCGCAATGCGCCTGCCAATGGCAGCGAATTCTTGGGTTTGAATGGCAAAACCCTTGAAGGGGTCATCAACGGCAATATCAAGCCCCGCAGCAACCACCAGATGATCAGCGCCAAAATCTGCAATCCGCTGCAAGGCAAGCTCCAGAGCGGCAAGATAACCATTCAAATCAAGCCCTCGTTCACGCGACAAGTTGAGATTGAAACCTTCGCCCTCACCCCGTCCACGTTCATGGTCATAGCCCCAGAAGAACGGATAAAAGCGCGCGGGGTTCACGTGAATGGAAACTGTTAATACGTCAGCCCGATCATAGAAAATGGCTTCCGTTCCGTTGCCGTGGTGTACGTCAATGTCCAACACGGCAACGCGCTTGCCAGACCGCGTCAACATTTCTGCAGCAATTGCCGCATTGTTGTAGAAGCAAAATCCGGCAGCCAGATCCGACGCCGCATGGTGCCCCGGTGGACGGCACAGGGCATAGACCATGCGTTCCCCCGCCAACACCAAGCGCGTGGCTTCCACAGCACAGGCCGCACTGGCTTTTGCGGCGGCTAATGTGGTGTCTGTCACCGGGCAAGCGCCGTCGCCTAAATGATAGCCCGCCTGCCCCACCACGGCGTCAGGCACTGTGATGGGCGGCAGTGTGCTGCGTTGAATGGCGTAAACATTTGGCAGAGGCACGTCGCTGGAATTGGACACATGGCCCCAGCGCTCTCGCAAGGTTTCAAGGAACGCAAGATACTGCTGAGTATGCGCAAGTGCCAACACCTCAAGCCCGATTTGTGGCGGTTGGCGAACGTCGCTGCCGATGGCTTTCACACCCTGCATCAACATATCAATGCGGATGGGCGTTTCCGGAATGGGTTGCGGCTTACCTGCCACCAAGAAGGTTTCAGGAGCATGAAGGCGTTGCGTATCGTCGAAGAGTGTAATCATGGCGTATATTGTTGGGTTTGATGTTCGTTGCAAATCACTGGTAAGACTGCACGTCCACCCCCGTCTCTGCAAGCCCAGGTTCCCCATGTCGTCAGCGCCAGCTTCTAACAGCATCCATTCTACAGCTACTTTGCCCAAAATTGCGTGGGCTAAAGGAAGCTACCTTCATGATGTTGATGGCAAGCAATATATTGATGGTTCGGGCGGGCCTGCGGTTTATTGCATTGGCCACGGCAATGCAGAAGTGAATGAAGCGATCGCGCGCCAGTTAGACAGAATTGCCCATGGTTATCGCTACAACTTCACCTCCGACGCATTGGAAGAATTGACTCAAATCATTGCGCGCCGTTGCGGTGGCGATTTGCAACACATGGTCTTTCTGACAGGCGGTTCAGAAGCTGTAGAAAGCTGTTTGAAGCTTGCCTTGCAATATCAGTTTGCTATCGGGCAGAAAACCCGCCGGAAATTTATTGCGCGGGAACGCTCATGGCATGGCAACACTTTGGGTGCGTTAGGCATCTCCGGATTTTTGGAACGGCGCTTGGCGTTTGAAGGTGCCTACATTGATGCCATTCGCATTTCCCCCGCTAATGCCTATCGCCCGGAGCCCGGTGCTCTGGACGCGCGCCAACTTGAAGACACGATTTTACGTGAAGGGCCGGAAACCATTGCAGCGTTTATTTTTGAACCAGTGGTGGGGGCAGCAGGGGGCTGCGTTCCCGCACCCCGAGGCTATGCTCAACGCGTGCGTGAGATTTGTGACCGATACGGCGTGCTGATGATTTCGGACGAGGTTATGTGTGGTGCTGGTCGCACCGGCACATGGCGGGCCTTGGAAACGGATTGTGTGCAGCCTGATATCATGTCGGTGGCAAAAGGTTTGGCGGCAGGGTATTTGCCGCTTGGTGCCGCTGTCTATTCAACCCGAATAGCTGAGGCCATCGGTGTGCCGCAAACAGGACACACGTTTACAGGCCATACTGCCTGTTGTGCAGCAGGCGTTGCAGTCCAGAACATTGTGACCCGCGAAAAACTGGTGGAGCGCGTTTCGGCTAATGCATTGAAATTCCGTCAAATGATTTCCGACGCATTTTCGGGCATTGATGCTGTGGGCGATATTCGAGGGCGTGGATATTTTATGGCCATTGAACTTGTGCAAGACAAAAACACGCGCAAACCGTTCGCTTCCCAATTGAAGTTGGCTCTCAATATCAGGGCGCAAGCCCTTGAAAATGGGCTGATTTGCTACCCCGTGGGTGGCAATGTGGATGGCGTGAATGGGGATGTGGTCATTTTGGCCCCGCCCTATAACGCCAGCGATGCAGAACTGGAAGAAATCGTCGAAAAAACAGCGCGAAGCGTGCGACAAGTCTTGGCACGGATGTAGCCCCGTACACTCTTGCATCAACGTGCAAATCAGGGCATCACATATTAACGGTTGTTAATTTTTGCGAGGCCTTATGCCCACACGGCTGCTTTCAAAAGTCGCAATGCTCGTTGTTGCAAGCAGCTTGCTGTCGGCGTGCAGCAGTGGCTCGGGCAAGAACCTGTTGGCATTGGAAGACGAAAAAGCTGAGGTTCGGCTTGCCATTGCACGTAAAATTGGAACCTCACCCCAAGAAGTCGTCCAAGCGCTGGACACCACACCCGAGCAACAACGCCGCGCTGCCGCCATTGTTACGGCACGTGTTACCCAGAAGTACGGTACATCGGAAGATGTCAATATGCGCCGACATTTGCAGCGTATGTCTGATATTTTGGCGCGCGGTTCAAATGTGCCCACAACTGACTTCAATGTAATCATGCTGCAAAGCGCCCAAGCCAACGCCTTCACGCCGGGGGCTGGGACCATTTTGGTCAATGAAGGTCTTTTGCAATTGGCACGCAATGAATCGGAAATTGCCGCTGTCATGGCCCACGAAATGGCCCATGTACTGTTGCGGCATCCGCAACGCCAAAAGCAAATCCGGCTTGCCAGCAAGGCAGGCGGCAAGATGATGGACGAATTTACGCCGGACCGTCTGCGCGACAATATCGGGCGTATGTTGCGGCTCAGTGGCAACGTCACCATGAATGGCATGATCCGCCAGCAAGAATTGATGGCGGATTCAATTGCCATCGACATGCTGGTCAAAGCTGGCTACGAACCTCGCGCCATGGTTGGGGTATTACGTACGCTGCGGGGCGTGGGCCCACAAAGAGACCGTCTGACCAATGTTGTTTATGGCAACCACCCGCTAACTATTGATCGTGAAAAGGCAGCCGTTGAGAAAATCAACCAACGTTATCGCAATGTTGCTGGCCGCACATCAACGCCGCGGTTTGATGCGCTGGTAAAGCCCTATCACCTGAAGCGAATGAAACGCCTGGCACAGATTAGATTAGGGCACCCACTGCACTTGCGCAATTGATGTAGCACCCGTGGCCAACATGATGACCCTGTCCAACCCCAATGCAACACCGGATGCATCGGGCATTTTGGTCAAGGCATCCAGCAGTTCTTCATCCAACGGATAGCGCTCGCCGTAAATTTGTTCCTTCAAATCCATGTCGGCGTTGAAGCGACGACGTTGTTCAACGGCATCGGTCAATTCGCCAAAGCCATTGGCCAGCTCCACGCCACAGGCATATAGTTCAAAACGCTCAGCCACACGCGTGTCGTGGGCGCAGCTGCGGGCCAAAGCCGCTTCAACGCTGGGGTATTCAAACAACACGGTGATGCGGCCATTTCCAAGATTTGGTTCTACTTTTTCAACCAGTATGCGGCTGAAAATGTCGGACCACGTATCGCCCGCACCAAAATCCACTGGCGAAAGCGCCGCAACTGCATCCCGATTAGCAGTGCCATCGGCGTTTATTGTTTGAAGCAAATCAACGCCAGCGTATTGAATGAAGGCATCGTTCACCGACAGCCATTCCGCTTCTGCCAGCACCGCGCAACTGCGGCCGCGCCAATGCCAATTTGTCTGGCCCGTTGTTTCAGCCGCAAGCCGAAGCAGCGCCAAAGTATCTGCGATAATCGTGCGGTAGACTTCGCTCGCCCGATACCATTCTAGCATGGCGAATTCGGGGGCGTGAGTCAGTGTTCGTTCACGGTTGCGAAACACATGGCCCAGTGAAAAAATTCGCTTTTCACCTGCCGCCAGCAGTTTCTTACAAGCAAATTCAGGTGAAGTGTGGAGATAGCGCGTTGAGGCCGTGCCGTCATTATGGATCAATTGTGTGGTGAACGCGTGCAAGTGCGCCTCGTTACCGGGTGACACCACCATTGCCGGAACATCCACTTCCAGAAAATCCCTTTCCGCAAACCATTGCCGAGTTCCGGCAATGATCCGGTTACGCGCCAGCAAAAATGGTCGCCTGTCTTCGTGGCGTTGCCGATCGTACCACGGTGATGTTTCAGGTGAATTTGCCATTGTGCTGCTGGGGTTGGCTTTCAAAGGTGGGGCTGCTATAGGCGCGGCACAACACAACTTCAATCTGCTTTAAAAAGAGAGAATTCACCGTGGTCAAGGTCATCGCCAGCGGCGTGCGTAAAGGTAACGTCATCGAGCATGAAGACGGCAAATTATATGTCGTTCTAAAGGCCGAATCCATGCACCCCGGCAAGGGCACGCCCACCACCACTATCGACATGCGCCGCATTTCTGATGGCGTTAAAACCGTTGTGCGCTACAAGACCACCGACAATATGGAACGCGCTTTCGTTGAAACCGTAAGCCACACCTATCTGTATCAAGATGGCGAAAACTACATTTTCATGAACCCCACGAGCTTTGAACAAATCAACGTTCCCGGCGACATGCTGGGCGACTCTGCGGCCTTCTTGCAGGAAGGCATGGAATGCCAAGTTGCCCTGTTCAATGACGGCCCGATTTCAATCGAATTGCCACCGCGCGTAACGCTTGAAATCACTGAAACCGAACCCGCGATCAAGAACCAAACAGCATCGTCGTCTTTCAAGCCAGCTATCTTGTCAAACGGCTTCCGCACCATGGTGCCGCCGCACATTGCAGCAGGTACACGCATCGTGGTTGAAACCGCAGATGGCGCTTACGTGGAACGCGCCAAGGATTAATCATTTCGTGAACACGCCCACCATTTCAAGGTGGGCTGTCCATTTGAATTGATCAACGGGGGTTACGGTTTTCAAGCTGTAGCCCCCTTTTATTAGGATCGCGGCGTCACGGGCAAAATTTGCCACGTCGCAGGACACCAACACGACACGCTTGACCTGGGATTTCGCCAGTTGTCGGGCCTGCGCCTCGGCGCCTGCCCGCGGCGGGTCCAAGCACAACAGCGTCAAATGGTTTCAATTCCAATGGCGTCAATGGTTCGCGGAACAGGTCGCGCGCCTGCGCATCGACGGGCTTTAGGCCTTGGGTGTTACGCACTGCCACTTGCAATCCAGCAATGGCGGGCTTGTCAC
Organism: uncultured Alphaproteobacteria bacterium; assembly: GCA_963840765.1. GTDB lineage: Bacteria > Pseudomonadota > Alphaproteobacteria > Rhizobiales > Aestuariivirgaceae > Aestuariivirga. Next base: position 266,455 of record CAWJAE010000009.1, on the reverse strand, counting down.
TATCGGCGGCATAGACTTTGGCTTTTTCTGCAATCCGCACGGCGAAAGGCCCGACGCCGCAGAACAAGTCAGCGACATGTTTCGCAGATTTTACAGCATCCACCACCAGCTGTGCCAACACCACTTCGCCCATAGCGGTTGCTTGCAGAAATGACGTGGTGGGCAAAGGCACTTGTGCCTTGCCAATGTTCACAACGGGCGCGGTCAATGCCGTGTGGATTTCACCATTCACGCTTAATCGCAGTATGCCAAAGGTTTGGACAATCTCATTCAACGCGCCCAAACGGCGCAAAACGATGCTGCGCTCAGCCTTTACCGAAACATCCAGACCATTGTCAGCAGCCGTCACTGCAACATCGCAAGCGCCCAGCGGCGGGCCAAAGGCAGCGGCCAATTGCGCTGCATTTTTCAAAGCAGGCACCAATACCGGGCAATGATCCAGTGCGATCAACGTCATGGCTTTTCTGTTCCATGAAACCTGCACGCCAAACGCCATCAATTTCGCGCACATGCAAGGCTCACGCGGCGGCGGCCCGCACCATGGGCATCAACCAAGGCCTCACATCAGTTGAAATGTTTTGCGCCGCCAACGCATCGATCAAAAGATTGCGCTTCCAGTTTTGATATGGCACTTCTGCCCAATGCTGGAACTTGCAGCCACCGCAGCGGTCATAATGCGGGCAAAAAGCTTCAACGCGTTCAGGCGAAGGGGTGATAATGCGGGTGAGCTTTCCCATCGACAAATCAATGTCTTCACCGGCAAGAACTTTCGGCACATGCAATTGCACATCGCCAGCGCGCACAACGCCATCACCCTTCTGGCCCAAGCGTTCAACGGTATACAACATCAGCGTAACTCCGGATAAATCAAAACCAAGGCCCTGCCCTGTTCAAGTGAAACAGCCACATCACCTCGCACTTCATTCGACAGCGTGAGGGTTGAACCCAAAGGCACATCGCGCTGCTGCAAGGGCCAGCGCACGCCCAAAATGGTAAGCGCCGTCAAGTCCGTTAGGCCGACAATGCTGATGCGGGTGCCCGAAGGAATTTGCCAAAGCGACAGCGACGATATCAGTGGCCAACCTTCTTCAGTGCCGCTGGTTGCAAAGGTCTTGATGCCTTGTCCAGCAACCAAATGCAGCAGAACAGCGTGGGCCAGCACATGGTCAAACTGTCCACCAAACGCACCGAGCAGAATAATTTCCGTTGCGCCGCGCTTAATTGCCGCTTCCACCGCCAACTCACCATCTGTTTTGTCCTTTGCAGCCGGAAATCGTTCTTGCGGAATGTGGTTCCATTGGTCACGTAACAAGGTTGGCGTAGAATCAAAATCGCCTACCCATAAATTCGGGCGTCAGGCCCAATGGTTCGGCGTGCTTCATGCCGCTGTCCGCAGCAATCACACGGCCCCCGGTGATCTGATTTTTTAGGCGCAAAGTGGGGGTTACCTCACCCGCCATCAAGATTACAAATTTCGACATGCCAGCCCTGTAGCACAAGCAGTTGCAGAAGCGACAGTGTTGATCTATCCAGAAGGTGCTCTCAACGGGGGGCTTTGCTGCAATGCGAGGCTGAGAAGGCAAAAATAGCCTGACCCGCTGAACCTGATCTGGATCATGCCAGCGGAGGGATTGAAAGCGGGACATTTGAATGTCCCATCTCCATTCACTTTGTTGGCGCAATGGAGAAATGTTATGAAAAAACTGATGCTTTCCCTTGCGCTGTTCACCTCGCTTAGCCTTGTTGCTGAAGCGAAAGACACGCTCACCATCTACACCTATGAAAGCTTTGTTTCCGAATGGGGACCGGGCGCTAAAATCAAAACTGCTTTTGAACAAACCTGCGACTGCACCGTGGAATGGGTAGCAGTGGCTGACGGTGTTGCCATGTTGAACCGCCTCAAGCTGGAAGGTGCAACAACCAAGGCGGACGTGGTTTTAGGACTGGATACAAACCTGACGGCCGAAGCCGCCGCCACGGGTCTGTTTGGCCCTCATGGTGCCGATGTTGCGCTAAGCAAAGGTGCCCGGCGGTTGGACTGACACGACGTTCCTGCCGTTTGATTATGGCCATTTCGCCATTGTCTATGACACTGAGAAAATGAAGAACCCGCCCAAAAGCCTTGATGAATTGGTGAATGGCGACCCGTCACAGAAAATCATCCTGCAAGATCCGCGCTCGTCAACACCGGGCTTGGGTTTCCTGCTCTGGATGAAATCCGTATACGGAGAAAAAGCGGGGGAAGCTTGGGCGAAATTGAAGCCGCGCATTCTCACCACGTCTCCCGGCTGGTCGGAAGCCTATGGCCTGTTCACCAAGGGCGAAGCACCGATGGTGTTTTCCTATGTCACCTCACCAGCTTATCATATGACGGCGGAAAATACTGAGCGCTATCAAGCCGCCGCATTTTGCGGAAGGGCACTATCTGCAAATTGAAGTGGCAGGCGTCATTGGTGAGTCACCGGAAAAAGCTTTGGCTCAAAAATTCATGAGCTTCATGCTGACGTCCTGACTTCCAGAATGAAATTCCAGCCACCAACTGGATGTTGCCTGCCGGTGAAACCTCCGTTGCCTTGCCAGACTCGTTCAGCAAAATTGTAAAGCCAGAAAAAACATTGCTGTTCACGCCTGAAGAAGTGAATGCAAACCGCAAGATTTGGATCGAAGAATGGCTTACAGCCGCCATACGGACAATGAAAATTGCGTGCGCTTGCGCCACTCATTATCGTCGCTGCCGTTTTGTACTCGGCCTCGTTCCGCTGGTGTTATTTGCTCTGGAACGGGGCGGCGTGATTTGGCCGGATGCTTATGCGTGGCGCGTTTTGCGATTTACGCTTTTGCAAGCCTCGCTTTCAACGCTGTTGTCAGTGGTGCCTGCATTGTTTGTGGCGCGTGCATTGTCCCGCCAACAATTTCGCGGGCGCGCGCTGTTGCTGGCCTTGTTCGCAGTGCCGCTGTCCCTGCCGGTTATCGTGGCGCTGTTTGGACTGACCGGGCTCTACGGCGCGGAAGGTGTGTTCCAAGGCTGGGTGAACCTCTATGGGTTGGGCGGTATTTTACTGGCCCATGTGTTCTTCAATTTGCCACTCGCAACGCGACTGTTTCTCGAAAATCTGGAAGCAGCCCCAAGCGACACGCATCGCCTCGCCGCCCAACTGTCGTTTTCGGATTCCACGGTATTTCGACATGTTGATTGGCCGGCTCTTAAAGGCGCTTTGCCCCGCGTATCAGCACTTGTGTTTTTGCTCTGCGCCAGCAGTTTTATCATCGTACTCATATTTGGTGGCCCGCAGGCGACCACCCTGGAAGTGGCAATTTACCAATCGCTGCGAATGGATTTTGATGTGACACGGGCGTTGACACTCACCTCCATGCAAGTGGCGTTGAGTTCCATTCTGGTGTGGGCGGCCGCAAAGGCGCTATTGTCGTCGCCGCAAACTTTTTCCAACCGCCTCACCATGCAGCGCTACGACGGCAGAACATGGCCCGCACGCGTCGTTGACCTCAGTTTGATTATATTGGCCGCTGCACTCGTCGTTCCCGTTTTGCTGGCGGTGTTTGTGCAGGGCATCACGCACATTGAACTTACCCCCACACTCGCCAAGGCCTTCGCGACAAGCATGGCGATTGCGGCCTTGTCGATCCTTTGCGCCCTGCCGCTGGCATGGAGCATGGCGAAAGCACAAACGCATTTGCCGCACTTGCGCGGCTTGCTCTCGGCCATCAGTTTGGCAGGGTTCATCGTACCGCCTGCCGTAATTGCAACGGGTTGGTTCTTGGCCTTTCGCAGTTTTGATGGTGGCATTGTACTCGCCCTCGTTTTAATTGCCAGCATGAACGCGCTCATGGCCCTGCCCTTTGCCATGACCGTGCTGGTACCGGCCATGCAACGCTTTGCACAGGACCACGACCGACTGTGTGCCCAACTCGCCATTCAAGGTTTGAACCGCTTGCGGGTAATTGATGCTCCGGCTCTGCGCGGACCACTGGCGCAATCCGTCTTGATGATTTTTGTTTTGTCGATGGGGGACTTAACCGCTGTCACACTTCTGGGTGCGCAGGGCATGTTGACACTGCCATCGCTCGTGCAACAGCAAATGGGCCATTATCAATCGCAGGCGGCAGGCGGCACTGCACTGGTGCTGGCAGCAATTTGCCTGCTATCTACTTTTGCGGCACAGCGGGCGTCACGATGGATATGATCAGCATTAAAGGCGGGATATATGAGCGCGACGGCTTTTTGCTGGAGATGGACTTTGCGATTGCTGCATCAAGCATAACGGCAGTTCTCGGCCCAAGTGGTGCTGGAAAGTCCACACTGCTGAATATCATTGCTGGTTTCGAAACCTTGCAAAGCGGCGAGATCTTGCTCGACAATCACAATCACACGGCAACACCTCCCGCTGTACGGCCCGTCAATTTTGTGTTTCAAGACAACAACAGTTTTGCACATCTCACAGCGCGACAAAATGTGGGCTTGGGCATCGCGCCAAATTTGAAACTTTCAACCGCTCAATGGCAAGCGGTAGATGATGCGCTTGCCGATGTGGAGCTGTCGCCATTAGCCTCGCGCCGCCCCAGCGATATGTCCGGCGGTGAGCGCCAACGCATTGCACTGGCCCGGGTGTTGGTGCGGCAGAAGCCGATATTGCTGTTGGATGAGGCCTTCGCTGCGCTGGGGCCTGCGCTTCGGCAGGACATGCTTGCGCTGGTCAAACGCATTCAGGCAGAGCGCCGTCTCACCGTGCTGATGGTTACGCACCAGCCCGATGATGCCAAGCGCATTGCTGATCAGGTGCTCTTCGTGGCTGATCACAAGGTACACAAGCCATTCAGCGTCCATGCGTTTTTTAACTCCCGAAATGCTGCAATCGTTGAGCATTTGGGAAGCTGATTGCTTACCAGCCGGAACCACCACCGCCCCCGCCGCCGCCGCCAGAAAATCCTCCGCCACTTGAACCGGAGGAGGAGCCGGGGCTGTGCCCGAGGATGAGATGGAAGACGTCAGCGAGGTCCCCAAATCTTGGCCGAAACTTCGAGAGTTGAAACCGCCGGGCCCCGTGTACCATCCACCAACTGCTCCCGCAGTACTTGCTGCAGCCAGAATGGTCGCGAATTTGGCGTTCCATTCGTTCTCGCAATCCAGCGCCATGGCGAACGGCAAATAACGTTCAAATAATTCCGGCGTTTTTTCGGGCGGGTTCAACACGCGCAGACGTTCTTCTTCTGCCGTAGTCAAATACATGCGGAATCCTTCGATTTGATCAAGCACGGCACGGCCCCTAGGGGTGGGTGCTTTGAGAAGCCAATAGAAAATAAAGTTAAAAGCCAGTAGCGCTATGACACCGCCAACATACCAGAGCGTAGCTGTGGAATAGCCACCGCTGGACCAAATCGCCGATGGTACGACAAGCCCAAATCCTGCAAATGGCAGCAGAAATACAAGGCCCATCAGCGACTTGATTTTAGAGAACCAGCCCGATGTCATGAACAAGCCACGCACAGACATCGTTCCAACGGTCAGAATTATACCCCACCAAATCATTGAAAATAAGCCTGCCGCCAGGATGAGTTCCTTTTGGTCATTCGGCAACAGCAGTGCAGAAATCAGTACACCGACGACACTCAAAACGAGCCCCAACACGAACCACTTGATGTTTTTCAAGTACATCACACCGTCATATTCATCATCCAGCGCACCTTCCAATACCCCTCGCATGTTTTGCACACTGCGGTGGTTGCTCTGTTGCAATTCCAAAATTCCTGATGGCGTGGCGTGGTACAAAGCCGTCTCGCTGCGTGTCATTGTAGCCGAGCCTGTTTCAGTCTTTGCGATGCGATAGTCATCATCGACATTCGTGATTTTCATGCGGCCTTTCACGGCCAGGCTCACAATGCCTGCGGCAAATGCCTTGTCATCATAACCAGCTTTGTAAATGTAGCGCACGCATGATGCTCCCATGCCTTCGGGCGGGCGGAACAGCGGCACAATGGTGCCTTTCTGCGGGTCGCGCCCAACGCGAAGCCACGCCATAAAATAATAAAGTGGCACCAGCAATAATGTGGCAGCAAGTCCGAAAAAGCCTAGATTATCGCGCAACCAATCTTGCTGCATCTGCACATCTGTTGGCGGCAATACCAAGCCTTTTGGCCAAGCCAAAGCAACCGTGAAACCTTCGGATGGTCCAAGACGGCGTGTCGTTTTTGCTTCAAAGCGATTGCCTTCGGCAAGCACAACGACAGCGTCCTTACCGTTTGTTCCTTGATAGCCAGTGTAAACGGCATGTTGCCCAATCTTTCCACCATTGGGCAAGCGGATGATTGTCGACGCGCGTTCGATCGGCAACGTCCAGCCATTGCCGGTAACGTTCCAATAGAGTTCATCATAGTTTTCAAAAAAGCCAATCTGGCGGGTTGTGCGATAGGCGATTTTGTAGGTGTGTTCGCCATCTTCAAGAAATAAATCTGCATTACCAATCTTGATACGCTTGCCGTTGGAAATACTTTCAACAGAGTAGTTGTCGTCGCGCCCGTCGCGTTCAACTGATATGACTTCAAAACCCACGCGCACGCGGTGCCGCTTTTATTTTCGTAAGTCGTCGGAAAATCCCGCAAAATACCACGGCGAATTTCGCGGCCTTCCGAGCGCACCACGATGGTTTCACGCACGTCAAGTGAACCATCCATGTTCACCGTCACGTCGCTTACAAAATTGCGAATGACTTCCTCTGCCCTAGCAACTTGCACAAAGCAGAGGATGAAAACTAGAACTGCTAAAAAGCGGCGCATGGTGTCAGCGGGTCTTGAAATCTACCTTCGGCACTTCGCGCTGGGCAGCGTCGCCAATTTCGAAGAACTCCGCTTTCATGAACTTGAAGAAATTTGCCACCAAATTGGACGGGAAACTTTCAATCATCGTGTTCAAATTGCGCACCGCACCGTTGTAATAACGGCGAGACAGTTGAATTTCATCTTCGATGCCCGACAGCTTATCTTGCAAGTCACGAAAATTCGCATCGGCTTTGAGTTCAGGATAAGCCTCAGCTACAGCAAATAATTTTCCGAGTGCTGCCGACATGGCTTGGCCCACGGCAGATTGATCGCCCACACTTCCGCCAGCGATGGACTTTGCGCGCAGGTCTGCAATATCGCGAAACAGTTTATCTTCGTGGGACGCATAGCCCTTCACGGTCTCAATCAAGTTGGGCAACAAATCAGCACGGCGCTTTAATTGCACGTCAATGCCGCTCCAACCTTCGGCGACCAGATTTTTATTGGAGACCAGACGCGTTGTAAACATAGACCAGATAGCCAGCCACAGCCACCAGCAAACCAATTAAACCATATCCAAGCGTCATGTGTGCCTCCTCGTGATCGCAGTTGCAGTATCACAGGTCGCGGCGCCAGCCGCAAGCACCCCCATGCAACATTGACGTTTGACCAAACGCCTGCAAGGCGTCAAAAAGGAGGCCAGAGGATTTTGCTTAAGATGACAAGTTTCACGGGACCAGACGGCCAAGAGGATATGCCCTATCTATTGACGCTGGGGCCAGTGACGACGTCTCGAAATGTTAAATTTGCAATGCTTGCTGATTGGGACCCGTGTGATGCGGAGTTTTCTCGGTTGATCAAATCACTCAGTGCACGTCTTAAAACACTGGCCGGATGTGACGGTGCGTATGAATGTGTGTTCATGGCAGGAACAAACGAGACAGGTATTGAAGCTGCGTTGGGTACACTTACGCCAGCCAAACGCAAGAAAACGCTCATGCTTTCGAACGGCCCCCAAGGTCAGCGTGCCATTCAGATTATGCAGCGCATGGGGCGCAACCACACCGCGCTCGAAAAGCCAGAGCTCACTATTTTGCGCCCAGCCGACATTGCAAAGCTACTCGATGAAGACCGTAACATCACCCATGTTTGGCTCGTGCATTGTGAAGCTTCAACAGGATATGCAAACCCCATCGCCGAAATTTCCACCGTGGTAAAAACGCGCGGCCGTATTTTGATGGTGGATGCAACGACATCATTTGGTGGGGTGCCGTTGAGCATGGTGGATGACGGCATTGATGTGCTGCTTTCCTGCCCGCATATTTGCCTTGAAAGCATTCCAGGCTTTTCATTTGTTATCGCGAGAAGCGAACTTTTGGAGGCTGCAAAAAATGAGAGCCCTTCGCAGTCTCTCGATTTGCACGCACTTTGGGCTCACTTTCAGGCCACAGGTGCGTTCCGCGAAACGCCTCCCGCTCACGCACTTGTGGCGTTGCAGCAGGCCTTGCGCGAGTTGGAGGCTGAAGGTGGAGCGATGGGCCGCAACCAACGTTATCGTGCAACCGCTGATGCTTTCACAACCCGCATCCGTGCTTTGGGTTTTGCGACTCTGTTGCCTGATGCGGACCGCAGTGCAATTGTGCAAACTGTCTTGTCGCCGCGCGATACGAATTTCGACATCACGTTATTCCGCGACAAACTACGCAACAGTGGCTTTGCGATTTCTGAGGGTGCATTGGCAAGGCGACCCAGCTTTCGCATTGGTACAATTGGGCAAGTTGATGAAAAACATATGATGCAATTGACCGCCGCCATTGAGGCTGTAATGAATGACATGAATGTGCGTGATTTTGCACCTGCTGGAACTTAACATGCACGTCAACATCAAAGACATCGAAGAATTCGCTCGCCAATATTTGGAATTCAATGGTCACGAAACCATCGCTGCACGGGCCGCGCGGGATTGCGCATGGTTGCAAGCCGTTGGCTATTCTGGCCTTAAAATTCTGCACGAAGCAGTGAATGACACGACGCAACACGCAACCTTGGAAAAAGACTTGTTGGGCCTTGATTTGCAGAATGTTTCTTGCGTGTTTCTGGCAGACGACATTGCAAAACTTCGTAACGAACATGGTCGAATGTTTCTGCGCAATGTGCGCCACGGGCTTTACCTTGTGCCCATGAGCGTGCAGGGAAATTTCGGTATTGGTTGCCCCGTAGACCCCGGCTTTGCGCTGGGTGGGGAGCGCAGCAAAAACCCTTACCCTGAAAAACTTGAACTCGCTGCCTTGGAGGGTCTGACGATTGACGACGACCTGTGGCAAATGTTGAAAGTATAAATATGTCCGGCCCACTATCAGGTTTGCGGGTGTTGGATTTAACGCGGGTTTTGGCGGGGCCGTGGGCCACGCAAACACTGACAGATTTTGGTGCCGAGGTCATCAAAATCGAAAAGCCCGGCGAAGGCGACGATACGCGCGGTTGGGGGCCTCCCTTTGTGACCAATCCTGATGGCACGCTTGGAGACGCTGCCTACTTTCAGTCCGCCAATCGTGGCAAGCAATCCGTGTGCGTGGATATGGCCACGTCTGAAGGTCAAGCCATTTTGCAACAACTTGCGGCCAAGTCCGATATTGTCATCGAGAATTTTAAGGTCGGTGGCTTGAAAAAATACGGTTTGGATTATGACAGCCTGAAAACTTTGCACCCGCAGCTGATCTATTGTTCCATCACTGGCTTTGGCCAAAGCGGCCCCTTTGCTAATCGCGCAGGTTATGACTTTATGATTCAAGGCATGGCGGGTGTTATGTCTGTCACTGGCGAACCCGGCGGTGAGCCCATGAAAATGGGCGTGGCTTTTTCTGATATTTTCGCAGGCCTTCATGCCGTCATTGGGATTCAGGCTGCACTTTACCACCGTGAGAAAACCGGTGTAGGCCAGCACATTGACATCTCATTGCTGGACTCCCAAGTGGCCGTATTGGCCAACCAAGCACTTAATTATCTAGTAGGCGGAAACGTGCCACAACGCCTCGGCAATGCGCACCCCAATATCGTGCCTTACCAAACTTTCGAAACAGCAGATGGTCACATTATCATGGCCGTTGGGTCTGATCGTCAGTATGCTGAGTATTGCCGGATCATCGGTGCCCCAGAACTTGCACAGGCACCTTACGCAACCAACCGTGGGCGTGTTGAAAATCGACTGGAATTAATCCCCCTGCTGGAGCCCCACATGCGCCGGCGCACCACAGCTGCCTGGGTGGCGTTGTTTGAAGCTGCAGCCGTTCCATGCGGCCCTATCAACAGCATCGATCAGGTTTTTGAAAACCCACAGGTGAAGGCGCGTGGCTTGGTTCAGAATGTTATGCGCGATGATGGCTTGGAGGTTCCAACAGTTAAGAACCCCGTCTTATTCTCAGAAACCTCGCTACCTTCCACAACAGCGTCACCGCGCTTGGGCGCTGACACTGATACGGTGTTATCCTCACTTTTGGACTTGACGGCCGAAGATTTGATACGCCTGAAAACCTCAGGCGTGATCCAATAAAATCACTTCGTCAGGCGTGTGTAGCTGTCCGATACATTGCTGCTGATGTCGCGGAATGCGGCCTGTAATTCCTGAGCATTCAATGAATTATAGAAATGCTTGATGGTACTGCCACAACTCTGCAACGTTGATTTAGCTGTCGAAACTTCAGACGCAGGCAAGCTGTCCAGCGCAAAACCTACTGTAAAGACTTCAATTCCCTTGGCTTTCATATTGGCGCACATGTTGACGGCATTAGAACTGAGTGTCTTTATGTCTTGGTCTTTCCAACCACGCATGGTGTTGTAACTGCCGTCCGTCATCAGAATGGCAATCTTGCGAAGTTTTGGTTTTCCTTGCGCGTTAACTTCTTTCAGCAGTGCGTAGTCCTTCGGCTGGCTTTGGCCCGTCCACACATTCTTCCACTCGGGTGAAATCAGATACCAACTGAATGCAGTGCCCAGAACGCCTGCTGTTGCGCCGTAGCCTTCAAGACCGTCGATTTTAGATTTGAGCGTTGTTTTGGCATTGGTCAGCGGCAAGAGTTCGTTGGCTTGTGCGACATCGTAACACGCGCCATCTGGTGAATAGTTCCAGTTGGTTGCCGGGTCGCTGCTTTTCGTACCCAGTCCTACCGTCGCCTTTTTGCTGGAGCTATCTGCCCCATCAAGCATGCGTGTGCCTTCATGGGCGTTGAGGTAGGCACCACTTGCAGGGGCTGCATCTGTCAATTCAAACTTCCAACCTAAATCGTAGAAGCGATCTGTCACACAGGGCATCAATTTCCAATTCGTCACTTTAGACGTTGCCCATTTCTGGCAGCTCCACGTGCCACCTGACTCACTGCTCGTGCTAGAGCTTGTTCCCTGAACGCAGTCTTTGCGCCAACCTGAGAACGAAGGACCCAGGTTGGTTAGTTTTTTCATAATGGCACTGCCACCAGCGTCTGGCCCCACGCGCACGCGCGTTGAAAACGGTACAATTGCTATTTTCGAAGTGAATTTCGTTTGGTCTTCCCAAACCACAGCATCGACCAATTCTTTTGCGGCGGTTTTCAAGGCGGTAAGTTTTGTTGATGATTGGCATGGACCATTGCCATCGCTGCACATGGATCCCGTCACGTCCAACATAAGCGAAATTTCCAAATCACCCGTGGGTTCAAGGCTTCCCGCCTCAGCTACCGCAGCTTCATCGACTTCTTCAGTCAGCAATGGCAATTTATCCAAGCCGACGAGCTTTAAAAATGTCGTGCCGATTTCAGCATTGCCGTAGGATGCGAGGCCATTGTCTTTGCTGTTCATTTTGAACTTGATGGTGTTCACCGCCAATGCATTGGCGTCAAGTTCAGCAGCAAAAACTTTTTCAGCAATCGCAATTGCTTCGGTTGTTTTGTCGCGGTTTTCGGCCAAATATTGCGTGCCGCTCAGCACCGCACTGTCCATTGCAGCATCCAACTCGGTTTTAGCATTGATCATGCGGACCATGTCGATGCCAGCCCCTGCACCTGCCAAAACGGCGGTTGCGACAAGCCCAGACATGACGGTTAAGCTGCCGCTTGTATTTTGGAAAAATCGTTTCAGTCGCATTGCATTGGCCTCACAGTTTACTGACCCCCGTCACGTCCTCCGATATTAAATCGCTGGCGTTGCTGTTCTCCTCACATATCGTCTCAAATTTTATCTATTATTCAAAAAAAAGGAGGAGCGTTTTGGCTCCTCCTTCAGTGCTGCAATTTCAGCTGATTGTATTATAAGCGACCGTTCGGTGTCATCTTATCCACCATTTCAGGCAAAACGGCAGTAAGCCGTTTCAATAATTCTTCCCTGCTCAGTCCTGTTTGTTCGGCAAGACCATCAAGTACTGATGGATCAATGCTTTTTGCAACTTCAGGCTCGCTCACGGGCTGATTTTGACCGCTTGAAACCCAACTATCGGCTTTTTCGCCCAATCCGTTCTTGCGGAACGAATCAACCAAGTCACCCAAGCCACCGCCAGGCCCTGTTGCACCTTGATTTGAAACACCCTTGACGAAGTCACCGATTTTGTCGCGGTTTTGCCATCCTGCCACAACGGCAAGGCCCAGAAGTGCTTTTAACATTGTGTTTGTATTGGCCATTTCGGTTCTCCTTCAATTGAAGGCCGTATATTGGTGGTTGAAAACAAAATTGCAAGGCGTTGCAACAGCGTTGAACGCCATGTAGTGTTTTTATATCTCAACAGGGGAAGGACAATTGATATGTTTTCTATTTTGTGGACTGTACTAATTGGTGCAGTCGTCGGCATGGTTGCCAAGTTTATTATGCCGGGGTCAAATGAACCGAAGGGCTTCATTCTTACAGCAATTCTCGGCATCGTAGGTGCTTTTCTTGCAGGCTTCATTGGCAACAAACGTTGGTATCTTAGGCACGAGTGGTTTGTGGGGCTTCATAAGTTCTGTAATCGGAGCGATTGTCGTCCTCGTCGTCTACGGCATTGTCACCAAGCCAAAGGCTTAAGCCAACAACTTCACAACACTCTCCACCGCCCCTTGCAAAACATTGCCATCGCGAAAAGCCGCGTAGCGATGTGAAAGGGCGGTGGAAAAATTGCGCATGGTACTGGAGTTTTTGGCGTCAACCATCAGCTTCGCAATATCATGAGTCAGTGAAGCCTTTACAGCCGTCGAAAGCCCGATTTGAGCCATTGCAAAACTGCGGCAATTGGCTTGGCCTTCATCATGGTAATAAAGCCCGACTTGCGGAATGCCCGCATAAACACCAGCAGCTGACATGCCGAGAGAGCCTGCATGAACAACCAAGCTGCATGATGCCAAATCTCTAACGAGATTAAATGGTCGGTCAACCAAGGTCACATTGGTTTTGTGCGCCCGTGAAAACATTGCTGCGGTCGCATTGGCAAAATAAGCCCGCGTTGGCAAAGCACTTTCGATCATTCCTTCGAGTATGTGTGTGCTGACGGGCGAACTACTGAAATATGCCAGTGTCGTACCATCAGATATTTGCGCAGGAACGGGAGAACCGCCCGGATGATATACACCGCGATAGTGCTGCTGGCGGTCTTGCCAGTAAGGATCAAAAAGTGGAATGGTGAAGAGGCAATATTCATCTGCACGGTTCATTTGCGGCAGGTATTGCAAGGTTCGGCATCCTGCGGCTTTCAATCCCACATTCAAAACCCTTAGCCAATTTTCTTCATCTACAGCGAAATCACCAATCGCATTCGGATTGACGGGCAAACAGGTTTCAAGTTCCGGCGGGGGGATGCTGTAGCCCGTGCCAACCATGAGGCACGGCACTTTGCCTGCGGCGGCCATCGAAAGGCTTGGGGCATAATCGGCAATCACAAGGTCTGGTTTGAAAGTTTCGATAGCCCGCCTCCACATGATTAACCGGGCTTGCAGCACGGAAGGATCGGTCAGCAGGAATTCGCAAAGCGAATGCAGCAACACAACATTAGGTGTGTTCTTTTTGTAAAGCGGTTTTTTAAGTTCAGGGGCCAGCACCACGTTGTCGCGATGCCCGTGAGTTTGGGCAAGGCTATGGGGCGGTAAGATAAACTGCGAAACCAAATCTGGCCATCGTTTTCGCAGTTCTGTTTCGATTGCTGTCAAGAGGACGTGGTGGCCATGCCCTGAGCCAAACTCATATGCAAATAATATGCGTTTGGGTTGCATCCCTCATGATCTCAAGTAAGTCGCTAAGCTAAGTTTTAACAGCTAAAATAACTTACGTGAGTTCTGGCACACAACGTTCGAGTTCTTCATCGTAATAATAGCCTGGGGGGAATCCATCACACTCAAGAGTTACTGGCCCAGCGCCTGCTGCAGGTCCACCCGCAAATGCTGCTGCTCCTGCACCAAAAATATCAAGCACGCGGTTGCGTGGATCATCTTCGCGGTGGCGGCGCTTCAAGCTCTTGGTTGGGTCATTGCCACCGAAGTAGAACGACACGCCAGCTGTAAGTGATTTAAAGTCGTCTTCGCCCACTTGGCCTTTAAGCGAAAGCGAAACAGGCATTGCGTCCAGCATATATTCTGCCGTGGCATGGGCACTTTCAAAATTTGCCACACTGGAAACACCAAGGTTCAAGCGCAAATTATCAACCGGGTAAAATGCAACGTCTGCGAAGGCAAACAACTCATCGGAGCTGGAACCAAGATTTGGATCCAGATTCATATAGCCCGCAGCCATTTCGAACGACACTTGATCGAGATAGAGTTCAGCTTCACCACCTGCCCAGAAGGCATTGGCGTTGCCAGCATCGCCGTAACCGGCAATTACACCCAAGAGGTGCGAATTTGGATCACGGGTGAACAAATGGCCTGTACCGCCGATTGCAGTTTCACCAAAAATATCTTGAACGGCAAAGTCAGCTTGCAAGCCGAACATATCACCCAGCGGCATGGACAGCACGGCGGAGCCATAGAACTTTTCATCGGATGAACCTAAGTCGTAGTCCGCAAACCCGGCACCAAATTCAACTTTACCGTTGATGGCCGACACTGCTTGAGGGTTGGCAACACCAACGTCAGCTGCGTTTGCAGTAGCTGTCAAAAGCAAGAAACCAGAAAGGAAGGTGGAAGCGATTAAGTTTGGTTTGGTCATGTCTGCCGTCCTCGAAATGTACCTAGATGCGCCGCAACGCCCCCCGACGTGTTCACCACTTGTTAATCGCATGCTGCGGAGAGTTACAAGAAGAAAAGTCGAATTAGCTGAATTTCACTCAGCTCTGTTGCATTTATGTGCCTGTTTTCTCACTATTAAAACTTGAAGTTGTTGATGACAGTTCAAGTGTACTTCGCAATCTGAACCCGAATCGATTGCGGTTGCCCATTTTTAGAAGAATTCTGCGACCACAAAATAAAACTCAGCCGATCTCACTTTCCCCTATGTCGGTTTTGTTCTACACGTCGCTTTCAATCCACGGCATATGAGTCCTATGGCAAACCTTGTAATCACCTACTGGCGCGACATTCCTTCTGCGGTTTCCGTAAAAATCGGGCGCAAGGAAGAAAAACGCATGCTCGATAATCGCTTCATGGAAGCCATTGATATGGCGGCCATGCGCGATGGCGCTACGAATACCGATGATTACCTTGCTGACTGGCGGCGCGGCGAGCCCCTGCCGGTATCTGACGACATGGCAGCCGAAGCTGACAAAGCCAAGGCAGACCTTGAAGCCCTTTTTACCCACGAACGCATTAAACAGATGATCGGCAATGGAGGCCGCAACCCGTCATGACGCATACCCTCGTCCAGTCCGCCACCAGAACCCACATCATCGGTTTCGACAAGCCTTTCACTGTCATCGGTGAACGCATCAACCCCACGGGTCGCAAAAAGCTGGCCGCGGAAATGCAGGCTGGCAATTTTGAAACCGTCATCAAAGACGCATTGGCGCAAATGGCGGCGGGGGCACACATCCTTGATGTGAATGCTGGCGTTACTGCCGTGAACCCCAATGAATCCGAACCACCCTTGATGCGCCAGACGCTCGAGATCGTCATGTCGGTGTGTGATCTGCCGCTGTGCATCGACTCGTCGGTATCATCAGCATTGAAGGCGGGACTTGAAACCGCAAAGGGCCGTCCCCTTGTCAATTCCGTTACGGGCGAAGAAGAAAAGCTGGAAGCCATTTTGCCCTTGGTGGCGAAATACAATGTACCGGTCGTTGCCATTTCCAATGACGAAACGGGTATTTCCGAAGATCCCGACGTGCGCTTTGCCGTGGCCAAGAAAATTGTGGAGCGCGCAGCTGACTATGGCATCAAGCCGCATGACATTGTGGTGGATCCTTTGGTCATGCCAATTGGTGCCATGGGCACGGCAGGCCAGCAGGTGTTCCGCCTCGTGCGCCGCCTGCGTGAAGAATTGAAAGTGAACACCACCTGCGGCGCGTCAAACATTTCATTCGGCATGCCAAACCGCCGCGCCCTTACTGGCTATTTCCTTGCCATGGCCGCAAGCCACGGCATGACATCAGCCATCATGAACCCGCTGCATGATGAAGACATGCACGCCATATTCGGTGCCAACGTGCTGAACGGCACGGATGCGCATTGCAAATTCTGGACAAACAAATTCCGCGAAATGACAGCTGCACCTTCCGCTGCTGCGCAAGCCGCCGGCGAAATTTCGTCCAACGAAGACATCGAAGCCCGTCGCAAAGCCCGCGAAGAACGCCGTCGTCGCTGAAATGCAAAAATATCTCGACATCTTTAATGCTGTCAAAGCCGAGCGCGAATATGGCTTGAACTGGCAACACAAGCTTAGCATCAAAACCGGTGAAGGTTTAGGTGCTGCACTGCTCAAAATTATAAAACCTGAATGGACCACTGATGCGCCATCAGAATTGCTGAATACCAATGGCTTATTTTTCAGCATTTGGGTGGACGCCGCAAGTGAAGCACGTGGCGTTGCCCGCTATAACCTGCACGCCAAAAAACTGCGCGAGATCAAGGGCGAAGCCTTCGCGGCGCGCGAATTCGTCCGCGCCTTTCGCGCCCAATGTGGCGATGAACTAAAGGGCTGGCCAAATTGGAGCTATCCAAAAGGCCCAATCACATTGTTTGAAGGTGAAGTCCCGCTGGACGTTGCAACGCTGCAAACAAAATCATCAGACTTAATTACGCGGTTTGTTGCTTTGACACCGTTGTTAGAGACTGTGTTTCAGGAAGCTTAACACTTCAGCTGCCGCTTGCCATTTCCTCTACCCGCATCTAACTTATTGCTGCCGCACGAATGCTACGGCACTTTTACAGGTGCCATAACTTGCCTAGGACTGCGGCCCGGGTTCGAATCCCAAATCCTTCTGGTGGAAACCTGGGGGCGCAACCGTTGGCCTGATTTGATTCAGGCAGCACCGCAGGCCTGCAGGTGAAAAACCTCCCCTGCCCGCTGTGGCTGACGGTTGCGCCCCTTTTTTCGGAGATATCGTATGCAAGAGTTTTTGATTCTGTTGGCAGTGTGTGTGTTACTGGCCATGGTATTCCTGTTTAAGACGAGCGATATCACCACCGTTTTTGACTACGAAAAGGGCGTCAAATATGCAAACGGCTCTTTCAGCGGCATCGTTGGCGCAGGGCGCTACCGCTCCTATGGCAACCGTATTTCAATTGTGAAAAATGACATGCGGGTGTTGCCTTTGTTGATTGCGGGTCAGGAGATGCCGACCAAAGACAATGTCGGCGTGAGAGTTTCCTTGGCAGGGCACTATCAAATTCTGGATTTGAAAAAAGCAATTCATGATACGTCAAACCACACCCATGATCTTCATATGGCGTTGCAGCTGGCGTTGCGCGACATCGTGGCTGATTTAACGTTGGATGACTTGATGGCCACCAGAAAAACCATTGATGCAGAGATTTTCAAACGCGCGTCCGGTAAAATCATTGATCTTGGTCTTGAACTTAAAGACATCGCAATACGTGACATTATGTTGCCAGCATCGCTCAAAAAATCCATGTCAGGTGTGATCGAAGCACAGAAAGATACGTTGAGAAATTTGGAAAAGGTGCGCGGCGAACATGCAGTGTTGCGCAGTCTGGCCAATGCAGCAAATCTCTATAAAGATAATCCAGCACTTCTAAACGCCCGCCTGATTCAAACTCTGGAACAAGGTGGAAATACGATTGTGTTTGGTGCAGAAGGCATGAAAATTGACGCCAAACAACCTGATCAGCGCGGAAAGTCAGGTCGCGCGAAATCAGCTTAAACTTCCAAATTCAGGTAACGCAATTCTTCGCCTGACAATGCAATGCCCATTGCCGAAATCGTTGTTTCAATCTCACCAGGCGTGCGTGAACCCACTAGTGCAAACGACCGAAACGACTGCCCCAACACCCACGCCAGTGCGATGTTGTTCATAGTCACACCAAGTTTGCTGGATAGTTCTTCCGCCCGCCGCCGCCGTTCGGCATTGGCCTCACTGCCGAAACATGTCTCCGGCCGGGTGTCTTCTGGCAGACGATTGCGCAATTCTTCGGGCAGAAAATAACCCCGCGCTTGTGATGACCAGCTGAAATGTGTGGTACTTGTATCGCGCAAAAACTTTAAAGTGGGTGCGGTGTTCGAGGTAATGCATCCGTCCCACACCGGCTTTTCCATGACAGCCAAAGACAAGTTATTGTTGAGGATGGTAAGCGGTTGCAAACCGTTCGCATCGGCATAGGCCTTGGCCGCAGTGAACCGGTCGACTGACCAATTTGAGCCCCCAAAAATGCCTATCTTGCCAGCTGCTTTGAGCGCATTCAGCGCGTCCACGAATTCACCTACTGGCACATCTGGGTTATCACGGTGCATGATGTAGATGGGGGCAAATTCCAACTGCAAGCGCTCCAACGAACTCGGCCAATTGCCGCTCGATAGATTCAGGGTCGCAGTGTGGTGTGTGAGCACCTTTCACCGTAACAACGACTTCGCGCGCCACGCCACGCCGCTTAATCCATTGGCCCAGCGCCGTTTCGTGTTTTCCTCCGCCATAGACATAGGCCGTGTCAAAGGCATTGCCGCCAACAGTCAACCAATGATCCCATACGGGAGCACCCTCTTCCCAAGTGTCTTTATTGTCACAGCCGAGAATGAGTTGACTGACACCCAATGAAACACCGGGCAAATGGATATGGGGGATTCTGCTCATGCCGAAACAATGTCGCATTTGTCTCGCGCCTGCAATGCAGTTTTGCGTATAAGAGACCATCATGACCGAGCAGAATCCCCTCATCGTTTTCACCCCCTCCGGCAAGCGCGGGCGCTTTCCCGTTGGCACCCCTGTACTGACAGCGGCACGTCAATTGGGTGTGGATATTGACTCCGTTTGCGGCGGCCGCGCCATTTGCGGGCGCTGCCAGATCAACATTGGCGAGGGCGAATTTGCCAAGCACGGCATTTCCTCCACCGACGCCCATGCCACCCCTTTCAACGAGGTGGAGCAGCGCTACAAGCGCATCAAGGGCTTGGCCGATGATCGGCGTTTGTCGTGCCAAACCAAGATCCAGGGTGATCTCGTCATCGACGTGCCGCCTGAATCCCAAGTGCATAAACAAGTGGTGCGCAAAGAAGCCGATACGCGCGTGATCGAGCTTGATCCCGCCACAAAACTCTACTTCATCGAGGTTGAAGAGCCCGACATGCACAAGCCCTCGTCGGACTTGGAGCGGGTTTACGATGCGTTGAAAAGCCAATGGGGCGTGGAAGATCTTTCATGCGACCTGCCGATCATTTCCGCCCTGCAAAAAACGTTGCGCAAGGGCGAATGGAAAATCACCTGTGCCGTATTCTCTCGCGCGCAAGGTGGCGGCAATCGCCTCGTATCGATCTGGCCCGGCTTTCATGACAGTATTTACGGCATCGCCGTTGACGTGGGCTCCACCACTATTGCCGCCCACCTGACCGATCTTTCAACCGGTGAAGTGAAAGCGTCGGCTGGTTTGATGAACCCGCAAATTCGCTTTGGCGAAGACCTGATGTCGCGCGTTTCCTACGTGATGATGAACCCCGGTGGCGAAGTGGAAATGACCACCGCCATTCGCGTGGCCTTGCAGCAATTGGCGGAGGAAGTTTCAAAACAAGCTGATGTGCCGCTGAATGATATTCTTGAAGTGGTGCTGGTGGGCAACCCTGTCATGCATCACCTGTTCCTTGGCATTGACCCCACGGAATTGGGTGGCGCGCCCTTCGCCTTGGCCACTGGATTGCCCTTGACGTTCAATGCCCGCGAAATGGATTTGAAATTGAACGCAGGTGCGCATGTTTATGTGCTGCCCTGCATCGCCGGCCATGTGGGGGCGGATGCGGCGGGCGTGGTGCTGTCGGAAGCGCCGCACGAGTCGGATGAATATATGTTGTGTGTTGACGTGGGCACCAATGCGGAAATCGTGCTGGGCACCAAGCATCGCCTGCTTGCCTGCTCATCGCCAACGGGCCCCGCATTTGAAGGCGCACAAATTTCCTGCGGCCAGCGTGCGGCACCCGGTGCCATTGAGCGCATCCGCATTGACGCCACCACGTTGGAACCCCGCTATAAAGTTATCGGCTCGGATTTATGGAGTGATGAGCCGGGCTTTGAAGAAGCCATTGCGCAACACGGGTGTGACAGGCATTTGCGGCAGCGGCATTATTGAAGCCATTGCTGAAATGTATTTGGCGGGCGTCATCAATCAGGATGGACTGGTTGACGGCGGCATGGCGGCCATCAGCCCCCGCATTGAACCGTGGAAGCGCACCTTCAACTATGTCATTCGTCAGCCTGCGGATCAATCCAACGAACCGCTGATCCGCGTCACGCAAAATGACGTGCGCGCCATCCAAATGGCCAAAGCCGCGCTTTATGCGGGCGTGCAATTGTTGATGGATAAACTGGAAATCACCCACGTCGACAAAATCCGACTGGCGGGCGCGTTTGGCTCCCACATCGACATGAAATACGCCATGGTGCTGGGGCTGATACCTGATTGTGATTTGGCGAAGGTGCAAAGTCGCGGGCAACGCCGCAGGCACGGGTGCCCGAATTGCACTGCTGAACAAAGCCGCCCGCGACGAAATTGAAGCGGTCGTAAGACGCATCGAAAAAATCGAAACCGCGGTGGAACCGAAGTTCCAGCAACATTTTGTTGAGGCCATGGCCATGCCACACAAGACGGCGGCGTTTGCGAATTTGAAGAAGGTGGTGACGTTACCGCCGATCAAAGAAGTGGTGACGCTGGGGGATGATGGTGGAGCGAGGCGGGTGA
Organism: uncultured Alphaproteobacteria bacterium; assembly: GCA_963840765.1. Taxonomy (GTDB): domain Bacteria; phylum Pseudomonadota; class Alphaproteobacteria; order Rhizobiales; family Aestuariivirgaceae; genus Aestuariivirga. Next base: position 245,426 of record CAWJAE010000009.1, on the reverse strand, counting down.
GGCGGCGGGGGTGAAACATAATGGCATAGAAAATTTAGTCCGGCTCAATTTGACCACCGAGCAAATCTCCAAGCTTTCAATTGACGAGCAGAAATTACTATTTTGCGCTTCTTTAATTACAAACGATCTTTCATTTTTGATGTCAGACATTGCAGCTTTGAAATACAACTCAACATCAATCGACATTAAAAGTATGCAAAACGTTCGATGGCTGTGGTCAATTAGAAAATTATTGTCTGCAATCTTTGAATCACAACTCGCACTAAGAAAATTTAGTGGCAAAGTGCCCTACATGAATAGTTATTTGAATGAAGGAAAAAAGTTTCCGTTTTTGCAGCCTCGATCAGGCGAATTCCTCGCAATAGCAAAAAAAATCCGAGATGATTCTACGTACCATTATGACCCAAAGAAGGATATTATCGAGACGTTATCTTTGTCGAATCCGGTTGAAATGCACTTTCATTGGGCTTCTGAAAAAGGAACAAAATCTGTCTCGGGGCTTTACGATGGCGCATTATTTTTGGCTAATTTGGGCTCGGAGAGTGGGTCCGTGCTTCATGAAATATCGACTTGGAGCTACACATCATCGGGTGAGATAATGGCGTTTTGTGATTTTTGCTTAGCTGAGATTGTGAAAGTAAACGGTCATGCGGGACAGCTTGAACTTATTCAAACTCCTATTCTGAATAGAACTTAATTCGACGAACGATTTCTTTTAGTTTGGAGTTTCGATTACGGTGCATAACTTTGGATGACATTGGTCTTTCCATCGAGATCGAAATGCGGCGGAGGCGTTGATATGTACGATGGCATAAGTTCAGCAACCAAAGCAGGGTTCCATGTCTCGCTGTTGCTCGCATGGAATGACGGGTTTGCTGTGTGCGCTGCTAAACCACAATGCGTCATCCCCACGGACGTGGGGATCCAGACTTTCGACGGGCGCGTGTTTGGAAAGTCTGGTTTCCCGCTTTCGCGGGAATGACGCTGGTGGTTGTGGCTTCCACCCGCCCCGTCTCGCTTCGCGATCCACCCCGCCCTGCCAGGGCGGGGAGAAGTTACGCGTTTTGTTTCTCCCCTCCCTAAAAGGGAGGGGTTGGGGGTGGGTGGAGGCTAGGGTTGACGGTGGTTCTTTTAGCCTCCACCCGCCCCGTCTCTAGCAATCGCAAGCGATTGCGGGATCCACCCCGCCCTGCCAGGGCGGGGTGAAGGAATTTAGTTGCACTTCTTCTGGCTTCCCCTACTTCGCACCCGCACGCAGGGCCAGCACGCCAGCGCCGGCGATCAGCGCCATGCCAGCGATCGTTGTCCACTTCGGCACCTCGCCGAAAAAGGCAAAGCCGAACACCACGGCCCAGATCATTCCCGTATATTCAAACGGCGTTACGATGTTGGCCTGCCCCAAACGATAAGCTTGCGACAGCAGGGTGGAGCCAAAAGCCGCGATGATGCCGCACAGGCCCATCAGCGCCATATCGTGGATGTTGGGCACGGCCCAGCCGCGCACCAGAAAATCCAGGCTGGGATGGCCTGGCGGTTCAATGCCCAGCAACATGACAACGACCGCGACTCCTAAAGCCCCCAGCAAATAAACCGCGTTCTGATAAAACGTCATCACGGTGGCAGGCACGTTATCGCCATGCTTCCTCGCCAAAATCATGGCATAGGCATAGGTCGCAGCACTAACGAGCGAGAGCAGAGCCGCTGGTTCAAACAGGCCCTTGCCCGGCTGCAAAATCACGAACACACCCACCAAGCCCAATGCCACCGCCGCCCACGCCAGCGGCGTTACGCGCTCCCCCAACAGCGGGCCCGACATGACGGTAATCAACAGGGGCACCAAGAAATAAAGCGCAATCGCCTCGGCCAGCGGCAGTGCCGGAAAGGCCATGAAATAAGTGGTGTAGGCGCACAACAACACAGCGCCGCGCAGCACCATGACTTTCCAGTGCGGTGTATCCAACCTGTGCAAACCGCCCGACAAAGCGACCATGGCCACCAGAATGGGAAAAGAAACGAAGGCCCGCAGCACAATAGCAAGAGTAACGGCATGCGTGCCGCTGATGGACTTTATCACCGAATCTTGCAGCGAAAAAACCAGCGCGCCGGAACAAAGTGCGGCAATGCCCAACAGATTATTGCGGGATATCATACGTTCAAGGCAGCATACGCCACAGCAATATCAGCAGCCACGCGGGCATTGTTCATCACCAGCGCAATGTTGGCCTTCAACGACTTGCCTTCCGTTATCTCGGCTAAGCGCTTCAACAAAAATGGCGTGACGTGCTTGCCGTGAATGCCGTGCTTTTTGGCGTCCGAAACGGCAAAGGCAATGAGCGGCGCAATCTCGCTTGCTGGAATTTCGCTCTCGCTTGGAATAGGGTTGGCCACCACTACGCCACCCTTCAAATTCATGTGCCACTTCGCCTGCAGCAAGGCTGCCAGTTGGTCGGGGCCATCCACATGTTGTGTCAGTTTATGTCCGCTTTGGCGGCTGTAGAAGGCTGGAAATTCATCCGTGCCATAGCCCACAACAGGCACGCCTTGCGTTTCCAAAATTTCGAGTGTGAGGCCCAAATCCAGAATGGCTTTCGCACCCGCCGTCACAACTGCAACATTGCTCTGGGCAAATTCCATGAGATCGGCGGATATATCAAAATTAACTTCGGCACCGCGATGTGCCCCCCCAATGCCGCCCGTGGCGAAAACCCGAATGCCCGCCATATCGGCAATACGCATGGTGGAAGCCACGGTGGTGGCACCCGTCAATTTGCGCGCCACGATGTAGGGCATATCGCGGGTGGACACTTTGGTGATGGAAGGCCCGGTTCTGGCGAAATGTTCCAGTGTCGTATCATCAAGACCTGCGCAAAGTTCACCATCCACAATAGCAATGGTTGCGGGTGTGGCACCATATTCGCTGATCATGCGTTCAACGTCGCGGGCCATGGCAAGGTTCTGCGGATAGGGCATGCCGTGGGCGATGATGGTGCTTTCCAGCGCCACCACAGGTTTGCCTGCCTGCAAAGCTGCGGCCACCGGACTTGAAAATTTAACTTTCATGATTCACTCCAATGTGGACCTGGAACTGGCGATCACGCGGCCCGCAAGGGCTTGGCCAAAGCTGGCCGCCGTTACACCATCATCCCCTTTGAGCAGAGCATAGATCAGTCCCGCTACCGCGGCATCCCCGGCACCCGTCACATCCACAATCGGCCCCGACGGTTGGATGGGCACATGTTCAATGTCTTCACCCGTGGAAATAAATGCGCCCTCCTGCCCGGCATGCACAATTATGTTGTGCAGGCCCATGTCGTGCAGTGCCTTGCAGCCGGTAACAATATCACGATGTCCGGTAAGGCTTTCCACCTGGTCCAGATTGGGCGATGCCATGAACACATGGCCCGACTGCAACAGCGCCTTGAGCTTTGCAGATTTGGGGATCGATACGGGTTCAATGAACAATTTGTCACGCGCCAACGCCGCAATGGCTTTCAAGCTCTCCAGCGGCACATTGCAATCTGCCACAACGAAAGTGGCCTTTGAAATCGCATCGGCGTTCGCGAGAATAATGTCGGGGGTAATGTCGTCAGCGGCCCGCATATCACTCATCGCCGTTACCAATTCGCCATTGGGATTCAGCACCGCAATGTAAGTGCCGGTGGCCGGTGCGATTTGTTTGATGCGCGAAACATCAACGCCTGCAGCCTTGGTGGCTTCCAACACCACCTGGCCCTGATGATCTTGCCCCACAGCCGAAATCAAGCCAACGCTGGCCCCCAAGCGCGCTAGGTTGTGCGCAATGTTGCGCCCTACTCCACCGGGCGAAGTAGCAATGCGGCTGGGGTTGGATGTGCCAAAATGATTGACCTCGATGGACTTGGCCTTGATGTCGAGATTTGCACCGCCGATGACAATAATCTCAGCCATGCTTAGAAGTCCGTTGGCACACCGCCTTCGCGCAGTCGTCGATTAACGAATTCATCCAAAGCATCCTTCGCCGCCTCATCGAATGGTGGTGGTGTGTATTCGTTAAGGGCCTGTTTGTACAGGGCGTTGGCGCGTTGCAAGGCATCAGGGCGGCCAGCGGCATCCCACTGCTGGTTATTGCTCCAGTTTGACACCATGGGTGCATAAAACGCATCCGCATATCGGGCCAGGGTGTGTTGTGCGCCAAAAAAGTGCCCGCCCGGCCCTACTTCGCGAATAGCTTCTACGCCTAGTGCATCGTCGTTAATTTCGATTGGCTGGAGGAAGGATTTCACCATCTGGATCAAATCGCAGTCGAGCACGAATTTTTCAAAGCTGGCCACCAGCCCGCCTTCAAGCCAACCTGCGCCATGCATGATAAAGTTGCCGCCACCCATGGTCAGTCCCCAGAGTGAGAACACGCTTTCATAGGCAGCTTGCGCGTCCATCATATTGGCGGCGTTGGTGTTGGAGGTGCGGAAGGGCACTTTATAGCGCCGTGCCAACTGCCCACCAATAATGGTACTCTTCATATATTCTGGCGTGCCAAAGGCAGGTGCGCCAGATTTCATATCCACGTTCGACGTGAAGCCGCCATAGATGACGGGACTTCCGGGGTTGACGAGTTGGCAAAAGGTCATGCCAGCCAAAGCTTCGGCATTTTGCTCAACCAATGCGCCCGCAACCGTAACAGGGGCCATGGCACCAGCCAGTGTAAAAGGCGTGACGCACACAACTTGGTTGCGCTTTGAAAGTTCAATCATGCCCGTCAGCATGTTCGGGTCCAGCTTTAACGGCGAGTTTGTGTTAACGACCGTCATCAGCGTCGGTTCGCGGTCCATTTGTTCGTGGGAAATTCCACGGGCCAAACGGGCAATTTCAATGCCGTCGCGGATACGTTCCACCCCTAACGCATACGCGATGAAAGGCTTATCCGTCAGATTGCACACATCGCGCAGAACTTCCAAGTGGCGGATGCCCGGATGCACATCGATGGGTTCCACGGGATAGCCCGACATGAAATCAATGGCGTTGAAATAGTGGCCAAGCTTGATGAATTTTTGAAAATCTTCTCTGTTGCCTGTGCGGCGGCCCTTTTCAATATCGTGGCAATTAGGCGGGCTGCCTACGGTGCCAAAAGCAATGCCGTCTCCGCCAATCAAAACGTTACGATCAGGGTTGCGGCTATGCACGGTAAAGCTTTCGGGTGCATGGGCCATGGCTTCGGTAATCATGGCGGGGTCAAAGCGCACGCGCTCACCGTCAATACTGGCACCCGCCTTTTTCAGAATGTCCCGCGCTTCTGGCAACATGAAATCCATGCCGATTTCTGCAAGAACCTTGAGTGAAGCATTGTGGATGGCTTCAACCTGATCATCGCTGACCAATTTTGTCGGCGGGAAATGGCGCTTGCCTTGAACGGCTTTTGCTGTTGTATCGCGGAGCTCACGGGTCTGCGTGAAACATCACGGCGGGATACGACGATTAGGATCTGGTTGAAGGTCGGTCATTGGCCTTTCCCCGTTATACGATAATTGCTTAAGGCCGGGTCGGTTGCCACCTGTTTCATAAGCCAATCCTCAAATCGTTTGATTTTGTTCTTCTTGCGGTGTTCAGCGTTGCAGGCAAAATACCATTGGTGCCGATGTGGAACGCGCAGGGGAAATGGCTGGACCAGGCGACCCAATTTTATTTCTTCTGAGGCAAAAGGCCCAATCGTCATGGCAACTCCCCTGCCCTCAATCGCTGCCTCTTGCGAAGAATGTAGCTATCTACTGACAAGCGATTTTGCGACATGATGTTTGTTACACCTGCGCTTTCAAGCCAAAGCTGCCAATCTTCCTCAGCCGTATAAACATCGATTAGTTTATGCTTGCGCAAATCCTCAGGTGTCTTCAGAGCGTTTTCGCCTAACAGCAATTTTGGCGAACACACAGGCACCAACATGGATTTGAAAAGAGGCGCATAGTAATGCTGTGGAAATTTGTTGCGCGCCAACACCACGCCCACGTCCACGTTACGCTCGTCAAAGTCCCAGTCGATGTAGGACGTAGACAGCCGCACTTTAACATCAGGAAAGCGGCGCTCAAAATCATGTAAGCGTGGAATAAGCCATTTCAACGCCACGGTGACATAGACTTGGATGGTCAGTTCATTATCGACGGTAGAGGGTTTCACGGCCTTTGTGTGTGCCTCAATCTGGTCGAAGGCGTCTTTGATGGTCGGGAAATAGGTTTGACCTGAAGTCGTGAGTTCGGCACGGCGTGCATCACGGCGAAACAGTGTGAGTCCCAAACGGTCTTCCAGCAATTTAACCTGATGGCTGACGGCAGAACGCGTAATGCCCAATTCCGTCGCGGCAGCGCGAAAACTTCCCAGCCGGGCAGCTGCTTCAAATGCCGTTAATGCACGGAAGGGCGGCAAATCGCGTTTGGCCAAGTGTGTTCACCATCTGTTTAATATGGAGCTGGAATAACATGGGCCAAACAAGATGTGAGAGAGCCAGTATGGTGAGTTATTTTGACCGCTGCATTGTGGCGTTTTGTCGCTTCCGGAAATGATTTGGCAGAATGCAAATAGTGGCTTCACACTTAATTTCGGAGCAAAGTCATGACCCTTGTTGAAGATCTTTCCAAGCGTCGCGGCGGACGAGATGCCAGGCGGGCTATTCGCTCGAGACCCTTGACGCTGATGCACTTTCTGCAGTTCGCCCCGGCATGATAGGCGGGCAATATAAGCCACTTTCACAATCCGACATGGAACGCATTCACCGTGCAGCACTGCAGCTTTTGGAAACTGTTGGTTTGGGCAGCGCAATTCCCTCTTGTGTTGAAGCAATGACAGCTCATGGCTGCTGGATGAACGACAAAGGGCGTCTATGCATTCCACCCGCCCTTGTTGAAGATACCATTGCCAAGGCCAAGCGCAACTTCACTTTGCATGGACGTGACCCAAAACATGACATGGAACCATCCGGCAAGCGTGTCTATTTCGGTACGGCGGGCGCTGCAGTCCATATTGTTGAACCTGCAACGCGGGAATATCGTGAGTCAGTACTCGTCGATCTTTATGATGCAGGACGCATTGTAGATTTGTGTGAGCATATTCATTTTTTTCAGCGTCCCATCACCGCACGGGACATGATCACCGGGCACGACCTTGATATCAACACCATGTATGCATGCTTTGCCTCAACGCAGAAACATGTTGGAACCTCCATGGTAGAACCCAGCCATGTGGATGAATGTTTGGAGATTTTACACGCTGTTGCAGGCAGTGAAGAAAAATGGCGAGAACGCCCTTTTGTTTCACAGTCCAATTGTTTCGTGGTGCCACCGCTCAAATTTGCCGAAGATGCGTGCCGTTGTCTGGAAGCGGCAGCCCGTGGCGGCATGCCGGTTTTGCTGTTGTCAGCTGCGCAAGCTGGTGCAACTTCACCTGCTGCTTTGGCCGGCACCGTGGTGCAAGCCGTTGCGGAATGCCTTGCAGGACTGGTTTACATCAATTGTGTTGTGCCGGGAGCTGTAGCGATGTGGGGGCCTTGGCCCTTCGTGTCTGACCTTCGGACAGGTTCGATGTCTGGCGGCTCGGGTGAACAATCGTTGATTACGGCTGGCTGCGCACAGATGGGACACTTCTACAATCTCACCGTTGGTTCGGCTGCTGGCATGTGCGATTCAAAGTTGCCGGACATGCAGGCAGGTTATGAAAAAGGCGTAACGGCTGGCATTGCTGCGATGACCGGCATCAACCTGATGTATGAGTCAGCTGGCATGCATGCTTCGTTGCTTGGCTTCTGTCTCGAAAGCTTGCTTATCGATAATGACATGTTGGGGGCCATCAATCGCAATGTGCGCGGCATTGAAGTGACCGATGAATCCCTTTCAATTGATGTTATTTCTGAAGTGTGTCTGGATGGGCCGGGGCACTATCTCGGGTCCAACCAAACACTGACGCTCATGCAAAAGGATTATGTCTATCCGCATATGGCCAATCGCATGAGTCCCGAAGGAGTGGAACGAGGCTGGCAAACCCGACATTGTTGAAAAAGCTGCCGCGCGAAAGCGTGAAATACTTTCAACATATTATCCTGAATATATTGATCGTGATTTGGACGCTCGTATTCGAGCCAAACATGATATTCGATTGTCGCGGTCAGCAATGGAGTTGGGTGATCCGCGCTGGAGGTAAAGTTGGAACATCCAATTCTCAACACGATCCGAGCGGCGGCATTTACGCCTCTTGGGCTGGTTTTCGCCAACGGACATGGGTGACACCAAGTTTGTAATTTTGATCGGCAATGTGGGGCTGGATATGTTCCGTCGCTTTGCGACGCAACGTAATGAATTATCGGATTCGATGGACGAGTGGACAAAATCCAATGTGGATCCTCTCGCAAAAAGCCTAGACGCAAAAGCGGTTTATCCGTTCGATATCCCACATCAGCCTTTCCTGACATGGGCTCGCTTGGCGGGTGCGGGGCATGTGTCGCCACTTGGATTGAATATCCATAGCCAGTATGGCTTGTGGCATGCCTACCGCGCTGCGCTTTTGTTTCCTGTCGCGTTTGATTTGCCGCGCAATTCCGCAGGCGCCCACCCTTGCGAAAGCTGTCTGTCTAAGCCCTGCCTGAGTGCCTGCCCGGTTTCTGCATTTGACAGTAAATCCTTTGATGTTGGCGCTTGCGGACAATATGTTTTATCAAAAGCTGGTGAAGACTGCATGGAAGGCGGCTGTAAAGCACGGCTGGCTTGCCCAGTCGGCAAACAGTATCAATATCATCCGCGACAGATACAATTTCATATGCGAGCATTTCAAAAGGCGCGCGCTGGAGAATACGAATGAGTTACAAACATATCCAAAGAAAACTGGATCGTGGTGAAACCATTATTCTAGATGGCGGCACAGGAACAGATATTCAACGCCGCGGTGCCCCCATGAGTGGGGACACCTGGTGTGCCGATGTCAACCAAACCCACCTTCACATCGTGCAAGAAGTTCACGAAGAATACATTCGCTGTGGTGCTGACATCATTACGGCAAATACCTTTGCCACCAGTGCGCTTTCTTTCAACTGCTATGGCCGAGATGCAGATTTGTTGGAGTTGGATCGCCTCGCCGTTTCTGCGGCAAAGGCAGCTTCCAAAGGACATAATGTGGCCGTTGCTGGTTCGGTTTCCACGATGCGACCTGTGATCAAAGGCACCGACCGCACTGATATGAGCGTGAATTGGTCGAAGGCAGAAGCCCAAGAATTGTTTCAGCACAAAATCGACAATCTCATATCGTGTGGTGTTGACCTCATCATGATGGAGATGATGCGGGACACAGACTATTCGTTTTGGGCTTCGGAAGTTGCTTGTGCTTCAAAACTTCCGGTTTGGATTGGCATTTCCGTCGAAAAACGCGAAGATGGCTTAATTACGGGGTTTGGCCGCAGCGACCAACTGTTGGAAGAATTTGCACCTACACTTGCAGCTCTAAACCCTGCTGTGATGTGCATCATGCATTCTTCGCCTGAAGATACGGGCGCTGCCTTGAAAATTTTAAGACGCTTTTGGAACGGCCCGCTGGCAGCTTACCCTGAGTGCGGTTACTTCAAATCTCCTGATTGGGTGTTCACTGATATTTCTCCCGAGGATCTGGTTGGATTTGCCAAGACATGGAATGCACAAGGCGCAATTGCCATTGGGGGATGTTGTGGTATTGGGCCAGCACACATCAAGGCTTTGCATCAGGAGTTTACGGTATGAAAAGCGGATCGTGTTTGTGTGGTGGCGTAAGTTTTGAAATTCATGGGCCGCTGCGTCCCGTTGTTGGTTGCCATTGCACGCAATGCCGGAAACAGTCCGGCCATTTTGGTGCGTTCACAGCTTGTGAAAATTCAGATCTAAAATTCACAAAGGACGCGACTTTGGCTTGGTATCGCGCAAGCGAATCTGCTGGTCGCGGGTTTTGCAACAACTGTGGTTCTCTGTTGTTCTGGAAGGGCGATGGACGCAACTATACTTCAATCGCAGCAGGTGCCATTGATGGCACCAGCGGTCTGAATATTGAAGGTCATATCTTTTGTGCCGATAAAGGTGACTATTACGAAATTCTAGATGGGGAATATCAGAGGGCGCAATAGCACTAAACCAAAGTTGCCATTTCGGTTTCGAGTTCGCCATATCCCGTAAATCGATATTCATATTGCAACCCAAGCTTAACGGCTGCCGCCTCGGCCTTGCGCTGCAATGTTTCGTCCTCAGTCTGTGCGAGATAAACAACCTTTGTATAATGCCTGAAATAATCGGGCAGCAATTCGGGGTGCCGGTCGAGACCCAAACCTTCCCAAATTAATTTATCGAATTGGCGTGCGATATAATCGGTCAGGTAAAACACAGTCATATCGTCATCGGCGTGTTCAGCGAATACAGAATTTCCTGAATAGAAGGCGTAACAATGGGGGCCTTCCAAGCGCTCAACGCCCTGCTCTTCCAGCAGAGCATCCAGTTGGCCACCTGTTCCACAATCACCGTAGAGCACAAAAATCTTGTCGTAGTGCCGCTTTGCTGCAAAAATCTTCTGACGCACGGCGGGCACGATGAACTGGGGTGTGTTGTGCCATTTTGCAGGCAGGCATTGAATGTCGAATGCGTCCCACTTGTTACGTTCGGTCAACTCGACAATTTCTCGCGCGAAAGCACCACATGCAATCAATAGCACGCGCGCATTGTTGTTTTGTGTTTCAAAAACATCAGAAGGCAAGAGTTCAAGCGTTTCCATTATCGAAGTATTTACCACGTTTTATTCGAAAAGCTAATTTTGTGGAGGTTGATTCAATCATGGGGGTTAGCTTCAGTCATCATTAATTTGTGCCATGTAGTTTCACGACATGTTCACGAGATGAAAGGCACGAAGCCTCCATCTCAAGTGAACAGGTGCTGTAAGTAAACTGGAGTTTAACATGAAGAAGTTTTTCAAAGACGAATCGGGCGCAACCGCAATTGAATATGGCCTGATCGCCGCTGCCATGGGCCTCGCCCTCGTTACCGCTATGCCATCGATCACTTCCGCTATCGAAACGAAGTTCTCTCGTTGGGCGGCAGCATCAGCTCCGGTACATAATAAATTCTACAGCGGTAACGCTGTGCGACGCGCTCACCTTACGGTGGGCGCGTTTTGCGTTTTGGCACCTCAAGCCTGCGCCGTCAATTTACTCTTTGCCAACCATATGTTTGCATTCAAGTCACAAACTCGACATTCGGTAAAATTGGAACGTCCCTTTATAGGAGACGTTAAAAACCTCGGCTTAGTGTGGTGTCAAGTTCACTGGGTGACTGATGCAATTCAGCGACGAACGTGAATGGTGCTGTTAACAAAACTGGAGATTACCATGAAGAAATTTTTCAAAGACGAGTCAGGCGCAACCGCAATTGAATACGGCCTGATCGCCGCTGCTATGGGCCTTGCCCTGGTAACCGCAATGCCATCGATCACCTCTGCCATCGAAACGAAGTTCTCTTCGTTGGGCGGCAGCATCAGCTCTGGCACATAATAAATTCTACAGCGGCAACGCTGTGCAACGCGCCCACCTTTCGGTGGGCGCGTTTTGTTTTTTGAATATTGCGGTGGAGATTTTACACTTCATTAGCCAACAACACGAGCGCACCCTGACTACGTAAAAATGTACTGAAACTGGTGAGTCAACGTTCAACTCCAAACGCTAGTATGGCTCTACGTTCGCAAGACCGAAAGCATGACGCTGAGGTCGCAGGTGAACAAAGCGATTAAATGAAAGTGGGATTTCAAATGAAGAAGTTTTTCAAAGACGAGTCAGGCGCAACTGCAATTGAATACGGCCTGATCGCTGCTGCCATGGGCCTTGCCCTGGTAACTGCAATGCCATCGATCACCTCTGCCATCGAAACGAAGTTCTCTTCGTTGGGCGGCAGCATCAGCTCTGGCACATAATAAATTCCACAGCGGTAACGCTGTGCAACGCGCTCACCTTTCGGTGGGCGCGTTTTTTTATTGTCTTAAACAGCGCGTTGTTGGTTATGGCGACGCGCCATGAATTCTTTCGCTGTTTCAACGGCCACGGCCGCATCACGGCAATAAGCATCTGCACCAACGGCTTTGGCAAACTCTTCATTGAGCGGCGCACCGCCAACAAGTACGACGTAGTCGTCCCGAATACCTTTTTCTTTCATGGTGTCGATCACGACCTTCATGTAGGGCATGGTCGTCGTCAGCAAGGCAGACATACCTAAAATGTCGGGTTGATGTTCTTCAACAGCACCCAAGTATTTTTCGACTGAATTATTGATACCAAGATCGATGACTTCGAACCCAGCGCCTTCCATCATCATACCGACGAGGTTTTTGCCGATATCATGAATGTCGCCCTTCACGGTACCGATAACCATTTTGCCCAAACGCGGCGCACCTGTTGCAATTAGCAGGGGGCGCAGAATGAACATACCTGCCTTCATAGAGTTGGCGGCGAGCAGAACTTCAGGTACAAACAAAATGCCGTCGCGGAAGTCGATGCCAACAATACGCATCCCTTCGACCAGCGCTTCGGTGAGAACTTTGTAAGGTGTCCAACCGCGTCCAAGTAGAATGTGAACGGCAGTCTCAACTTCTTCCTTCAGACCATCGTAAAGATCGTCATGGACTTGTTGGACCAATTCCTCATCGTTGAGGGTATTCAGATCAAGATCGCCAGCGTCGCTCATGTGGGAACTCCATATTCGGTATGACGAGAATAACCGGACAGTTGAAACGACCCTGCCCTTCACACGACTACCCCATGCCGGAAAGCGACGGTTGAGACAAGCAACAAAGCGGGTTAAGAGCTGTTCATCAAAGGAAAATCACAAATGGCATATAAAATCGCAGTCGTCGGAATTGGCAAAATCGCGCGAGACCAACACTTGCCCTGCATTGAAAAAAACAAAAACTTTGAACTGGTGGCGGGGGTCAGTCGCCATGGCAAACTCAACCACGTGCCGTGTTTCGAGTTGCTGGCGGATTTACGCGCCAGCAAAATCAAAGTTGATGCCGTTTCGTTGTGCACGCCGCCCTCCGTGCGATTGGCCATGGCAAAAGAAGCATTGGATGCGGGTTGGAATTTACTGATCGAAAAACCTCCGACTCCCACTGTCGGTGAACTACTGGCGATGGAAGCCTATGCGAAGAAAAAGAAACGCGTTCTCTACGCAACTTGGCATTCCCGCTACAACGCTTCCGTGGACGCGGCCAAGAAAATGCTTAAGGGTAAGCACGTCAACCAACTCAAAGTGACTTGGAAAGAAGATGTCAATCGTTGGCACCCCGGCCAGGAGTGGATTTGGCAGGTAGGTGGCTTTGGTGTGTTTGACCCGGGCATCAACGCTCTTTCAATCGTAACCAAGATCCTGCCCGAAGCGGTTTTTGTGGATCGCGCTGTCATTGAAGTGCCAGCAAATTCAGCAACGCCAATTGCAGCTGCAATCACATTCAAGCGGGGTGATGGTGCCACAGCAGATTTGGCCGCCGTTTTTGACTGGCGACAAAAAGGTGAACAGACTTGGGAAATTGAAGTTGGCACGTTGGACGGGATGAAACTTCATCTCAAAAATGGTGGCTCCGTATTAGTTGTCAACGGCAAAACCATCAATGAAGCAACCCTGCATGAATATGAAGATATTTACGCCAAGTTCGCAAAGTTATTAACGGCAAAGAAAAGCGACGTGGATGCTTCGCCGCTCCAATTGGTGTCGGACTGCTTCATGCTGGGCAAGCCCGTCTTGGTCGACACGTTCAAGTGGGATGATGCCTCCGGCTAAAGCCGGAGCATCACGTAAAAATGAAGTTCAACCGCGGCGGCGTTCGCGCCGTGCGGCAGCGGCAGCAGCGGTATCAATGCCCTTGGCAAGTTCCGAAACTGCGCCCAATTTTTCTTCCACATATTCAATCGTTGGCCGTGAGCCTTTGGTGTGGCCTTCGAGGGCTTGGCGCATGGAAGCAAGGTGTTCCGGTGAAGTGCCACAGCAGCCACCGATGATTTTTGCACCAGCGTCCAAAGCAATACGGGCATAATCAGCCATCAGTTCAGGTGTGCCAGTGTAATGGATGTGGCCGTCGTGATATTGTGGAATGCCGCAGTTACCCTTCGCAACAACAGCAACATCTGGCCGAGCTGCCGTAATGCCCATCACTGTCGCAATCAATTCCGAAGCGCCGACGCCGCAGTTCGCGCCAATTGCACATGGTTGCACCGATAAATTATTTGCCAAAGCGCCAAAAGCTGATGGCGTAATGCCCATCATGGTGCGGCCGTTGGTGTCGAAACTCATGGTGGTTACGATTGGCAAGCCGGCCTGAGAAGCACCTTCAACTGCTGCTTTCAATTCGTCTTCCGAAGACATGGTTTCAATCCACAAAACGTCAACGCCACCGTCCTTTAAGGCCATGGCCTGCTCGGCGAAGGCTGATACACCTTCTTCATAAGGGAAAGCGCCAATTGGCATAAAAATTTCCCCCGTTGGGCCGATGGAGCCCGCTACAAAAATTTGTCGCGAAGTAAACGCGTCCGCTTCGATGCGCGCATTATTGGCTGCGGCAACGTTTACCGCGTGAACCTTGTCTTGACCATCATGCAACTTCAACCGATGACGATTGCCACCAAAAGTGTTGGTGAGAATGATATCAGCACCGGCTTCAATGAATTGCTTATGCAATGAACGGACGCGATCCGGATGGTCAAAGTTCCACATTTCGGGCGCATCTCCGGACATCAACCCCATCATGAAATAGTTTGTGCCGGTCGCGCCGTCAGCCAACATCCAAGGACGGCTGGAAAGGGCTTCGGGAAATGTTTGGCGGGTCATGGTCATCCTTGGTGCAAGAATATAAAGATTTCTTTATATAGTTTTCTGGCGGCTGTGCCAAGGATTTATTACACCGCTGATCGACCGTAAAAAAGACTGACAACATGCTCCGCTTCCGCAAAGAAAAGCCAGCGTTCGGTCAGAGTAGCGCCAAAGGTCAGTCCGAAAGCAATTGGCGTGAACCAGCCGCTTATGAATAATGTCAACACCATCAATGTTGTTGCGAGGCCAAGCAAAACCAAAGTCAGCATTCGCAGGGTGATTGCATGCTTGCGCGCAACGACAAATCCCATTTCCTTTTGGATGAAATTTTGGTTGGTGTGGGGCAATTCCCACATGCGCACATTTTCGCCCAACCCCGTGGCCTCTCCGGTAGTGTGGGTACGTGGAATGGCATCGATGGAACGCCAGTATAGATATTTCAGCAAAATGGTCGCCATAAGTGACGCGATGGCCAGTATGGACTGAAAAATCTGAAAGCGATCAAACCAAATTGCAATAGCAGGCAGCAACGTTGCACCTGTCGCCAATGCGAAGGCTAAATAAATGGGAACAACGAGTTTGTGGTTCCATTGCCGAATGGTGCGTAGGGAACGATAAATCATGGCCGTGCAATAAATCGTTGCCCCGCACATCATTGCCACGAGCAATCCAAAAAGCTTGGTGAGTGAAGCGCTGTCAACAATTCCTGCCCACATTGCCCCAAAGAGCAACGCTACGGGATAGGTGATTACCGCCAATACGCCTTCCCTGCTCAACCACGATGAGCGCCATTGTGATAGGGCTCGCCAAGCGCGCTCCGGGTGACCGAGGTGAAGCATGGAGGACAGCAAGCCAATCGTAATCAGCGCCAGCGCGATAAGCAGCGCTGTCAATGCAAAGTATGGGGGCGAAGATTGGCCATGGTTGAAAGCAACCAAGCCCAACAGCGCCAGCAAGCCATAGCCAGCGCCGCTTGCCGTTGTGAAAATGATAACTGAATAGGCGGGATTCACTTCATCCCTCCAGCTTTGAAGAATTATCTTGCTGGGAAGCAGTGGTGGTCGTTGAAGACGCTGTCAACAATTTGTCTGCCCATGCAAAAAGTCTATCCATCGCTGAACCTGTACTCTTCGGCATCGCTTCCGCAAAAGTAACGGCATCACGCCGGGCACGGGGTGGTAGATATTTGTTGGTGGGTTTATAGCCCATTTCTGTAAAGAGATCATACCCGCCGCGGTCTTTCACTAGTTTTGAAACAGCCGAAGAATCATCCCCCAAATCGCCAAAATGACGGGCTCCTGTTGGGCAGGCTTTGACACACGCGGGCACCCGGTCCACCTCATCTAAGTTTTCGTTGTAAATACGATCCACACAGAGCGTGCATTTTTTCATCACGCCGTCCGTGTAATCATATTCTCGCGCACCATAGGGGCAGGCCCACGAGCAAAGCTTACAGCCGATGCAGGTCTCAGGATTGACGAGAACGATTCCGTCCTCTTTGCGCTTATAGCTTGCACCTGTCGGGCAGACGGTGACACACGCGGCATCTTCGCAATGCAGACAAGAGCGCGGCATGTGGACTATGCGGGTGTCGTCGCGGCCTTGCTCCCGTATCTCGTAGCCGTGCACGCGGTTCAGCCACACGCCCATGGGTTCAGCGGAGCGTGGCTTGTTGTCTGTCAGAGGGGCTGAATAACCTTGAGCGTTCCACTCTTTGCAAGAGGTGGCGCAGGCTTGGCAACCTACGCAGGTATCAAGGTCGATGACGAGACCAAGTTTCTTCGCTGTTTGTGTTGGGAGTGTTGTCACTTATTTTCTCCCACGCCTTGCAGGTTCGCAAACTGCGGAAGTGATACTTCGCTTTGGTCCATAGCTTTTTCCACCCGCACTTTCAAATCATACCAAGCCGCCTGCCCTGTTACGGGATCAGAATTGGAGAATCGATAACCACCTTCGCGCTCTGGAAGAAGATCTGAAATCAAGTGATTGAGCAGGAAGCCTTTTTTGCCTTCCGGAGCATCATTGTCCAAGGCCCAGGCACCTTTACGTTTTCCAATGGCATTCCAAGTCCAAACAGTGTCTTCATTTTGACCATCCATCAGTTTGGCTTGCGCTTTTATTTGCCCGTGATGCGATGTGACATTTACCCAATCACCATCCGCGATGCCCAAATCACCGGCTCTTTTTTTATGCATATAGAGCCAATTGCGGCCCAGGATTTGCCGGAGCCACGTGTTCTGCGATCCCCATGAATGATACATCGCCATGGGGCGTTGGGTTATGGCGTGCATCGGAAAATCGTTGCTACTCGTCATCGATTCTTCGAAAGGCTCATACCAAAACGGTATCGGGTCAAAGTAGGTGTCTATGCGTTTGCGATGTTGGTCCGGTGGTTGCACTTTGCCATGACCTTGGGCGGCAAGGCGAAACTTTTGCAGCGTCTCGGAGTAAAGTTGGTGGATGATGGGTTCAGGCTTTCCCATGAAACCAAAAAACGTGGCCCAATCGAGATAGTCCATATTGACGTGCCGATAATATTTCATACGGTCTGGCAATTCCTGATACCAGTGACAACCATTGTCGACATATTTTTGTAGTTGGTTCGGATTAACAGGACCACGCCCTGCCATCGTGCCGTTAGCACCACGAAAGCCTGCCAGAGGGCCGAGGCCCGGTGCACGCTCGTGATTGACAATGTAGTCTTGATAGCCCCCCGGATAACGTGGGCCGCCGTCTGCCGCCGTCATGCCGCCAAGGCCAATGCGGTGGCCCAGATCGAGCAGCACGGATTGGAATGGCCTGACGTCACGGTCGGGTTCCACAACAGGTTGACGAATGGAATCCGCCGGACCATCGGCTTCAGAAATGGGGCGATCCAACATGGATATGCAGTCCCATCGCTCCAAATAGGTAGTGTCCGGTAAAATGAGGTCTGCGAAATAAACCGTCTCTGAAGCATAGGCATCGGAGTAGATTATTTTGGGAATGACGTAAGTGCCGTCGGGCTTTTTGGCTTTGAGTGCAGCAATCGTATCTGGCACGTTCATGGCGCTGTTCCAACTCATGTTGGCCATGTACATAAAAAGCACGTCGATGTGATAAGGGTCGCCCTTTGCAGCATTGTTGATGACCATGTGCATCATGCCATGTGCCGACAATGGCGCATCCCAAGAATAGGCTTTATCGATGCGCTGTGGTGTGCCGTTGTCGTCGATCAGTAAATCTTCCGGCGCGGTGACAAAACCTAAGGGAGGTCCAGGCAAAGGTTTGTTGGGTTGCACTTGGCCGGGCTTTCCGGCGGGCTTAACATGTGGAGGAATAGCCTTGGGGAATGGCGGTTTATAGCGGGTGCCGCCGGGCACATCGATGGTACCCAACATGATCTGCAGTAAATGGATCATGCGACAGGTTTGGAAACCATTTGAATGTGCAGAAATGCCCCGCATCGCATGCATGGCAATGGGCCTGCCTTTAGTTTTGGCATGCTGGCGACCCAAATAGTCCGTCCATGGAATATCGAGCTCGATCTCCTGTTCGAAAGCGGTATGCGCTAGTTCGGCTGCGATACGGCGAATTGTCTCCGCCTTTACTCCGCATCGGCTTTCGACAGATTCAGGCGCATATTCCGGCTGCAAATATCTTTCAGCAATCAGCGTAAAAGATGTCGCAACACTTCGTCCATCCGGCAGCTTAAAACGCCCCATCAAAGGTGGGTTCAGGCCATAGGTCATTGCGACCTTTGTTGATTGGGTTTGGGGGTCCCACACTAACGGCGTGCCAGCGCTATTTCGCACCAACAAGCCATGATCTGAACCACCAGAATTTTCAACGACCAACCATGGGGCGTTGGTATATCGCGTCAGATACTCGCCATCGATTTTTTGGTTCTCAAGCAATACGTGAATCAATGCGCCAGCAAACAGGCCATCTGTTCCAGGACGAATGCCGACCCATTCGTCCGCAATCGCAGAATATCCTGATTTCACAGGGTTGATTGAAACAATCTTGGCACCCCGACCCTTTAGTTTCCCCAGTCCTGTTTTGATAGGGTTCGAAGCGTGATCTTCCGCCACACCGAACAAAAGAAAATATTTGGTGTGCTTCCAATCCGGTTCGCCGAATTCCCAGAAGGAACCCCCATAAGTGTAGAGTCCCGCTGCCGCCATATTCACAGAACAAAAGCCACCATGGGCCGCATAATTCGGTGTGCCGAATTGTGATGCCCACCAACCCGTCAGCCCTTGAGATTGATCGCGCCCCGTAAAAAAGGCGAGTTTTTTTGGGTCAGTAGCACGCACATCCTTCAACCACGATGTGGCAATGCCCAGCGCTTCGTCCCACTCAATTTCCTTAAATTCTCCTGCCCCACGCTCTCCCACGCGCAGTAGCGGTTTCGACAACCGCGCAGGTGAGGTGTGCTGCATGATGCCAGCCGCACCTTTGCCGCAAATAACGCCCTTGTTCACGGGGTGGTCGCGGTTGCCTTCGATGTATTTAACCGTACCGTCTTTGAGGTAAACCTTTATGCCGCAACGGCACGCGCACATATAACATGTGGTAGTCTTGATCTCGTCCCAGGTTTTAGGTGAAAGATTGATCGAGGGTTGTGACATGCGAATCCAATCATAGCGTCGCTTTCAAGCGATACTAGCCAGCCCATTGGCCCTATGATAGGACCAGATAACTCACCTTCGAAAGAACTATAGGGCCAAAACTGTGCGTGACTGGTTGATTCATCTTCGTCGTGGCGAATATGCAAGTCTACAAACTCAAATTCGCGAGGCCTTGGTTTCAGCGATTTTGGACCGCAACCTCGATCAGGAAGAACCCATCCCCTCAACGCGCAAAATGGCCAAATCATTAGGCGTTTCACGCAATACAGTTGTTCTCGCTTATCAAGGTTTGATGGACGATGGCTATCTCGTGGCGCGAGAACGCTCGGGCTATTTTGTGTCAGATAAGGCAATTACTGAAGCAGTTCCCACGCCCCGGAAAATTTCGCCCAAGGCTAATCCAGAAGCGGAAACCAACTGGCAGTCTCGATTGAAAATCAAACCATCAGCCAGTATTTTCCCCTCAAAGCCACATGATTGGCAGAAATATCCCTACCCCTTCATTTATGGGCAGGTTGACCACACATTGTTTCCTCTGGCTGAATGGCGTGAATGCACGCGGCAGGCCCTCGGCAAAAAGTGGCTAGGCTCTTGGACGAATGATGCCTGGTCTGTAGACGATCCATTGCTCGTCGAACAAATTCGTCGTCGAATTCTGCCACGTCGCGGCATCATGGCGTCTGACGACGAAATTTTGATCACGCTTGGCGCTCAAAACGCGCTTTATTTGTTGACCACTTTGCTTGTGGATAAAACCTCACATGTGGTGATGGAAGATCCGGGCTACCCCGATGTGCGCAACGCATTTGAATTGCATGCCGGGAAAGTTTCGGCAGTACCCGTAGATGAATTCGGATTGACGATTGCTCCTGCATTAGACTCGGCAGACATCGTGTTTGCTACACCAAGTCATCAATATCCGACAACGGTAACCATGCCGCTTGAACGGCGGATGGCACTGTTGAAAAAGGCGCGGGAAAAGAACTTCATCATCATCGAAGATGACTATGAATTTGAAACCAACTACGTCAACGAACCCTGCCCTGCCTTGAAGTCATTGGATGATGATGGACGGGTGATTTACGTGGGCTCTTTGTCAAAGACTTTGTTCCCGGGTCTGCGTCTCGGATTTATGGTGGGGCCGAAAACCCTGATTGCGGAAGCGAGGGCGATGCGGCGCTTGATGTTGCGGCACCCCCCCAACAACAACCAGCGCGCAGCTGCATTGTTCTTATCGTTAGGGCATCACGACACATTAATTCGTCGACTGCACAAGGCCTATCGTTCGCGGTGGGAAGTTATGGCACAGGCGTTGAACGACCACATTCCCAAAGCATCTCGCAGTCCGTCTTTTGGCGGCACGGCCTATTGGGTGAAGGGTCCGGCAAAACTGGATGCCGAAAAGCTGGCAGAAGCTGCCTTGGCACGGGGTATTTTCATTGAACCGATGCGTATAGCGTTTGCCAGCGAAAGCAGACCGAAAAATCATTTCCGCTTGGCATTTTCATCGATTGACGAAGCGAAAATTGAACCCGGCATCAAGCTGTTGTCAGACACCATTCGTGATTTGAAATGAATGCCTCGCGCGAGTTTCGTTTGCGCGCTGCATGCTTCGTCATCGCCGCCGTGGGCATCGCTTCAGCGCAAGACGCAATCGTAAAACATGTCGCGGGAAGTTTTCCAGCCTATGAAGTGATAGCCATACGTGGTTTAGTGGGGCTTCCTATTTTGGCGGTTTGGTTGGCAATGACCGATGGCCTGTCAGTGTTGATCACTTGCAAAATGTGGCCGCTGATTTTGCGAGGCCTCGTTTTATGTTCAGCCTATATTGCCTTTATCCTTGCAATTGCGGCGATGCCAATTGCCAATGGTGTTTCGATTTACTTCACCATGCCGTTTTTTGTAGCGATGCTGGCTGGTCCCTTTTTAGGTGAGCACGTGCCGTTATATCGCTGGCTTGCGATTTCCGCAGCTTTCATTGGTGTCATCATCATGGTGCAGCCCGGTGCCAGAGATTTTGAACCTGCGAGCATGTTCGCTCTCTATTCCGCATTTGGTTACGCGGTAGGGCAGATGATGGGCCGGCACTATTCGCAATCGATTCCACCTCTTGTTTTGGCCAATGTGCAAAACGGGGTTTATCTTGCGGTCGCGATCCTCATGTATTTTGTGTTCCATATTGGAGGCATCCAACTGAGTGGCCACAAGAGCTTGGAGTTTCTATCTCGTCCGGCGGTTTGGCCAAACTTGACTGATTTGATGTGGCTCTCGTCCATGGGAATTTTGGCTGCCGTTGCGTCTGTATTATTCACTGCGGCATATAAGAATGCTTCATCCAGTTTTGTCGCTCCCTTTGAATATACGGCGATGATTTGGGCGGTTTTGTATGGCGCTGTGTTGTTTGGAGATTTTCCAGACGCCATTACGTGGCAGGGCATGGCCATTGTGGTGGCCGCAGGTTTGTTGATGGCATGGCGGGACACCCGTCAAAGCACAGGGTAACCGCCCCAATCTTTCACGGTGCGCAAGGCCAGCGATGACTGAATGCGCTGTATGCCGGGCAGTCTTGCCAGTTTGGTTCGGTGGATGCGCTCGTAATCTTCGGCATCTTTAGCGATCACGCGGAGGAGATAGTCAAACTGACCGCTCATTAAATGGCATTCCAGAATTTCGGGGACCCGCTGCACCTGCTTTTCGAATTTCTCAAACGCTTCCTCTGTTTGCGCAGCCAATGAAACTTCGACAAAGAATTCATTGGTGAAGCCAAGTGCCTTGCGGTCCAGTCCAGCGCTGTATCCCTTAATAATGTTGTGCTGCTCCAAAAGCTTTACGCGACGATGGCATGACGAAGCCGAAAGCCCCGCTTTTTCGGCAAGTTCAGCAAGCGCCATGTTGCCTTGGCGTTGCAGAAGCGAAAGGATAATTTTGTCTGATCTGTCCAGTTCTTCGAATTTCATTTCAAATAGGTAACATAAATTGCAATAACCTTCAATTATTGCCTCCTCCTATACTGAATTGCGAAATTTCTTTTCAGGCAAATGAACATATGGTGGTCGCAACGAAACGCAAAGGAAACGGCTATGCGAGTTGGGGTCCCCAAGGAAATCAAGAACCATGAATATCGTGTTGGCATGACGCCAACTTCGGTCAACGAAGCTGTGCGCCATGGCCATACAGTGATGGTGCAGGCAAATGCAGGCCAAGGCATTGGCTCTTCGGATGAAGACTATGTGAAGGCTGGCGCAACAATCATTGGGACTGCCGAAGAGATTTTTGCCACATCCGAAATGATTGTTAAAGTGAAAGAGCCACAAGCAGCTGAGCGCAAAATGTTGCGCGAAGGCCAAATTCTTTACACCTATTTACACCTTGCACCTGACGCTGCACAAACCAAGGACTTGGTGGCATCTGGTGCCATTTGCATCGCCTACGAAACGGTGACCAGTGCGAGAGGTGGCTTGCCCTTGCTTGCACCGATGTCGCAAGTTGCGGGCCGCATGTCTGTACAATCGGGCGCACATTGTCTGGAAAAAGCGCAGGGTGGGCGCGGTGTTTTGTTGGGTGGTGTTCCCGGAGTTGCGCCTGCGAAAGTTGTCATCTTAGGCGGTGGTGTTGTGGGTACAAATGCTGCAGCCATGGCTTTAGGCCTTGGGGCCGATGTGACGATCATTGAAAAATCAACTGACCGCATGGAAGAGCTGGTGGCGAGATTTGGCACGCAGCTGAAAACAATTTATTCCACGCAAGCTGCTGTGGAAGAGGAATGTGCGAGTGCAGACTTGGTAATTGGCGGCGTGCTGATTCCCGGAGCTGCGGCACCGAAGTTAATCACAAAAGCCATGTTGAAAGATTGGCAGCCGGGCTCGGTATTGGTTGACGTGGCGATTGATCAGGGCGGTTGTGCTGAAACGTCGAAAGCCACAACACATGCAGACCCTACTTATGTTGTTGATGGTGTCATTCATTATTGTGTTGCGAACATGCCGGGCGGTGTGGCGCGTACCTCCACTTACGCGTTGAACAACGCCACCCTGCCCTTTGGTTTGGCGATCATGGACAAGGGTTGGAAGAAGGCACTTTCGGACAACATGCACTTACGCAATGGTTTGAACGTGGCGAATGGTAAGGTCACTTATAAGGCTGTGGCAGACGATTTGGGTTATGACTTTGTGCCCGCGGAAAGTCTCGTCGGGTAAATCTTAAGAACAAAAAACCCCGGTGATGAACCGGGGTTTTTCTTTGCATCTATGATGCGGAATTTAGTAGCGGGGCGCAGCACCTGCAGCTGCTGGAGCTGCACCATCACGCGAGGTTGATGGGAATGGGCTGCCGCCTTTGCGCTCTGGGCGCGGCTTCAACTTTGGCATTGGAAGCAAACCTTCGCGCTGCAACTTCTTGCGTTGCGCTTTGCGAGCGCGGCGAACGGCTTCTGCTTCTTCACGAACGCGCTTTTCAGATGGCTTTTCAAAAGCCTCTTTCATACGCAATTCACGAAACAGACCTTCACGCTGCATCTTCTTCTTCATGAAACGGAGCGCTTGCTCCACATTGTTATCACGGACGAGAATGCGCATTTTGGCCTTTCGAAATAGAATCAGAAATAAAAAAAAGAGTTCGTGCCGGAGCATGCTTCCGGCACTTCACCTGCCGTTTTTGTTCAGCCACCAGTACATCCGTGGTTGGCTGAACTTAAAACGGTATTTGTCTTAGAGTGCTTCCAGCTTGTCGGCTGAAGACTTACCCGTGCGACGGTCTGCGACCAGCTCGTAGCTGACCTTTTGACCTTCGTTGAGGCCACGCATGCCAGCGCGTTCAACGGCTGAGATGTGAACGAACACATCTGGGCCACCAGCTTCTGGCTGAATGAAACCGAAGCCCTTTTGGCTGTTGAACCACTTGACTGTACCTGTTGCCATATTCGTAATCCTTTAATCAGTGCATAGACATTTCAGCCGCCTCCACAACATGTGGAACGGCCAATCGATATTTTGGAAGTAAGGGAAAGGTCTATTGCACTCAGTTTTAGAAAGCGCTGTGACAAGCCAGTCAGCCGAAATTCGATTTGAGGCATATGGGCGCAAAATGCGACAAATGCAAGACCTGATTTAGCGGGGAATTTTGGGGGTTGCGGGGAGATAATGCGGCGCCCAAATTACCCCGGCAGGCTGTGCGATGACTCGAGGGATTCGCGGTATGTGTGGCTTCCACCCACCCCTGCCCCCTCCCTTTTAGGGAGGGGTGAAATGACGGGGAGAGGAGAAGCCGTTTACATGCCGGCTTTTTTCTCGAGATAGTAGTTTGCTTTTTTGCCGTAGATCAGGCCGCGCAGCATGCGCCGGGCGCCTTCGGATTTGCGGATGGGATCCAACACCAAGCGCGAAGCGTCGTGGGCGATGACTTTGGCGGCATCGCGCAGGGGCGACACGCCGGGTGGTTTTTGGGGGAAGCCCATGTGGCGCAGCGTGCCATTCATCAGACGAATTTTATTCAAGCGCTTCACTTCCGGTGTCTTCCAGGTCATGGCCATGGAAATGGAGTAGCTGTCGCCTGTCGATACCCAATGGGGAATCATATAGGGCATGTGCACCGCATCGCCGGGTTTCAAAGTGTGCAAAGTGGCGCGGTTTTCGTACCAGTCTTCATAATGTTGATTGCGATGCTTGGAAGGTGAGATTTCCATCGCCTCTTCGCTGATAAGCTTGCGATCATCATTTTGGAAGGTGCGCACAAACTTGTCGCCATGCAGCTGAATCAGAATATTCTCTTCAGCATCCATGTGGAACGGTGTTGTGGCTTTTGCGGAAGATACAAAAATGAAACCTTCGATGTCGCTGTAATCATTGGCTGAACGGCCCGCCGCTACATTGGCCTCGCGCACGAAGGCTTCCAGTACCGCTTTGTACTCAGGGTCTTTTTCAACCCGCTTGATAACCATCCACGCGCTTGCAGTTTCAATGGATTTGATGACTTGTTCAGGTGCCATGTCAATGCGGGGTACGTCTTCAGGCTTTACGCCAACGGCCACTTTGCCTGAGTTATATTCGATATGATCACGCGGCATCGTGTTAGCCAAGGCAACGAGGCGCGGCAGGGTGAAAAGCGGATTGCCCACCAAATGGTGTTGTAACGTGAATGCTTCCTTGAGGAACTTTGCTTTTGCAATGACGGGATCGAGAGTGATGATGCTCATGATGTTTTGCGTCCTAAGGTTTTTGCCAACAAGCGTTTGATCAGGGTTTTCAGTGCAGATTTCGTGCCAATATAAAATGCCACCACTTGAAACACGGGTGTTGGCGTGGAAGGGCCGGCCAGCAACACGTCCATGCAGTCCAGTCGATCGCGCCAAATACGGTCGATCATGGGGTGGTTGGGCATGGCGTTGCTATCGGCCCGCACATAGCGGCCATCATCCAGCAGTTCAGCTGTTGCATCGAGGATGATCAACACGCCCGGCGAAGATTTTGCATATTCGGCCGATGACGCGATTTTCCCGAGGGTGACTTCACCATCGTCAACCAATGCAAACAATGCAGCGATGGGCTCACCGTTAAAATTAATCTGCCAAAACTTGATTCGATTGGCCGCGTGCATCGTTGCAAGGCCTGCTTCCAGCGCTTTTTGGACATTGACCGAATTTGCCATCGCTGTTCCGCGCTGACCTTTCCAGCTTTCGGATTCTAGTTTCAACAACGCAGCGATAAAGGGCTGAATATCTTCACCCGGCTTCAGCGACATCGATTCGAGCTTGCCCTGCTCTGACAGCCTTGCCCGCAGACGTTTTAGTTCCTTACGGCGTTTTTGATCGAAGTTGGTTTGCAGCCAGTTTTCGTAACTGCCGCTGAGGTTCAACACAGCGCGTTGCCACTGATTGACGACTTTCACATGGGCTGCGGCATCCAGCATGGCGTGCGTCGTGGGGTGGTCCAGCGGCAGGTTGCGGAAGAGCACGGGTGATTCTGTCGCATCAAGCAGTGCGCTTGCATCGGCTGACGTGGGTTCAAAGGCGGCGGCGGGTAAACCTGTATTGCTGAGTGGTGTGACCCAGGTTTGCGCATGGGGCAGCGGCAATGCGTGGCGCACAACGGTTGATGTGAGACGCGCAATGCCACTGGGCGGCACTTTTACGGACATTGAGCCTGGAATGTGTGCCGCAATGGCACATATCCAATCGGGGTGGTTGAAAGTGTTGGGGCAACGTTCGGTCATGATGATTGACCAACTGCGTACCACCCAAGGGTTCAGAAAAACCAAAGGCCGCCTTTGCAGGGCGGCCTTTTGGAGATTTGATTGGGGTTATGCTTACGCGAAAATTAAGCGTCAGCCTTAACAGACATAACCTGGCGGCCTTTATACATGCCGGTTTTCAGGTCTACGTGGTGTGGACGGCGCAATTCGCCTGAAGATTTATCTTCAATCCAAGTAACGGTTTGCATTTTTTGGCCCGAGCGGCGCATGCCGATGCGGCTTCTGGTCATTTTCTTGCGTGGAACAGCCATTTTAAACCTCTGAAAACATTGAATGATATTATAACGGCAGAATCCACCGATAAACGTTGGGCGGCTTATAGCGAAGGCTTTAGCTTAAGACAAGTCAGATAAGGGCCCATAATGCGGGCGCGGATTTGGATACGATCGGCAATGCGACGCACACCTTTTGAAGGCTTTCCAGCTTTGCGTTTGATGGGGTTTGGCAGAACAGCTGCCAACAACGCAGCCTCGCGGCGAGAAAGCTTGGCGGCAGACTTTTTGAAATGGTGTTGGGAAGCTGCCTCAGCACCATAAACGCCCGGTGCCCATTCCACGATGTTGAGGTAAACCTCCATCATGCGGCGTTTGGTCCAAATATTATCCATCCAAAGGGCAACAGGAAGTTCGAGGACTTTGCGCACAAATGAGCGACCATCCCATAAAAAGAGGTTCTTGGCGGTTTGCATAGAAATTGTTGATGCACCACGAATCGGGCCTTCATCATCATCAAACACATCGTCGATGACACCTTGCATTTCTGTCCAATCCACGCCCCAGTGGCTACAAAAACGGGCGTCTTCTGAGGACAACACAGAAGCCGCAAGATAAGGCGACATTTTATCGATGCCTACCCAATCCTTCGTAATGCCATTGCCCTGTACGGCGCGCAGCAGCATGAGGTTTGAAACGGGCGGCGGCAGAAACGCGTAAATCAATGTCAGCACAAAAGGGGCCGCGATGAGGATAAACAAAAGCTTCAAGCCCCGCCGTGGCCACACGCCCAATGCCTTCCAGCGGGATTTTAGGTTCAAGGCCATTGGTTGTCGTTTAAGGGATTCTTGGGCTAAGGGTGTGCTTTCGATTTGGGGTATATGCCATTGAATAGCGTTTCGCCGCAAGAATTTGACGTTCGCCTGAAACAAGCTGCCGAAGCGGTTGATCAGCTTTTGGATAGGCTTTTGCCTGTGTTGCCCGGCGATCGACTGCGCGAGGCCATGCGCTATTCAGTTTTGGGGCAAGGCAAACGGCTGCGCCCGTTTCTGGTGGTTGAAGCGGCGAACCTGTTCGACATTCCGCACTTACAATCGATGCGCGTGGGGGCAGCGCTGGAAGCCTTGCATTGTTATTCACTCGTGCATGACGATTTGCCAGCAATGGACAACGATGATTTGCGCAGGGGCCAACCGACGGTGCATCGAAAGTTTGATGAAGCTACGGCAATTCTATCTGGTGATGGATTGTTGACTTGGGCCTTTGAAGAGTTGGCGGACGAAGCAACACACCCCTCTTCCGCCGTTCGCATTCAATTGGTTTCAGCCCTCGCAAAGGCTGCTGGTGAGTCCGGCATGGTGGGCGGGCAGATGCTCGACATTGAAGCGGAGACGCTCGGCTTTACAAACTATGCGGCCATTGCAAAGATGCAGTCAGCCAAGACAGGTGCGCTATTCCGATTTGCGTGTGAGGCGGGTGCCATACTGGCGCAGGAAAACTCCATGCCACTTCGTCAGTATGCTGATCATATTGGTTTGGCGTTTCAGATTGCTGATGACATTCTGGATGTTGAATCGTCTTCTGAAGCTTTGGGAAAAGCCACGCAAAAAGACAACGGTAAAGGCAAAGCAACCTTCGTTGATTTGTTGGGCCTTGATGGCGCGAAAGTTGAAGCCCAGCGATTGATTGATCAAGCATGTTTAGCACTGGCACCCTATGGCAAAAAGGCGGCGATGCTTGAGGCAACGGCGCGGTTTGTTATCGCGCGCCGGAAATAATCTTTAAGGCCTCTTCTCGGTTATTTGCTTGGTACACCCAGCCGCGCCTTGCCACGAACAACCAGCGTAATTTTTCAGATGTTGCAACATCGTCTGGTGTGACAGCCAAGAGATCGTCACCACTGCCGGCACTCAAGCCATCGCGGAATATGACGTTGGCGGGGTCCAAGTCTTCCTGCACGGCGGCTTTCACCAAGCCATATTGAATGAAGCCGGAGCAGATGAATTGCGGCGGCAACCATTTCAGAATGCGCCGGCGCGTGCGTTCGACGGCGGATTGCATGGCCTCATGGGGGCCTTTGCTGATTTTTGCGTAGCCCAACCGCGCACCAAACATGAGCGACAATGACAGGCGCACGATGACTCCGTAATCATAGTCAGCTTGCACGTGGTCCAGCATCAGGCCGCGCACGCGGTTGAAAAATTTTACGCCAAGTGTTTCATCCTTGAAGCGGAGAATAGCGACTTCAGCACGTGGGTTGCGCCCTCTAATGTAATGGCGGAAATTGGCAAGGCCCACGCCTTTGCCCGTGCTCTCCAGCAGAAATGTATTGTTGTAACCTTCCGCAGGATCACTCACCAAAAACACAAATGCCGCGTGGCTGAAGGAAGAGCCTGTGGCTTTGCGGATGAGCCAACTTGTAAACGTGGGGCTGCGCGAAAGAATAATATCGCCCTTGCGCAAGTGCTGTTGGGCGTTGTTTAAGAAATGCTGATACGGTTTGCGGCGGTTGCTTATCCGGCATTGCCCCACCGGGTTTTGACGTAGTCTTCAACAATGCCTTGGAATTGCCCCGCGAGGTTTTCGCCACGCAAGGTTTTCACTTTTTTACCGTCGACGTAAACTGGGGCGGTTGGCAATTCGCCTGTGCCCGGCAGAGAAATGCCAATGTCGGCGTGTTTGGATTCGCCGGGGCCATTTACGATGCATCCCATGACGGCCAATGACAGGTTTTCGAAGCCTGGATATTGCACCCGCCATTCCGGCATGCGGTGCCGCACATAGATTTGGATATCTTGCGCCAATTCCTGGAATGTCGTTGATGTGGTTCGGCCGCAACCGGGACATGCAATGACCATCGGCGCGAACGCTCGTAGGCCCATGGTTTGAAGAATTTCTTGCGCGACGATGACTTCCGTGGTGCGCTCACCGCCGGGTTCTGGTGTCAAGGAAATGCGAATGGTATCGCCAATGCCTTCCTGCAACAAAACGGAAAGTGCTGCTGTGGACGCCACGATGCCTTTTGATCCCATGCCAGCCTCAGTAAGGCCAAGATGCAAGGCATAGTCACTACGAGCGGCCAACATGCGATAAACTGCGATCAGATCTTGCACCTCGGAACACTTCGCAGACAGAATAATCTTGTTGCGGCCCATGCCCAATTCTTCAGCGCGGGCGGCCGAATGCAGTGCCGACTGTACGATAGCTTCATGCATGATGGCGCGTGATGGCAATGGAATTGCGGCCTTCGAATTCTCATCCATCAGCTTCGTCAACATGGCTTGATCCAAAGAGCCCCAATTAACGCCGATGCGCACGGGCTTGCCGTGGGTGTTGGCGATTTCAATCATTTGGGCATAGTTGCGGTCTTGTTTCTGGCCGAAGCCCACGTTGCCGGGGTTGATACGATACTTGTCCAAGGCTTTTGCACAGTCGGGATATTGCTGCAGCAGCACATGGCCGTTGTAATGAAAGTCTCCCACCAGGGGCGCTGTCACATTCATAGCCAACAGTTTTTCCTTGATGGCGGGAATGGCTGCGGCGGCCGATTCTTTATCCACCGTTACACGCACCAATTCAGAGCCCGTCTTGGCCAGTTCCGCCACTTGACGGACCGTTCCATCAATGTCGGCGGTATCCGTATTGGTCATAGATTGCACGGCAACCGGCGCACCGCCGCCCACTTTCAGGTTGGCCACACGAACACCAACGGATTGGCGTCTGGCGTTTACGGCTGAAAATGTCATGCTTGGCTCCTGTGCAAGCCCTCTAGATGCGCATTTGAGGGCGTCACGTCAAGCAGGAGGCTGGAATGTCTGGAAGCGCCAAAGCAATCAAACACGTCGACAATGACCGCGTGACGGTTTGGGAATATCGGTTTGCCCCCGGCGACAACACGGGCTGGCACCGCCACGGCCATGATTATGTCGTTGTGCCGCTGATGGACGGCAAATTAAAGTTGGAAACCAAGGTCGGAACCAGCTTTGCGGACATGAAAAAGGGCGTGCCCTATTATCGCAATGAGGGCGTTGAACATGATGTGATCAACGCCAACGACACTGACTATGCTTTTATTGAAATTGAACTTAAATAGGCGCGATGACAAAACATATTCTGGTTCTGAATGCGGGTTCATCATCGCTCAAATTTGCGGCCTTCAATTCCATTTCACTTGAAGAAATCATTCGCGGCCAAATCAGCGGCATTGGCACCTCTCCAGCACTTGTAGCGTTAGGGAAAAGCGAAACACTGCCGCGCGACACGGGTTTTGCTGATGGCTTGGCTCTGTTGTTGCAGTGGCTTGACGACCACGGATTAAACCCAACCGCACTGGCTGGATTTGGACACCGCATTGTGCATGGCGGCACGCGTTATGTGCGACCAATTAAAGTCGATGAACCAACGCTCGTAGAATTGGAAAAATTGCGTTCGTTGGCCCCGCTGCATTTGCCTTTCGGTCTTTCCGTTTTGCGCATCACACGACAGCTTCGCCCGCACCTTCCGCATGTTGCATGTTTTGATACGGCGTTTCATTCCACGCAAACTGAACTGTCAACCCGGCTGCCCTTGCCACGCAAGTATTTCGATAAAGGTTATCGGCGTTATGGCTTTCATGGTTTGAATTATGAGCATGTGGTGGACGAATTGCGCCACACGACCCTGCCCTCAAAACTTATTGCTGCACATTTAGGATCAGGTGCTTCCATGTGCGCTATTCACAACGGCGAAAGTGTTGCCACAACCATGGGATTTTCAACGGCAGACGGTTTGGTGATGGGCACGCGTACGGGGTCCATTGACCCTGGTGTGCTCGTTGCCCTGTTGCGCGATGAGAAATTGACACTCGATCAGTTGGAAGACTTGCTCTATCGGCAGAGCGGCTTGCTCGGTCTATCCGGCATCAGCCCTGATATGCGGGTTTTGCTGGCAAGCGACAAAACAGAAGCAAGAGAAGCTGTAGACTATTATTGCTATTCAGCAGCACGACATGCGGCTTCGCTGGTTCCTGCCATGGGTGGTGTGGATGCAATTGTATTCACGGGAGGCGTTGGCGAAAATGCGCGTGTCGTGCGTGAAAAAATTATGGCCCACTTGTCGTTTCTCAACATCACCCGCGAATGCGTTCATGTGGTTGCGGCCAATGAAGAGCGCACCATTGCGAAGCATGTGAATTCACTTTTGTGACATGAACAATAAAAGTGCCGCTGTATCCACAATATCGTCAACTGTCGCACCGCGTGACAAGTCTGAAACTGGCGCAGCAAAACCTTGCAACACAGGGCCAATGGCTTGCGCGCCACCTAGGTATTGCGCCAGTTTATAGGCAATATTGCCAGCATCCAAATCCGGGAAAATCAAAACGTTGGCGCGCCCTGCAACTTCACTATGCTGCTTAATTTTTCGCTGGGCAACGGATAGCGACAACGCGGCATCGCCTTGCAACTCTCCGTCAATTTTGATGTGTGGAGCTTTTGCCTGAACAATTTTGAGAGCATCGGAAACTTTTGAAACATCAACGTGTTCACCGCTACCTTTTGTTGAAAACGACAACAATGCAATTCGTGGCTCATCATCCAAAATACGCGCTGCGCTGATTGCCGACGCTATCGCGATATCTGCCAGTTGTTGGGCGTTGGGTTGTATATTTACAGCGCAATCTGCAAACACCAATTGCTTGTCTGGCCATTGCATCAGGAAAAAACTTGATGGTGTTCTGATGTTCTGAGCCAAGCCAATTGTCATCATGGCGGCCTCAATCACGCGTGATGTTGGGTTGGCAGCACCTGCCAACATCACATCTGCTTCACCCGTAGCCACCATGGCACCAGCGCGGTACAATGGTTTTTTCAACAGTCGTTGTGCCATTGCCGCATTCATTTTTTCACGGCGTGACAACACAAGTGCGACATCACGAGCACCAGCTATCGGCAATTCTGTTCCAAACACGATTGGCACTGCAAGTTTTTCTGCTCTCAATATTTGCGCCGCAGCTTGAATGCGCGGGTCATCCCCTTCGGGCAAGACGATGCGCAAACCTTTGTCTCGCACGATGTTTTTGGCGTGTTCAATGATGTCGCGCATGGATTACCTCGTTGAAGTAGCTAACATATGCACAACACTTTTCGCAACGCCTGCAAGATACCCAATTCTCGCCCCTTCATAGCCACATTGCGGCCCGATGAATTTTTATCAGTGTTACTTATCTGCCACGGGACGGCTCATCTTGTGGAATGTATCTATGGCTTTGCCGCGTAGCTTGTTTTTGTGTGTTTTTCCGGTTCTTGGCCTCGCGGCAGACGTCGCATTTGCGCAGTCAAAACTTGCTGAAATCAACCAAAAAACTGTGACTGTGCTTTCAGGCGAAAGCCAGTGGTTTCAAGATGCGTTGGCCATTAGCAGCGGCTTAGCCAATACGGATGGCATGCGCGCACTTGCAATGCACGGCGACGGTTGTATTGATTCTGCGGCTGATGTTTTGCAACTCACACAAGTGGATGTTGCCCTTCTTACAACGGACTGCATTGAGTATGCAGAAGCGCAAGGTTTGTTGCCTGCGGCACAGAAAAAACTCACATATATTACGCGGCTCAGAGCTGTCCCGCTTTTCATCGTAACGCGAATTGAAAATAAAACACTGACTTCCCTTGCTGGCAAACGCATTGCAACGGGGCCTGCCCATAGTGCCACTTTTGCGTCCGGTGAATTGATTTTGGGTGGGTTGGACTTACCCTTTACGCGTGTTGCCCGCAGCGGCAAAGACGCAATCAAATTGCTACAGCTAGGCGAAACGGACGCCGTGCTTTTGCAGGGCTTGGCTGCCCTCGACGGAAGTTTGGACAAGCGCCAATTTCACGTGTTGGGTTTGACAGCACCTCAAGCTGAGTTAAGCAATTATGCACCGGCCTTGGTGGGTGCTGAATACCTTATGGGGTTGGGCGGCACATCGACAAGCCTTGAAACGGTGTCCACGTCGCTGATCCTGGCTGTTTACAACTGGCCGAAAAATTCAGCCAAGGCACGCAAAATCAAGCAATTCACGGAAGCCTATTTTGAACAGCAGTCCACAAGTGAAACCGCAAACGAATTAACTATCAACGTGCCGGGTTGGATTCGTCATGCCACCGCAGAGACCGCTCTGGAAACACTTAACACCACCACACCAAAACTTCAGCAAGGAGATGGACCATGACAGCAGCAGAGCAAAATCCAATTGTGGATAGCGATGGCGAATTTGATGACGTGCAGCCCATCAACAAAGACAATCCACCCAGTTGGTTTGCCCGCACCTATGGCGATTCGACGCCAAAAGAAATGGCTGATAATTACCTGAGTGCACGCGTGGTGCCGTCTGGTCGCACGCCTATTGTTGCTGAAAATGCTGCTGCGTACGAAGCTTATCGCCAACGGCTGGAGGAACGTTTTTCAACAGCGCAACGCGAAGTGGACCCGCAATTTGCGTCGCAAGAAAACCATAGCGCGCCACCGCTGCTTCCACCGCGCCCAACATATGCCCATGGTATGGTGGGGCATCAGCAAAAGCCACATCAGCAGCAGCCGAAATTTGGCTTCAGTTCGTTTGCACTAAGCCTCATTGCGCTGACGGCGTGTGGTCTCGGTGGCGGTGTGGGCTACCTCGGTGCCAATCCCGACATGGCATCAAAACTGATGTCGAACAGTTTAGTTTCTTTGGGATCGCTTTGGGCAAGTGCGCCTTCGCCTGTGAGTGAAACTGTTATCGTGAAAAAAACGATTCAGACAGCAAAGCTTGAGGTCAACGATGCAGCAGGAGCCGTGAACACGCCCATTCCGCTCGATATTTCCGCGCTGCCAGCAAATGCGATGACACCAATTGCACTTCGTATTTCAGGATTGCCGGCCAGTGCTTACCTAACAAAAGGTGTTGAAATTTCAGAAGGCGAATGGATGTTGAAGGCTTCTGAAATTGCACAGGCGGAATTGGTGGTGCCACATACAGATACGTCCGCATTGGCCTTGCAAGTTTCGGCACTCGAAGAGAGTACGGGCCTGCCAGCTGCGCCATCGCAAGATTTGAAGGTAGAGCTTGATATGGCGGCTGTTCCGGCCCCTGGCGTGCCACAACCAAAACTTCAAGAAGCTGTCATCGTTCCTGCGGCAGCAGCGGCAGATCAAGGTTTCAACAAAACGGAGCTTCCAACTGCTGTTCCCATTCCACTCGAAAGCATGGACCCTGAAGTTCAAAGCTGGATGAGCAAAGGTGAAAAATTATTAGGTGATGGTGATGTGTTGGCCGCCCGACAATTTTTCTTGCGCGCCTATAAAAAGGATACGCCTTCCGCTGCATTCGGTGTTGGGCAAACCTATGACCCTGCTGTTTACGAGAAACGCAATATTCGTGGACTTGCGCCAAGTGCCAAGTTGGCTGCCGAGTGGTACGGCAAAGCAGCAGCCACTGGCAACGAGGCTGCGATAGCCGCACTTGAAGCACTTCCCGTGCAACCCTGATTAGACGCTGCGCGCACTCGACGTTTGCTCAACAATCTGGCAACAATAACCAAGTTGATTGAGGACGAAAATGCGCGCAGCTGACCAAATTGTAAGGACTCTTGAAGCACATGGGGTGAGCCGTGTTTATTGCGTGCCGGGTGAAAGCTTTTTGGCCTTGCTGGACGCGCTTTACGGTAGCTCTATTCAAGTCATCGTGTGCCGCCATGAAGGGGGTGCGGGTTTCATGGCCTGCGCTGAAGCAAAGCTGACGGGTAAGCCAACTGTATTTTTGGCAAGCCGTGGACCAGGTGCCACCAACGCTTCAATCGCGGTTCACATGGCCGACCAAGATGCGCTGCCTGTGATTCTCATGCTTGGGCAAGTAGCGCGGAATGAGCGAACGCGGGGTGTTTTTCAAGAGGTGGATTACAGCTCATTCTTTGCTGATATGGCAAAGGAGGTCTATGAAATTTCTGACGGCAAGCGCGCACGCGAAATGGTTTCGCGGGGTCTGTTGCAGGCGCAAATCGGCACACCCGGACCCGTGGTGTTTTCACTACCCGAAGACATGTTGCACGATGAAGTGGCTGATGAGGAAGCGCTGGTTTATCCGCTGCCGGCACTTGGCCACAACGCTGAGACGATTGAGAATATTCAACGCTATATTGATGGTGCGGATCGACCGGTGATACTTGCAGGTGCCGCACTGCGCTCAGCCTGAAGGCAAGTTGGCTTTGCAACGCTTTGCCGAAGCGCAACGCATCCCCGTTGTGACAACGTGGAAGAATCAGGATGTTTTTGACAATGGTTCGGCGCTGTATGGTGGACACATTGGTTTTGGCAGTCCGCAGAACTATCGCAATATATTGGCTGAAGCAGATGTAATCCTTGCATTCGGCACGCGGCTTGGGCGACATTGCGACACTCAATCACACATTCCCGGCGGCACCCGAACCGCAGCAAACAGTAGTCCAAGTTTATGCAGATGTAACACCGCTTGGCCGTGTAGCGCGGGTGGATTACCCCGTGCTTGCGAACCCGACGGCGGTGCTCATGGACCTGTCACAAACAGCAAAGGTGGTGAACCGTGCCCGCGAGTCTTGGGTATCAGGTGTGAACGGTTTTGTGCGGGAGATGCAACAGTTTATGCCACGCAACCCTGTGGACGGGGTGGATTTCGGTGAAGTTGTGATGGCACTCTCGAAGCATGCGCCATCAAATTGCGTGTTGACCACCAATTCGGGGAACTGCACCGACATGGATGCACCGCCACTGGATTATGACACCGGAGAATATGTTGATCGGGGGCATAGTCGGGGCAATGGGATTAGGCGTTCCTGCTGCGGTGGCCGCTTCATTGGTGCAGCCTGAACGCATGGCACTTTGCTTTGTGGGCGATGGTGGCGTGTTGATGACGGGCAATGAGCTTGCAACGGCACTTGCCTATGGGGCTACGCCGAAGATTGTTATTTCCGACAACGGTATTTACGGCACCATTCGCACACATCAAGAGCGGGAATATCCGGGCCGGGTGTCGGGCACCAATCTGGTCAATCCGGATTTTGCGGCATGGGCCAACAGCTTTGGCGTTGTGGCTTATAAGTTGACCTTAGGCGACGATATTGAAGCCACGGTCAAAGCGTTTTTGGCTGAACCCGGTGCTGCGGTTTTGCATGTGAAAAGCAGCAAGGTTTCGCTCTCGGCATTTGGCGTTTTAAAAACCGCCTGACTTTTCACATCATTCAAAACAAAAAAAGGGCCGCTCGAAAGCGGCCCTTTTCGAAATGATATGTAAACCGTATTAGCGCTTCGAGAACTGGAAGCGGGCGACGGGCTTTTGCACGGCCGTACTTTTTACGTTCAACAGCACGGCTGTCACGGGTGAGGAAGCCACCCTTTTTCAGCATGCCGCGCAGGCCTGGTTCGAAATAGGTGAGTGCGCGGGAAATACCGTGGCGCACGGCACCGGCTTGACCGGACAGACCACCGCCTACAACGGTGCAATCCACATCCATTTCAGTGGCGCGGGCCACCAAAATCAAGGGTTGCGACACGAGCATGCGCAAAACAGGGCGGGCGAAATATGTTTCAATCGGCTTGCCATTGACAGTGATTTTGCCTTTGCCGCGCTTGATCCATACACGGGCAATCGCGTTTTTACGGCGTCCCGTGGCATAGGCACGGCCTTGCTTGTCGAGCTTTGGTTCAGCAGGCTTTGCCGATGCGGCAGTGCCTGCGTTTGGGGCAAGGCCCATGGCCTGGCCGAGATCGGCGAGTGAAGTTGCTTCAGCCATTTTTCTTAGCCCCTGATCGAATTCTTAGGGTTCATGGATTTCACATCGAGAACCACTGGGTTCTGGGCAACATGCGGATGCTCGGTGCCCTTGTAGATGCGAAGATTGGTGAGTTGCTGACGCTTCAATGAAGCACCTGGCAACATGCGGCGCACGGCCATTTCAATGACGCGGTCTGGATGCTTGCCATCCAAGTAATCCTTGGCGACGCGTTCCTTGATACCGCCGGGGAAGCCGGTGTGCCAATAATACTTCTTCTGGTCGTACTTCTTACCGGAGAACACTGCCTTTTCGCAGTTGATGACGATGATATTGTCACCGCAGTCCATTGACGGCGTAAATGTTGGCTTGTGCTTGCCACGTAAGCGGTTGGCAATGACAGCAGCAAGACGGCCAACAACAAGGCCTTCTGCGTCTATCAAAATCCACTGCTTCTGAATATCTCCGGCTTTCGCCGTGTAGGTCTTCATGGTTCAGATCTCTCAGGGTTTTACTTCAAAACAACAGCGCTGCTCTTGGTGAGGCAGCGCTTTCGGGGTGTCTATGCAATCAGCATGCAGCAAAGTCAAGCAAAGCCTGCAAAAATAGCGCTTTATTTGTGGCGGTAACATGTTACCGTAAACTTAATTGCTGCCTTTTTGTTGTGGTGGAGTGGCGCTTGCTTGTCTAAGCTGATGTGTTGAGGGGATGCTGACTCGTGAAACACTTTGTTGCCGTTTGTGCTGCCGCATTGCTGGTGCTGCCACCAGTGCAAGCCAATTCACGCGTTGCGGACGTTGAATTTACTGAGGCAAACAAGCACATTCGAGACTGCCCCCTTGGTAGAATGGGATGAAAGTGACATTCTAGCACAGCAGCAGCCGTTGCCGGTCGCGCCGACATCGCCAACGACACCCACCGCCCCGGTTGCGACACCACCGGTCGTCGCCCCCGTTCCCTTGCCAACACCGCCTACAACACCTGCTCCGCCCCCAGCACCGCCTGTGACCACGGAACCGGAAACCCAAACGGAGCCTGAAGTGCCACCAGAAGAAAACATGCCAGAAGATGACTTCAGCATTGGCGACATTCCTGTTGTTGAAACACTTGAACTGACGTCGGATAAAGCCCGGAAAGCCTTGGACACCTACATTCTGGTTCGGGAAAAATATAAAGACGCGCAATTGGAGGATTTCGAGAACCTGCAGGATTTTGTCGACCAGGCACCTCAAGGCAAAGCCTTTGAAGCTGACGTGAAGGCAGCAGGGTTCGTTGATGTGACGGAATGGAACACCACCATTACGACCTTGAGCTTTGCCCATGACAATTCAATTGATGACCAAACCGGAGACATCAAGCAGCAAATTACCGAGTTGGAAGCTGACACGGACATGGCCGACGATATGCGCGACGCGCATGATCACAGCACTTAACGCAATGATCCCTTCTGAAAACAACAAGACCGTTTTGGAACGAATTGAAGGTTGATGCCGTCCTTTGCTGACAAACTCAAGCTGCTGGAAACGGAAGCCGAATGAGTGGGCTTGTTCAACGAACAAGTTTCAATGGCGTTGCACGCCTTACTCTGAATGACGACGCCACGCGCAATTCATTTTCAGAACAACATGATGTTGACTTTGATTGACGCGCTTGAGGGCTGCGCGTCCGATCATTCAGTTGGTGCTGTTGTCATCGCATCGACTGGCAAGGTGTTTTCGTCCGGCCATAATTTAAAAGAATTGACAGCACGGCGAATGGACCCTGACAAAGGACAAACCTACTTCGAGCGGATATTCGGCCTCTGCGCCAAGCTGATGCTGCCTATCTGCAACCATCGTTGTGCCGTCATTGCCGAAGTTGATGGACTTGCTAGTGCCGCCGGATGCCAATTGGTGGCAACCTGTGACTTGGCTTACGCCAGTGAGCGCGCCCGTTTTTGTACGCCGGGTGTCAACATCGGGTTGTTCTGCTCAACGCCGATGGTGGCACTGTCGCGCAATTTATCATCGAAACATGCCATGGAAATGTTGTTGCTCGGTGATGTGCATGACGCAACATATGCGACGCGCGTTGGGTTAGTGAATGCCGTGGTTACGCAGGACGCTTTGACACCACATGTGACGGGGATTGCAGAAAAGATTGCGACAAAATCGCAAGTCGCAATTCGTTTTGGCAAGCGGGCATTTCAAGACCAGCGCCAATTGGATGTTAAGCAGGCTTATGAGGTGGCTGCTGCGGTGATGGCGGCAAATATGCTGGACGGTGCTGCCTGCGAAGGGCTGGAAGCGTTCATCCAAAAACGCCACCCCCATTGGCCAGCAATGCAATGACACCACGCGTCAATATCATTACCCTTGGCGTGACCGATGTGGCTGTTGCGAAAAAATTCTATTCGGCCATGGGGCTTCAGGAAAGTTCCATGAGCAATGAGCACATTGGTTTTTTCAAAATGAATGGTGTCGTTCTCAGTGTTTATGGCCATACCGCTTTGGCTGAAGATGCCAATGTTCATGCCGCTCCCCCACCAGCGTTCCGTGGCATTTCATTGGCTTGGAATGTTGAAAGCCCGACGGAGGTAGACGCCGTTTTGAAACAGGCCGTTGAGGCGGGTGCGCGGTTGGTCAAGCCCGGCGAAAGCGTGTTCTGGGGCGGATATTCTGGTTATTTCGCCGACCCTGATGGCCACCTTTGGGAAGTTGCACACAATCCGTTTGTGACCTTCGATGAACAACAACATATAGTATTGCCATAAATCACGACTCCTACTCGCCTGACTATATTCGACGCTTATTGCGGGATGTAAAAACCGTGGCCCTTGTTGGTGCATCGGCAAACGCGGCACGCCCATCCTATGGCGTCATGAATTTTTTGATTGATA
Source organism: uncultured Alphaproteobacteria bacterium (assembly GCA_963840765.1). Lineage (GTDB taxonomy): Bacteria > Pseudomonadota > Alphaproteobacteria > Rhizobiales > Aestuariivirgaceae > Aestuariivirga. Next base: position 204,932 of record CAWJAE010000009.1, on the reverse strand, counting down.
AAGGTTACACAGTTTACCCTGTGAATCCTGGCCTTGCGGGACAGCAATTGCTGGGCCAAACCGTTTATGCATCACTTGCGGATATTCCAGTTGCCATCGATATGGTGGATGTTTTCCGCAATTCAGAAGCCGCTCTTGAAGTGACAAAAGAAGCCCTTGCGTTGCCATCCAAACCCAAAGTGATTTGGATGCAATTGGCTGTGCGAAATGATGAGGCGGCTCTCATTGCGGAATCTATGGGTGTGCAAATGGTAATGAATCGTTGCCCGAAAATTGAGTATGACAAATTTGCAAATGGTTGAGGCAGATTAAGGAAGTGCATTAAAGCACCGAAGCACGAAGTGATTGCGTCGGGGGGTGGAGCGTCCTAGCCTGTTGGTTTCAACAGGAGGACCGCCATGAGCATATCACACGGATTTGAAACTCTCGCCATTCATGCAGGAACAGCACCTGACCCTTCGACGGGCGCGCGCGTGACACCGATTTACCAAACCACGGCTTTTGTTTTTAACGATGCGCAACATGCGGCAGACCTGTTTGCGTTACGAGCCTTTGGAAATATTTATACGCGGTTGATGAACCCGACATCTTCCGCTCTTGAAGGCAAAGTGGCAGCACTTGAAGGTGGAACAGCAGCACTGGCCGTTGCTTCAGGACATGCGGCACAATTATTGGCCTTCCACACATTGATGCAGCCCGGCGATGAATTTGTTGCGGCACGCCAGCTTTATGGTGGATCGATCAACCAGTTCAATCATTCATTCAAGTCGTTTGGTTGGAATGTGGTGTGGGCCGATGCTGAAGACATTTCGAGTTTTGAAAAGGCCATTTCACCGAAAACGAAAGCCATTTTCATTGAGTCCATTTGTAACCCCGGTGGACGCATCACAGATATTGAAGCAATTGCAAAAATTGCAGCAAAAGCGGGCGTGCCGCTGATTGTGGATAATACCTTGGCAACGCCTTACCTGTGTCAACCCTTCAAGCACGGCGCCAACATTGTTTTGCACTCCCTCACCAAGTTCATGGGGGGCCACGGCAATTCCATGGGTGGCGTCATTGTGGATGGCGGCAATTTTGATTGGTCTGCATCCGGCAAGTATCCGCTGCTGTCCGAACCTAACGCCAGCTACCACGGACTGAAACTACACGAAACATTTGGCGGCATTGCCTTCGCCATTGCTTGCCGTGTTTTGGGCTTGCGAGATTTGGGGCCAGCTATTGCGCCGATGAACTCATTCCTGATTTTGACAGGTCTCGAAACCTTGGCACTTCGCATGCAAAAGCATTGCGCCAATACGCAAGAAGTGGCGACATGGCTGGCCAAACACAAAAGCGTTGCATGGGTGAATTATGCAGGACTGAAAGATGACAAGCATTATGCGCTTCACCAAAAATACACCCCAAAGGGAGCGGGTGCCGTTCTCACATTTGGTTTGAAGGGTGGTTATGAGGCAGGTGTTAAAACCGTGTCGGGCGTAAAACTGTTTTCGCATTTGGCAAACATTGGTGACACTCGCTCGTTGATCATTCACCCTGCTTCCACAACGCATAGCCAACTTACAACCGAGCAGCAGATCAAAGCAGGTGCCGGGCCTGATGTGGTGCGATTGTCAATTGGCATTGAGGATGTCAAAGACATTATCGCTGATTTGGAACAGGCCCTCGGCTGATATCAACAAAATGCATCAGCGCGGTCACAAGCACCAGCAGTGCACCGCCCTGATGCAGCAATGCCGTGGTAAGCGGCACTTGCCAAACGACGGTGAGAATACCTAATAGCGCTTGGCTGGTTACGGCGATCAACACAAGAACCGAGGATGGCGTGCGCAGCCACAAAGCTTGCAGTGCTGCAAAAACCAAAAGCGCATAGGCAATCAGCCGATGGTTGAATTGCACAGCCAATGCATTTTCGAACCAGTTTTTCCAAACGGGGTTCATCACAACCAAGCCGTCTGGCACTAAGGCATCGTTCATCTTCGGCCAGGTGTATGAGGCGTGGCCTGCATCCAAACCTGCGACGAAGCCACCAGCGGCCACTTGCACCATGAGCAACACCATGAAAACCAGCGCCACGTTAGTTGCTCTGTTCCACACGAGTGTGTGTTTATTGTTCAAGCGAAGGGCTATGAAAACAACCGCTGCAAACAGCAGTACGGCTAATGTGAGATGCGCGGCCAAGCGATATTGGCTTACATCAACCCGTTCTGACAAACCTGACGACACCATGTACCAGCCAAGTGCACCTTGCAACCCACCCAAGACAAACAGAATTAACAGCCGCGGCCACAGCGCCTTTGCTATGCGGCCTGTCGCCATGAAAAATACAAGGGGCACGATGAAGGCCAAACCAATGAAACGGCCCAAAAAGCGGTGGCTCCACTCCCACCAGTAAATGAATTTGAACTCTGCCAAATTCATGCCGCGATTTTGGACCTGATATTCGGGGATGAGTTTGTATTTCTCAAACGCTTCCAACCAATGCACTTCGGTGAAAGGTGGAATTGCGCCGAGTAGTGGACGCCATTCGGTGATCGACAACCCGGAATCCGTGAGGCGTGTTGCACCACCGACAATGACCATGCAGAAGATGAGAGCTGCAATAGTCCATAGCCAAATGCGAACAGCGGGTGCGTGGTATTCTGATTGAGTGGTCATGCTTGTTCATTACGAAGCAGCGCCCACCTTCGGCAAGCGCCCTTTGGCCGCACCTGCAATTTGCAAAATCTGCTATATCGACGCCATGAAACTACGCACCCGCAAAGCCATTGGCACCGCACTTACTGTAATTTGGATTACAGTTTATTGCCTCATCGTCGGGGCTGTGGGTGCCATCATCGTTGTGGGGCGCGGCATGGCGCTGGAGCTGCCGTTTTATGTGATCGCCGGGCTTGGTTGGGTGCCGCTCGAAATGTGGATCATCAAATGGATGTCCAAACCGGATGCTACGCCTAACTGACGTTGATCGCTGAGAGGCGGTTCGAAAGCCGTGATGGCACACCTGACATCAAAGTTTCGATGTAACGAATATCCTGATAGCGACCAGATACCATGACGCGCGGCAAGGCGTGGGGGTGGTTGGCATGGGCGATTTGCAATGGGCCAAGGCGCGTTACCACGGCCGAAGTGTAGCCTGCTTCATGCGCCAATTTAAATTCACGAAGGCCCGCCGCATCCTTGTTGCCATAGGGATAAGCGAAATGTTGAACAGAGCGATTGAGCTCTGCCGCAACACGCTGGCCAGATTCAACGATTTCGCGTTTTGCTTGTTGCGCGTCTAGTTTCAGCAGATTGTAGTGATTGAGCGTATGAGCCCCGATCGTGGCAAGTGGTTCACCTGACATTGTGCGCAATTCATCCCACGTCATTGCGGCTTTTCGGCAGAGCAGCTGCCAATCAATGCCATGCGCATCTGCCAACTTTTGTGTGAAGTCGCGCTGCACATACTCGGGCATGGCTTGCAGAATAGGCGCGCATCGCTTCCACGCTTGCCACTTTTCGGCTTCGGTATTGGTTTGCAGCAAAGTGCTACCGAACTTCACGGTGGGCACTCTGGCGATGACTGCTTCCAAAATACGCCACCATAGTTCGCATGTACCGTCGGCAATGCGCGGTGCAACATAAACCGTGAAAGGACATTGATGAGCTTTGAACACGGGCATGGCGTGGATGAGATTGTCACGATAACCATCATCCAAAGTGAAGACGGCAATTCGCTTGGTCGAAGATCCGCTCCTCAGTCGCAGCATCGCTTCATCAATCGATACTAGATCATAGCCTTTACGCTTAACGAGTTGGATGATCTCAGCCAAGAACTCAGGCGTAATTTCGAGATTGCTGTTGGGGGCAAACCCCTGCTGCAAGCCACCACCTGGCGTGACGTGATGCAAACAGAAAATTACGCCAGCCCCCCCCCAGTACCGAGACAGGACACGTGCCGCACCAGTGCGGTGGATGGCCTCAAATCCTGCCTTCAACAATTTTGTCTTTAACATGGTACGAACTTTGCGTTGTCAGTTTTGACTGCCGTTTGTGCAGCAATTTGATGCAATAAAGTTAAGAACGACCACACCTATGAACGGCTCGATGATTGGTTTCGATACACATGGACAAAAGGCCCTTGCAGCTTCGGGCGGTTTGCACTTGCGCATGTTCACCGATTTACCTTCTGTAAAGCATATTTGGCTGTCACTTGAAGCTTCAGGCGTTGGAACGCTTTACCAGTCGTTTAACTGGTGCCACACGTGGATGGAACATTTTGGCCACGCCAAAGGCATAACGCCGTGCATCGTTGTGGCCGAAAACCAGTTTGGAGACATTGCGTTTCTGCTGCCGTTGCAATTACGCCGCAGCAAGGGCATTTCAATCATCGAAGTTCTCTCAACACCGCAAGCTGGATATGCCTGCGGCGTGTTCGGTCGTTCTTTCATCGGTCCGTCCGCCTTGCTTTGGTTTGAGAACTACTTCGACCACATCGTGGATATTCTACCGCCGCATGATGTGCTGCGACTTTGCGATGCGCCTGAGACGATTTCTGGCTTTGAAAATCCGCTGCTGAAAGCTGGCAGTTTCGCTGCAGCCAACCAGAGCCATATCATGGACCTTGATCATGATTATGAGTTTTTGTTGCTAAAACATCGCTCTAAAGATAGCCGCCGTTCAATGCGCAAGCGCGATAACAAACTGGAAGCTGAGCCCGACTTGTGTTTTGATTTTCCGGTACAGACAGATGATATTACCATGACAATGAACACCCTATTCAGCCAGCAAGAAGCGCGCATGGCAGAATTTGGTGTGCATGATGTGTTCGGTTTGCAGGAACGACAATTCTTTAAATCAATGGCATTGCCACAACAGGGGGAACCGCTGCGGGCATTCCGCCTACGTTCCCAGAACAACATATTAGCAATCATTCTTGTTGGTATTCGCAATGGCACAGGATGGGCCCTGATTTCGTCAATGACCGGCGGTGCACTACGGAAGTATTCACCGGGAGACTACGCACTGCGCCAATTGATCAAGACATTATGTGAGAGTGGTGCGCGCACGCTTGATTTGTCAGCAGGTGACACGGCCTACAAATATCATTGGTCTGACCGCCAAGTGCCATTGCGACTTATCATTCGTGGTAACACTTTGAAGGGTATGCCGATTGCGCTGTATTTTCTTTTGAGGGAAAAAATCAAACGTGTCGGCAAACGGACGCCACTTCTCAACACTTTGCTTTTCAGTTTCCGTAAACTTGTGAAAGGACGCGGCGTTTAACTAAGCAGCGGCTTGATGGGCATTCTCAACTTGAATGAGGAATACGTTTTCAAAGCCCTTAGCTTTCAACGTTCCCATGGCTGCAATGGCGTCTTTTTTGCGAACCAATGGTGCGTTTACCAATACTGTGCTGCAACCTTTTGTGAGGTTCAACATGCTGGGTGAGGCTTCACCGGCATGGACAATCACAACATCGTAGATACCCATGAGTGTTTTGGTGATCGCTTCCATGCGCAGTGGTAATTGGGCTTCAACTAAAAATTCCATGCTTCCGTGACGCAGGAATTGCAATTCGCTTTGCTTGTCACGCTGAATGGCTTTGCTGAAATCCGATGAACCACTCAGCAACTCGGTCAAACCCGGCGCATGAGGTAAATCCATAAGGTCGGGAATGAGACTGCGCTGGCCTTCAAGGTCTACCAGAATAGTTTTTAGGCCACTGTCTGCCATGTGGCGCGCCAGTGCCAAGGACAATGAAGGCACTTCACTGCCGCTGCCAATACCGGAAATGGCGCAAGCTTTGAATGTTCCTTTGGAACGCATGGTTTGCAGATGCTCGGAAAGTTGCACCAGCGTGTTGTGATCCGCCCCCTGCTCGGCAAGGGAGGCAACAAGCGCCCGCGCTTCCATGCCGGTGCGGGCTTGGGGTATACTGGCTAAAGAAACAGCCGCTGCTGCCACTGGCTTCGCCTGTACCGCTGGCGCTACCACTTCCGGTGATGGCACTGGTTCTTCGGCCTGAAGTGGCACTTCAAGTTCAGGAATTTCAAGATCATGATTGGCGAAATGCCGCGCAGGATGGCGCGCGCGAACAGGAGCTGCGGACGAACCACTAGCCAGTTGATTGTTCATGCGGGCGGCCTGCGCCATGATTTCAAGCAGGAACGCGAGACCAATGCCCAAACCCAAACCTGCCAATGATGCCAGCAAGATCATTGGTCCCGTCTTGGGGAAATAGGGAGATGACGGCATCGATGCTGTTTGTATTACACGCGCGTAGCCGGGTTGAAGGGCCATGTTTTGGCGTGTGTTGCTATCTGCAAAGCGCGCCAACATGCTTTCAAGCTGGTCGCGATTGGCCTTCGCCTCGCGTTCCAGTTCTTTCAACTTTACTTCGTCTTGGGCTGAGCTTCCAGCTTGGCTTTTCAAACCTTCAAGATTTTTGCGCAATGCAATTGCGCGGGCAGCGGCGATTTTTGCTTGGCCCTGCAAACCGTCAACAACCTTCAGCGTTTCACGGCGGATACGGCGATCAATATCGTTTGCGTCTTTTTGTGCGGCTATGATTTTTGGATGATTGTTGAGATATGTCGAAGAGAGTTCGGTGACGCGACGTTCCGCTGACACTTGCTGTTCACGCAAGCGCTGAATAATGGGCGACGACAACACATCAGCCGATGCTTCAACAGAACCCGTGGTTTCAAGCAATTCACGAATTTCGTCAGCTTTTGCTTTTGCTTCCGCACTTGCGGATTCGGCTGAAGAAATTTGCGAGTTGAGTTCGGAAAGTTCTTGTGTGCCAAGTGTTGCAATTGCACCTTTGGTCAAGCCAAATTCTGCGCGATATTTTTCAACTGCTGCATCTGACTCGGAGACACGGGTGCGCAAGCCTTCTATCTGGCTCGAAAGCCATGTGCGGGCGCGGTCATTGTCGCCAGACCGCCCTTCCCGCGTCAGCAACACATATTTTTCTGCAAGATTATTGGCAACCTCGGAAGCGGTCTCACCGTTCCTTGCCGTATATTTAATGCCAATCACGTTTGATTCAGGGATCGGGTAAACCGTGAGCGAGTCATTCACAACGCGGAAGGCGCGCTCTTCAACCGTCATCTTGCGTGGGTCGTCTTTGAAACCAGCAGCAATCATCAATTGCGATACCAAGCCGAGGCCGCTCTTCATGGGATCGAATTCAGATTTATCGGTCAAACTCAGATCTTTAATTACGCGCTGAGCCAAGTCTTCCGATTGCAGGACTGCTACTTCGCTGGCGATGCGGCGTTCATCAATGCGGACCTCGAAACGTTCTTGCTGCAAAACCGTCGAGCTATCATACGGAGTCGATAAATTGTCGATCAGCACGCGTGCTTCCGCTTGATACTTTGGCTTCATGACCGTGATAACGCCAACGCCAATCAAAGCTCCGATTGCAAGACTCGACAGCATTAATGGTTTGCGGCGGCCCATGCCGCGCAACACATCCAAAATGCTAAACGAGGGGGTTTCCCCGTAGGATTGGCTCATATTCCAAGACTCACTCAATAAACGCGTTCACAAGACAATCCTCCATTTATGGTAACCAATCCCTTAACAACCTAACGTTTTGCGGCCTTAAGTGATTGCTAACCATAAACAGTTAGCTTTGTCGCAATTGCCGGTTTGGGCTGTGTTTTGTTTCATTGAGTAGAAAAAGTCTGTCATGCGTTTAATCTCACTTCTTATCGCTTCCTGCTTACTCACTGCCTGTACCGAGGCTTGGGAAGCAAATGTTCCGTCTGCCCCGCCGGGTGGCACTGGCATTATGGCAGATGACAGCTTGGCATCCGGACCTGAAGCGGTATCGTCGATTTCGCAACTGCCCAACAGCAACGAGGTTGGCGCTATTCCGCCGTTCGCAACACAAGGTCAGGCTGCTGCCTATGAATTTGGTTCAGGCTATCGCGTGGGTGCGGGCGACAAGCTGGGCGTGCGCGTGGCAGGCGAACAAGATTTAACCGGTGAGTTTGTAGTCGATGCCACAGGCGTATTGAGTATGCCCTATGTGCAATCTGTTCCCGTGGCCGGATTAAATACAGGTGAAATTGAACAACTGATTGAGCGTCGCCTCAAGGCAGGATATTTGCGGGATCCAAAAGTTTCAGTGCAGGCCATTGCCTTGCGTCCGTTCTACATCATGGGCGAAGTTACGACGGGCGGCAGCTTTTCTTATCAGCCCGGCATGACGGTACAGAATGCGATTGCCATTGCTGGTGGTTATGGCACGCGGGCCGACAAAACACAGGTGTTGGTAACACGCCGCACGGCGAAAGGCACCAACACCTATAAAGTGCCGGTGACAACGCAAGTTTACCCAGGCGATATTGTGTTTGTGCGCGAGCGCTGGTTCTAACGGTCGGGCAATCTCATTATGAAAATTGTCCATGTGTTTCGTGCGCCAATTGGTGGTTTGTTTCGTCATGTGCGTGATCTTGCGCGCGGCCAGAGCGAACTTGGCCATGAGGTTGGCATCGTTTGCGATTCAACGACAGGTGGCGACTATGCCACCAAGCTACTTGAAGAACTGAAACCCTATTGCAGTTTAGGCATTGAACGCCGCGCGATTTCCAGACTTCCAGGTTTGGGCGATATTGCAGGCGCTAGAGCTGTGATTGAAATGACGCGCACATGGCAACCCGATGTGTTGCATGGGCACGGCGCGAAAGGTGGCGTTTACGCGCGCCTTGCTGGCAGTTTTTTGAAGAAGCGATCTTTCTACACGCCACATGGCGGCAGCTTGCACCACCCTGCCCGCTGGCCCATGAAATTAGTTTACAACAGTACAGAACGGCTGTTGCGCCGAATAGGCACAGGACTTTGCTTTGTATGCAACTATGAACGCGAACGCTTTGACCGCATGATCGGGATCAAGGGGAAATCCAACGTCGTCGTGCATAATGGGATTTGGGATGATGAATATATCCCTGCGCAGGCGGACAAGAATGCATCCGACTTTCTGTTTGTAGGCGAAATGCGCGATTACAAAGGCGTAGATATTTTACTGCATGCCTTGTCCACAATTAAAGGTGCATCGGCTACATTAGTTGGCGATGGCCCGGCGATGGACGAATATAAAACGTTGGCCAATACACTGGGCATTGCAGACAAGGTGCATTTTGTGGGCCGCTTGCCCATGGTGGAAGCGGTAAAGCGCGGGCGCATCATGGTGCTGCCGTCTCGATTTGAATCGTTTCCTTATGTTGTGTTGGAAACAGCCGCCGCCAGTTTACCCTTGATCACGAGTGCGGTGGGTGGCATTGCAGAAGTTGTTCCGCGCCACTTGCTTTGCGACCCTTTGAATGCTGAAGAGCTGAGCAACCGCATGCGCAATTTGCTGGCCGATCCGGCACAGATGAAGCGCGATGGCGACGAGTATGCCGCCCACATCAAAAAGACCTGTGCAGCACCTGATATGTGTAGGAAAATTACAGATTTTTACGTTTCGGCTTGAACGGCGAATTGTCGTTAACGCTTAAATAACCATGTTTAACAGGTTTGGTTAGCGGCCCACCATTTCGGCAGGGCGCTTGCTTCGTGTGTCGCAAGACAGTGCTGTGTCACGAAATGAAGCAGAACCATGAAACAAGATAAAAGCAAATTTTCGCGCGTATCAAATTCTGCAACATTGCAGAAACTTTTCGACGACGGCGATGTAAAGCGTTGGACTTCGCAGCGTCAGGAAATTGTTCAGAGCCTGCCCGACAAGCCTTTTGTGGCGCCCCGCGTGGTGAAGGCGTTGCTGCGATTGTCCGAAGGCACTTTCGTCGCACTTATAGCGATGCTCAATTTGGCAAGGTACCCCGGCATTGAATATCTGGATGCGCTAACTGCAACCGTCATCGCATTTGCTTCGATAGCGTTTCCTTCCCTTTTGCAGGTCGCTGGCGGATATCGGTTAACCTCTTTGTTGTCACCGTTGCCGAGGCTTGCCTCAGTTACAGCCGCATGGGTTATGATGTTTGGCTGCATCGTGTTGTTTGCATTTGTGGGAAAAGTTGGCTCAGAACTGTCACGTAATTGGTTGCTCAGTTGGGCTGTCTCAGGATTGTTCTTTAGCATCGCACTGCGATTTGTTTTTGCTCATATTACGCGTCGTCTTAACCGCAACGGACAGCTGAACCGTCGCGCTGTCCTCGTAGGCGGTGGAATGCCTGCCGATCATGTGATCGCTACGCTTCGCGCTTCTCGCGATACGGGCCTTACCGTGCTTGGCGTTTTTGATGATCGCGGCGAAGATCGTGCGCCGATGTCATCTGACGGTATTCGAAAGCTGGGTACAATTGAGGACTTGATTGATTTTGTGAGGTCGACCCGCGTTGACACACTGATTTTGACGTTGCCTGTGACTGCGGAAAACCGCCTGCTGCAAATTCTCGAACGACTGTGGGTGTTGCCCGTTGATATTCGCTTGTCGGCCCAGGACCAGCGCATGCGGTTTCGTCCACGCGCTTATTCTTACATCGGGAATTTGGCATTGCTTGATTTGTTCGACAGGCCGCTGGGTGACTGGGGCCCGTTCTTGAAAGCAGTGGAAGACAAGATTATTGCAGCTTTGGCTATTATACTTTTGTGCGCCCGCATTTGCTGATGGTTGCAATGGCTGTAAAGTGGGAAAGTAAAGGACCCATTTTCTTTCGTCAAAAGCGCTACGGCTTTAACAATGAACTGATCGAGGTCTACAAGTTCCGTTCAATGTACACTGACATGTCAGACGTTGATGCGCGTAAGTTGGTAACCAAAGATGATCCGCGTGTTACGCGGGTTGGAAAATTCATCCGGCGCACCAGCCTTGATGAATTGCCGCAGCTATTGAATGTGTTGAAGGGTGAATTGTCGCTTGTTGGCCCCCGCCCCCATGCCACCATGGCAAGTGCTGCAGGCAGCCTTTATGAAACCGTGGTGGATGGTTATTTCGCACGCCACAAGGTGAAGCCCGGCATGACAGGTTGGGCGCAAATCAACGGTTGGCGCGGTGAAACGGACACGGCGGAGAAAATTGAGCGCCGCGTGGAGCACGATCTCTATTACATCGAGAACTGGTCGTTAACCTTCGATCTTTACATATTGGCAAGAACTCCTTTCGCACTCGTGAACGCGGGAGGTGCATATTAGGTAGGGAACAATGACGCGCCACTGCGGCTATTGGTCAGAATAATGCCGTCCAGAATATCACCTAACGCCAAATTGCTGAACTGGTCGGTGTGGCTCATGTTTGCTGTCTCGTTTGTGGTTTATATTGAGCCCGCACCTGCTGATGGTGTTTTCGCAGTCGTTGTATTGTTTTTCATCTTCATGCGGATTGAAGCCGCCGTTTGTGTGATGCCGCTTCTGCTGATGTTGGTTGTCTACAATCTCGGTGGTCTGTTGAGTTATGCACAAGCGCCACCCGAACCCAAGGCCCTGATGTTTGTTGTGACATCGGCCTACATGGCACTGAGTGCTGTGGTTTTTGCGCTTTATGTTGCGGCCAATCCGATGAAGCATGTGGAAATATATCGGAACTGCGTGGTCGCTTGGCGCTGTGTGCGCTTCGATTTGGGGCTGATTGACTATTTCAATTTGCCAAGCCCCTTTCCACTGCAAGTTTTGCCCGGCCGTGCCACGGGACTGTTCAAAGATCCAAACGTGTTCTCGACCTATCTGATTTTTCCGATGATTTTCATGTTGCAGAAGCTTGTGCTCGGAAACACCCGACGCCCTGTTCTCGTTTCGCTCGCTCTTGGGATTACAATGATTGGCTTGTTCCTGTCATTCTCGCGGGGTGCTTGGGCCAATTTTGTTATGGCCGCGATGTGTCTGTTTGCGTTGACATTCATGCTCTATGACAGTGGTCGCGTACGCATGCGGCTGATTATTTATGTTGTTGCCGGGCTTATATTTGCAACCGTGGCATTCATGATCCTGATGAGTATTCCAGACATTCGGGAAATGTTTGTCGCTCGCTTTTCATTGGTGCAGATTTACGACGCCGGTGAAACAGGACGCTTCGGCAATCAAGTTGCGATCCATCCCGGAATTGCTGAAGACTACCCTTTGGCTATGGACCGCTTTGTGTTTGGCCTGCTTCTATGGTCAAGCGCCGCACAATGTATTTGTCAATGCCTTCTCCGCCTATGGTTGGCTGGGGGGGATTACTTATTTCCTGCTGATTATTTCAACGCTGTTCATTGGCTTGAAAACGATTTTCATCAGAACGCCATGGCAAGGCTTTGCCATTGCGGTTTTTTGCCGCTCTTCGTATCTGTCATTTTCCAAGGCATTCAGATTGATACTGATCACTGGCGGCATTTTTATTGGATGCTGGGCATCATGTGGGGATTGTTTGCAATATCCATGCAACCTCGCTCTTATCCTCAAAAGGGATACGACACGTCGAATTCTGATGAGCAGGGGGCAAGATGGTCGGAGCGACAGGATTCGAACCTGCGACCCCTAACCCCCCAGATTAGTGCGCTACCGGGCTGCGCTACGCTCCGACTTGGAGGTGGCGTCTAGCGCTTCAAATTCAGAAAGGCAAATGGGATTTCAGCGGCTTTGCAACAGCCACAAAAGGTCGCCGCGTTGGCCACATAAGGTTTGCGCCTGACGTGCCAATAACACCAGCCAAGATAGTTCAAAGCCAATCAGCGCATAACCCATGCCGATGTAACCGAAGTGACGGCACAAGAGCACAGAGAGGCAGAGCAGAATAGAGAGCGTGACCACGCACATGCCAGCCATCCGCACCTGATGGCCATTGATGGAGAGAATATGCTGGTTCATGCCACCGCTGGCGCGAATGGATTGCGCAACGAGGAAGAGAACCAGAAGCCACGCACCCTTGCGATAGACTTCGCCAAAATATCCCAACACCCATTCGCCCAATAAAATACCGCCGAGCAACGAGCCCCCTACGATCGCCACTGTCATAAGATTGATGCGCAGCAACAGTTGGCGCACGACGGATTTGTTTTTAGCAACAAGCGCTTGGGTAAAATCCGTCAACACCAGCATTTGACCTGCTTGCAGAACAAATCCTGCGATGGCGGCTAGTCGCATTGTAATGCCCACAATTGCTACATCGTCTGAAGGTAAAATAAATCCGCTAAGCAGTGTTACGATATCGGCGATGGCCAACATGGTTGCGGACACCAGTGTGAGTGCCAGTGCACGCGAGCGGATTAATTTTGAGAAGCGTTTGTGTGGCCACTTGAGGTGACGGATTGACCAAGAACTTTCGCCCAGTGACCACGCTTGACCAATTGCAGCGAGATAGGTCGTGACTGTGAAAGCCAAAACAACATAGGCGGCATCTACTTCAAGTGAGAGCAAATAAACGCTGATCAAGAACAACAGGAACATCAGTGGACGCAAAATAAAATCAGGTACATAGGCCAGATGATAGCGACGCTCGGCTGTGGCGACGGAGCTGTTGTAACGGATGATGGCAGAAGCTGGTGCGCACAGTGTGCCGACGGCGAGAGCTGTTATTTGTCCCGTTGTGAGGTCAAACCATTGAGACGCTATTAAGCCTGCAATACAAATCATACTGAGGGTTATGGCACTGTCGAAAGCGGCGGAGATGTGGAACGCATCGACTAATTTTTTCCGTCCATGGGTGGCGAGCTTGGGAAGTTGCGTCATGGCCAGCAGTGCATAGCCACCGTTTGCACCAAGCGACACAAAAGCTGCAGCACTCATACCCATCAACACAACGCCCACATCTGCAACAGGCAACAATCGCGCCAATAAAAATTGACTGACAAAGCCAATCGCAGCGCCGCCAAGCCGCGCGCCTACGAAGCCTGCAAGCTTTGCTGCCAATAACCGCCAGTTTCAAAACGCCGTCCCCCTCACGTCACAGCACCTGTTCAAGCTGCTGTGGGATCGAGCAGTTTTCGCGCGTCGGACAGATCTTTCAGTGCTGCCTTCAAGGCGTCTGCTTGTGGCACTGAAAGCTTGTGGATGACTTTGGGTGGTTCCTCACGGATACGCGCCATGGGCGCGGAGCCAACTGCTGGTGTGCCTGCCTTGCCCAAGCGTGGTGCCATGGCAGCGCGGCCGGGTGCGGGCGCACCTTCACGAACGGCGTCACCTTGCCGTGGCTTGATTTCACCACGACCAACGCTGACCACATAGCCCGCGTTTTCTTCTTTGAATATGCGTTGCACGCCGCGGATGGTGTAGCCTTCACCGTATAGTAAGGCGCGGATGCCGCGCACCAAGTCCACATCAGCGGGGCGATAATAGCGGCGCCCCCCTGCCCGTTTCATCGGTTTGATTTGCGTGAATTTAGTCTCCCAAAAGCGTAGTACGTGCTGGGGAACATTCAGTTCCTCAGCCACTTCGCTAATTGTACGGAAGGCGTCTGGTGATTTTTCCAAGGATCAATTCCTCTTTATCGGCGCGTCAGTCTTCGTCGCCACCTTCCAAGCCATTGACGACATTTTTCATCACTTGGCTGGGGCGGAAAACAAGGACTCGACGGGGTGTAATGGGCACCTCTTCACCAGTTTTAGGATTGCGGCCCATGCGCTCGCGCTTGGAGCGCACCATAAAGGTGCCGAATGACGAAAGTTTCACAGATTGCCCATCAACCAAAGCATCGGAAACCAAATCCAATACCGCGTTGACCATATCAGCCGATTCTGTTCGGGACAGTCCGATACTTCGATGCAAGGATTCACTTAAATCTGCGCGTGTTAGTGTTTTCTTGTTCATGTCCCGGACCTCTCCTATGGAACCGACCATGCAGACTCTATGTGCAGACTCACTTGGCGTCAACGGGAAGCATTTATAATTCTCAAAGGCTTATGGTCTAAAGTTAAAGCCTACAGCTGCACCAGCACGGCACCCCAAGTGAAACCGCCGCCCATGGCTTCCAACAAAACCAAATGGCCAGGACGAATGCGACCGTCTTTTACGGCGACATCAAACGCCAAGGGTATGGAAGCAGCCGATGTGTTACCATGACTGTCGAGTGTCAGCACGATGCGTTCTTCCGCCAGATCCCAGTTTTTTCGCTGTGCTATCGAGAATACGCCGGTTGGCTTGGTGGGGTACAAACCAGTCTATATCGTCGGGCGTAACACCTGCGGATGTCATCACCTCGTCCATGACAGAGGCAATGTTGACGACGGCATGCTTGAAAACTTCCTTGCCTTCCATGCGCAAGTGGCCAACGGTTTTGGTGGTCGAAGGTCCGCCATCTACATAAAGTTTATCGTTATATCGGCCATCAGCCCGCAGCTTTGATGCCAAAACGCCTTTGCTGCCATCACCTTCCGAAGCGGATAAAACAAATGCGCCTGCACCGTCGCCGAACAACACACAGGTTGTGCGGTCCGTCCAATCGAGTATGCGCGAAAATGTTTCTGAGCCAATAACCAGCGCGTGCTTGGCCTGCCCTGCTTTAATCAAGGCATCTGCCGTAACAAGCGCATAAACAAAGCCGGTGCAAACGGCCTGCACGTCAAAGGCGGCGCCATTGCGAATACCGAGATCTTTTTGCACCATTGTTGCGGTGGCGGGGAAAGTTTGATCGGGCGTTGAGGTGGCTAACACAATGAGATCTACATCATCAGCGGTCAGGCCTGCTGCAGCCATAGCATTCCGGGCAGCTTCCACGGCAAGACTACGCGTGGTTTCTCCATCGCCAGCAATGTGCCGTGCATGAATGCCGGTGCGTTCCACGATCCATTCATGGGACGTATCAACAATTTTGGCTGATGTCGTGATTGGTCATCACGCGCTTTGGCAGCGCCGATCCTACACCTGTTACGCAACTTGTGATCATAGGGGCCTATTCCGCTGCTTTGGCTTGAGGGGCCAATATGGAATGCACGTGGGCCACGTCTTCGGCAATTTTTGCGACAAGTCCATTCTTGACCATTTCAATTGCACACGTCGATGGCAGTAGCAAAACCCAAGGCATCAGTACCGCCGTGGCTTTTAACGACAACGCCCGTTAAGCCCACGAATACGCCGCCATTGTGTTTGCGGGGGTCCAGTTTTTCCTTAAAGGCGCGAAACGCGCCTTGCGCCAGAAACGCGCCGATTTTAGACATCAGCGTGCTGGACAAAGCCGCTTTCAAGAAACTGCTGATCTGTTTGGCAGTACCTTCTGCCGTTTTCAACGCCACGTTTCCGGTGAAGCCTTCCGTAACGACAACATCAACGGTGCCTTTGCTGATGTCATCACCTTCCACATTGCCATGGAAATGAATGGGCAATGGCATTTCACGCAGCAAGCGACCAGCCTCTTTGACTGACTCGTTGCCTTTGATTTCTTCCACCCCAACGTTCAACAAACCAACGGTTGGTTGTTCCAGGCCGAAAAGCGAGCGCGCCATGGCTTCACCCATGACCGCGAATTCCAACAATTGCCGCGCATCGGCGCCAACGGTAGCGCCAACATCCAGCACGACGCTTTCCCCGCGTTGGGTTGGCCACAACACGGCAAT
Organism: uncultured Alphaproteobacteria bacterium; assembly: GCA_963840765.1. Lineage (GTDB taxonomy): Bacteria > Pseudomonadota > Alphaproteobacteria > Rhizobiales > Aestuariivirgaceae > Aestuariivirga. Next base: position 188,472 of record CAWJAE010000009.1, on the reverse strand, counting down.
AGCCGGACGTTCGATACCGGGCAGCGTTTTTAAAACGAAGCGTGACATCGCCATCAATGCGCCCGTGTTTCCGGCTGATACGGCAGCTTGTGCCTTACCGTCTTTCACGGCCTCAATGGCTTGCCACATGCTGCTTTTGCCGCGTCCCCGGCGCAGGGCTTGGCTGGGCTTATCATCCATCGCCACGGAAACTTCCGTATGATGGACGGTTGCTACTTTTTTCAGTTTTGGATGCTTTGCCAACAAGGGCACAATTTTCGCTTCGTCACCATAGAGCAAAAACGAAAAACCCGGGTGGCGCTCGGCTGCCAAAGCGGCACCGGGCACAACTGTTTCCGGACCATGGTCGCCGCCCATGGCGTCCAATGCGATGGTGATGTGTTTCGTCATTGCTGAAATAGAATCGCCCGTTAACCTCGAAAAAGCCTGCTTACCCAAAATAGTGGCTTCAAGTCTTGAAACAACACCTAATTTAGAGGATCATTTCTTTCGCGGCTCCATACGCAACACGTTGAACGGGTTAGGTTTTTCTGGCGAAACTGAGGGGTCATCCTCTATGACGGCCTGAAACTCTTCGCCCGGTTTGCGCGGATATGGGTCGAGTTCGAGGGCCAATGTTTCGGCCACAACCTCGCCCAGATCAATCACACCTCGCTCAATCGGGTCAATTTCCGCATCAGAATCGAGTTCGGTATTGGGGGGGGCGTTGAGGAAATAGCGTTCTACTGGATATACCACGGTGGAGCGGAACAGCTCCAAGCTGACCACGGATTCCTGATCAATGTCGGCTTTCAATTCGCCTGTTACTTTCAGTCCACCACCACGCCACGGTTTAGCTTTCAATTCCGCCGACAAGGAATGGATGGCAGGAAGCATCAGCCGCTTGGCGAGTGCCTGACATTCCTTTGGGTCAGCGCTTAATTTTTCATGGGAACCAAGCTTGGGGATACGCGCCACTTCAAGCGGTCGTGAGAATTCAAATTGCGGTGCTTCAACATGTTTCATCATTCAAACCTCACGCGACCTGCCGCAAACTCAGCATAAGGCAATGTTGCCAAAACTACTCGCGCCTGCAAGCTCCATTTCGAAAGTGCGGGCGCATGGAATGCATCAGCTTCCGCATAAACATTTCGTGCCAAGGCTTCGGCCATTGCTGTTTCGCCATTCGCCATTGATGTTGTATAAGCCGTCGCACGTCCAAAAAACGCTTCCGCCATTTTGCGCACTTTTTTACCGACCGACAAATCGCCTACACCAATTTCGCGCAAAGCAGAGTCCATTTCAGCAAAGAAGCGATCCGTCAAAGCTTGTCGTAACTCTTCCGCTTCAAGACCAAAGCCGCGCAGTCGATCCAGCACCAGAAACACATGCAGGGTCATCATGTCAAAGCGACCGTCCATTGTGTCGGGCACCTGCCACTGGGCATAGAATTTTTCCTGCCGTGCCGCAGCCACAATTGCCCCATAGAGGGCGTCGCACGGATCAGGCTTTTTCCGCCCGAACAGGCGCTGGAAGATCACTGGCTTGCTCCCAGCGTTTGAAACATGCAAAAGGCTGCCATGTCGGAATTCCTTGATTCAAAATTGTCGCGCCGTTCACTTATGGCGCTTGCGTTCACGGGCCTTGTGGCAGGCTGTTCGCCAGAGATCAACCATCGTGGCTACCGTGCCAAGCCCGGTGCATTGTCGCAGGTGGCTGAAGGCATGCCCAAAAGTGAAGTTGAAGGTATCCTCGGTTCACCTTCCACAACAGCGTCGATCAACTATCAGGGTGATAGCTATTACTACATCACGTCCATCACCAAGGGCCGTTCGTTCCTCGACCCAAAGGAAGTCAATCGTGAGGTTATTGCCGTGCGTTTTGACAAGCAAGACCAAGTGACGAGTGTGGCGCAATATGCACTTGAAGATGGCCGCATTATCAACATCAACAACCGCCGCACGGCAGTGCCGGGCGATGAATTCAGCATTTTGAAAGAGCTGTTCAATCGCGGTGGAGCCACAATTAAGCCTGGCCGCAACTTGAAACTCTAGAATTTCATGCCGTCAACGCCTGGAAATCTGCGTCATGCACCGCTTAAGGGCATCGCGTTGATTTTGTTCGCCGTTGTCATTTTCGCCAGCATGGATACGGCTGGAAAATATCTGATGACGAAATTCAATGTGCCGATTGTTGCTTCAGTGCGTTACGGCGTGAACCTCATTTTGCTCACAGCACTTGTTATGCCGAAACACGGCACTTCTCTTTGGTATACGCACAATGCGAAATTGGTGTGGTTGCGCGGTACTTGTTTGGCAGCTGCAACACTGTTCATGGGGTTGGCATTACAGCGCATGCCGCTCGGTGAAACTGTTGCCATCATCTATTTGCAGGGATTTGGCGTCATGCTTGCAGCCGGATATTTTTTGAAAGAACGTGTAACATTGGCGGGCTGGGCAGCAGCTATTGTGGGTTTTGCAGGCGTGATTTTGATCGCACGGCCTGGTGGCAACCTTGCACCGGCTGGTGTGGGTTTGGCTCTTATTTGTGCAGCACTTTCAGTTGTCTATATACTGTTGTCACGATCCCTCGCCAAAACTGAAACCACGCATGCGATGTTGTTTTATGTCGCAGTTGTCGGTTTCGTGATATTTGCCGGCATGTTGCCTTTCAATCAACTGAACTATGACTTTGAGTGGATGGATGTTGCACTCATGATTTATTTGGGGGCTGCATCGTTGTTTGGCCATTTCCTGCACACGTCGGCTTATCGCTTTGCGCCAGCATCTCTGCTCGCCCCATTCAACTATTTCCACATTGCATTTGCCGTGCTTGCGGGCTGGTTGGTTTACCAGCATATTCCTGATTTCTGGGCGCTGGTTGGCATGGCCATGATTGCAATTTCCGGGGCGGCAATTGCCCTGCACACACATTTGAAGAAAGCGTGAAAATGGAAAAGCGTATTCTCGGAAATGGTCTGGAAGTTTCAAGCATCGGCCTTGGCTGCATGGGCATGTCGTCGGGCTTTGGCCCGCCTGCCGATCGCGCCGAGATGATCAGCGTGCTGCGTAAAGCTGTGGAACTTGGGTATATATTTTTTGACACGGCGGAAGTTTACGGCGCTTATCACAATGAAATTCTTGTTGGTGAAGCGCTGGAGCCTTTCAAGGGCCAAGTGAAGATTGCCACCAAATTTGGTTTTGAGCCGGACCCTGCCCAAGGTGGTGCTTGGATGGGGTTGAACAGCAAACCTGCCCACATTCGCGAGGTGGTTGAGGGTTCGTTGAAACGCCTGCGTGTTGACGCCATTGACTTGCTTTACCAACACCGTGTGGACCCCACATGTGCCGATTGAAGAAACGGCCGGCTGCGTTCGTGAATTGATTGCGGAGGGCAAGGTCAAGCATTTTGGGCTCTCAGAAGCATCGGCAGGTACCATCCGCCGCGCCCATGCGGTGTGCAAAGTGTCGGCCTTACAATCCGAATACTCTTTATGGTTTCGTGAGTTAGAGGCTGAAATTCTTCCAACTCTTGAAGAGTTGGGCATTGGCCTTGTGCCATTTGCGCCGCTGGGCAAAGGTTTTTTGACGGGTGCTGTATCAGCGGATACGAAGTTTGAAGAAGGCGATTTCCGCAATTTGTCGCCGCGTTTTGCCGCTGAGGCGCGCGCCGCCAATCAAGCCATGGCGGATTTGGTGAAAGCGTTCGCAACGCAAAAAAATGTGACGCCGGCCCAAGTTGCCATTGCGTGGTTGCTGCACCAAAAACCGTGGATTGCGCCAATTCCTGGAACACGTAGCGTTGGCCGACTGGTCGAGAATTTGGGTGCGTTGGATGTGTCGTTGTCGGCAACAGAGCTTGCAGAACTTCGAGACGCTGTTGAACGCATTCCTGTGACGGGAGAACGATACCCTGCTGCTTTTGCAAAGATGAGTGGCAAATAAATTATATGGTGCCAATCGCCATTAAAACACACGGTATCATTCTCGGAACTGAAAATTTTGAGGCCTGCGTCCGCTTTTACCGAGAGGTGATCGGCCTGCCCCTCTGGTACACCAAACCTTCATTGGTGTGCCTCAGGTTTGGTGATGGCTACCTGATGATTGAAACGGGAGGCAAGGCATATGATGGCGTTAAACCCGACATCAACAATCCTACGATGATACGTTTCAATGTTGAAGATGTTGGAGGGGTTGCAAAGTTGTTGCGCGAGCGCGGCGTAGTTGTGGACGTAAAAACTTTTGATTGGGGAACTGTCGGCACATTTGCTGATCCGGACGGCAACAAGTGCGAATTAAAAAATGCGGACGATCCGTACTTTGAGTGAGATGGAAATCGACGCAATTTTACAACAAGTCACGGTTTAATCGCGCCATATCCATCGTATCAAAATAGCCACCATCGAAAATCCTTGTCTGTCGACGCACACCTTCCACTTCAAATCCCATTTTTTCATAAAGGGTTTTTGCAGCGTTGTTGTGGGTATAGACTTCAAGTTCAATGCGACCAATGCCGTTCGCTTCCGCGTGGTTGATGCAGCTTTCCAATAGTCTGCGCCCTAATCCTTGTCCGCGAAAATCAGGGTGAACGCCCATTGCCACTTTTCCGCGATGCGTACGAAATTGTCTTGTTTCGCGAATAATCGCGCACCAGCCGACAACGCTGTTTTCAACGGTCGCAATATAAAGTGCATTGTTCAGTGCAATATCGGCACTCACGAGCGTATGCAAAACGTCAAGAGAGGGAGCCTCCGTAAGCTCCAGCCAAAGTCCTTCACGCGCAACAATATCCAAGACTTGCCGAAACCCTTCAAGGAAAGGGAGCGACATTGGAGCGATATGAAATTCTGATTTTGCGTTCATTGCAGAGACATACGGCAAAAAAGGAAATTGAAAAAGGCCGGAGCAGTTTGCTGCTTCGGCCTTTTAATTTAGTTCAGAAAACGTTGCTTCCACCCACCCCTGCCCCTTCCTTTGAGGGAGGGTAAGTTTGCTTGTTGCCTTCTCCCCTCCTTTCAAGGAGGGGTTGGGGGTGGATGCAAGCTGCGCGCTTAATGCCCGGCCAACACCGCCAACAGCAGCAATGCCACGATGTTGGTGATCTTGATCATTGGGTTTACGGCTGGGCCTGCGGTGTCTTTGTAGGGGTCGCCTACGGTGTCACCGGTGACCGATGCTTTGTGGGCTTCTGAGCCCTTCAAGTGCTTCACGCCTTTCGAGTCCACAAAGCCGTCTTCGAACGACTTCTTCGCGTTGTCCCATGCACCGCCGCCAGCTGTCATCGAGATGGCAACAAACAATCCGGTCACGATCACACCCATCAACATGGCGCCCACTGCGGCGAAGGCGTTGGCCTGGCCTGCGATGGCGTTGATGACGAAGTAGACAACGATTGGTGACAAGCACGGGCAGCAAGGATGGTAAAATCATTTCCTTGATGGCAGCTTTGGTCAGCAGGTCCACGGCACGCGCATAGTCAGGCTTCGAGGTGCCCTTCATGATGCCGGGGTTTTCTTTGAACTGACGACGCACTTCAACCACAACAGCTTGCGCTGCGCGGCCAACCGCCGTCATCGACATGCCGCCAAACAGATATGGCAACAAGCCGCCGAACAACAAGCCAACCACCACGTAAGGCGATGACAGGTCGAAGGACACAGGCACGTTCGGGAAGAACGTCTTCAAGTCTTGCGTATAGGCAGCAAACAACACGAGCGCACCCAAACCAGCTGACGCAATGGCATAGCCCTTGGTCACGGCTTTGGTGGTGTTGCCAACAGCGTCCAGCGCGTCGGTGTTGTGGCGCACTTCTTTTGGAAGCCCTGCCATTTCAGCAATGCCGCCTGCGTTGTCGGTGACGGGACCGAACGCATCAAGCGCCACGATCATGCCAGCGAGCGCGAGCATTGTCGTCACTGCAACGGCGATGCCAAACAGTCCTGCGAGGTTAAACGTGACCAAGATGCCCGCGATGATGATGAGCGCTGGCACTGCCGTTGCTTCCATCGAGACTGCGAGACCTTGAATAACGTTGGTGCCGTGGCCGGTGATTGAGGCTTCGGCGATGGAGTTTACCGGGCGCTTGCCGGTGGCGGTGTAGTATTCCGTGATCCACACAATGCCAGCGGTGATCAACAGACCCATGATGCCACAATAGAACAGATGGCGCGGCGTGAAGCCACCAAGGTCAACTGACATATCGCCGAACACGTAAGACATCACAGGCCACAGGGCCAACAAGCGACAGAACACCCGTTGCAAACACGCCCTTGTAAAGCGCACCCATGATGTTGCCGGATTTGCCCAGCTTCACAAAGAATGTACCGATGATCGAGGTGATCACACAGGCACCGCCAATGGCGAGTGGCAACACCATGCCAGCCAGCTTGTAAGCTTCCGGCAAAGCGATGGCCGCAAGCACCATGGTGGCAACAGTCGTTACCACATAGGTTTCGAACAAGTCAGCGGCCATGCCAGCACAGTCGCCCACGTTGTCGCCAACGTTATCAGCGATAGTGGCAGGGTTGCGTGGATCATCTTCTGGAATGCCAGCTTCAACTTTGCCCACCATGTCGCCGCCAACGTCTGCACCCTTGGTGAAGATGCCGCCGCCGAGACGCGCGAAAATCGAAATCAACGAAGCGCCGAATGAAAGTGCGACGAGCGCATCAATCACGGTGCGGCTTGTTGGGGCCAAGCCCAGCGAACCCGTCAGGAAGCCAAAGTACAGCACAACGCCCAGCAGGCCAAGACCTGCAACCAGCAAGCCTGTGACGGCGCCCGCTTTGAACGCAAGATCCAAACCGCCAGCGAGTGACTTTGTTGCAGCTTGTGCCACGCGCACGTTGGCGCGCACCGACACGTGCATGCCAATGAAGCCTGCAAGGCCCGACAGGATTGCACCAATGGCAAAGCCAATGGCGGCATAACGGCCGAGCAAGAAAGCAGGTGATCATGAAAATCAGCGACGCCAACAGCGGCGATGGTGTAATATTGACGCTTGAGATAGGCCGCAGGCGCCTTCGCGGACGGCAGCGGAAATTTCCTGCATACGGGCAGAGCCAGCGTCAGCAGCCATCAAACCACGGGTGGTGATGATGCCGTAAACGATGGACAAAGCACCCGCCAGGACGATCAGCCAAAGTGCTGTGTTCATGGGGTCAATTCCTTAAAATGAGTTGCAGTTAGTAGCCAGGCCCGACCGTTGGCCGCGGTCCGAGACTGCAAAAGTCGGAACTCGACACGCTTCCCTGCCAATGGGCTTGGCAATGAAGCGCTATGCCAAGATTCCGCCACAAACTCAATGGGAGTAAGGCATCAAAATGTATGGAGGAATGAGGGGCGCACCTCAACTATTTGATTGAAAAATTGAAACTGAAATCAAATTGCTAGGGCGTGGCAAAAAGCAACGAAACCGCTAATAAGAGATCATGGACAATTTTCAGCCCAGACTAGACTTCTTAGCCAGAGCCACAACGCATTGTGTGGAAAGAGCTGACGGAGATTCCCGCCGACTTCATGCTCTACGGTGGCACTGCAATTGCGCTACATTTGGGCCACCGGCAATCAATTGATTTTGATTTTTTCGGCTGGAGAAATTTTGCACCACTTGATTTTGCAGCGTCGTTGACGCTGCTTGAAGGTGGCGAGATTTTACAAAGTGAACCGAACACACTGACCATGACAATTGACCGGAGTGGGCCTGTGAAACTGTCATTTTTTGGTGTGCCACGATTGAAAAAAATTGCCCCACCTCAAATTGCTTCCGATGTGGGCTTGCAAATTGCCTCTCTGTTGGATCTGAGCTGGCACAAAACTCGCAGTCGTTCAGCAGCGCGCTGAGGCAAAGGACTATATCGATGTTGACGCTATTCTGTCGTCGGGTCAGGTGAGCCTATCATTGGCATTGGCGGCGGCACAACAAATTTACGGGGACTGGTTTTCTCGGCACAAAATGCATTGAAAGCACTGTCGTATTTTGGCGAGCCCGAACCGCAGGCCCTTCCTGAAGAACTGAAAAATCGATTGATCAATGCCGTGCGCGCCGTAGACTTGGATGATTTACCGGACCTGCAGGACAGATCGTAAAATGCCACCGCTTCCAAAGACAGAAGAGTTTCAACACCTGGCCCAAAGATCATTTGGTTTGAATCGCCTGATGTAGCCATGCGCGATGCTGTTCGATTTATGGCCTATGCTTTCCGCTACGCTACATTTCAAGACATGAAAACACTGCGTACAGTTTTGAACGACAATGATTTGCGAGAAGCGCTTGCAACCGCCCCGCCCGGGATTATCGATGCCCGCTCGTGGAGCTATTGGCGATGCCATGCTTGGTATCTTTCCGCCTCCCCCACAACCGATCAAAACGTAATTGACTGCCTGCCAAGTGTTAAGTTGCGCCGGGCTTTCTCCCCAACATCAACCACCCCACCAACACCAACGCTATCGCCGCTGGCGGGAACAGTGCGATTGACACCGCCGCCCAGCCCCAGTCTGCCAAAATCAAACCAGAGCTTGTTGATGCAATGGCCATGAGGATCGATATGCCCAAATCATTGGCCGCCTGCACTTTGCCGCGTTCGGATGGGCGGTAGGAGTCGGTCAGCAGCGTGGTGCCGCCGATAAACCCGAAGTTCCAGCCGAGACCCAGAATAATCAGTGCTATGGCAAAATGCCCGAAGGTGATGCCTGCCAGACCAGCCGTGGCGGCGACCATCAACAGCACCATGCCAAGGCCTGTGATTTTTTCTGCACCATAGCGCTTGATCAATTGCCCGGTGAAAAAGCTTGGCACGAACATGGCAAGCACATGCCATTGGATGACCCAACTCGCATCGCTCTTAGTAAAACCGCAACCAATCATGGCCACAGGTGCTGCCGTCATCATCAGGTTCATCAGGGCATAGGCAATCATGGCCGACGCCATGGCCACGACCATGCGCGGTTGGCGCAACAATTCCGGCCAGCTGCGCGCCGCACCGCCCACAGTTGATGCAACGGGTTTGGGAATGCGGAGATACATAATCACGCCCGCATTGATCAGCGCCAAAACGGCTGCCGCAGCATAAGAGCCTGCGAAAGCATGAGGGGCGATGAGATCGCTTGAATAGTTCGAAATCACCGTGCCAGCCACCGCTGCCACAACGCCGCCCGTAAGCACCCAAGAAATGGCGATGGATTTGTTTGCATCATCAGCAGCTTCAGCTGCGGCGAAACGATAGAATCCTGATGTGGCTTGGAACACCCCCTGCAAGGCCGTGGCAAAACAAAACACCACAAAGTTGCTGTTCATAATTGCCCATACGGCAAGCAATGCACCAACAATGCTCACCCCTGCCCCCATCAAAAATATGGGTTTGCGGCCCATGCGCTGCATCAACATCGAAGCTGGAACGGTGGTGAACATCGCACCCAAAACAAATGTGGTGATCGGCAACGTGGCCCAGCCCGGCGTTGGCGCAATGTTGAGCCCCACAAGACCCGCTGTGGCAAACACCGTGATGATGCACGACGAATAAAGTGCTTGCGCGACGGCCAGCAGCAAGATGGTTCGCTTGGATTCGGTCATGACATTATTGCAACTTTGCTGTGCCATTAGCGGAACAGCAATCCAAGAGGTTGGCAGCTTTGCTATCGCATATCGAACGGGAATACGCACTTTGCTAAATGTTGCATATCCAGTCGCAGTTTAAATTCAACCTTGGTCGATTTCTGTTTGGGTCACAACGTGGTTGTAATAGAATTCCACGGTGGCACCGGGGCTCAAGGTTGACCAAACGCCATTGTTGCCAACCGAGTCTGGTGAAGCCGGCGCACCAAGTGGGCCCGGCACTGTCGAGTGCTTCGCCCGTAATACCCGTGCCACCCGTTGGAATGGCTGCCGGCGGTGTTCCGTGCATGTCAGACATCTGCACATTGGATATGCTGACATTGCCAACGTTGGTTACACGGTAGGTGTAAATAACTGTTTGCCCGGCAACGACAGGAGTGGATCCCGTTGTGTAGAACTTGTCGATAACCAAGGTGGGAGCTGGTGCGCCGTTGTTGGTGATGGTACAGCGAACATCATCAGCTGCCTGTATCGTGAATGATATCGGTACACTCGTCAGGGCGGAAAAATCCGACCCTGTCGGATTGTTATTGGTGCAAGAAACGGTTTGCGCATAGGCGGTGAGTAACGAAGTGGAGCCCGGCGCCATTGTTTCGTTCAAGGTATAAAATGAGTTAGCTGTTGCAGTGAAGTTCATCGCGAGAGAGGTAATCGCTGCCCCGGCACCTGTTGTATTTAATGCCGCCGGTGCGCCGGCACCTGTTGCCGACAACCGAAACTGGTCAGGGGCAGCCAAGCGGCCAGAGGCTGTTAACGCTTTTTGCAAGGTAATGCGGGGCGCAATACCAGCATTGGTGAAGGTGCAAACAATTTGAGATGCTGGCAAAACATTGGCCGCCGGAATAGCGAGTAACTGCCCTGTCAAAGTTCCGAATGTGCCGGAATTGCCAGACACCGCACCATTCAGGTCCGTGCAGCTTGCACCGGACAATGTGAAGTAGCTGCGCAGATTTTCGGAAACTTGTACGACAGAGTTCAAGTGTGTTGACATTGACAGCAGGGGGGGATGCGGGTGCCGGTGTGGCAGCTGCGGTTGTTGAAATAGCGGCTGGGGCCGACGCCAAATTTGATACTGAGAAATTAAACGGTCCGCCAGCAACATTGCTTGTGGTTTTTTGGATTGCGACCGTTGCTGGAATAGGTGTGTTGGTGAACACACATGTGATGCGCGCTGCATAACGCACGTTGGCTGCAGGCACTGTGAGTGCATTTCCGCTCAAGCTGCCAAAGCTTGCAGGGTTTCCTGTGAAGCTTGAATTGGCGTCGGTGCATGTGGCGCTTGTCGCTGTGAACTTAGTGTTTGCCGCTTCGGTAATCACCACGTCGGCATTGGCGGCCAAAGCTTGTATCGCTGTGGGTGTTGAAGGTGTGGCAGTATTGGCAGCCGTTGTTGTGATGTCAGAAATTGTTGTCGCCAGGTTGCTCGCTGTGAAGGCGAACGGCCCACCCACTGAGTTAACAGTGGATTTTTGCAACGCCAGCGTTGGCAATTTGGGTGTATTGGTAAATGTGCAAACGATCCGAGCGAAGGTGCGCAATTTGCGACAGGAATAGTGATTACACTACCCGCCAATGTGCCGAAACTTGCGGGGTTGCCGGATGTTGCCGCGTTTGTATCAACGCAGCTACCTGTCGACACATTGAAGTTTGTATTGGCGGCTTCGGTAATGGTGACGGGCGTCGTTATGCTGGTGACCGAGACATAATTGGGCGTTACGGGTTCTGCCGTGCCAGCAGCAACCGTTGTGATGTTGCCAATGGTTCCTGCCAAATTAGTAGCGGTGAAAGTGAAGGGCCCACCTGGTAGAAGTGACGTTACCTTTTGAACTGCGACCGTGGGAATTGCCGGGTTGACGATGTTGGTAAACACGCATGTGATTTGCGCACGCGCACGAATATTGGTTCCGGCAATTGTGAGTTGATTACCGGAAAGCGTACCGAAATTGCCGGTTGGATTGCCTGATGCAGCGGCATTAGCGTCCGAACAGGTGGCCGAAACGATTGTGAAATTCGTTGCCAGTGTTTCCGTGATACGCACTTGAGTGCCGTTTGTCGTGGCCGCAATTGGAGCCGTAATCACAGGATAAGCTGTGCCAGCGGATGAAGTGGAAATAGCGGCCGGAGCCAAGCTCAAATTGGTGGCTGCAAATGTAAAGGGTCCGCCTGCTGCACCCATTGTGATTTTTTGCAGAGCTACAGTGGCAAATGAATTGGTGAGCACGGTGTTCGTGAGCACGCATCTGATCTGGGCGGCTGCAACAATGTTTACAGCGGGAATTGTAACGACGTTTCCAGCAAGTGTGCCAAATGTAGCGGGATTGTTGGTAACCGCAGAGTTTGCGTCTGTGCAGCTTACTGACGTCGCAGCAAAGCGAGTGCCAGGATTTTCAGTGATCGTAACAGCCGTATTCAACGTTGTTACATTGATGGCTGTCGGCGTTGTGGGTGTAGCTGTGTTCACAGCAGATGTGGTGATGGAGGCAGGTGCCGACGCAAGATTGGTTGCCGTATAAGTAAAGGCACCACCAATGGCACCGGACGTAATTTTTTGCAGCGAAACAGTTGCCGCTTTTGCCGTGTTGGTGAAGGTACACGAAATAGCGTCGCCATAATTCGTCGATGAAATATTGTAGCTGGTTGCCGCCACGCCGGAGGGCAAGGCTGTGGGTGAGCCTGTTGCGCCATTGGTGCAGGTTAAACTCGTATTATATTGCGACAAACTACTGACGCTGCCCGGTGCCATTTCTTCAAAAAGCGTTGTGGCAACACTTGATGAAAGCGTGGCAACGGCACTGCCGAAGGGTCCGCTGCCGGTTCCTGTTGAGGTTGCAGTGGCAAGCAGCGCGTTGTTGCTGGTGGCGCGCACGCCATAAGTGAATTGATCAGCGGGATTAGCACGCGTTCCGGAGATTTGCTTGCGCACGACGAGCGAGGAATATTGCACGGCGATCATGACGCCTTGCAAGCCGCCAGCGACGAGTTGAACGTTCACGGTGGTGGGGCTCAAACTGCCCATGATGTATGCGCCAACGGTGCCTGCAACGCCCGTTGTGGTATAGGTTGATGTGCCAGCCCCAGAACTGGTAGGATAGATTGATCCCGTGGTTGGTGGAACTTGGTCTACTAATTCCCAAACGCCGCCGTTGGTGACGAAGGTCAGGGATTCACCGTTGTTGGAAGATTCGGCGTCGGCGACAACGAGTTTGAATTGCCCCGTTGAAACCACATTGGCTGGTGGCGACACCAAAATGTTAGACAGTGTGAGATTAACCGTTCCGCCTGCGGTTGTATAAAGAATGGGTGTACCTGGGATTCCCAAGAATGCAGAATTGCCCGTTGCCGCCCCGCTCCATGCAGGCGCTGCAACTGCGCGTACGCGCGTCGCACCAGGCGAAGTTCCACTTAATGTGAAAGATAAAACTGAACCATCAGACAGCGTGATGGCAAACGGCTGTCCACCGCCAAAAACTGCTGTTTCGTTGAAGCTGGACATGTCGATCCAGCAATAAGTTTGCCAAGCTGCTGGCGCAGCGCCTTGCGAAGTTGCAGGCCCGCAAGTTGCTGCATGTCCCATAGATGCCAACAGGCACATGAAAACCAATGCACACACAACAGACCGCAACTTTTGCGTTATGTACCGACAGAAATGCAACTCAGGACGCCTTTAGGTTGTCCCGATGAAATATCAAGTTATGGTTAGTGGATGGTTAAGCGCCCCGAAAACTTACTTCCCCGCGAATTCCTGCGGTCTGCGGTTGCGCGCAAGGGTATTTAATGCACCATTGACGAACCGCGGCTCGTCGCCATCTTCGAAAAATGCCGATGCTACATCAACATATTCATTGATCGCGACTTTTGCTGGGACGTTATCCTTGAAGTAAATTTCAAATGCGGCACATCTGAGAATGGCCCGTACTGTGGCGTCCAGACGATGCAACGGCCAATCATTTTCTAGAATTTGATCGACGGCGGGGTCGAGCAGCAACTGCTCGCGTACAGTGCCTTCCACAACTTCACGCAAATGTTTGAAGTCAGCCTGCCCGGTTTCACCATTCTCGAAGTTATCACCCGTTACACGCGACGAAAACTGCGCCAGCGTCTCGCCCAAGTCGGCGCCGCCAATGTCCAATTGATAGAGCGCCTGCACGGCACCTAGGCGGGCGGCAGAACGGGCGGTAGGCGGGCGGCGCGGCGTGGTCATAACTTGGGTCACAAACTTTCAATCAGCTGGGGAAGCGCCATGTAGCCTGTCAGCAAGAGGGTTGCAATGCCAGTCCTGTTTCCGATAAGAGTTGAGTTGCTGGGCAATCATGCTTGGCTTTATTCTCAGGGCGGGGCGCAATTCCCCACCGGCGGTATAGCCCGCGAGCGCTTCAAAAGTTTCAACTTTTGAGGGTCAGCAGATCAGGTGTAACTCCTGGGCCGACGGTATAGTCCGGATAAAAGAGAATGGGACCGCTGTTCAGCAAAACGTGCCTTGGCGCGTCGTGCTTTGTGTTCTCATGTCGTCCTGATTCATGTTTTGAAGAAAGGATTTTGACATGGATCAGATTACCCAAAACCGCGCATACAAAGGCGCAGCTTACATGGTGTTGGCGGGCATAACCTTCGCCATCATCAACGCGATTACGTTTAAAATTACATCACCTGCGGATTACGGTGGTCTTGGCTTTAGGCCACAATCTGACACGTTCTGGCAATATGCCATAGCACTGGTAATTTCCCTGCCCTTTCTGTGGCGCACGGGTGCCTTATCTTTCAAGACCAAACAACCAGTTCCGCATATCATTCGCGTCATCTTGTCGGCTGCTGGTTTGCAGGCTTTCGTTATGGCATTTTCAAAAGGTGTTCCTGTCTGGCAAGTTGTGGCTCTAACAATGACGGCACCATTTTTCGTGCTGATTGGCGCTAAATTTTTTCTTGGAGAAAGTGTCAAGCTGAACCGATGGATCGCCTCTATTGTAGGCTTTTTAGGCGCATTAATTGTTACCAATCCGTGGTCGGAGCAATTTAATGTCTATTGGTTGTTGCCTGTTGTGGCCGCCATTTTGTGGGGTGCTGCTTCCTTGCTGACAAAATTTTTGTCGCGCAGCGAGTCACCTGAAAGCCTTGACCACATGGCTGTTGCTTTTGCTGACACCCATCAACTTGTTCTGGTCGGTCGGTGCAGGTTTTGAAGTTCCCACTGGTACTATTTTGTGGATGCTGATCATTGGTGGTTTTCTGGTGTTCGTTGCACAATATTTTTTGAGCAAATCCTATGCATCAGCTGATGCAAATTTTGTCCAGCCCTTTGATGACTTGAAACTCATCAGCAATGTTTCGGTCTATGGCATTTTCTTCGGCTATTGGCCTACCGGATATATTTGGGTGGGACTGGCCATGATCATGGGTGCTTCAATTTTCTTGTTGGTGCAGGAAAACAAGAGAATGGTTGCCACCGTTAAGACGGCTTAACGATCAATAAATATACTCCCGCGATGATTTGCGGGAGTGCTCCACTACTCTAGACGCATAGCTACCCCGTCTTATGCCGCTTTGTCATCTTCCGCATTTCTTTGAATGGGCAGGAACATTTCAAAGGTTGCGCCCTGACCTTCGATCGACGCAATTTTCAAATAACCATTGTGTTGCATGGCGATTTGTTCAATCGCGGGAATGCCAAGGCCTGTACCGAAATTTTTTGTTGTAAAAAGCGGTTCGCGAATACGTTCGAGATTTTCCGCAGAAATTCCGGGCCCATTATCGGTTACACGTATTGACACATATTCATCGACGCGTTGGGTGCTTATCCAAATCTTTTGGCTGGTTGCAATAGTGTCGTTTTTATTGATCATGGCTTCGTTGGCATTGCTGATCAAGTTAATGACCGCACGTTGCAAGCGTGTCGCATCTATAGGCACAACAAGATCTTCAAGTCCCAATGTGCATTCCAGCTGGACAGATGCCGGCAATTTAGCCAATTCGTCGGTCACAACTTTTTCCAGCCATTCGTCGAGATTGGTTTCTGTAGGTACGATTTTGCGGGTTCGCGAATAGTCTAGCAGTTGCGTAATGATGTTGTCACATCGGGTAATGCCATTATTAATGCGATCAAGCTGAGGGACGATATCGACATTTTTTCCTTCAATCTTGCGCTGAATTAAAAAAGCTGACGTGCGCAATGACCCCAATGGATTGCGCAGCTCATGGGCAATTGTTGCCGTTAACTGCCCTAGCTGTTCCAGCTTTCCTTTTCGTACAATTTCGTCGTGTGCTGTACGCAATTCTGAAATTTTACCGGCAAGTTCGACATTCAGTGTTGCAACATCATCACTGATACGTTGGGTCTCAAGGTGGGCACTTTCAACTTCATCCAGTTTCACAAGCGTTTTGCGGACCATTTTGGCGGTAAGTACCAATGCCGCTACAGCCGCTCCTACGCCAAGCAGAAGCATTGCACCTAGTTTCCACGCCAGTGACTTGCGACGTTCAAGCAAGCGTTGGTCGAGCAATTTAAATGCGGCAATGTGAAATGAGTCAGAAAGTCGGAACAAATTTTTACCAGCAGCTCTGGTTGATTCAAGCGTTGCAGAAGTCAACGCTGCAGCATTTGAAATGCCCTTAGCGTTAGAGGCCAGTCTGTTTTGGAAACCGTTTTCCATGTGCGCAACCGCAGCAGTTAATTCAACAAATGCTTCGTTTTGCTTGCTGTAGATTTCTGCCGATGTGATGCTTGATTCCAACAATTCAAAATAGCCGGATGTGCGTCCTATGTGCTCATGAAGTTGTGCAAGCCGCTTGAAATCATTCTCCTGAATTGGCGTGTCATCAGTTTCAGATTGCAAGAGGTTCTCAAAATTTATCAGCAGCAGCGGAAGATCCGAAAGCAATGCGCGCACCAAATAGTGAATTTCTGCGTCTTCGTCGAGAATGAGCCCCGTTTGACCAGATACTTCGCGCAAATAACTGCTTACATTGTGTTCATGGGAATGGTTTGTGGTGCTGTTGACTTGCCCTTTTGTGTTGTTTCCCTTCACGTGGGCGGCAAATCCTTGGGCGCCAGATAAACCAACAGTTGCTTCAATTTCTCTTATTTTCATGAGTGTGTCGTCTGCAACCGTCTGGTCCCGCGACAACATAACCGGATAAACCAGTTGGCTGATCTGCGACCCAGCATATTCGCGATCTAACATCCGAATATCCTCATAGGCGGTCTGTACATAAAGCGAGCCCAGCATCACCATGGGCACCATGAGAATTGCGATAATAGACAGCAAAGCCCGACCCGCTTTACGAGAAGCAATCAAAGCAACCATTGAACAATCCAAACAAAAAAGAGCCTAAGGGCGGATCATCAGAGACCTAGCCTTGGGCATTATGGTAAACCAAGGGTTAAGCTTTCCTTACCGCGCCACAACCCTGCAATGTACTCACCAGCTGGGTTTACACTTTGTCGGCAAGCCTGCTGCTGGAGTTACGGCAGCTTTTTTGGACCACTGCCCCAAATCATTGCTTCGCACGCGGTTGAAATCAAAGCGCACGGATTCACTTTCATTGAATTGCCAGCCTTTGCAAAATGTCGTGAGCTGTTGGGATATGTGCCATTTACCGCCGGTGCGGTAAGCTTTGGTACCGGGCCAACCCGACGACATGGCTAACCAACATAGTTTCGCATAGCCTTTTTCCTGAAGGTTTTTGCACACCATGCCGCTGCCATAAACACCGATGCGATATCGACCATCAGCCTTAAGCACGCGGTTCACTTCGGCGAAGTAATGATCAATGAATGGCAACATTGAGCGCTCAGATATGGCGTCAGCACCCTTGCCGAATGCATTACGGTGATATTTTCGGAAGCGTTCGTAGAACTTGATGTGTTTGCGATAAGAAGGATCAGCGCGCAACAGCCGTTTTTTGCGCGCTGCGCTCACATTTTGGCCTTTGTTGACGCGCCATTCAAACACCGAATCTTTTACGGTTTGGTCCACACCATCCACCGCAAAATAAATGGCGGAACCGGCAGGCTGGCCATTCGCCGATGCCATTTTTAAAGCCTCGCGCGCATCCTTGGCACCACGTGACTTATCGAGGAAGGTTTCAGGATCTGAATTCTCGTGTTGAAAAATTGTGACGATATTGAATCCCGCATTGATCAAGGCATCTGACTCTTTTGGAAACAACGACTTGCACGTTGTCTCGGCTTCCACCCAATCATAATAGCGGGCAATAGTCTTAATACCGATGGCCTTGAACGCGTCCAAACCCGATTTTCCACTTTTTGTGGTGATTGTGGTCACGGGTTGTGAAAGATCTACCATCGGAAATTCGCGGTGTGTGTTGCAGCTTGGCGCTGACAATGCCGCTGGTGCGCCCCATGTTAATGTCAACATTGCCGCCGCAAGAATCGCTTTTGCCATAAATTCAAATTTCCCCCTGAGCCCATGCGCAATCGTCATTGCACAGATTCACTCTGAACCGAATTGAACTTAAAAAGATGCGTGAGTTCAATTATCAGTCGTTGCTGGTTTCGTCGGTATTCAGCGCGCCAATGATGTCTTCAAAATCCTTGGCCTCGCGGAAATTTTTGTATACCGACGCAAAACGCACATAGGCTACGTCATCCAAATTTCGTAAGCCTTCCATAACCAGCTCGCCCACTTGTTCGGATTTGATTTCTGATTCTCCTAAACTTTCCAATTGCCGCACTACGCCAGAAATCATGCGTTCGATGCGTTCTGCTTCCACTGGGCGCTTGCGCAGTGCCACGGAAACTGAGCGTGCCAGTTTATCACGATCAAATGGTGTGCGGCGACCAGAGCGCTTGACCACCATCAACTCACGCAGTTGCACGCGTTCAAAAGTGGTGAACCGTCCGCCGCAGTCCACACACACACGACGGCGGCGGATTGCAGAATTGTCTTCCGTGGCGCGGGAGTCTTTCACTTGCGTATCGGCATTGCTGCAAAACGGACAGCGCATGTGTTAACCCCTATTCTTAGCCGTAAATCGGGAATTTCTTGGTGAGGGCCATAACCTTGGCCTTCACTGCCTTTTCCACCTTGGCGTTTCCGTTTTCACCGTTTTTCGCCAACCCATCCAGCACTTCAATGATCAAATTTCCGACAGTGCGGAACTCAGCTTCGCCAAAGCCGCGTGTTGTGCCCGCTGGCGTGCCAAGGCGGATGCCCGATGTGACGGTGAAGGGAGCCGTATCAAAAGGAATGGAATTCTTGTTGCAGGTGATGAAGGCGCGGCCCAGTGCTTTTTCAGAATCTTTGCCGGATACGCCTTTTTTGCGCAGGTCCACCAACATCAAATGGGTATCAGTGCCGCCGGTTGTAATATCACAACCACCAGCCACCATGGTTTCAGCCAGTGCGTGGGCATTCTTGACCACTTGCTTTGCATATTTCTTGAAGTTGGGTTTCAGTGCTTCACCAAAAGCAACAGCCTTGGCCGCGATGACATGTTCCAGTGGTCCGCCAATGATGCCCGGGAATACGGCGGAGTTGATTTTTTTGCCGAGGTCTTCGTCGTTCGACAAGATCAAGCCACCGCGTGGGCCACGCAATGTCTTATGGGTTGTCGTCGTCACAACATGGGCATGTTCAACTGGGTTGGGGTGAACGCCGCCTGCCACGAGGCCTGCGATGTGGGCCATGTCTACGAACAAATATGCGCCAACGCTGTCGGCAATTTCGCGGAAGCGTTTGAAATCAAGCGTGCGCGGATAGGCCGACCCACCAGCAATAATCAACTTGGGGCGAACTTCGAGGGCTTGCTTGGCCACGGCGTCATAATCAATCTGGTGATTGTCTTCGCGCACCTTGTAGGACGCAACCTTGAACCATTTGCCAGATTGGTTGACAGGAGAACCGTGGGTCAAGTGACCACCGCAAGCGAGATCAAGCCCCATGAAGGTGTCGCCGGGTTGCAACAAGGCAAAGAATACGGCTTGGTTCGCGGTCGCTCCCGAATGAGGCTGCACATTGGCGAATTTAGCGTTGAACAATTGCTTGGCACGGTCAATGGCGAGTTGTTCTGACACGTCGACATATTGGCAGCCGCCGTAATAGCGGCGTCCTGGATAGCCTTCGGCGTATTTGTTGGTCATCACCGAGCCTTGGGCTTCCAGCACCGCCTTCGACACGATGTTTTCAGATGCAATCAACTCGATTTCGTGTTGCTGGCGCATCAATTCAGACGCGATGGCTTTGGCAATTTTTGGATCGGACTTAGCAAGCTTGTCGTTGAAGAACCCGGGGAACAGCGGCTTGGCGGTTTCGCTTTTGCCTTCACCTTGGTTGGGGCTTTTTTCTTCGCTGCTTTCTTGGCCATGGGAATCTCCAAAACAAAAGGGAGCCTGCTCTATACAGGCTCCCTCAATAGCGTCCAGACACAAGATGGCGCAGGCGCGGTATTTAAGGCTTTTTAGCCGCTGGCGGCTTACAGTCTTTCGCAAGCTTGCCTGTTGCATCGGGCTTGCAGGCGTCGGCAAGCTTCTTTGGCGCATCAACTGGCTTTTGTTTTTCGGCGACGACCGGCTTTTTGATAGGCTCTGGTGTTGCCTTTTTCAACACCTTGGGGTCTGCCACTGCAACTTTCTTGGCTGTGGCATCGACTGGCTTTTTGCCGGTTTCCACAACTGCTTTCTTAGCTACCTTCGTTGTTGCGTCTTCCGGTTTCTTGGTGACCTTCACCTTTTCCTTCGGAGCAACAGCTGCAACTTCAGACTCGACCTTTTTGGGAGCAATCTTCTTTTTGGTTTTTTCAGCTACAACGGCAGGTGTCTTGCCTTTTTGCTTCTGCGCCTTGCGGTAAGCCGCCCAGTCAAACAAGCCAGGTACATCTTTTTTCGTTGCCAGCTTTTTCTTCTCGAATGGAAGTGCTGAAGCGTTGGGTTGCTTTTTTACAGACAATTTGGACTTTGCAATATCTGCAATTACAACTTCGTCATTTCCCACAAGGTCCACAGGCTTTTTTATCACCTGCGTAGATGTGGACTTGTTGAATTTCTTTCCAAACAAGCCAATGCCCTCAGCTTCGGCAGCCTCAACTGCTTTGGCTGAACGTGCAACGGGCTTTAATACAAATCGTTGGCCTTCATCGCTCACTTCGCCTTCAGGCAAAGGTTGGCCTACGACGAAACCCGTGCCATCAAGACCGTAAATGTCGTTGCGGAATGCGACGGTGTTGCCTACGGGCCAAGCCGTCAAATAGGTGACGCGCAGCTGTGGTGGAATTTCCAATTTGACGTCACGGCGCTCCAAGGTTTCAGCAAGTGCGCCAATTTCAGAACTGCCGATACCTTCCTGGCCATTCAAAATCCATTCGAGCAACAGTTCCACTTTTTCAACGCGCACACAGCCTGAGCTGTAAAAACGATTGGCTGAATTGAACAGGTGTTTTTCCGGCGTGTCGTGCAAGTAAATGCCGAAGGGACTTGGGAAGTTGATTTTGGCTGTGGCCATAGCGTTTGCGGGGCCTGGCTCTTGGCGGAAATGGTAGTCATCGGCAACCGCAGTACTCCAATCGACTTGTGATGGGTCTACTTCCGGGCCCCCGAAACCTTGGAAAATAGTGATGTTCATATCTTCCAGAATACGGGTGCCGCTGCGCATTTTCGGGAAAATATCATTTTCAACGATGGATGCAGGTGCATTCCAGTACGGGTTAAAATTGACATCTGACAGTGCCGTCATGACAACGGGTGTTGGGCGTTCTGGTCTGCCGACAATTGCATTATGGCGGGAGAATACGCGGCCATTGTTCACGGTTTCAATTTGCATTGAAGGCACGTTTACAACCAAATAGCGGTCACCCAAGTTTTGGCCATAAGTTTCAAGACGCACAATGTTGGCTTCAATGGTGCGGAGGCGCTCTGAAACGGGCACGTTTAGCGCAGCAAGTGTTGGGCCATCAACAAGGCCCGTAGCTGCCAAACCCATGTTGCGTTGGAATCGCGTGACACCGTCAATCGTGGCGCTGGTTACGCGGTCAGCAAATTCAGAGCTGATAGCTTCCTTGCGCAGGTAACCATCCATGAAGAGCCGCTGATTTAGTGCAACGACATTCTTGTTCTTGGCACCCTTTTTATAGGTGCCCTTGGGAACCTTTGGAAAACCACCTTCGGCTTGGATACTCTGGTATTTCGCGGCGACGGCTTGAAGTGCCGACGCGCTGCTATCCGTCAACAGAGGAGCGTTGTTTTTTCCGGTTACGATTTCTGTTTGCGTGGTGACTTTGCCAGTGACTTGTGCTGGGGCTAATGGCTTGGCCTTTTTCTTGGCGGGTGCCACATTAACAATTGGCTCTTCAGCCAAGGCGGCAGTGCCCATATCGACATCAGGAAGCAACAACAAAGTCAGCGTCAACAAACTTGTGCCAAGCGTCGCGCGAAGTCCAATATTCATTCTTTACCCCAATGCCACATTCACAACGGTGAATAGTTCTGTCGATGATTGTCCTTACCAGTCCGGCGCAAGAAGGTCAAAACGCAATGCGATTCCAGACGAATTCGACGCCAAAAATCAAAAACTTGCGGCCAGAAAAAGGTTGCCCCCAATAATTCTTGGACCTGAGGCAAATCGGCAACAACTAAATACAGCAAAACTCCGCTGCAACAGGGTTGCAACGGAGCTTTTTGCAGGGTTGTAGATGAGATTAAAGGCGATAAAGGATTTGATCAGTCCAGTAACGCTCAAGACGGGTCAAGGCCTTGTTCATACGGTCAAATTCATCAACCGAGAAGCCAACCACTTCTTCAATGGCTTGAAGCTGGCGGTTATACATGGCGTCTACGCGTGAGCGTACAGCCAAGCCTTTCGGTGTGAGGCTGACTCGCACAGAGCGCTTGTCAGCATTTGAGCGTTCATGGTTCACATAACCTGCTTCCACCAATTTCTTGAGGTTGTAGGACACGTTTGAACCTTGATAGTGGCCACGGGTCTTGAGTTCGCCTGCCGTCAGTTCCGCATCGGAAATGTTGAACAGCAGCAAGGCTTGCACTGGATTGACTTCTTTTTCGCCGTTACGTTCAAAGTCGTCCTTG
This sequence comes from uncultured Alphaproteobacteria bacterium, assembly GCA_963840765.1. Taxonomy (GTDB): domain Bacteria; phylum Pseudomonadota; class Alphaproteobacteria; order Rhizobiales; family Aestuariivirgaceae; genus Aestuariivirga. The sequence continues at coordinate 165,848 of CAWJAE010000009.1, read as the reverse complement.
ATCACATCGAGAAGGCGGCGATGCAAACGCTCGATCAGCGTCAACGCTTCCATGTAACGATGCTTGATATTCTGTCGCTTGGCTTCAACGGGCGCGAGAGCCACATTGCTCATTACTTGCGTGTTCATGTTATCCACCTATCCCTTGTTTATTGAGGGGCGGCTTCTTTGTCCGTTCCCCTTTGATGGACCCAAACTACGCGAGGGGTTTTAAGGCGGGCTGAAGAGTCTCGGTAAATTTGTTCTTATATTTTCGATATTTTGTACCTAATTCGCGGACAGTTTATGGAGTCTTGTTTTCCTATCTTAATCAAATCTGACCGAGGTGTATTTGGATTCATAAATGATAAAGGGTCGCCCCTTCATAGGACGACCCCGCCATCATGATTATTGGACGACTTAAATGCAGCGTTTTGCAGCTGCACGGGCTTCGGCTGATTGCAACATGGCGCGCACCGCGCGGGGGCGGTTTGCAGCCAAGGCTTGCTGATGGTTGGCCAGCACTTGATTATAGAGTGCGTTGATGCGGTTGGGATGCATGTTTCCACATCGTGCGGCGGTATAATACCTGACGGCAACCGATTCATAAGCTGCGAGGCCGTTGCCCGATTTCACGATCTTGGCTGGTTTGGGCGATTTTACGGCGATAATGGGTTTTGCCTTGTTCCCAGTTTTTACGAGCTTGATGGGTGCGGCTTTTTGCGTTGGAACCACAGGTTCTACGAGGGCAACGGCAGTTGATGTTGGCTTTTTGGCCTTTTCAAAAGTTGTTGCCGTTTCTGGTTCGGAAGTAGAAGTCTGGTCATCAATCGGTGCCACTGCTGCCGCACTCGCTGCGGCAAACACGTCGTTTACGAGCTTTTGGGCCGTATCGTCACAATCGACCATTTTGCCTTGGGTACGTCCGGCTGCAATGGTCTTGCGGGCGACAGCCACCGAGGCTTTTTCAGCCAGTGATATTTCGGCCCGTGCAAGGAAGTCTTTCAGCGTTTGCGATTGGTCCGCGACAAGAATACTGCACTTGGTATTGATTGCATGGGACTTTGCCAACAACTGCGTAGCTTGCACTGCATCCAACGGCGCTGCTTGTGCCATGGTCAATGGTTGGGTCAGTTGTGAAGCGCACAACAAGAGTGGCAATGAAACAACAAGATGTGAAAAACGCATAGTCTTAACTTCCTCAGGAAACGCAGAGGTGCACAGCTCGCATAACTGTGGTTAAGATGGCTAAAATTTTAAGGATCAGCCAGAGCATATGGTTAAGAAACAGTGCATGAGCCTATGCTTCCTGATGCTTGCCAGTTGTATCGGCGTTGTGCAGGCCGAGGTAATTCCACTTCCTAAATTAAAGCCCGCCCATTTGTTGCCGTCGAAGGTTGTTAAAGAACCAACATCAACTCTCAATTTCCCATCAGCCGGCTTGGCACTTGGGTGGCCGAACCAAATGGTCAAAGATGAACGCGCCGATTGTCAGCGTCGCCTGCGGGGACTAAACGTGCAATTCACACCCCTGCCCCCGCTCGGTGAAAATAATTCCTGTGGGGCGGCTGCACCACTCAATGTTGAAAAAATTGCCGGTGTCGCCATCGTGCCGCCAGGCATTTTTACATGCGACATGGTTGAGGCCCTGCACGGCTGGGTGAGCAGTTCCGTGGTGCCTGCTGCAAAGCTACATTTAGATAAACAAGTTGTCACCATCAACAACGCATCGGCCTATGTGTGCCGCCGACGCAATGGGTTAGCGAGCGGCAAGCTAAGTGAACACGCCAAGGCCAATGCACTTGACATTACAACGCTGGGCTTTGACGATGGATCAGCCATCAATATCAAGGGTGATTGGTCGGGCATTCAACAACGAGTGGGGGCATCGGCCAAGGGCAATTTCCTGCGGCAAATAAGGCGGGATTCCTGTATTCGCTTCACTACCGTGCTGGGGCCAGGATCAGACCAATATCACGGAGACCATTTCCACATCGACGTAGCGAGACGAAAGAACGACTATCGCATTTGCAAATAGTGCTGCTAAGAAATGACCATGACACACGCTTCCTACCCAACACTCCGCATGCGCCGCAATCGCAAATCTCCATGGGCCCGCTCGCTTGTCAGTGAAAATACTTTGACGGCGGCAGATTTTATTTGGCCGCTCTTTGTGATCGACGGTGAGAACCGCAGCGAGGCTGTGACTTCGATGCCGGGCGTAATGCGCTGGTCGATTGATTTGTTGGTGAAGCAGGTAGAAGACGCGGCGAAACTTGGCATTCCTGCAATCGCGCTATTTCCAAATACTGATCCAGCTTTGCGCAGTGATGATGCGGATGAAGCCTTCAACCCCGACAATCTTGTGTGCCGTGCCGTGCGCGCCATTAAAAAGGCCGTGCCTGAAATTGGCGTGATGTGCGATGTGGCGTTGGACCCTTACACCAGCCACGGCCATGACGGGCTGTTGCGCGACGGCCAAATTGTAAACGATGAAACGGTCGCTGCTCTGGTCAAACAGACATTGGTGCAAGTGGAGGCGGGTTGCGACATCATTGCGCCATCCGACATGATGGATGGCCGAATTGGGGCCATTCGAGCGGCACTTGAAAATGCGGGACATCAGAACACGCAGATCATGGCCTATAGCGCCAAATATGCCAGCGGGTTTTATGGACCGTTTCGCGATGCCGTAGGTTCCAACTCCACGCTGCAAGGCGATAAAAAAACTTACCAGATGGACCCCGCCAATAGCGACGAAGCCATGCGTGAAGTTGCCTTAGACTTGAGCGAAGGCGCTGACATGGTGATGGTAAAACCCGGCATGCCCTATCTTGATATTGTCTCACGGGTGAAGCGCGAATTCGGTGTGCCCACCTTTGCCTACCAAGTGTCCGGCGAATACGCCATGATCATGGCAGCCTGCAATAATGGCTGGCTGGACCCTGCACGCGTGGTGCAAGAGTCACTCATGTGCTTCAAACGTGCGGGTGCGGATGGAGTTCTATCCTACTTTGCGCTTGATGTGGCAAAGCAACTCAAGACCAATTCATAAGGCGCGTTATTAAGCTCGACGTATCCCAACGCTTGCCGCCTTTGGCTTGCACTTCGGAATAGAATTGGTCGACCAATGCTGTCATGGGCAAATGACTGTTGTTACTGCGGGCTTCGTCCAGGCAAATGGCTAAATCCTTGCGCATCCAATCCACGGCGAAACCGAAATCAAATTTTCCAGCGATCATCGTTTTGTGACGATTTTCCATTTGCCAAGAACCAGCCGCACCTTTGGAAATCACGTCAATGACCTGCTCCATATCAAGCCCTGCTTTCATGCCGAATTGTACGGCCTCGGCCAAGCCTTGCACCACGCCGGCAATGGCGATTTGATTGCACATCTTGGCCAATTGCCCGGCACCCGAAGAACCCAATAACTTGCTCATGCGGGCATAATGCATGATCAGCGGTTCGGCCTTCGCATAAACTTCGGCTTCACCACCACACATCACGGTGAGCAAGCCATTTTCAGCCCCCGCTTGCCCGCCTGATACCGGTGCGTCAATAAAGCCTATGCCGCGCTTTGCGGCTTCTGCATGAAGTTCGCGGGCCACATTGGCAGAAGCTGTGGTGTGGTCTACAAACACGCTGCCTTTCTTCATCGTGTGAAATGCACCATCTGGCCCGATGGTAACACTGCGCAAATCATCATCATTGCCAACACAAGCGAAAACAAAATCCGCGCCAGCGGCTGCTGCGTTAGCAGTAGCCGCAGATGAACCGCCGTGTTTGGTTACCCATGCTTCGGCTTTTGCTTCCGTGCGATTATAGACGACGGTTTTGAGCTTGGATTTCGCAGCCAAATGCCCCGCCATGGGAAATCCCATTACACCCAATCCCAACCAAGCAATCTGCGTCATTTGATAACTCCTGTTTTGTGGGTGATCTATGGTAATTTGAGATGATATTCCAGACTTGCTTTGAAGCTTGCAAAGTTCGATAAAATGTCAAATCAATCAGACGTATTCGCATGAGCATTGAACGCCGCAATTTTCCGCAATTCTTTATTACCGCTGCTGGTCCTTGTCCCTATTTGCCGGGACGGTTTGAGCGGAAAGTGTTCACGCATCTTGTAGGACCAGATGCCAAAAGCCTTAACACGCAACTTTCAAACGGTGGCTTTCGCCGCAGCCAGAACATTGCCTATCGGCCCGCTTGTGACAGCTGCCACGCCTGCATGTCTGTTCGCGTTCCAGTGCAGCAATTTGATTGGACCAAAAGTTTTAAACGCATTGTCAAACGCAACGGCGAAATCAGCAGTGAAGTGGTGCCGGCCAAGGCGAAGAGCGAACACTTCTCGTTGTTCCGCACTTATATCGACCATCGCCATAGTGAGGGCGGCATGTCTGAAATGACAGTGCTGGATTTCGCGGCCATGGTTGACGATACTTTGGTTGATAGCCGCATTGTCGAATATCGCCTGCCAACAGATTACAATCCCAATGGTGAATTGATTGCGTCCGTTCTGGTTGATTTGCTGAACGACGGCGTTTCGTTGATCTACAGTTTTTATGACCCTGAGCTGGAGCATCGCAGCTTGGGAACCTACATCATCCTCGATATGATCCGCCGTACCAAGAACATGGGGCTGCCTTTTGTCTATCTTGGCTTCTGGATCAAAGAATCTCACAAAATGAGTTATAAGTCGCGATTTCTACCACAAGAGCGCCTGACAACTGAAGGTTGGATTTTGGTCGATCGCTAGCGTCAGTCGGAATATTTCTGGTTTCGCTTCGTCAAAGCTGCCACTAACATAGGTTTGATATTGTTGGAAAAACCGCGCCTGATAGGATTTGCGAAAGATGAAAAACACAGGCCTTAAGCAACCTTTGAACGCCGCGCGGGCCGCTGTCTTAGTGGAAAATGAATTGCGTGCTTTAAAGCTTACGCCATACGTTTCAAGCGACATGGTTGCGCTGGATGAGGTGAAGCGCCGGGTGCGCGGCAACGCAGTCGCCCCCATGCACCATTATGCCACCGGTGTGTTCAACCGCGAGCGCGCATTCTGGATGCAGTTGATTGATGAGAGTGGCGAGGTCGTCGGACTTCAAGCTTTCCGCTATGATGAGGTTGATACCCACCTTGCAGATTGGTGCGTGAATTACATGATTGGCGTTTACATGCGCCGACAAGAAATGATGGTGCCAACATTTCCCAAGCCACCGGAAGGAAGCGTTGCTGAGCGTCTTTCCGGTAAATTGGTTTATCACGGGGAAGCTTGGATTTCGAAGCAAGTCAAAAACCGAAAAGTGTTTGAATACTTTCTTCGGTTGGGTCTTATTTTGTGCGTGATCAAATGGCGGCCTGACGCGATTTGGGGATTGGCCAGCGCACAAATGGCGGGCCACGGCCACCTCACCCGTGTGGGCTACAGCATTCTGGAACGCGGCTTCATGCGCTGGCAATGGGCATCAGATGGTATTGATCCCGTCGAATATCTTACCGCAGTTGAATTGCCATCACTGGAAAATATGATTGAAGAAATGTTGGCTACAGAAGCTGAATGTCAATCGGTGCAACTTCACAAATCACTTTCACTCTCTTCTTCCCAGCTTTGATGTCTGGTAGAATAACGCGATGATAGCCGAGCCAATGCAATTCACCATTGGGCCGAACGAGAGACGCGAGCACATGGTCGTAATGTGGTCGCCCTGTTTCAACGACACGGAAATATTCCGGCGTGACGGCTCGGTCGAAACTATGACCGTTCAAGCACGGATATGAATTTGGCGACATGCCCCAGATGCGGGCAATAATCGTATCCTTGCCCACATGTTCAACATGACAATATTCCCGCTCGGGTTCCACAGCGCATGTTACAGTGGCGTTGCTCGGAGCGTCTCCTGTTTCTAAGGCGTCGCGCAAAGCCTTTGGTGTCCGATCCAAGTCAGGAACCATTACTTTCGTAAAGGCACGTTGGGACAAGCGGATGTCACTTTTAAAAATCAGGGATTCTATGCGCTCAGCAACACTGGTGCTGTCCGGCAGGTTTTCTTTGAACCAGCCAGAGTTGAAATATTTCAACGTAAATGGAAACACGCACGCCGACATCAGTCGCGAGGCCAACATCAAAGATGCCCAATTCGGACATCCCATATTCCACTGTATCGTTGTTCCATTGGCGTCGCTTGAAATGCGCACCATACCCAGCTGATCGTAAAGAGCTTTGTCTTGATACTCTTGACCATTCAGTTTTTTGGGTCGCGATGACAAAGCGCCATTGCGAATCCACATTACAACACCACTCATAGCGCCCCTTGCTGACCAGCCTTAAATTTCTTCTTGGCCGCCCCCAGATCGCGGTCAAACTGAAATATCAGACAAATGCCAAGATGGCGTTAACGTGATTTTCACGAAATGATGACTGTAGGTTGCTACAGAACCTGGATATCAACTCTTGCGATTTGCGCGATAACGGCTACGCCGCGCTGGCCGTTGTCATTGCGCTTTGGAAATATGACACGGTGGTAAGGCACCCAATGCAGTGCATTGTCAGGAAGACGCAATGCAGCCAGCACATGATCATAACGTGGTTGGTTGCTTTTCAATACGTCAATATAGCAGGCGCTCACAGGATCGCTGAAACTGCCAATGCTTTGGCATGGATGTGAAGAAGTATAGGTGCCCCACACGCGACCAATCGCACTTTTGGGGCCAACACGCTCCACCCGGAACAAATTACTGTGCTCGTCGTACTCACAATCCACGGCATATTCTGGCTGGAAACTTTGACCGAGCAGCGCATCTTTCATGACAGTTGGCATAGTTGCAGTGTCACGCTCTGCTTCTTTTATAAACACACGACTGGTGAAGTGACGATCGCCGCGGGCAAGAACTTGTTCAATACGGCGCACCGCTGCAGCGGGCTCGCGATACATTTCCTCAAACCAGCCGATGGCAAAAAAGCGGAGGATAAATGGCCCGCGCGCAGAATTAATCCATTGGATGGCCTTGAATAGTGAAGTGACGCAAGGCGAATTCACAGTCCAACGAATTTCCGTGCCAAGATGGCCAGTGGTCAATCGAACACTGCCAACTTTGAGAAACTGTTCTTCCTGTTCAGCGGTATGCGTATTCAAAGAAGTGACAGGCTCCACATTGCCATTGTGAATCCAAATTCGTTGTCCACTCATGGCTGTCATTCGCCTTTATACCTCAACACAATTGACAGCGGAAACACGCATCTTTGAATCAGGTTTTAGAAGCACATTCACTGCCCCCCCAATACGAAATTCTAGCAAGATCATGCATAAGCGCTCCGCCATACATCGCCGGAGAATAGAGGTCCGAGCCTAACGCTTTATGAATTTTCACTCTATTCGTCAGCCTACGGAGCTATCCGAATTTGTTGTTTTTTGGAAAACCTTTGGGCGGTAATTTTCCAGACTGGGCACGTTCTCCAATCCATTCAATGAGTTCTGTGACATTCCAACTGCGGGCTGATGAATCAATCCAATTCAACCCCGCGTTCAAGTTGAGTGTCGTTGCGTCGGACAAGTTACCATCTTTGAATTTTTGCAAGCGTACACCCTTACCGCGCGCCATTTCTGGAAGTTCGCCGATTTTGAAAATGAGTAGCTTCCGGTTCTCTCCAATTGTTGCCACATGGTCTGCATTGGCAAGTACAGAACGACAAACGAGGGCTTCTGCCGGCACCTTGACGTTGAGTACTTGTTTGCCTTTGCGCGTATTCGCGACGCAATCATCTTCATTGACGATGAAGCCATCGCCGTCTGTTGATGCGAGAAGTCGTTTGGCACCAGCTTGGTACACAAACAGCGCCATGATCTGGTCGGTTGCATCCATATCCGCGAGCAGCCGCACCGGTTCGCCGTGACCACGACCACCCGGAAGTTTTGAGCCTTCAAGCGTGAAAAATTTACCGGAGGACACCAGCACCATAATTTTGTCGGTCGTCATTGCTTTGATTGCGAAGTGACCTTGGTCACCATCTTTGTAAGTAAGCGTTGACGTATCTTCCAAGTGACCTTTGAGAGAACGAATCCAACCCTTCTCCGAACATACGACGGTGATTGGTTCTTTTTCGATCAACATGTCTTCAAGAACTTCACCCACATCAGGCGCTTCGGCGAAGTCAGTGCGGCGGCGGCCCAACGGTGTTTTTTTCGAATAGGTTTCCTTGATTTTTCGAATGTCGTCGGAAATGCGTTCCCACTGCGCATCATCAGACTGCAACAGGCCCTTCAGGCCCTTCTGTTCCTTGGTCAGCGTTTCGTGTTCGCGGCGAATTTCCATTTCTTCAAGTTTGCGCAGCGAACGCAAGCGCATATTCAAAATGGACTCTGCCTGCATGTCCGTGAGTTTGAATGCAGCAATCAAAGAGAGCTTAGGTTCGTCTTCCTCACGGATGATGCGAATGACCTCATCGAGGTTGAGATAGGCAATCAAATAGCCTTCGAGAATTTCAAGGCGACGTGCAATTTCTGCAAGTCGAAAATTAGTGCCACGCACTAAGACTGATTTGCGATGGTCCAGCCACTCTTTCAGAATGTCCTTGAGCGACATGACCTTTGGCACTTTGCCACCGGAAAGTACGTTCATGTTGAGCGGGAAGCGGCTTTCGAGTTCCGTGGCACGGAACATTTGCTCCATCAAAACTTCAGGTTCGATGTTGCGAGTTTTCGGCTCCATGACAACACGAATATCTTCTGCTGACTTATCTCGAATGTCACCCAGCAGCGGCAACTTCTTGTCAGTCAGTAATTCTGCCACGCGCTCAATCAGTTTTGATTTTTGCACCATGTAGGGAATTTCAGTGACGACGATTTGCCAATTGCCCCGGCCTAAATCCTCTACACTCCAGCGTGCGCGCACGCGGAAACCGCCCTTGCCCGCACGATAGGCTTCAATAATGGATTCTCGGCCATCGATGATAATGCCACCCGTTGGAAAGTCAGGTCCCAACACAAACTGGCAGAGTTTATCAACGCCGGCATTTGGCGTTTTTATGAGGTGCAGTGCTGCCTCACAAAGCTCTGCGGCATTGTGTGGCGGAATAGACGTGGCCATGCCAACGGCGATTCCGGTGGCACCATTAGCCAAAAGATTTGGGAATGCGCCGGGAAGTACGATGGGCTCTTCGACCGAGCCGTCATAGTTGGGGCGGAAGTCCACAGTGTCTTCATCAATGCCATCGAGCAACAAACCTGCGACCGCCGTCATGCGGGCTTCAGTGTAGCGATAGGCAGCAGCGCTATCGCCGTCAATGTTGCCGAAGTTACCTTGACCATCGACCAGCGGATAGCGCGATGAGAAGTCTTGGGCCAAGCGCACAAGAGCGTCGTAAATCGATTGGTCGCCGTGGGGGTGGTAACCGCCCATAACGTCGCCTACGATTTTCGCGGATTTCTTGAACGCTGAATTTGGGTCCAATCGCAACATGCGCATAACGTGCAGCAATCGCCGATGCACTGGCTTCAAACCGTCACGCACATCCGGCAAGGCGCGGTGCATAATGGTGGACAATGCATATGCGAGGTAGCGTTCTTCAAGCGCATGTTGAAGTTCGATGGGCTCGATGGGGTTTAGAGGTGGCGCGGGGGCAACTGGCTTTTTCATGATTCGCAGGGGAATATAGCTGGTTTGGATGGGCGTGTGTGGCCTTCACCCGCCCCGTCTCGCTGCGCGATCCACCCCGCCCTCAAGGGCTGGGAGAACTTATCTAATGTTTCTCCCCTCCCTTGAGGGAGGGGCGGTGGGAGCCAAGCGCTCAGACTCTCGCTACGACGACCTTCACCACAGGCTTCTTGCCCCAGGCCATGTCAGCGGCGCGGCGAATGGCGTTGCGCACGACATCTTCCACAAGTTCATCTTCCTTCCGCCTATTTTTTGGCATGGACTCGAAGCCTTTTTCGGCTGCAATGGCCAATTCTTCTTCAAGGCCCAAAGGCACGCCATCCAATAACACTTCAATGTCATCGGCGAGCTGCAGGTGCTCATCCACCAGCACTTGCGCGAAGATGATGCCGACATGTGAAAGTTTGCGGCGTTGCTTTGCCGGACCGTCTTTACCGTCAACAATCAATTTTCCATCAACGTGCAGAACACCTGCCGCGACTTCATCGATAATTTCAACAGGGCCTGGGCACAATCTTGCGATCTTGCCGTCTTGCAATTGCAGCGATTCCTTGATGCCGTGGGCTCTTGCAAATTTTTCCTGAAAATACATGTGGCGTGGTTCGCCGTGCATGGGGATCAAGGCACGGGGCTTAAGCCAGTCATACATTTGTGTGAGCTCACCCTGCCGCGGGTGGCCGGACGAGTGCACGAGGGCATCGTCTGAGGTGATCACATCCACGCGCAACTTGGCGAGATTGTTGATAATTGCACCCACTTCTTTTTCATTGCCGGGAATGGTGCGGGCCGAGAAAATGACGAGGTCGCCCTCTTCCAATGCGATGTTTGGATGATTGTCTTCGGCTATGCGGGCCATGGCGGCGCGTGGTTCACCTTGGCTGCCTGTACATAGCAACATGATCTTGTCAGGTGGCAAATAACCAAATGCATCTTCATCCAAGAAATGCGCCAGCATCTTTCAACATGCCGCAGATGCGGGCCGCTTCAATGGTGTTGCGCATGGCACGACCGGCTATGACCACCTCACGACCAGCGGCGCGGGCCGCTTTCACGGCGGAGGTAATACGCTCCACATGGGAGGCGAAAGTTGTAACGGCAACACGGCCTTTGGCATTGGTGATGATTTCGGTCAGGGTTGCGGCCACATCGGTTTCTGAAGGAGAGAAGCCTTCGCGCAAACAGTTTGTGGAATCGCAGATCAATACGTCCACGCCTGCTTTGCCAATGTCGGCGAAGCGTTGTTCGTCGATCGGTTGGCCCAGAATGGGGGTGCGGTCGATTTTCCAATCGCCAGAATGCACGACTGTGCCTTCAGCGGTTTTGATCAACAGTGCATTGGATTGTGGAATGGAGTGGGTGACACCCAAAAACTCCACATTAAAATCACCAACTTGAAAAGGCTTGCCGGGTGCTATGATTTTGACCGGGACCTGATCTTCGAGTCCATGCTCTTTGAGTTTTAGTTTCAGCAACTCGGCGGCAAACTGGGTGCAGTAAACATCGCACTCCAATTGCGGCCAAAGCCACGGCACAGCGCCAATGTGGTCCTCATGAGCATGAGTTATAATGAGGCCGGCAAGGTCACGCTTGTTGGATGTGATGTAACCAATATCCGGCAAGATAACATCTACGCCCGGCTCTTTTTCACCGCCGAATTTAACACCCAAATCCACCATTAGCCATTGGCGCTCGCGCTCGGTGCCGGTGCCATAGCAATAGCAATTCATGCCGATCTCGCCGGTGCCGCCCAATGGCAACATAACGAGTTCTGGGGTTTGGTCTTTGCGGCGTTTTGCGTTCATGAATTTCCGTTTCTCAATTTGGCCAAGGACGGGATGTGGAGATCACCGGCGTGTAAAATTTGCGGGGGCGCGTCAGCTGGTTTCAGCATCAAGGCCCCCTGCTCTGTGATGGTTTCGAAGGTTCCGGTCAAGTGCTGTGTTCCCGTCGACATCGTCACGGTTTCACCAATCCCGATAGCATATTGCACCCAGGCTGCTCGGATTGCAGTGAAGTTCTGCCCGTTGTTCCACACGTTCAACCATCGGGAAAGGGCTTCGACATAGGATTCGAAAACGGCGTCACGATCACAGTTTGCACCTTCTGCTGCAAGACAGGTAGCAGGATAGGCCAAGCCGAATGGCGCGTGCGCAACGTTGATGCCACAGCCAATTGCTACAGTGAGCGGTGATGTAGATACGACTTCACACAGTATGCCTGCGATCTTTGCTCCATTAACAAGAACGTCATTTGGCCATTTAAGTCGGGGAATGGCGTTCGAGTTTTTCTTCACAACGTCAGCAACTGCAAGTGCAACCACAAACGACAGTTGAGGTATGGCTTGCATGATCGCTTCGACGGGCAGCAGAAGCGTCGAGTAGCAGTTACCCCGCAGTGAGGCCCACTTGCGGTCCAGCCTGCCTTTGCCTGCAGTTTGTTCATCCGCGAGTATAAAAAACGGGCCGCGTTCGCCTGATGCAAACAGGCGATGGGCTTCGAGATTGGTTGAATCGATCGTGGGGTAGTGGCGGATGGGGATCAATACAACGACTTTGCCGCGACCGCTGCCATGTTCAGCAATGGAGACGCGAACAGAACGAAGAGCAAGGCGAAGGCGCCTGATGCATAGGCCACCCACTGCACTTCCTTGTCCAAGGCATCGAAAGCTGGTGCCGGTTCATCGAAGTAAATCGTTTTGATAATCCGGAGATAATAAAAAGCGCCAACTACGGATGCCAAAACGCCAAGCACTGCAAGCACCCAAAGCCCAGCTTTTACAGCGGCCATGAACACAAACAACTTTCCGAAAAACCCTGCAAGCGGTGGAATGCCTGCCAGCGAGAACATCAACATCGAAAATACAAAAGCCAAGCCCTTGTTGGTGCGGCCAAGGCCTGCGAGATCCGAGATAGTTTCAACTTGTAGGCCTTGGCGGCGCATCGCCAGCACACAGGCAAATACCCCCAATGTGGTGAGCACGTAGATCAACATATAAATGACAACGCCAGAAACACCTTCTTGCGTTCCGGCGGCAAGACCAACCAATGCAAAGCCCATGTGCCCGATGGAGGAATAAGCCAAAAGGCGCTTGATGTTTTGTTGCCCGATAGCAGCGAACGCGCCTAGCGCCATTGACAAAATCGAAATCAAAACAATGATTTGCTGCCAGTCTTGAACCAGATGGTTGAACGGCCCCACCATGACGCGCACAAACAGGGCCATGGCCGCCACTTTGGGGGCCGAGGCGAAAAAGGCTGTAACGGGGGTTGGTGCACCTTCATAAACATCAGGCGTCCACATGTGGAAAGGCACGGCCGATACTTTAAAAGCAAGGCCAGCAAGAATGAACACAAGGCCGAACAGAATGCCCAAGCTGGAACCGTTGGCTTGAAGCGCTTGTGCAATGCCCTGGAATGTTGTGGTGCCGGTGAAGCCGTAAACCAGTGACGCACCATAGAGCAACATGCCTGACGACAATGCGCCCAATACGAAATACTTAAGACCCGCTTCCGAGGATTTGGCGTTGTCGCGGTTGATCGCCGCCACTACATAGAGCGACAGCGATTGCAATTCGAGGCCCATATAAAGCGAGATCAAGTCATTGGCCGAAATCATCATCATCATGCCAACGGCGGCAAAGAGAACGAGGATGGGATATTCGAAACGCGCCATTTCAACACGCCGCAAAAATTTACCGGACAACAGAATGGCAATCGCAGCGCCAAACAGTGCCAGCACTTTCATGAGGCGAGCAAAGTCATCAACGATAAACCCACCTGAGAAAGCCAAAGCCTTGCCTTCCCCTGAAGTCGTCCAAACCAGAACGGCTGCCAAGGCAAGTGCCCCAATGCTGAGCCACTGCACCAATTTGTAAGGTTCAGACTTTGCGAAAACGCCGACCATCAAAAACGCCGCGGCGAGGACGGCCAGCACCACTTCCGGCAGGGCGGCAACAGCATCGGCGGATTGCAAAAAACTCATCATGGTTTCGTCACTTCATCGCAAGGCTTGCGGCGGCCGCAGGCAGGGATTTCAAAAGATTTTCAACAGAAGCACCAATCACATCGAGGATGGGTGCGGGATAAACGCCAAAGAATATGGTCAACACCAACAAAGGTGCCAAGATTGCAAATTCGCGGCGCGTAATATCTGGCATCCATTCGAGGTTAGGCTTTTCCATTTTGCCAAACATGACGCGACGATAAAGCCAAAGGGCATAGCCCGCCGACAGAATAACGCCCGACGTGGCAAAGAAAGCAACCCAAGTGTTGCTGGCGAAGGCTCCCAAGAGCGTCATGAATTCACCGACGAAACCAGAGGTTCCGGGCAAGCCGACATTGGCCATGGTGAACAACATGAAGATGCCGGCATAGAGCGGCATGCGATTGGCAAGGCCGCCGTAGGCTGCAATGTCTCGTGTGTGCATGCGGTCGTAAACCACACCGACACAGAGGAACAAGGCGCCGGAAACCAAGCCGTGGCTGATCATTTGGAACACGGCACCATCCACACCCTGACGGGTCATGGAGAAAATGCCCATGGTGACGAAGCCCATGTGGGCCACGGAAGAATAGGCAATCAACTTCTTCATATCTTCCTGCACCAGCGCCACCAGCGAGGTGTAAACAATGGCGACGACGGAGAGGACGTAGACGAAGTTCTGGAAATAGAGCGATGCATCCGGGAACATGGGCAACGAGAAGCGCAGGAAGCCATAGCCGCCCATTTTCAACAGGATTGCAGCGAGGATCACCGAGCCTGCCGTTGGTGCTTCCACGTGAGCATCCGGCAGCCAGGTGTGAACCGGCCACATCGGCATTTTCACGGCGAAGGAAGCGAAGAAGGCCAGCCACAACCAGGTCTGCATTTCAGGCGGGAAGGTTTTGGGGTTGGACAACAGCACGGCAATGTCGGTGGTGCCTGCATGCCAATACATGGCGATGATGGCCAGCAACATGAGCACCGAGCCCAGCAAGGTATAGAGGAAGAATTTGAATGACGCATAGACGCGGCGTGCACCGCCCCAAATGCCGATGATCAGGAACATCGGGATCAGGCCTGCTTCGAAGAACACGTAGAACAGCACGATGTCCAAGGCGCAAAATACGCCAATCATCAGGCATTCCAGCACCAGGAAAGCGATCATGTATTCCTTGACGCGCTTGTCGACATACCACGACGCCAGAATGCAAATTGGCATCAGGAATGTGGTGAGGATGACCAGCGGCATGGAAATGCCATCAACGCCCATGCGGTAATTGGCATAGCCACCAAGCCACGATGCATTTTCAACAAATTGAAAACCGGATTCAGCATTGACGAAGTGATAGGGAACCAACAGCGACACAAGGAACGTGACGATGGTGGTCCACAAGGCTGCATAGCGCGCGTAACGCACGGCGGCAGGATCATCGCCCTTGGCCAGCAGAATGGCGACAACGCCAAGCAATGGCAGGAAAGTGATAACGGAAAGCACGGGCCAATCCATTAGTGTGTGCCTCCGAACGAGAACCAAGAAACAATTGCCGCAACGCCAATCAACATGGCGAAGGCATAGTGATAAACATAGCCTGTCTGCAGGCGCACGATCAGGCCTGAACCATCAGCCACGCGGGCAGCAATGCCGTTGGGGCCGAGACCGTCAATGGTGGCGCCATCGCCCTGCTTCCAGAACAAGCGGCCCAGCCAGAAAGCGGGCTTCACAAACAGGAAATCATAGAGTTCATCAATGTACCACTTGTTGAGCAGGAATTGATAAACTGGTTGGTGCATGGCGGCCAAGCTTTGCCGGGCAGTGACGTGTTGCGAATGTAGAACAGGAACGCCAGCACGAAGCCACCCAAACCATGGCGACAAGTGGCGAGTATTTCACCCACTTCGGCACTTCGTGAATTTCGTGGATAATGTGGTTTTCTTCACCGCGATAAATCGCACTGCCCCAGAACAATGCTTCTTCATGGCCAATGAAATACGGCGCGAAAA
This sequence comes from uncultured Alphaproteobacteria bacterium, assembly GCA_963840765.1. Taxonomy (GTDB): domain Bacteria; phylum Pseudomonadota; class Alphaproteobacteria; order Rhizobiales; family Aestuariivirgaceae; genus Aestuariivirga. The sequence goes on along the minus strand of CAWJAE010000009.1, from coordinate 150,237 downwards.
TGAAGCCCGCAGCAATTGCACCAAGTCCCAATACGAACAGCGGCACCAACATGACCATTGGGCTTTCGTGCGAATGGGCAATGGTTTCCTTGTCGGCACGGGTCGGGCCGTTGAAAGTCATGAAGGCCAAGCGCCAAGAATAGAATGAGGTGCAGAAGGCCGCGACAATCAAGCAAAGCGAAGGCAAACATATGAGGGCCAGCGTGGGAATGCAAATGCGGCTTCGATCACGGCGTCTTTGGAGAAATAACCGGCAGTGAAAGGAAAGCCCGTGAGTGCGAGTGTGCCGATCAACATCATGGCCCAGGTGATGCGAATGTGGGGAGCAAGGCCGCCCATTTTGCGCATGTCTTGTTCGCCACCCATGGCGTGAATGACTGAGCCTGCCCCTAAGAATAGCAAGGCTTTGAAGAAGGCATGGGTGAAGAGATGGAAAATAGCGATGCCATAACCACCCACACCCAAGGCCACGAACATGTAGCCCAATTGCGAACAGGTTGAGTAAGCGATAACGCGCTTGATGTCGTTCTGCACCAGCCCAACCGTTGCAGCGAAGAAAGCCGTGATGGCGCCAACAATGATGATCACATCGCGGGCCAGTGGAGCGAACTCATAAAGTGGAGACATGCGGGCGACGAGGAATACACCCGCCGTGACCATTGTGGCAGCGTGGATTAAAGCAGATACTGGCGTTGGACCTTCCATGGCATCTGGCAGCCATGTGTGAAGCAGGAACTGCGCTGACTTGCCCATGGCACCCATGAACAGCAACAGGCCCAGCACGGTGAGCGTATCCAATTCCCAAGACAAGAAGTGGATGGTTTTGCCGACAGCAGACGGCATGGCGGCAAACAGCGCGTCAAACTCCACGGTACCAAACACCATGAAGCAACCGAAAATGCCAAGCGCAAAGCCAAAGTCGCCCACGCGGTTGACCACGAAGGCCTTGATGGCGGCGGCGTTGGCAGAATGTTTTTTGAACCAGAAGCCGATCAAGAGATATGAGGCAAGTCCCACACCTTCCCAGCCAAAGAACATCTGGATCAGATTGTCCGACGTCACCAACATCAACATCGCAAAAGTGAAAAGCGAGAGATAGGCGAAGAAGCGCGGCTGGTGTTCGTCGTGGCTCATATAGCCAAGTGAGTACACATGCACGAGTGCCGACACGGTATTGACGACGACCAACATCACCGATGTCAGCGTATCAATGCGGAAAGACCAATTGGCTTGCAATGCGCCAGAGGATATCCACTTCAAAACTTCAACTTTTGAATCATGGGGCTCATGCAGAATGCCAACGAAATGCACCCATGAGAGAATTGCAGAAATGATGAGGAAAGCCGTGGTCAAATACATCGGCCACAGGGGGCCGTGGTAATGGCCGCCATGGCCGTGGTCGTCATGATCATCATGGCCGTGGGTTGCATGAGAATGATCATGGTGTGCGCCATAAACATCCTTATCGTGGCCGAAGGCTTTCAGCAGCGACGTGCCGAACAAGCCGGCAACAATTGCGCCCAACAGAGGAAGGAAAACGATTGCGTGATACATAATTTCAATCAGCCCTTCATCATCGTTATATCGTCAACGGAGATGGTGTTGCGGTTGCGGAAATAGGTCACCAAAATAGCAAGACCAATCGCCGCTTCACCCGCAGCAACCGTGAGCACGAGTAACGCAAACACCTGCCCCACCAAATCCTGCAAGTGGGTTGAGAACGCCACGAGATTGATGTTTACCGCCAGCAACATAAGTTCAATCGACATCATGATGACGATAACGTTTTTGCGGTTGAGGAAAATTCCGAAAATGCCAATGGTAAACAGCACTGCTGCCACCGTGAGGTAATGGCCGAGACCAATCATCCTTCAATCCCCTTGCCCGTTTCAACTTTGCGAATGTCCATGACCATAGCTGGCGTGCGCGCGACTTGCTCGGCAACGCTTTGGCGCTTGATGCCGGGCTTGTGGCGCAATGTCAGCACGATGGCACCGATCATGGCGACGAGAAGAACAAGGCCCGCAGCCTCGAAGAAGTAGACGTACTTTGTATAAAGCACTTGGCCCAAGGCTTCGGTGTTGGAGATACCGGCGGGAATGGCGCTTGTGGTTTTCATGGCGTCCGGTGCCAAATTCCAGGTGCCAACGACCAACACCAATTCAGCCAACAGAATCAGGCCGATGACGCCGCCGATTGGAAGATATTGCGCCATGCCTTCGCGTAGTTTCACGAAGTCCACGTCCAGCATCATGACGACGAACAGGAACAGCACGGCGACGGCACCAACATAAACAACCACCAAAATCATGGCGAGGAATTCAGCGCCCATGAGAATGAACAAGCCAGCGGCATTGAAGAAACACAGAATGAGGAACAACACCGAATGCACAGGGTTGCGTGCCATGATCACCATCATCGCCGAGGCGATTGCCACCAGCGAAAACAGATAAAAGAAAACAGTTGCGGCCATGGTCAGGCTTCCTCAGCGATAAGGTGAATCGAGCGCAATGTTGCGCGCAATTTCACGTTCCCAACGGTCGCCGTTATTCAACAGTTTTTCTTTGTTGAACATCAGCTCTTCGCGGGTTTCAGTTGCGTATTCAAAATTCGGGCCTTCGACGATGGCGTCAACCGGGCAGGCTTCCTGACAGAAGCCGCAATAGATGCACTTCGTCATATCAATATCATAGCGGGTGGTGCGGCGTGTGCCGTCATTGCGGCGTGGACCTGCTTCAATGGTGATGGCTTGTGCCGGGCAAACAGCTTCGCAGAGTTTGCAAGCAATGCAGCGTTCTTCGCCATTCGGATAGCGGCGCAGCGCATGTTCACCCCGGAAGCGCGGCGACAGCATACCCTTTTCATGGGGGTAATTAATGGTGGCCTTGGGTGACACCATATATTTCAGGGCCAGTTTTGTAGCAGTCACAAATTCCCTGAGGAAAAGCGAGCGGGCAACGAGGGAAAAACTCATGATGGCAACCATCCAAATGTTACAAGCACACCAGCCGTCAGCACGACCCAGAACAGCGAGATTGGAAGAAACACTTTCCAGCCCAACCGCATCAACTGGTCATAACGGTAGCGCGGCACAATGGCCTTTGTCAGCGCGAAGCCGAAGAATACAAACACAGTCTTCAACATGAACCACACAACGCCCGGCACCCAGTTCAGCACGGCCACGTCGATGATTGGCAACCAGCCCCCTAGGAACAGGATCGACGTCATGGCGCACATCAACACAATTGCCGTGTATTCGCCGAGCATGAACAGCATATAAGGCGTGGAAGAATATTCCACCATGTGACCGGCAACGAGTTCTGATTCAGCTTCCACCAAGTCGAACGGAGGGCGATTGGTTTCTGCCAAGGCTGAAATGAAGAAGATCACAAACATTGGGAACAGCGGGATGAAGTACCAATCAAGGAACGAGTTGGGCAGACCCATCATGGTGCCTAGGCCCGTCTTTTGCGACAGCACGATGTCCGACAGGTTCAATGAACCGACGCACAACAACACTGTGATGATGACGAAGCCGATGGAAACTTCATAGGACACCATTTGTGCAGCAGAGCGAAGCGCGGCCAAAAACGGATACTTCGAGTTTGAAGCCCAGCCGCCCATGATGATGCCGTAAACACCAAGCGATGACAGCGCGAAAAGATACAAGATTCCGACGTTGATATCAGCAATCATCCAGCCTTCCGCCACGGGAATGACAGCCCATGAGGCCAAGGCCAGCAACGCAGTGATGATGGGTGCCAGCACGAACACGCCTTTGTTGGCGCTGTCTGGAATAATGACTTCCTTCAAAACAAACTTCAGCAAGTCAGCGAAGGATTGAAGCACGCCCCAAGGGCCCACAACGTTTGGACCGCGCCGCATTTGCACTGCCGCCCACACTTTGCGGTCAAAATAAATCAGTAGCGATACGCTGATCAATACAGCCGTCAGCAAGCCAACACTTTGGATGACGATCAGAAACAGGAGCCAAGCGATCTCGTTCATAATATCACTCCGCCGCCTGCATCACCGGTTTATTCTTAATCGAAGAACAATCGGCCATGATCTTTGACGCCCGCGCAATGGGGTTTGTAAAATAGAAATCTTTTATGGGTGAGGTGAACGCGTCTTTCGACATTTTGCCTTCACCTGCACTCAGTTCAGTTAGGGCATCGGCATCTGCAGCATGGATATAATCCAATTTCGCCAGCTGTGGCGCAATGGCGTACATGGCAGCACGTAAACCTTCCAATGTGTTCCATCCCAGAGCTACACCAATTTGCTGGGCAAGGGCCGCAATGATCGACCAATCATCACGCGCTTCACCCGGTGGGAATGTGGCGCGCGCCGTCATTTGTGGGCGGCCTTCGGTGTTGACGTAGGTGGCGGATTTTTCGGTGTAAGCGGCACCCGGCAAAATAACATCAGCGCGGTGCGCGCCAGCATCGCCGTGGGTTCCCATGTAAACGACAAATGATTTGCCCAATGCATCGGTGTTAATTTCGTCAGCACCGGCAAGGAACATCACATCCATGTCGCCGTTGCCTGCAGCAGCAATCATGCTGGTGGCATTCATGCCGCCATCGCCCGGCAAGGCACATACATCCAATGCGCCGACGCGGCCTGCTGCGGTGTGCAAAATGTTGAAGCCGTTCCAGCCGTCCTTCACCACGCCAACTGCCGCCGCTGCCTTGGCAGCGAGAGCCAAAATCGCGGCCCCATCAGCACGGGCCAAAGCGCCCTGCCCGATAATGAACATTGGTTTTTGCGCTTTTGCGGGCGCGTGTTGTGAAAGTTGGGCCAAGCTTTCAGCACCAGCACCGAGATAGGTGTAATCATAGGTCAAGTCAGCACGATCACCGATTACGCCGATGGTAACACCACCTTTGAGTGACCGTTTGCGAATGCGTGCGTTCAACACGGGCGCTTCAAGACGTGGATTGCAGCCAATCAACATAATCGCATCGGCTTCTTCAATGCCAGCAATTGTGGAGTTGAAAACATAACCCGCACGTCCGCCATGTTCGCCCAAGGGTGAACCATCAACGCGGCAATCGACGTTGTTTGAACCCAGCGCCGTTGCCAGCGCTTTTACCGCAAATGCTTCTTCGGCTGATGCTAGATCCCCCACAAGAAAGCCCATACGTTCTGGTTTTGCGGCTTTCATTTTGCGGGCCACAACGCTTAAGGCTTCTACCCAGGTTGCAGGGCGCAACTTACCCATTTCGCGCACATAGGGCTGGTCAAGGCGTTGAGTCTTCAAACCGTCCCACACAAAGCGTGTTTTGTCGGAAATCCATTCCTCGTTCACGTTTTCATGGGTGCGCGGCAGAATGCGCAACACTTCACGGCCACGCGAGTCAACGCGGATGTTAGAACCCACGGCATCCATCACGTCGATGGTTTCGGTTTTGCGGAGTTCCCAAGCACGGGCTTTGAATTCATAGGGCTTCGACGTCAAAGCACCAACGGGGCAAAGGTCGATGATATTGCCTTGAAGTTCTGATGTGATGATTTGATCGAGATAAGTGGTGATTTCAACATCTTCGCCACGGCCCGTCAGGCCCATGTCGGTGATGCCTGCAACTTCGGTCGTAAAGCGCACACAGCGCGTGCATTGAATGCAGCGTGTCATTTCGGTTTTAACGAGCGGCCCAAAATCCTTGTCTTCCACGGCGCGTTTATTTTCGTGGAAGCGATTGCCAGATTTGCCATAGGCCATGGCTTGGTCTTGCAAGTCGCACTCGCCGCCTTGGTCGCAAACGGGGCAGTCCAACGGGTGGTTGATGAGCAAGAATTCCATCACACCCTCACGGGCTTTTTTGACCATCGGCGTATTGGTGAACACTTCAGGCGCTTCGCCATTCGGGCCAGGGCGCAAGTCGTTCACCGACATCGCACAAGAGGCTTGCGGCTTTGGTGGGCCGCCCTTCACTTCAACAAGGCACATGCGGCAGTTGCCCGCAATCGAAAGGCGGTCATGGTAGCAAAAGCGCGGCACTTCAGCGCCCATGAGTTCGCAGGCTTGGAGCAGCGTCAAGCCGTTTTCAAACTCGCCCTCAACACCGTCAATTTTGATCTTTGGCATTATGCACACCTCAAGGAGCGCATGCGCTCCACATCCATTACTTCAGACCATCCGAACGCAAATTCAGTTGGGCCATTTTTTTCGTAAGCTTGCAAACGGGCATAGGCTTCATCGAGGGTGGGCTGATGGCCCTCCTCCACATGCCAGAACACCATGTGGGGTTTTTCCATCAGGTCAAACCATTCTTGTTTGCGCTTGTAAAATTGCGCATGCACCGTATTGAAAACGTAATTTTCGAGCGACTTCGCATCAGTCCAGACGGACAAGTTCACCGCCATATCATCACCAATGCGAAACTCAGTGGCGTTGTTATTCTCACCCTTTAAGCGCCACACGAAACCTTCGCTGCGTTCAGCAATAGCATTCACACGATCCAAATTCTCCATGAACCCAGCCATGCGCGGGTCCGAAGTTGGATGCTTGAATTTGCCAATGTTGAGTTCAGCGAGGTGCATCATATCACTCCGCCGCGTGGCGCACTGCGCCGTCTGGATCGGAACGATAACTGTAGTCGTCGATGCGCTTTTCGAGCACAGGGCGGAAATGGTTGATCAGGCCTTGGATGGGCCACGCCGCAGCATCGCCCAGCGCACAAATGGTATGGCCTTCGATTTGTTTTGTCACATCAAACAGCATGTCGATTTCGCGCTTTTCGGCGCGGCCTTCGGCCATGCGGGTCAATACGCGCCACATCCAGCCCGTGCCTTCGCGGCAAGGTGTGCACTGGCCGCAAGAATTCATGCTTATAGAAATACGACAGGCGCGCAATGGTGCGGATCAAGTCGGTTGATTTATCCATGACGATGACGGCCGCCGTGCCGAGGCCCGACTTCAATTTCGACAGCGAGTCAAAGTCCATCGGCGTGTCGATGATCAACTCCGCAGGCACCATGCGCACGGATGAACCGCCGGGAATAACCGCCAGCAAATTGTCCCAGCCGCCGCGTACACCGCCGCAATGCTTGTCGATCAATTCGCGGAACGGAATGCCCATGGCTTCTTCAACGTTGCAGGGCTTGTTCACATGGCCCGAAATGCAGAACAGCTTGGTGCCCACATTGTTGGGGTTGCCGATGGAATTGAACCAGGTGGCACCGCGACGCAAAATCGTTCCGGCCACAGCGATTGATTCAACATTGTTCACCGTTGTCGGCGCACCATAAAGGCCCACGTTGGCGGGGAATGGCGGCTTCATGCGGGGCTGGCCTTTTTTGCCTTCAAGGCTTTCCAACATGGCGGTTTCTTCACCGCAAATGTAAGCGCCTGCACCGTGGTGCACGTAAAGATCAAAGTCCCAGCCGTGAATGTTGTTCTTGCCGATCAGCCGCGCTTCGTAGGCTTGGTCGATTGCGGCTTGCAGGTGTTCGCGTTCGCGGATGTATTCGCCGCGCACATAAATGTAACCGACGTTGCAAGCCATGGCCATGCCAGCGAGCAGGCAGCCTTCGACCAGCAAATGCGGGTCATGACGCATGATCTCGCGGTCTTTGCAGGTGCCGGGTTCGGACTCGTCAGCGTTGACGACGAGGTAATGCGGGCGTTCGCCAACCACCTTCGGCATGAAGGACCATTTGAGACCCGTCGGGAAGCCAGCGCCACCACGGCCACGCAGGCCAGAGGCTTTCACTTCATTGACAATCCAGTCCCTGCCCTTGTCGATGAAGGACTTGGTATCCAGCCACGCACCGCGTTGCTTGGCACCCTCAAGGCCCCAATCATGGTAGCCGTAGAGGTTGGTGAAAATGCGATCTTTGTCAGCGAGCATTGGTTCTCCTCTGCTGACGGTGCGACAATCCGAGCCTCGAGCACCGTAAAGTGTATGACCCAGCCTTCCGAAGTAGCAAACGGTAGCTTCAGCCTATGATGCGGCAACAGTCTAATCGACTTGATGACATCTCTTACTCTTTCCCGGCTTTTCACCGACGGCGCTTTCGGGCCGCCAGCCTTTGGCGAGTTTTTTGGATTGCTTCACCCATTCGTCGCGCTTGGCGCGGCCTTTGAAGCCTTCGAGTTTTTCATCAACCCAGCTGAGTTCCTTGGCCGACCAATTGGCGATTTGGTCGAAATGCCAGACGCCGATTTTGTTCAGCAGTTTTTCAAGCGCGGGGCCAACGCCCCAGATCAATTTCAAATCATCGGCCTTGCCGTGGGGCTTTTTCAACAGTTCCGGGCGGCCATCAATGTCGCGGGCAGCAGATTTGATGGAAGGCTTTGGTGGATCAATGATACGTTCGGCGGCGGGCTTGGCCGCGCGCTTGGCTTTTGGCGTTGGCGCAACAATTTCCGCCACTTTAGCAACCACAACTGGAGCAGCAACAGCTACCGCAGCAGCCACTGGCGCAGCAACAGGCGCGGGCGCAGCAGGTGGTGGTGGCGCTTCCACACGCTTGAACGTGCGCTGGGTTTTATAAAGCGATTTGTCAGTCAACGTGGTGCCGCCGCCGATTGGGGCCGAGAAATGACGGTCAATCTGCGGGCCGGGCTTTACATTATTGCCCGCCTGCCATTGGTCGATCAGTTCTTCCAATTTGGCGGGCGTCAAATCTTCATAGGTGTCCTTAAACACCTGAATCATCGGCGCGTTCACGCATGAGCCTAAGCATTCTACTTCTTCCCAGCTCATCGAGCCATCGGCATTCAAATGCTGGGGTTCAGGATGGATTTTGCGTTCGCACACCTTGCGCAAATCTTCTGCACCTCGCAGCTGGCAAGCAATGGTGCCGCATAGCTGCACATGGGCCTTGGTGCCCACGGGCGAGAGTTGGAACATGGTATAGAACGTCGCCACTTCCAGCACACGGATATAGGCCATATCCAGCATCTCAGCGATGTATTCAATCATCGGACGCGAAGTCCAACCGTTCTGTTCCTGGCCGCGCCACAGCAAAGGAATAACCGCCGACGCTTGCTTGCCTGTTGGATATTTCGCAATCGTCTGCTTCGCCCACGCGAGGTTTTCTGGCGTGAATGCGAAGGACTTCGGTTGAACAGGATCTAATCGACGAACACTCACCGGTCCACCTCACCAAACACAATATCAATTGAACCCAAAACAGCTGACACGTCAGCCAGCATGTGACCACGGCAGAGCCAGTCCATGGCTTGCAAATGGGCAAAGCCGGGGGCACGCAAACGGCAGCGGTATGGCTTGTTGGAACCATCAGAAACCAGATACACGCCGAACTCACCCTTGGGCGCTTCAACCGCAGCGTAAACTTCGCCTGCCGGCACTTTGTAGCCTTCCGTGTAAAGTTTGAAATGGTGGATCAATGCTTCCATCGAGCGCTTCATTTCACCACGCTTGGGTGGCACGACCTTACCGTCCATCGACGACACGGGGCCAACACGTTCCTTGCCCGACAGCAATTCAACGCACTGGCGCATGATCTTCAATGACTCGCGCATTTCCTGCACGCGCAAAACATAGCGATCATAATTGTCACCATGCTTGCCGACAGGAATATCGAAATCCATTTCTGAATAACATTCATAGGGCTGCGATTTGCGCAAATCCCAAGCCGCTCCCGCACTGCGCAACATGACGCCGGAGAAGCCCCATTGGAAGCATTCTTCCAGTGTCACCACGCCAATATCAACGTTGCGCTGCTTGAAAATGCGGTTGCCCGTCAGCAGCGTTTCCACGTCATCCAGTACTTTGGATTGGGCAATGGCAAACTGGCCAATATCGTCAATCAGATTTTGCGAAATATCTTGGTGCACCCCGCCAGGGCGAACATAGGCAGCGTGCATGCGCCCGCCCGAAGCCTGCTCATAAAACACATAGGTTTTTTCCTGCGCTTCCAGACCCCATGTAAATGGGGTGATGGCGCCCACGTCCATGGCTTGGGCTGTGACGTTCAAATAGTGCGAACGCAAGCGACCCATTTCAGAGAAGAGAACACGGATTAACTGGCCGCGCTTAGGAACCGTGACACCGAGGAGTTTCTCAACGGCAAGCGCGTAAGCGTGCTCTTGATTCATCGGTGCCATGTAGTCGAGACGGTCGAAATAGGGCACGGCTTGCAGATAGGTTTTTTGCTCAATCAGCTTTTCAGTGCCGCGATGAAGCAGACCAATATGTGGATCGACACGCGTGACAATTTCACCATCGAGCTCAAGGATAAGTCGCAACACACCGTGCGCTGCAGGGTGAGCCGGGCCAAAGTTCAGTGTAAAATTGCGCGTGGAGACTTCAGTCATTGCTTGCTACAATCTTTGTCGGGCTACCGTTAACTTGCGAACTGATCTTTCTTTGAGACCGGCCCTTGATTTCTTCCACTGCCAAACGAAAGACATTCCAAATCAATATGCCGAGAACAAGAGCAATTGCAAATGTTGCTCCAAATTCGACAGCACCAAAATCGGGTACACCAGCGGCAATCATTGCTTCGCCTTCTCATCGCCAGGCAGCACGTAGTTTGTGCCTTCCCATGGGCTGAGGTAATCGAATTGGCGGAATTCCTGGACAAGCTTCACAGGCTCGTAAACCACGCGCTTCAACTCATCATCATAGCGCACTTCGACATAGCCCGTTGTGGGGAAATCTTTGCGTAAGGGGTGGCCTTGAAAGCCATAGTCGGTGAGGATGCGGCGCAGGTCAGGATGGCCTGAGAAGGTGATGCCATAAAGGTCATAGACTTCGCGCTCAAACCAATCCGCTCCGGCGAAGGATGGAATCGCAGATGGCACAACATCGCCCTCGCCCGCTTGCACTTTTACGCGGATGCGGGAATTTTTGTAAGGGCTGAGCAAGTGATAAACCACATCAAAACGCTTTTCACGTTCGGGGTAGTCTGCTGCGGTCAAATCAATGAAATTGACGAAACGGCATTCCGCGTCATCGCGCAAAAACGCAAGCACGGTGTTTATGTTTGTGGCTTCCGCATGCACTGTCAATTCGCCAAAAGCGATTGAAGGTATGACACCAAGTTTGGCGGCGATGTGCGCGCCCAGTATGTTCAGGTCAACGGCCATATCAGCGCTCAATCGTTCCGGTGCGGCGAATTTTCTTTTGCAGCATCAAGATGCCGTAAAGCAAAGCCTCAGCAGTTGGTGGGCAACCCGGCACATAAACGTCCACAGGCACGATACGATCACAACCACGCACGACTGAATATGAGTAATGGTAGTAACCGCCGCCATTAGCGCAAGAACCCATGGAGATCACGTAACGCGGTTCCGGCATCTGGTCGTAAACCTTGCGGAGTGCGGGCGCCATTTTGTTGGTCAAGGTGCCTGCAACGATCATCACGTCGGACTGGCGCGGTGAACCACGCGGGGCCAAACCGAATCGCTCCATGTCATAGCGCGGACCAAAGCCCATCATCATTTCAACGGCACAACAGGCCAAACCAAACTGCATGGGCATAAGCGAACCCGTGCGCGCCCATGTGATCAGATCATCAGTTGTAGTGACAAGAAAGCCTTTATCAGCGAGTTCTGAATTGATCTCGGTGAAGTACTCGCGCTGAACTGGCGATGCAGTTTCGATCAATCCCATTCGAGTGCCCCTTTGCGCCATTCATAAATGAAGCCGATGGTGAGTAGTCCTAAAAAGATCATCATTGACCAGAAGCCGAAAACCCCGATTTTACCGAGTGAAATTGCCCAAGGAAAAAGGAAGGCCACTTCAAGATCGAAGATGATGAAAAGAATCGAGACGAGATAAAATCGCACATCAAATTTCATGCGCGCATCGTCGAAGGCATTGAAGCCACATTCATAGGCGGAAAGTTTTTCCGGATCAGGCGCTGAAAAGGCAACGGCCAAAGGCGCAATCATCAGGGCCAGTGCAATGACACCAGCCACGCCCATGAAAATAACTATCGGCAAATAATCGTTTAACAGTCCAGTCATGCAACCTCGCAGCGGGGCAACGCAAACCGCCCCAATGTTGCCCGCGTTCTAGTGCAGCCGCCTTCCGGATACAAGCTTTGCGACGCTTTTTTGTTGCGTGGCCTTGATATCCAAATGGTCACAGGCTTGGAATAAGCCCCTTAAACCAGCCTTGTATTTATCGCCAAGCGGCGCTTAGCTGGCGGTGATCGGGGCGATCACCAACATTAGGACGAACAAATGTTCAAAAAATGCATCATCGCGGCCGGTTTCCTGCTTGCGGCCAACAATATGGCACAGGCGGAAGTCATCGATCTTTCCACCATCAAATGCTCTGACATTGCCAAAATGTCTGAGGAAGAAGGCAGTTATTTGATGATTTGGCTGCATGGCTATTACGGTGGCAAGGCCGGCGACACCACGATGGATCTTGAGTCGTTTGAAGCCTCGGGCAAAGCCATTGGCGATGTTTGTGCCACAAGCCCCGACTTGGGCCTGATGACCGTCATCAACCAAATTGAATCGGCGCAATGAATAAAAAAAGGCCACCCTTTTGGGGTGGCCGATTTTGGGAACATTTGGCGCGAAAGACGGGGCTCGAACCCGCGACCTCCGCCGTGACAGGGCGGCGCTCTAACCAACTGAGCTACTTCCGCTAAATGTTGGGCGGTGATTAGTGCGGCGCTTCCGCGCTGTCAAGCACTCCGTTTCAGCTTTGTGCATTTGGGGTTTTGCCTGAAACACTGTAGGGCCCGCGCCATGGCCATTTTCAAAAACAAATCCTTCAATCTGATTTATGTGCACGCCGCTTTGCAGGCGCTGGTTATGCATGGTGGCGAAGGCTTTGCGTTTGTCTACCTGTTGAAGGCGGGAATCAGCACATCGGTGGTGTTGGTATGTATCGCCGCCATGTTTGCCAGCCGATTGCTGTTTCGCATGGCAGTAGTTCCGGTTGTTCTGCGCTTTGGCCTGCGCAACACCCTCATAATCAGTGTGATTGTTGAAGGCGGGAGCTATTTGATCCTACCCCTAGTCACCGAAGCGGGGCCTTTGCTGTACCTATATTTGGGGCTGTGGGCTGCCAGCAGCTCGTTTTACTGGACCACCTACCACGCCTATGTTGCGCAGCTTGGCAATAATGAGAACCGTGGCGCACAAGTGAGTGCCATGGAATTTTTCGGTATGATGGCTGGCATTGCAGCACCTTTAATGATGGGGTTCCTGCTGACCTGGTTTAACCCTTGGGTGGGCTTTGGCTGCGTGGCGGCAACCATGTTTCTGGCCGCAGCGCCGTTTCTGTTTGGGCCGCAGGTTGCCATCGCGCGGCAGGCGGAACTGAGCAGGTCCACCTCGAATACAGCACGTCTCATATTATTTACCGACGGGATCCGCTCGGCTTCCACCCATTTCATGTGGTTAATTGTTTTGTTCCTGACACTTGGCTCCAGCTACGTGGCGTTTGGTGGTGCTTTGGCGCTTGCGGGCATTACCGGTGCTGTGATGGGCCTATTTGTTGGCAAATGGATTGACGTGGGCCACGGCGTTAATGCAGCACGGTTTGGTTATGGCGCCATGACCTTGTCAGCGATTTTCAAGTGCTTCGGCTTTCACATTCCATGGACTGCTGTCGCGGCTAATGCAACGTATGCTGCGGCTTGGCCCAGTTATGCCACCACACTGAATTCGCAGGTTTACAACCTCGCCAGAAGCTCACCCTGTGCGTTGCGGTTCCATGTGGTCGCCGAAGGCGGCTGGGACATGGGCATGACATTCGGATGCAGTATCGCGGCGGTGCTGGTTTATTTTGGTTACGGTTTTTTCTGGCCGCTGGCCTTGGGCGTTGCTGGCTGTGCACTGGGGTATTTTGTTTTGGTACGGATAATGGAGGCAAGCGCTTAAAGAGTGCTGCCATCCTTCTTCACAAAGCGAAACGATCCATTTTCTTTAATGGCTGCCAAGTCGACATCTGAGTAGTGTGCTTTGTCGTTAATAAGCCTTGTGCCGACTTCTAAATAACTTGCCGGGTTGTTACTCAGATTTTTTAAATGATGGCCATTGCCGTTGCCTGCTTTAAAGCCAGCACATGTGCCCGCTGTCATCACATGATCGCCAGCATCATCTGCCAAAACCAATTCACCTTCCAAAACATAGACAAATTCATCCTCACCTTCATGCCAGTGGCGGTGCGACGACCAAGCACCCGGCGCTAATGTGACGACGTTCACACCAAATTGATCAAGGCCGAAAAGATTGCCTAACACTGCACGTGCCCTGCCCTTCACTTCTTCATTCAAGGGCGGCGGATAGCCTGATCCGGTCTTGCGGATAATTTCAGCCAAATTGACAGTTGAAGGCGATTTGTCGTTCATGCGGCAGCACCTCGCTTTGCTTCGATTTGGTTGATGGCATCTACCACCGCGTCGAAGGTCAGCAAGGTAGAGGCATGGCGGGCTTTATAGTCGCGCACGGGAAGGAGGGCCTCACAGTCAGCCCATTTGCCTTGCGGTGGTAGCCCCTCCTCTTTCAGCATTTTGTGCATTTGCTCGCGCAGGTTTTTCATTTCACTGGGTGTTGAGCCGATGACATGCCGCGCCATGATGGAGGACGATGCCTGCCCCAAAGCGCAGGCCTTCACGTCATGTCCAAATTCCGACACTACACCGTCTTTCATTGAGAGATCGACTGTCACCTTTGATCCGCAGAGTTTGGAATGGGCAACGGCCGTTGCGTCTGGTGCGGCCAAGCGTTGCAAATATGGAATATCTGCCGCGAGGCTTAAAATCTTTTTGTTGTAAACATCATTGATCATGATCATATCTCGGGGCGCGGAGCGGCGGGTTCATGGCTGAATATAGACCATGATATAGGAAGCGGGAAAGCTTTCTGAAAGGTGCGCTCCCCTGATCCATGGGCGGCAAGAAGCCGTAGTGTGGCTACCGGAAACAATACACGCAAGGTGGAACAAACATGGACGTTAAAGTGCACACGAAGGCTCTCCCTCTAACTTTTGAAAAACCAAGCCAAGAAGAAGCAGAAGCTGCCGTTCGTACGCTTTTGGCTTGGGCTGGTGATGACCCGCAGCGTGAAGGCTTGCTGGATACGCCGCGTCGTGTAACCAAAGCCTACAAAGAATACTTCGACGGTTACACCCAAAATCCAACTGATATTCTGGACCGGGTTTTTGAAGAAGTAAGCGGCTATGACGACATGGTTTTGCTGCGCGATATTTCATTCACCTCGCATTGTGAACACCATATTGCACCATTTTTCGGTCGGGCCCATGTGGCCTATTTACCGCAAGGTGGCGTTGTTGGCATTTCGAAGATTGCGCGCGTCGTAGACGTTTTTGCAAAACGCCTGCAAACCCAAGAGGCCATGACGGCGCAAATTGCTGCTTCCATTCTTGAAAGTCTCGGAGCGCGCGGTGTTGCTGTGATGCTTGAAGCTGTCCACACCTGCATGTCCATGCGCGGCGTGCAAAAAGCGGGTGTGGCCACGGTTACCACGCAATTCAATGGCGAGTTTAAAACCAATCCCGTTTTGCAGGCTCGCTTCATCGAACAAATTCGTGCACCGCGCGTGCCCTTTAGTTTATAACGGCGGCATGAAAACCGATGAAACCACCGCCCTTGCCTTGAAGTTTGACGATCTCGGATTGCTCAGTGCCATCATTGTTGATGGCACCGACAATGCCGTGTTGATGTTCGCCCATATGAATGCGGAAGCCTTTGCCAAAACCCAAAGCACAGGTTTCATTCATTTCTGGAGTCGCTCGCGCCAAAAACTTTGGATGAAGGGCGAAACTTCGGGCGAGACGTTCAAGGTTTTGGACATACGCGTGGATTGCGACCAAGACTGCTTGATGATCCGGGTTGTGCCGCAAGGCCTAGGCAATGCCTGCCACACGGGCCGCCGCAGTTGTTTTTACCGCCGCATCAGCGAGGGTGAACTTGTGTTTGACTAACCGGACTTAGGCTGCACCCGCGATATAGGCTTTCATATCAGCAGCTTCGCGTTCGATGGCCTCGATGCGGAATTTTACCACGTCTCCGATTGAAATCATGCCGGCCAATTTGCCATCGTTTACCACGGGCAAATGGCGGATGCGGCGCTCGGTCATCAGCACCATCAGTTCCTGTTCACTATCACCGTCTTTGCAGGTGTGAACATTGCTGGTCATGACATTGGACGCTTGCTGTTTGAGCGCCACCGCGCCATCACTTGCGATGTGCCGCACCACATCCCGCTCTGACACGATACCTGCAATGCGGCCAAAATCGTCGGTAACGACGACGGCCCCTATTCGCTTTTCGCCCAGAAGTTTTGCTACGGCCTCAACCGTATCGGTGGGACGCACAGTATAGACGTTGCGGCCCTTAACGCCCAGAATTTGTGAGACGGACATGCCTGCCTCCTTCCAAGAACGTGAACAAGTGGAGGCTAACATGAAACTTTAGATTACGTAACCGGCTTTTTATCAAGAAGGTAAAAAAGAATAAGCCCCGCAACAAAACCACCTACATGAGCTTCCCATGCCACGATGCTTTCCTCCAGAAATGCCGTGCCAGTTAACGCCATGCTTGCACCGGTGAACAGCGTCATTGCAGCAAATACGGCTGCAAAAGCCAAAGCACCGGGGTTGGTCAGCAATTGACGAGGTGTGAGCACGCGAAGCCGATCATAGTCATTCGCCTGTGATGCCCCCATACTGAAGCCCGGTGCAAACATGATGGGGATAGCCGCTGCAAGTGTTGCGGACACCGAACCCGAAGCGCCCACGACGATTAGAAATTGCCCGTAGTGTGTGGGCAACATAGCAGCAGCGCCTGCAGCTGCAGAAGCTGCCAGCAACAGCAAATAGCGCCACGGCCCCAGCCTGCGCGCCACGGGCGTCGAGAAAATTAGCAGCCAAATGCAGTTCGAGCCTAAATGGTAAAAATCGGCGTGAAGAAGTGCGTAGGTAAAAAACGACCAAAGCTGTGCGCCATGTGGATAGGGCACGGGATCGCCGCCGCCCAAGCGTACCGGAATGAACGATAGCGCATATTGCGACCAAACCTGGGCGCTTTCGCCCAGGGCCCAAAACAGCACATGCACCCCAATGAGTGCCCCCACCACCAGCAAAACGACGCCTGGAACATTGAATATGGGTTGAGAAGTGGGGCTGGTTTCACCTCTAGGTGGGTTTTTGGTCATCGCATCCTGCTTTGGCATGTGTCGTGCAGTCTTACCATCAATCGTTTCCAATTGGCACAGGGTCTCAACGCCTGATGTGCGTTAATTCAAGGACTAGACACATGTTGCAGGACACTCACGACAAGGGCCACACCGCCGACCAAGCCGATGGCCATATCTTGCATCCGGGCAGCCGCCGCCTTTTCAGCCACTGGGAAAAATTGCGTGCCGAACGGCCATGCCCCACCCGCGAAGAGTTTGATCTGGCTCCTTTGGCGAACATGATGCCGGATATGTTGGTGATTGACCGCGACTTCCTACGCAATTCTTTCAAATACCGCTTGGCTGGCACATCCGTTTGCGCCTTATTCAATCGCAACCTCACGTCTAGCAACATACTTGATGGTTGGGATGCATTCGAATCAGATGTTATTTCGCGCCATCTGTTAACGGTTATTAACCAGCAGCAACCAGTTGTCATTCGCATGCGCCTGACAACAGACCGTGGCCAGATTGTTGCCGCTGAAATGATTGCCTTACCCATTCAAATGCGGGGTTCACATCGTACGCAGATTATTGGCGGACTTTTCCCATTCCGTGCGGCGCTCAGCCTTGGTCACTCTGGAATCACCAATCGGGAACTTTCTTCGGCCCGGGTCATCTGGACTGAGCATGAGGCAAAGATGCCCCTTTTCGAAACAAGCAGCGCCACGCCACCAATTCGCAATTCCGTTCGCAATTTTGCGTTGATTAATGGCGGAAAAATCTAAGCAGCCCCTCAGGGTTGCGTTTTAAGGTTGTGCAATTTAATATTGCATTCAGGCCGCCGTCTTTAACCCTTACTTTACTGGCAAGCCGTTATCGTCAAATTTCGGCGGGTAATGCTCGTTTCGGACATGTCCGAGACATATGGCATGTAATGGTTTTTGAGGTCACACTGTGAGTGCACTAGCTTTCGATGAATCTGTTCAACCTGCCAATGACGCTGTGAAAGGCGTTGTTTTTGGCCGCTTTATGCTGCCGGACATGTCCGAGCATGCATGCCAAGTTCTTGATTTAACAATCAACGGCGCCACTTTCATGACGTCGGACGTGCCCCCAATGGGTTTGGCTATTGTGGCATATTTGGAAGATTTAGGCCGCGTCGAGGTTGTGTCAAACGAATCCATTGCCGGTGGCTTTACCGTTTCCTATGCCGCAACCGGATCAAGACTCGAACGATTGCAGCAACGCATTTCCTATTTGGGTGAGCGTGCAGCAGGCGCGCCAGACCATCGCCGCCACCCCCGTTTTGAACCCAAGGACAAGCATTCCTCCATCACCATGCCGGATGGCCGCAATTATAACTGCGAAGTGTTGGACATTTCGGTTTCAGGTGCTGGTATCAAGACCGATGTCATGCCTTCACTGGGCACTTATTTGATGGTTGGCAAAATGAAGGGCCGCGTGGTGCGTTATCTTGAAAACGGTTTTGCCATCGAGTTCATCAAAACAGTTGCTAACCCGCACACGGCTTTGGCCGGTTAAAGGTCTATCACGTCCAATACCCCGTTGACGGCTTTCAAGGCGCCCTTGATTTGTGGCGTCATGATGAAGTTTTTGCCCAACTCCACATCTACTTCACGGCCTGTTTCTGTAATCAGTGTCAATAACACGGGTGCCTTGCCTTTGCGTTCCAGGCGTTTGGCAATAGAATCAATTGGTGCAGCATCACGCACGAAAATCTGCACCCCTTGCACAACTGCCGCAGCAGCTTTGTCCAGCGCCTCTACACCTTGCAACCTCAGCTTAACGTCTTCGCCTTCAACGTCTGCTTCCACACTGGCAATGACGGAGGTGCCGGGTTCGAGTAGTTCACGCGCGGCCATTAATGTGTCTGAAAAACAAATCGCCTCGAACTGACCTGTGGGATCAGAAAAGCCAACGAAGGCGAAGCGGTTGCCGGCTTTCGAGCGGCGCTCTTGGCGGTGGGTAACCGTTGCTGCAAGGCGAGCCGCTTTTACGCCAGAATTCTTGGCCTTGTTGCGCAAACTCGGCATAACTATCGACGCGCATGCGGCGCAGGGAAGCTGCATATTCATCAAGCGGGTGGCCTGTCAAATAAAAACCCACGGCTTCAAATTCAAAAGCCAGTTTTTCCATTGGCAACCAGTTGTCGCGTTTTGGCAACATCAATTCAGGTGCTGACACGGCGCCGCCTGCGAACATATCATTCTGCCCAGCGGCCTGTTCGTTGCAGGCACGGTTTGACAATCCGATGATCTGGTCAATGGCATCAAAAACTTGCGCACGGTTAGGCGACAAGCAATCAAAGGCCCCAGCCTTGATCATGCTTTCCATGGCGCGGCGGTTCATGGCTTTGGGGTCAACGCGGCGGGCAAATTCGGCCAGCGATTTGAACGGCCCCCCCTCCTCGCGGTTGGCAACCAATTGCTGCACAGCACCGCCGCCTACGTTTTTCAAAGCGGCAAGTGAATAAACAACGGCACCCTCTTTCACGCCAAATTCGACGGCTGAAGCATTGACCGATGGCTGCACCAATGGAATTTTGAGGCGTTGTATTTCCTGCTTGAACAACATCAGCTTGTCGGTGTTGCCCAAGTCCAATGTCATTGAGGCGGCCAGAAATTCGACGGGGTAATTGGCCTTCAAATAGGCGGTTTGATAGCTGATATAAGCATATGGTGCGGAGTGGGATTTGTTGAAACCATATTCGGCAAACTTGGCGCAGGCATCAAACACCGCATTGGCCACTTGCTTCGTCCACATTGTTGGCCAATGCACCCTTGATGAAAACTTCGCGTTGCGCATCCATTTCGGATTTGATTTTCTTGCCCATGGCACGGCGCAAAAGATCGGCCTGTGCCAAAGTATATCCCGCCATATCGCGCGCGGTTTGCTGCACTTGTTCCTGATACGTGATGATGCCGAAGGTTTCCTTGAGGATCGGCTCCAACATGGGGTGCAGATAAACGACTTCTTCCTTGCCCAATTTGCGGGCGCAATAAGACGGAATATTTGCCATGGGGCCCGGTCGGTAGAGTGCCACAAGTGCAATCAAATCTTCAAAGCGGTCGGCCCGCATCGCACGCACGGCGTCGCGCATGCCGGCACTTTCAAGCTGGAACACGCCCATGGTTTCGCCTTGCGCCAGCATGGCGTAGGTGGGTGCGTCATCGAGTGGAATTTTATTCGCATTGAAGTCTGGCACGCGGCGGCGAATGAGGCGTTGAGCTTTATCGATGACCGTCAGTGTTTTCAGCCCGAGAAAGTCGAACTTCACAAGGCCGGCTTTTTCCGCATATTTCATATTATATTGCGTGGCGGGAATACTGGAACGTGGATCGCGATAGAGCGGCACCAATTGTTCCAACGGACGGTCACCAATCACGATGCCAGCCGCATGGGTTGAGGCGTTGCGGTAAAGGCCCTCAAGTTTCAGCGCAATATCGAACAGTGCTTTCACAGCCGGGTCGCGGTCGCGTTCTTCTTGCAGTCGCGGCTCTAAATCTATGGCCTGCCCCAAAGTAACGGGGTTGGCAGGATTCATTGGGATCATTTTCGATAACCGATCCACTTGGCCATAGGGCAATTGCAAAACGCGGCCCACGTCCCGCGTAACCATGCGGGCCTGCAATTTACCAAAAGTGATAATTTGCGCCACGCTCTCCTTGCCATAGCGCGCCTGCACATAGTCGATGACTTCGTCGCGGCGGTCCTGGCAGAAGTCGATATCGAAGTCGGGCATCGAAACGCGGTCAGGATTGAGAAAGCGTTCGAACAGCAAATTGAAACGAAGAGGATCAAGGTCGGTAATTGTCAGGCAATAGGCGACGAGCGAACCTGCCCCCGAACCACGGCCAGGGCCTACGGGAATGTCTTGCGCCTTCGCCCATTTAATAAAGTCTGCCACGATCAGAAAGTAGCCCGCGTATTGCATCTTGATGATAACGGAGAGTTCAAACTCCAAACGCTTTTCATATTCCTGGGCTGTCATGCCCGCAGCTGGGCCATGAGCCGCGAGGCGCATGGTGAGGCCAGCTTTTGCTTGTTCGGTCAATTCAAGCGGCTCATCACCATCACCAAAACGCGGCAAAATGGGCTTCTTGCCTTTCACGCGGAATGCGCAACGCTGAGCAATTTCGATGGTGTTTGAAATAGCTTCCGGAATGTCGGCAAATAGCGTTGCCATTTCCTTTTGCGAGCGGAAATAGTGCTCATGAGTCAGGCGGCGGCGCTCATCAGCGGCAACCACTTCGCCTTCGGCAATGCAGATCAAAGCATCATGGGCGGCAAAGTCGTCGGGCGTGGCAAAGAACACCTCGTTGGTGGCCACAAGCGGAATACCGAGTTCATAGGCCAAATCAATCAAGCCATTTTCGGCAGCGCGTTCTGTGTCGAGGCTGTGGCGTTGCAGTTCGATATAGAAGCGATCTCCCAAGAGATTAAGCAGGCGCTGGCACAGGTCACGAGCCAGCGGCACTTGCCCCTGCACCAAGGCAGCATTGAGTGGACCCGACGGCCCCCCCGATAAGCAAATGATTCCTGCACTGCATTCCTCAAACAACGCCCACGGCACATGGGGTTCGTCCTGCGCTGATACATCCAGAAAGCTGCGGCTGACGAGGCGCATCAAGTTAGAATAACCCTGTTCGTTCTGCGCTAGCAGCACCACTGTTGGGAAGTGCTTGATACCCACGTGCTGCTTTTGCGGCGTCGCGTCGGCTAGCGTAAAATCAACTTTCAATGCCGTACCAACGATTGGCTGAATGCCTTTTTCCATCATCGCGTCGGAGAATTCCAAGGCACCGAACAGGTTTCCAGAATCGGTAATGGCCACGGCTGGCATGTCGTGTTTCGCCGCAAGTGCCGCCATCTGCTTCACCTGCACCGCCCCTTCAGACAGGGAATAGGCGGAGTGAACGCGAAGGTGGATGAATTGGGGAGCCGAGGACATCATCACTCTTTAGCACTTTGGCAGGCAATTGCGACTTGCCAGCCGAACTATCACCCGTTTTTTCTAACGACACACGGCAGGCCTGCCGTCGCATATTTTGCGCATAGCTGCTGGGCCGCCGCCTGGGATTTCGCCCCCACCATAACGAAGGACATCTTCTTGCGCCCCCGCGACAGGTTCGCCTTCCGGATCACAAAAGGCTGTGCACCATCCAGTACTTGCGGGAACCTGAGCTTTAAGCGCTTGAACAGGCCCAATGCGCGGCCTTCATTAAAATCAGCGGCCAGCAAAGCCCCCCAAGGCTGCGACTTACCGCGCCGTACACCTGTGGTGCTCGTGGGATTCACCTTGCGTGTGGCCAGCGCGATGCACTGGCTCGAAAAGTCTCCATCTTTGCCCAGTGCTGGCATAGCGTAATTGGCTGTCTTATCTTTCCAGTCATCAGCAATTTTGCCGGTGATGCTTGCAACATAGCCTTCGGTTTCGTCGGGCAAACCGCTGTTTCCAGCCAACCAACGTTCAATTCTTCCTTCACCTGCATTGTAAGCAGCTGCTGCTAAACCAATGTTTCCAAATTGCTTTTTCAAATCAGACAAAAAAGAAGCAGACGCCGAAATGGCGGCCATTGGCTCGAAGGGGTCCGCGAGATTACGGCGTTCAGCGGTGCCGGGCATGAATTGCGCGATGCCTTGGGCACCAGCAGGGCTTACGGCGTTGGGGTCAAACAGGCTTTCTTTCCACAACAACCGCGTGAAAAAAATCCGGTCGAGATTATGCGTTGTTGAAGCTTTGTCGATGGCGGCACAAACCGATGTTGCAAAGGCCTTGCGATCAATCGGTTTGGCGGCATGAACCTGCGCCGCCAACAAGAACGCACTGGCGAGCGCGCTAAACGTCCACCAATTTGCCATGCTGCAACACCGTGGTTCTCGACATGCTTTGCGCCAGTTCAAAGTTGTGTGTGGCAATCAATGCGCCTAAGCCTTCTTCGCGGATCAAGCGCATGAATTCACTCTGCACCAGAGCTGCCGTATCTGGATCAAGATTTCCAGTAGGTTCGTCGGCCAGAAGCAACAAGGGTCGATTGGCCAAGGCTCGCGCGATAGCAACGCGCTGCTGTTCACCGCCTGACATTTCAGCGGGGCGATGTTCCAACCGATGCGACAACTTCAATCGGCCCAACAAATCCTTGGCGCGGTTTTGTGCTTCGGCTTCTGATGCCCCGGCGATGAGTTGTGGCATAACAACATTTTCAAGTGCCGAAAATTCAGGAAGCAAATGGTGGAACTGATAAACGAAACCAACACCGATGCGGCGAATGCGCGTGCGGGCTTGGTCGTCCAACTTGGTGCATTCCTGACCCGCAATGAAAACTTCGCCCGCTGTAGGTTTTTCAAGCAGGCCTGCAATGTGCAGCAAAGAAGATTTACCGGAACCGGACTGGCCGACGAGTGCCACCACCTCACCGGCGTTAACCGTCAGCGACAATTCATCGAACACGCGCAGCTGCGCATCGCCCATGCCGTAGACGCGGGTAACACCTGACAATTGTAATGCGGGTTTCAGGCTCATTCGTAGCGCAGGGCCTCAACAGGATCGAGTTTCGCTGCACGCCACGATGGGTAGAGCGTGGCAAGGAAGGTCAAAATCAGTGTCAGCACCACGATGAAGATAACTTGCGAAGGTTCAATTTCAGCGGTGAGTTTCGACAATAAATAAAGATCGGGGTTGAATGGGTTCACGCCCGTAATCCATTCAATAGCACCACGGATTGATTCTGCATTGACAGCGATCAACAAGCCCAGCACCACACCTGCAAAGGTTCCGGCAACACCAATTGCGGCACCGGTAATGAAGAACACGCGCTGCATGGCACCCGCTGTTGCTCCCATGGTGCGAAGAATTGCAATATCGCGACTCTTGTCCTTCACCAACATGATGAGGCTGGAAATAATGTTCAGCGTGGCAACCAACACCACCATCATGACTACCATGAACAACAAATTGCGCTCCATGACCAAGGCATTGAGAAACGCGAGATTACGGTCTTTCCATGTTTGAATCATCAGGTTGTTGCCAGTGGCGGCGCGGATATTTCCAACGTCGTTTTGAATCGATTCTGGATCTTTCACCATCAGCTCTATGAGCGTCACACCTTCTTCCATCGCGAAAAAATCCTGCGCTTCAGTCATGGGCATGTAGATGACGTTTTCATCATATTCAGACACACCCATTTTGAAAATGGCAACTACCGGATAATCCCGCGAGCGCGGCACTTCACCCATCACGGTTTCGGGGCCATTGGGCGATAAAAGTGTTACGGTTGTGCCAAGGCCCACTTGGTGTTTCCATGCCATGCGCTCACCAATGGCAACGCCATTGGATTTATCCCAATCCTTGAAACTTGGTTCCGCGTCCAACCCATCAGGCGTGCGGATTGCGGTGCGAAGATTTTCATTGTTCAAACCTTTGAGCTTCACCACGTCAGCCTCGCTGACGCCGCGCACCAACGCACCCGTGGCGTTTTTCGTGGACGACAGCAAAACTTGACCTTCAACCAAGGCTATGGCTTCCGTCACGTTTGGGGTTTTCTCCAGCTTCTCCACAATGGCCTTGCTGTCTTTCACCGGCTCAAACTGTGGGTCATAAATGCTAGCGTGACCACTGAAACCTAACACCTGTTCCAAAAGCGCATTGTGAAAACCATTGAACACCGACATCACAACAATCAACGTGGCAACACCCAACATGATGCCAAGGAACGAGAATAGCGAAATGACGGAGACCATCCCCTCCCGGCGGCGCGCGCGCAAATAACGCAGCGCCAGCTTCCACTCGAAGCCCGCAAAGGGGCGCGTGTCGGGAAGAGCGTTACTCAATTGCGCCCCTCCCTAACAGGGAGGGGAAAAAAGCGAGCATGCTCATGCAAAACGCGCCACAACTTGATCCAGCGCAACATTCTCACGCGCACCGGTTTTGCGATTTTTGATTTCGGCGATACCTTCTTTCAAACCGCGCGGCCCTATGATGATTTGCCAGGGCACGCCAATCAAATCCATAGCAGCGAATTTTGCACCACCGGGCGCATTGCGATCATCATACAAAACGTCTTTGCCCTTGGCAGTCAGGCTCTTGTAAATTTTTTCACTCGCAGCATCTGCTTCCGCATCACCCGATTTAATGTTGATGAGCCCCACATCAAAAGGCGCAACGGATTCAGGCCAAATAATGCCGTCCTTATCATGGGAGGCTTCAATGATGCCTGCAACAAGGCGGGAAACACCAATGCCATAGGACCCTGATTGCAAAGTTACTTTCTTGCCATCAGGCCCCTGCACTTCGCAGCCCAAGGGTTCAGAATATTTAGTTCCAAAGAAGAAAATATGACCAACTTCAATGCCACGTCCGCTCATGCGTTTGGCTTCTGGCACGCGGGATTCAAATTCGTCTTGGCTATGCTTTTCGTCTGTGGCGGCGTATTTCGTGGTGTAGTCTGAAACCAGCTTTGCCACGGCTTCCACATCGTCAAAATCAATCTCGACAGAAGACCAATCCATATCGTGCAAGGTGCCATCAAAGAACACGCCGCTTTCGCCGGTATCTGCCAAAACCAAAAATTCGTGGCTGGCATCACCGCCAATCGGGCCGGTGTCGGCGCGCATTGGAACGGCTTTGATGCCGAGGCGGGCAAAAGTCTTCAAATAGCTTACAAACATCTTGTTGTAAGAATGCATGCCCGCTTCAAGCGTAAGATCGAAGGAGTAGGCATCCTTCATCAAAAATTCGCGGCCGCGCATGACGCCAAAACGCGGGCGCACTTCATCGCGGAATTTCCATTGGATATGATAGAGATTGCGCGGCACATCCTTATAGCTCTGAATGCCACTGCGGAAAATATCGGTGATCATTTCTTCGTTGGTGGGTCCATAGAGCATCTCGCGATCGTGGCGATCCTTTACGCGCAGCATTTCTTTGCCATAGGCATCATAGCGGCCAGACTTTTTCCAAAGGTCAGCTGACTGCAATGTTGGCATGAGAACTTCAATGGCCCCTGCACGATTCTGTTCTTCGCGCACGATCTGTTCAATCTTGCGCAGCACCTTCAGCCCCATGGGCAACCATGAATAGCTACCAGCCGCTTCCTGACGGATCATGCCGGCGCGCAACATCAAACGGTGTGAAACAATTTCCGCTTCCTTCGGATCATCGCGGAGAACGGGTAGAAAATATTGGGAAAGACGCATGAGAATCCCTGAATGCAAAAGAATTTGGGTCCTTTTAAGGATTTACGGCGTGAACTCAAGCCGCAGGTATTGCGCAACTTTAAAGTGAACTGTTGAAACTGACACATACTTGCCATTTTTAACTTGGCAAGTTGCATTTTTTCATGCAGCTTCCCCCCACAAGAACAACAAGACCAAGTGTACACGGGCTTCGTGACCCAGGTCTGGGGAGGGTGTGCTGCCAATGGCCGGTATCGGTTGTGGCGCCGCTTAATAAAATAACTCGAAAGGCGGATGCTGCAAGGTATCCGCCTTTTTTGGTTAGTGGGAACTGGAATCAGGCTTTGAGGGCCGTCACTTCAATTTCAATTTTCATGCGTGGGTCCGCCAAACCTGCTTGAAACATGGTGGCGGCCGGGCGCACTTCACCAAACCATTTCTTAAGTGCTGGCCATGTTGCCGCAAAATCATCCGTATGCGGAAGAATATAGTGCACGCGCACCACATCCGCCATGTTAAATCCGGCTTGCTTCAAAGCCGCATCAATGTTCTTCAACGTTTGCTCTGCCTGCTTGCCCACATCTTCTGAAATCGTCATGGTGGCGTAGTCAAAACCTGTTGTACCGGCAACGAAGCACCAAGGCCCCTGCACTACTGCACGGGAATAGCCAATTTCTGCTTCAAATTTAGAGCCTGAAGAAATAAGTGTGCGTGTCATTGCGTTTTGCCTTTCCTTGGACTTGGCATCTCACCCAGAATTCGGATTTCGCGTTGCGGAAATGGCATGGAAATGCCGGCTTTTTTTAATGCATCCCAAATGGCAAAGCGGATTTCGGAGGTGAATTTGTTCTTGCCATCATCTATGCCATCTACCCAGAATTCCACAGCAAAATTCACGCCATTATCGCCAAATCCGCGAAGTTCCACGTCCGGCTCTTCAGGCTCATTAAGCACTTGCTCATGGGCCAGAACAGCCTTGATGATCAACGGCGGCACCTTGTGGAGATCGGTGTCATAGGCAACGGCGAACTCCACCTCATAGCGTTGGCGCGTGTCATCATGGGTCCAGTTTATGAACTGCGTTGTGATGAAGCGGTCATTGGGAACGTTAATGTCTTTGCCGTCAAACGTTGATAAAATTGATGACCGCATGTTCATTTGCTTCAACGTGCCAGCCTTGCCATTTTCCAACTCAATGTAGTCACCCACTTTCAGCGAACGCTCCAGAAGAATGATGATGCCGGAAATGAAATTAGACGCAATTTGTTGCAAGCCAAAACCAAGCCCCACACCCAAGGCACCGCCAAATACGGCAAGCGTTGTGAGATCAAGCCCCAGAATGTTGAGCAGCAACAAACCAACAACTGCAAAGACCAACAACTCCAAAGCTTTCGCCGCCAGTTCCCGCGTCTGAATATCAATTGAGTTTTGGTCGCGGATGACTTTTTGTCCGGCGTTAGACGACGTGCGCCCCAGCCAGAACAAGATGCCGCCGAAGAGTGCGGCCTTCGATATGGCCAGCAATGAAATGCGAATGTTGCCGGCGGAGAATGCGGCGCTGTCCAAGGCTGTGGTGAATTGATCGAAATACCCCAACGCATAAATTGCGGCGATGGGAAGGCCGATCCAGCGGGCTGCCGAATTGATGACGGGATGCACCACAAAGCGCATGATGACCGCATGCAACAGCCGCACCAGCGCCAGACTTTGTGCAATGCGAATCAACCAACTTGCGCCCAGTGCCGCATCTGCCACGGCTGCTGCCGCTGCCATAAGGACCACGAACAACAAGGGTTCCAACAAATTTCGGCATGAATACAACAACCGCTGGTAGCGCAGAAAGCGGCCGTCCGTTGGTTCTTCGCGCAACAGCGGAACCCGCGCCACAACTTGCCTTGCTGCCAGCTTTGCCACCAGCCACAGCCCGACAACGGCGATCACCTGGGCGTAAAATTGCGGGCTGGCCAACCAGCCTTTCAACAGCTCGAGAATTTCAAACCCGCGTTGTTGCAACGCTTCAAGATTCATTGCTTTGCTGCTCCCACACTTGCCCCCAGGCTTTCTTCTTGGCGCGTTTGTAGGTTGACTTGTTGCGGCTTGCAATTACTTCGTCGTGCATGCCAGACGCGTCGCACAGGCGCATGGTGACACCGGCCTTTGTTGTTGTGGGTGGCGCAATAATGCGTCCGCCGCTCTGCCCAACAGGATGCCGTGACAGCACGAGAAAGGCATATGCTTCATCCTCAAACGGCACGTTGGCACCTTTGGCATGCATGTGTTCACGCGACCGTTGCACCCGTGCTTTAAAATGGCACCAATCATTAGTCGCCATCGGACAGGCATTCTGATGCGTACATGGTGCGACGACGAAAGCCCCCTGCCCCAGCAATGTGTCGCGGACAGCACGCAATCTTGCAAAACCTTGCGGTGTTCCGGGCTCGACTAGCAGCAACACTTGTTTTGCACGGCCCCACAGTCGCTGCGCGATTTGTGGCATGGTGGCCAGTGGCAATTCTGCTAACATGTAAGACGCAATCACCATGTCCGCCACCACTTCCACCGGCAGTGTGACCTCCGACTTCAGGATGATGTTGGCGGCGTCTAGTACTTCAATCTCACTGGTTTTGTTGAGTGTTGCTGCCAGCTCGGCAAAATCCTTATCCTGCTCGCATAGCGTCACATGGGAAATTGTGGGCCAAGCGGCAATGGCTGCCCAGGTTGCAACGCCCGGCCCTGCGCCAATATCCAACAGCGACTGCGGCGCAAACGTGGGCCATGCTTCCACCAACGCATGTTGCACAGATTGGTTCGCGCCAAAAGTTGCTGGAACACGGGCTGCTACGTAGGCGGCAACACTGACGTTGGACGACGTTTTCCCTTCCCGATAGGCGGCACTCAGTTTCTGCGTCGCCCCCGACAGGCTGCCCCGGCCATTTTCAGCCATCCAGTTTTCGATTGCGCTATTGAGTTCGCCCGGCAAATTCACAGTTTTTCCTAACGATCTTGTCAGTTGCCCCGGCCCCAAGGCCCAGACTATTGTCACGCCAACTCAAATACGGTCTCACGACCAGAAAGCAATGCCGATGTTCAAATCCTTTTTTCCGAACCCTAAGCCGTTTTTCTGGTCGGCATTTATATGGTCTTTATTTTGCGTTTTGCTTTGGTTCTTCGCGGCGAAGGATTGGGGCCAATTCATCGGGTTGCCAAACCCTCCTGAAGGCACGCCACCCATCATCGGTGTCTCAACATTCTGGTCAAAACCCTTTATTTGGTTTTACATCTATTTTGCCATCATCACCGCTATTTTCGCAGGCGCTTGGTGGAAGCTTTCACCCAGCAAATGGTATTTCTGGTCGGTTCTGGGAACCGCACTCATTATCTTCACAACCTATTTCCAAGTGCAGGTGAGTGTTGCCATTAATGATTGGTATGGCCCTTTCTATGATCTCATTCAGGCCGCCTTGGGAAAAACCCGACCCGTAACACTCACCGAATTTTTTGCGGAACTCGTCTCCTTCATGGGCATCGCTTTGGTGGCTGTTGTGGTTGGCGTGCTCACACGCTTTTTCATCAGCCACTATGTGTTCCGTTGGCGCACCGCCATGAATGATTATTACACGGAGCATTGGCCCAAGCTGCGCAAGGTTGAAGGTGCGGCACAACGTGTGCAGGAAGACACCATGCGCTTTGCCTCAACCATGGAAGGCCTTGGCAAAAGCCTGATTGATTCCGTGCATGACCTTGATTGCGTTTTTGCCGGTGTTGCTGCGGCTTTCAAAAGACGTGACCGACATTCCCATTATCGGCAGCATTCCCTATGCCTTGGTCATCGTGGCCCTTGTGTGGGCCATGTTTGGTACGGGCCTTCTGGCCTTGATCGGGATAAGGCTGCCAGGACTTGAGTTCAAGAATCAGCGCGTTGAAGCCGCATTCCGAAAAGAGCTGGTTTACGGCGAAGACAATGCCAACCGCGCCTTGCCTCCCACGCTGGGTGAATTGTTCACGGCGGTGCGCCGGAACTATTTCAACCTCTATTTCAACTATATGTATTTCAACGTGGGCCGCATCATCTATCTGCAAACCGATAATATTTTCCCCTACATCATTTTGGCACCAACGATTGTTGCCGGAAAAATCACACTGGGTGCGATGAATCAAATTCTCAACGCCTTTGGCCAAGTGAAGGATTCGATGCAGTATCTGGTGAATTCGTGGTCCACAATTGTGGAACTCATCTCCATCTTCAAGCGTCTGCGCCTGTTTGAAAGCGCCATTGAAGGTGAAGATATTGCGGCAATTCCGGAACCTGCATAAACATGAAAAAAGCGGCTTGCCATTCTCGTGGCGGGCCGCTATGCACCCCCTCGGAATGGGCGATTAGCTCAGTTGGTAGAGCGCTTCGTTTACACCGAAGATGTCGGGAGTTCGAGTCTCTCATCGCCCACCATTCCCCTGCCGTCAAGCGGCCAGGGCAAGTGTGATAGCCATTGCTGGTGGACGATAGATCCAAATGAAAAAATGCAGTGTCCCGTTTCTTTCGGAAAGAAATCACCAAAGCTACTGGGCTGAATCCGCGCCCAAACCATCATCCGCCCCGATTTAACGTCTTGCTATGACCTAGCTACATTTCAACCACAGCCACCACCCCGCGTGAAGTATTGTTGCAACATCTCCGCAGCCGGAACGAGCCATACTCCCCTCTCGGGGCCTTGTTCACAATATCAATCAGCGGGGCAAGGTTTGGACGCCTGCCGTAGTTCTTAAATGCCGATATAGCCTATCGTGGGAATATTGTCAAGAACAAAATACGAACATTTATTGCTGGTACTTTTCAGCATCAAGCGGTTGTTCGCCAAACGCGGGCCATTCTTTGCAAAGATGTGGCATCGCGCAACCTTTAGATGAGCGTCATATCCTCCCCCAAACAAAAACGCCCTACACGTTTTCTGAGGGCGTGCAGGGCTGATGTGTTTTGGTATGTCTTCAGTGTCGCCTAGCTGTTGACGGCCTCCTTCAGTAGTTTCCCCGGTTTGAACCGCGCCCTGTTGGACGCAGGCATCTTTATGATTTTTCCTGTTTTTGGATTGCGGGCTTTACCTGCTTCACGGCGCGTGACGGTGAACACGCCAAAGCCCATCAGGCGCACGTCGTCGCCGTCCATCAAGGCCTTGATGATGTTTTCAATCGTCGCATCCACCACTTCCTCGGCTTCACCGCGGGTGAGCCTGGTGTCGGTGGCGACTTTGGCAATCAATTCACTTTTGTTCATTCCGAATGGAAATCCTATGAGGACCGACTCAAAACATACAAACCAATGCCGTTGTCAGAGAATGAATCATTTTGGGAGGGATTCGCAAGTCGAAATGCAATGGTGTAAGGAACGCGCATCATGACCTTCTTGCCAGATGCCACCACACTTATTGCCTATACACTTGCCTCATTGGTGCTGTTCATCACGCCCGGCCCCGATATGAGCCTGTGGCTGTCGCGCACCCTTGGCTCTGGCCGCGCTGCGGGCATGGCCTCGATGGTGGGCACCAACGTGGGCTGTGTGGTGCACACGCTGTTGGCGGCCTTCGGCGTGTCAGCGTTGATTGCCACTTCACCTACTGCTTTTTTCATTCTGAAAATCGTCGGCGCGCTTTATTTGTTGTGGCTAGCCATCGACGCGGTGCGACATGGCTCATCGCTCAACGTCAAAGCAACGGACAAAACAACTTCATCGCAGTGGAGTAGTTTCATTCTGGGCGTCACCATTAATTTGACCAACCCCAAGGTGGTGCTGTTCTTCATCACCTTCTTCCCGCAGTTCGTTTCCGTCGATGATCCGCATGTGACGGGCAAAATGCTTTTTCTGGGTTTGTATTTTGTCGTCATCAACATTCCGGGTGCGTTGCTGATGATTTGGGGGGCGGAGAAACTGGTCAATTGGTTGAAGGCGCGGCCACGGGTTTTGCGCGGTATTGATTTTTCATTTGCGGGCGTATTTGCTTTCTTCGCGCTCAAAATTGCGCTGACGCAGGGGAAATAACATGATCCTGATCGGACAATTTGACTCACCCTTCACGCGCCGCGTCGGCATCACGCTTCGGCACTACGGGTTAGCTTTTGAGCACAAACCGTGGTCGGTGTTTGGCAATGCTGGATGAATTGGCAGCGGTGAACCCACTTATTCGCGTGCCAACGCTGATGCTGGATTCGGGCGAGGCCTTATTTGAAACGGCTGCCATCATCGACTATCTTGATGGTCTGGTTGCGCCTGAAAAACGGTTGCTGCCACAGACCCAACCTGCGCGCTATCGCATGCAAAATATCGTCGGCCTTGCCAGTGGTGTTTCCGATATGGCGGTTCGGTTGTTTTACGAATTGCGCTTGCACAATACGCCCTCTGCGACCTATGTGGCACGGCTAACGCGGCAAATTGAGCAGACTTTGGCGAAGTTGGATAATTCCTCGGTTGCCAGTTCTGAAATGTCGCAAGCCAATATTGCAGTCACCTGCATGTACAGACATCTCTCAGAAAGCCACCCCACGATCACCGTGAGAGGTCGCTATCACAATATCGAAAGCCACTGCGCAACGTTCGAAGCAAGACCTGTTTTTATTGAGATATCTCAAGCTTTTGTGGCACCTGCATAAAGCATCGCATGAAACCGATTTCAACCGTTGAAGGCCTCATCGCGAAGGGCCTCGTTGCGCCATCAGAGCTTACCGAGCTTGAGGCTGTTGCCGCGCAATTTTCTTTGCGCATTACGCCACATGTGATCAGCACGCTTGCGAGCGACGCCATTGCGCGGCAATATGTTCCGTCTACGGATGAGTTGATCATCACGCCGGAAGAACTAGCAGATCCGATTGGTGATGATGTGCACAGCCCAGTCAAAGGCATAACCCATCGCTATGCTGACAGGGTGTTGCTTAAACCCACGCATATTTGTGCTGTGTATTGTCGCTTTTGTTTCAGGCGTGAAAAAGTAGGACAAGCCGAGGAAGCGCTGAACGAAAGCGAACTTCGCGCCGCGCTGAATTACATCGCCACGCGACCAGAGATTTGGGAAGTGATCCTGTCGGGTGGCGACCCTTTAGTGCTTTCTGATCGGCGGCTACAAAACATTGCGCTTGCTCTCGCACAGGTGGAGCATGTTCAAGTTTTACGCCTGCACACCCGCGCACCTGTGGCGGAACCTTCACGGGTAACAGCTGAATTGGTAAAGGCCCTAAAAACCCGATTGGCGACATATGTTGTCATCCACATCAACCATGCCGACGAACTCACCCTAGAGGTAAAGCGAGGGCTTGCGCTTTTGGCCGACAACGGAATTCCGCTGCTGTCGCAAACCGTTTTACTGCGTGGCGTGAATGACAGTGTTGATGCCTTAACGGCGCTTTTCCGAGGTTTGGTTGCGAACCGTGTGAAGCCTTATTACCTTCATCAGACAGACCTTGCCAAAGGTACCGGCCATTTCCGCGTGCCGCTTGCAGAAGGGCAAAATTTGGTGCGCCAATTGCGCGGCCCACTTTCCGGGATTTGCCAGCCGACCTATGTGTTGGACATTCCGGGCGGTCACGGAAAAGTTCCAGTAGGGCCAACTTATGCGTCAAACGGAATGGTACAAGACCCGCACGGCAAGCTGCACAAACTCGAAAATTAACTTCCAGATCGTCCAAACAGCGCACTGTAAAGTTTCTTGTCACGACCATAAACATCGCTGCGAAATTCAATTCCGTTGTCTGAAGCAAAGGCTGTGGCATAAACCAAATGGATGGGAATTTTCTGCGGCAGTGAAACTTTTGTGGTTTGGCCTTGCGCCCAGACATCATCAACAGCGGCTTCGCTCATGCCCTTTTTCTCGCCCAATAGTTTGTAGGCTAAATCTGCGGGTCGCGACAGCCGGATGCAGCCATGGCTGAACGCGCGCGTTGAATTGGCGAATTTGTCTTTTGCCGGCGTGTCATGCAGGTAGATGTTATGCTTGTTTGGCAGCATGAACTTGACCTTGCCTAAGGCATTCTTGGAGCCGGGTTTCTGACGGAACGTGAAAGGGAAAGACCCGCCTCCATAACTCGCCCAATTCACCGAACCCCAATCAGCTAGTTTGCCATTGGCGAAAAGTTCGAATTCGTCTGCGTAGTGAAAGGGGTTAGACTTGATTTTCGGCAGCATTTCCTTGGTGGCAATGGAATAAGGAACCGTCCATGTGGGGTTCAGTTCCACGTATTCGAGTTCATCGGAAAATTCAGGCGTTTGCGTTGCAACTGCGCCAACCACAACATTCATGCGTTCCACTTCATGGTTGGCCTCGACCCATTGCAATTCATAGGCGGCAATGTTGACCATGAAATGTTCATCGCCCAAATTATCTGGCATCCAGCGCCAGCGTTCCATGTTCAGTATGATTTGCTTGCGGCGTTCTTCCGGCGGCGCATTCATGGCAACAACGGTTTGCTTGCCGAACAGACCTTTGGCTTCCAAGCCATGGCGCATTTGGAATTTTTTGACGGCTGTTGCCAAGCCCGCGTCATATCTTGGCGATGCCGCTGTCAGGACCGCATAGTCACCCGTCAAGGTCAACAGTTCACGCACTTTCGGCACGCGGGCATCGCTTTGGCCGGGCTTTAAGGGCCGACCTTGATCAATCACCGGCCAATCGATGCCCTCTTCAACTGCAACTGTGTAAGCTTTTAACATGCGCTTCAGCCCTTGGTAGTGACGGTTTTTCGGTTCGAATGCCACCAGAAATTTGCCAGGGTCGCGCTGCTTTTTCAGTTCCGTCAACACGCGCAAAGCATCAATTGTTTTGCGGCTGCGGAACAGGTTGGGATCAACTTTTTGCGGGGACACACGACCGATTTTCAGGTCAGCAGCATAGGCAATGAAGAAGGCGGAATAATAGAGTTCACCTTCCGCGGCGGCACGGGCATCATTCGGGTCGGCGTTGTCGCGCAATTGTTGGAGTGCATCGGCAGGGTAGTCCTAGGGGTTCAGGCCATCATAATGGCCCGTTGCAAGCGTTGCAAAAACGGCGTCATGCGGCCCGTATTGGCCCAATAGATCGAGCCCGCTTGTTTCACGTAGTGGGCTTGCAACGTGGCACGCACCCGCTCCAGCGGCAAAGGCAAGCGACTGCCGCCAGAAAGAATGGAAGCAATTTCGGCGCGCACAGCTTCGACAGGTGCCACGGCATTGGCATAAGTTGGTGCCAAGCATAAGCACGAACGACAGTATATGTAAAACGCGCAACAAATGTCATCAGCAGGCTCTCCAAATCGAATCTGTACTTGCAGCTCTATCTGAAATCACACGTTGAGCAAAAGATACTCACGCTCCCATGAACTGATGACGCGGCGATAGTGCTGCATCTCTTCAAATTTCACATCCTGATAAGCTTCGACAAATTTTTCACCCAGTACCTGCTTCAGTGCCTTGGTGTAGTTCAGCTTGTCGAGCGCCTCATCCAAGACTGATCGGCAATGTGTGGGCATAACGATAAGCTGAACCCGTGACTGGCTCCGACGGTTTAATTTTTCCACCATGCCAAGATAGCCGCAAGCCAACGAAGCCGCAAAAGCGAGATATGGGTTGGCATCAGCACCCGTGATCCGGTTTTCAATGCGCGTGTTGGACGGCATCGGACGATGGCACGCGCAGCGGAACAGTGCGATTATCGATGCCCCAATGCACATTGGTTGGCGCATCCGAATTCAGGCACAAGGCGGCGATAGGAATTCACGTTCGGCGCACACAGCGGCAGTGCCGCCGCAAGATATCGCTGCAACCCACCAATATGATCGATGGAACATTTTCGAGAACTTGCCATCCTTGCCGACAAAAATGTTTTTGCCCGTGCGCACATCCAGAACCGATTGATGCAATATGCATGGCAGAGCCCGGCTCATCGGCATGGGGCTTGGCCATGAAAGTGGCGAACATGTCATGCTTCAACGCGGCTTGGCGCACTGTGCGCTTGAACAGGAAAACCTGATCAGCCAGTTCCAGCGGGTCGCCGTGGTTGAAGTTGATCTCCAACTGTGCCGGGCCGCTTTCGTGGGACAGCGTATCAACGTCCAGTTCCTGCGCTTCGCAATAATCATAAATGTCTTCAACCACGGGATCGAAGTCATTGGCAGCATCAATGCCATAAGCTTGGCCGCCGGGTTCCTTGCGGCCGGAACGGCCAACAGCAGCTTCCAACGGGTAGTCTGAATCCGGGTTGCGCTTTACCAGATAGAATTCAAGTTCGGGCGCAACAACGGGCCGCCAGCCTTTTTCCTTGTAAAGTCCCAACACGCGTTTCAACACATGGCGCGGCGAAATCGTAACCGGATCATCATTCAGATGGTAGGCATCACAGATCACTTGCGCTGTCGGTTCGGTGTACCACGGCACCATGCGCATGGTATCAACATCAGGCTCCATATAAATGTCGATGGCAGATGTCACTGACTGCATTGGTGTCTTGCACGTAGCGGCCATTGATGGTCAGCGTGAAGACTTCTTCGGGAATGCGAAGGCCGCGGTTGCGCTGGCCTTTCAGAAATTTCTTAGGCGGTAGAATTTTGCCGCGCGCAGTGCCGGACATGTCAGGCGACCAGGCATTCAACTTCACTGATACGGCGTTGATTGATGTAGTCTTCAAATTTCTGATGGCTCATGACACCCTGCTGATTTGGACTTAGCGGAGAGCATAGCCTGCTTTCTTGCGCTTTCAAAAGGGGGGGGTTAAGAATTGTGAATGAACCGTCCCTCCCTCATTGCCCCGTCCTACTACCAAGCCTCAACCAATCAGAACTTCATTTCCTGCCTTGGAGGGTGATGTTGCGACAGATGTTGTGGTCATCGGTGCTGGTTACACGGGGCTTTCAGCTGCTCTCGAATTGGCGGACGCTGGTTATAAGAGTGGTTGTGCTGGAAGCCGAGTACAATTGGCTTCGGTGCATCAGGCCGCAATGGCGGGCAAATTTGCACAGGCTTTTCGCCCGGCCAGGCAGCGGCTTGTAGCGCAACTTGGGAAAAGCGATGCGCTGAAGTGTTTTGCAATTGCTGAAGATGCAAAGCGCCTCATTGAACAGCGCATTGCAACAACACGACATCTCTTGCGATCTACAGTGGGGATATTTGCACTGCGCCACAAAGCCGGGACGAGACGGTGAATTGCTAGCGTGGAAAGACGAGATGGACGCAACTTGGCTATCAGGGTTGCGAAGTTCTTTCAAAGGCTGATCTTGAAGGCAAACTTGGAACAACAGCTTTATCATGGTGCTTTGCGCGAACCGCGCGCCGGACATTTTCACCCCCTCAATTATTGTTTGGGATTGGCCAAAGCTGCTGTTGCAGGCGGGTGCCACGATCTATGAACATTCACGCGTGCTGGAATTGCATTCTGGCGCGCATCCTTGGGCGCGAACAGCGCATGGCAAAGTGTCGGCGAAATTCATGGTCATTGCTGGCAATGCTTATCTCGGCAAAACCGTTCAGCCACTTTATGGCCGGGTTATGCCAGTGACAAGTTTCATTGTAACCACTGAACCTCTTGGGAGCGGATACAGCACGTACCCTCATCCGCGACAATGAAGCTGTGGCTGATACGAATTTCATCCTGGATTATTTCCGCCGCACCGAAGACAATCGCTTGCTGTTTGGTGGCGGGGCAAATTACTCAACGCTCGAACCTAAAGATGTTGGCGCCTTTATGAAACGCAACATGGTGAAAGTGTTCCCACAATTGCGTGATGTGAAAATTGATCACGCCTGGGGCGGATATATCGCAATCACTTCCAATCGATTGCCGGATTGCGGACGGCTCTCACCCACGACTTATTACGCCCATGGCTATTCTGGCCAAGGCGTTGCGCTGGCCGGCATGTATGGGAAACTGATGGCAGAAGCTATTCGCGGCACCGCGGAAAAGTTTGATCTTCTCGCCCGCGTTAAACACCTGCCCTTCCCCGGCGGTGCTGTGCGCACGCCGCTTTTGGTGGCGGCCATGCTGTATTACAGGATGAAGGATGCGTGGGGTTGAAGATGCAGGGGGTTAAGCCCGCGCGCCCTTTTGCCAAGCTTTCAAGCAGATGTATTCCATGACGAATGCCGACGCGGCGATGGATGTGATTTCGGCGTGGTCGAAGGGCGGTGAAACTTCCACCATGTCCATGCCGACGAAATTCACATCCTTCAGCTTGCGGATGATTGATGCGGCCTGATGATAAGTCAGGCCACCGGGGATTGGTGTACCTGTACCGGGCGCAGCAGAGGGGTCGAGGCAGTCAATATCGAATGTCAGATAGGCTTTTGATGCGCCCACTTTGTCGCTGATGATTTTGGCGAGTTCGGCCGATGTTGAGTCATGCACTTCGTCTGCAAAGATGATGCGAATGCCGTCGGTGGTTTCGCCGACAAAGCTGGTGCGGATGCCGATTTGCACGGATTTGGTTGGATCAATCAAACCTTCGCGCAAGGCATAGCCAAACATTGTGCCGTGGTCGATGCGGCCACCGGAAGTCAGGCTCCATGTCGCGGTGGGCATCAAAATGCACGAGTGCCAAAGGGCCGTGCTTTTTGGCATGTGCTTTGAGCAGGGGATAAGAAATGTAATGGTCACCGCCCAGCGCAATCATTTCAGCACCCGATGAAATAATTTCTGTGGCGTGCTTTTCCAGCGTTGCGGGGAAGTTTTCCTTCAGTGCCCCAATCAAAAAAACAATCGCCATAGTCAATTACACCAAGCGTATCGAAAGGATCAAAATTCCAAGGATATACGGGGCCCCAAGCATTTTCGGCGGAGGCTTGGCGAATGCCAGCAGGGCCAAGGCGCGTGCCGGGGCGGTGGGTTACAGCTTGGTCAAATGGAATGCCCGTGACCGCAATATCAACGCCCGTAAGGTCTCGTGTATACTTGCGGCGCATGAAAGATTGCGCACCAGCATAAGTGGCTTCCCAGCGGGTGCCTTTGATTGTTTCACGGCGAAAAGCTTCATCGCCCGGTTTATAGCCGAGCTTGTCCATTTCGAGAGCCATGTCGATTACTCCGTCAAAATCAGCGAATCTTCGGGTTGCCAATATACCCAAACCTTGTCACCGCGCTTCGCGTTGCTGCCAGCTTCGCGGCGGTCATTCTGGACGTTGATTGAAACGTGAGAACCGTCAGCAAGTTCAGTGACCACCTCGCTCCAGTCGCCATAATAAGCAACATCACGCACTGTGGCTTCAGCAATGATGGCGCCTTTTTCGTTTGGCTTTTTCAGAGCGATCTCAACTTTTTCAGGACGTACGGCGATGGTAACTTTGCCACTGCAGGTCTTGTCCGTTGGAATATCCACTTTGCCAATGCCTCGGGAATCGCAGGCCAACACCCTGCCCTTTTGCGACAACACAGAGGCTTCGAACATATTCACTTTACCAATAAAGTCCGCCACGAATTGATTGGCGGGCTTTTCGTAAAGCTCTGACGGTGTTGCCAGTTGCTGCACAGCGCCTTTGTCCATCACCGCGATGCGACCGGCCATGGCCAAGGCTTCATCTTGGTCATGGGTGACCATAATGAAGGTGATGCCAACGGTTTGTTGCAGGCGCGTCAATTCCAGCCGCATATCGTCACGCAATTTCGCATCGAGTGCGGAGAGTGGCTCATCAAGCAGCAGCACTTTTGGGCGCTTTACGAGTGCGCGGGCAAGTGCAACACGTTGGCGCTGGCCGCCTGACATTTGGTCGGGCTTACGGTCGGCCAGATGTGCAAGCTTGGTCATTTCCAAGCCTTCACCCACGCGGCGCTTTACTTCATCTTCCGCAACGCCCGTAACGCGCAAGCCATAGGCCACGTTGTCGGCCACCGTCATGTGCGGGAATACGGCATAGGATTGGAACACCATGTTGGTTGGGCGCTTGTTGGGCGGCGTGAAGGCCATGTCCTCGCCACCAATGAAAATCTGCCCTTCCGAAGGAGAATCCAAGCCGGAGATCATGCGCAGCAAGGTGGTTTTTCCGCAACCCGATGGGCCAAGTAGCGCGAAGAATTCATTCTGTTGAATATCGAGCGACACGTTATCAACGGCAACAACGCCGCCTGGATAACGACGCCAAACATTTTTGACTGAGACGATAGGTTCCGACATTTTATGAGCCTGACTTTTCTGGGGCTTGCAGCTTCATGGCAAGCACAGTTGCAGCAATGGTGATGACGATGAGTACGGTTGACGCGGCGTTGACTTCATATTTGACGCCGGTCTTGACCATGGAATAAATTTTGACAGGGAACGTGACGGTTTCAGGCCCTGCCGTGAAAAAGGTAATGACGAAATCATCGAGCGAAAGCGTAAAGGCCAACAGAGCACCTGAGATGAGGCCCGGCTTCATATAGGGCACCAAAATCTTGGTGAAGGTTTGCCATTCGCTGGCTCCCAAATCTCGCGATGCTTCTTCCAATTGCTTGTTGAAACCGACAAGGCGCGAACGCACAACGATGGCGACAAAAGGGAAGCAGAACGCAATGTGGGCGATGATGATGGTTGAGAGATTTATGGGCCAAGCCGCTGTTGCAAATGTCGACGTAAATCCGGCTGCATTAAAAAACATCAACAATGCCACGCCCATGCAGATCTCGGGAATGACGATGGGTAAACCCATGGCAGCTTCGTAAACCGGTTTGGCTGGAAACTTAAAACGCCACAGCAACACCGCGACCATGGTGCCCAAAATTGTTGCAACAATGGTGGTGATGAAGGCGATGGTGAGTGAATTCACCATGGCGTCAAAAATAGACTGGTTGTTCCAGGCCTTTGGATAGTTATCGAGCGTGAAACCACGCCATACGCCACCGCGATTTTGAATGTTGAAAGAAAAGGCGATCAGCGTGAAGATTGGCACGTAAAGCACCAACAGCGTTGCCGCGAACAAAATTTGCAGCCAACGGCGCTTGCCGAATTCGAGGGGCCCGACGCCCGGTTTCAAGCGATCAGAAAACATCAACCGCGCACTCCTTTAGAACGGCTTTGGTAAGCCCATTGGCCAAACAGCACCATGAACGTGAGGAACATGAGAATAAACGATATGGCTGAACCGAAGGGCCAATCATTCGAAGGGCCAAATTGAGCTTGAATGACGTTGCCAATCATCCACGACTGCGGGCCACCCAATTCATCAGAAATGAGGAACATGCCAAGACAAGGGATGAACACGAGTATGACCCCCGTCACCACACCCGGCATTGTCAGTGGCCAAGTGATTTTGCGGAAGGTTTGGAACTGCGATGCCCCCAGATCCAGACTTGCTTCAAGATAAGATTTATCCAAACGTTCGATGGTGGAATAGAGCGGCAAAATCATGAAAGGGCAGAAATACATAGACCAGACCAAAAATGACGGCGGGTGTGGTGCCCAACATCTCTAATTTGGGAATGCCAAAAATGCCCGTGAATGAGTTGATGACACCATTGGACCCCATAACAGTTTTGAGGGCGTAGGTGCGGATCAACAAGTTGATCCAGAATGGCAGCACGATCAGCAGCAACGCCAAAGGTCGCCATTTTTCCGGCATGAAGCAAATGCCGAAGGCGATGGGATAGCCAATCAGCAAGCACGCCAAAGTGGCCAAGCCGCTCCACCACAATGTGCGCAGAAAAATAGATATGATGTCGGGGTTCAGCGCGCGGAGATAATTTTCGATGCCAGTAAAGTAGCTATACTCATTGATCGACACTTGACCATCAATCACGGCCTTTGACGAAAACGAAAGCACCAACAAAAAACCCAATGGGATGATAAAAAAGAATAGCAACCAAATGGTGCCGGGTGCTGATAGGGTCGCGAATACGCGACTGTTGCTTTTCCACTCTTCCAAAATTGAAGTGTCCCCTGCTCTGTTCTTTTTTCGAGGTTAGTCTGAAATATGAGGCGGGGGCAACCACTCGTATGAAAAAAGACAGGCGACTTTCGCCGCCTGCTTATCTTGTTCATATGAATTGGACTCTAGGCCGCCTGAATAGCTGTCCAGATTTCGTCGCGCGACTTTCAAGGCTTCTTCGCCGAGGTATAGGCCGCATATTCGCACTTCGCCAAAATTTCTGCCGGTGGGAAAATGGCGGGGTTTTCCTGTGTAGTTGCATCCATCAATTCGCGCGCGGCCTTGTTTGGCGTTGCGTATTGGATGGTTTCTGCAATGTGCTTGCCTGCATCTTTGTCGAAAATAAAGTTGATGAAGGCATGGGCATTTTCAGGGTGTGGTGCACCTGTAGGAATTGCCAATGTATCTTCCCAGACGTTGGCACCTTCCTTTGGCACAACATAGGTGATGTCTTCGTCTTCAGCCATAACTTGGGCGATGTCGCCGTTGTATTCCATGGCAAGGTCAACTTCGCCTTGGGCCAGCAGATCCTGGCCGTTGTCGTCAGCATATTTCTTGACCATCTTCTTTGAGGCGATCAGAAGTTCCTTGGCCTTGTTCAACTCGTCCATGTTGGTGGAGTTGTAGCTGAAGCCCAAAAATTTCAGTGCCATGCCCATGGTGTGTTCCTGGTCGCCCATTTGTGAAATGCGGCCGGCATTCTTTTCATCGGTCAACACTGAAGCCCAGCTTTCAACCGCACCTTCAACCTTTGACTTGCGATAGCCGATGCCGACTGTGCCCCACATGTATGGCAGGGAGAACTTGCGGCCAGGATCAAATGACGGGTTCATGAAGGCCGGATCAATGTTGGCGATGTTGCGGATTTTTGCCGTGATCCAGCGGCATCAACATATTGGCCTTGGCCATGCGCTCCACCTTGTCGTTCGGCGGAATGATCACGTCATAGCCGGGGTTGCCCGCCTTCAGTTTGGTGAACAGCTCATCGCCATCGGCGAAAAGGTCCAGCTTCACTTCAATGCCGGTGGCCTCGTTGAAGTCGGCCAGTGTGTTTTCGCCGATATATGTGTCGTAGTTGTAGAATGTCAGCTTCTTTTCTTCTGCCGACATGGCGTTGCGCGGCATGAAAGGACAAGGCAGCAAACATGCCTGCACCCTTTCATCAGGCTGCGGCGGGTCGGGCGGAATTTTGGTTGAATAATAGTCATTTGAACACCCCTGGTTTTTCGATTTTTGAGACTGGTCCAGAGATCAGAGTCTGGACCAGGTCAGGCTTTGAAGTTACATCTCAGATTTCACATCTTCGATAGGTTTTGTCCAGAGCCATTCGCGCAAGTTTGACCAATTCGTCAATTTGCTTTTCTGTAATGCAGAAAGGTGGTGCCAGCACCATTGTGTCCCAACAGGCGCGCATGACCAGCCCAGTGTTGAAACAGTGGTCGCGGCAGATGGTGCCGACGCGGCCAGAATCGTGGAAACGCACGCGTTTTGCCTTGTTTTTGGACAGCTCGATGGCGCCGATGAGGCCCACGGAGCGGGTTTCACCCACGATCGGGTGGTCGTTCAGGCTGGCCAGCGCTTTGCTGAAATAGGGGCCGAGCTTGGCCACCCGTTCCACCAGCTTTTCGTCTTCAATTATTTCGATGTTTTTCAGGGCCACGGCAGACGCCACGGGGTGGCCGTCATAGGTCATGCCATGGTTGAAATCGCCGCCCTTTTCAAAGAATGGCTTGTATCAGGTCTTCCGAGAAAGCCACGGCACCAATGGGCAGATAGCCAGAAGACAAGCCCTTGGCCATGTTGATGATGTCTGGTTCAAAGCCAAAGGTTTCAAAACCAAACCAGTTGCCGGTGCGGCCAAAACCGCAGATGACTTCGTCGGAAATAATCAACACGCCATATTTGCGGCAAATGCGCTGAATTTCGGGCCAATAGGTTGATGGCGGAATGAGAACGCCGGCCGCACCTTGAATGGGTTCGCCGATGAAGGCGGCCACGTTGTCGGGCCCCAATTCCAGAATTTTCTTTTCCAGTTCAGCAGCAGCTTCCAGTCCAAATTCTTCCGGCGTTTTGTCGCCGCCGAAATCATACCAATAGGGCTGCTGGATGTGGTGGAAGCCCGGCAGCGGCGTTCCGCCCTGCTCATGCATGCCAACCATGCCACCCAGGTTAGCAGCAACCCAGGTCGAACCATGGTAGCCGCGGCGACGGCCAATGATGTGTTGCCGATAAGGTTTGCCCATGACGGCCCAATAGTGGCGCACAAAGCGCACGATGGTGTCGTTGCCTTCAGAGCCTGAATTGGTGAAGAAAATGCGCTGGAATTTCTTTGGCAGTTTTGACGAAATCTTTTCCGCGAGTGCCGTCGCCGGCATGGTCGTGGTTTTGAAAAAGGTGTTGTAGTAGGGCAAATCCAGCATTTGCCGGTGCGCGGTTTCAGCCAGTTCCTTGCGGCCATAGCCAACATTTACGCACCACAGCCCCGACATGCC
Organism: uncultured Alphaproteobacteria bacterium; assembly: GCA_963840765.1. Lineage (GTDB taxonomy): Bacteria > Pseudomonadota > Alphaproteobacteria > Rhizobiales > Aestuariivirgaceae > Aestuariivirga. Next base: position 105,629 of record CAWJAE010000009.1, on the reverse strand, counting down.
GTCGAGAATTTTGTTGCCCTTGCCATCCCAAATATAAATGCCATCGGCATGGGTGATGACGCGCGGGCCGCCTGCAGCGTGAAACGATTTATGATCCGTGAACGGATGAAAATGATGGGCGATGTCGGCTTTGACAACGTCTTCAATGTTGATATTTTTGGCGTGTAAAGTCATGGCAGTTCTCCAACAGAAATCGAGCAGATATGGGGGGCGACGCGGAGAAATTACTAAGGCTTAAAACCAATGCGGGCACAATTGACCAACACTTCCGCCTTGATGGATCGGTTACGCGTGAATGTATGGTCGTTGGCGTTCATCATCAAACTATCGCATGACAGCAACAGAAGCTCAAGCGGTGTGGGGTATCAGTCATACTTTAGGGCGGCCAAGCGCTTGAGTTTAAAATATTGTGCGGCACTTACTGGAATTGCGACAACATAAGCGACAGCGGCCACCAGCAGCGTTTCCCATGGATACGTGATCAAACACACCACTGCCAAGGCACCACCTGCCAGAATTGGCAACACCAATTCGCGTGGCACTTTTGTTACTGTTTTACCGCTGAAAGTTGGCACGCGGCTGACCATAAGAATGGCGATAGCGACGATGTAAGGCGCAATCAACATGGCATAACGGTGGCCTTCCGTATCACCCTGCCAAAAGCCGAAATAAAGCGGTGCCATGGCCAAACCGGCCCCGGCGGGTGCTGGCATGCCTGTAAAAAATGCGTTGGCATAGGCGGGCTTCAACGGGTCTTCGAGGGCCACATTGAAACGGGCCAAGCGCAATGCGCAAGCGATGGACAACATCAAGCACATGATCCAGCCCATCGGGCGCATTTCATTCAGCGACCAAAAATAAATCAGAATGGCAGGAGCCACACCGAAGTTTACAAAGTCGGCCAGCGAATCCAATTCGGCACCGAATTTTGAGGTGCCTTTAAGCATGCGCGCCAAGCGGCCATCTAAGGCATCCAGAAATACTGCTAGAATAATTGCACCTACGGCAATTTCAAACCGGCCCTCGAAAGCCAAGCGAATGGCTGTGATTCCGCTGCACAAGGCCAACAATGTTATCAAATTCGGCAACAGATAACGAATGGGTACGGGTTGAAAAGTCTTGCGGGGCGGTTGCTCTTTCACAGCGTCAACCTTTGATGCTGGGGCGCACAGCCCCTTGCACTGCAAAATCTGCGAGGATTGTTTCGCCGGCAACAGCGCGTTGGCCCACACACACCAGTGGGGCCACACCGGTTGGCAAATAAACGTCCACACGGCTGCCAAAGCGGATGAGGCCGAAGCGTTGGCCCACTTGCAGGCTGTCGCCCTGCTCTACGAACTTCACGATGCGGCGTGCCACGAGTCCTGCAATTTGCACAGCACCAATGCGGCTCCCATCTTCGCGTTCTATGGTAAGGGCCTGGCGTTCGTTGTCTTCGCTGGCCTTATCTAATTCGGCATTCAAAAATGCGCCGGGCACATAGGTCAGTTTTACAATGCGCCCTGCCAATGGTGCACGGTTGATGTGCACATCAAACACATTCATGAACACGGAAATGCGGGTGTGCTTTTCACGTGGCAGATCCAATTCAGGCGGGGGTATCACATCGACGATATGGCTGATTTGACCATCGGCAGGTGAAATGACGAGGGACTTGCCCACGGGTGTAACGCGTTCAGGGTCACGGAAAAAATAGGCGCACCAAGCTGTCAGCACTACGCCAACCCATGGTAACAACGGCACTTCGAGCCAGAACAAAAACAGCGTGACCGCAGCGAATATTGCCACGAAGCGCCAGCCCTCCCGGTGAACAGGTGCGAACGAGGATTTGATGCTGTCGATGATGGTCATGGCGGTCCAGTATGTTTACGTGGAGAACCGTCTACAACATGCCTATCAAAAACAAAAGCCGCCTGCACAGTCCCACCTGCGCAAGCGGCTTTTTTAGAATGGCCCTTTCGGACCACTCAGAAACTTAGTTCAAACCAACAGCACGGCGTGGCTGGAATGGCAGCACGACGGCGTCATAGTCATTGGCGACATAGCCAAATGTGTTGGCGAAAATCGGCGTTTGGAATGCAGGTGTTGCTGCGGCCAAGGCTTCCGAGAGGACTGCTGTGCCATAAGCAATGGCTTGGTACATATCGTTGCCCAATTCGATCAATTCGATCTTCATGCCAATGACGCCATTTGCGCCCATTGATTTGGCGTTCTGGATCATCTTGGTTTCGGCTTGTTCACGCACAGTGGCAAGGCCGTCGGCCACGTCGCTCATGGTCATGTGTTCCAGCGCGCGGTGTCCGGCGGTGGAGTTCTTGCTGACGCGGCGCGACCAAATCGCGGAACCGCGTACGACGCCCAGTGTCTCTTCAATTGATTGACCGGCGATGGTCTCTAAAGTTGTAACTTTCATTTGACTTACGTCCCCAAATTTGTTGGCGCTGCCCCTTCTTATGATGGGTGCTTATCGCCGGTTAAGTTATCCCCCACGTTGTCCGTGGCATGGGTTCACACTGCGCCGCAAACGTAAACAAATTCAAACTTGGCACTGTTTTGATTCAAGTTTTCAGCAATTTTGGTTCAAATCCGCTGAGCAGCGTTAACGGCTTATTGGGGCTCATGATTACGGAAAGGTTGATTCAGGAAGTGTTGACTCTGCCTGTTACCAAAGCGTCAAATATCGAGCGCCTCAATATTGGCAAAGGCTGCGCGCAAGGCTTTCGACCATTCAGTCGAGAGCATTTTGAAATATGGGTCATCCGGCCCGATGCGCTTGGTGTGCTCTACTTTTAGAGAACCCGTCTCATAGGTAAGCAGGTCAATGGGCAGGCCCACACTGAGATTTGAACGCAACGTCGAGTCGAACGACAGCAGCACCATTTTTGCCGCCTCGCCTAATTCCATTTCGCTGCGGGCCACCCGATCCAAGATTGGTTTACCGTATTTATGCTCTCCAATCTGGAAGAACGGCGTGTCTGGTGTGGCTTCAATGAAATTTCCTGCGGCATATATATTAAACAACCGTGGGCGCTCATTGCCGACTTGGCCACCAAATATAAAGCTGGCAGCAAAGGCCTCACCGTTTGACGTGAGATGCGCTTCGTCCACGGCTTTCACAGCGCGGATGGCATCTCCCACCACATGGGCGGCTTGAAACATGGTTGCGCAATTCTTAAGCGTATCGCCCGTTTCAGGTGGGTGCAAAGTTTGCTCAGACAGCACGCTTACGACGGCTTGCGTCACGGCCAAGTTGCCCGCCGTCAATAATACAAAAACCCGGTCGCCCGGAAATTCCCACGTATAAAGCTTCTTGAACTTGCCCACATTATCCACGCCCGCGTTGGTGCGCGTATCCGCGGCCATCACCAAGCCTTTTTCGAGCAACATTCCAACGCAGTAGGTCATGAATCAAGGTTCCGTCGTGTGTTCGGTTTACTGTTGCGAAATTTCAACGCGAACTTCAACCCTCATGTGTTCTGCACCACTGCCGCCGCGCCTTGTGCCACGCACGGGTGCTACAGAAGCCGCATCCAGCCCTGAAGCGACCCGCACATAGTGTTCTGTTGGGCACTGGCCATTGGCTGCATCAAAGCCAACCCAACCCAAATCCGGCACCAGAATCTCAGCCCAAGCATGGGCTGCTGAGGATGACGCGCCAACACCTGTGACCAAATAGCCAGTGACATATCGTGCGGGAATGCCAAGGTGGCGTGCCACCGTGACCATAATATGCGCATGGTCCTGACACACGCCACGCTTGGCAGCGTATGCTTCCGCCGCCGTCGTTTGCACATCAGAGACGCCCACAACATAGGCGACTTTGCCATGCACTTCTGCCATCAGGTCGTGGGCCAATTGCAACCCATTCTTTTGTTTGCGAACCCGCTCAGCAACTTCAATCAGCTTTTCACTGGGTTGCGTCGTCAATGTATGGCGGAGATAAACCACATCGGGCACAGTGTTGGGCAAACCTTTGACCAAGCCCGCTGCATCCTTCGTTTCAACTTCACCTTCCGCCGCAATTACAACTTCACCCGCGTGGCCGCGCATCGTGATCAAATGGGTTTGGTTGCCAAAGCCATCGGTATAGGCAAGGCCATTTTCAAAGCCCGGTGCCGTGATGTTCCATGACAAGGTTTTCTGGGTATCGAAATCAATCGGCGTTAACTGCAAACGCTGCACAAGATACGACGGCGCAGCATCGTAGGTGTAATGGGTTTCATGGTGAATTTTGAGGCGCATGGTTTTCACGGGAAATTATAGGTAAGGCCAATGTCACGCGACAGCGTTACATTGGCGGTGATGAATTGCTGCACATATTCATGTAGACCATTTTGGAAAATGTCCTCCATTTTGCCATTTCGCAGACGGTTCATGGTTTCAGCGGCTTGGTCGTGAATAGGGTAACGTTGCCCATGCAAATTCTCCAAACCGCCAAGTGCCGTGTTGATCCATTGATAGCTGAACAAGAGAGAGCGCGGCATTTCCTCACGCAGGATCAGGAATTCTGCGACAAGCCATGGCTTGTATCCGCTATTCTTATAGAACCAGCGATAGGATCTATGCGCTGAAACACTGCGTAAAATCTGCGCCCATTGGTGCATGTCCAATTCGCTGCCCACATCCGACGGCTTGGGCAACAAGATGAAATATTTGACGTCAAGTATGCGCGCCGTATTGTCTGCCCGCTCAATGAAGTTGCCGAGTTGGCTGAAGTAATAGTTTTCGTTGCGCAGCATGGTGCCCAACACTGCACCCCGAAATGACATGGACCGTTGCTTCACCCAATCGAGAAACACCGGCAATCGATCCGATGTCAAATCCGTGGGCTTCACGGCCACCAATTCATTCCAAGTGCCGTTGATGCTTTCCCACACGTCTCGCGTCAGCGCGGTGCGCACGGCGCGACCATTGTTGCGCGCGGTGCGAATGACTGACTTGATACTGGAGGCGTTGGTTTCATCAAAAATCAGAAAATTGATGACCTGTTGCGCCGTGATGGTTTTGTGCTTGGCCATATAGGTGTGTTCACAGGCCGCACTCAGAAGTGTGGAACGCCATTCGTCACGATGGCCTTCAATAGCACCCGGCATGAGTGAAATGCGGTGCCCCACTTCGAGCAAGCGCGCCATGTTCTCGGCCCGCTCCATATAGCGCGACATCCAATAGAGTGATGATGCTGTTCGTCCGAGCATTAGTCCTCCAACACCCAAGTGTCTTTGGTGCCGCCGCCCTGACTCGAATTGACCACGAGTGAGTCTTTCTTCAAAGCCACGCGTGTCAAGCCTCCGGGTGTAATGCGCACACGATCACCCGACAAAACAAAAGGCCGCAAATCCACATGGCGGGGTGCCACACCCGACGCCGTGTAGGTTGGCACAGTTGAAAGCGCCAAGGTGGGCTGTGCAATATAGTTCGTGGGATTGGATTTCAGCTTGGCGCGGAAAGCTTCGATTTCTTTTTTCGAAGACGTGGGCCCCACCAACATGCCGTATCCACCTGAGCCATGCACTTCTTTGACCACCAATTCATGCAAATGTTCGAGCACATATTTCAGCGAATCTGCTTCCGAACAGCGCCACGTCGGTACGTTTTTAAGCAGTGGTTTTTCGCCCGTGTAGAACTCAATCACGTCGGGGATGTAGGTGTAAATCGATTTGTCATCAGCAATGCCAGTGCCGGGCGCATTGACAATTGTTACCTGCCCTGCCCGATAAAGATCAAACAACCCAGGCACACCAATATGTGAGTCTGGCCGGAACGTCAGCGGATCAAGAAAAGAGTCATCGATACGGCGATAGACCACATCGACGCGCTTTGGTTCTTGCGTTGTGCGCATATAAAGTGCGCCGTCTGACACGAACAGATCATCACCTTGGCAAAGTTCAGCCCCCATTTCATCAGCCAGAAAAGCGTGTTCAAAAAAGGCTGAGTTGTGAATACCCGGCGTCAGAACCACAATTGTCGGCTCGCCTTTGCAGCCCACAGGTGCAACACTGTCCAAAGTTTTGCGCAACAATGATGGATAGTTTTCGACAGGGGCGATACGTTGATGGGCGAACAATGCCGGAAACAGGTGCATCATGGTTTCGCGGTCTTCAAGCATGTAGGACACGCCTGAGGGCGTGCGGCAATTATCTTCCAACACGTAGAATTCATTTTCGGCAATGCGCACAATATCCGTACCGATGATGTGCGCGTAAATACCACGCGCCGGGTTGACGCCCATCATCTCTGGCAAAAACGCAGCATTCTGAATAATGATTTCCGGGGGAATGCGCCCTGCACGTAAAATTTCCTGACGATGATAAATGTCATGAATGAAAGCATTCAAGGCCCGCACGCGCTGTTCAATGCCTGCTGATAATCTGCGCCATTCCGAGGCCGCAAACACGCGGGGGATAATATCAAAGGGTATCAACCGCTCCGATGCTTCATTCTCGCCATAGACTGCAAAGGTAATACCTTGGCGGCGAAATCGGTTTTCCGCTTCCTGCATGGCGCGTTCGGCGTCTTTCTTCTTCAGGGTTTTCAGCCACTCTTCAACACGCACGTAAGGTCCACGCGTTGCGCCTGACTTTTCCAACATCTCGTTGAATATCTGCCCCATTCGAATGCATCAGTCCCCATAATTGTGCATTGCAATGACAGGCCAATTTTCAAGATTTGGCAAGTGGCATTTTGTGATGTTTTTTCAATCGCATTGCCGAAAGATTAGGCTCAGAAAAATTCCCGTCATCCCCATGAGAATGGGGATCCAGACTTTCAACAGATGAGCTTGTGAAAAGTCTGGTTTCCCGCGTTCGCGGGAATGACGGTAATGGATGGTGGAACCAAATTGCTCGGACTTGGCCTCAAACTTCCAAATTCGCTTCAAGCTTCTTGCGCGCTTCATCTACCTCGCGCTGGCGGTTCCACATTTGCGCGTAGAGGCCCTTTTTGCGCAAAAGCGATGCGTGCTTGCCGCGTTCAGCAATCAAGCCTTTGTCCAGCACGATGATTTCATCGGCATCCACCACTGTTGACAAGCGATGGGCGATCACAAGTGTCGTACGGTTTTTGGAGACGGTCTTCAGCGCGGTTTGTATTTCCTGTTCCGTGAAACTATCCAGGGCAGAAGTTGCTTCATCTAAAACGAGGATTGGCGGACCTTTTAAAATGGTGCGGGCAATCGACACGCGCTGCTTTTCACCACCCGACAATTTCAGGCCGCGCTCGCCCACCATTGAATCATACTGTTTGGGTAACGTCATCACGAAATCATGAATTTGCGCCAGCTTTGCTGCGGCTTCCACTTCAGCATCGGTTGCATCAGGGCGGCCATAGCGGATGTTGTAGCGCACAGTGTCGTTAAACAGTACCGTATCCTGCGGCACCATGCCAACAGCATGGCGCAGCGACTTTTGCGTGACTTCTGCAATGTCTTGATCATCAACGGTGATGCGCCCACTGGTTACGTCGTAGAAGCGATAAAGCAACCGCGAAATGGTGGACTTGCCCGCACCAGACGGACCAACGATTGCAACTGTGTGGCCAGCTGGAACATCGAATGAAATACCCTTCAAGATGGGGCGCTCGGCGTCATAGAAGAATGTTACATCATCAAAAGATATTGCACCCTTGTGAGCCACCAAATCTGGTGCGCCCGGCTTGTCTTTAATATCAGAGTCCTGCCCCAGCACATCGAACATGCCTTGAACGTCCAGCAGACCCTGCTTGATTTCGCGATAAGAGGAACCAATAAAATTCAACGGCATATAAAGCTGGATCATCAGGGCATTGACCATCACGAAGTCGCCCAGTGTTGCCGTCTTGGCTTGCACGGCTAAGGCGGACATCACCATGACGATGGTAAGGCCAATGGTGAATATTATTGTTTGACCAGAGTTGAGAACGGCAAGCGATGTCCAGGTTTTGACCGCTGCTTGTTCATATTTCGCCATCGACTAGTCATAGCGTTTGGTTTCGTGCTCTTCATTGCCGAAGTATTTGACGGTTTCGAAGTTTAGCAAACTGTCGATGGCCTTGGTGCCTGCATCTTGGTCCGCTTCATTCATGGCGCGGCGGATGGCGATGCGCCATTCCGTGGCGGCATAAGTGAACCAGATATAGGCAACGACGGTCAGCGCAATTGTCAGCGCATAGATCCAGCCGAAAGACCACGCCAGCAAAGCGCAAACAAACACAATTTCAAGTGCCGGTGGGAATGGTGTTGAACAGCGCAAAACGCAGCACTGAATCCACGCCATTGATGCCGCGTGAAATGATGCGCGACAGCCCGCCCGTTTTGCGGCTCAAATGGTATTTCAGCGATAGGTTGTGCAAGTGCCGGAATGTGCGCGGCTGACATTTCACGCACTGTGCGTTGGCCAACCTTGGCAAATACGGCATCACGCAATTGTGCAAACACCACCATGAATACGCGGCCCACGCCATAGGCCAGCACCATGAATATGGCGGCCGCCACGCCGGCAATGGCGGGGTGAGCCAACTGTCGTCAGCGCATCGGTGGCCCACTTGAAGGCATAGGGTGTGAGAACCGTAATGACTTTAGAGATCACCAACAGCAACATGGCGATGACCACACGCGTGCGCAAATCCCAGCGGCCTTCCGGCCACAAGTAAGGCAGCAGCCGCTTCATGGTTTCCCATTGGCCTGCTTCTTTTTGCGCGGTGTCGCCAGCTGTCGCCGTCAGATTTGCGCACGTTAGTTTTGCTTTGGTGCTGTTAAAATTTGGCCGGGGAAAATCCTGTTTGGATTTTTCAACTGGTCGCGGTTGGCTTCATAGATAACTGTGAACATGCGGCCCTTGCCGTAAACCTCACGCGACAGCTTCCACAGATTGTTGCCGGGCTGAATGACCAGTTTCTTTGGTCCTTCTTCCACAACAACAGGCTGTGCAGGTGCAGCAGCCACTTGTGTTTCAGGTGCAGGCGCTGGTGCGGGCTCTGCTGCAGCAGCTGCCGGTTCAGCAGCGACTGGTGCAGGTTCAGTTTTTGCAACAACGGTTTCAGCCGGTGCAGCAGGCTGTGCCACTTGTGCGGCAGCAACGGTTGCAGCATCTTCCCGCAGGAAGGGTAGTTCAATGCGGCTCAATACGGTGCCAGCGGCATCAACAGCATCAGCGCGCAATGTGTGTGTGCCTGCGGTTACAGCTTGAATTTCCTTTGAAGCTCCATGAACCCGTTGCATCGGCCGTGCCTTCACCAGCAGCCGTGTTGTCAACATAGAAGCGGACGGTGGAATTGGGGGCTGCCTTGCCGGAGAATACAATGTTGCCCGTTGTGTCATAGTCAACGGCAGTCAGCTGCACGTCCTTTGGTGTGTCAGTTGCCGCAACACCTGTTTGCACAACTTGCGTTGGGGCAACGGGATCAACCTTAGCGACAAGTGCTGGCGCATTGTCCTTCACTGCAACGACAACAGAACCTTCCGATTGGGTGACGGCGCCATTTTTTGACACTTCAAGCGTCAAAGCGCCTGTACCTTTTCCCAGTGGCTTTGTCGGGATGATGACAAAGGAACCATCGGCATTGGACTTTGCCGTTCCGACAATATTACCATTCCACTTCACCGAAACATCAGCATCTGGTTCAGCGCGACCGGCAATCACGGCATCACCCGTGGCTTCAACACGCACCGTATCAAAACTCGGCGATACGACTTCAACTTTTGGCGCGTCAGCAACCGGTGCTGGAGCAACTTCCGCCGTTACAGCAGGTGCGGCAGGTGTTGGTTCAGGCTGAGGAGCGGCAACAGCAACTTCCGTTGTCGCTTCAGCCTTGGCAGGTGCTTCAGCAACGGGTGCGGCTTCCGGCGTTTTTGCGACCTCTGTTGCAACAACTGCCACCGGCTCTGGCGCTATTGAATTTTGCTTATAGTAAAGCGTGCCGCCAAGTGCAGCCGCTGCCATAGCAGCAATCGATGTAAAAGTTGCAATAGGGTTCTTCATGTCAAATCCATGTTGTAAGGGCATGGCAAAAAATACTGGCCAAAAACCCTAGATAGGTGGGGTTGGCGCGCTTAATAAGGCCCTTGCCGCTAAGATGCAAAGATTCGAGGCGATTATTTTCAGGAGAATTGTCACATGTCCCCGCCTGTTCAACGCCTCTGTGTTTATTGCGGCTCGTCCCCCGGCCACAACCCGGAGTATGTGAAAGCCGCCCAAGACCTTGGAACAGCCATGGCAAAAGCTGGCATCGGGCTGGTTTATGGCGGTGGCAGCTTGGGATTGATGGGCGAAACCGCACGCGCCGTGATTGCCGCTGGCGGCCACGTAACCGGAATTATTCCTGAATTTCTGGTGTCGAAAGAACGCATGCAGGACGGCGTTCACGAACTCATCGTCACCTCCACCATGCATGAACGTAAAATGGCGATGTTTGAACGCTCGACAGGGTTTGTAGCCTTGCCCGGCGGCATTGGCACACTAGAGGAGTTGGCGGAGATTTTGACTTGGGCGCAGTTAAAACAACACGCCCGCCCCGTCATTGTTTGCAATGTTGCTGGATTTTGGGACGGGCTTTTGTCGTTGCTGCAACATATGCGGCAGGAAGGGTTTATCCGCGTTGATACGGCAGTGAACTTCGACGTGGCGGAAGGTGCCGCCGCCGTTATCCCAACCTATGAAGCTCGCCGCGCCAAAACCCGCGATGTAGTGGGCACGGAGATTTTGCAGGATAAGCTTTAAGCCGCCACGCCATCGCGCACGAGCTTGTAGATAATCGCATCTTGCAGTGCTTGGAATGACGCTTCAACAATGTTGGGTGACACACCAACAGTGAACCAGCGTTCGCCCGCGGCATCGCGGCTTTCGATCAACACGCGGGTTGTAGCTCCCGTTCCGCCATTGAGGATACGTACTTTGAAATCCACCAATTCCATATCGGCGATGTGCTTTTGGAATTTGCCCAAGTCTTTGCGCAAGGCCACGTCAAGCGCATTCACCGGGCCATTGCCTTCACCCGCGTTGATGAACGTCTCATTGCCCACCTTCACTTTCACGACTGCTTCGGAATGCATTTCACCATTGAATTGCTCAACACTCGTGCGGAACGACAACACATCAAAGTAATGGGGAACACCGCCAATGGTGCGGCGGGCCAACAGTTCAAACGAAGCATCAGCGCCGTCATAAGCATAGCCTTCTGCTTCGCGCTGTTTCACATCGCGCAACAAGCGCATCAAGGCGCGTGTCGTCCTTCGCGACGGCCATGCCAATGCGCTGGAGTTCAGCCAACAGGTTAGATTTTCCAGCTTGGTCCGACACCAAAATGCGGCGGCGATTGCCCACGGTTTCCGGTGGCACGTGCTCGTAGGTTTCAGGTTCTTTTGCCAAAGCCGAGGCATGAATGCCTGCCTTTGTGGCAAAAGCGGATTTGCCCACATAGGGCGCTTGCGCATGGGGCGAGCGGTTGAGCATTTCATCAAAACCGCGCGACACGGTGGTGAGTTCTTGCAAGCGTTCTGCATCAACGCCGGTTTCAAATCGTCGTGTTGTAGGCAGGCTTGGTGCACAGCGTGCCGATGAGCGACACGAGATTGGCATTGCCGCAGCGTTCGCCGATGCCATTGAGTGTGCCTTGGATTTGCCGCGCGCCCGCTTCAACCGCCGCCAAGGAATTGGCCACGGCTTGTTCAGTGTCATTGTGGGCGTGAATGCCGAGGTGCGAGCCCGGCACGGTTTTCGTCATTGTACGGACGATTTCGCTGACTTCTGATGGCAAGGTGCCGCCATTGGTGTCGCACAGCACCACCCAGCGCGCGCCGGAGTCATAGGCCGCTTTGGCGCAGGCCGTGGCATATTCCGGGTTGGCTTTGTAGCCATCGAAGAAATGCTCGCAATCCACCAGCACTTCCTTGCCAGCGGCTTTTGCGGCGGCAACAGAATCGCGGATCGATTCCAGATTCTCTTCATTGGTGCAGCCCAAGGCCACGCGCACATGATAGTCCCAGGACTTTGCCACAAAACAAATGGCTTTGGATTTTGCGTTGAGCAAAGTCTGCAAACCCGCATCGTTGGACACCGAACGCCCTGCCCGCTTGGTCATGCCAAAGGCTGTGAAGGTGGCCTTGGTGTTGCGCGGTTCGGCGAAGAGTGCGGTATCCGTGGGGTTGCCGCCGGGGTAACCGCCCTCAATATAATCCACGCCCAACTTGTCGAGCATGGACATGACGAGGAGCTTGTCTTCCAGCGAGAAGTCAACGCCGGGCGTTTGCTGTCCATCACGGAGTGTGGTGTCGAAGAGGTAGAGGCGGGTCGCGGGTCATGAGAAGTATTCCAGTTTGTGCCGCACGTCATTCCAAACGCGCGTGTAGCGTAGCGCAACAAGCGATTTGGAACCCCGCGCGGTTGAAGCGGGGTTCCAAATAATCTACTGCGCTGCGCTGGCAAATTTCTGGAATGACGGTATTGGGGACGGACTCATCGCTTCACCTCCCACGTGGTGGTGCCGTCTTTGTTGTCTTTGATGGCAATGCCCATGCCTGCGAGTTCGTCGCGGATGCGGTCAGATTCTTTCCAGTCTTTGTTGTGACGGGCGAGAAGGCGATCTTCGACGAGGCGGACAACGGTTTCTCGGCGAACCAACGTTGCTGGATCGTAAGTCAAGCTCTTCAGTGTTATTCTTCCTTGCGATATGCTTGACCTGCAGCCATGCGAAACATCTAGTTGAGCAAAGATTGTTTGCAACGGATTGCATATGCACCGCTTGATTTATGCAATTTCTTGAATGCAATCGAGTAATCGCCATGTGCGAATTCAAATCGTCACACAATGCTTCTAGTAATTACCACAAGTCAGATTCTGGCTTTTGCGAGCTACGCCATCTGTCAACATCATGCCAAGACTGAAAGTTTGCGCGCGTTTCTTCTAGCGAGTCTATCGGTCCAATCAATCGGCTGCCGATAATGCGTCTTGCAACATATTCAAACGCGCAACACTCTGCCACGCCCAGATCGTTCAAGCTACATTGGCTGATCGTCACAAAATTCCCCAAGCTCTTGGACATCTTCTGTCCTTCCACTTGCAAGAATCCATTGTGCATCCAGTAATTCGCCATCACCTGCGAACCATGGGCACATCTCGATTGGGCGATTTCGTTTTCGTGGTGGGGGAAAATCAAATCCAGCCCGCCGCCGTGGATGTCAAACACTTCGCCCAAATGTTGCTTGCTCATGACTGAGCATTCGATGTGCCAGCCCGGGCGGCCTCTGCCCCAGGGGATTTCCCAACCGGGTTCATCTGCAGCTCGACAATTTCCACAGCACAAAGTCAGCCGGGTTTTTCTTGTGGGCGTCAACGGCCACGCGGGCACCTGCTTGTTGGTCTTCCAGTTTGCGGCCTGATAATTTGCCATAGTCCGCCATGGCCGCCACGTTGAACAAGCACCTCGCCTTCCGCCACATAGGCGTGGCCTTTATTGATCAGCACACTGATCATATCGACCATGCCTTGGATATGTTCCGTGGCGCGGGGTTGGTGTGTGGGGGCCAGGCAGCCCAGTGCTGCTGTGTCCTTCTGGTATTGGTCGTAGGTGGTTTCCGTGACTTTGCGGATGGCGTCATTCAGCGGCACGCCCGGATAATCACGCAAGGCGCGCGCATTGATCTTGTCATCCACGTCGGTGATGTTGCGCACATAGGTGACGTGCTCCGCGCCCATAGAGGTGCCGCAGCAGCCGGATACATCACGTCAAACACAATCGCGGGCCGCGCATTACCGATATGGGCAAAGTCATAAACCGTGGGGCCGCAGACGTACATGCGCACGTTCTTGGGGTCCAAGGGTTTGAACTCTTCCTTGGTCCGCGTCAGTGTATTGTAGATGCGCAAAGTCATAACTCTATCTCTCGGGCTGTCCGGCCCGGGATCGCTTTGCTACTGTTGAGGGTAAGCGGCGCCGTGCCAGCAGTGTTCGTGCTAGGTGCAAATAATTATGCTGCAAATGTTAACAGCATACTGGCGGCGGGTGTTCATGGACTGCTTTTTGCGCAAAAGCAGCCCAATCGTCAAGCCTTTACGGTTTTAGCATCCTGACCGAACAGAATTTTCTTTTCATCTTCGGTAAATGGCTTGCGTTCATGGGCTTGCGCATAGGCCTTGACCACAGCGGGTCGTGCCCCGATGGCATCCTGCCAGCGCTTCAAATGCGGGAAGTCTTCAAGTTTCAAACCATGATTGTCGTGGTTGAGTGTCCACGGATAACTGGCCATGTCGGCAATCGAATAATCTCCTGCCATAAATTCGCGGTCGGCCAAGCGCTTATTCAGCACTCCGAACAAGCGGCCGGTTTCCTTGGAATATCGCTCAATACCGTAGGGCACTTTTTCAGGGGCATATTTATTGAAGTGATTGCTCTGCCCCGCCATGGGGCCAAGGCCGCCCATTTGCCAGAATAGCCACTGCATGGTTTCGGTTTTTTTGCGGATATCGGACGACAGGAACTTGCCCGTCTTCTCCGCCAGGTATTGCAAAATAGCACCCGATTCAAACAGGCTGATTGGAGCGCCACCATCTTTCGGCTGATGATCCGTAATGGCGGGCATGCGGTTGTTCGGTGCAATTTTCAGAAATTCAGGCTTGAACTGATCGCCCTTGCCAATGTCCACCCGATGAATGGTGTAGGGCAGCGCCATTTCCTCCAGCGCAATCGTAATTTTGTGGCCATTAGGTGTTGGCCAATAATGCAGGTCGATCATCGCATCTCCAATTCTGTAATTTCCCGAGTTACCAAACTAAGGTCACGGCTGCCTGTTTACAAGGGCCTGCCATTTGCTGGGCGGTGAATTTTTAATCGCTAAAAATTCGCGGTTGAAATTTGACTTGGTGTTGAAGCCGGAGTCATACATGGCCGCCGTCACTGATTTTCCCTGCCCTATTAAACGGCACGCATGTTCAACGCGGTGGCGATTAATATACCGCGACACGTTTTCGTTTTTATTGCGGTTGATGGCTGCCGATAATTGCTTTGCGGGCAAAACCAGTTTTCGCGCCAAGCGCGCCAGCGTTAAGTCAGGGTCGAGATAGGGTTTCTGCTGTTCCAAGTAATGATCGAGACTGGCGATGATCGCTTGATCACGCGACGCATCTGCTTCCGAAAGCGTTTCTGTTTCGTGTTCGCGGCGACTTTCGATGGCGTTTGATAGACTTAAAATTCCCAGACTCAGCAATGACAAGGACGACACGATACTGGGCACCCAAAGCACAAAGGACTGCACGCCCTGCGCAATGCCATATGCAATCAGCACATCGCAAAATGCTGATGCGATCAGTGAAACACCAAGTATGCGCCAAGCCAGCAGCGCGCGGGAACCGCTTTCCAATCGACTGTGCAAAAGTGTGTCTTCGCCGCGCCAGAGGTGCAGCAATATGGCAAGGCCATACCCCGCGAAAGACAACGGTATCAACACATCTAAGAGATATGGATTGATACCTAGAAACAAGATGGCCAGCAGTGGACCGGCGCCATGCCACACTAAATTTGCGACGCGCACATCACCCCCCGCCGCATTGCGGAAAGCGGCCCAGGCGATGGGTGCAATTGTCATGGCGAAAACGGGTTGGAGTGGTCTTATCACCGTCACGCCGTAATATTGCACGAGGGCGATGATAGCACTTTGCGTGGCACAGGACGCTATCAAGGCTAAAATGGAAATGTGAGATTCCCGCGAAGCCAACCGTTGAATCAAAATTCCAAACAGTAACAGAGAAATTATCATGGGGATGGGAAGAACAAGCATGTGTCCTTCTACATCCTAAAACCGGATCTTGGCGACCTCGATCCGGTTTGAGGACGTTTTCCACTGAATTTGATGGCTGAAAGGCGAGGCAACTTCATCTCAGGGAGATCTCAAAATGAAAATCACCAAGTCACTTCTCGTCGCACTTTCATTCACATTCGCAAGCCCCGCTTCCGCCGACGAAGCGCCCGGATTTATGGAACGCGAAATCCAAGCTCCGCATCATGGCCGCACAATGCAAGTGGCGGTTTGGTATCCTGCCGGTGAAGGCAAGACCGAATTGTTTGCTGACAATCCGGTTTTCCACGGCGGCGAGGTGCGGCGGAATGCGAAGCCCTTATCTGGCAAACACCCAATTGTGCTGTTATCTCACGGCATGGGTGGAACTTACTTAAGTCTGAATTGGCTCGCCTCTGGCCTTGCGGAAAAGGGTGCCATCGTTATCAGCGTCAATCACCCCAATGGTTGGTTCAAAGACCGACAAGTGGACAAGATGTTCAATCATTGGACGCGCGTAGAGGATTTACAAGTTGCTCTCGATAACGTTCTTGTCGACGCCGAATTGAAAGACACCGTGAATCGTGATCGTATTTATGCTGCGGGCTTTTCATTTGGCGGCTGGACGGCACTTTCCATTGGCGGTGCAACGGCAAGCCCAACTGGCAGCCTTGCCTATTGCAAGGCCGCAGGCGATCGTTCCCACAATTGCACGGACTTGCAAACTTTTGGTTTAAGCCCAGCAAACACTGGTGTTCCGCAGTGGACGGCCAGCCACAAGGACGCGCGTATCAAAGCAGTAGTTGCTCTTGATCCCGGTCTGACCTGGGACATGACAGCAAACAATGTTCGCAACCTTGAACAGAAATCGCTACTCGTCATTGGACTTGGAACGGGCGGCGATCAACACTACGCCACCGATACGAGTGCGAAAGGTTCCAATTTTGACGGGTTAGTACCGTTATCAAAAAAACTTGTCATCGCACCGGCTACTCATTTCACTGCCATGCCAATCTGCAAGCCCGAAGGCGAAGCCATTTTGGCGGAAGAAAAAGATGATCCGGTTTGCACCGATCCTGCAGGCACAGATCGTCAAGCCAAGCATGAGCAAATAATCGCAGCAATGGCGCAGCATTTTAAATTACCATGACGTGTTATTGGCGGCTTCGTGTCATGTGTTTGGCGGTTGGTTGGCGGGGTGTTGTCGTGGTAACCCGCCACTGACGTTCGTAGTGTCCTCAACGTCAACAACACGGAACTTCATATGCTTGTACAGAAACTCAGATTGCAACACGGCTGGTCGCAGGAACAATTGGCAGATCTTTCGGGCGTCAGCGTCCGCACTATTCAGCGCATTGAACAAGGCAAACCTGCATCGCCAGAAAGCTTAAAAAATCTGGCCGCTGTCTTGGATGTGCCGTTCCAAAATTTGAGGAACACCGAAATGCAAACCACCTTCGAAAATCACACCGCAGCCATCAGCACCGACGAAGCTTTGGCATTGCGCAAAGTGCGCAAGCTCAAGGGCTTTTATGTGCACCTTGCGCAATATGCCGTGGTCATTCCCATACTTGCAGCCATCAATTATTTCAGCGGCGCGTCATACCCGTGGGTGATCTGGCCTGCTTTGGGTTGGGGTGCGGGCTTGCTGTTCCACGGTTTGCGCGTGAACGACATGATCCCCATTCTGGGAGCAGAATGGGAAAAACGCCAAGTGGAAAAGCAATTGGGCCGGAAAATATGAGGGGCCAAAAGCCCCTCACTTATCACTCGGCCGCTTCAACCTCATCGTCCTCGTAAGGAGGGCGAGAGGCCATTTCTTTTTTGATTTCTTCCGCCACGAGGAATGAAAGTTCCAAGGCTTGCGTTGCATTCAAGCGCGGGTCGCAGAAGGTGTGGTAACGGTCGTTCAGGTCTTCATCACGTAAGGCACGCAGGCCGCCTGTGCATTCTGTTACGTCCTTACCCGTCATTTCAACATGGATGCCACCGGCATGGGTGCCTTCGGCGCGGTGAATGGCCATGAACTTTCGCACTTCGCCTAGGATGGCGTCGAAAGGCCTTGTCTTGTAACCGCTGGTGGATTTGATGGTGTTGCCATGCATTGGGTCTGACGACCAGACAACCACCCTGCCCTCGCGCTTCACAGCGCGGATCAAGTCCGGCAGATGTTTCTCTACTTTGTCATGGCCGAAACGGGCGATGAGCGTAAGACGGCCAGGCTCGTTTTCCGGATTGAGAATATCGATGAGCTTGATCAACTCATCAGGTTTCAAAGACGGACCGCATTTCAAACCAATCGGGTTTTTGACACCACGGCAGAATTCCACATGCGCATGATCAAGCTGGCGTGTGCGGTCGCCAATCCACAGCATATGGCCAGACGTGGCATACCAATCACCTGATGTGGAATCGACGCGCGTCAAAGCTTGCTCGTAACCCAGCAGCAATGCTTCGTGGCTGGTGAAGAAATCCGTTTGTCGCAACTGCGGTGCGGTTTCCGAGGTGATGCCGCACGCTTTCATGAAGCCCAAGGTTTCGGTAATACGATCAGCCAAATCTTGATATTGTTCAAAGGCCGGCGAATCCTTCAAGAAACCCATCGTCCACTTGTGCACGTTCTCAAGATTAGCATAGCCACCCGTTGCGAAAGCGCGGAGCAAATTCATTGTCGCAGCTGATTGGCGATAGGCCATAATCTGGCGCTCTGGATCAGGCTCGCGACCTGCCAATGTGGCAGCTGCATCATTTACAATATCGCCACGGTAAATTGGGTATTCAACGTTATCAATTGTTTCGGTTGGCGTAGAGCGCGGCTTGGCAAATTGACCGGCAATACGGCCAATTTTGACGACGGGTTGCCCGCCACCAAATGTGAGCACGACAGCCATTTGCAAGAAGACGCGGAAGAAGTCGCGGATGTTGTCAGCCGAATGTTCTGCAAAGCTTTCAGCACAATCGCCGCCTTGCAAGAGGAAACCACGGCCTTCAGATACGCGGGCCAGTTTTTTCTTCAATTTGCGGGCTTCGCCTGCAAAAACCAGCGGTGGAAACCCAGCCAGGCGCTTTTCAGTCGCGCTTAGGAACTCGGCATCTTTAAAGGCCGGCAATTGCTGCACCGGCAAAGAACGCCACGTTTCGGGGGACCACATTTTTTTCATTTTACTGCTTAAACTCCACGCAAGAGTATTAGTTATATCGCATCGCAGCACAGAATGCGAGTCACTCATTATGCCGCGCAAGATTGTGTTAACTTTCTGCTCATAACATAATTTGCGGCGGCGCCTTAGGTTCTGAGTAGAGACGGTTGAAATGTTTAATCTTGACCTACTATATCGCGCCCGTTGGGGTGATCTTTTCAGCTTTTTCACATCCGGCGATCCGCCGCTGGTGTTTCGACTGATGATCATAAACACCATGTTTTTGCTTGTATTTATCATCCGTAACGCACGCGCCAAAAAGCGTATGTCGGATGTCGGCGTCTATCTCGTCCAAGGCTTTCTGGTTTTATGCAACCTTGCCGTTATGTTTCAGGGCGAATTCATTTCAATAGGACGATGGCTGGAAAATCAGGTCTAAATGCTGCGCTCTTTGCGATAGGCTGCAAAAGATTCAACCGCAGACTTATACGGCACTTGGCGTTCCACATTCCAATAGCGCAGATTTTCAATGCGGATGGGATCACCCGTCACGGCGCAGCGCACATAATCGCCCGGCGTGATGACTTCGTATTCATGGTCGAGGTAGCGCAATTTGGCTTCACGCTGTTTCGGAAAAATGGGGTCCATACGGTTCATGGCGAAAGCCTATAGCGGGGCATTTGGGTCAAAACAAGGAACCTTGGTCACTGGCCTTTCCGGCGCGGGCCTGCACCTCACCATCGGCAAATTCAATGTTGAGGGTTGCATTGGACTTGATATTTGCGGCAGCGCGTATGGGCTTTCCTGCCGCATCTCGCACCACGGCAAAGCCACGCGCCAAAACCGATTTATAACTCATGGACTGCAAGAGTTTTGCTTCGGCATTAAATCTGTCACTGCGTCTCGCCAAAAGTTGTCTTAGCGCCCGCTCGCTGCGGGCAGCAGCTTCCGGCAAGCGGCGTTGAATATCGCCCAATCGGTTTTGCAATGTACGAAGCGACAAGCGCCCTGCACTTCTGGCCAACATTAAGCCATGGCGCTGCACATTGCTTTTCAACGAAGGCGCCAACCGGCCGTGGGCCGCATCAAGGCGTTGGCGTGCAATGGCAAGAATATCATCGGGTTTCGGCAAGGCGCGACCCGCTGATTGCAAATGCAATTTACGTTCTTGCATGCCGCGGGCAATGGCGCGGCGTTGGCGGGCCAGAAGCGAGGCTGTTTCGGCAAGCAAATCCACCCGCACCGGAACTGCGCGCTCAGCGGCAGCGGTGGGGGTGGGCGCGCGCCAATCAGCGGCATGGTCAATCAGGGTCGTATCTGTTTCATGGCCAATGGCTGAGATGATGGGAATGGCTGACGCTGCCACGGCCCGCACAATGGCTTCATCGTTGAAGGGCCAAAGGTCTTCCAAAGAACCACCCCCGCGTGCCACGATCAACAAATCGGGCTTTGCCGCCATGGCGTTAAAGCCATTGATGGCATTGACCACTTCCGCCGCAGCTGTTTCGCCCTGCACCCGCACAGGCCAAACCAGCACATGGCGCGGAAAACGATCGTTGAGGCGATGCAGAATATCGCGAATGACGGCCCCTGTTGGCGAGGTGATGACACCGATTTTCTGCGGCAGATAAGGCAATGGCTTTTTACGATCCGCATCGAACAAGCCTTCTGCAGCGAGCTTTCGTTTGCGCTCTTCCAAAAGTGCCATCAACGCGCCAACGCCAGCGGGTTCCACGTTCTCGATGATAATTTGATAGGACGACTTGCCGGGGTAGGACGTGAGTTTTCCCGTTGCAATAACTTCAAGACCTTCCTGCAATTTGGAGCGCAGGCGATTGAATGATCCTTTCCAGATCACGGCATCAATTTTTGCCTTGTCATCCTTTCAGTGAAAAATAACAGTGGCCGGAGGAGTGCGCGCCTCGAAACCCTGAAATTTCACCACGCACCCGCACGTGGCCAAAACGGTCTTCAATTGTGCGCTTCAGGGCGTGCGAAATTTCCGAAACGGTGAACTCACCCAGATTGGATTCAGCTTCACGAATTTCGCCGGTTTCGGGGTCGTATGATTGATCGTCAGACATCGCGCTTTTTCATTTGATTCTTGCCTAGCACATGCGACAAGGCGCGGCAAAGATTACACATTGCTCTGAACTGAAAGGCTTTCATATCATGAACATTCTCCTCATCGGGTCCGGCGGGCGGGAACATGCATTGGCGTGGAAAATCAAACAGAGCCCGCTGGTCTCAACACTGTTTTGTGCGCCCGGCAATCCCGGCATTGAGAAAGTTGCAACATGCGTGGCCCTCGACGTAACGGACCATGCTGCCGTGACCGCCTTTTGCAAAATCAATACTGTGACTTTTGTGGTTGTTGGTCCTGAAGTCCCGCTGGTGGCGGGTTTGGTGGATGATTTGAATGCCGCTGGCCTTCGCGCTTTCGGTCCCCGCAAATTTGCCGCGCAACTTGAAGGCTCCAAAGGCTTCACCAAAGATATTTGCCGCGCCTACAACATTCCCACGGCGGCCTATGGGCGTTTCAATGCCGAGGCCCCCGCCCTTGCTTATCTCGAAAAGACGGGGGCACCCATCGTCATCAAGGCCGACGGTTTGGCTGCGGGCAAAGGTGTGACCGTGGCCATGACTATGGAAGAGGCACAAACCGCTGTAAAAGATATTTTTGCGGGCCGCTTTGGGGGGGCCTCCTGTGTCATTGAAGAATTTCTGGAAGGCGAAGAAGCCAGCCTTTTCGTGTTGTGCGATGGCACAAACATTTTGCCCCTGTACCACGGCACAAGACCACAAGCGCGTTGGCGAGGGCGACACAGGGCCCAACACCGGCGGCATGGGCGCTTACTCACCCGCTCCCTGCATGACCAACGCCTTGGTGCGGAAAGCAATCGAGAAAATTATCAAGCCAACGGTCAAAGCCCTGGTAGATGCCGGCCACCCCTACACTGGCGTGCTCTATGCGGGACTGATCTTGACCAAGGAAGGCCCCAAACTAATCGAATACAACGCACGTTTTGGCGACCCTGAAACGCAAGTGCTAATGCCCCGCATGGAAACCGACATTGTGCCGCTTTTGCTGGCCTGCACAGACGGAACGCTTGAACACGCAAATTGTAAGGTGGAAAAGCGACACGGCTTTAACCGTTGTATTAGCCGCGAAGGGTTATCCAGGTGCGGTAAAAAAACAGAGTCCTATCAATGGCTTGGATGGTGACCTTGGCGCAACGGTTGAGGTGTTTCATGCTGGCACAGCAAAGCTTGATGGTGCAATTGTTTCAAATGGCGGGCGCGTGCTGAACGTCACGGCAACTGGCCCAACGGCTAAAGCTGCGCAAACCGCGGCCTATGCCGCTGTCGAAAAAATCGACTACCCCGATGGCTTCTGCCGCCGTGACATTGGGTGGCGAGCCGTCTGATGCACAGCGTCAGAATTGGGCTTGCACTTGGTGGCGGCGGAGCGCGCGGTTTGGCGCATATCCCCATGCTCGAAGTCTTCGATGAACTTGGTTTAAAGCCCACCGTCATCGCGGGTTGTTCAATGGGTTCACTCGTGGGGGCCTGTTATGCAGGTGGCATGAGCGGCAAAGATTTGCGCGAACATTGCATTGGGCTCCTGTCCAACCGCATCGAATTTGCAAAATATGTTTTCGGAAGCCGCAAGACGAAAATTGGAGATTTGCTGGCGCTTCACAGCCTCTCTGCGCTTCACCTTTCAGGCGAAAAATTGGCTGATCTTGCCATGCCCGACTATTTGCCAAAAAACATTGAAGACTTTCCAATTCCATTGAAGTTGATTTCCACAAACTTCGAACAAATGGCGGAAGTTGTGATTTCGACCGGCCCCATTCTTACGGCCGTTGCAGCATCCATCGCTATTCCCGGCGTCATCATTGGACCAAAAATCAACGGGCAATTACATGTGGATGGTGGCATCGTGAACCCGGTGCCGTTTGATCATGTACGAGAAGGCAATGATCTTGTTGTCGCAATCGATGTGACGGGCAAGCCCAAGCCATTGACCAATGGCAATGCGACAAACATTGAACTGGCCGTCGGCTCGCTGCTCATCATGTTTCACAAACTCGCCGAAAGTCGCCGTGCGCTTTCGCCGCCCGATATTTATATTCAGCCAAATGTTGACGCTTTTGGTGCAGGTGATTTCTTTCGCGTCAAAGATATTTTCGAAGCAGCCCAACCTGCAAAAGATGTGTTCAAGCGCAAGCTCGAAAAGATTGTGAATGCAACGCTTATCGCCGCGACTTGAAAAACTCGCGCAACAATGCCGACGATGCAGCACCGCCAATGCCGCCATAAACTTCAGGGGTATGGTGGCATGTGGGCTGTTGGAAAAAGCGGGGGCCATGTTCCACGGCACCCATTTTTGGGTCATCCGCACCAAAGTAAACCCGCTTGATGCGGGCATGTGAAATGGCACCGGCACACATGGCGCAAGGTTCGAGTGTCACATGCAGCACACAATCCGTTAGCCGTTCAGAACCCATTATTTTCCCAGCTTCTCGAATGACAAGCATTTCGGCATGGGCTGTGGCGTCTTTCAGTTCCAGCGTCCGGTTGCCCGTCGCGTGCAAGCACTTCGCCTGAAGGAGCGATAATGCAAGCTCCTACTGGTACTTCGCCCCGCGCCGCTGCGGCTTCGGCTTCCTCCATGGCGATGACCATGGCTTTTGGCAGTTTGAATGACATGCCCTGCTTTTGCCACTTGCGTTGCAGGAGTACCAGACATTACAGAGGCGCCATGCGCATTGTTGCCGGAAAATTCAAAGGTCGTGAAATCATCGGCCCCACCTCCATCGCCACCCGCCCCACGTCGGACCGGGTGCGGGAAAGCCTGTTCAACATTCTGGCCCACGGCATCGATGGCTTTGAACTTGAAGAGGCCCGCGTCATGGACCTGTTTGCGGGCACGGGCGCACTGGGGCTTGAAGCTTTGTCGCGCGGTGCCAAGTTTTGCCAGTTTGTTGAAGAAAGTGCGGAAGCGCGGGGCATCATTCGGAAGAATGCCGATGCCTTTGGCGCAATCGGCATATGCAAAATCTGGAAGCGTGACGCCACGGACTTGGGGGATTGCGCGCCGCAATCCCCATTCGAACTGGTGTTTGCCGATCCGCCTTACAACAAGGGGCTGGGTGCCAACGCTCTCCAATCCCTGGTCGCCGGTG
Source organism: uncultured Alphaproteobacteria bacterium (assembly GCA_963840765.1). GTDB lineage: Bacteria > Pseudomonadota > Alphaproteobacteria > Rhizobiales > Aestuariivirgaceae > Aestuariivirga. The sequence continues at coordinate 81,559 of CAWJAE010000009.1, read as the reverse complement.
CCTGGCTTTCGCCGGGTGCCGTTGTGGTTTTGGAAGAAGCCGAAAAAGCTGAAGTGCCAGAAGTGGTGGGATTAATTCTGCTTGATACGCGGGTTTACGGGGACACTGTCATCAGAATCTATCGGGCGGCGTAAGTTGTAGCTGGCACCCACCCCCGACCCCTCCCTCAAGGGAGGGGAGATGCGTTTTCATAATTTTCTCCCCTCCATTGAGGGAGGGGAAATGTGTATTCTTGATTTTCTCCCCTCCCTATAAGGGAGGAGGTGGCCGGGGGTGGGTGTCAGCTACAAATTCCCTACCGCCCAAATAACCGCTCAATATCCGCCAATTTCAACTCAATAAACGTTGGCCGCCCGTGGTTGCATTGGCCAGCTGTTGGGCGTCACTTCCATTTCGCGCAAGAGTGCATTCATTTCCTCCACGCGCAACACGCGACCTGAACGCACCGAATGGTGACAGGCAAATGTTGCCAGCACATGGTTGAGCCGCGCATCCAGTGTGGTGATGGATTCAAGTTCTGCGGCATCATCGGCAATGTCGCGCAGCAAGGCGGGAATGTTGCCATTGCCAATCGCGGCTGGCACTTCGCGCACCAGTGCTGCTCCTTCGCCGAAACCCTCAACCACGAAACCCGCCTGTGCCAACACATCCGAAACCGAGAGCAAACTTGGCCAAAGTTGCTCCATCCAGATCAATCACCTGCGGCACCAACAGTGGTTGCGTGACGATGCCCTGCCCTGCACGTTCGCGTTTCAAACGTTCATAAACAATGCGCTCATGGGCAGCATGTTGGTCCACCAGAATGAACCCAGCTTGCCGTTTGCGAAACGATATAGTTGCCATGCAATTGCGCGCGGGCCGTGCCCAGTGGATGTTGAAGCTCTGAGTCAACTTCGGGTGCTAAAGCATTGCTTTGCAATGGCATATTCATGCCCAATGCGGCCTGCACAACTTCGCCAAATCCGGCTTGCCGCGAAGGCACAGGCGGCATCCAGCGTGGTGCAACAATAGCTTCCGTGGTAAATGCGGCAGTCGTAGCGCGGCTGGCATTTGTGTCAGGCTTCACGCCCTGCCCTGCCAATGCACGGCGGACAGCAGAAACAATCAGTCCACGGACGAAACCGGGATCGCGAAAGCGCACTTCGGTTTTTGCAGGGTGCACGTTGACGTCCACACGGTCAGCAGCACAAGTAATATAAAGCACCACGGCGGGAAAGCGGCCACGCGGCATCACATCAACATAGGCGCCGCGAATGGCTCCGGCGATAAGCTTGTCTTTCACCGGGCGGCCATTGACTACTGCATATTGCAATGTGCCTTGCGCGCGTTGAAACGTCGGCAGCCCTGCAAAACCTTCGATGCGAATATCATCGGCACCGCCTGCCACTTGCAACGGCATTGTCCATGAAGTCTCGCCCCATGATGCGGGCAACGCGCGCCTCACGTGGTTCAGCTTCGGGTGTTCGCAACCATTCCCGTTCTTCCGTCACAAACGAAAAGCCAACTGCATAATGCGCCAGTGCCAAACGGCGGATCACGTCCAAGGCTTCGGCATTTTCACTGCGGTCGGTCTTCAGGAATTTCAAACGAGCAGGCGTTGCGTAAAACAAGTCGCGCACTTCAACATCGGTGCCGCTGTTCAAGCTGGCAGGTGCAACCTTGCCAACATCACCCCCTGCAACTGCGATGGCGTGGGCTGCTTTTTCACCACGGGGCACAGAGGTGATGACAAGGCGCGCCACGCTGCCAATCGATGGCAAGGCTTCGCCGCGAAAGCCGAGCGTTGCGATATTGACCAGATCATCATCAGGGATTTTTGATGTGGCGTGGCGTTCGACCGCCAATTCCAGTTCCTCCGACGACATGCCAAAGCCATTATCGCTGACACGGATCAGGCTTTTGCCACCGCCGCGAAACACCACGTCCACTTGTGTGGCACCGGCATCAATTGCGTTTTCTACCAGTTCCTTCACGGCACTGGCAGGACGCTCCACCACTTCGCCAGCGGCGATGCGGTTTACGGTGCTTTGTTGAAGACGACGGATTCTGCATGGGCCAGCTTTAGGCCAAGGCCGAGCCCCTCACAATCAGGCTAATCCCGGAACAATTCACCTACGTTGAAAATTGTACCGTGTTTGGGATTCTCTTTGCGCTTCTTGGCCAATACGGCTTGGCGCAATTCTTCGCGCAACTTGCCTTCTTCTTTTTTGGTGCCGTCAGGGTTGGTTTTCGAAATGCCATATTGTTCATAAACATCTTGCGTGTCGGCTTTAGGGGCTGGTGCGGGCGTTGGCGTTATCGGCGCATCGAGGTCAACAGGTTCATCATCAATGGAAGCGACGCGGGCGGCAGGTGCTGCACGGGTGCCGGGGGCAGCGAGTGATAAATCTGGCGGCATGGCCAATTGATTGTTGACGGCAATTTGCGGTTCTGCCGATGGGCCGGAATTGCTGCCGCCACCGCCCAGCAAGCCAGACGAACAGCCAGCCAACAGCAATGTCACACAACCCACAACCAAAACGCCCGAAATCTTCACGTGCTCAATCTCCCGAATTCCCCGCGTCTTGCCAAAGCAATGTGGCAGAAAAACTACGCTAGGGAATGCTTGCCCAATAACGCATCATAAAGCAGCACGGCCACACCTGCAACGATAGCAATATCCGCCACATTGAAGATGTACCAACTCCACGTACCCTAATGAAATGCACAAAATCTGCAACGGCGCCGTGCAAGAGGCGATCCAGTGCATTGCCCAAGGCACCGCCTATCAACAGGCCATAACTGGCGGCGCTCAAGGCCTTGTCGGCTTTGGCCAACCACATGACCAGCATGACCGTGATGGCCAAACTAAGTGCAACAAGCAATCCCTGCATATGCGTAGCCAACAGACCATAGGAACACGCCTTTGTTCCACGCCATGGCCAGATCAAGAAAAGGTGTGATCTGGATAGGGGTCGCGCTCGTCCAGATTGACGATTTTCAGCACCCACCATTTGCTGAGTTGGTCGAAAGCGAAGACCAGTGCTGCAATGAGAAGTCCAAGACGGGTGAGCGGGCCGGAGAGGGTCATGCGCAACATGCACCCCCTCCCCCCTTCGGGGTACTCCCCCGGCCTTCGGCGCAAGGGAGAAAATTTTCTCCCTCGGCTCAGCTGGGGGAGTACGGCGAAGGACGGGAGGGGGTGCCTGACAACAATCTCTTGCTCAAACCGTCTTCCCAAACCGTGTCTGCCATTCGCGCACGGCTTCAGCATCACGCGGGGTGATATCCGGGAATTCAGCGTCGCTGCCGATGTCCTTGGAAATCTTCCATGACCGCGCGCATTTCGCACCTTCGGCTTTTTGGAATTCTACGCCCACAGCTTTGACGCTTTCGAGTTTGAACGCGTCAGCAGGTGCCGCACCTTCAACAATCGAAATTGCGGAGGTGATGCAGATTTCTGCAAAGTCCATGTCCTTCAATGCTGCAACGTCAGCTGCATCCAATTGCACATGCACAACGGGTGCTGCTTCCAGTGACGAGCCGATGGTTTTGTTGGCGCGTTGAATTTCAAGCGCACCTGTCACCACACTGCGCACATCGCGGATTTTTTCCCACTTTGCGGCCAACGCATCATCGCGCCATTCCACGGGCGTTTTGGCAAACTGCATGAGATGCACCGATGAGCCTTCACCGGCAAAACGCTGCAACCACGCTTCTTCGGTTGTGAACACGAAGATCGGCGCCCACCATGTTGTCAGGCAATGGAACAGTTGGTCAATCACCGTGCGGCAAGAACGGCGCTTCAAGCTGCTCCATGGGTCGCAATACAGCGTGTCCTTGCGGATATCGAAATAGAAGGCCGACAAGTCGGTGTTCATGAACTGCATCAGTGACGCCGTCACCTTTTTGTAATCATAAACGCGGTAAGCCTCGCGCACCGTCTGGTCCAAGGTCCAGAGCAAATGCAGCACGTAACGTTCAAGCTCTGGCATGTCGGCAACGTAGACCTGTTCCCAATCTTTCAGGCCATCCACAGCACCCAACATGTAGCGGAAAGTGTTGCGCAGCTTGCGATAGTTCTCGGACGTGCCTTTGAGAATTTCAGGGCCCACGCGCTGGTCGTCGGCATAGTCCGTTGAAGCCACCCAGAGGCGCAGGATGTCGGCACCGATGGTCTTGATCACATCTTGCGGCACCACGGTGTTGCCGAGGGACTTTGACATTTTGCGCCCGTCTTCCGCCATGGTGAAACCATGGGTGATGACTTGCTTGTAAGGGGCCACGCCGCGCGTGCCGCAGCTTTCAAGCAATGACGAATGGAACCAACCGCGATGCTGGTCGGAGCCTTCGAGATACACATTCGCGGGCCACTGCAATTCAGGGCGTTCTTCCAGCGTGAAGGCATGGGTGCAACCGGAGTCAAACCACACGTCGAGAATATCGCGCACTTGCTCATAGTCAGCTGCTTTGTAGTCCGGCGAGAGGAAGCGTTCTGCTGCACCCTCGGCAAACCAGGCATCAGCGCCTTCTTCAACGAATGAGTCGTAAACTCTCTGGTTCACTTTGTTATCGTTGAGGATTTTGCCCGTGGCTTTTTCCACGAACACAGCAATCGGCACACCCCATGCACGTTGACGGGAGATCACCCAGTCCGGCCGTTGCTCGATCATACCGCGTAAACGGTTCTGGCCTGCGGGTGGGAAAAACTCGGTGGCTTCGATGGCGGCCAAGGCTTTGGCACGCAAACCATCCACCTTGCCGTCGCCCATGGAAATGAACCATTGGGGCGTGTTGCGGAAGATGATGGGTTTTTTCGAGCGCCATGAATGGGGGTATTGATGCGTGAGGCGCGAACGGCCAACGATGTTGCCAGCCTCCTTCAACGCCGCAATCACAGCTTCATTGGCATCGCCCTTTTCACCCTTGTCGGTGATGACGCGCTTGCCCGTAAGGCCCGGCGCTTCCTTGGTCAGGAAACCATCAGCATCGACGGTTGTCGGAATGTCGGTGTTGATACCGCGTTCACGCAAAGCCTTCTGGTTCGCCGTCCAAACAATGTAGTCATCCGCACCATGGCCGGGGGCGGTGTGGACGAAGCCGGTACCTGCGTCGTCGGTGACGTGATCGCCGTCGAGGAGTGGGACGATGAAGTCGTAGCCGAGGGATTTGAGCGGGTGATCGCACTCCATGTCATTGAGCTATCTCACATCGTGCTAAGTCGTGTGAAAGTTTCAACCTTTAACGCCTTGGCCAATTGTTCAACGAGCGCATCAGCAAAGATATAACTTTCGCCCTCTTGGCCCAATTGCCTTCGGGTGCTTCAGCTGACTTCATAAAGCACCATATTTGATATTCGCGACGAAAAACTTACGGCGCGATTTCCGGGGATAGTCCAAGGCGTCGTTGTCCAGATCATATGAAGCTTTCTCGACATTGTTCGACAGCCATGGCAATGTTCGATCCAATAGTCGACACGAACTTCGACATCGCGCACCGGAAACTTCACATAAATCGCATCACTCACATAATCCGCATATTCAACCTCAGCCTCGGCAAGTGCGGTTTTTTCCACCACACTCCACATCACCGGCTTTGAACCGCGATAGAGTTGCCCGCTGTCGGCGAACTTCAACAGTTCCCGCGCGATGATGGCTTCGGCTTTGTAGTTCATGGTGAGGTAGGGGTTGTCCCAATCACCCTCAACGCCCAAGCGCTTGAATTCCTCGCGCTGCACATTCACCCAATTTTGGGCGAACTCGCGGCACTCTCTGCGAAATTCATTGATCGGAATCGCGTCCTTGTTCTTGCCCTTGGCGCGATATTGCTCTTCGATTTTCCATTCGATGGGAAGACCATGGCAATCCCAGCCCGGCACATAATTGGCGTCGTAACCTGACATTTGCGCCGAACGCACCACCAAGTCTTTCAGCGTCTTGTTGAGCGCATGGCCAATGTGGATGTTGCCGTTGGCGTAAGGCGGGCCATCATGCAGCACGAATTTTTCGCGGCCTTTGGATTGTTCGCGCAACTGCCCAAACAAGTTCATCTCAGCCCAACGCTTGAGGATCTCCGGTTCCTTCTGCGGCAACCCCGCCCGCATGGGGAAGTCAGTTGTCGGCAGGAATACGGTGTCGCGGTAACGGTCGTTCTTTTTAGGTGCGTCGGTCATGATGGCGCGGCTTTAGCGCATCGCAGTCACAAATGAAACATTTGCGCGTGGAGAAATTTTTAGCGGCGCATGACCCTTTTCAGGCGACGCGCCGTTGCCTCTGCTTTCAGGCGACTGGCCACTTGTTGTAAAAATGTGGCGGCAAAACTGCCAATAGGGCGGGGCGATTCAAAATCATAGGCAACATCCATCGCAACAAAATTGTACTCATCCAAGATAATCCAACAAGGTGTTTGCAAACCCGCCCGCCGACATTCCATCTCCGGCACAAGCAATGCTGCCCTTTTGTGTGCTGGTTGTTTTGAAGTCAGTGGCAACAGAAATAGATTTGCTGGATCAGACGCTGTTCTGACAATCAAACAAACAGGTCGCGCCTTTCGCCCAGACTCTTCACCCTGCTCTGCTTCACGCGCCCAGAGGTAGTTAAACCGCAGAATATCGCCAACTTTAAGCGTCATTAGGCTTAGGTGCGATCAAATCGTCTAAGCCTTGGATCAGCAAGTTATGAACGTCATCTGGCGCATTTTCCAAGGTGAATGCTCTGATGTGGTTTTGATTAAGTTGCCGAAACAACTTTGCAGGAACAATAACTAATTTTTCTTTACCGCGCTTGGTCAGCGCAACTGGCTCGATCAATGCGGCGTCCAAAATCTCGCCGGATTGTCGATTCAAGTCGGAAAATGTGTAGGACTTCATATAGCACCTCCAATTACGTATTATACGTAACTGGAGGTGCCATCAAGTATTTTCAGCCCTTCCACTTCTCGCGCATGGTCACCAATTCCTCTGCCGCAGTCGGATGCACGGCCAAGGTCGCATCGAACTGCGCCTTGGTGGCTTTGCAGGTTATGGCTATGCCCAACAGTTGCGCCATTTCGCCCGCATCAGGCCCCGCAATGTGACAGCCCAACACGATGTCAGTTTCGGCATCCACCACCAGCTTCATCATCATGCGTTCGTCGCGGCCTGAAAGCGTGTGCTTCATGGGGCGGAACGAGGTTTTGTAAATATCAACCTTGTGAGTTTTGCGTGCATGCTCTTCCGTCATGCCCACAGTGCCTAATTCCGGCTGCGAGAATACCGCAGTTGGAACGAGGCCGTGGTTGACCATTGTCGGCTTGTCGCCGAACACCGTGTCAGCAAAGGCGTGGCCTTCGCGAATAGCGACGGGCGTTAAGTTTACGCGGTTGGTCACATCACCCACGGCGTATATCGAAGGCACTTCAGTTTGCGAATATTCGTTGACAGGAATAGCATAATGCGGCGTTGGCGTGATGCCGACGTTCTCTAACCCTAGATCGACGATATTCGGAATGCGGCCTGTGCAATACATGATCTGGCCCGCACCGATGCGTTCACCATCATTCAGTGTAATGCGCACGCCATCACCCGAGCGTTCGATTTTCTCAACGTCGACATTGCAGCGAATGTCGATGCCCTTCTTTTCCATTTCTGCCATCAAGTGGTTTTGCAGATCGCTGTCAAAGCCGCGCAGGATTTTTTCACCGCGATAAATCAGGATGGTTTCCACACCGAGATTGTTGAAGATCCCGGCAAACTCCACCGCGATATACCCCCCGCCCACAATAACCATGCGACGCGGTAGCCTGGGCAAATGGAAAGCTTCATTTGAGGTGATGGCAAGTTCATGCCCCACCACATTGCGCGGCACAAAAGGCGTTGCACCTGTGGCGATCAAAATATACTTGGCTGACACCTTGCGCCCTGAAGAAAGTTGCACCGTGTGCGCATCAACCAACGCGGCACGCTCTTCAATCAGTTCCGCACCCGCCGCCGTCAGATTGCGGATATAGGCTTGGTTCAGCCGATTAATCTCCTTGTCCTTGTTTTCAAGCAAGGTCTGCCAATCGAAGGTGACTTTTTCTGATGTCCAACCAAAGCCAATGGCATCTTCAAATTCTTCGGCGAATTTAGAAGCGTAAACAAACAACTTCTTCGGCACGCAACCACGAATAACGCAGGTGCCACCAACGCGATACTCCTCCGCCACGGCAACTTTTGCACCATGTTTTGCGGCAATGCGGCCCGCGCGAACACCGCCTGAGCCTGCACCAATGACGAAGAGATCGTAGTCAAATGTGGTCACGGGCGATATAGCTCCGCAACACTTCCGTCAGCTTTCGCAATGTAAGCAACGCCACAAATGCCAATGAACAAGCCGTTGTTCACAACGCCCGGCAGATTGTTGATCATGAATTCCAAGCGGTCTGCTTGTTTGATTTCGCCGCACTCACAATCAATGATGCAATTGCCCGCATCGGTGCGGAAGGGTTTGCCGTCCTTGGTGCGCAGGGTCAGCTTCGGTTCCATGTCAAAAGTCTTGAAGGCGCGTTCCAGTTTCCACGCCGTTGCCTTCACACCGAAAGGCACCACTTCGATGGGCAGTTTGAACTTGCCCAAGGTTTTGACTTGCTTCGATTCATCGGCAATCACCACCATGAACTTTGATGATGAAGCCACGATTTTTTCAATCAGCAATGCGCCACCGCCGCCCTTGATCAAACGGAAATCCCCGTCAATCTCGTCCGCGCCATCAACTGTAATGTCAATGAAGGGATGCACCTCAAGTGTTGTCAATTCTAGGCCCAGAGATTGCGCGAGTTTCGCCGTCGCCTCGGACGTGGGCACGCACTTCACTTTCAAACCGGCTTTCACTTTTTCAGCCAGTGCCTTCGTGAAATGATCAGCGGTTGAACCTGATCCCAGGCCCACCACCATTCCATCTTGGATTTTCGGCAGTACGGCAAGTGCCGCTGCTTTTTTCATGTCGTCAGCGGATAGTTTTTTCGTCTTGCTCACTTACCGAGCCCTCCCATCAACATATATTTAACTTCAAGATATTCTTCCATGCCGTGCATGGAACCTTCGCGGCCAAGGCCTGACTGCTTAACGCCACCAAATGGTGCTTCAGCAGTTGAAATGACACCTTCGTTGATTCCGACCATGCCATACTCCAGTGCCTCGCCCACACGCCACACGCGGCCAATGTCGCGGGTGTAGAAATAGCAGGCCAAACCAAATTCGGTTGCGTTGGCAAGTTCAATCACTTCTTCTTCCGTCTTGAAGCTGAACAAGGGTGCCACGGGACCAAAGGTCTCTTCCCGTGCCACAGCCATGTCGCTGGTCACGCCAGTGATGATTGTAGGTTCAAAGAAATTGCCGCCCATGGATTTGCCGCCCGTGGCCAGCTTGCCGCCCTTGGCCAAAGCATCGGCGATATGTTCTTCAACTTTGACCACGGCTGCCTTGTTGATCAGTGGACCTGTGGTCACGCCATCATCGACGCCGTTGCCGATTTTGAGTTTTTCAACAGCCACAGCCAGCTTTTTTGCGAAGGCGTCATAAACACCCTCCTGCACATAAAGCCGATTAGCGCACACGCAAGTTTGGCCGTTGTTGCGATATTTGGAGGCCATCGCCCCTGCCACAGCAGCGTCCAAGTCCGCATCATCAAACACGATGAAGGGTGCATTGCCGCCCAATTCCAATCCCATCTTCTTAATGGTGGGTGCGCATTGCGCCATTAACATGCGGCCAATTTCGGTTGAACCTGTGAACGTCAAACCCCGTACAATGGGGTTCGATGTCATTTCAGCACCAATGTCCTTGGCTGAACCTGTCAGCACCGAGAATACACCAGCGGGAATGCCTGCGCGTTCGCCAAGCTCAGCCATGGCCAATGCCGACAAAGGGGTTTCCGCTGCGGGCTTCACCACCATGGCGCAGCCTGCGGCAAGCGCAGCACCAGCCTTGCGGGTAATCATGGCATTGGGGAAATTCCACGGCGTAATACAAGCAATGACGCCAACGGGCTGCTTGATGACGACAGCACGACCATTGGGAAATGGCACGGGAACAGTCTCGCCATAGACCCGGCGTGCTTCCTCCGCGAACCATTCAATGAAGCTTGCGCCGTAGGCAATTTCACCGCGCGATTCGCTTAAAGGCTTACCCTGCTCGGCCGTCAAAATCTGTGCCAGGTCTTCCTGATTTTCCATCATCAGGTTGAACCACTTTTTCAAAATGCCCGCGCGTTCCTTGGCGGTTTTCTTGGACCAGAGCTTTTGCGCTTTTTCAGCGCCTTCAATGGCGCTGCGGGTTTCCTTGGTGCCGAGGCGTGGAACCGAGCAAATTACACGCTCATCAACCGGATTGGTCACGTCGATTGAGGTTTCGCCGCCCACCCATGCGCCATTGATGTAGCATTTGTCCTTGAGAAGGCTCTTGTCTTTCAATATGTCGGCAAGGGCCTGACTTTTGCGAATGTCCATGATTGTCTCCACTATTCTGCGGCGGGGCTTAGCACAGGCAACCTGTTTAAACCAACTATCCAGAATCGCGTGATTTAATGACCCTCGAAGCCCTGATTTTTGATCTTGATGGAACATTGGTGGATACCGCACCGGATCTGCACGCCGCCACCAACCATGTGCTGGGACTGATCGATCGTCCAGCAATCAGCATGGCTGAACTGCGCGCCTTCGTGGGCCACGGTGCCATGAATTTGATTGAGCGCGGTGTGGCCGCCACAGGCGATGCTGTGGATCAAGCCACGCTCAAAAAACTACATGGCAACTTTCTGGAATATTACGGTGACAATGTTGCCGACCACAGTGTTGTGTTTGATGGATTGCTTGCAGTGCTCGACAAGGCGCAATCCCGTGGCCTCAAAATGGGCGTGTGCACCAACAAGGTTGAACACCTGTCGCACAAGCTTTTGACCGAGCTGAACATGATGCAGAAGTTTGGATCCCTTATCGGCGGCAACACCTTGGCTGTGATGAAGCCCGACCCTGCCCCGTTGATTGAAGCCGCCACGCGCTTGGGCGTGAACCCCAAAAACATCATGATGGTGGGAGACAGCGAAACCGATATTCGCACGGCGCAGAACGCAGGCGTGCCGGTGCTGGCGGTTACTTTCGGCTATACCTCACAGCATGTGAGCGCCTTCAACCCCACGCACATGATTGACCACTATGATGAGGCTTGGCCGATTATTGAGACTTATCTCTAACAAACGCCGTAACATCGCCCAACGAAGGCGACCTGTTGCGCATCCATGTCGAGAGCGACAGCATGATGTCGGCATGGGAAACGCCTTTATAGAATTTCAAAGTCGAAACTGCCCCCGCCTCGCGCAAGGCTTTGTCCAGAGCAATAGCGTTCCTTGGAAACACGGTCTTGTCGTCTTCACCATGTAAAATCAAAAACGGTGGCGCGTCGGCACTGGCATAATTGACGGGTTGAGTTGACGGCAAATCCGGCAGGCCACCAAACACTTTTATTGTGATGGGCGAATCTAATGGTACAAAGTCAAACGGCCCCGCCAAAGTGACAACGCCTGCAAGTTTTGGGCGTCCCTGTTTGTACCGATCACTCAAAACGGCCATTGCTACATTGTATGCTCCCGCCGAATGGCCCATGGCGAAAATCTTTGCAGGATCACCGCCATAGCCTTTCACATTCTCAACCGCCCAGCGCAGTGCCAAATCAACGTCATCCACAAATGCCGGGTATTGGTGCTGAGGGTGCAGTCGATAATTGACAACGACAGCTAAAAAACCTTGCGCCGCCAAAGCTCGACCGGCAAACGTGTAACTATTTTTGTTTCCTTCTTCCCAAGAACCACCATGAACAAACACCACAACGGGCAGCGGTAGTTTTGCTTCTCGCGGCATATAAATATCAAGTACTTGGCGGGCATCAGGACCATAGGGAACATCGGCAATCGCAATGGAACTTCCCGCATCTTTGGGCACCAGCGCATTGTAAATCTGCAATCGCGCAAAGTGATAGGCCAAGCCCACCGACAACCAACATCACATGCAAAAAATGTAAGAATTTTGCGCATCCCCTATGCTATGTCCTACTCCACTGAATCATAACCATGAGTGTATAGCAAATGTCCGTTGAAACTTCGCTTACCAAATTCCCATTTAATCTTGACGGCTGAAGACATGGCTTGGGTCACCCGCACCCGGGACAGCTATGTCCACGGCGCAGAAAATTCGGCAGCTTTTTGTGCATGTGTTCTTTGGCGATGACACAGGCAATGCCAACCGCTTGCCGCACTCAGCCCTGGTGGCGTGCACCGTTTCATGGGGCAAGACCTTGAGCGCAATTGGGCGGCCACTCGCGCATTTATGGAGCAATGCGAAATCCCTCCTTTCATCACAGGTGACTTTGAAGGCGGTGGCAACCATGCCACGTGCATGACGGCCTTCACCAACCAATTGGGTGTGGCCGCCGCCAACGACCTTGATCTTGCGGCACAAACCGTGTCAGCCATGGCAAAAGAGTCAGCGGCCTTGGGCTTCAACTGGACCTTCACACCTTGCGTTGACATCAACAAAAACACCGGCAGCGCCATCGTCGGCACGCGCTCTTATGGCAGCGATGAAAGCACCATTTTGCAGCAGGCCCTCGTTCACATGCGCATGATGCAGGAACAAGGCATTGCGTCAGCCGCCAAGCATTGGCCCGGCGAAGGCTTGGATTGGCGCGACCAACATTTGGTGACCACGCACAACCCGCTCACGCCAAGCGAATGGCACAAAACATTTGGCCACATCTATAAGTCACTGATCGACGGTGGTTTGATGTCCGTCATGTCCGCCCACATCGCATTGCCGGAATATGCAAAAGCCAAAGGCGCTGAAGGCTTGGAGCTTTATCGCCCTGCCTCGCTTTCGAAATTCTTGAACTTTGATTTGCTGCGCGGTGAACTTGGCTTCAACGGCCTCATCGTTTCTGATGCAACATCCATGGCTGGACTTGGCAGTTTTGCAGGCCGCGCTCGCATTGTGCCGCAAGTGATCGAAAATGGCTGCGATGTGTTCTTGTTCTGCGAAAACGAAGAACAAGACATCCGCCATATGGAAAATGGTTTGCGTTCAGTGGTGCACTTGTCAGAACAGCGCTTGGAAGACGCCGTCACCCGCATTCTCGGCATGAAGGCGGCTTTGGGCCTGCATAAGAAAACCTTGGATCAACGTATTCTCCCACTCGAGCAAGTCAAAGCAATCGTGCATTCGCCAGCGCATCAAGAACTATCGCGCAAAGTGGCGGATCAATCGGTCACGCTGGTCAAAGACACGGGCAATTTCTTGCCGCTCAACCCCACGCGCCACAAACGCATTTGCTGGATCAGCAATGGCGCACCGGGCTTTTTGCCGGGAATTCCAAATCGCGAGATGGATACCTTACGCAACAGTCTTGAAGCGCGCGGATTTATTGTCACGGATTACAATCCCGACGCCGCGCCAACACCTGAGAATACCGATGTGGTGCTTTATGTGCTGGCGGAAGAATCCTCATTCGGTAAGTCCCGCATTGTGCTGCCGTGGAAGACCCTGCAGCCGGGCATCCCGCATTTGATGACGCGCTATTGGCACGACATCCCCACCGTCATGGTGTCCTTCGGCCACACCTATTATTTGCAAGATGCGCCGCGTGTGCCAATTTACATCAACGCCTATTCCATCGTTCCCGATGCGCAATTGGCGGTGGCTGAACGGTTGACGGGAAACCGTGGTTTCAGCGGTGTAAGCCCGGTTGATGCTTTTGCGGGTGCGCCAGATGCAAGGTTTTAACGTAAACTGCAACCGATTTTGATAAGAAGCTGTTCATCACGATTTGAGCAAAACGCTGTAAAATAGGCATTTTTAGCAATTCGGCAACAGGCTTCAGCCATGTTCGCCCCATGCGTGTGGGAACCTTTCCAACAGGGTTACGCAAAGGGGTTTTGAATATGGTGCGGACTTCGATTGACATTGACGTGGTGCAACGTTTGGCCAAGGCGGCTGATTTTGTGGTACTGACGGGCGGGGCTTTAACTTTAACGGCGGCACTGGCCACCCAAAGCAAGCCCGAGGTCATTGGTTTTTTCACCCTGCTCGTCGCCTTGACCAGTTTGCTGGGCGTGCGCGGAATGGGGCTTTATGTGCCGCGCCGCTGGGCCAATGGTTTTGAGACAGCGCTGAAATCCTTTTCCATCGCCGCCATTTCCGGTGGCGCTTTATATATGCTGACCTATTTCACCCCCCTCACGCTGCCCGCGTCGTGGATTGCATTGTGGTGCGGCTTATGCGGGTTGCATTTTTTTGCCACGCGTTTGTTGGCCCAAATCTGGGTAAAGCCGGCTGAACGCGCCGGACATTTCCGCACCCGCATTGCCTTTGTCGGCGGTGGCCAAGCCGCTGAAGACGCGCTGAACCTGCTTGAACATTCCCCATCGGATGAGTTTGAAGTCATCGGTTTGTTTGATGATCGCTTTGATAACCGCAGCCCTGAATCGGTGCGGAAATATCGCAAGCTTGGCAGCATTTCAGATTTGCACCTTATGCACGCGAGCAGGCCATTGATCTGATCATCGTGGCTATTCCCCTGTCGGCGGAAACCCGCATGTTGCAAATTTTGAAGCGCCTGTGGGAATTGCCGGTTGATATCCGCATCAGCGGTGCGGCGGGCAAACTCAAGCTGTCGCGCGGGGCTTATTCTTACCTCGGCAATTTGCCCCTGCTCTCGGCCTTCGAACGCCCTCTTTCGGGTTGGGATGCAATATTCAAATCGGTTGTTGATCGTGTCATCGCGCTCGTGGCCCTGATCGGGTTGGCGCCTGTCATGCTGGCTGTTGCTGCTGCCGTGAAATGGGAAAGCAAAGGCCCGGTTATTTTCAAGCAGAAGCGTTTTGGTTTTAACAACCAGCTCGTTGAAGTGTTCAAATTCCGCTCGATGTATACTGATATGTCGGATGCAGGTGCCGCGAAACTTGTGACGAGGGATGACCCGCGCGTTACCCGTGTGGGCCGCTTCATCCGCAAGACCTCGCTGGATGAGTTGCCACAATTGTTCAACGTATTGCTGGGAACATTATCCCTCGTGGGCCCGCGCCCTCATGCCACCCAGGCCAAGGCCGCCGGCACTTTGTATGATGAAGTGGTGGATGGTTATTTCGCCCGCCACAAGGTGAAGCCCGGCATTACCGGTTGGGCGCAAATCAATGGCTGGCGCGGCGAGACTGACACGCGCGAAAAGCTGGAGCAGCGCGTCAAGCACGACCTTGATTATATCGACCGTTGGAGCATTGGCTTTGATCTCTACATTCTGGCCAAAACGCCGTTGGCTTTGCTGAAATCCGAGAACGCCTATTAAACTTGTTGCAATCCACAGCTGAAAACTTGTGCAACATTCGACTTTGGCATTACTCGAAATGATGGTAAGCTCTCCGTTAACCCGCCGCGGGGGTGGGCAATAATGGGAGTAAATAAAACATGGAAGCACTTCTTCCTCTGATCATTCAAGCCGTTGGTGGCGCAGTTGGCGGCAACGTCGGTGGCGCAGCCATGAAAGACTCAAGCCTCGGCGGCCTCGGCAACACCATTGCAGGCGCTGTTGGCGGTTTGGCTGGCGGTAACATTCTGGGCGCTCTGATCCCTGCTTTGGCTTCGGCTGCTGGTGGCGGTTTCTCAATCGGCAACCTCGCCGCATCAGGCGTAGGCGGCATCGTGCTGCAAATCGTAGCTGGCCTGATCAAGAGCAAAATGGGCTCAAACGCTTAAGCGTTTTGCGTCTAACAAATTCGAAGGGCTGCGAGAAATCGCGGCCCTTTTTTTATGGCTGTTTGGCCAAGCGCTTGGCACTGCGTTTCAACACATCATTGATCCGCACCTGCCACCCCGGCCCCGTGGCTTTGAACGCCGCCAGCGCCTGCTTATCAATGCGCAAAGACACCAATTCCCGCGTACCCGAACCAAGCGGCCGACCACGGCGGACGAGAACTGTGCCCTTGTACAAATCTGCACGGTCGAACCAATCATCATCCAACTCTGGCGCGTCATCGTCGGGATTGAGCACGGATGTGAAAACTTTTTTGTTCTCGGTCATTTGCCTTCCTCATCGAAATAATATGACGTGCCGCACCACGCGGTGTCCACACGGTAACGCATAATCTTCCACCTATCGCACCGAAGCAAATAAACCGTTGTTCACCATAGTCTCGTCGCAAATCCTCTATCGTGTAGTTGAAGTTCTCAGCATCAAACAACTCTGCGGCACGCGCAAAATCCAACCCGCGATCCGCCAAAGTCGCCTGCCGCTTCGCCTCATCCCACGACAGTTTCATGGCGCATGAAACCACGCAATATATGTAGCTACAAATAAGAAAAGTCAAGGCCACCCCTCCCCGTATAAGAGCAAGCATGGCACAAATCGACAAAAGGAACAATACAAGAACGATAACCTTCTCCCCTCCCCATAGGGGAGGGGCCGGGGGGGGGAAAGCTGCGGAGTCCGCCTTTTCCCACCCACCAACCGTCATTCCAGCGAAAGCTGGAAACCCGCTTTGGTTACAACGGCATCTCAATGTTTTCATGATCCGATCCGTTTCGGACAGGATTTTGATGATTTTTTGATAGTGCTTGATGTCGTCGAAAGAGAGTTCTCGACCTTTGCGGTCTTTCAGCCATTTTTGCGCGGGTTGATAGCCGCCGATGTAGAAGTTCCACGCAATCTCAGGCACGTCTGTAAAGGCTTGACCGTCGTTGATGGCCACGCGACCGCCTTCGAATTTTACCTTGCCCACCACACTGTCGCCATCGCCTGTGAATTTATAAGGTGCCACACCTACTGCCTCATCTTCCATCAAATGCAGCTTGCGCAATTCACTGCCCTTGGCCGATACATCCCAAAACACCTCTGGCGATGGCGGGTAAGGCACACGCGGGAAATCGATTTTCAAAAACTCTTTGTAAGTCTCGCGATAGGCCGGGCAGTACAACACACCATAGATGTAATCAAAGATTGCGACTTCATCCGGCACTTTCCCTCACCCTGAGGTGCCCGCCCCTTGGCGGGCCTCGAAGGCCGTGGCAGCCGCAACGATTGCCTTGTGGATTTTGGGATCGAAGTTGATGCGGCGAGTTTGGTCGAGGTCTTGTTCGTCGGGGTAGAGGTAGAGGGGTGAAAATAGGTTGCTCTTTGTGAATTGATATTGATTCTGAATTTAATCGTGTTGTCGAGCAGCAGAAAATGAGCAAATCTTCTGATAGAAATTGGTGACAATAGAAAGACAAAAATTTTCACCTGTCAATTAATGGCTCATGATTGTGTCTGGATATGCAATAAAGCCTTGAGTTGTCCAGTGTCAAGTAGTTCTAGTCTGTTGTCCAATGGCCGATAGTTTATCGTGGCTTGACCGAAATCGTTGGATTTGTCAAAGTTATATCTTTCGCAGTTTACAACTGTCGCAGTCCTGTCTCTTTTCGAAGATACTTTATCTGAATCATCGGCACCAATCTAAAATCATTCTGCAACTGTTTCATTTTATCTTGACGTTATCATATACTATGTTGTCGCGCTTAGTTTGAATTCCAGAATTACTTTATGGAAATATTCTTTACGGCCGGGATCCTATTAGTAGCCCTGCGACTTGTCTAGGTCTTTGGTTTAAGAAAATAGATACGGGGCTTGTTGCTGAATATTGAAATTCGATTGAGATCGTGGATTATCATTCCAAAGGTCGTCAATACTTGATTTTGCGCTTTCTCCGTATAACGCGCAAATCGTAAACTGTCCGCCGTTATTTACTTCGGATTCTTCCTGCTTCACAAAGAACGAAATTGAAACACCCTGCTGAATATCGAACACATTTTGATCGAATGTTTCCATCCTGTGCAGCTCTTTTTTCACGCTCCCATGGAAGTCGATGACGTAAATCTTGTCGAATGTTCTTGAGAAATGCCTGCGCATACCTCGGTGTGTGACCCGTCGAAGATATCTATGATTGGTGATAAATCCCAAAACGCCATTACCATTTTTTTCAACTAAGTGTTCGGCGATTCGAATAAATTTGATGTAGTCATCCTTGACCAGTGATTGATATCTTTCAACTTTCATTTACCCGTCTTTTTCTTGTAGTCAGCAATTAAGTTTATTATCCAATCTCCCTTGTTTTGGACTGCTGACCAGAATACGGCGGATTCCCAATCACGCACATGATCGGCATGTCACGCTTGATGGTGTTGGCCTGCTTGGCTTCTTCCGACAGCCATTGGGCAAATGGCAAATCCTGATTGCGCGTTCGCCTTCTTCCAGTGAGTTGGTGAGATAAACCCCTAGGCGCGGTGGGTTGTCGGTGGGCTTGTAGCCCATCTCGGTCAGCATCATGTCCAGCTTCATGTGGCACATGGCATAACTCGCCATCAGCAATTCAAAGCCATGCAAGCGGGGGATCAATTCCTTTTCGACGTAGGACGACCATTGCCCTTCCGCCACGTCCTTCACCTTGGGTGCAATCTGCTTGATCACTTCGGCAAGAAACGTTCCCGTACCTGCCGCCGGGTCCAGAATCTGAACGCGGTGCACCTCCTTCTTATGGTCAATCAGGCTTTGCCCTTCTTGTCGTTCTGCCCGTGTCCCAGTCCACCGTCACTTTGGAGGTATCAGCCAAACCATCCGCCAGGCCAAACTCGGTTTTCAAAACATCATCCACCGCCCGCACGATGAAATTCACCACGGGTTCCGGCGTGTACCACACGCCACGCGCCTTGCGCTTGGCCGGATTGTATTTGCGCAAGAAGGTTTCATAGAAATGGATGAAGGGGTCATTGCGCTGGGTGAACTTGCCAAAGTCCTCAAACAGTTTGGGCAAATCTGTGGCTTGAAAAATTTCTGCCAACTCGTCCACCGTGCGGCGAATGCGTTCATCCAGATTCGGCCCGGCCACATAGGTGAACAGCTTGCGCAAAAACGGATTGGACTTCGGCATCAATTCCAACGCTTCGACGCGGGAGAAATTTTCCAGCGTCTTGTCATGCAGCCGTGCACCAAACATGCCGTAGGCAATTGTTTCAGAGTAAATGTCAGCAAAGTCTTCTGCTGTCAGGTCGTGGATCAGCATGTCTTTGAAAGACTTGATATTGCCCCACCAGTTCGGTTTGCAGGTCCTTGTCCTCTTTCAGAGAGTTGAACAAAATGTCTTTGATGAGGGTCGCCTTGCCCGCCATCATCTCCGCCAGCTTTTCAGCAGATGTGATGGTTTGCAGTCTTTCAGCGGCAAAGTCTTTCAGTTGGTTGGCCAAGAACGTAAACTGGTCAGGCTTCGGCTGAATGCCCATCAGAAAATCGGCAATTGAAATTTCGCGGGCCAATTCACCTTTCTTGTAGAAGCGAAAATCCAATCCGTTGGTGTAAACAAGGTTGGGCAGCGCCTTCACATAGCGGTCATGTTGCGCCTTGTTGAAGTCGTTCATGCCCTTTGGATTGATGCCAAGGCCAATATCTTTGGCTTCGCAATGGCCAACGGTAATTTGCGCGTCTTTTCCCGCTTCGCGGATGAACACAAAATCAGGCCGACCGACTTTGACGCCCTTGGGTTCGTTGTATGGACTTCACATCGTCGTTGATGCTGTCGAACAGTTTCTGCAAGGCCGGGCGATAGGTGTGTTCTGTCGCCTGCCCTGAGGCATGCAATCGCTGCACCTCAGCCAAATAACCCGCAACATCAATCGCCATAAACTGCCCCTTTGAAGTTATCTGCAAACCCTACGCGATTCAGGCTTACAGTCAAAGGTTTAGCGCCTTCGCCGATCAGGGCGGAAAGGAGAATGGTGAGTATGGTCACAACAAAAATCATGCCCCACCATCTAGCAGGGCATGATTTGGTTGTCAAGTAAATAATCCTATTTTAGGTTTGAAATCTATATTTGTCTAGGATTTCAATCACCTGTCGGCAAACTCGTCATCCCCACGAAAGTGGGCATCCAGCTTTCAACACATGCGCCTGCTGAAAGTACTGGTTTCCCAGCGTTCGCGGGAACTGACGTTAGACTGGGTTTAGGTGGCTTACAACTGATCCGTTCCGAAACGTGTCGCAGTCTTGCAGGCTCTTGGCGCTCATGCCGCGTTTGAACCATGACACGCGTTGGGCTGATGAGCCGTGGGTGAAGCTTTCGGGCACCACATAGCCTTGGCAGCGCTTTTGCAAACGGTCATCGCCAATGGCGGCGGCGGCGTTCAGGCCTTCTTCAATGTCGCCTTCTTCCAGAATGTTGGCGCGGGCATTGGCTTCCTGCGCCCAGATGCCGGAGAAGCAGTCGGCCTGCAATTCCATGCGGACCTGCAACAGGTTGCCCTCTTCTTCCGACACGCGCATGCGGGTGGCCTGCACTTTTTCGGCGATGCCGAACAGGTTTTGAATGTGGTGGCCCACTTCATGGGCGATGACGTAGGCTTGGGCGAAATCGCCGGGTGCGCCCAGTTTGTTTTTCATGTCCTGATAGAACGAGAGGTCGATATAAACCTTCGAATCACGCGGGCAATAAAACGGGCCCATGGCCGCTTGTGCCGCACCGCAGGCTGATTGCACGAAGCCTGAGAACATGACCAGTTGTGGCTTTTGATAGGTCTTGCCCATCTTTTGGAAAATGCCGTCCCAGGTGCGTTCGGTTGAGCCTAAAACGCGGGCCACGAAATCCTTGCCGGCATCGGTGTCAACATTGGCTGCTGCCGGTGCCTGTTCCCGGCACTTGCGCTTCCGGTCACGTCGGTTTGGCGTTGCGGCAATTTGATATTCAGTTTGTTGGCCCGGTGGCGCTTGCATGCCGCCGCCGCCATTCATCATGTCCAGCAAATCCACGCCGAAAATGAATTTCAGTGCGAAATAGGCGATGGCCAGCATCACGATGGTGGAGATGGACATGCCACCGCCGCGCCCGCCGCCCATGGGGATGTTCACGCGTCCTGCCGCCGCCCGGAAAACCAAAACCGCCGCCGCCGCCTTGGCCGCGCCGATCTTCAATATTTTCAGATGGTTTTTCATTGTCGAGACGCATGGGCCTGCTCCTTAAATCAATAGATGTGCAAATTTGGCGGTTCTCGCCTGCAATTGCAAGGCTGGTGTTGCGCAATGTGCGGGCTGTGAACTAAACGAGTGATATGACCACGCATCTCAAAATCGGACTGGCCCAATTGAACCCCACCGTGGGCGCTGTGGCGGCCAATCTTGCCAAGGCGCGGGATGCGATTGACAAATTGCGCGATGCTGATCTGGTGTTGTTTCCTGAATTGTTCATTGCTGGCTATCCGCCGGAAGATTTGGTGTTGCGGCGCTCATTTGTGGCGGCGTGCAAAACGGCGGTGGAAGAATTGGCTCGCGGCATTTGCGGATGGCCCGGCCATTCTGATCGGCCTGCCGTGGCGCGATGGTGACAAGCTTTATAATTCCGTGGCGCTGTTGAATGGCGGGCGCATTGAAACGGTGCGGCACAAATTTGATTTGCCGAATTACGGCGTGTTTGATGAGAAGCGCGTGTTCGATGCCGGCCCTGCCCCCGGCCCGCATCGTGGTTAAAGGTGTTCGCATCGGTGTTCCCATTTGCGAAGATATTTGGACTGAAGAAACCTGCGAGACGCTGGCCGAAACCGGGGCCGAGATTTTATTGTCGCCCAATGGCTCACCCTTTGAACGCAACAAGGATGATGTGCGTTTGAATTTATCCGTGGCCCGCGTCACCGAAACCGGATTGCCGCTGGTGTATTTAAATCAAATCGGGGGTCAAGATGAATTGGTGTTTGATGGCGCGTCGTTTGTTTTGAACGCGGATCGTTCACTTGGCTCTGCAAATGCCGATGTTCGAAGAATTGCTGGCGATGACATCGTGGAACAAAACCGCATCCGGTTGGGTGATGGAGAAAGGCGACATCGCCAAATTGCCAGAACGCGAAGAAGAAACCTGGAAGGCCTGCGTGTTGGGCCTTCGCGATTATGTTTTGAAAAACCGTTTCCCGGGAATTGTGTTGGGCATGTCCGGCGGTATCGACTCCGCAGTCGTCGCCACCATGGCGGTTGATGCGTTGGGGGCTGACAAAGTGCATTGCGTCATGCTGCCCTATTCCTACACCTCGAAGGATTCTTTGGTGGATGCTGAGGATTGCTCCAAACGTCTGGGCGTTCGCTATGATGTGGTCGCGATCAAAGAACCTGTCGAAGGTTTTATCTCGGCGTTAGGTCCGATGTTCGCAGGCCGCAAAGAAGACATCACCGAAGAGAACATGCAGTCGCGTTCACGCGGCGTCATCCTGATGGCGATCTCCAATAAAATGGGATCAATGGTTCTGACCACTGGCAATAAGAGCCGAAATGAGCGTGGGCTATTGCACGCTCTATGGCGACATGAACGGTGGCTTCAATCCGATCAAGGATGTTTATAAAACGGAAGTCTATCGTTTGGCCGAATGGCGCAACACGGTGTCAGAAGTGATCCCTGTACGGATCATTACCAAAGCCCCCACGGCCGAATTGCGCGAAAACCAGAAAGACCAGGACTCTCTGCCGCCTTATGATGTGCTGGATGATATTTTGGATGGCTTGGTGGAGCGTGAACAACCCGTCGCCGAAATTATCGCACGCGGCCACGACGCTGCTTTGGTCAAACGCATTCAGCATTTGCTCTACGTGGCCGAATACAAACGCCGCCAAGCCGCACCCGGTGTCAAAATCACGCGGCGGAATTTTGGGCGTGATCGGCGCTATCCGATCACCAATGGGTTTAGGGATCAGACGGCCTAACTTAACAGTAAAGCTCCGAAGGTTTTTGCTGTTCTTCTGAATATCGATTGCCATGGGCGAAGCCTGCCGGGAGAATGGTTTCGATTTCGGCCATGTCAGCGGCTGTTAATACGACGTCCGATGCGGCAGCGTTCTCAGCAAGATGTTCTGCCGTTCGTGTTCCCGGAATTGGAATGATGTACGGTGCGCGGTGCAATACCCAAGCGTTTGCGAGTGTAGCAGGGCTTAATCCCCGCGCATTGGCATAAGTCTTGAAGCGCTCGATGAACTCCATGTTGCGCGGGTAATTTTCTTCGCTGAATCGGGGCATGTTGCTGCGGAAGTCGTCGGGAAAGGTTTTTGGGTCGAGGGTGACGTTGCCCAGAATGCCTCGCGCCAACGGCGAGAATGCTACGAAGGCGGTGCCTAGTCTTTCGCAAGCTTGCAACAAGTCCTAATTCCGGCAACCTGGTCCAAAGTGAGTATTCACTTTGCACCGCTCGAATATGATGCACGGAAGCTGCACGTTGCAGGGAAGCCGGTGAAATTTCCGAAAAGCCAATGCCGCCGATTTTTCCTTCTTTGACGAAATCAGCGAGAGTGCCTGTTACATCTTCAATCGGGATATTTTGGTCGCGGCGGTGAACGTAATAGAGATCAACATGATCGACGCCGAGGCGTCGCAGTGAGCCTTCGAGGCATTCGCGCATGAAATTCGCTTCATTCGATATGCCGCGTGGGTTGATGCGGAAGCCGCCCTTTGTGGCAATTGAGAACCGCTTTTTGGCAGAAGGATTTTTCTGCAAATAGTTTCCCATTACGTTTTCAGATATCAGCGGACCATAAATCAGGGCGGTGTCGATATGAGTTACGCCCAGATCAAGGGCAGCATCGAGGGTGCGGTGGCTCGTGGTTTCGTCGGTTGCGCCAAATATGCCGCCAAAACTCATGGCGCCAAACCCCATTTCACCCACCATGGGGCCGCCCCTGCCAAATTGACGCTGTTTCATACCGTTGATTTCTCAATGTTGATTTTGCTTGTTGTAACGGCTAGCAGGCTGTCATGTCCACAATCGTTCGCTTCGCCCCTTCGCCCACCGGCCGCATTCACATAGGTAATGCCCGCACCGCCATTCTCAATTGGCTGATGTCCCGCAAGGACAAGGGCCAATTCATTTTACGGTATGACGACACAGATACGGCACGTTCCACGCAGGAATATGCCGATGGCATTGCCACCGACATTGCCTGGATGGGCATTGTGCCTGACCGGGTGGAATGGCAGTCCAAACGTTTTCCGCGCTATGACGCGGTTGTGGCGGATATGAAAGCTAAGGGTCAGCTTTATCCCTGCTATGAAACTGCTGATGAACTGGAGCGTCGCCGCAAAAGGCAGGAAGCCCGTGGCGGTTTGCGTACTTATGACCGCGCGGCATTGAAACTCACCGCCGAAGAGCGCGCGGCACTGGAAGCAGATGGCCGCAAGCCCCATTGGCGTTTTAAGCTGGATGCGCGCGTGATTGAATGGAACGATTTGATCCGTGGCCCACAGCACACCGATTTGGCCAGCCAGTCTGACCCGGTGTTGGTGCGTGAAGATGGCACTTACCTCTACACTCTGCCATCCGTCATCGACGATATTGATTTTGGCATCACCCATGTGGTGCGCGGCGAAGACCATGTGACCAATGCGGGTGTGCAAGTTGCGATCACCGAAGCCTTGGGTGGTAAGCCACCGATTTATGCGCACCACTCATTGTTGGTCGGTGCTGATGGCAAGGGTTTGTCAAAACGTATCGGCTCTTTGTCAATCGCGTCTATGCGGGAGCAAGGTTTGGAGCCGATGGCGGTTGTATCACATGCGGCGCTGCTGGGTACGTCTGACAACATTCATCCGTGTGCGGACATTCAGGAATTGGTAGATGGATTTGACCTCACCAAAATTTCGCGTGCACCGGGGCGTTTTGACGAAAAAGATTTGAACCAACTCAATGCGAAGCTGTTGCATATGTTGCCTTGGGATGCGGTGAAGCATCGCCTGCCAGACCATTCAGAGGCGTTTTGGTTGGCAGTACGCGGGAATATTGAGAAGTTTGCTGATACAGCGATGTGGGCAAGCGTTATTGAGAACAACACCAAGCATCCGTCCTCAGTTGACGATACGGACTTCCTTGCAAAAGCCAAGGAATTGCTCCCCGCGGAACCTTGGGACGGCGCAACTTGGAAACAATGGACCGAAGCCGTAAAATCCGCGACTGACCGAAAGGGCAAAACCCTGTTCATGCCATTGCGCATGGCGTTGACGGGCTTGGACCATGGTCCGGAACTGGCAGCACTGCTGCCACTGATTGGGCGAAACCGGGTGCTTGCACGGATGGCTTGATGCTCATCTCCTGCATCATTCCCACCCGCAACAGGCCAGAATTTGTTGCTGACGCCGTGCGGAGTGTTTTGCAGCAGTCGCATGCAAATTTCGAACTCATCATCATCAATGATGGCGACACGCCTGTGCCTGCGTTTGAGGATGTCACGCGTCCGCGTTCTTCACAGTGGTCAAAAGGGTGCTGTGCCTGCGCGTAATCTTGGTGTCATGGCTGCGAGGGGTGAAGTAATCGCTTGGCTTGATGACGATGATGTTTGGACGGACGCTGATTTTTTGCGGCACAGCATTGAAACATTCAAAAGCGGCAGCAATTTTGTTTTTGGTGATGGTGCATTGGTGTTTCCAGATGGAATGCGTAAGGCTTTCGCACAAGATGCAACTGCCGAAACTTTAGTGCACGACAACACGATTCTGATTTCTGCCGTTTGCTACCGAACCGATTTGCATTCCAAACTGGGCATGTTTGATGAGGCCCTTCCCTACTATTGGGATTGGGATTGGTATTTGCGCGTTGCGCGGGCTGGCGATGTTTTAACGCGCTTGGAAGCGCCTGTCGTTGACATCCGAATCCATGCTCAAAACATGTCCGGGCAGAATAATTCAGATGTGCGCCACAACAATTTGCGCGCGCTTTGCACCAAACATGGATTGCCAGACATTCCCCTTAAATCGCATGTGGATTTTGTGTGAAACCGCACAACCCATTGTAATCTAACGTTTAAATGCGATGCTCCAAATCGTTAACAAAAAGTTAACCGCTTTTTACAAGGCTTTTTTGAATTGCAATTCAAAATAGGCCCGAAAATAAAGGGTTTTCTCCATCGCGCTCGTGCGGTAATCATTTGTCATTAACGATTCGCCAACCCAAGGAGAGAGCCATGGCCGAAGAAAAAGTACTGACAGTAGCCCTTTCGAAGATTGCTGCTGAGCTTGCTGAAAAGCACGAAATGTCGAAGAAGGGCATGGGCGAACTGCTTGCCAACTTTGTTGAACTGACAGTAAAGAATTTGAAGAAGGGCAACAAGGTTCGCATCACCGGCCTTGGCATTTTCCAAGTGAAGAAGCGCCCTGCCCGCCTCGGCCGCAACCCCCTTACGGGTGAGCAAATCAAGATCAAGGCTTCCAAGAAGCTGGCCTTCCGCGCCGCTAAGGAAGTCAAGGAAGCGATCTAACCAATCCTCCCAAGACGGTAGCGTAACAAACTCCCCGTGGACCGAAAGGTTTCACGGGGTTTTTCGTTTTATCGGCTGCGCCACTTCCAAGGTGAGCGTAATTCACCGTTTGGCACAGTTGCGGTGATGCGACTTTGCGGATAGCTTTTGCATATTAAATCGAAATGTCACCCTGTCGAAAGACGGGGTATTTTCATATGAGCAAGAGATTTCAGCGTGCACTGGAATGACAATACTTTGAAGGAAGTGAAATGAAAACAACAGCGCGGGTCGTCGTCATTGGTGGGGGCGTAGTTGGCTGCTCTGTGCTTTATCATCTCACGAAAGCGGGCTGGAAAGATGTGGTGCTGGTGGAGCGTGATATCCTCACCTCTGGTTCAACATGGCATGCGGCAGGTGGTTTTCACACGCTGAACGGTGACCCGAATGTAGCGAAGTTGCAAGGCTACACAATTGGCCTTTACGACGAGCTGGAAAAGATTTCGGGCCAGGCCTGCGGGCTGCACCGCTCTGGTGGTTTGTTCCTAGCTGATACAAATGAACGCATGGACTGGCTCAAAATGGCTAATGCGCGTTCACGCTATTTAGGCCTTGAAACACGTTTACTGACCATGGCGGAAGCCAAGCAGATGAACCCGCTTCTGGAAGAACAGTACTTCGTGGGTGCCATGCTTGACGCAGCCGACGGCAATCTTGATCCTGAAGGCACAACCCACGCCTATGCCAAGTCCGCCCGTATTGGTGGCGCTGAGATTTATCAGCATACGCGTGTACAAGAATTGAAACATCGCCCTGATGGTTCTTGGGACGTGATTACCGACAAGGGCAACATTCACGCTGAGCATGTCGTCAACTGTGGTGGCCTGTGGGCGCGCGAAGTAGGCCGCATGGTGGGCATTGAATTGCCGGTGCTAGCCATGGAACATATGTATCTGGTCACTGACGAAGTGCCGGAAGTGGTTGCTTATAACGCCGAACGCGGCCACGAAATTCCGCATATCATCGATTTCCGTTCCGAGATTTATATGCGACAGGAACGCTCTGGCCTTGTGCTGGGAACCTATGAACAGGACTGCCGCCCGTGGCAGCCCAAGCAGACACCGTGGGAATTTGGCCGCGAGTTGCTGCAACCTGATCTTGATCGCATCGCGCCTAATCTTGAACTTGGTTACAAGCATTTTCCAGCTTTGGGCCGCGTTGGCATCAAGCGCGTCATCAACGGGCCGTTTACATTTACGCCCGACGGCAACCCGCTGGTGGGCCCAGTGCAAGGCGTTAAAAATTTCTGGTGTGCTTGCGGTGTCATGGCAGGTTTCAGCCAAGGTGGTGGTGTTGGTCTGGCGCTGTCGCAATGGATGGTCAACAACGATCCCGGCTTTGATGTGTGGGCCATGGATGTGTCGCGCTTTGGCGAATGGGCCACCCGCGCCTACACCAATGAAAAAGTGCGGGAGAATTATTCGAAGCGCTTCTCCATTCGCTTCCCCAACGAAGAATTGCCCGCTGCCCGCCCGCAGCAAACAACACCACTTTACGATACGCTTTTGGCACAGGGCGCTGTGATGGGGGACTCTTGGGCCATGGAAACACCGCTTTGGTATGCGCCCAAAGGCGTTGAACCGAAGGACATTGTTTCATGGCGGCGATCCAACGACTTCAAGCATGTGAAGGCTGAAGTGCTGGGCACGCGCAATGGCGTTGGCGTTACCGAAATTGCCAACTTCGCCAAATATCGATTCACAGGCGTTGGCGCGGAAGCTTTCCTGATGCGCATGATGACCAACAAGATGCCGAAGTTGGGCCGCATTATTTTGACGCCAATGCTCAACTCGGCAGGCAAACTGATCGGCGATTTCACCATCGCCAAAGCTGCAGATGAATGTTTCTATATGTGGGGTTCATCGCAAGCGCAGAAATATCATATGCGCTGGTTTGAACAACATCAGCCTACGGATGGTTCAGTGAAAATTGAACGCCTTGATATGGGACTGATTGGACTTTCAATTGCGGGGCCAAAATCCCGCGAAGTGTTGCAGGCCATGACAGACGACGATGTGTCGAACGCAGCATTCAAGTTCATGGACCATCGCGCAATGGATATTGGCAATGTGCGGGCTCTGGTCAATCGCGTCACTTACACGGGTGACTTGGGTTACGAAATTTGGGTGGCTCCGGAATATCAACGTAAGCTTTATGCGGCGATCATGAAAGCGGGTGAGGCGCATGGCATTGTGCATTTTGGCATGCGCGCTCTTCTGGCCATGCGGTTGGAAAAAAACTTTCCCACTTGGTATCGTGAATTGCGCCCGATTTATGGACCGTTTGAAGCGGGCATGGATCGTTTTATCGACCTCACGAAGAATGACTTTATTGGCCGTGAAGCTGCGATGGAAGAAAAACGCACCGGCGGAAAACTGCGTCGCGTGTCGATGATTGTGGACGCAACCGACGCCGATGTGCTGGGCGACGAACCCATTTGGCACAAGGGCAAAGTGGTGGGCTGGGTTACGTCAGGCGGCTATGGCCACTTCGTCGACAAGTCGATGGCGCAAGGCTATGTGCCGAAAGAACTGGTGGATGACACAGGATTTGAAATCGAACTCATTGGTGAAATGCGCAAAGCGACGATTATTGCGGAACCCCTGTTTGATCCTGAGGGCAAGCGCATGCGGGGGTGAATTGAAGTGTCGCATGATTTGTGATATGGTCTGCTAATGACTAGAGATGAAATAACGCAAGTCCTCCTTTCTCGTGCCGATGTGCTAAAAGCCCTGGGCGCAACTGGACTTTACATGTTTGGTTCGCGCGCCCGTGGTGATAGTCGACCAGATAGCGACTTGGACCTGTTTTTTGACTACGAGGAGACGGTAAATCGTCCCTCTCTTCTCGACATTGTTGCGGCGGAGAATGAAATCGGCGACACTTTGGGAATTCCGGTTCAGCTTGTCATTCGGGACGGATTGTTTCCAAATGTCAGGAAGCAAGCCGAAAAAGAAGCCGTCAAAGTGTTTTGATGACCGACCACTTCCAGACTTATGTCGATCATATTCTGGAAGAAATTGCGTATTTGCAATCGCATATTTTGGTTTTGGGCTACGAGAATTTTAAAACGGATCCGACCGCATTTCGTGCTGCAACTTACTCGGTACAGTGCATTTCAGAAGCAAGCCGTAGTCTGCCGTCGGAATTAACCGATCAATTTCCCGACATCCGCTGGCGGGATATCCGTGGGATTGGAAATCATACCCGGCATGAATATTCGAAACTTCTGCCGTTCTTAATTTGGGACGTCGTGGCAATTCATCTCGAAATTTTAAAAGTGGCAATGCAAGAAATCCGTCAGGGAAGCAGATAAAGCGTTAACTCGTCCGCCCATAGAACCCCAATTGCTCTTCCCGTGTAAACATCACACCAGGTTTGTCGTAATATGTGAAGACCGAGATGATGCGGTCTTTTTCGCACCTTTACGGTGTTGACCTTGTGGGCGGTGTTGCGGCCTCGGAATACGTTTAACGTGCCGGGGGAAACATTCATGGTTTTGACGTCGGGGTCTTGGCCGCGCAACAATTTTGCAACGCCTTCGTAGTTTGGATCTTCGGCGCTGCGCAAGTCTGAGCGGTAGACAAATTCGCCACCTTGGTCTGGAGCTTGCAACAATAATGTCGTTGTAAATTCGCTGCGGTCGAAATGCCAGTTCAGCGCCTCACCATCGCGATAAGTCATCACATTGGCGCGGGCCAGCCAATCGCGCATGGGGTAAAGCGCCTGCTTTTCCATGGTTGCGGCGATGAAGATGATCAATGGCGCCCACTCGTAAATATGCATCACCACACTTTGCGGAATTTGATCGGCGCAGACGGTGTGGTTGATAGTCTTGGTTTTGGTGAGTGCGGGATGATCTTCGGGCAAACCCGGAATGGTCTTCATGAAATAGATGTTGTGTTCCCGTGTGTGGGTGAACGACAACGTGTTGATGATGGGCTTTACTTCATCAAGACATTTTGAAAGTGCTTCAGGGCGCATCATATCATCGAGATTATACATGCCATCGCGGGCCAGATCGGCCTTGCAACGATCGACCAGAGCTTGCCATTGGGGCGTGCCGGGTTTGTCGAGAGGGTAACGATCGAGGTCAAGAATGTCACGCATGGTTTTGCCCTTCTGCTGTATCACACAACCATTCCCATACATTCAGTGCGAAAGTGCGCAGAGCATAAATGTGGAATGTGTTCTCAGCAATACAATGAATTGTTACAGGTGTGTGGTGAATTCCCGTCAACACGAATTGTCCGGGCTTAAATTGATCGGTGTCAAAATCTATCAATGCACAGGCTGACAAAACCTTGCGGCTGCGATGGCCTTCCAACTGGATGCATGTGCGGCCAGAAGAGAGTGGCGTGATATAGATGCCCTCTGTGGCAACAGGAACTTCGCCCAACACCCAGAATTGTTTAGGTCCGACGCGGAAGATGCTTTGGCTTGGTGTTTGTACAACAGTTCCAATTTTGACCGGCAGTTTTCCCAGCGCTTTCTTCAAAGCTTTTTCATCACCGGCAATTTGCGTCAATGTGAAGTTTGGCGATTCAGTCAGCACAACGCCATCACGCTCAAATCGCGGCAATGCACCTAAAGGAGAACGAACATCAAGCATGGAGGCGCGTTCCTTCCCTGTCGATGAAATGGGGCGAGACGATTTTCAGCCGCACCTGTTCATTCTTGATTGGGAAGGCTGCAATGATTTCCTCGCCTTCATGCTTCAGTCCACCTTTGTAAAGGCCAAGCGCGATAAACTTGTTGAGTTCGGTGCTCCACGTCACGGAGGTGATATAGCCGCGACCATGGCCTTTGATTTCATCGGTTGCACTGAACAGAATGGAGCCACCACGAATTTTCTTGTCGGCATCCAACAATTCCAAACCCACAAGTGACCAACGATCGGGCGCCTGCAAATTTTCCCGCATGCGTAGTTCCTTGCCAATGTAGGGCTTTTCCTTCGCCGCCATTTTGCCAAGGCCAAGATCATCCAGCGAATTGCGGTGATCCAGCTCCAAACCCGCTACATGGCCTTTTTCAATGCGCAATGAGGCTAAGGCTTCAAGCCCGTAGGGCTTGATGTCCAGCGGGGCTGCTGCCCGCATGATGTGCTCCCAAAGCGAAATCACATAACTCGCTGGGCAATGCACTTCATAGGCTAGTTCACCGGAGAATGAGAGACGCAGCAGGCGCACTGTTGTGCCACCAAATGAAATGTCTTTGACGCCCATATAGGTCAATGCGTCATTCGACACGTCAACTTCTGGAAATGCCAAAGCCAAGGCCTCGCGGGACTTTGGACCGGACACTGCCATGCCGCCCCATTCATCCGTCAATGATGCGACATGCACGTCTAACTCAGGCCAATGGCATTGCAGCAGATATTCCAACCACGACATCACTTCGCCAGCCTGTGCGGTGGTGGTGGTCATGTAGTATTGCGTTTCAGATATTCTTGACGTGGTGCCGTCGTCCAGCACGATGCCGTCATCATTTAACATCACACCATAGCGTGCTTTGCCGATGGGCAGTTTTGCAAATCCGTTGACGTAGATGCGATTGAGAAATTCAGCAGCGTCTGGGCCTTGCACGTCAATTTTGCCGAGTGTTGACACATCAGCAATGCCAACACCATTGCGCACCACTTGCATTTCCTTGATGTAAGCCGTCTCCGGCTTGTCGCCCGCCCAATTGTAATACCAGCAGCGCTGCCACAGACCCGCCTCGATGAATACGCCGCCATTTTGCGCGTGCCAATCATGCAGAGGTGAGCGGCGCGTGGGGCGGAAATGTTTGCCAACACCCCGGCCTGCAATGGCCCCGATTGACAAAGGTGCGAAAGGTGGTCGGAAAGTTGTAGTGCCGGTGTCTTGAATGGCTGCGGATTTCAAACCGGCCATGATGGCGAGCGCGTTGATGTTTGACGTCTTGCCCTGGTCCGTGCCCATGCCGAGCGTGGTGTAGCGCTTCAAATGTTCAACCGATGCATAACCCTCTTGGTGCGCCTGTTTCACATCGCTCAAGGTCACGTCGTTCTGGAAATCAATGAAGGCCTTATTGTCGTCCTCGTTCAACACCCATTTTGGTTCAATGGTGTAAGGGGCGTCTTCGCGAGAGGCCGGTTCTTCCAACTTACGTTTTGTCGGTTTCAAACCCAACTCCGTAATGGCTTGTTCTGCGGCGGCAACACCATCGCGGATGCTCTGCAACAATCCGAAATGCCCCAGCACAGCACCTGCACCGAATTGGGCTTCGGCAAAACCACCTGGCACGAATGAGGTGATGCGCGCGTCATAAACGGGTTTGATGCCGCCGTGACTGGTGAGGTGCACAGCGGGGTTCCAGCCGCCGCTCATGCCCAACACATCGCATTCTATTGTTACGGCGTGGCGACCTGACAATTTCACGGCTTGCAATTGTTTGTCGCCCACCACATCGGCAATGCCGCTGTTCGGAAAAACAGCGATGCCCGATTGCGCGGCGCGGGCAAGCAAATCACCTGCGGGCAAGGCACGCGTTTCAGCGATGGTTACCGCGACGTCTGCTTCAGCAAGATCGAAGGCTGTTTCATAGGCGCTGTCATTGTTGGTTACGATCACTGCGCGGCGCTTCGGTGCCAAGGCATAGCGGTTCAAATAGGTGCGCAAGGCACCTGCCAGCATGACGCCCGGCTTATCATTGTTGTTGAATACCAACGGGCGCTCAAAAGCACCCGTGGCGTGGATGATGGTTTTGGCCTGCACGACTTCGAGTTTGTGCGTGCCCAGCGAAATGACTGCTTGGTTGTGATCATACAAACCTTGCACAGTTGCATTCGTCAGTATGCGGACATTTTGGAGTTTCGCCAGTTCAGCACTGTTCGCCAAACGCCACGTTTCATGCATTGCAACCGACGACGACAACAGCGCACCGCCAACATCAACATCCTGTTCAGCCAGTACAACGCTTGCCCCTGCCCTGCCCGCCGTAATGGCAGCGGCAAGTCCGGCCGGGCCAGATCCGATGACCAGTACATCGCAAAATGAATTGGTAGAGTCATACCGTTCGTGGCCTTTATCTGGCGTGGCTTTGCCCAAACCAGCAGCACGGCGGATGAACGGCTCAAAAAACATCCAAGACCGTTTGGTCGGGCCCATGAATGTTTTGTAGTAAAAGCCAGCCGTAAAAAGTGGCGCAGCCAAACTGTTGATGGCCATGATGTCAAAATTGGGTGAAGGCCAAGCATTTTGGCTTTTCACTTTCATGCCGCCCTGCAACGGCGTGGTGGTGCCGATGCAATTGGGCACCGTCTCTGCCCCTTCGCCAAGGGTGAACAATCCATTGGGTTCTTCCAGCCCTGCTGACAGGAAGCCGCGTGGGCGATGATATTTAAAACTGCGGCCAATAATGGTGTGTTCATTGGCCAGCAGTGCCGAGGCAATGGTATCTCCGGCAAAGCCCGTGATGGACTTGCCATTGTAGTGGAACGAGAGAGGCTTCAGGCGATCAACCCGGCCACCAGAGGGCATGCGGCGAAACCCGGTCATGATTCAACCTTTGCATTGGTAGCCGTGTTGCGGGTTAGCTTGAACCACTGCCTGCAGCCCAAAACATGGTGCCAATATTCCGTGTGCGGACCTTTTGGATTTTCAAACAGGAAGTAATAGTCATGCCACGTATCAAGATCGCCTGAGCCATGGCTGGGGCGTTGCTTGCTGGCGTCACCGCCGTAACGAAATTCGCTATAGTCGCGTTCACCGCAATGTGGGCATGGGATTCTCATTGCTTATATGTCCAATTGCCTATGCCATATTCGTCAAGTTCGCCACCGCGTTTGAAGCGGTCCAACGCAAAGTCGCGCACCAGCGGATGTTCTTCGTCATTGGCCAGCGTGTGCGCAAAGGTGAATCCGGAAGCAGGTGTGGCCTTGAAACCCTGATAACACCAGCCGCCGTTCAGGTATAAATTGCGCACCGGCGTTTTGCAGATGAAAGGCGAGCCGTCCGGCGTCATATCCATGATGCCGCCCCAATGGCGCAACAACTTCAAACGTTGGGTAAATGGCGCAAGTGATGCGATACACTCCATGACGTTTTGGACGCGGGCAAATTGGCCGCGCTGTGTGTAGGTGTTGAAGCCATCGATGTGGCCCCCGAAAACCAAACCACCCTTGTCAGACTGTGACATGTAAAATAGTTCCGCCCCCCAAGATACAACATGGTGCACGATGGGTTTAATGGGCTCCGTCACAAAGGCTTGCAAGATATGGCTTTCCACTGGAAGCTTGAGCCCTGCCATGGCAGCCACATGTGAAGCGTGCCCGGCCACCGCCATGCCCACTTTATCAGCCAAGATTTTACCGCGCGTGGTTTCAACGCCGATGACCTTGTCACCATCTTTCAGAATGGCGGTAACTTCGCAATTTTCGATGATGTGCACTCCCAATGCGGAAGCGGCGCGGGCATAGCCCCAGGCCACTGCATCGTGACGCACCGTGCCTGCGCGAGGTTGGTGAATTGCACCATAAATAGGCCAGCGCGCCTCTTTTGAATAATCAAGATAGGGCAGCTCTTTTTCAACTTCATTGCGGTCCAGCAATTCTGCATCTATGCCATGAAGGCGCATGATATTGCCGCGCCTGGCAAATACATCCATTTGTACCGGTGAAACCGCCAACACCATTTGCCCGCGTTGCGACACCATGGCGTTGAAATTCAGATCATGGGACAAGCCTTCCCACAGCTTCATTGAAAATTCAAAAAATTCAGTGTTGCCACCGATATGATAATTGGAGCGAATGAGCGTGGTGTTGCGGCCCACATTGCCTGAACCGATATAGGATTTTTCCAACACTGCGATATTTTTCATGCCGTGATTTTTGGCAAGGTAATAAGCTGTGGCCAACCCATGGCCGCCGCCGCCAATGATGATTGCGTCATAGCTGGATTTGGGCTCCGGTTTGGCCCATGCTTCAGGCCAAGGCTGTCCCGGACGAAGCGCATGTTTCAACAGTGAAAATACAGAATAACCTTTAGCCATAGATTATAAATAACCGAGGAATTGCATTCATCAAAGGGTGGAATTTTTCACCAGTCGCTTGCTCTCGGCCCAAACCGTCATAGCCAAAGCCAGAACAGCATAAACCACAAAAGCCACGGCAATTGGCGTCATAGATCCATCGTAAAGACGTGCGGCAGTGCCGCCCAAGGCAATTGCCATGAGAGACGCCATTGCACCGGAAACGGCTGCTGCCATGCCTGCGATATGGCCCAAGGGTTCCAGCGCCATAGCTTGATAGTTGCCGAAGGTCATGCCGCTGCAGAAGAACGAAACGAAGAAAAACACCATGAGCAAAGCGAAGGGTGGCTGGCCTTGCGTGAGGAGGCACACAGCCAAAACCACCACCCAATTCACCACGAAAGCGACAGTTGCCCAGTGGGAAATGCGTTGCAACCCAATTTTCTTCACGTATCGACCATTCAAGATCATAGCAATCGCGATGCCCACTGCCAAACACGCGAACCACAATGAAAACTTTGTGCCTTGCGCATATTGTTCGCCGATGACTTGCTGAGACGTTGCCAGAAAAATATTGAAGCCTGCAAAGATGAATCCATTGGCAAGTGTGTAGCCCAGCGCAATGGGGTTGCGCACCACTTCAACGGCACTCTCCCACAAGGTTGCCACGTTAAAAGCTGAGCGGTTTTCAATTTCCAAAGTTTCAGCTTGCCGAAAGTGCAGCCACAGCGTGACGATGGCTCCCATGACAATGAAACCCAAGAATATCATGCGCCAATCGCCGTAGAGCAGCACCAGTTGGCCAATCGAAGGCGCAACAATAGGCACCAACATGAACACTGACATGACATAAGACATAATGCGCGCCATATCGGCACCCTTGGCACCATCGCGCACCATGGCCATGGAGACCACACGCGGGCTTGCTGCACCAAAACCTTGGATGATGCGCCCGATAACCAACATCGAAAAACTGCTAGCAAAAAAACATAGCAACGCGCCAACCAAATAGAAGGCCATGCCAATATAAATTGTAGGTTTTCGACCGAGTGAATCTGATATTGCGCCGAAAACCAACGTGCCAACGGATAAGCCCCCGAAAAACAGAAGTATGATGAGGTGACGATCGTTCGGGTGCGCTGCGCCCAATTCTGTTGCGATAATACCAAGGGCTGGCAACATCGCATCAATTGACATTGCCACCATAGCAGTGAGCGCGGCAATGAGGGCGATGAATTCCGCCGGACGGGTATTTTGCATTTTTGGGAGACTCGTGAAAAGCTGTTGAGCAGGAGATATAGGCGCAGATGCAAATCAACACCACTACCCGTTCCGTCAACCTAGACCCGCGTGATGCGCAGTTCGTGCAGAACCCGTACGCTGCTTATCATTTAATTCGGGCACAATTGCCCGCTTTCAAATGGGAGCAATATGGGCACTGGTGTTTTACGACACATCAAGATGTGAATGCGCTATTGCGGGACCGCCGCTTTGGGCGGCAGATTTTGCATGTGGCAACCCGTGAGGAGCTGGGTTGGCAACCTGTCCCCGAACACATCAAGATATTTGCAGAACACGAAACCCATTCACTGCTGGAGCTGGAGCCGCCAGTTCACACACGATTAAGGGGCCTTGTGAACCGCGCATTTCTATCGCGCCAAATCGAACGTCTGCGCCCAAGATTGGTGAGTCTTTGCAATAGCTTGATTGATAAGTTTGAACCATCAGGTGAACTGGATCTTTTGCCTGCCTATGCGACACCTATTCCCATCGTCGTTATTTGTGAATTGTTGGGGGCACCGCTTGAAATGGCTGAACAGTTCTTGGCCTGGTCGCATGACCATGTGGCTATGTACATGGCCAAACGCGACCGGGCGATTGAGGACAAAGCGGTTGCCGCAGTAACCGCATTTTCAAATTACATGCGAGAGCTTGTGCGTGAGCGGCGCAAGAATTTAGGAGAAGATTTGCTGTCAGAACTTATTCGCGCCAGTGATGATGCAGGAAAACTATCCGAAGACGAATTGGTTACAACCGCGATCTTGATATTAAATGCCGGGCACGAAGCCACCGTGCATTCACTCGGCAATGCTGTGAAGGCACTTTTGGAAAACAACATTCGCACTGGTTTCAATGCAGGCCATGTTGAAGAAGCGTTGCGCTTTGATGCACCACTCCACATGTTCACGCGCTATGCCTTGGAGAACCTAGAGTTCAACGGCATCCATTTGAAAAAAGGTGAACTGGTGGGCCTCGATGTTGGGGGCTGCAAACCGCGACCCCGTTCGATTTACAAATCCCGATACCTTCGATGCAACGCGCGAAGCCAATGCCCATGTGAGTTTTGGAGCTGGCATTCATTTTTGTGTGGGGGCACCCTTGGCACGATTGGAAATGGAAGTGGCGCTGCAAGTATTATTTGAACGCTTGCCCAACATGCAGCTTGCTGGAACGCCGCAGTATAAGGACGCTTATCACTTCCATGGTTTGGAGCGATTGATGGTGCACCCCGGGAATTAATGACCTGCACTCTCACGAGTTTGTAATTATTTTCCCGCCGGGAAGTGCGCTATAGAAGTTCCATGAAACGCCGTGCATTGTTGCTTGCCCTGCCTATTTTCGCCGCCGTTCCCTTGGTGCGCTACGCCTCATCGGCCTCAACGCCTGACGGACTACTTCCCATTGCCAAGGGGCTTGACCACCCTTGGGGCATGGCATTTTTGCCTGATGGTTCATTGCTTGTAACGGAACGCCCGGGGCGGTTGCGCCGTGTAACATTCTCCGACAACACCGTAAGTGCCCCAATTTCCGGCGTGCCAGAGGTGGATGGTCGCGGCCAGGGTGGTTTGCTCGGCATCGCCATCGCACCGGATTTTGCAAAAACGCGGGAAGTGTTTTTGTCGTTCGCCGAAAAGCGCGACAGCGGAAATGCCACGGCGGTGTTTCGTGGCAAGTTGAGCGAAGATTTTTCCATACTGGAAAATGGCAAAGTCATTTTCCGACAGGCTTTGGCTGTAAACAGTAAGCGGCATTTTGGCTCGCGGCTTGTATTTGACAGACAAGGCCACATATTTGTAACGACGGGGGACCGCGGGTCATACTCAGAAGAAGCGCAAAATCCGGCCTCACATGTGGGCAAGGTGCTTCGCATCACTAGAGACGGTGCGGCAGCTCCCGGCAATCCAACTTTGCCAGGGTGGGCACCCGAAGTGTGGTCCATTGGCCACCGAAACATTCAAGGTGCAGCACTGCATCCTGATACGGGCCAATTATGGACTGCCGAGCATGGCGCAAAGGGCGGTGACGAAATCAACACTCCCATGGCCGGCCGCAATTATGGCTGGCCGATTATTACCTATGGCAAGGACTACTCCGGTGCGAAAATTGGCGAAGGCACAGCCAAAGCCGGGCTGGAACAACCCCTGCACTATTGGGACCCATCAATTGCACCTTCGGGCATGGTATTTTATACAGGTGATGTTTACCCCGCTTGGAAATCTAGCATGTTCGTAGGGGCTTTGGCGGGAGAACATTTGCAGCGTTTGACACTCGAGGGGGATCGCATCACCGCATTCGAAAAAATGTTCGAGAATTTCAACCGCATCCGCGACGTGGTTCAAGGCCCGACTGGCCACCTTTTTATACTGACTGACGAGGCGGAACCCGGCGGCGGCATTTATCAAATCGCAGGTCCGGGTGATGTAACGGCGACCAGTGGCAACTAAGGCGGGTCGCCCAGTCGTTTACTGCACACCTTTTGACGTTTGCCGCCGTTTGGGATTTTGCGTTTCCGCCTAAACAAGTGTCAGGTGAACATTTCTCAACAGGGCTGCCCAAAACATGACCGATGCTGACACAACTGCCGCTCCCACTGGTCGCCGTGCACGAGGTGGTGCTGATGCCCGCCGTGCAATGCGCACCAATACTGCCGTCAAGCATGCAGGATTTGTCCGCCGCCAAACCAAACTATACGAGCCCTATTCAGATGAGCAATTGGAACTCATTGAAAATAACGCCGAAATTGTTTTGCAAGAAACGGGTATTGATTTTTACGAGGACGAAGAAGCCGTCCAAATGTGGAAAGATGCAGGTGCTGACGTAAAAGTATCAGCCAATGACCCACGCCGTTTCCGCGTACGTTTTCCCAAAGGTCTCGTTCGCTCACTCATCAAAACCGCACCACGCGAATATGTGCAGCATGCGCGCAACCCGGCCAACAGTGTGGTTATTGGTGGCAACAACATGGTGTTCGCGCCCGTGTATGGCCCTCCCTTTATTCGCAATCTGGATGAAGGCCGCCGGTATGCGACGATTGAAGATTTCCGCAACTTTGTGAAACTGGTTTACATGCTGCCGTCGCTGCAT
This sequence comes from uncultured Alphaproteobacteria bacterium, assembly GCA_963840765.1. Lineage (GTDB taxonomy): Bacteria > Pseudomonadota > Alphaproteobacteria > Rhizobiales > Aestuariivirgaceae > Aestuariivirga. The sequence goes on along the minus strand of CAWJAE010000009.1, from coordinate 41,891 downwards.
CACTCCGGCGGTACTGTGTGTGAGCCTGTCGATATTCCCGTGGCCAAGCGCCATCTGGACATGATCTACAGTCACATCAAATATTCCGACAAACCTTTCATGGCGTCAGTTACAGCTGGCGAACGCTCTGCAGACTCGGTGGCCATGGCGGAGATCTTGTTCGGCAAGGAATTTGTTGACCAGAATTGTGTGATGACGTCGCTCATCAATGCCAACTCGCCCATGGTGTGGGATGGCGTTATGTTGGGTGCCTTGAAAGTATTAGCCCGCGCTAATCAAGCCACGGTCATCTCGCCGTTCATCGTTGCGGGCGCCATGTCGCCCACCACGACTGTTGGCACGCTGACGCAGATTTTGGCCGAGGCATCAGTCGGCATTGCCTTCACTCAATTATGCCGCCCCGGTGCACCGGTAGTGTTCGGCACTTTTGCGGCTTCCATGTCCATGCAATCTGGCGCGCCCACGTTTGGCACGCCGGAACCAGCCCACGTTACATTTGGTGCAGCACAATTGGCCCGCCGCATGGGCGTTCCATTTCGTTCGGGCGGCGGCTTGTGCGGATCTAAAGTGCCTGATGCACAGGCGGCCTATGAAAGTGCCAATACGCTGTGGTCCACCATGTTGTCCGGCGTTAACTTCTGCCTGCATTCGGCAGGCTGGCTGGAAGGCGGATTGTCTTCAGGTTATGAAAAACTGATCATGGATGCAGACCAACTCACCATGTTCCAGAAATTTGCCGAAGGCGTTGATTTTTCTGAAAACGGCCAAGCGATGGATGCCATTCGTGAAGTGGGTCCCGGTTCACATTATCTCGGTTCCACCCACACACAGAACAATTTCGAAACAGCTTTCTGGCGGTCAGGTCTTGCCGACAACAACTCCTTTGAACAGTGGCAAGTAGAGGGCGAAAAGGACATCGTCGTCCGCGCCAACACCCAGTGGAAAAAGATGCTGCGTGAATATGAAGCGCCACCCTTGGACCCCGGTATTGACGAAGCGCTGCAAAGCTTTATGGCCAAGCGCAAGGAAGTGCTGCCCGATAGCGTGAGCTGATGCAGTCTTGACTTTCTGATTTAATGTTACTACATTAAATTTAGATGCAGCTGACATGGGATGAAGCGAAGCGCGAGAAAACGTTGTTGGAACGTGGGCTTGATATGGCTGACGTTCAACAGATGTTTCTTGGCCGCTATGTAACTAACCCTGATGTCCGGTTTGATTATGGGGAAGACAAATTCGTTACATATGGTTTTTTAAACGGGCGTTTATGTGCTGTCGTTTGGACACTCCGTAGTCAAAGTCGCCACATTATTTCGCTGAGGAAAACAAATGACCGAGAGCAGAGTTCGTTCAAAAAAAGATTGGGTTGATCCAGACGATGCGCCTGAACTGACAGACGAAGTTATGGACCGCGCTGATTGGTATGATGGTGAAACACTCATCCGCCGTGGTCGTCCAAAATTGGATCAGCCGAAAATTTCTACCACCCTTCGCCTCGATGCGGACGTGATTGCGCAGTTCAAGGCCAAGGGCCCAAAATGGCAGACCCGCATTAACGACGCCTTGCGTGAGTGGTTGAAACAGGCGGGTTAAACTGCTTTTCGCCGATCAAAATCAGCACGCGCATTTTCGATGCGTGTCAGGTTTTCTTCTGCCCACGTCCATACCCCACAAAACGCTGATGACAGGCTAAGTCCTAAATCCGTCAATTTATATTCCACGCGTGGTGGCACCACGGGGTGCACTGTGCGCACGACGAACCCATCGCGCTCCATCTGGCGCACGGTTTGCGTTAACATTTTTTGACTGATGCCGCCCGCCAACTCACCCAGTCTTGTGAAGCGCAACTCCCCATGTTTGGCAAGCACTTCCAGGATCACGAGTGTCCACTTGTCAGCGACGCGCCCCATGACTTCGATCACCAGGGCTTCCACGCGCGGATCAAGGTCTGGATAGTCGTCGGGATTATATGCTGCTGCTTTCTTCGTGGCCATTTCCAACACTCTCTACTGGGTAAGTATAGAACTTTTTGGTGCCTACTTACCATTCGATAGTGAACGACTTATATCAAGCTCGTTCTAATCGAAAGTAAAAAGGCTGAGATATGCAAACAACTGGAAACACTATTCTGATCACTGGCGGCGGCTCTGGCATTGGTCAAGCACTCGCCATCGCCCTCTATAAACAGGGCAACACGGTAATCATCACGGGTCGGCGCAAAGCTGCCTTGGAAGAAACAATTGCTGCTCACGCCGGCATGAAGTTTGAGGTCCTCGACGTTACCTCGGCGCAATCCGTCACTGATTTTGCCGCACTTGCAAAGCAAAAATATCCAGAATTGAATGTGCTGTTCAACAATGCGGGTATCATGAAGGCCGAAGATATTTTGACAGAAGGCGCTTTGACCAACATTGCAGAAGATACTTTGGCCACCAACCTTTTGGGCCCCATTCGCTTGACTGCCGCGTTGCTGCCTCAGCTCAGGGATCAACCAAACGCGACAATTGTGAACGTCACATCGGGTCTTGCCTTTGTGCCACTTGCAGTGACGCCCACCTACAGCGCGACAAAGGCAGCCCTGCATTCCTACACACAGTCACTCCGCTATTTGTTGCGCAATACTAATGTTGAAGTTCTGGAACTTGCGCCGCCTGCCGTTGCGACGGATTTGATGCCGGGGCACCGCGTCAATCCTCGCTCTATGCCGCTGGACGAATATGTTTCTGAAAGTTTGAGCATCCTCAATGCTGGAGCACCACACGGAGAAATTCTGGTTGATCGAGTCAAGCCACTCCGCAGTGCAGAGGCAACTGGCACTTTTGATGCCGTGTTCGGAATGTTAAACCCTGCGTGAAAATTATTCGGCGGCGGCTAAATCAACGGCCGCCGTTTTGTATCGCATGTCCACCCACGTATAGAAGCCTACGCCCAACAAAACGAGCGTGGAACCTAGTGCATCGGCCAGCGTGAAGGGCTCGCCTAATACGACCACTGCGAGAATAATCGTCACCAATGGCGAGATCGTCGAGATCATCGCTACGGTTTGTGCTGATGTGCGAGCAAGGCCAGCGTTCATGCAAAAGATTGGCAATACGGTTGCGAATATCGCACAACCTAAACTCATCCAGAGGAAATATGGCGAGGCGCCAAAATCTCCATCAACAACGGCGTGGGAAGCGACGGAAGCTATGCCGCCTGCAATCATCGAAATCGTCGTGTAAAAAATCGTGCCCAATACGGTAATCAATTTTTTGGCATAGAGTTGGTTGAGCGCAAATGTTAGGGCGCAACCTAAAACGAGGGCTGTTCCAATGACTGTGTTCATACCGCCGGTTGGCATGTCCAAGCCTATAACAATTGCCAGCCCCAAATAGGTCACGGCGCAAGCAATGATGCCGTGACGGGTTATGGCTTGGCCAAAAAACATAGCCCCCAAAAACATGATGAATAGCGGATAGGTAAACAGCACCAAGCGTTCCAACTGCGCTGTGATAAATTCAAGACCTTTGAAATCGAGATATGCCGAAAGCCCATAGCCCAAGGCACCTGCAAAGGCCGCACCCGCAATGTTTGGGCAGGTTGGCATGGGACCACCGCGCTTTTTCTGCAACAGAAATGCCACCACGCCCACAGCCACAAACACAGGCGTTGAAAAAATCATGCGCCAGGCCACCAACAATGTGGCGTTCACCTCATCACGGTAAGCCAGCTTAATGAAAATGGCCTTGGTGGAAAACAGCGTGGCACCCAGCCCCGCCAGTGCATAGCCGATCCATTTTGCCTGATGTGTCGCCGTCGTCATGCATTCCGCATACATAAGCCCTCATGATTTGTCGCGGGATGGCTTGCATGTGCTTGCAGCATGGCTAGTCTAGGGGCATGACCAGCATCACGAATAAATCCGCCCTCACACTTGGCCGCTTGCTTCGGACCAAGAAAATTTCCGCCCGCGAATTGTTGCAAGAGTGCCTGTTGCAATACAACGTGCACAACCCGGCCATTAATGCCGTTGTGTGTACAAATCTGGAACGTGCGAAAAAAATGGCGGCGGCGGCAGATCGGCGCTTGGCCAAAGGCGAAGCAGTTTCAGCTTTCGACGGCGTGCCCATGACCATCAAGGAAAGTTTTGATTGGGCAGGCGCACCCTCCACTTGGGGCGACCCAGCATTGAAAAACAACATTGCCAAAACCGATGCTGTTGCCGTGCAGCGCATGACGCAAGCAGGTGCTGTAATTTATGGCAAAACAAATGTGCCACTGCACTTGGCCGACTGGCAAAGCTTCAATACTATTTATGGCACCACCAATAACCCCTGGGACGTGACGCGAACGCCGGGCGGCTCATCAGGCGGCGCTGCTGCGGCTTTGGCTACGGGCATGAGTGCGTTGGAATTGGGCTCGGACATTGGCTCATCGATTCGCAATCCTGCCCATTATTGTGGCGTGTTTGGTCACAAACCCACCTATGGCGTGGTGCCCTATCGCGGACATATGATGCCGGGCAGCGTGGCGCTGAGCGACATTACAGTAGCGGGGCCCTTAGCGCGGTCAGCCAAAGATTTGACGGCCATGATGAAACTGCTTGTAGGCAGTGATGGTATTGAACAGCGCGGTATGCACTATAAGCTCCCCCTTGCTCCCCAAAAGTCGTTCAAAGACTTCCGCGTCGCCATCAAGCTTTCAAGCAGCGTAAGTGATGTGGACCAAAATTATCAAAACCAGCTCAGCGCCCTTGGTGCGTTTCTGAAGAAGCAGTGCAAGAAGCTAACATATTCTGCTGGTCCAAATTTCAGTGATGAAGAAGCCTATGAGAACTTCATATTGCTGCTGCGGGCCACATCCACCAAACGCATGATGCCGGAAGAAATTGCAGCGGCAGCCGCTAAAGCTTCAACTTTGGACGATCAAAATAAATCTTACGTCGCCATGATGACCCGGGCCTTTGGCTTGTCCCATGGTGGATGGTTGAAAGCCAACGAGCGCCGCCAACAAATGCGCCAACTTTGGGATTTGTTTTTTGAGGACTGGGATGTGTTGCTGTGCCCTTGTGCGGCTTCTGCCGCATGGCCACACGACCAGAAGGGTGAACGCCATGAACGCTTAATTCCTGTCAACGGCAAGATGGTATCGACGATTGACCAACGGTTCTGGGCGGGTTTTTCTTGCAATTTTTTCTTGCCTTCTACCGTGGCACCACTGGGGCAAACGGCTGACGGCTTGCCACTGGGTGTGCAAATCATCACGCGCGAATATGATGACTACACCAGCTTGCGCTTTGCCGAATTGTTGGAAAAGGAATGGCGCGGTTTCGTGGCCCCGCCGGGATATTGACTGTTAGGTCAGCCCTGGTCCCGTAATTTCCCGCACTAGTTTACGCAACATGGCAGCACCAAAATCATCATAGGAAGTTGCTTCTTCAACAAAACTCAAATTGCCACCGATGACTTGCTTTTCGAGATAGCCTGCAAGTTGTTTCCACTCATTGCTGATTGCGAGGCCATTGATGGTAATGCCTTGCGCGGTGACAAAATCGCGAGCTTCAATGGCTGGCCGTCCAATGTTGTTGCGGCCGTCCGTTGCCAAATCAATCACACGTCTTTCTGACGGCGGGGCGCTGGCAAACAAGGTTGATCCGAACACCAAGGCAGCAGAAATTGCTGTACCTCCTTCCGAGACATCGCGACGGCCAACGGATAATAAATCTCCCAGTCTTTTGCTGTCAGCTTCGCTGGCAAGAATGGTCCACGGCACGAGTACGCGCTGATTGAACTCATCCGACCACTGATAGACCGTCACCGCAATGCGTTGGTGCTTTCCCTTGCGAATGGCTGATAATACTTCCTCGCTTTGCAGTGCGGCACCGAAGCCTTCCATTTGCAGGCGGTGTTCCGTGCTGTCCACGCTGTAGGAGACATCAATGGCAAGAACCAATGCGAGGTCAACACGACCATCGTCGGTGGTGGCGGGTTCTGGCTGCAACACCCAGAGGCCGAGAGTTGCGCAAAATAGGCTGAAAAAACGGCACTTTTGCATGACGTTGATTATAGCAGGCTCTGCCCAAACAAAAAGCCAGCATGCTTGACCTTTTGCCAGCAAAGGCACACATTATGGGCATGTCTGATACGACCACATTAATCGACCCGTTTGGCCGCCACGTCAGTTACCTGCGTGTGTCGGTCACAGATCGCTGCGACTTCCGCTGCACCTATTGCATGGCAGAGGACATGACCTTTTTGCCGAAGCGGGACTTGCTGTCACTGGAAGAGCTAGACCGCTTGTGCTCGGCGTTCATCGAACAGGGTGTTAAAAAAATCAGACTGACAGGTGGCGAACCCCTGGTGCGCAAAGGCATCATGTCGCTGGTTGAAAGCCTGTCACGACATCTCAAATCCGGTGCCATGGAAGAGTTGACTTTGACCACCAATGGAAGCCAACTGGCGCGCTATGCTGCGGAACTTGCTAGTCATGGAGTAAAGCGTATCAATGTTTCGGTTGATACGTTGGACAGTGCGAAGTTCCACGCCATTACCCGTTGGGGTGATTTGGCAAAAGTGAAAGAAGGTCTGGTGGCGGCAAAAGCAGCAGGCCTTGCGATTAAGCTGAATGCTGTAGCTTTGAAAGGTATCAACGAACACGAAATTCCTGAAATGATCCGCTGGGCCCATGGCGAAGGCATGGATCTGACATTAATTGAAACCATGCCACTGGGCGACATTGAAGGCGACCGCACGGACCAATATTTGCCATTGTCGCAAGTTCGCGCCTCCTTGATGGACCAGTTTACGCTGGATGATATTCCCTACAAAACCGGGGGCCCTGCGCGCTATGTGAACGTGCGCGAAACGGGCGGACGTTTGGGCTTCATCACCCCGCTGACACATAATTTCTGCGAAAGCTGCAACCGTGTGCGCATCACCTGCACGGGCACGCTTTATATGTGCCTTGGCCAAGATGACGCGGCAGACTTACGTGCACCTTTACGGGCTTCGGAAGGCAATGAACTTTTGACGCAAGCCATTCTCGAAGCCATCAGCCGGAAGCCAAAAGGCCACGATTTCATCATTGATCGCCAACACAACAAGCCCGCCGTGTCGCGGCACATGAGTGTGACAGGCGGTTAAAATCGGCTCTCAATCGCCGTGTTCATGCCCTGCTGCAACATCGCCCACCGGCACGTCAATTTTTAAGACCCCGGCATTTTCGAAGGTCAGTTCCAATGTAACGACATCTCCCTTTTTCAAGGGTGCTTTTAACCCTGTGAGCATGACATGGGTGCCACCGGGTTTCAGATCGTAGGTGCTGCCCGGTGCAATGATTAAGCCGCCTTCAACGGCCCGCATTTTCATGACGTCACCTTCCATGGTGGTTTCATGCAGTTCCGCCAATTCGGCTGCTGGGGTTGTTATTGCCAGAAGCCGGTCTTCCAGCGTGCCGTGGCTCATAACTGAAAAATAAATAGCTCCCGTTGTGGCGTTTGGTGTCAACGAGGCCCGTGCCACGGCGTTCATCACCATGATGTCAGTTGCACTGGCCCCTTGCACGGTGCTCAGAATTGCGGTCACCATGAGCAGGCAACGGAAAATCATTTTGGCCATGAACCACCTCTTAAAATGCTGCGCCTTCTGCTTGATATTTGCGGCAGCCGTGGGGCTTGTGTCACGTGGCAGTCTGTCACAGCAAGAACAAACGCAGGTGGCAATTGAATTGGTATTGGCGCTGGATTCTTCTGCCAGCATGAACGCGGAAGAGTTTGCCCTGCAAATTCAAGGTCTGGCGGCAGCGTTTAAAGACCCTGCCATATTACAAGCCATCAAGGACCTCGCACCGCTGGGTGTTGCCATCGCCGTGACGCAATGGGGTGGACCTGGTGAAAGCCGCATCGTTGTGCCGTTCACGCACATCACATCACAGCGGCAGGCCAAGGCATTCGGTTTTCGCGTAAGTCGCGGCACGCGAAATTTCTATGCCACCACAACGTCGATTGCCTCGGCGATTGAGGATTCCGTTGCGCTTATCGATGCCAACGGCTTCGTGGGCCAGCGCCGCGTGATTGATATTTCAGGCGATGGCATTGACAACAGCGGCTTGGATTTAAGTGCCGCCCGCGACATCGCTGATGTTGCTGGAGTTACCGTGAACGGATTGGCAATCGAGTCCGAACAGCCCGGACTTTTCGAGTACTACGAAAAAAATGTGATGACGGGTGCCGATTGTTTCGTGGTGCGTGCCGTTGATTTTGAAGACTACACCCGCGCGATCCGTGAGAAGCTTTTGAAAGAACTCCGGCCTTTAGGTTCCTGAAAAATCACTTGGCGACGACGGCGACCAAGGCCTTGGCAGCAGCAATCAATTGCTTTTCCGCAAAGCCTGCAAAACTCAAAAGCAGGCCACGACGTTTTTTCCGCCCTGCGTAGTAAGTAGAAAGTGCCTGCACTTCTATTTCAGCATCAGCCAGTTTTGCCACCAGCGCCTCGTCATCTGTATCATCTGGAAATCGCAACATGACGGTGAGGCCTGAAGGCGGCGCATCAACTTTGAACAATTGGCCATCGTGGGGCATAAATACATCAAGCAGAATTTGCCGCCTTGTCGCATAAAGCCTGCGCATGCGGCGAATGTGTATGGCGAATTGGCCCTGCTCCATAAACTGCGCTAATGCGGGCTGCACCAGCAATGATGGCGGGTGGCCATAGGTACTGCGTTCATGCTGAAAAATTTCAACCAGCCGCGTGGGCACCACCAAGAAACCCAAGCGAATGATGGGTGAAAATACTTTTGAAAATGTGCCGGAATAAATTACGCGGGCTGTGCGGTCCAAACTCATCATGGCGGGCAGCGGGCGGCCCACATAGCGGTACTCGCTGTCGTAATCATCCTCCACCACAATGGCGTTAGCCTGCTTGGCCCATTCCAATAGTTCAAGGCGGCGCGACAATGGCATGGTCACACCCGTGGGGTATTGGCGTGCTGGTGTTACGAACGCCAGTTTTGCATGGGGTGCCAAGTTGCGGGCCTCACTTACCAACAAGCCTTCTTCATCCACGGGAATGGGAACCACATTCAAACCGCCCACGGAAAAAACACGGCGTGCCGTAGCATAGCCCGGTTCTTCCAGCCACATCTGGTCACCTGCCTCAACTACGGCACGGCGAATGAGATCAAACGCGTCACTGCCGCCTGCGGTGATGATGACTTGCGATGGATTGCATTCAATGCCGCGCCATTCAAACAAATGCGCTGCAATGGCATTGCGCAAGGGCAACCAGCCAAAGGCATCATTGTGTTCGAGCAAGGCGATGGGAGGGTTGCGCCAATAGCGCCCGAGAATGCGGCCCCACTCATCGTGGGGGAAGTTTTCCCAATCCACCAATCCAGAGCGAAAGGGCTTTGCAGCTTGGCGTGCGTGGCGTTTGACTTGTGCTGCGGGTTTCGGGGGCTTGCGGCCAGAGGTCAATAAAGCTTCCGGAAGTTCAGCCGCAACGCTGGTGCCACTGCCCATGCGGGTTTCAATGTAGCCTTCACCCACCAACTGCTCAAAGGCTTCCACAACGGTGGCGCGGGCAACCCCCAGCTGTTCCGCCAGCGCGCGCGATGACGGGAGTTTGGCTTTTGGTTTCAACCTTCCCCCCAGTACCAATTCACGGATTTGACGGGAAATTTGTTGTTGAATGGGTTCAGCATCGCCCCTGTCAATGCCAAGATCGAAGGTGGAGGCTGAGTTAACTGGTCTGCTTGTTGCGGGCATTATTGGTTCTTTCTCCCATACCATAATATTGGCAAAGCAGAAACACAACGACACCATAGGGATAAAGCCATGAATGCACCATCAGACCTCACGCGACTTCGCCGCATGCACAAGCGCGCGCAATATGATGAGGCCACGGTACATGCCATTCTCGATGCACAGCCGCTGTGCACGGTTGGTTATGTTTTCAACGGTCAGCCTGTTGTTACCCCCACGTTGCAATGGCGCGAGGGCAATCATGTTTACTGGCACGGGTCATCCGCCAGCCGCATGCTTGAAAGTTCAGAAGGTGCAAAAGTCTGCCTCAACGTGACGATTTTTGACGGCATGGTTATGGCGCGTTCGGCTTTCAACCACTCCTGCAATTATCGCAGCGTGATGGCATTTGGCACCGCCCACAAGGTGGTAAATGATGCCGACAAGGAAGCGCGACTGAAAACCATGGTCGATCAATATTTCCCGGGTCGATGGGACATCTTGCGCCCCATGCAGGCCAAAGAACTCAAAGCCACGACGGTACTGAGCATGGAACTTGTCGAGGTGTCAGCAAAAGTACGAAGTGGCCCGCCGGGAGATGATGAGGAAGATTATGCGCTGCCGATCTGGGCAGGCGTTATTCCGCTTGCCACACAAGTTGGGGTGCCCGTGCCTTGTCCGCGCTTGATGGCGGGCGTGGAGATGCCAGCGCATGTTAAGCACTATGGCAAATAGAACGGGCTAAACTTCATCGACCACGACAACGCGCAACACTTTGCCTTCATCGTCAAAGGTCAACTCTTCCTGACCACGACGATGATATTTTTCGCCGCTGTCATTATGCGTTGCCGTCAATTGCCAAACCGCGCGGGCGGATTTTGCGTCGATCATTTCAACGTGATCATCCCATGCATGGTGGTCAGCGTGGGCCGCAAAATATTTGCGCATGGCCGATGTGATGGCGTCGCGACCTCGCACCACGCCGATGGCAGCGGATTCGTAGGTAGCGTTTTCAGCCATCAAGGTTTCCACACGATCAACGTCATGGGCGTCCAATGCGGCGTGATAGGTGTTAAGGGCAGCGACAGGATCAAAACTCATTTTGCCATTGCGTCCATGATGCGGATCCACGAACGAATGCCTTGCGCGAATGATGATACGTTGTATTTTTCATTGGGGCTGTGAATGGCGTCATCGTTCAGACCAAAGCCTACAAGCACTGAATCCATCTTCAACACGTCCTTGAAATAGCGCACGATAGGAATCGACCCGCCGGACCCCATCAACACCGTGTCGCGTTTCCATTCGTCCTTCAAGGCGCGTGCGGATTTTTGGATGTAGGGATTATCTTCCGCCACTTCGGACGCGGGGCTTCCGCCACCCTTGCCAGAGAAGCTGATTTTCGCATCACCCACCATATTGGCCTTGGCGAAAGCCTGAAACGCCTTCAACACTTTTTCTGGCTTTTGTTTGCTCACCAAGCGGAAAGTAAATTTGGCATGGGCTTCCGAAGGTAAAACGGTTTTGGTGCCGGCACCCAAATAGCCGCCCCACATGCCATTTACTTCTGCCGTCGGCCGCGCCCAGATTTGTTCGAGTACGGATTTGCCTTTTTCACCAGCCGCCACCTTCAAGCCCACTTCGCCTAAAAATTTCTTTTCAGAGAATTTCAAGCTCTGCCACTGCTTTTTTGTGGACGCAGGCAGTTCTGAAACGCCTTCATAAAATCCGGGAATGATCACTTTTCCGTTTTTGTCATGCAAGCTGGCAATCAATTTCGTGAGGGCGCGGATGGGGTTCATGGCGGGGCCGCCATACATGCCGGAGTGCAAATCAATTGAGGGGCCTTTGACCGTGACTTCTTCGTGCACCAGTCCGCGCAGCCTTGTAGTGATGGCTGGAGTTTTCGCATCCCACATGTTGGAGTCACAAATGAATGCGATATCGCATTTCAATTCCTTTGCATTGGCTTTCAGGAACGGCACCAGCGAAGGCGAGCCCGACTCTTCTTCGCCTTCAATCAAGAATGTGGCCTTGATGGGCAATTGGCCATGCACGCGGATATAGCTGCGTGCCGCTTCTACAAAGGTCATCAACTGGCCCTTATCGTCGGCGGTGCCGCGTCCATACATGCGCTCAACGCCGTCTTTGTCTTTCTTGCGCACGGGTTCGAAGGGCGGTGACGCCCACATCGCCAACGGGTCAGCTGGCTGCACGTCGTAGTGCCCGTAAAACAGCGCATGAGGTGTTTTCGCGGTGGCGTTGGGCGGTGAGTAATGCGCCACCACCATGGGGCAGCCCGGCGTTTCGCGCACCGAAGCATCACAGCCCAAGGCTTTCAACTCAGCGCAAATCCAATTCGCCGCCTTGATAATATGTGGTTTGTAGGCCGGATCCGCCGATAGCGAGGGAATACGCAAAAAGTCAAACAAGCGCGCGATGTTCTGATCAAGGTGCGCGTCAGCATCAGCAAGGACGGGGGTGATATTCATAACAACTCCATATCAAGAAGATTCCGCATTTTGTCGGGATAGCGTGGTCGGGGTGGAAGCATAAATCTCACCAATCAAACGGGCGAAACTTCGTGTGCCACGGTGATAGGATTCGATATTGTATTTTTCGTTCGGACTGTGGATGTCGTCGTCTTGTTGGCCCCAGCCTATCAATAAGCTGTCGAGGCCCAGATGGTTTTTGAAACTTTCCACCACCGGAATTGAGCATCCATCACCCACGATCACCGCTTGGCAGCCCCATTCGGCATCAATGGCGCGTTGGGCGGTGGCAATCCACGGGCTGTCATTCGCCACGGCAATGGCGCGTGACGTTTCATACTTGTCTGCGAACTTGACTTTGAAACCAGCAGGCAAGGCTTTGCGCACATAGGCACGAAAAGCCTTCAACACGCTTTGCGGCTTTTGCCCTGCGACGATGCGGAATGTGAGTTTAGCATTGGCCTTAGATGGAATGACGGTTTTTCCGCCGGGGCCCATGTAACCGCCCCAAATCCCATTGATTTCGGCGGTGGGCCGCAACCATAATTGTTCGAGGGCTGTAAATTCTTTTTCACCGGCCAAAGTTTTAAGCCCTACCGATTTCAAAAAGCGGCGCCCATCAAACTTCAACTGGGCCAAGCCTGCCTTTTCTTTTGCACTTGGCTTTTTAACGCCGTCATAAAACCCCGGAATTGTAATTTTGCCATTGGCGTCAAACATGCGGCCTAATAGCCCCGACAGCACCCGCAAGGGGTTCATAGCGGCACCGCCAAAATAGCCTGAATGCAAATCCAGTTTCGGGCCCGTGATTTCAATTTCGTCGGACACGCAACCGCGCAGCGACGTGACAATTGCAGGGCGCTTTTCGTCCCACATAACCGTGTCGCAAATCAGCACCACGTCAGCTTTCAACAGTTGCTTGTTGGCGGCGACGAAGCGCTCAATATGTGTGGCGTCGCCCTCCTCGTCTCCCTCAATCAAAATTGTCAGACGAAACGGCAGTTCACCGTGCACTGCCAACCACGCGCGGCTGGCTTCGATGAAGGTCATCAGTTGGCCCTTGTCGTCGGCTGCTCCACGGGCAAAGATGCAATCCTTGCCGGTTCTGCTTTTTCCCCGGCGCGGCTCAAAAGGCGGGCTGTACCAAAGGTTCAACGGGTCAACTGGCTGCACATCGTAGTGACCATAAAACAGGATATGTGGAATTTGGGAATTTGGCTTTGGTGGCGCGTATTGGGCAATGACAACTGGTTGGCCTGTGGTTGGGTGTTGCCGCGCGTTAAAGCCCAAACTACCAAAATAAGCTGTCAACCAGTCCGCCGCTTTCTGGCAATCAACCTGAAAGGCGGGATCGGTTCCCACGGAGGCAAAGCCCAGCAATTCGCCCAACCTGCCAAGGCTTGCGTTCAAATCAGCATCTATGGCGGCCAATACTGGTTTTATGTCGAATGCCACGCTTGCGAATCCCTATGGTTCGGGCAAAGCCTAGCGCAACACCACGCATTTGGGCAAAGCGCATGACTGCCAATACGCCAACACCATTCAATCTTGCAAGAGACAGCCTATTAGCGCACGAGCCGCGCTCGCGGTTGCAGCGCATCCGGCGGCGTGGCTATCAACGCTTCCGCTTGCTTTTGGACAATGTGGATCTGGCACTGGTGTGGAAGCGGCGCTGGTTCATTATCACTATGATATTGGGTTTGTCGTTGATGGGCGCACCCACGCCTGCTGGCCTAACGCATGAGGGGCAAATTGTGTTGGTCATGTCTTTCATGGCTACGATCATGTTCATCACCGAGCCGGTGCCCCTGCCCTCGGTGGCGCTGATGATTGTTGTGGGGCAAGTCATTTTTCTTGGCCTTGATTCCAATAAGGTTGCCGCCAGCCTTATGACGGATTCCGTGTTGTTCATCATGGGATCTTTGATGTTGGCCGTTGCCGTGGTGAAGCAACGATTAGACAAGCGCATTGCACTAACGATTGTGCGCTTCACGGGCACCAGCGTGTTCTGGATCAGCTTTGGCATTACGGCGGTATGCGGCGTACTTGCATCATTCATTGGTGAACACACAGTGGCCGCCATGATGTTACCTGTGGGTGTGACGTTGATCAGTCTCACCTCACAGGATGGGGCCAAGGTTAAAAACCTCGCGGCAGTATTGTTGCTTTCCATTTCTTACGGCTGCGCCATTGCCGGCATCGGCACACCTTCGGGTGGTGCCCGCAACGCCATCATGATTGGCTATTGGAAAGACTTTTTCTTCGATCCCGGCAATCCCGAAACCCGCCGCTACTTGATGGATTACCTGACATGGATGCTTTACGCCTACCCCATGTTCCTGCTGCAATTGCCCATCGTCACGGCGCTTTTGTTCTGGACTTTCAAGCCTGAACAACGCGATTTATCGCGCGCTGTTGCAAGGTTGCGCACGCAAGTGGAAATGGATGGACCACTGGGCCCGCGTGGTTGGTCGTCAATTGCGCTTTTCATTGCAACCATCATTGGCTGGATTATGTTTTCGGAGCAGCTTGGACTTGGCATTGTTGCAATTGGTGGCGCAATCGCGTTTCTGGTGGCTGGACTGGTGCGTTGGGAAGACATTAACAGTGGTGTGAACTGGGGGGTGGTGCTGCTTTACGCTGCGGCCATTTCGTTGGGTCTTCAAATGAAGGATACGGGCGCAGCTGAGTGGTTGGCGCGCACTTTCATCAATGGCCTCGCTCCTCTTGGCCTTGGCCAGGGTGCAGGTTTAGCTTTAGCTGTGGCGCTGCTAACCACATTCGTAACCAATACAATGACTGCAGGTGCCGCTGTGGCCGTTTTGGGGCCTGTGGTGTTGCAAGCTGCCAGCGTTTCAGGTGCTGATCCTTTAAACATCGGGTTCGTGACTGCCATCTCTTCGGCCTTTGCCTATATCACAGCGGCGGCCCACCCCGCTTTCACCATCATTTATGCATCGGGCTATTTAAAGGCCTCTGACTTTATGCGTTCAGGTTGGCGCATGACCATTGTGTCGCTCATGTTGATCATGATGATGTCACTTTTCTACTGGCCGTTGTTGCAATAGGATTGTCGCCATGGGCCTGTTCAGCTTTTTTCAGCGTACGCAACTTTCAGACCGGCAAGAGGCCGCAGTCACCAAGACGCTGTCCAATCTTCGTGCGCAACGGCGTAACCGCTTCCGCATTCTGGCCTGCGTGAATGGCAGTGAAGAGTCTGACATTTGCGTGCGCTTTGCCGCGCGCTTTGCCGTGACGGAATATTGCGACATCATCAATCTGTTTGTGCGCCCTATCGACCAAGGCTTGCATTCCGGCGGTTTGCAGGTGCGGCTGGCACGACAAAACATGATGGAAGCAGGCTTTGAACTACCTGGCGTCAAACACCTCAAGCGTTCGTTGGATATTCTAAAGTCCGAAGGCATTGATGCTGAAAGTTGGAGCGCCAGCGGAGCCCATGAAAATGCGTGGGGCGATGCAGCAGGCGATACCAAGGTTGAATATAAAGAACCTCATGGCCGTAATGTCGTTCTGAAATTGAAAACCGCACCTGATGTGGTCAGCGGCATTCTCGACCAGTACGAACTTGGCCCCTATAATTTGATGATCATTGGTGAGCCTTCGCGCTGGCGCAGTGAATTCAAATCATTTTTCGGAACAGGAATTGTTCAAAACGTTGCGACAATGGCCGTCTGCTCGGTGTTGGTAGCCCGCAACAGCCTGGATCGTAAGGGCATGTTTATTTGTACTGACGGTTCATCGCGCGCCATGCAGGCTGTGCGCCGCGCTGCTGTGCTGGCGCATATGACAGGTGAGCCCATCACCTTGTTTTCGGCCGCACCTGACGAAGCTGCGCGCCCAGCAGCTGAAGAAGCGGTAGCCAATGCCAAGGCATTGCTGAAGGCCATGAAGATCGAGGTGTTGGAAACCAAAACCGCTGTAGGCGACCCATTGCAGGAAATCGTTGAGCGCGGAAGTCTCTATCGCCTTATTGCCGTCACAGATGAAGGGCGAAGTCGCACCCAGCGGTTGCTGAAAGGCTCACTTGCATCTGATGTTGTTCGCCATGCGCGCACCAGTGTGCTAGATGTGAGATAGTAAATCGCTGAACCGAGGGGAACGGAATGGCGGATTTTGAATTGTATTGCTTTGGCGAGTCGGGCCACTCATTTAAAGTAGCTTTTATGCTGCAAGCAGCAGAGCTGAATTGGAAGCCACGTTTCGTAGATTTTTTCAACGGCGAAACCAAAACGGACAATTATCGTAAAGGCGTAAATGTCATGGGCGAAGCGCCGGTGTTGTTACACGGTGAAAAGCGCCTCACACAATCAGGTGTCATTCTCGATTACCTTGCCGAGCATGCCCGGAAATTCGGCCCAAAAAGCGATGATGAACGACGCGAAATCATGCGCTGGATGCTATTTGACAATCACAAGCTTTCGTCGTCGGTAGGTTCGCTGCGCTACATGATCAGTCTGGCCAAAACCGGTGAAACACCCGTGACGGAATGGCTGCGGGCGCGCACTTTGGGAGCACTTAAGGTGTTAGACACGCACCTGACGCAATCAACCTATGTGCTCGGCAAGCGCCCGACCATCGCTGATTTTTCATTATGTGGATATTTGTATTACGGCGACGAATTGCCGTTTGACCTCAACCAGTTTGCCCACGTGCAAAACTGGCTGGATCGCTTGCGCGACATCAAGGGATGGAAGCACCCCTATGAGTTGATGCCGCGCAAGGCTTAGCTCCCGGTCCTTATTCTGGTGGAGGATCCAACGGCAATGTTGCTGCATAAGCAATCACGTCAATTGCATTCTCGAATGGGAATGCACGCAGATTGATCATCTGAACGCCAGTGTGGGCGTTCAATATCTTATGCATTACCTCGTCTGGAACTTCGACGGCTTCCGTACCTACATAGTTGTGTTCAGGAGAAGCACCCCAATCCAGCGCGCGACCGTCAAAGCCGTGGCAAGCAGCGCAGGTTGTTTGGAAAATTTCACGACCATGTTCAACGTTACCCGCATTGACCTTGCGCTTGCTGTAGTCGAGGAAGGTTCGCATATCGACTTGCCCACGACTTACGAATACGGCCAGTCGTTTCAGTTCTTCGTCGTTGATCATTTCTTTTGTGTAGGGGTGGTTTTTGTCGCGGAACACACCCATTAAATCTTCAAGCGGTTTTCCTTCCGCTCCGCGGATGCCGCTGATCCCTGTGAAATGTCCACCCTTGGCGTAAATCCCGTCCTTGCCCTGATAATCCCAAGCATGGCATTCTTTGCAGCGCCAAGTGTCAGCGCCAGTTACTTTTTTATTCACTGCCGTTGGGTAGGCCGGATTGGTTGATTTTGGTTCTTCACGATCAAGGGCGTCCCACCAATTGTCATAAATGCGACCACCTGCAGATCGCATCCAAGCTTCTGAGGGTACAGTGGGCTGACCATGCGCAAAGTCCTGTGCTGCCGTCTTGCCGTCGTACTCAGATTTTGCATCTTCCCCAAAAGTGACAGGTGATGCCTGCATTACCAGCGCACCTGCCAAGGCTATCACAATACCGATTTTGTTTTTTTTCATTGTGTTGTTTCCCAAACCTCAATTTGCCGAGGCCCCATGTTTTTTTGTGCCGCTGTATTTCTGCTGACAAATACCTGACAAGCGCAAGAAGGCATTCGCGCTGAAAAGGCAAATTCATGTGCGATTTTCGCAGTTCTTGCATTTTAGTTTATGGCAATAAGCGAAAGTATGGTGATACTCAGACCATGACCACGGCAGAAACAGGTTCTTTCACACGGCCAAAGCGGCTTGGTGCGCCAACGCAAAAGCAGCAGAAGGCGCTGCCAAGCCATGGCGGGCAAGCCTTTTTGTTCTTTACCTGCCTGTTTTGCGGAACCATTTTGGCGTTTGATGTCGGGGCAGAAGCCATTGCAGCGTTTCAAATGCCCTTTTCACACATTAACGCCTTGCATATTGCAATTGAAGGAATTGCGACGCTCCTGTTGGGCATGGGTGCCATTTTTGCGTACTCTCATATGCAAATGCTACGGCGGCGCGCAGAACGCGATGAAGAACAGCTGGTGCGCCTACGCCAAGAATTTGATGCCGTGTTGCAAGATCTCTTTGCAACCTGGGGACTTTCGAAATCTGAAATTGATGTCGCGCTTCTAACGGTACGTGGCCTTAGCATTTGCCGTATTGCGGAAATGCGCCATACACAGCAGGGCACGATAAAAGCACAGTTGAGCGCTATATTCCGTAAAGCTGGCGTTTCGTCCCGTACTGAATTGCTCGCCATGTTCATGGATGAATTGTTGGATTTTGGCGCCCAAGGAGATGATGCAGGCGACATAAAAATGTTGAACACCGGGCAACGAACCAAATGAAAAAGGCCGTTCTGCTGAACGGCCTTTTTCATTCTTGATATTTTGAATTACGCAGGTTCGCCCATAGCATCCAGATATTCATTGAGATGCTCCAGATTTTCAAACCGCATCCAACCTTCATCGGTTTCGGCTTCAACCGTGTGGTCTGACAGGATGCGCGCGGGGCGGCCCCGAATTTCACGTTCTTCGAGCACATAGAGTTCGCCGTCCGCTAAGGCTTCATCTTCGGCCACAGCTTCTTCTTCAGCAACGTTAACAACTTCTTCCACCTCATCCACTTCTTCAACGACCGCTTCAACGTGTTCTTCGGTGATGGTGGCAACGCCGCCGATGGCGTTTGCGATGTCAGCCTTTGCTTGTTCAAGGGCTGCAATTGTATCGTCCACAGCGGACTTTGCAGGCGCTGCTACGGTTTCGGTTACGGAGGCAACGACGGCAGTTGCAGTTGCCGCACTTGCTGCAACGCCACCTAATTTGCGGGTGAACGGATTGAAACGCACGCGAGGCTGTTCCTCAGCGACGGGCTCAGGTGCTTCTTCGGTAACAGTGGCTTCGACAGTTGGCGCAATCACGGGAGCGACGAATGCAGGTGTTGGCTCTTCAACATGCAAGGTATCTTCAATCGTGGCAATTGCGGGAACACCGTTTTGCAGCGCGCCGATGACACCACCCAGACCGACAGATAGTATACCGCCTGTCAATAATATGGCGGCAGTGTCCATGGTCAAACCATACACTTGCATTTGTGCGGGGTTCACCAACCCGACAAGGGCCAGTGCCGCACCAATAGCTAACAACATGATGCCAAGGACAGACATAAGCTTAGACATGGATTCCCCTCCGATTCAGCCCTTTCATATCCTTGATAAGGCTAACACATTCCTAACGCGGCGAAAACCGTTTACCCTTCGTTTACAATTCGAGGGGCCGGGCGGCTCATTGTGCCGGACGACAGTGTAGCCCACACTTGGGCGGCGATGTGCGATAGATTGCGGCATGTTGCGATTCTGGCAAGGTGGCCACAATAGGCTCTCCCCGATCTGACCTGATACGCACTTCCATATCCAGCGGCACTTCGCCCAAGAACGGAACGCCCAAGCGTTCAGCCTCAGCTTTTGCCCCTCCGTGGCCAAAAATGTCATGGCGCGTCGCCACAGTTCGTGCAGTTGAAATAACTCATGTTTTCGACAATGCCGAGGATTGGCACTGACGTTTTCTTGAACATGTTCAAACCTTTGCGGGCGTCAATCAAAGCCAAGTCCTGCGGTGTTGAAACAATGACGGCGCCTGAAAGGGGTGTGTTTTGTGCTAAGGTCAATTGCGCGTCCCCCGTGCCGGGCGGCATATCCACCACCATGACATCGGTTTCAGACCATTCAACTTCGCGGAGAAGCTGGGTCAAAGCGCTCATCACCATGGGGCCGCGCCAAATCATCGGGGTGTCTTCGTCGACCAAAAACCCGATGGACGCGACTTCCAAACCATAGCGCGACATTGGTTTCATGCGCTTTCCAGCCTTGTCGGATACAAGTGGCTTTCCCGTCAAACCAAAAAGCTTGGGCATGGAGGGGCCATAAATATCAGCATCCAACACCGCCACTTTCAAACCCAGCGTAGCCAAACCCAGCGCCAGATTTATGGCTGTTGTGGATTTGCCTACACCACCCTTGCCTGAAGCCACGGCGATGATGTGTTTAACCCCCTCAACCGCACCGCCCCGTTGAGGCGCAGTCGGAGCTGCCGAGCTGGGCGCCTTTTCAGCCGTCAGAGCAACTAAAGCGCGGGTAACGCCTGGAATGGCTTTTACCGCACTTTCAACCACGTCGCGCAATTGCTCCATGGCTTTCATGTGCTGCGGGGAAGCATTCAGCGCAAACATCACCTCACCACCATTGATGGCGATGTCCGACAGTAGACCTGCCGATACAATGTTGCCGCGCCCGTCTGGTGCAGCAATGCGCTTCAGTTCATCCCGGATTATATCTGCAGTCAGCGTTGCCATGGTTGGTCCTTTGTTTCCAGCGCATATAGATATTACGGTCATTGGCCACAAGTTGTCTCAATTTTTAAGGAGTCCCTGAAGCTGATTTTAGCCTTTGCCTGCTATCACAATCTACTGAATTGGGATTTTGGGCTATGACCGACGCAATACAATCTGAGCTTTCACGCCACAACTTTCATGTCGCAGAGCGACGTAAGCCTTTCATGTTTGGCCGCAAGCCAAAGGCAGATGCCCCAACGCCAGATGTGGCAGAATGGCAAGGCGACCTGCTGGAGGCATTCCTTCGCAACCAGATGAACCTCGCCCCCATTATGCCGATCCTGACCATGCTGATGGGTATGATCGCGCTGAATTGGGTTGCCGCTCCCACCGTCATGGCTTGGCTTGTGGGGGCCATGGGCTGCCACACGGTTCAACTCTATTTGTGCAATCGCTATTTCCTGCAAAGTCGCTCGCGCACCGAACAATCCGACTGGGTAGGCATGATTTCGGCGTCCGAACTTTTCCAAGGCATGTTCTGGGTAATGCCACTATTCTTTTTCTGGCCGCATGCCGACAACCTGCAACGCACCTTCTTGTTTGCAGCCATCATGTCGGTCAGTGTTGTTCGGCTGCTCGTGGTTGCGAATTTCATGCCTGTTCTGGTTGCGGGTACCGGCGTTATTTCCATTGGCATGGCGCTGCGCTGTGTTGCTGAAGGCCAGATGATTTATTACGCGCTTGCCGGCCTCATCATCATGCTGGAAGTGTTTTTCCTGTTCGTGTCCCGGCAATTGCAAGACACGGCCCGCGAACGTTTGATATTCCGTGCGCAAAAAGATCAACTGATAGAAGCATTGCGTGTGGAAAAAGAACGCGCCGAAGACGAACGTCGCAGCGCTGAAGACGCAAATCGTGCCAAGTCAGCATTCCTTGCCAATATGAGCCATGAGTTGCGCACACCTCTGAATGCTATCCTCGGATTCTCGGAAGTTCTGGAAAGCGAATTGTTCGGCCCAATGCAGAACGCTGCATACAAAGACTACGCTGGCGACATCCACACGTCGGGGCGCTATTTGTTGACGTTGATCAATGATATTCTAGATTTGTCCCGCATCGAAGCTGGCCGCCGCGACATTCAGGAAGAGCCAACCCATGTTTTGGATTGCTTAGAGCATGCTAAAAACATGTTGGTTGCGCGGGCAACGGAAAAATCCATCAAGGTAAGTTTTGATGTACCTTCCAACTTGCCAAAACTTTTGTGTGATTATCGCGGCATGAATCAAGTCGCCATCAATCTACTCACCAATGCAGTAAAGTTCACGCCAGAGAATGGTGTAGTCAAAATGAAAGCGCTGTTGCTTGCTGACGGACGCATGGCCGTGTCGGTGATCGACAATGGCCCTGGTATACCAAAATCTGAGCAACAACAATTGCTCAAGGCCTTCTCACGCGGGGCCCACGCTACAAAGCTTGCCATTGAGGGTGCAGGCCTCGGATTGCCCATCGTGAAAGGCTTGCTGGAAATTCACGGAGGCAGTTTGGATATTGTTTCGGAAGTTGGCAAAGGTACGGAAGTGATTTGCTATTTCCCAGCGTCACGTGTGCTGTCTGGTCCGCGCGGAGAAGCGATCGCTTCGCCTTCCGTCAAAACCGATACGCAGCGCAAGTTGATTTCAATTACTGGTTAAGCCTGTCCGGCGACGAAGCCGCTGGCCCACGCCCATTGGAAATTATAGCCACCCAACCAACCTGTCACATCCACGGCCTCGCCTATGGCATATAATCCCTGTACGGATTTTGCTTCCATGGTCTTGGATGAAAGCGCGTTGGTGTCGATGCCGCCCACGGTAACTTCGGCCTTGGGGTAACCCTCATTGCCATTTGGAACCAACGACCAATTGCGCAAGCGATTGTGCAAGTTTTGCATCTCTTCCATGCTCACTTGGGCCATGGTTTTTTCGCTCACCAAAGCAGCGGCCAAACGCTGCGGAATGATCTCGCTCAGAATGGTTTTGAGTTCGGCTTTGGGTCGTTCATGCTTGCGCAATTTGAGGTGGCCCAACACGTCCACGTCGGGCGCCAAATCCAACACCAAAGCGTCGCCTTTTTCCAAGTAAGAAGATACTTGCAAGATTGCAGGACCAGAAAGGCCACGATGCGTGAACAGAATACTTTCGGTGAACTTGATCTTACCATTCTGCGCGAGGGCTTTCAGGGATACCCCTGAAAGTGCTGCATAAAAAGGCAATGCATCGGTAGGCGCATGGAGCGGCACGAGGCCTGGTTTTGGCGTGACGATGTTAAGGCCAAATTTTTTTGCGACCTCCAGCGAGAAGCCCGTCGCTCCCATTTTCGGGATTGAAAGACTGCCCGTGGCCAGCACCAGTTTTTGCGCTTCGAATGTTCCTACCGAGGCTTCAACCACAAACCGATCAGACTTGCGCACATCGGTGATCTTTACGCCTAATCGAACGTCCACATCGACGCTTGCACACTCCGCCATAAGCATGGCCACGATCTGGCGGGCAGAGCCATCACAAAACAATTGGCCAAGCGTTTTTTCATGCCACGCAATCTTGTGTTTTTCAACAAGGTTTAAAAAATCTCGCGGCGTATAGCGCGACAAGGCTGAGCGACAAAAATGTGGATTGGCCGAGAGGAAATTTTGTGCGGTTGTTCCAGAGTTGGTGAAGTTGCAGCGCCCACCACCCGATATCAAAATTTTAGAACCAGCTTGGGTGTTGTGGTCCAACACCAACACGCGGGAGCCTTTAGCCCCCGCCGTCATGGCGCACATTAAACCTGCGGCACCTGCACCGAGGATGATGAGATCATAACTGTGGGCGGGGCTGTTCAAGCCGCGCGGCGGCCACGCTTGTAAAGCAGCACACCCACAATGGCCACTGCGCCCAAAATCATGGCCAAGTGATCAGGCTCCGTCAGCACATGGGCAACGCTTTGCAGAACCGTCAATACATGTTCGCCCGGGTGGGCCGACGCGGCACCTGATGTTGCGCATAATACTGATGCTGAAATCAAAAACTTCTTCATGGGCCGCTTCCTTTGCTCTTGCTGTGGCGCGGGGCTTGGCCCGTCCGCCGTGACTGTTGATTTAGCAAGCATTGATCCATTGTCCAGTTGCAAAACCGACGATGCGGCATTGCATTGCGAAAATTTCAAAATCCCTTGGGATGCTGTTTGTGGAACTGCGTTTCCCCTTCATAGGCCGCGCACACGCGCAGCACTTGCCGATCCTCAAACATGCGACCGACTACTTGGAGTCCTGCAGGCAAGCCACTTTGAGTGAAGCCACAGGGCACGGAAGCGGCCGGTTGTTGCGTAAGATTGAAAGGATAAGTGAACGGTGTCCAATTGACCCATTTGCCTTGCGCATCAGGGTCATCGGGCTGCAGTTTTCCCGCTTCGAAGGCAACAATTGGCAGAGTTGGCGTTACCAGCACATCATAGTCTTGCATGAACAACCGCATGTCTGAACCCAGTATCCCGCGTGCGGCTGTGGCCGTCATCAAATCTTCCGCCGTAATCGAAGCTGCTTGTTCCACAACATCAGCCAGAGCCGGGTCCAGCAGTTGCTTTTTATCATCAGGCAAATGCGCCAACAATGACCGCGCGCCGGACCACCACAAAGTGCGGAAAATCGGTGCGGGATCAGCAAAACCCGGATCGATTTCCGTGACTTCTGCGCCCAGTTTTTGCAACATGCAAACCGCCTGCTTCACCAAAGCAGCAATCTCGGGGTCCACATTCACATAGCCCAGCGTTGCCGAGTAAGCCACACGCAGGCCTTTGAGCTTGCGCTTCAATTTGTATGCATAGTCAGTGTCGTCATAGGGCAATGAAAACCAGTCGCGGTTGTCTGGTTGAGTGATGGCGTTCATCATGATGGCGGCATCTTCGACGGTCCGCGTCATAGGGCCGATATGCGCAACAGTGCCAAAGGGCGAGAGTGGCCAAGCCGGCACGCGCCCGAATGATGGTTTCAAACCGAAGGTTCCGGTGAATGCAGCGGGAATACGAATCGAACCTCCGCCATCCGTGCCTAAGGCCAAGGGTGCATAACCTGCCGCAAGTGCAGCTGATGAGCCGCCAGACGAGCCCCCCGGCGTCAAAGCTGGGTTCCACGGATTGCGCGTAATCCCTGTCAACGGACTATCGGTTACGCCCTTCCAGCCAAATTCCGGTGTCGTCGTTAGGCCAACAAACACCGCGCCCGACTCGCGCAGCCGTGCCACGCTTGGTGCATCCACCGACCAGTCGCCTTCGCGATCGATGGTTTTAGAGCCGCGCAAGGTTGGCCAGCCCTTTATCAACAACAGGTCTTTAATGAGTACGGGCACACCATCCAGCGGGCTTAAAGGCTTTCCAGCTTTCCAGCGCTTGGCAGATGTTTCCGCCATGGCGAGGGTGGTTTTTTCGTCGAGATGGCACACAGCGTTAAGCGCAGCATCGTGCTTGTAAACCTGAGCGAGGCAGGCCTTGGCCACGTCCACGGGGGTAAATTTCTTACTTTTATAACCCTTGGCCAGTTTGGCGGCGGACTTCCAATGCAGTGGTTTTGCCATGGGGCGGTTCCTTTTTTCGCCATCAAAGCAGAACTCATTGTCATAAACAGCCAAAAACATGAGTTTCTAAACCGAATATGAACGGCACATTCAGCCTGCATTCCCGTTGGCCCACCTAATGTGGCTTCAAGTTCAGACGAACAGTTTACACAGAGGGAAACAAACAAATGGTCCGCTACACACTCTTCGTACTCGCAGTTGTCGGTTCCGCTGCCACCGCCGTTGCTTCAATCAATCCGGCAAATGTCGTTGATCCAGCACGCACGACGGTTGTTGAAAAGAACCAGTTCTGGCCCATCGACGGTGAATTGGTCATCCAGCCTTGCGGCGTGGAAGATTGTTCAGACACACCGCAAAACACCTGATTTTCAGTTACGTTTTACTGCCGGGACGGCGGTGAGACGTTAAAAGCCGGGGCCGGGAATTGTTGATCTGTTTCCCGCCCCCTCGCCAGACGATTGTTCTTTGGCCCCGGTTTCCACTTCTACATTTTGGGCAGCCCCGATCCCCTGCAAAGCGATCCTCCCAGACTGCCCCAACTCCACCCCGGTGTTCAAAGCACCGGGGTTTTTCTTTGTCGAAACAGGCGACAATCTAAACCCAATATGAACGCCGCATTCAGCGCGGGTTCCAGCATGCCGTCCTAGGTTGTTCTCAAGTTCAACGCATACCCCACAATCGGGAGAGCATCATGACAAAGACTTTGAAAACCCTGACACTCTCAGCAGCCTTGGCCGCCATGTTTCTGTCGGCTGGTGCATTCGCTGGCGCGTCATCCCCGCTTCCCATGGTTGTGAATACAAACGTCACAATCATCCACAAAAATTCGCACTGGCCATTCAAGGGCAAAGTGGTGGTTGATGCCTGCGCCACGTCGCGCTGCATCGCCGTTTGAAATTTTCGGTTTCGCCTCTCAAGGGGGCGAAATGCAGCGTGTGCGGTCTGGGCCTGAAATAGCCCCCTCATAGGGTCTGGACTGCCACGCTGTTACTTCTGGAGTTAAGAAATGAAAACCTTCGCCCTCATCGTGCTGCTGCTGGCCGCAACCGAGACGCAAGCCGCAACGCGCAGCTATTCGTTCCCATCGCAAAGTAACGAACGTTTCGGCACCTGCTTGGCAGATGGAACATCATGCGGAAAAATCGCTGCCGATGCCTTTTGTAAAAAAGAGGGGTTTGCCGAGAGCATTCTGTTCGCGCGGGAGCCTGCTGCATCGGCACGGATATTGGATTCGGATGGAGTGTGCGAAGGAGAAGCTTGCGAGGCGTTTAAACGGATCAAGTGTTATATGCCAGTGGATGCTGCTGCGGGTTGACGACATTTAAATATGGACTAGTCTAGACTACAAACGAGGTTCGTCACATGTGGTGAATCGTCAACGCCAAATCTCATCTCTCTGAAATCCTGCGTCGCGCCCGTGCAGGGGAGCCGCAAGTTATCGGCACACAAGCATCTTGCGTTGTGGTTTCCATGGAAGATTATGAAGCAAAGATGGCTGACCACGATGGCGCTTGGTTGTTGCGACAGACCGCAAAGCTGGACGCTGGCATTTCGTTGCCTGTGCGCAGCGATGACCGCAACGGCAACATTTTCGAATGAGTTCGGCGATTTCCGACGACTTTCTGATCGACACCAATGTGCTTTCGGAACTCGCTCGTAAAAGATCAGACGCTGGCGTTGAAATATTCCTCGCAAACACACCCCGTATCTTGGTGAGCACGATGTTGTTTCACGAATTGAGTTTTGGCGTTGAAACAGCGGCGCAAGAAAAGAAGATCCAACTCACTTCATTTCTGGCCGCCATGCGCGGACGCTTCGGCGCACGGGCAATTCCAGTCACTATGGAAATTGCCGAAACGGCGGGGCAGTTGCGGGCGTATGAGAAAAACAAAGGCCGGGTATTGACAGTGACGGACTGCAATTATGGCCGCGACTGCAATGGCGAGTGGAGCAGTGCTGGTGACGCGGAATGTGAAGGATTTTGCAGGACTGGAGTTGCGGGTGGTGAATCCGTTTGCAGCAAAATAATACCTGTGGAGGCACTATGTTATTTGAGCTCTGCCACCGTTTATAACCTCATCAAGGAAATTGATTTAACTTTCGAAATCAATATTGAAACCTGCATTGCGCAATTTCCATCCCGCCATCCTTCACACGATACACCAGTCGATGTTCATCTGTAATCCGGCGGGACCACCATCCGGCGAGATCGTGTTTTAGGTGTTCGGGTTTGCCTGTGCCTTCGAAGGGTGTCCGCGTTACTTTTTCAATCAGTGCATTGAGTTTTTTCAGAAATTTTTTGTCTTGCTGTTGCCAATACAAATAACTTGTCCAAGCATTTTCAGAAAACGTGATTTTCACTTCGCCAGCGTCCGCTTGGTTCCTTTGCCTGCATCAAGCTCTGCAACGGAGTCGAGCAAGTCCTTTGCGTTATTGGGGTTGCGCAACAGATACATCGTTTCTTCGTGGGCCGTGTAATCTTCAAACGACATGATGACAGCAGAAGGCTTGCCTCCGTCACGGGTTATGATGACGGGCGTGTGGTCCTCGTGCACTTGATCCAGATATTTGGCGAGGTTGTTACGGAGATCTGTTGATGAGGTGATGCGCATGACTGTAACGTACAATATAACGTACAAAAGATTAAACGCCAATTTCCTTTTCTCCCTTGGCGCGAAGCGACGGGGGAGTACGGCGCAGCCGGGAGGGGGTGTTGGGGCTGAATGACTGGCAAAACGCTTGCCCCGACACCCCCTCCCCCTTCGGGTACTCCCCCACGCTCTGCGTGAGGGAGAAAAACGTAGCTGTGGAAACGGGGTTGGAATCGCGCTCCGCTTCCGCTAGGACACCCCAAATCGGGATCCCACATGCCAAAACGTACAGATATTAAATCCATCCTCATCATCGGGGCGGGGCCTATTGTGATCGGCCAAGCTTGCGAATTTGATTACTCCGGAACACAAGCCTGCAAGGCGTTGAAAGAAGAGGGTTATCGCGTCATCCTCGTCAACTCCAATCCGGCCACGATCATGACCGATCCGGACTTGGCGGACGCCACTTACATCGAGCCCATCACCCCGGAAGTGGTGGCCAAGATCATTGAAAAAGAACGCCCCGACGCGATTCTGCCCACCATGGGCGGGCAGACGGCGCTGAACACGGCGCTTTCGCTCAACAAAATGGGCATTCTCGAAAAATACAATGTCGAGCTGATTGGCGCCAAGGCCGAAGCCATCGACAAGGCCGAAGACCGCGAATTGTTCCGCGATGCCATGACCAAAATCGGCTTGGAAATCACCGCGCTCGCACCTTGCCAATGCCTCGGTGGACAAAGACACTGACAAAGAACTTTACGCCAAGCTGAAAGCCGAAGCCGACTGACGTTGAAGCCTTCGAAAAGAAATGGGCTGACGCTGAACCCGAGCGCCAGAAAAAATATCGCGACCGCGCCATGGTCGAAGCTTACGAAGGCATGTTGGCCATTGGCCTTCCCTGCATCATTCGCCCGTCTTTCACACTTGGGCGGCACCGGCGGCGGCATTGCCTATAACCGCGACGAATTTTTCGACATCGTGGAAACCGGCCTCGACGCTTCACCCACTGCCGAAGTGCTGATCGAAGAGTCGGTGCTCGGTTGGAAAGAATATGAAATGGAAGTGGTGCGCGACACCGCTGACAATTGCATCATCATTTGCTCCATCGAAAACATCGACCCCATGGGCGTGCACACGGGCGACTCGATCACCGTGGCCCCTGCCCTGACGCTGACCGACAAAGAATATCAAATCATGCGCAATGCCTCGATTGCGGTGCTGCGTGAAATTGGCATTGAAACGGGCGGCTCCAACGTGCAGTTCGCGGTGAACCCGGTTGATGGCCGCTTGGTCGTCATCGAAATGAACCCGCGCGTGTCGCGCTCGTCCGCACTTGCCTCAAAAGCCACAGGCTTCCCGATTGCCAAAATCGCAGCGAAATTGGCTGTGGGTTATACGCTCGATGAATTGGGCAACGACATTACGGGCGGCACCATGCCCGCCTCGTTTGAGCCGACGATTGACTATGTCGTCACCAAAATTCCGCGCTTCACCTTTGAAAAATTCCCCGGTGCACAGCCTTATCTCGGCACAGCGATGAAATCGGTTGGTGAAGTCATGGCCATTGGCCGGACCTTCCAGGAGTCATTCCAAAAAGCTTTGCGCGGCCTTGAAACCGGCCTCAGCGGCATGAATGAAATCGCCATTCCCGGCATTGGCGAAGGTGACGACAAAAATGCCATTCGCGCGGCCCTGGGTTTAGCCACGCCAGACCGCTTGCTGAAAATCGCGCAAGCCTTCCGCCATGGTGCAACCGTTGCAGCAGATCTATGAAAGCTGCAAATACGAACCTTGGTTCCTGCGCCAGATTGAAGAACTGGTGAAGATGGAAGACAACCATCCGCGAAAAGGGCCTGCCCAATGACGCAGTGAACATGCGCAAGCTGAAAGCCATGGGCTTTTCCGACAAGCGCTTGGGCGAATTGGTGCGCATCAAGGAAGCCCGCGTTTCCGCCCATCGCCGCAAGCTGAAGGTGCGCCCGGTATTCAAGCGCATCGACACGTGTGCTGCCGAATTCGCATCGCCAACGGCTTATATGTATTCGACCTATGAAACTGGTCTCGCCGGTTCACATGGCAACGAAGCGCAGGTCTCCGACAAGAAAAAAGTCATCATCCTCGGCGGCGGGCCAAACCGCATCGGCCAAGGCATTGAGTTTGACTATTGCTGTTGCCACGCCTGTTTTGCGCTGCATGACGCTGGTTATGAATCGATCATGGTCAACTGCAATCCAGAAACCGTGTCCACCGACTATGACACCTCGGATCGCTTGTACTTTGAACCGCTGACGGTAGAAGACGTTCTCGAAATCATCCACGCCGAAAAGCGCAAAGGCACATTGCATGGTGTGATCGTGCAGTTCGGCGGGCAAACACCGTTGAAATTGGCGCAAGCCTTGGAAGATGCTGGCGTACCCATTTTGGGCACCACACCAGATGCCATCGACTTGGCCGAAGACCGTGACCGCTTCTCAAAGCTCGTGCGCAAAATCAAATTGCGCCAGCCTGAAAATGGCATCGCTTATTCCGGCGCCGAAGCCAAAAAGATCGCCAAGAAAATTGGCTTCCCCGTGGTCATTCGTCCGATCCTACGTTCTCGGTGGCCGCGCCATGGAAATCGTGCGCGACGATGTGCAGCTGCAACGCTACATCACCGAAGCCGTTGTGGTGTCGGGTGACTCGCCTGTGTTGATCGACTCATATTTGTCGAACGCCATTGAAGTTGACGTGGATTGCATTTGCGATGGCAAAGACGTGTTCATCGCTGGCGTCATGGAGCACATCGAAGAAGCAGGCATTCACTCTGGTGACTAGCGCTTGTTCACTGCCGCCCTATTCGTTGAAGCCCGCCATCATCGCCGAGCTTGAAGCGCAATCCAAAAAACTCGCCCTCGCACTCAATGTTGTGGGCCTGATGAATGTGCAATTCGCGGTGAAGGACGATGTGGTTTACATCCTCGAAGTCAACCCGCGCGCCTCCCGCACTGTGCCATTTGTGGCCAAAGTTATTGGCGAACCTGTAGCGAAAATCGCCGCCCGTGTGATGGCAGGCGAGAAGCTTGCAGACTTCAAGTTGAAGACAAAGAAGTTGCAGCATGTTGCTGTAAAAGAAGCAGTTTTCCCTTTCAACCGCTTCCCCGGTGTGGACGTTTTGTTGGGGCCTGAAATGCGCTCCACAGGCGAAGTCATGGGCCTCGACAAGACCTATGACATGGCCTTCGCCAAAGCCCAGTTGGGTGCAGGCATGCGCATTCCAAAGTCAGGCACAGTGTTTGTGTCGGTGAAAGAATCTGACCGCGCCAAAGCTCTTGCCGTCGATCAAGAAACTGGTTGAACTCGGCTTCTACCATCAAGGCCACAGGCGGCAACCACGCATTCTTTGAAAGCAAAGGCGTGCCTTCGACCAAGATCAACAAGGTCTTGGAAGGCCGCCCGCATGTTGTCGATGCGATCAAGAATGGCGACATTCAATTGGTGCTCAACACCACGGAAACCCGCTCGTCAGAATCCGATTCAAAATCCATCCGCCAAACCGCAGTGATGCAAAAGGTGCCCTACTATACGACGCTGCCCGGCATCATATCAGCGCCACCAAAGCCATTGCCGCACAAAAAGCAGATGCAATTACAGGTGCGGCCGTTGCAGGATTATTTTAAGTAACACCACACGCCAAGGAGATGTCCCATGTCGCAGCAGCATAACAGACTGTGACGCTTTCACCGTTCGGGCCTGACCATTCCTGCCATTTGCTTTGGCACCACTGCTCTGGGCGACATGCCCGACACCTATGGCTACAGCGTCGGTGAAGAGCGTGCCCGCGCCACGCTGGATGCAATTTTCGATGGCCCCATTCCGTTTCTCGATACCTCACGCAACTATGGCTTGGGCGAAAGTGAAAAACGCATTGGTGATGCCATTCGCGCCCGCGGCGGTTTGCCCAAAGGCTTTGTCATTTCCTCAAAACTTGATCGCAACATGGACACGCAATCGTTTGATGGTGATCGGGCGCAACAGTCACTTGAGGAAAGCTTGAAGGCTCTTGGCGTGGCTCCATTCACCTGTTGCACCTGCATGATCCGGAATATGCCTCCGACCTCAACGACGTGACCAAAAAGGGCGGTGCTCTAGACGCACTCTTTCGCATGAAGGAACAAGGATTGTGCAAAGCCGTTGGCCTTGCCGCAGGTCGCACAGACGTGATGATGCCATTGATGCGCGATTATGACTTTGACGCCATCATCAGCCACAACCGTTTCACACTGTTGAACCGGCACGGTATCGAAATGTTTGAATTGGCAAAATCCCGCAATATCGCAGTGATCAATGCAGCACCCTATGCCAGTGGCATTTTGGCCAAGGGCGCTTCAAAAGCCCCACTGTTCGCTTACATGCCGGCGGGTGACGACATCAAATCTCGCGCCAATGCCATTGAAGCCTTGTGCGCCCAGCATGGCGTACCCATGGGGGCTGCGGCATTGCAATTTTCAATGCGCTCAGCCTTGGTGGCCTCTACGATCTGCGGTGTGTCTTCGCCAGAACGCGTGCAGCAGACAATTGACTGGGCCAACTTCAATATCCCGGACGCCCTGTGGGACGAACTGCAGTCCATTCCCTACGACATAGACGACCCAGAAGCCAAACGGGTCTATCGTCCGGGTTGAGAGCAGGACTGCCAGGATTAATTTTAAACCATCGTTGCCGTCGTTGGATCAATCATGGTTTTCACTTCCTGGATACGCGTGGCGGGAAAGCCTGACAGTTCGGCGTGTCGACGGATGGTTGCCTCATCTTTAGCGAGATAGACGCAATAGGTCTGGTCAGCCGCGACATAGGATTCAACCCACTGCACATCCTTGCCAATTTGGGCAAGGGCTTCGTTTGACTTGGCAGCAGCGCCACAAAGCTCGGCGGCTGACATTCCGCCAACACCCGGCAAGGCACGTTCGATTACATATTTTTTCATGATCATTCTCCTGTTGTAGATTGAAAAAATTTTCAGAATGCGCGTAAAATCATGGCGTCGAGTGAGTTGGCTTGAAGCAGCCCGTTGTTGCAGAAGTGGCAGGTTCCACAGCAGGACGCACGTCATCATCACCGATGTCGTGGCGCAGATGTGCGTTGAGTTCGTGTTGGCCGTGCCCACTGCGCAGCAAATTATCGAAATGAAAGCTTCCGATGAATTGTCGAATGTCTGAACCGAAATGATGCGTTGATGTGAAGTGTTTCATCGCAATTCTCCTTGTTGATGCCCCACACTGCATCCACTCGGCTGGACATGGAAACGAGTTGCACAAATCCAGTGAATGAGTAATTCTCATGACCATGGCTCTGCCACTCGCCTTTGACTTGGACTTGCTCCGCAGCTTCGTCATCATCGCGGAAGAGAAAAGCTTTACCCGTGCCGCAGAACGCGTGGGGCGCACGCAGTCTGCCATCACCTTACAAATGCAGAAGCTTGAAGGCGTGCTGGGCCAAGCCGTGCTGACACGCGGCAAGGGTGGCCACGTGGAATTGAGCCCTTTTGGCCAGTCTTTGTTGGGCCGGGCAAAAGAACTGCTAGCCCTGAACGATGACGTCATGAGCACGCTTAAGGCAAAACCTACACAAGTCAGTATCCGCTTAGGCATTTCCGATGAGTTGGCCGAGCGTTTCCTGTCCTCCATCTTGAAAGGTTTCGCAGGGGTAGAGCCAACCGGAGAAGTGCACGTGACTACTGCAAGTTCATGCGAGCTTGCGCAGCAGTTGCAAAATGGGGGTCTCGATCTTGTTTTGCTCGAAACAGATCTCGCGCCACGGCAATGGCCAGCCGAAGAAATTTGGTCATGCAATTTGCGCTGGGCTACTTCTGAAGAACACCAGCAGCATATAAGCAATCCACTCCCCATCATGGTAGGTCTGCAAGTTTGCCCATTTCGACCAGCTTGGCTCACAGAATGTGTGTGGCGCGGCATGGCCGTGCGTGCGTTGGAGCGGGCAAATCGAAACTATCATATTGTTGCTACCTCAATATCGACAGCCGGGCTATTGGCAGGTGTCGCTGCTGGCCTCGCGGTAACAGCAACATTGGAGGGCAGCAAACTGCCGCAAGGTATCAGGTTGGTTGAGCCCCATGAAGGCTTGCCTGAGCTTCCCGTTATCAAATTTCTGATGCTGCGCGGTCGGGATGCGCCAGCCCACCTCACAAATGTTTTGGCAGAACAGACATTACGGGCGTTCAACTCCTAAGTCGTAGGGCCACCACCTACCCCTTGCAAAATCACCCATTCTAGGCCACATTAGGCAATACCCGGCTGGGATTTGCCTCCCTTGAGCCGGGTGTTTTCTTGAACAGGCATTGGTTTTTTATGCCCTGAATCGGGTCGGTAAAGCGCTGCCAAATTGGACGAAACGACGATGGAACGAGTACCGATGACCGAATTTGGCTATAACGCCATGGTTGACGAGGTGAGAAACTTAAAATCGGTTGAGCGCCCGCGCATCATCCGTGCCATCGAAGAAGCACGCGCCCATGGCGACCTATCTGAAAACGCCGAATATCACGCCGCCAAGGAAGCCCAGGGCTGGAACGAAACCCGCGTGGCTGAGCTCGAAGACAAGATTTCCCGCGCCGAAGTCATCGACGTGTCCAAGCTTTCAGGCGACACCGTTATGTTCGGGGCCAAGGTTACGTTGATCGACGAAGAAACCGACGCGAAAGTGGTTTATCAAATCGTTGGCGACATGGAAGCCGACGTGAAAAAGGGCCGCATTTCAATCTCGTCACCCATCTCGCGCGCGCTCATCGGCAAAAAGCAGGGCGACAGTGTTGAAGTCAACACGCCGGGCGGCGGCAAGTCCTATGAAATTGAAAAGGTTGTGTTCGGGTAATTAAACCCGAACTCAACTCCTCAATAAACAACGCAAGCCACAGGGCCGAAACCGGCAATGTTGACGGTGCCTTTTTGTCCTTTGACCAAATTCTTGCGGGATTTTGCGGGAAGCTGCGAAGCGGGAATGAAAACGTTCTGCCCGCCCTGTTGGCAATAAAGCCCCTTGCCCTTTCCGCCCGTGGCTTTCTTGGCTTCAGCTGGAACTGAAACCACAAGGGCAAGAGTTGCGAAAATCGCAGCGGCAATGTGATATTTTTTCATAAGTTCCCCAGTCATTGATATATTCGATGCAAGTATAAATTGCACAACTTTGGCGGCTGGTCAAACTCACAACTTCGACAAATAACCTGCAAAACGCATCATGCCTTCTGGCCAAGGGCCGTGGCCAGATGCTGTGTTGATGTGACCTTGCTTCACCAGCTTCAATCAGCTTTGCACCCCAAGCCGATGAAATATCAGCGGCTTCTTCCAGTGTGGCGAAGGGGTCATTGCTGCTGGCCACCAAAACGGATGGAAAATGCATGGGATCTCTCGGAATATCTTCGAAAGACGGATCGAGCGTCCTAAAATTTGAGAGCGATGTTGCCGATGGAACTGCAACGAAAAAAGCGCCTTTCACACGGTCTGCAATTCCGCGCTTTGCCAACACAGGCATGGCATGGGCAACAAGCAAGTTGCCAAGCGAATGGGGCACAAACACCACAGGGCGCGTGGCGGTTTCAACAGCGTCTACGATCTGCTTCACGGCCAATTCGCGCGAAGGGTGCAACCAATCGGGCTGCTCGACAAAGCGGGCCGTTGAAAGTTTGCCCACCATGCGCGATTGCCAGTGCGCTGGGCCTGAGCCTTCATAACCGGGAATTACAAGAATATCTGTTTCAGACGATTTCAACGCTTTACGGCCCTCATGGAAAACCAAACAACAAGTCCTGCCAGCAAGCCCCAGAAGGCCGCACCGACGCCCCACAATGTAATGCCGGAGGCGGTGACTAAAAAGGTCACCATGGCGGCTTCAATATTTTTTTGTTCTTTGACCATGGCGGTGATGCCGCTCATCAATGGTGAGAACAGCGCCAAGCCTGCAATGGCCACTACCAAGGGCTTGGGCATGGCACCCAGCAACGACACGAAGGTTCCTGCTGCAAGGCCAAAAATCACATAAAGCAGCCGTGTAGGGATAAATCATTTTCCAGCGTTGCTTCGGGTCCGGGTGCGCATCAGGCCCGGCCACAAGTGCTGCCGTAATCGCCGCCATGTTGACAGCGTGGGAACCAAAGGGGGCTGACAATAAACTGCCAATACCCGTCACAGCCAAACAGGCCGTCACGGGCGGTTGATAGCCGTGGGCCTTCAACACGGCAAAGCCCGGAATATTTTGCGACGCCATGGTGACGAGATAAAGCGGCAGCCCCAAACCAATCAACACCTGCACATTCCATTGCGGCATCACAAATTCGAGCGGCGTAACGCCAACGTGAACAGGCCCGGCAAATGTTCCGCTTAAACCTGCAAACACCAAACCCAACAGCACAATTACCGGCACGGTGTACATGGGCACCAACATGCGCAACGCAAAAAATGCGATGATGAGCGGCACCACGAACACGGGCATTTCCACAGCCGACAAAGGCACACCCAACACGAAGCGCAACAACACGCCCGCCAATAATGCCGCCGCAATGGCCGAAGGCATTTTGCTGATGGCCATTGCCAAGGGTCTGATCAGTGATGTTAAAATCATCAGCAAGGCTGCGAAAATAAATGCGCCCACCGCTTCGGGAAACGTTACCGCCATGGCGCTTGTGGCCATCAGAGCCGAGCCCGGTGTGGACCATGCCACCATGATGGGCTGCTTATAACGATAGGCCAAAATGAACGACGTCGCCGCCATGGCAAAACACAAGGCCGCCGCCATTGACGCCTGTTGGGCGGGTGTTGCGCCAACCGCGCGGGCACCTTCCATGCACACCAAAATGGTGGATGCAAACCCCACCACCACAGCTGCCGTTGCAGCGGATGTGAGCGAGGTCCAATGCGAATTCGATGTTGCAACTTTCATGGCAAAGGCACTTCGGGCTCGTCTTTGGCGACGTGCAAAATCAGCGAAGTTTTCACACTGTCCACATTGGGCGCTTTTGAAAGTGCCCCCGTCACGAAGGCCTGCATGGCATTCAAATCGCGCGCCACGCACACCAACATGAAGTCAGCGGCACCTGAAACGGCATAGCATTCGCGCACGATGGGCCAGGTTTTGGCACGGCGTTCAAAATCCGCCATTTCAGATTGGGCTTGGCTTTTAAGGCCGATGGTGGCGAAAAGCTTTACGCCATAGTCCAACTTGCTGCGGTCCAACTGCGCACGATAACCGGTAATGTAACCCGCTTCTTCCAATGCCTGCACGCGGCGCAAGGTGGGCGGCGGCGACAGCCCCACCCGATCCGCCAACTCAACATTGGTCACCCTGCCCTCGCGCTGAAGCTCACGC
The DNA here is from genome assembly GCA_963840765.1 of uncultured Alphaproteobacteria bacterium. Classification (GTDB taxonomy): domain Bacteria; phylum Pseudomonadota; class Alphaproteobacteria; order Rhizobiales; family Aestuariivirgaceae; genus Aestuariivirga. Next base: position 4,780 of record CAWJAE010000009.1, on the reverse strand, counting down.
AGAATTTTCCAGTCAATGGTATCAGGGTTGCCGTGCTTATCCATGAGGCGGGCTTATACGCAATAATGTTGCGCGATTGGAAGAGGCGAAGTTTCATGGCAGTGTTGCGGGATGGGGGAAGAGAATTGGATGCGTGATCAATGGGACCAAGAGGATGAGGCGGCAGGTTGGGCTTCCGCCACTTCGAAAAGGGAAGCCCGCGCCACCTTGCTTTTTCACCTTTCTTTCCTTATATGGATCAGCTTCTCAGTTTCGTCGAAAATTGAAGATTTGAAGGCATGCCAATGCTGTTAGCATCAAGAACAACCTATAAAACGTCGACGTTTATTATTGTCTCTGAATTTGCGTTTGTGTTTGGGGGCATTGCTATTTTACTAACCCGCATCAAGTACTTCTTATCGAGCCCTGCAGTAATTCATGAGCACTACCTTGTTTGGTACTGACCAAATTCAAATGGTGCCCCTTTTCGAGAGCAGTGCATTCGTATCTTATTCAGAACAATCGAAACATGTAGGATGCCAATTGTTTCATCTTGGGTGCCAACACTGTATTGATTAATTTACTCTATTCAAATGGTCGCAAGTTTTGTTTCGCCATTTTTCTTGAACTGCAAAATTGACCCGCCAGCCGTGGAATTGAACCCGTCAAGTTGTCAGCGTTATGGTTCTTTGGGCCAGTCGCAGGCATATTGATGTATCTGTTTTGTCCGAAGCACTTCACTTTCGTTGAAGGATCTAATCTGGCGATATGCAGTGTTTGCAACCAATAAGAGATATATCTTGTTGTCCTGTTTGGTTCGTTCCCTTTCTGCATAATTGCTGTATGGCTTGAGCAAAAATTACTTGAGACTTTCCAAATCAAATAACTAGATGCAGCACAGTTCTGAGAAAACAAAGGGGACGTTTCCCTTTTTCTAATCGGATCGCCAAATCACTCCAACCTCCTCGTCATTCCCGCGCACGCGGGAAACCAGACTTTCGGCAGTTGTCACCTGTTGCAAGTCTGGATCCCCACTTTCGTGGGGATGACGGGGTAGAGGGTGTGCAGTGCATTTCTTCTTTCTTGGAATTTAGCCGCTAATTCAATCCAACCTCTGCTCATTCCCGAGCGCTTAGGGATGGCGAGAGAGATTTGGACGCCGTGACATTTCATGGCAGTGTTGCGGCATGAGCTTTGAGATTTTGACGCCTGAACAGATGTATGCCGCTGACGCGATTGCCGTGGCGCGTGGCATTTCCTCTTTGAAATTGATGGAGAATGCGGGCCGTGCGGTGGTTGATGCCATCCTCGCGCGGTTCAAGAAATGTGCTGTCGCTGTGATCTGCGGGCCCGGCAATAATGGCGGTGATGGTTTTGTGGTGGCGCGTTTGTTGGCGGCAAAGAAATGGCCGGTGCGGGTTTATCTGGTGGGTGAGCGCAAAGCCCTTAAAGGTGATGCGGCCAAAATGGCGGCGAAGTGGAAAGGTGCTGTTGGCACGTTTGCTGCATTTGAAAAAAACCACGGCGGCAAATCGGGGCATCGTTTGATTGTCGATGCGATTTATGGTGCGGGCCTCAACAAGGATTTTCCCGGACATTTGGCCGATGGCATTCATGGCGCAGGCGTGCCTGTTGTTTCGATTGACGTGCCTTCGGGTGTTGATGGTCTGACGGGTCAACCACGCGGATGTTCAGTGATTGCAAATCTCACCGTCACATTTTTTCGCAAAAAACCTGCACACGTGTTGCAACCCGGGCGGCGCTTGTGTGGTGAGATTGTTGTTGCTGATATTGGCATTGCTGATGATGTGGCGGACGAGCTGCCCATTCGCATTTATGAAAATGCAAAACCCAGCTTGCCAGATTTGAACCAGCGGTTTGAATTGCACAAATTCCATCGCGGCCATGCTGTCATCTGGTCCGGCCCGGAATTGAACACGGGGGCCGCACGTCTTGCTGCATTGGCGGCGGCGCGCAGTGGTGCGGGGTTGACGACGATTATTGGTGCGCCGGATGCCTTGCGTGTTCATGCCCATCACCTTACCTCGATCATGCTCAAGCCCGCAGATGGTTTGCGTGAAATACTGGAGGACAAGCGCATCACCGCCTTGTGCATTGGCCCTGCTGCTGGTGTGAATGACGCCACGCGCAAAGCTGTTCTCCGCATGTTGAAGTCGGGCATTCCCGTGGTGCTGGATGCGGATGCGCTTTCGGTTTTTGCTGACGCGCCGGAAGAACTTTTTGCCGCCATCAAAGCCAAGCCTGATCGCGCCGTTGTGATGACGCCCCATGGTGGTGAATTTGCGCGATTGTTTGGAACGCTGAGCGGCAGCAAAATTGAACAGGCGCAAGAAGCCGCCAAACGCAGTGGTGCCATCATCATTTACAAAGGCTCTGACACGGTCATCGCCAACCCCACCGGCTTTGCCTACGTCAACACCAATGCCCCACCAAAACTGGCGACAGCGGGAAGTGGTGATGTGTTGGCGGGCATTGTCACGGGATTATTGGCGCAAGGCATGGACCCTTATGGTGCTGCCTGTGCTGGCGTTTGGCTGCATGGTGAGGCCGCCAACAGAACCAATCGCGAGACCATCATCGCCGAAGATTTGATTGCCGAGTTGGGGCGTGAATAAGCTTCTCAACAATCCGCTGTTCCTGCTTCTCGGCACGGGCACGGGCCTTGCCATGATCACGCCTTTGGCCAAGGCCGCTTTGCTGGCGGGCATTGACCCTTTTGTGTGGGCGGCCATGATTGCGTTTTTGCCTTGCACGGTGTTGTGGTGGTTTGCAGCGCGGCAAGGACCGTTTTGGAAAAGCCCTGCCCTCTGGCGCTATGGCCTTATTGGCGGTGTAACGGCCAATCTCATTCCCAGCAGCATTTTGCTGTTCGCTATTCCCTCTATTGGCAGTGGCTTTGCGGGGTTGATGTTTGCGCTCTCCCCCGTTGTTACGGCAACACTGTCTCTGGCTTTGCGGGTGCGCCCACCCAATGCGCCATTGCTTGTGGCCGTGGCGGTTGGTTTTATCGGCGCCGTCATCGTGGTCGCGGGCCGCAGTTCACTTGCTTGCCGGAAGCACCACAATGGCTTTTATTGGCGTTACTCGTGCCCTGCTCTCTTGCCATCGGCAATGTGTACCGCACCGCCAAATGGCCAGACGGTGCCACGCCGCTCCAAGTCGCTGTCGTCGTCAATCTGTCGGTTGTTCCCATTTTCGTGGCCTTGGCGATTTGGCATGGTGGGAGTTTCTGGCCCGTGCTTGATCACCTCGGCCTCACGCTGGCCCAATGGCTGGCAGCCCTTTTGAATGTGGGGCTGTTCTTCCGCCTGCAAAAGATCAGCGGCCCCACTTACCTCAGCCAAATCGGCTATGTGGCTGCCGCCATCAGCCTTGCCATTGGGGCGCTTTATTTCGGCGAAACCTACCCATGGCAGGTGTGGCTGGGTGCCGCCCTCATTATCGGCGGAATTGGTGCCTCCGCATGGGAAAATCTTAATCGCGCCCGCCCGTGATTTGGCACTTGGAAGCCACTAACCCCTCTGCTATAGCCCGCCTCGACCCAAACCCGATTGGCCCTCAAAGCCTTAAGGAACATGTGCGGGCGTGGTGAAATTGGCAGACACGCAAGATTTAGGTTCTTGTGAGGAAACTCGTGGGGGTTCAAGTCCCTCCGCCCGCACCATGCTCCATCTGATCGGGTGTTAAAATTCTAAGTGTGAGCGAGAACCATGCAAGTTACAGAAACAACAAATTCCGGCCTGAAGCGCGGCTTCCAAGTGACCATTGCCGCTGCTGACCTTTCGGCAAAAGCCAATGCCAAGTTGAAAGACATGGCCGGCAAAGCCCAGATCAAGGGTTTCCGCCCTGGCAAGGTTCCGGTTGACCATCTGAAGCGCATGTATGGCAAATCGGTTATGGCCGAAGTGGTGCAGGAAACGGTTGATGAGCAAGCCCGCTCGGTGTTCGCTGATCGCAATTTGAAGCCAGCTTACCAACCCGAAGTGAAACTGCCAGAAGCCGAAGGCGAAGTGAACGCTGTCATTGAAGGCAAGGGCGATCTTGTCCTTCTCGGTTGAAGCTGAAGTGATCCCGACATTCGAACTGCAAGATGCTTCGGGTCTTTCATTGACCAAGCATGTTGTTGAAGCGTCTGACGCCCACATCGATGAAGCCGTGGCCCGTTTGGCCTCGCAATACAAATCATGGGAAACCAAAGAGGGCGCATCGGCCACTGGCGACCGTGTGACGATTTCATTTGTTGGCTCTATTGACGGCGTTGAATTTGACGGCGGCAAGGGCGAAGATATTCCATTGGAACTTGGTTCCAACCAATTCATCCCCGGCTTTGAAGAACAACTCGTTGGCAAAAAAACGGGCGAAGATGTGACCGTGAGTGTGTCCTTCCCTGAAAACTATGGCGCTGCAAATCTCGCTGGCAAAGCTGCAGTATTCGCCACCAAGGTTACAGGCGTTGAAGCCCCAAAGGTTGCCGCCATTGATGAAGAATTCGCCAAGAAGGTTGGCTTTGAAGATGTTGGCAAATTGCGCGACATGGTGAAGTCTGGCCTTGAACGCGAATTCGGTCGCATGACGTCGATGAAGATGAAGCGTGACGTTCTCGGACGCGCTCGACAAGCAATACTCGTTCGAACTGCCAAGCAAATTGGTGGATGCTGAATTCAACGGCATCTGGAATGCTTTGCAGAATGAAATGAAGAAGGCTGGCAAGTCTTTCGCTGACGAAGAAACAACGGAAGAAAAGGCCACCGAAGACTAGAAGGCCATTGCTGCCCGCCGC